>CAWEYC010000036.1:0-336317 GCA_963813195.1 uncultured Alphaproteobacteria bacterium | reverse complement strand
TGACTTCGACCAGGTCGGCGGGCTGACCAGCGCCAACCTCAACACCCTGACGACGACGCAGGTCGGCGCCCTGACCTCGACGCAGGCGCACGGCCTGACCAACGCGCAGCTCAACGGCCTCTCGACCTCGCTGATCGACGCCTTGACCGTCGCCAACGTGACGACGGCGCAGGTCGCCGGGCTGACGACGACGTCGATCGGCAATCTGAGCTCGACCCAGATCGGCGGCTTGAACTCGTCGCAGGTCGACGCGCTGTCGGCCACGCAGCTCAATGGCCTGACGACCACCGATCTCACCGCGGCTCTCGCCGAGCTGACTTCGACCCAGGTCGGCGGGCTGACCAGCGCCAACCTCAACACCCTGACGACGACGCAGGTCGGCGCCCTGACCTCGACGCAGGCGCACGGCCTGACCAACGCGCAGCTCAACGGCCTCTCGACCTCGCTGATCGACGCCTTGACCGTCGCCAACGTGACGACGGCGCAGGTCGCCGGGCTGACGACGACGTCGATCGGCAATCTGAGCTCGACCCAGATCGGCGGCTTGAACTCGTCGCAGATCGGCGCGCTGACGACTTCGCAGCTCAACGCCCTGACCTCGACCGAACTCGGCAGCGTGCTCAGCACGCTGACCTCGACCCAGGTCGGCGGGCTGACCAGCGCCAACCTCAACACCCTGACGACGACGCAGGTCGGCGCCCTGACCTCGACGCAGGCGCACGGCCTGACCAACGCGCAGCTCAACGCCCTGTCGACCTCGCTGATTGACGCGCTGACCGTCGCCAACGTGACGACGGCGCAGGTCGCCGGGCTGACGACGACGTCGATCGGCAATCTGAGCTCGACCCAGATCGGCGGCTTGAACTCGTCGCAGATCGGCGCGCTGACGACTTCGCAGCTCAACGCCCTGACCTCGACCGAGCTCGGCAGCGTGCTCAGCACGCTGACCTCGACCCAGGTCGGTGGGCTGACCAGCGCCAACCTCAACACCCTGACGACGACGCAGGTCGGCGCCCTGACGTCGACGCAGGCGCACGGCCTGACCAACGCGCAGCTCAACGGCCTGTCGACCTCGCTGATCGACGCCTTGACCGTCGCCAACGTGACGACGGCGCAGGTCGCCGGGCTGACGACGACGTCGATCGGCAATCTGAGCTCGACCCAGATCGGCGGCTTGAACTCGTCGCAGATCGGCGCGCTGACGACTTCGCAGCTCAACGCCCTGACCTCGACCGAACTCGGCAGCGTGCTCGGCACGCTGACCTCGACCCAGGTCGGCGGGCTGACCAGCGCCAACCTCAACACCCTGACGACGACGCAGGTCGGCGCCCTGACGTCGACGCAGGCGCACGGCCTGACCAACGCGCAGCTCAACGGCCTCTCGACCTCGCTGATTGACGCGCTGACCGTCGCCAACGTGACGACGGCGCAGGTCGCCGGGCTGACGACGACGTCGATCGGCAATCTGAGCTCGACCCAGATCGGCGGCTTGAACTCGTCGCAGATCGGCGCGCTGACGACTTCGCAGCTCAACGCCCTGACCTCGACCGAACTCGGCAGCGTGCTCGGCACGCTGACCTCGACCCAGGTCGGCGGGCTGACCAGCGCCAACCTCAACACCCTGACGACGACGCAGGTCGGCGCCCTGACCTCGACGCAGGCGCACGGCCTGACCAACGCGCAGCTCAACGGCCTCTCGACCTCGCTGATTGACGCGCTGACCGTCGCCAACGTGACGACGGCGCAGGTCGCCGGGCTGACGACGACGTCGATCGGCAATCTGAGCTCGACCCAGATCGGCGGCTTGAACTCGTCGCAGATCGGCGCGCTGACGACTTCGCAGCTCAACGCCCTGACCTCGACCGAGCTCGGCAGCGTGCTCGGCACGCTGACCTCGACCCAGGTCGGCGGGCTGACCAGCGCCAACCTCAACACCCTGACGACGACGCAGGTCGGCGCCCTGACGTCGACGCAGGCGCACGGCCTGACCAACGCGCAGCTCAACGGCCTCTCGACCTCGCTGATTGACGCGCTGACCGTCGCCAACGTGACGACGGCGCAGGTCGCCGGGCTGACGACGACGTCGATCGGCAATCTGAGCTCGACCCAGATCGGCGGCTTGAACTCGTCGCAGATCGGCGCGCTGACGACTTCGCAGCTCAACGCCCTGACCTCGACCGAGCTCGGCAGCGTGCTCAGCACGCTGACCTCGACCCAGGTCGGCGGGCTGACCAGCGCCAACCTCAACACCCTGACGACGACGCAGGTCGGCGCCCTGACGTCGACGCAGGCGCACGGCCTGACCAACGCGCAGCTCAACGGCCTGTCGACCTCGCTGATTGACGCGCTGACCGTCGCCAACGTGACGACGGCGCAGGTCGCCGGGCTGACGACGACGTCGATCGGCAATCTGAGCTCGACCCAGATCGGCGGCTTGAACTCGTCGCAGATCGGCGCGCTGACGACTTCGCAGCTCAACGCCCTGACCTCGACCGAGCTCGGCAGCGTGCTCGGCACGCTGACCTCGACCCAGGTCGGCGGGCTGACCAGCGCCAACCTCAACACCCTGACGACGACGCAGGTCGGCGCCCTGACCTCGACGCAGGCGCACGGCCTGACCAACGCGCAGCTCAACGGCCTGTCGACCTCGCTGATCGACGCCTTGACCGTCGCCAACGTGACGACGGCGCAGGTCGCCGGGCTGACGACGACGTCGATCGGCAATCTGAGCTCGACCCAGATCGGCGGCTTGAACTCGTCGCAGATCGGCGCGCTGACGACTTCGCAGCTCAACGCCCTGACCTCGACCGAACTCGGCAGCGTGCTCAGCACGCTGACCTCGACCCAGGTCGGCGGGCTGACCAGCGCCAACCTCAACACCCTGACGACGACGCAGGTCGGCGCCCTGACCTCGACGCAGGCGCACGGCCTGACCAACGCGCAGCTCAACGCCCTGTCGACCTCGCTGATCGACGCCTTGACCGTCGCCAACGTGACGACGGCGCAGGTCGCCGGGCTGACGACGACGTCGATCGGCAACCTGAGCTCGACCCAGATCGGCGGCTTGAACTCGTCGCAGATCGGCGCGCTGACGACTTCGCAGCTCAACGCCCTGACCTCGACCGAGCTCGGCAGCGTGCTCGGCCACCCTGACCTCGACCCAGGTCGGCGGGCTGACCAGCGCCAACCTCAACACCCTGACGACGACGCAGGTCGGCGCCCTGACCTCGACGCAGGCGCACGGCCTGACCAACGCGCAGCTCAACGCCCTGTCGACCTCGCTGATTGACGCGCTGACCGTCGCCAACGTGACGACGGCGCAGGTCGCCGGGCTGACGACGACGTCGATCGGCAATCTGAGCTCGACCCAGATCGGCGGCTTGAACTCGTCGCAGATCGGCGCGCTGACGACTTCGCAGCTCAACGCCCTGACCTCGACCGAACTCGGCAGCGTGCTCGGCACGCTGACCTCGACCCAGGTCGGCGGGCTGACCAGCGCCAACCTCAACACCCTGACGACGACGCAGGTCGGCGCCCTGACCTCGACGCAGGCGCACGGCCTGACCAACGCGCAGCTCAACGCCCTGTCGACCTCGCTGATCGACGCCTTGACCGTCGCCAACGTGACGACGGCGCAGGTCGCCGGGCTGACGACGACGTCGATCGGCAACCTGAGCTCGACCCAGATCGGCGGCTTGAACTCGTCGCAGATCGGCGCGCTGACGACTTCGCAGCTCAACGCCCTGACCTCGACCGAGCTCGGCAGCGTGCTCGGCACGCTGACTTCGACCCAGGTCGGCGGGCTGACCAGCGCCAACCTCAACACCCTGACGACGACGCAGGTCGGCGCCCTGACCTCGACGCAGGCGCACGGCCTGACCAACGCGCAGCTCAACGCCCTGTCGACCTCGCTGATCGACGCCTTGACCGTCGCCAACGTGACGACGGCGCAGGTCGCCGGGCTGACGACGACGTCGATCGGCAATCTGAGCTCGACCCAGATCGGCGGCTTGAACTCGTCGCAGATCGGCGCGCTGACGACTTCGCAGCTCAACGCCCTGACCTCGACCGAGCTCGGCAGCGTGCTCGGCACGCTGACTTCGACCCAGGTCGGCGGGCTGACCAGCGCCAACCTCAACACCCTGACGACGACGCAGGTCGGCGCCCTGACCTCGACGCAGGCGCACGGCCTGACCAACGCGCAGCTCAACGCCCTGTCGACCTCGCTGATTGACGCGCTGACCGTCGCCAACGTGACGACGGCGCAGGTCGCCGGGCTGACGACGACGTCGATCGGCAATCTGAGCTCGACCCAGATCGGCGGCTTGAACTCGTCGCAGATCGGCGCGCTGACGACTTCGCAGCTCAACGCCCTGACCTCGACCGAACTCGGCAGCGTGCTCAGCACGCTGACCTCGACCCAGGTCGGCGGGCTGACCAGCGCCAACCTCAACACCCTGACGACGACGCAGGTCGGCGCCCTGACCTCGACGCAGGCGCACGGCCTGACCAACGCGCAGCTCAACGCCCTGTCGACCTCGCTGATCGACGCCTTGACCGTCGCCAACGTGACGACGGCGCAGGTCGCCGGGCTGACGACGACGTCGATCGGCAACCTGAGCTCGACCCAGATCGGCGGCTTGAACTCGTCGCAGATCGGCGCGCTGACGACTTCGCAGCTCAACGCCCTGACCTCGACCGAGCTCGGCAGCGTGCTCGGCACGCTGACTTCGACCCAGGTCGGCGGGCTGACCAGCGCCAACCTCAACACCCTGACGACGACGCAGGTCGGCGCCCTGACCTCGACGCAGGCGCACGGCCTGACCAACGCGCAGCTCAACGGCCTCTCGACCTCGCTGATCGACGCGCTGACCGTCGCCAACGTGACGACGGCGCAGGTCGCCGGGCTGACGACGACGTCGATCGGCAATCTGAGCTCGACCCAGATCGGCGGCTTGAACTCGTCGCAGATCGGCGCGCTGACGACTTCGCAGCTCAACGCCCTGACCTCGACCGAGCTCGGCAGCGTGCTCAGCACGCTGACTTCGACCCAGGTCGGCGGGCTGACCAGCGCCAACCTCAACACCCTGACGACGACGCAGGTCGGCGCCCTGACCTCGACGCAGGCGCACGGCCTGACCAACGCGCAGCTCAACGGCCTCTCGACCTCGCTGATTGACGCGCTGACCGTCGCCAACGTGACGACGGCGCAGGTCGCCGGGCTGACGACGACGTCGATCGGCAATCTGAGCTCGACCCAGATCGGCGGCTTGAACTCGTCGCAGATCGGCGCGCTGACGACTTCGCAGCTCAACGCCCTGACCTCGACCGAGCTCGGCAGCGTGCTCAGCACGCTGACTTCGACCCAGGTCGGCGGGCTGACCAGCGCCAACCTCAACACCCTGACGACGACGCAGGTCGGCGCCCTGACGTCGACGCAGGCGCACGGCCTGACCAACGCGCAGCTCAACGGCCTCTCGACCTCGCTGATCGACGCCTTGACCGTCGCCAACGTGACGACGGCGCAGGTCGCCGGGCTGACGACGACGTCGATCGGCAATCTGAGCTCGACCCAGATCGGCGGCTTGAACTCGTCGCAGGTCGGCGCGCTGACGACTTCGCAGCTCAACGCCCTGACCTCGACCGAGCTCGGCAGCGTGCTCGGCACGCTGACTTCGACCCAGGTCGGCGGGCTGACCAGCGCCAACCTCAACACCCTGACGACGACGCAGGTCGGCGCCCTGACCTCGACGCAGGCGCACGGCCTGACCAACGCGCAGCTCAACGCCCTGTCGACCTCGCTGATCGACGCGCTGACCGTCGCCAACGTGACGACGGCGCAGGTCGCCGGGCTGACGACGACGTCGATCGGCAATCTGAGCTCGACCCAGATCGGCGGCTTGAACTCGTCGCAGATCGGCGCGCTGACGACTTCGCAGCTCAACGCCCTGACCTCGACCGAGCTCGGCAGCGTGCTCAGCACGCTGACCTCGACCCAGGTCGGCGGGCTGACCAGCGCCAACCTCAACACCCTGACGACGACGCAGGTCGGCGCCCTGACGTCGACGCAGGCGCACGGCCTGACCAACGCGCAGCTCAACGGCCTCTCGACCTCGCTGATCGACGCCTTGACCGTCGCCAACGTGACGACGGCGCAGGTCGCCGGGCTGACGACGACGTCGATCGGCAACCTGAGCTCGACCCAGATCGGCGGCTTGAACTCGTCGCAGATCGGCGCGCTGACGACTTCGCAGCTCAACGCCCTGACCTCGACCGAGCTCGGCAGCGTGCTCGGCACGCTGACTTCGACCCAGGTCGGCGGGCTGACCAGCGCCAACCTCAACACCCTGACGACGACGCAGGTCGGCGCCCTGACGTCGACGCAGGCGCACGGCCTGACCAACGCGCAGCTCAACGCCCTGTCGACCTCGCTGATTGACGCGCTGACCGTCGCCAACGTGACGACGGCGCAGGTCGCCGGGCTGACGACGACGTCGATCGGCAATCTGAGCTCGACCCAGATCGGCGGCTTGAACTCGTCGCAGATCGGCGCGCTGACGACTTCGCAGCTCAACGCCCTGACCTCGACCGAACTCGGCAGCGTGCTCGCCACCCTGACCTCGACCCAGGTCGGCGGGCTGACCAGCGCCAACCTCAACACCCTGACGACGACGCAGGTCGGCGCCCTGACGTCGACGCAGGCGCACGGCCTGACCAACGCGCAGCTCAACGGCCTCTCGACCTCGCTGATTGACGCGCTGACCGTCGCCAACGTGACGACGGCGCAGGTCGCCGGGCTGACGACGACGTCGATCGGCAATCTGAGCTCGACCCAGATCGGCGGCTTGAACTCGTCGCAGGTCGGCGCGCTGACGACTTCGCAGCTCAACGCCCTGACCTCGACCGAGCTCGGCAGCGTGCTCAGCACGCTGACTTCGACCCAGGTCGGCGGGCTGACCAGCGCCAACCTCAACACCCTGACGACGACGCAGGTCGGCGCCCTGACCTCGACGCAGGCGCACGGCCTGACCAACGCGCAGCTCAACGGCCTCTCGACCTCGCTGATCGACGCCTTGACCGTCGCCAACGTGACGACGGCGCAGGTCGCCGGGCTGACGACGACGTCGATCGGCAACCTGAGCTCGACCCAGATCGGCGGCTTGAACTCGTCGCAGATCGGCGCGCTGACGACTTCGCAGCTCAACGCCCTGACCTCGACCGAGCTCGGCACAGTGCTCGCCACCCTGACTTCGACCCAGGTCGGCGGGCTGACGGCAACGAACCTCGACAACCTGTCGACCACGCAGGTCACCGGTCTCACGTCGACACAGGTGCACGGCCTGACGTCGACGCAGCTCAACGGCCTCACGACAGCCTCGCTTGACGCCCTCACGGTGACCAACCTGACATCGACGCAGGCCGCCGGTATGACGACGACCGCGATCGGCAATCTGAGCTCGACGCAAGCCAACGCGTTCACGTCGACACAAACTCAGTCGCTGTCGGGCGCTCAGCTTGGGGCGCTTCTGACAGTAGCCAACTCATAGTGGGAGGGGCGCCCCAGTCGGGGCCATCGGCGAGCGTGGTTGGCGTGAGCGTCTTTGTTTTGCTAGCTCGGAGAACTCAGCTCTAGTAGAGTTTTCCGATCGTCCAATCGCGATGATTCGATTCGGTGGTCTCACTTATGCGGCATGAAAGTTCCCCTCTACGAGCGAGTGACCCTTCGACTGTCGATCATTTGAAGAAGCTGACGATCAGCGAGCTTTTCGGTCAGGCGGACACGCTGCAAGCCGCGGGCGATCCTGCCTCGGCGGCGGCGATCTACAAGAACTGGATCGCCTGTAACCCGGGCGACGGGCTGCTCTATGCCGCATACTATAACTATGGCGTCGCGCTCGATAAAATAGGGGACAGTTTTGGCGCGATCAACGCCACGCGAGAGTCGATCAGGCTGAATCCGGATTTCCATCCGCCGTACATAAACCTTGGCCGGCTGCTGGAGGATTTGGGCCAGGCTGGCGACGCTGTCCTCCAGTGGCAGGGTCTCGTCAGCCGATTGCAATCAGTGAACGGCGAGAGCGTCAAGCATAAGCTGCTCGCCCTGCACCAGATTGGGCGTGTGTTGGAGAAGCACCAGCTGGATGGAGCGGCCGAGGATGCGCTGAAGCAATCCCTCGACATTTCGATCGCTCAACCCGAACTCGTCCAGCATTGGATCGCATTGCGATTACGCCAATGCAAATGGCCGATCATCTCCGGATGGGATGCTGCACAATCAAAAACTGTTGTAGCGGGAATCTCGCCGCTCTCCCTCGCCAACTACCTCGACGATCCGATGTTCCAATTGGCGAAGGCGTGGAAGTACAACAAGGACTTCATCACGCCGGCGAATCCGCGTTCGATTCAACCTCATTCGGCGGGACTCGAACGGGGGCGGGACAAACTTCGCATCGGCTACGTCTCCTCGGATCTGCGCGAGCACGCGGTCGGCTTCGCGATGACCGACGTGTTCGAGGAACACGACAAAAGCCGCTTCGAAATATTCGCATATTACTGCGGGGTGGATCGAGCCGATCCGATACAACGGAGAATCAAGGACAGCGCTGACCGTTGGACTGACATAAACGGGTTGAGCGATGAAGACGCTGCCGCGAGAATTCGCGAGGATGAGATCGATATTCTCGTCGATCTCAACGGTTA
Organism: uncultured Alphaproteobacteria bacterium; assembly: GCA_963813195.1. Lineage (GTDB taxonomy): Bacteria > Pseudomonadota > Alphaproteobacteria > Rhizobiales > Beijerinckiaceae > Roseiarcus. Next base: position 327,617 of record CAWEYC010000036.1, on the reverse strand, counting down.
CACGAAGGACGCGCGAACTCGGGTCTTCAGCTTTCGCCCGGCGCCGATCGCGGTGAATTGGTTTGGGTTCCCGGGCACGATGGGCACTCCCTACCATCATTACATCATCGCGGACGAGGCGATCATTCCTTACGGAGAGGAGATTTACTACTCCGAGAAGGTCGAGAGGCTTTCCTGTTACCAGCCCAACGATCGCAAGCGATTGGTTTCGCCGAACCGTCCCCTTCGGTCCGACGAGGGATTGCCGGAGGATGCATTTGTCTATTGCTGTCTGAATGGCGCTCAGAAGATCACGCCGCCAATGTTCGCGCGCTGGATGATGATCCTCACTCAAGTCCCCGGGAGCGTGCTCTGGCTTCTGGGCGCGACGGACGAGACCAACGCGCGGCTCAAAGGCCTGGCGGAACGGAGCGGCATTGCGCCGGAGAGGGTGATAGTCGCCGAGAAGAGGCCCAATCCCGAGCATGTGGCGCGCTACGCTCTGGCGGATTTGTTCCTCGACACCTTTCCCTACGGCGCTCATACGACGGCGGCGGACGCGATGTGGATGGGCGTGCCGGTATTGACGATCCCGGGAATGGGTTTTGCTTCGCGCGTTTGCACCAGTTTGGCGCAGGCCGGCGGGATCGGCGATCTGGTATGCCCGACCCCGGAAGTCTACGTCGATCGCGCGATCGAACTCGGCCGCGATCCAAGGAAGGTTGCCGAATACAAGGAGCGGCTGATCGCCGCGCGGAACAATTCCTTGCTGTTCGACACCCCGCGTCTGATTCGAGAGCTCGAGGCTTTGTACCGCGGGATGTGGGAGGAGTTTCAAGCCGGTCGACGACCTGTTCCGGATCTCACCAATTTGGATATCTACCACGAAATCGGGGTGGAGCTGGCGGCTGAAGGCGCGTCTCCTTCGACGCCGGACGAGTATCGGCGTCTCTATCGAGACATGATGGAGACTCGGAACTGCATAGACCCAATTGGAGCCGACGCTCGATTGTGGAAGAATTCTGATTGACGTGCGTTCTCGTTCTCGCCGTCCCAGCGCCGTGGCTTTGAAGCGGCAATTTTGGGACTATTGCGGAGTTTGGCGACCTGGTCAGCGGGCATCGTCAATTCGGTCAATACCTATGGCCGCCGAAGCGATAGCGCGCTTTCCGGTCCAGTGACAACCTTCTCAACGCCGCGCCGAGGCACAAGGTATATTGGAATGATTGAACGAAAGATGGTCCTTGTCACCGGCGGCGCCGGTTTCCTTGGTTCGCACTTGTGCGACCGCTTATTGGCGGATGGTCACGACGTCCTCTGTGTCGACAATTTCTTCACCGGCAGCAAGGCGAACATCGTTCATCTCATCGGTCATCCCAGGTTCGAATTGCTTCGGCACGACGTGACGATGCCGCTCTATGTCGAGGTCGATCAGATTTACAACCTCGCCTGTCCGGCGTCGCCGATCCACTACCAGCACGATCCGGTGCAGACGACGAAGACGAGCGTGCACGGCGCGATCAATATGTTGGGGCTGGCCAAGCGGCTCAAGTGCCGGATTTTCCAGGCGTCGACGTCCGAGGTTTACGGCGACCCCGCGATCCATCCGCAGACGGAGGATTATTGGGGCAACGTCAATCCGATCGGCCCACGATCCTGTTACGACGAAGGCAAGCGCTGCGCGGAGACGCTATTCTTCGACTATCACCGCCAGCACAAGCTCGAGATCAAAGTGGCGCGTATCTTCAACACTTATGGCCCGCGCATGCACCCCAACGACGGGCGTGTCGTGTCGAACTTCATCGTGCAAGCGCTGAAGGGCGAGCCGATCACCATCTTCGGCAACGGCAGCCAGACGCGCTCGTTCTGCTACGTCGACGACCTGATCGAGGGTTTCATACGCCTGATGAATTCGCCGCAGTCCGTCACGGGCCCGATCAACTTGGGCAATCCGGGCGAGTTCACGATGCTCCAGTTGGCGCAACAGACGCTGGAGCTGACTGGGTCGAAATCCAAGCTGTCGTTTATGCCGCTGCCGCAGGACGACCCGAGACAACGCCAACCCGACATCGCACTGGCGGCCAAGCATCTCGAGTGGAAGCCGACGGTGTCGCTGCGAGATGGGCTAAAGCGCACCATTGCGTACTTCGACAATCTGTTGGCGGGACAGGGAAGCACATCGAAGACCGCCGCGCCGGAGGCGGACGCCGGGACGGGGTCGCGCGTCGCGGCGTGAGTGTCGCCCCCCTCACGCCAACCCGCAAACGTGAACTGCGCCGTGGTCCGGCTTATCCCGCTCGCGGGTGTCATGCTTGACGCACCAGAATCAGTTTCGCATTGGCGATCATGCCTGCGCCATCGCCTTGCCCGCTTCCAGCACCGAAATCTCGCCGTCGGACAGGCCGCATTCGCTCAAAATCTCGCGGCTGTGCTGGCCCGGCGAAGGCGCCGGCATGCGCAACGAACCCGGCGTTCGCTCGAAACGCGGAGCCGGGCTTGGGTGATGCGCGCCGGCGAATTCGGCGTAAACGCCGCGAGCCTGCGTTTGCGGATGAGAGGGCGCCTCGTCGATCGTCAGAACGGGCGCGAGGCAGGCGTCGCGGCCCGCGGCGACCGCGACCCATTCGTCGCGCGTGCGCGTGCGGAAAACCGAGGCGAAGCGTGCGCGCATATCCGACCACGCCTTGCGGTCGTTCTGATCGGGCAGGGTCTCCTTGTCGAGGCCGATCAGTTGCAGCAAAGCGGCATAGAACTGCGGTTCGATCGCGCCGACCGCAACATATTTGCCGTCCTTGGTCTCGTAGCTGCCATAGAACGGCGCGCCGCCGTCGATGATGTTGTCGCGCCGCCGATCCGTCCAGCTTCCCTGTTGCCGGAACGCCTGGAAGGCTGACATCAGATGCGTGACGCCGTCGAGCATCGCGACGTCGATCGTCTGGCCGCGTCCGGAATTGCCCGCTTCGATAACGGCGGCAAGCACGCCGACGACGAGATAGAGCGCGCCGCCACCGAGGTCCGCCACCAGATTGAGCGGCGGTGGTGGCGGCCGGTCGGGTTCGCCAAGGCAATGCAGCGCGCCGGTCAGTGCGAGATAGTTGATGTCGTGGCCTGCCGTCTGTGAGATCGGCCCCTGCTGGCCCCATCCCGTCATTCGGGCGTAGACGAGCCGCGGATTGATGGCGCGGCAGGTCTCTGGCCCGAGCCCAAGCCGTTCCGTGACGCCGGGTCGGTAGCCCTCTATCAGCGCGTCGGCCTTGGCCGCCAGATGCAGCACGGCCGCGACCGCGGCGGGTTGCTTGAGATCGAGCGCCAGCGAGCGCTTGTTGCGGTTGTAGAAGTCGAACTTCGGTGGCGTATCCGGTTCGGCGCCCGGACACGGGATGCGGTCGATGCGCACCACATCGGCGCCGAGATCGCCGAGCAAGCTTCCGGCGAAGGGCGCCGGGCCGATCGCTCCGAGTTCGACGATACGAAGTCCATGCAGCGGTCCGCTCACGTTTCGCTCCCCTGAATTGTCCCCCTGCGCCAGCGCGCCAATCCCTCGCCGCGCGCCGCCAGCGCCCGCAGCCAAGGTGAGGCTGCCAACCGCTTTCCCTGTTCGCGGGCCAATCGATCGCAGACCTCAACGAACAAGGCGAGGCCGTAATCTTCCGCCCGTATCGTTCACCAGCGCCCAGATCGGGCCGAGTTCCGCCTCGACCTTGGCCGCGGCGGCCACGACGGCCGCATCGTCGCCGACGTCGACCTCATAGCTCCTCACACTGCCGCCGCCAGCAAGCTGCTCGGTCTCCCGAGCCGCATCCGGCTTCAAGTCGAAAATCGCGACTTTGCAACCCTCTCCTGCGAGCCTCAGCACGAGCGCTCGTCCGATGCCTTGGCCGCCGCCGGTCACCACTGCGACCTTGTCTGTCGATCCGCGCAATGTCGTGCCTCCTGTTGCACTCAACCGAGCATGTTGACGTCGGCGCTCTCAGCCTCTTCGGCCTCGCCGCCGACCATCTCGAGCAGCGTCTCCTTCAGGGTCCTGAGGGTCTCGGCGGCCTGCTCCAACGCCGGCTCGGGAATCCGGTCGAGGATTTCGAGTTCGATCGCTTCGACGCTTTCACGGATCGCCGTGACCATCTTCGCGCCCGCGCGTGTGAGATAGACGCGGCGCGCCCGGCCGTCGTTGTGATCAGCGCGCCGCTCGACGAAGCCCGCCGCCTCCATTCGGTCGAGAAGTCCGCCGATGGCGACCTTGGTGAGTTCAAGGTCGGCAGCGAGCGCGGTCTGCGTCATGCCGTCGCGGCGAGAAAGAAAGACCAGCACCCACCATTGCGAGCGCGTGATCCCGAGTGGCTTCAGCGCTCGATCCACGACGACGCGACGCAGCCGCGATACGTCATGGATGAGAAAACCGAAGCGAAGACTTGTATTCAGATCTCTGATCAATCGAATTGTCCTTCGACGCGCTGGATTGGCGCCTCTGTCGCGGCGTCAGTGGCGGTTGCTGCGGGACGCCAGACCGCCCTTGAACATCTCCGTCGCTATGATTGTCTTCATGACTTCGACCGAAACGCGGACGATTTTGACGACCCGCGCATCCGCATAGGCGCGGCAGATCGGGTACTCCCACACGTAGCCCCAGCCGCCGGACAACTGGAGGCATTTGTCGACGGCTTCGCAATGTAGTTCCAAGGTGACCAGTTTGGATATTCGTCGCCCGGCATGTTGGCCGCGGGCACGTGCACGTTGTCGAAGAACAGTTCCGAGGTGTCCCGCGCCTTCATCGCGAGCTCTTCGAGATTGCGGCCGTGCGTGAAACCCGGCCGGTCCGACTCGACCAGAAACGGTGTGATTCCGTTTGCGCCCGCGCTGGCGTCCGTCTTCGTCGCAAGCACGATGAGGTTGCAGAGATGGCCGTTGGAGGCGACGACCTTCTGTCCTTTGATGACGAAGTCGTCGCCGCGCTTGCCCACGGCGGGGGTGACATGGAAACTTCCTCCATCACCGTCGAGGTGAAAAGAGACCGGGAGGCCACCCGCGGCCGGTATCTCCCGCGCGGCCGCTTCGAGCACTTGCGGACGGCGCCCGCAAATATGCTTGGCGCCTTTGCCCACGAGCGCGCGGAAATTTCCTTGCCGAGCCCGCTGCCCCCGTCAGTCACCAGAATTGATTTGACGGCGAGAGCGTCGTCGCGGAAAGTATCTATGCTCATGATGGCGAGCCTCCCTGAAATTTGCGTCTTGCCGAGATTGCGTGCGCGAAATCGTAAACATATTTACAACCATGCCGAAACCTGTAAAGCTCATCCGGCACGACGAGGGTCGGAAACTTGCCACACAGCGACGCGCCGCCAATTCGCGACAGGTTCATCGCGGGGGTCGGGGCCTATGCGACTCTGTTACGCCTCAACCGCACCGTAGCCGCAAGAGCGCTGAGAGTTTCCGGCCTGGGTTGACGGGCGCCAGGATTTCGCGCCGTATCGGGCTGGGACGAGGACGCGTTCACGCAGGCGGTTGAAGCCGCTCGGCTCGTCGCCGCCTCGCGTGAAAGCAAGTCGCGCCCGACGCAAGGCATAGTCACCTTCGAGCATCGCGCGTTCAATCATCGCAACGAGATTGTCGCGACCTTCCGGCGGGTCGCGTTGATGATGAGGAAGCCGAAATGAGGCTGCGTTCGCTGCTCTTTGTCCCCGGCGGCTCGGAGCGCAAATTCGCCAAGGCGCGCGAGTTTGGCGCCGACCCGTTGATCTAGGAGCTATTGAACGCGAGCTAGCGAGGAACGAAATGGGCGTCATGGATGGAAAAGTCGCCGTCGTCACCGGCGCGGGCCGGGGTGTCGGACGCGGAATTGCGTTCAATCTCGCCGAAGCCGGCGCTGCGGTCGTGGTCAACGATCTCGGTGTCAGTCTCAGCGGCGCGGATGGCGAAAGTTTGGTGGCGCAGCAGGTGGCCGACGAGATCGTCGCACGCGGTGGGCAAGCGATCGCGAACAGCGACAGCGTCGCATCCTGGGACGGCGCCCAGGCGCTGGTGCAGTTGGCGGTCGAGGCGTTCGGGCGCATCGACGCGGTGGTCAACAACGCCGGCAATCTGCGTGACAGCCTGTTCCATAAGATGACAGAAGAGGAATTCGATTCCGTTCTGGCGGTTCATCTCAAGGGATCGTTCAACGTCAGCCGCGCCGCCGCGCCGCATTTCAAGGCGCAGGCGTCCGGCGCCTATGTCCATATGACCTCGACGTCGGGCCTAATCGGCAATTTTGGCCAGGCCAATTATTCCGCCGCCAAGCTCGGCATCGTCGGCCTCTCCAAATCGATCGCGCTCGACATGCAGCGCTTCAATGTGCGCTCGAACGCAGTCGCGCCCTTCGCCTGGACGCGCATGATCGATTCGATCCCGACCAACACGCCAGATCAGCAGAAGCGCGTCGAAGGGCTGAAGAAACTGGCGCCAGAGAAGATCGCGCCCTTCGTCACGGCGCTGGCGAGCGATGCCGGCGCTCATGTCACCGGGCAGATTTTCGGCGTGCGCAACAACGAGATCTACCTGTTTTCGCAGCCGAGGCCGATCCGCACCGCGCACACTTCCGACGGATGGACCGCAGAGGCGATCGCGGAGCGCGTCTTCCCGATGTTCGCCAGCGATTTCTATCCGCTGCAACGATCCAGCGAAGTCTTCACTTGGGATCCGGCGTAACAGTCATGGCGACCTAGCCCGACCAACCCGAGCGCCTGGCGCGCGCGATGTCGCCCTCGCTGTGGGGAACGATCTCATTACGCAAAGCGACGACCACGCCGTCGATCACCCGAGGCAGAGAATTGTTCAATGCGCGCGCTCCAAAATCTTGGCGATCTGCCGCAGCGCCGGCCCAATCTGACTCGCCATCGCCGGCATGCGCATGTCGTCGAAGAGACCATCCTCGAAGCAGCGCGCCGCGGCCATATGGGTCAACGCGAGCTTCAGCAGCGAAAAGACGATGTAGAACTTGAGCGCGGACGGATCCGCGCGGACGCCCGATTGCGTCTCGTAACGGGCGAGGAAGTCCTGTTCGTTCGCCAATCCGCACACGAGCCCGGCGCCGCCGCGGTATTGCGGCAGAAACGCCCACCCGAGATCCTCGACGGGATCGCCCAGGTGCACAAGTTCCCAGTCGAGGATCGCCGTGATGCGATCGTTACGCTCAAGAAAATTGCCGAGGCGATAATCGCCGTGCACGAGCGAGAGGCGCGAGGCTTTCGGGGTGTGGCGACGCAGCCAGGCGAAGGCGCGATGGGCCATCGGGTGCGGCCGCAACGCCCAGTGGTCGAACCGCGCTTGCCAGAAGTCGAGCTGTAGCTCGGCGGCGTTGTCGAGGGTGACGCCCTCGGCCCATTTGGCGAGCGGCGAGGCGCGCCAATCGAACCTGTGCAGCGCGGCGAGGGCGTCGATGAAATCCCTCGCGAGCGAGTCGCGTCGCGCGCCGTCGAGGCTGGAGCCTTGCTGCGAACCCCAGGGCAGAGGCGTGTCGCCCTCGACGCGCTCGCAAAGGGAGAATGGCGCCCCGAGGATGGAAGGATCGTCACTCGCGAAGAACACCCGCGGGATTGGGACGCCGCTCGATTGCAAGGCGCTGAGCGATTCGAATTCCGGCATCGCGCTATAGGGCGCGAACAGTCCATAGGGCGGACCGATGCGGAGAATGACGTCGCTTGCTTGCGCGAAACCGGCGACCCGAACGCCATAGGTTATCCAGGAAAACCCTGCCGGAAACCTCACGAGATTTTCGACCGCGATCGAGGAGCCGGCTCGCGAAGCGAGAAAGGCGGCGAGCCGCGAACTGAGAGCCGCGACGTCCTCGAACGGCGCGGGCATTGCCGCGGGCGCTGCCGCGGCTTCTCGCTTTTCCACCCCTGTTGCGTTCATTCCGACTTCGCGCTTTTGGGCCTCGCCACAGGACCGTACGTCCCTCCCGCGCGCCGCCGCAATATGTCCTCCATCCGCTTGTCTTCGCGCACAGGAATCATAAACTAGCACATCAATTGTGGCGAGGCGGCACGCACGAATTGGGTGCCGGCGCGGCGCAAACCCAAGCAACTCGTGCTCGCGGGCAAGAAGCCTGTCGGCGCGGTTCGGATCGATATGATAAGGTGGTGTACAAACCGTCGTCGTAGTCGGCGCCGACGGATGGGGAGGCGCGCGGCCATTCGATCGCGGACTTCGTCGAACGAGAGCCTCTCGCCGCCACGATGCTGGACGGTTCGCCGAGGATTTCAATTATCTCGCGACAGAATGCACGGTTCGGCCTGATGTGCACGCCGTCCTTGACGCCAAAGGCCGCTTCTTCAGCGTCGGCAGCGATCTCAACGCGCTCGCCAGCAATGAACTGGCCAGCTTCGTGTCGACCGCGACATTCGACCTGTTGTCGCCGCCTTACAGATTACAGAAAATGTCATTTGCCTGAATAAGTTTTTTGCCGACAATCGAATTTGAGGTTGCCCTGGCGTGCCGTAAGCGATTGAACTGACAGCCGAACCAAATTCCATCAATCCTTCGTGATCGGCGCCGCGCGTGCGTCCGCCCAAAGTTCGGCTTGATCGCGAAAGAGGATGGGGCGATAGCACCGCGCGGTTGCTCGCCGCGCAGCGGTCGCAGTCGCGGCAAACTCGAAAGACGGATGAATCCCATGGCGCGTAAGAAGATTGCATTGATCGGGGCGGGCCAGATCGGCGGCACCCTGGCCCATTTGGCCGCGCTCAAGGAACTCGGCGACATCGTCCTTTTCGATATTGTCGACGGCGTGCCACAGGGGAAGGCGCTGGACCTCGCCGAATCCGCTCCTGTCGACGGCTTCAACGCGCGCCTGACCGGCGCCAGCTCTTACGCCGAGATCGCCGGCGCCGATGTCGTGATCGTCACCGCGGGCGTGCCGCGCAAGCCGGGCATGAGCCGCGACGATCTCCTAGGCATCAACCTCAAGGTGATGGACGCAGTCGGGGCGGGCATCAAGGCCAACGCGCCGGACGCCTTCGTCGTCTGCATCACCAATCCGCTGGACGCGATGGTCTGGGCGCTGCAGAAGACCTCGGGCCTTCCCGGGCATAAGGTCGTCGGGATGGCCGGGGTGCTCGATTCCTCACGTTTCCGCCACTTCTTGGCCGAGGAATTCAAGGTGTCCGTCGAGGACGTCTCCGCTTTCGTGCTCGGCGGTCACGGCGACGATATGGTGCCTTCGGTGCGCTATTCGACCGTCGCCGGCATTCCATTGCCCGATCTCATCAAGATGGGTTGGACCACCCAGGAGCGCCTCGACGCGATGGTCGAGCGCACGCGGAAGGGCGGCGGCGAAATCGTCAACCTGCTCAAGACCGGCTCGGCCTTCTATGCCCCGGCCGCCTCGGCGATCGCGATGGCCGAATCCTACCTCAAGGACCAGCGCCGCGTGCTTCCCTGCGCAGCGCAGCTCAGCGGCCAATATGGCGTGAGCGACACCTATGTCGGCGTGCCCGTGGTGATCGGCGCCGGCGGCGTCGAGCGCATCGTCGAAATCAACCTCGACGACGCGGAGAAGGCGATGTTCGCCAAGTCAGTCGCCTCCGTGCGCACGCTCATCGACGCTTGCAAGGCGATCAATCCGGCGCTTGCTGGTTAATTTTTCCGGCGCCGGACGCGCCGGCCTGGTTCCCTCGAGAGCGAGCGTCGATCCATGAACATTCACGAATACCAGGCTAAGGCGGTCCTGGCCGCCTTCGGGGCGCCGGTGTCCGCCGGCCGGGCGGCCTTCACGCCGGAGGAGGCGGTCGCCGCCGCTAAGGCGCTTCCCGGACCGCTCTGGGTCGTCAAGAGCCAGATTCACGCGGGCGGTCGCGGCAAGGGCCGCTTCAAGGAGCCCTCGGCCGGCGACAAGGGCGGCGTGCGCCTCGCCCGCTCGATCGAGGAAGTGCGCGAATTTGCGACGCAGATGCTCGGCGCAACCTTGGTCACGGTGCAGACCGGGCCGGCGGGAAAGCAGGTCAATCGGCTCTACATTGAGGACGGCTCCTCGATCGACAAGGAGTTCTATCTCTCCGCGCTGGTCGACCGCGCCGCCAGTCGCGTCGCCTTCGTCCTGTCGACCGAGGGCGGCGTCAACATCGAGGATGTCGCGCATGAGACGCCGGAAAAGATCCGCTCCTTCTCGATCGATCCGGCGACCGGGGCGATGCCGCATCACGGCCGCGCGGCGGCGCGCGCGCTCGGCTTGAGCGGGGATCTCGCCAAGCAGACGGAGGGGCTGATCGCCCAGCTGTATGCGGCGTTCATCGCCAAGGACATGTCGATGCTCGAAGTCAATCCGTTGATCGTGACGACCGGCGGCCAACTCAAGGTGCTCGACGCCAAAGTGTCTTTCGACGACAACGCGCTCTACCGTCATCCCGACATCGTGGCGCTGCGCGACGAGACCGAGGAGGACGCCAAGGAGATCGAGGCCTCCAAGCACGACCTCAACTATGTCGCGCTCGACGGCACGATCGGCTGCATGGTCAACGGCGCCGGCCTTGCGATGGCGACGATGGACATCATCAAGCTCTACGGCGAGAGCCCCGCCAACTTCCTCGACGTCGGCGGCGGCGCGTCGAAAGACAAGGTTACGGCCGCATTCAAGATCATCACGGCCGATCCCAATGTGAAGGGAATATTGGTCAACATTTTCGGCGGCATCATGCGCTGCGACGTGATCGCCGAAGGCGTCATCGCCGCGGTCAAGGAGATGGGGCTCAAAGTGCCGCTCGTCGTGCGCCTCGAAGGCACCAACGTCGATTTGGGCAAGAAGATCATCCGCGACTTCGGTTTGAACGTCATCCCCGCGGATGACCTCGACGACGCGGCCCAGAAAATTGTAGGAGCGGTGCGCTCCGCCGCGCAGGGAGCCCGCTAATGTCCGTTCTCATCGACAAGAACACCCGCGTTCTCACCCAGGGTTTCACCGGCAAGAACGGCACGTTCCATTCGGAACAGGCGATCGCCTACGGCACGAAAATGGTCGGCGGCGTTTCGCCCGGCAAGGGCGGCTCGACCCATCTCGGGCTGCCCGTTTTCGACACGGTCGCCGAGGCGCGCGAGGCGACCGGCGCGGAGGCCTCGGTGATTTATGTTCCGCCGCCAGGGGCTGCGGACGCGATTTGCGAGGCGATCGCGGCGGAAGTTCCCCTCATCGTCTGCATCACCGAGGGCATCCCGGTTCTTGACATGGTCAAGGTCAAACGTTCGTTGCAGGGCTCGAAATCGATCCTGGTCGGCCCCAATTGTCCAGGGGTGATGACCGCGGGCGAATGCAAGATCGGGATCATGCCCGGCAACATCTTCAAGCGAGGCAGCGTCGGCATCGTATCGCGATCGGGAACCCTCACCTACGAGGCCGTGTTCCAGACCACCCGCGAGGGTCTCGGCCAAACGACCGCGGTCGGGATCGGCGGCGATCCCGTAAAAGGCATGGACTTCATCGACGCGCTCGAATTGTTCCTCGCCGACCCCGAGACCAAGTCGATCATCATGATCGGCGAGATCGGCGGTCAGGCGGAGGAAGACGCGTCACAATTCGTCAAGGACGAGGCGAAAAAGGGCCGCGCCAAGCCGATGGTCGGTTTCATTGCCGGGCGCACGGCGCCGCCGGGCCGCCGAATGGGCCATGCCGGCGCAATCATCGCAGGCGGCAAGGGTGGCGCCGAGGACAAGATCGCGGCGATGGAAGCGGCGGGCATTCGCGTTTCGCCCTCGCCGGCGAGGCTCGGCGCGACCTTGGTTGATGTATTGAACGGAAAATGATGGGAGGCCGGACATGACGCGGCAGGACATCAATCAGGCGTTGCTGCAAACCTCGTTTCTCTATGGCGTCAACGGCGCTTACATCGAGGCGCTGCATGCCCGGTACGAGAAGGATCCCTCATCGGTGGAGGCGAGCTGGCGCGATTTCTTCGACGCGCTCGGCGACGATCCCGCCAGCGTCGAAAAGACCGCCGAGGGCGCTTCGTGGCGGCGTCCCCAGTGGCCGGCGACGCCCAAAAGCGATCTGATCAACGCGCTCGACGGCGATTGGCCGGCGACGGAGAAGGCGGTCGCGGAAAAACTGCGCGCGAAGGCGGCGTCCGAATCTGTCGCGGCGCCGAGCGACGAGGAGATCCATCGCGCGACGCGCGACAGCGTGCGGGCGCTGATGATGATCCGCGCCTATCGCATGCGCGGCCATTTGCACGCCAATCTCGATCCGCTCGGCCTCGAGCCGCAGAAGGATCACGAGGAACTCCATCCCGCGACTTACGGATTCCAGGAATCCGACTACGACCGCAAGATCTTCATCGATCACGTGCTCGGGCTCGAGACAGCGACCGTGGGCGAGATGCTGACGATCCTGCGGCGCACCTACTGCGACACGATCGGCTTCGAGTTCGTCCACATCTCCGACCCCGCGGAGAAGGCGTGGATCCAGGAGCGCATCGAGGGGCCGGACAAGGAAATCCAGTTCACCAAGGAAGGCAAGCGCGCGATCCTCGGCAAGCTCGTCGAGGCCGAGGGCTTCGAGAACTTCTTCGATGTCAAATACCCCGGCGCCAAGCGCTTCGGCCTCGACGGCGCAGAGGCGATGATTCCGGCGCTCGAGCAGATCATCAAGCGCGGCGGCGCGCTGGGTCTCAAGGAAATCGTGTTCGGCATGGCCCATCGCGGCCGGCTCAACGTGCTCAGCCAGGTCATGGGCAAGCCGCATCGCGTCATTTTCCACGAGTTCAAGGGCGGGTCGGCCGCGCCGGACGAAGTCGAGGGATCCGGCGACGTCAAATATCATCTAGGCGCCTCGTCGAACCGAGAGTTCGACAACAATACGGTGCATCTGTCGCTGACCGCCAACCCCTCACACCTCGAGATCGTCGACCCTGTCGTGCTCGGCAAGGTGCGCGCCAAGCAGGATCAGCTCAACGATTACATCGAGCGCGTGAAGGTGCTGCCGCTGCTGATTCACGGCGATGCCGCCTTCGCCGGGCAGGGCGTCGTCGCCGAGTGCTTCGGGCTGTCGGGCCTGCGCGGCCATCGTACCGGCGGCTCGCTGCACTTCATCGTCAACAACCAGATCGGCTTCACCACCTATCCTCGGTATTCCCGCTCATCGCCTTACCCCTCCGACGTCGCCAAGCTGGTCGAGGCGCCGATCTTCCACGTCAACGGCGACGATCCCGAGGCGGTCGTCTTCTGCGCCAAGGTCGCGACGGAATACCGGCAGCGCTTCCACAAGCCCGTCGTCATCGACATGTTCTGCTACCGCCGCTTCGGCCACAACGAGGGCGACGAGCCCGCGTTCACCCAGCCGCTGATGTATCGCAACATCCGCTCGCATCCCTCGACACAGCAGATCTACGCCAACAAGCTCGTCGCGGAGGGGATCGTCACCCAGGGCGAAGTCGACAAGATGCGCGCTGATTGGCGCCATCGCCTCGACGCCGAATACGAAGCGGGCCAGGCCTATATCGCGAACAAGGCGGATTGGCTCGACGGTCGCTGGGCCGGCTTCAAGGCCGCGCAGGATCTTGCCGACGACGATCGGCGTGGCGAGACAGCCGTTGAGATCGCGCGCCTGCGTCAGATCGGCGAACGCGTCACCGCGTCGCCCCCCGGCTTCAGCGTTCACAAGACGATCCAACGATTTCTCGACAATCGCCGCGGGACGATCGAGGCAGGCGATGGGATCGACTGGGCGACCGCGGAGGCGCTCGCTTTCGGCTCCCTGCTCGATGAAGGGTTTCCGGTGCGTCTGTCCGGACAGGACAGCGAGCGTGGCACCTTTTCGCAGCGCCACTCCGTGCTCATCGACCAGCAGACCGAGGCGCGCTACATTCCGCTCAACCACATTCGCGACGGCCAGGCGCGATACGAGGTCATCAATTCGATGCTCTCCGAGGAAGCCGTCCTCGGATTCGAGTACGGCTATTCGCTAGCCGAACCGAACGCGCTGACGTTGTGGGAGGCGCAGTTCGGCGATTTCGCCAATGGCGCTCAGGTTGTGTTCGACCAGTTCATCTCTTCGGGCGAGCGCAAGTGGCTGCGCATGTCCGGCTTGGTCTGTCTGCTGCCGCACGGCTACGAGGGCCAGGGACCGGAGCATTCCTCCGCCCGTCTGGAGCGGTTTCTCCAAATGTGCGCCGAGGACAATATGCAGGTCGTCGCTCCCTCGACGCCGGCCAATTTCTTCCACGTGCTGCGTCGGCAACTGAAGCGGGAAATCCGCAAGCCCCTGATCGTCATGACGCCGAAGTCGATGCTGCGCAACAAGCGGGCGGTGTCGAACATCGAGGCGTTCGCACCGGGCTCCAGCTTCCATCGCCTGCTGTGGGACAGCGCCGAGACGCACAAGGGCGAGAAGATCAAGCTCGCCCGCGACGAGAAGATCCGCCGCGTCATTCTTTGCTCCGGCAAGGTCTATTATGACATCTATGAGGAGCGCGAGAAGCGAGGGATCGACGACGTCTACATCCTGCGGGTCGAACAACTCTATCCGTTCCCGCTCAAGAGCCTGGTGAAAGAGCTCAGCCGCTTCAAGAAGGCCGATCTGGTCTGGTGCCAGGAGGAGCCGAAGAACATGGGTCCATGGACCTTCGTCGAGCCCTATCTCGAATGGGTGCTCGGCCAGGTCGGCGGTAAGTGCAAGCGCGCGCGCTATGCGGGCCGTCCGGCCGCCGCGGCGACCGCGACGGGCCTGATGTCCAAGCATCTCGCGCAGCTCAAGGCGTTCCTCGACGAGTGTTTCGCGTGAGGGGAGCGTTCCCTCACTCCGCATTTTCCCCCGACGTCCGCGCGAGTTGACCGCCGTGCCGCATTTTCTCTGCCGCTTGACGCCGCCGCGCAAGACCTTCCTCGCCGACATGGCGGCCGAGGAACGCGGACTCATGGGCGCCCATCAGAACTATTGGCGCCCGTTCGTGGAAGCCGGGATGGTGATCGCGACCGGCGCGGTCGACGATCCCGCGGGCGCCTGGGGCGTCGCGATCATCGAGGCGGCCTCGGCTGAAGCGGTGCGCGCGCTGCTGGCTCGCGATCCCGTTGTCGCCGCGAATCGCGGCTTCGTCTATGATGTGTGTCCAATGCCGACGATTTCTGTCCGTCCCGCCGAAGCGCGGGCGCCGGTTTCCTCCATTTCTCCGTGAAAGAAGGGCGCCCTCGCGGCGCATTGACGCATGGCCATTGAAATTCGCGTTCCCACCCTCGGCGAATCGATCTCCGAGGCGACCGTGGGCAAATGGTTCAAGCAGCGCGGCGACGCCGTCAGGGCGGACGAACCGCTGGTCGAACTCGAGACCGACAAGGTGACATTGGAGGTCAACGCGCCTTCGGCTGGCGTCCTGACGGAAATCGCCGCCGAGACCGGACAGACGGTCGCGATCGGCGCGCTTCTGGGCGGCCTCACGGCGGGTGGCGCTTCCAGCGCGCCGGCGTCCGCGAGCTCGGCGTCAGCCTCTCCGCCCGCGAGTTCTGCGCCGAAAGCCGCGCCCGTGCCGAGCGCGATGCCGCCGGCTCCCTCCGCCGCCAAGATGGCCAGCGAGAACGCGATCGACCTTTCCGCAGTCGCCGGCAGCGGCAAGCGCGGCCAGGTTCTCAAGAGCGACGTCCTCGACGAGATCTCGCGGACGCCGGCGTCGAAGCCCGCGGCCCCGATCTCCGCGCCGGCGCCGGCTGCGCCGATCGCGGCGCGCGCGCCCTCGCCGCCCGACGACGCCACGCGCGAGGAGCGCGTGCGCCTGACCAAGTTGCGCCAGACCATCGCGCGCCGGCTGAAGGACGCGCAGAACACCGCCGCTATGCTGACGACCTTCAACGAGGTCGACATGGGCGAAGTGATGGCGTTGCGCGCACGCTACAAGGACGTCTTCGAGAAGAAGCACGGCATCAAGCTCGGCTTCATGGGATTCTTCGTCAAAGCCTGCGTGCAGGCCTTGAAGGAAATCCCCGCCGTTAACGCCGAGATCGACGGCGCCGATCTCGTCTTCAAGAACTACTATCACATCGGCATCGCGGTCGGGACCGACAAAGGGCTCGTCGTTCCCGTGGTGCGCGACGCGGACAGGCTGTCGGTCGCGGGTATCGAACAGTCGATCGCTGATTTCGGTAAGCGCGCTCGCGAGGGCAGCTTGAAGATCGAGGAGATGCAGGGCGGCACGTTCACCATCACCAACGGCGGCATCTACGGCTCGCTGATGTCGACACCGATTCTCAACGCGCCGCAGTCTGGCATTCTCGGCATGCACAAGATCCAGGACCGGCCGATGGCGATCAACGGCAAGATCGAGATCCGTCCGATGATGTATCTCGCGCTGAGCTACGACCACCGCGTCGTCGACGGCAAGGAGGCCGTGACGTTCCTCGTGCGTGTGAAGGAAGCTCTCGAGGAACCGGCGCGGCTTGTGCTCGATCTCTGACGAGGATTTAGCGTAGAGAGTCAATGTACGCGTCATGGCCGGGCTTGTCCCGGCCATGATAGTTCAGCGAGTCATCGGAAGAGAGAACGACATGTCCCACGATCTCATTGTCATCGGCTCCGGTCCCGGCGGTTATGTCTGCGCGATCCGAGCCGCGCAGCTCGGCATGAGGGTCGCCGTGGTCGAGAAGCGCGCGACGCTCGGGGGGACCTGCCTCAATATCGGCTGCATTCCCTCCAAGGCGCTGCTCTACGCCTCTGAAATGTTCGAGGAGGCGGCGCACGGCCTGGCGCCGCTCGGCGTCGTCGTCGACACGCCCAAGCTCGACCTCGGCGCGATGATGAAGCACAAAGACGACACCGTCGCCGCCAACGTCAACGGCGTGGCGTATCTGTTCAAGAAGAATAAGATCGACTGGATCGTCGGCGAGGGACGCATCGCCGCGCCGGGCAAAGTGATCGTCACGGGCGCCGACGGCAAGGAGACGCCGCTCGACGCCAAAGCGATCGTCATCGCCACCGGCTCGGACGTCGCGCGCCTGCCCGGCGTCGAGATCGACGAGAAGAGGATCATTTCCTCAACCGGCGCGCTCGCCCTCGCCAAACCGCCCAAGAAGCTCATTGTCGTCGGCGCCGGCGTCATCGGCCTGGAGATCGGCTCAGTCTGGCGGCGGCTCGGCTCCGAGGTGGTCGTGGTCGAATTCCTCGATCGCATTCTGCCGGGCATGGACGGGGAGGTCGCCAAGCAGGTCCAGCGTATGCTGGAGAAGCAGGGCTTCAAGTTCCACCTGGGTCACAAGGTCGCCAGCGTCGAGAAGACGGCGGCTGGCGCCAAGGCGTCGATCGAGCCCAGCGCGGGCGGAGCGCCGATCGCGCTCGAAGCCGACATCGTGCTCGTCGCGATCGGACGGCGCCCCTATACGCAGGGCCTCGGGCTCGAAGCGCTGGGCGTCGCGACGGAGCGCGGCCAAGTTGTCATCGACAAGCATTTCGCCACCAGCGTCGCCGGCGTCTACGCGATCGGCGACGTCGTGCGAGGGCCGATGCTGGCCCACAAGGCTGAGGACGAGGGCGTCGCGCTCGCCGAGATTCTGGCGGGGCAGGCGGGTCACGTGAATTACGATGTAATCCCCGGCGTCGTTTACACCAGCCCGGAAATCGCCAGCGTCGGCAAGACCGAGGAAGAGCTGAAGGCGGCGGGGACAGCCTACGCCATCGGCAAGTTCCCGTTCACCGCCAATGGTCGAGCCCGCGCGATGCGCCACACCGATGGTTTCGTCAAAGTGCTCGCCGACGCCGCCACGGACCGCGTGCTCGGCGTCCATATCGTCGGCTTCGGCGCCGGTGAAATGATCCATGAAGCGGCGGTGCTGATGGAATTCGGCGGCTCCGCCGAGGATCTCGCGCGCACCTGCCACGCGCATCCGACGATGTCGGAAGCGGTGAAAGAGGCGGCGTTGGGCGTGGCCAAGCGCTCGATCCACGTTTGACGCAGCTGCAGCGGAGCCCCGCGTTGGGGCTCGCCGGCAAGCTCTTCTCACGGAGTCGCGGCCACGACCCTGCGCTGCGGTCGGATGGCGCCATAGTTCGCCGACTTTGATTTTGCGCAACCGAGCGGCCACAAGGCCGAGCTATTAGCTTGGCCGAAGGCTTCGCACAGGGGAGCGAGTTGGACGAGGAAGATTCGCTGCGACGCCGAGGCGAGGGCTTAGTAATGCGTCGCGCTTAGCAACATATCGCCGCCGTGTTTATTTCATAGCGGGAACGCGACGTCCTCGACTTGCCATCGATCGCCTACGTCTGTATTCAAAGTCTTGATGATGCTCTAGATTACATCCATTCTAAACTATGGAACCGTCTTGATCGTCTGCTCCTGCAACGTCCTGTCCGACACTCAAATCCTCGCAACGCTCCAGAGCCCGGACGCTGGGCACCCCTGTTCGGCGGCTCGGGCCTATCGCTGCCTCGGTTGCGCGCCGCGCTGCGGTCGATGCGTCTCGACCGTCCGAGCATTGCTTGTCCAGGCGCACATTGGCAATATTGAAGTCGGCTGCGAAACTTGCCCCGGCGAGGAAGCGCGCCGCGCTGAGGAGCGTGACCGCGCAGGGGAACCTATGCGTATCGCCGCCGAGTGACGAGCGCGCCAGTGACCCGTTGCGCTTCGAAAAGCGAGGGTTGCGATATCGAGTGTTCCGGGAGGGACCATGCAGGGCGATGCGAGAGTGATCGAATATCTCAACCGCGGACTGCGTAGCGAGTTGACCGCTGTCAGTCAGTTCTGGCTGCATTACCGGCTGCTCGACAATTGGGGCCTCAACGCCCTCGCGAAGAAATGGCGCGAGGAATCGATCGAGGAGATGTTTCATGCCGACCGCTTCATCGATCGCATCATATTCCTCGGCGGCTTCCCGAATTTGCAGACCCTGAATCCGCTGCGGATCGGCGAGAACGTTGAAGAAATCATGGCGACCGACCTGGACGCCGAAATGTCTGCGCGCGCGCTCTATCAGGAGGCCGCCGAATATTGCCTCGGCGTGAAGGACTACCCGAGCCGCGATCTCTTCGAAGAGCTGATGTCCGACGAGGAGGGTCATGTCGACTTCCTCGAAACTCAGATTGACCTCATCAAACGGATCGGCGTCGAGCGTTATTCCCTGGCTCACGTCGGCGGCCTCGGCGAGGGCGGGTCGCCCGGCTTCCGCAGCGAAAAATAGGCCCACGAACGGCGGCCCACGTAAGGCCCAACATCGGCGGTGGCACAGCGACCGACGATCGCGGACGAAGACTTCGGCTGACATTTTCCTGTCCAATCGCTCATTCATTGTCGTAAGGCTCGGCGATCGCCGCGGCGCATCGCCATGGAGTCCTTCACGATGAGAATTCGCCTACGCGCTCGCAGCGCTTGTCGCCGCCGCCTTCGCGCTGTTCGCCGCCGAGCCTGCTTTCGCCGATCGCATGGCGCTCTGGACGATCGTGCACGATCAATGCGTCCCACACTTTCGCGCCGGCGATGGACCGAAACCCTGCGAGAGCGTCGATCTTTCGCCAAGCGAAGACAGAGGCGTGGCGCTGCTGAAGGACCTCCGCGGCGTCGCGCAATTTCTCGCGATTCCAACCCGGCGCGTCACCGGGATCGAGGATCCTCAGATCCTTGCGCCCGACGCGCCCGACTATTTCGCCTTCGCCTGGGCGGGGCGGCGAGCGCTCGAGGCTCGGCTCGGCCACGACCTGCCGCGCGAGGACGTCGGCGTCTCCATCAATTCGCAATTCTCACGCAGCCAGGATCAATTGCACCTGCACGTCGACTGCATGGACAAGGACGTCGCCGCGGCGCTCGCGAGCTACAAGGAGGCGCTCGACGACCAGTGGCGCGTGATGACCGTCGAATTGAAGGGCCGGCGCTATTGGGCGCGGCGGCTGCAATCGGCCGATCTCACGGACGCGGCTCCGTTCCAGTTGCTTGCCGACGGGGTGGAGGGCGCGAGGGCTCATATGGGCGTGCAGACGCTCATTGCCGTCGGTGCGACTTTCGCGGGCAGACCCGGTTTCATCCTGCTCGCCGATCACGCGGAATTGGAGGGCGGCGGTCACGCCGAGGATTTGCAGGATCATTCCTGCGCGATCGCGCGACCGTAGCGACGACTGCAAGCAGGAAAATAGCCTGTCGCGTTTTGGTGCGAATTGGTTTATCAGGCCGTTTCGGCGGGTTCCGTATATTCCATTCGAGGAGGCGTTGGTGCAACGACGACAGTTCCTGGCCGGAGCGGCCGCATTGGCGGGCGGCGCGCTCGCCCCGCGTCTCGCCCTGGCCAATGTGCCGACGCCGTTCACCTACGACATGACGCCGCCGATGGACAGCCGCGAGAAGTTTGTCGCGTGGGGCGTCGCGCAGCGCGGCGAGGACCCGAAGTTCCTCGGCGAGCGTTTCGATCGCTTCGTCGCCATGGTGCGCAACGAGGACCTCTGGGATGACCGCAACAAGCGAGCGTTCCTGCTCACGCCGCGCGAAAAATTCGTGCTGAAGCAAAATCTCGGCCGCGCCTACGATCACGCCTTCCTCGACATCGGCTACGGCGTCACGATCTCCGGCCCGCATCTCGTCGGCCGCATGACCAGCACGATCGATCCGAAGAAGGGCGAGAAGGTGCTCGAGATCGGGACGGGCTCCGGCTACCAGTCGGCTTACCTCGCCCACCTCACCTACAACGTCTATACGATTGAAATCATCAAACCGCTCGCCGAGCGCACCCGCGCGACCTACGATTTGTTGATTGCCGAGGGCTACAATGAGTTCAAATCGATCAGTTCCAAGAATTCCGACGGGTACTACGGGTGGGAAGAGGCCGCGCCGTTCGACAAGATCATCGTCACCTGCGGCATCGACCACGTGCCGCCGCCCTTGCTGCAGCAGCTCAAGACCGGCGGAACCATGGTCATCCCGGTCGGCCCGCCCGGCGCGCAGCGCGTTCTGAAAGTCGTCAAGACCCAAGCCGACGACGGCACGATCACCGTTGCGCGCTCGGATATCTACGGCGGCAAGATCGTTCCCTTCGTGCCCTTCACCAAGCTTGAGGGCGACGTCATCAAAGGCACGCACAACAATTGATCGCCTCGTCCCCACGCGGCCTCGGAGCGCTCACAACTGAAGGCGCGATGGCGCGCCGGCGGTCTCGGAGCCTTCATTCATGAACGACGCAAGCCCGATCGCGGAGACCGCCGCGCCTTTCGGCGCAAGCGACGAAATCGCCCACGACGGCCGCGGCCGTCTCGCGCTTTATTTCGCGGTCGGTCTCGGCGCCGGCGCGGTCATTGCGCTGCAGATCGACATCATGCGGGTGTTTTCTGTCGGCAGCTGGGCTCATTTCGGCTCGCTGGTCGTCAGCCTCGCGATGCTCGGCTTCGGTCTCACCAGCGCGGTCATGTGCGTCGCCAAGGACTGGTTCCAGAGAAACTGGCGCGTCGCGGCGGGCGCCGCGCTAGGATTGTTCGGTCCCCTCGCGGTCGGGGCCAATCTGTTCATCCAGCAACTCGGGTTCAACGCGATCTTCCTCGTCTCCGATCCCGCGCAGAAGTGGAAGTTGCTTGAGATCTTTCTCGCCTCGCTGACGCCGTTTCTGGCGGGCGCGGTGTTTCTTGGCTGTGTGTTCCTGAAGAGCAATCGTACGTTCGGTCGCGTCTACTTCGCCGATCTCGCGGGCTCGGGCCTGTGCGGCCTCTTCGTCCTCGTCGCGATGTACGCTTTCACACCGGCCAACCTCATCGCGGCCCCCCTCGCGCTGTGGTTCGCGGCGAGCCTCGCCTGGGCGTTCGGTCCCGGCGGGCGTCGCGCGATCCCGGCCTATGTGGCGCTCGCGCTGATCGCGTTCGGCGGCCATTTCGTCGCGGCGCCGGCTCTTGGGCTGAGCCGCCTCGCGGTCAACGACTACAAGGGAGTCGCCTACGCCCGCAAATTCCCGGACGCGCAGAAAGTCTACGAGAGCGCTTCACCGTTCGGCTTTCTCGAGGTCTATTCGAGCTCCTATCTGCATTTCGCGCCCGGCCTCTCCGACAACGCCGGCTTCAACCTGCCGGAGATGCCAGCCAACGCCTATCTCGCGCTGTATATCGACAGCGACGGGCCGATCGGCATCATTCGTGACTTGCCGCCGAAGGATACGGCCTATTTCCGTTTCCTTCCGATGTACTACCCCTATGTGATCAAGAAGACGCCGAAGACCTTCGTGGTGCAGTTCGGCGGCGGCATTTCGACCGCGCTGGCCCTGCGCTCAGGCGCGAAGGACGTGACGGTCGCCGAAGGCAATCGCGCCGTGCTCGCCGCCTTCCACGATCCCGCGATCAAGAATTTCACTGGCGACATCCTCGGCAAGGTGCGCGTCATCGACTACGAGGGGCGGCATTTTCTCGCGCAGACCAAAGAGCGTTTCGACGTCATCGACCTGAGCCTCGCCGATTCCGTCGGGCTGTCCAATCCCGGTGGTTTCGCGATCGTCGAGAAATTCGCTTATACGCAAGAGGCGATGGAAACCTACATGCGCGCGCTCAACGACGGCGGCGTGCTGTCGGTGACGTTGTGGAACAAGGAAGAGCCGCCCAAGTCGGTGCTCAAGCTCTATACGACGATGGCGGCGGCGGCGCGCGATGTCGATGGCGCGCATATCGCGGATTCATTCTTCGTCGCGTCGACCTATCTTTCGACCGCGACGGTGCTTTACAAGCGCGGCGGCTTCACGGCCGATGAAATCGATAAATTGCGCAAGCATACGCACGCGATGTCGTTCGACGAGATCTACTCGCCGGGGCTCTTCTACGACAGTTCGCAAACTGACCGCACGCTCGACGGCTATGTCGCGCAGATCTTTTCCGGCGCCGCCGGCGGTCCCCCGTCGCCCGCCGACGCGACGGACCCGACCGCGCCCGCCGATCCGACCGCCCCTACGGACGCCGGGCCGTCCGGCGGGAAGGCCGACGACGGCGTGCTTCCCGCCACCGTCATGGGCCGGCTGACCTGGCACGCGCTGATCAACGGCGGGTGGCCCGAGATCGCCGAGCGCTACGTCTTCAACACGCGCAAGCTGACTAATGACGCGCCTTATTTCGCCGCCTACGTCAAGACCAAGGACCTGCCGCGAATTCTCGATCGCCTTGAACTGCTGCAGGACGAGTGGGGCTACCTGCTGATCTGGGCGACCCTCGGCGTCGCCTGCCTGACCGCGGCGGTCTTGATGGCGATCCCGGTGCTTTGGGGCTGGCAGTCGATTTTCTCCAAATCGCGAGGCAAGCTCCTGTCCATCGCCTATTTCGCCTGCCTGGGCGCCGGCTACATCATGGTCGAAGTCGGGCTCATCGCGCATTTCGTCATGGCGCTCGGCAACCCGACCGTCTCGGCTTCGATCCTGATCACGGGAATGCTGGTGTTCTCCGGACTCGGCGCACTCACGTCCGAGCGCGTCCTGCCGCACATGCGGGCTGTCATGCCGGTCATTTTCCTGGCGATTGCGTCGTTGCTGATCGGATACGCGCTGTTCCTCGACTTGGCGCTCGACGCGATCGGCGCGTTGCCCTACCTGGCGCGGCTGTTGCTGTGCTTCCTCTTCATCGCGCCGCCGGCTTTCCTCATGGGTTTTCCCATGCCGACGGCAATGACGACGCTCGGGCGGCTCGGCAAGGAACATCTTTTCATTTGGGCCTGGGGCGTCAACGGATGCTTCTCGGTGATCGGCGCGGCCGCGGCGCCGGTCATCGCGACCAATTTCGGACTGGGCGCGGTAATCGAAATCGCAGGATTTGCCTACCTTGTAGCGCTGCCGTCGTTCTTCGGGGTAATATCGAAAGATGCGCCAAGCGGTCTCGCTTAGCGGGGCGGCGCATCGAGCCGGGGGGTCTCAACATGGACGATCGACCGTGTCGCGCAATCCCTTTGCCCGCGAGCGTTGGGCTGGCGTTGGCGCTCGCGGGCTGCGCAGGAGCGCCGAGCGCGCCGCCGGCGACCAATTTGTCGTCGACCGGCCAGCCGCAGTTCGAGCAGTCGAACGGCGCCAATGTGGCGCTCGTCGAATTCAAGAATTCGGCCTTTCCCTATCACGGCCTGATCCCGCCGGACGAACGGCACGACAAGTCCCGCCCGTTTCTCGACGTCGACGATTCCGGCCGGCTCGCGCACTCCTCGCCGCGCGGCGGCGTACTGTGGGAAGACACGACGTACAACGACCGCCACGTCCTCTTCGCGGTGGGCAACGACTTCGATCCTAATCGTCCGGCGACGATCGTGGTGTTCTTCCACGGCAACCAGGCGACACTGGCGCGCGACGTTCTCGAGCGACAGCAGACGGCGCGCCAACTCGCACAGTCCGAGCTCAACGGCGTGCTCGTCGCGCCGCAACTCGCCTACGACGCGGCGGACTCGAGCGCAGGCAATTTCTGGCGACCCGGCGCCTTCGCGCAGTTCCTCGACGAGGCCGAGACCAAGCTCGCGAGCCTCTATCCCAACGCCCCGCGCGGCGCGTTCCGGCGCATGCCGGTCGTCATCGTCGCCTACAGCGGCGGCTACGTGCCGGCGGCCTATTCACTGGCGGTGGGCGGCGCCGGCGAGCGGATCCGCGGCGTCGTGCTGTTCGACGCGCTTTATGGCGAACAGGACAAATTCGCGCATTGGGTCGAAAGCGCTCGCAATCGCGCTTTCTTCGTCAGCGCCTATTCGAATTCCTCACGCGACGAAAACGTCGCGCTGCGCGAGCGATTGGCGCGGGACGGCGTTTCGGTTCAGAGCAGCCTTCCCGATGGCCTGCGGCCGGGAGTCGTCGCGTTCATCGACGCGGGCGACGTCCGGCACGAGGACTTCGTCAGCAGCGCCTGGACGAGCGATCCCTTGCGTGACGTTCTCTCGCGCGTCGAACGCTAACGGAGTGTTGGCGGGCGCTCGTCGTGATGGCCCGGCCCGGCATATGACGACGCCCGCGGCGTCGCTACAGCGCTTGATTGCTACCGAGCCGCGACGCGGCCCAATCAGTATTGCCGCACATCCCGTTCGGCCATGCGATCGCGCGCCGCGGCGACGCCGGCCGAAAGCGCGCGCGCATAGTAATCGCGCGCTCGCGCTGCGTCGCCCTTGAGGCCGATCGCGCCCATGCGCGTGAGTGTCGCGGGATCGTAAGTATCGCCGAGAACGAGGAGGGCGCGCGCGTCGCCGGCCTCGGCGGCGCGTTCGAGAAACGCCCGCGCCCCTGCGATGTCGCCGCCGGCCAGGGCGACCAGCCCTTGCGCCCGCATGCTGAGGGCGCGCTCACTGTCGCTCACCGCGGTCGCTTTCACCGGCGTCGAGGCGACCGGCTGCGACGGCAGCGCGGCGTTATCCTCCGCAGCTCCGGCGCGGAGAGCGAGCGCCAGCTTGGTGATCGCGGCCTTGTCGGTCGCCGGCGCCGCGTTCGCTGAAGACGCCGCGTTCGCGGTCGCGGAAGGCGCCGGCTGGGGCGCGACCGCATTGGTCGCGAATTTCGGTTGCTCGACCGCCGGACGCTCCTTAACGGCCGTGAGTTCGGTCTCTGGCCAGAACGCAAAAGTGAGAACGCCGATCATCGCGCCGGCGAAAAGACCGGCAGTCGCTTTCAGCAGGATTGGCATGCGTTGCCTCCCGTCATTGCCCTGCGCCACGCCATTGCATCAGACTGTCGTACAAACGATCGGAATCCTTCGCGCCGACGCCTCCGTTCGCCGACGCGGACGTCTTGGCGACTGCGCGGAAGGCCTCGAGCGAAGCGCTGGGCGCGGTCGCGTTGAGGTCGATCCAGGCCTGCGCCGCCTGCAAGCGCGGCCACGGCGCAGCAGCGGAGAGATTGACGTCGCGCCAAGCCGCGTCGTTATCGGGGCCAAGCAGCTTGTCGAAGCCGCCGAAAAACGATTTCGTCAGCCCCGCGAGTTGCTCGGCGCGCGGGGACGACGGGGCGGCGTCGAGCGCGATGAGCGCCATCGGCGCGCCGAGCGTCTCGACCTTTTCGTTCGCTCCGATCAGGTTCGGCCGGTCCGCGCCCGTCAACCGGACCGGGGCATAGAGCGCCTGCAGCGCGGGCGACCAAGCGACCGGCACCACGTGGAAACGGCCGTCCTTGCCGAAATCCGCCAGGATCTTCGAGGTCTTCGCGCCGACGGCGACCACCGCGGCGAGCTTGCCGGACTCCAGATCGGCGAGCGCCGGTCCGAGCTGACCGTATGACGGCTTTGGGGCGACGCCGAGATGGGAGAACAATGTGGCGGCGGTGGCCGCCCCGGCGCTGTCGGCGACGCCGTACCCGACGTCGCGACCTGTAAGCTCGTGGACGTCGACGGTCGCCCGCGGCGCGATGATTTCGACGGTCTCAGAGCCGAGGCGAGCGATGTACGGCCCGCGGTCGCGCCAGTCCGCCGTCGCCTGCGCGTTGTCGAGGAGCGCATCCATCGGCGCAATCGCGAGATCGGCGCCGTCGCTCCTCACCGCCTTGGCGAGCGCGACCGGAGATGTTTGCCCCGGGATTACGTGGCCGGTGGCGCCGTCGTCTCGCAGCGCGCCGACGAATTCCTCGGCTAGGCGCACAGCGGTGCTATCTTCCGCGTCCACCAGGATGGAAAAGTCCTTGGACGCCGGCTGCGGCGACTTCGCCGTCGCGAGTTCTGCCGCGTCGGCCTTTTTTCCACTCCGCCACGCGCCGTGCCAAAGCACGCGGACTCCGTGGTGGAATACCGGATGATCGTAAAGCACCATGCCGGGCGGCGGCTTCGGTTCGCCGAAGGCCGAAAGCGGCGCGGAGACTAGCACAAGGCCGGCAAAAGCCGGCCAAAGCCCGCCAAAACGGCTCCTCCGCGCTTTTCCTCGTCCGTTCAATTCAGCGACACACGCGACACTGTGGTCGCGGGTCAACCATCTAACGCTCGTTTTCATGGACGCGAGGTTGTCCACAAAATGAGACCTTATCAAGGCGTTAACGGCGGCATTTCCGCCGGCGTCCCCCGCGAAACAAATCAGCCTGCGGATTCAATTGCGAGCGTCGACAGCGCGTCGTCGAGCTTCGCGGACGGGATTTCGACGACTTCAGCGACGCCGAGCCATACGAGAAACGCGCGCACCGGCCGGTCGGGATAGAGCGGGGCGAGGGCGGCGCGGTAGAGCGCGAGCTGTGCGACATAGGCCGCCGGCATCGCGGCTTCGACCGGCGCGCCGCTCTTGAAATCGGCGATCATCACCGCGTCGGCGTTGACCGCGAGGCGATCGATCCGCCCGGCGAATGGTAGAGCGGGACGCCCGCGGCGGGGCAGAACTCCGGCAACCGCC
This sequence comes from uncultured Alphaproteobacteria bacterium, assembly GCA_963813195.1. Lineage (GTDB taxonomy): Bacteria > Pseudomonadota > Alphaproteobacteria > Rhizobiales > Beijerinckiaceae > Roseiarcus. The sequence continues at coordinate 300,442 of CAWEYC010000036.1, read as the reverse complement.
ACTTCGGCGCGGGAGCCCGGCGCGAACAGCGGCGCGAGTTCGGGGCGAGCGAGCGTCGCCATCGCGCGTTCGGCCAGCCCCAGGCGCTCTTCCGACGTCAGCGCGCCGCCCCGCAATGCCAGAAAACGCTCCGCCGCCTGGCGGCGCCGCTCGACGGGAACATCCGGCAGATGTTGCAGCAGAACGTGGGCGAGCAACCCCGCCTGCCGGCGCGCGCGGCTCGCTTCGCCCGAGCGACGCGGCGCGCTGGCGCGCGAGGGACTGAGCGGCGCGGCCGCGGCTTCGCGAGGGCCCGCGGCGAACAGCCAATCCGGCTCGGGTTGGCGCGGAGCAGTCGGCGACATCGCCTGAACAGGTTCGCTGCCCCAACCCTCTCCGAACCGCAAAATCGTCTCTTCGCCGCCCCACGGCGCCGGCGCCGGCTGCAAGGCGTCGCCGAGGCCCGACCGGACGAGGTCATGCCAATTGTCCGCCGGCCGCGCCCGCACGCCTTCGTATCCCGCGACGACGAGACGCTGGGCGGCGCGCGTCATCGCGACGTAGAGCAGCCGCCGATGTTCGCCCGCGGCCGCCTCGCGCGCCCTTTGGCGTGCGGCGGCCAGGGGCGGGGAATCATCGCCTTTTCTCGTCGCCCAGACGAACAGCGGCGGTTCGCCGGATTCGGCGTCGCCGAGGTCGATGAGCTTGGCTTCGTTGCGCGAATGGGGCGCCGAGCACGTGTCGGGAAGGAACACGATCGGCGCTTCGAGGCCCTTGGCGGCGTGGACGGTCATGACCCGCACGCTGTCGCCCTCGCCTTCCATGTCGCGTTTGATCGCGAAGTCCGTCGCCTCGATTTCCGCGAGGAATGCGTGCAGCGACGGCGCCGCCTTTCGTTCGTGCGCGAGGGCGAGCGCCATGAATTCGTCGATCGCGTCGGCGACCTCGGGCCCGAGCCGCGCCAGCAGCGCGCGACGGCCGCCATCCTCGCCGACGAGACGCGCGTAGAACGTATAGGGCGACTGAACCTTGGCGCGCCGTCGCCATGTCTCGAAGCGAGTTCGGGCGAGCGTGAATCGTTCGTCGCTCGACGACGCCAGCGCTTGCGCCAACGAGCCCGCGCGCTTCGGCGCCAAGACCAGGAGATCGCTATCGTCGAGGCCGATGAGCGGCGACTTGAGCGCCGCGGCGAGCGTCAGATCGTCGTCGGGCAGCAGCGCGCAGCGCCCGACCGCGATCAGATCCATCACGGCGATGGAATCGCGCAGCGTCAGGCGGTCGGCCCCGGCGGTCTTGACGCCGGCTTCCTTCAGCGCCCGGATCATCGCTTCGAAGAAGGCGCCGCGCGAACGCACGAGGATCATGATGTCGCCGGCGCTGGCCCGGCGCGGCTGATGCGTGACCGCGTCGCGCACGCGCTCGGGCGAGCCGGGCGAAAGCCACCCTTTGATGACCGTCGCGACGCGCCGCGCCAGCGCCACGGGTGGGTCTTCGCGCGCACTCGCGTCGAGCGGCAGGCGCCAATCCTCGCGCTCGGCGGACTTCACCGCCGCGATCGGCTCCCACAGTTCGATCATGCCTGGCAGATCAATGTGAAACGCGCCATGCGGCGGCGGCTTCACGTTGTCCCCGGTGAGACCGCGCCAGGCCGTCTCGACGGCGAAGACGCGGTCGACGCCATCGAGCAGGCGCGGCGCGGAGCGGAACGACAGCAACAGCGATACCGGATCGAAATCGAGCCCAGCCTCGCGGTGCCGCCGCTGCAGTTCGTGCCGCGTCGCGGAGAACATCTTCGGCGCGGCGCCCTGGAAGGAAAAGATCGACTGCTTCTCGTCGCCCACCGCGAAGAAGGTGCGCCGCCGGACGCGTGCGCCGGCGCCGGAGAGAAATTCGTCGCACAGCCGGATCAGAATGGCCCATTGCGATTCGGACGTGTCCTGCGCCTCGTCGACGAGAATGTGGTCGATGCCGGCGTCGAGCTTGTAGAGGACCCAGGCTGCGTCGGCGCGGTCGAGCAAGGCGAGCGTGCGGGCGATCAGGTCATCGAAATCGAGAAGGCCGCGCGCGCCCTTGAGACCCGCGTATTGCGCCAGAACGGACTGCGCAACGCCTATCAGCGCGACACTGCGTTCGAGCGCCTCGGCGCCGCGCAGGCGATCGCGCAGCGCGATCAGTCGATCCTGTTCGTCGCTCAGGCGCTGGCGCAAGTCGGGCAAGCGCTTGGCCAGCGTCTTGGTGACCAGACCGCGCGTTTGGCCGCCGCGCGGCTTGCCTTCGCCGGTAAAGAACGCTTCGATATAGGCCGCGAGGCTTTCCTCGGCATCGCCTGCAGTGGCGGCGCGAACGAGGCTCGCGGCGATGCCCTGGTCGTTCGCGCTGCCTTGCGCGAGTTCGCCCGCCCAGCCCGCCCATTGCGGCTTGGCGCGCATCATCTCGCGTTTGATCGACGCGCTGGTCTCGGTCAGCCCAAGCCCGAGCTTGCGCCGCAGCGTCGCGCCATAGGCGGCGCCGTCGCCGAGGCGCGCGATTTCGCCGCGCCGCCCGAGCGCTTCCCTAAGCAATTCGTCGAACCCGTCGGCGCCGGCGTCGCGCGCGATCCTCGCGATCGCCTCATCCCGTTCGGGCGAATCGAGCGCGATGGCGAAAGCGCGCGCCCGGGCCTCCGCCATCAGCAACGCCGCTTCCCGCTCTTCCGCGACGCGAAACCCCGCCGCGACATTGGCCTCGAAGGGAAAGAGATGAAGCAGCCGTTCGCAAAAGGCATGGATCGTCTGGATTTTCAGGCCGCCCGGCGTCTCGATCGTACGTGCGAACAGGCGGCGCGCGAAGCCGAGCCCGGCCGCATCCGGCGCCGGCGCGCCGGACCTGACGATCTCCTGAGCGAGCGCCGCGTCGTCGAGGCTCGTCCACTTCGCCAGCGTCCTGAAGACGCGCGACGCCATGTTGGCCGCCGCCGCTTTGGTGAAGGTGAGGCAGAGAATGCCGGAGGGCGGCGCGCCGTCGAGGAGCAGGCGCAGTACGCGCTGCACCAGGACATGCGTCTTGCCCGAACCTGCGTTGGCGGACACCCAGGCCGACGCCGCCGGGTTGGAGGCGCGTTGCTGCGCGAGACGCGCCGGCAGCGGCGCCTCGAGCCGTCGCGGGTCCACGTTCAACTCTCGTCTCCTTGACCGTCGTCGGCTTGGCCGCCGGTCGCCGACCATTCCTTCACCCGCGCGAGGTGGTCGTAGGCGCCGGCTCGCTTGGCGAATTTCGGATAGGGACGCGAGAGATACGGCGTCGCGGGATCGGCGAATTGATCGAGCAGCCGCTTCAGGCCGGTGAAGTGCCGCTCGACGATCTCCGCGAAGGTCGCATCCTTGAACTTGAGGTCGCGCGCCTCGCCGCCGTTGGCGCCGCCGAGCTTGAAGTAGAGCGCCGAAACCGCTTCGACGCCCGGCAGGCTTGCAAAGCCGCCGCGCGACAGCATCGCCGCCTCGAGGGTCAGTTGCGGCGCGAAGCCGACTTGAATCTCGCCCGTCCCGGGCGGGGATCCAGTTTTGTAGTCGATCAGCGCCGCCCCGCCGCCGCGCAGCAGTTCGATGCGGTCGGCGCGCGCAGTCAGCGTGAACAGCGATCCGTCGGCGAGCGGAATTTCGAGCCGGCCGCCTTGCTCGATCAGGATGCGCTCCGCGCCGGCGCGCCGATCGGCGTCGAACGCGAGAAACGCGTCGAGCCCGTGGGCGATGCGCGGCCAGTGCATGGCGCGGAACGAGGGATCGGCGAGCATCGGCGCAAATTGGGCGCGCGCGATGGCGAGAAGCTGTTCGCGCGCATCGGCGGGCAGACGTCCCGACGCGAAGACTTCGGAAAACTCCTGCAACGCGCCGTGCCAGAGATTGCCGATCTCGCGTGGCCCCGTCTCGACGCCGATCGGCTCAAGCGGGGTCAAGCGCAGGATCGCCTCGGCGAACACCGCGTAAGGATCGCGCCGCAGCGTCTCGATGCGCGTGACGCTGAGCTTGCTCGGACGCAGGGCGCGCGGCGGCTTCGGTTCCGGGCGCGGCATGGGACGATATTGCGCGGGGCGGTCGAGCGCCCGCGCAAGATCGATGTATTTGTCGCCGCGCGCCTCGGCGGCGGCCATGGCGGCCTCGCCGGCGACGGCGCTCATCCGCTGGAGAAACCGCGAGGCGACCGTCGGCGCGCCGCCGCGCTTCTTGGCCCGGCTGATGATCGCCTGAGGCGCGCCGAACGCCGCGACGAAGTCGTGCGCGGTCTGTCCAATCCGGCGCTCGGGCGCGGAGAGACCCAACGCAGCGCGCATCGGCCGGTTGAGAAAGGCGTCGGTCCGCGCCGCCGGCGGCCAGATCGTCTCGTCGAGGCCGGCGAGCAGCGCGAGATCGAAGGACAGCAGGCGCGCCTCGAGCAGGCCGAGAATCTGCAAGCGCGAATGCGTAGCGCGCCCTGGCGGCGCGCGCTGGCCGGAGGCGACCGCGTCGAACAGCGCGCCATAGTCCGCGAGGCTGCACGAGAAACCCAGCTCGGCCCCCTCGGCCCATTCGTCGAAAAGCCCACGCAAAGCCTCGCCGCCATGTGCGTCGCTCCATGCCTCGTGGGCGCTATCCTCCACGTCGTGCGCGGCGAAGGCGTCGAGCGCGGCGCGATGGGCGGCGATGAACAGGCTGAGCGGCGCCGATGCGCCGAGCGCTCGCAGCGGCGCCAAGCCGGCGTCCGCGTCGCGCAGCAGCGTCTCGGCGGCGCGCCAGTCGTCTTCGTCAAGGCGTCTGCGGGCTTCGTGCGCATAGCGATCGACCGCGGCGGCGCGCGCGTTCTCCATCAAAACAGCGATGTCGCCGAGGCCGGTCGGCGGCATGATTCCGCGAAAGACGCCGATCTCGAGGGCGCGCGCGGCGCTTGCCAGGGCTTCGGGCGCACGGGCGAGCCGCGTCAGCGGATGGGCGAGCAGGGCGACCAGCGGCAGGGCCGAGAAATCCTGTGCGGCGGCGAGCGCCAGCCGTGCGAATACGCCCGCCTCGGTCTGTCCGAGCGTTCGCCCGGCTGAATCCTCGACCTCGACGCCCCAGCGCGCGAGTTCGGCCGAAACGCGCCGCGCGATGGCGACGTCGGGCGTGATCAGAGCGGCGGTCTTGTCCGGCGTCTCCAGCGCTTCGCGCATCGCGACGGCGAGCGCCACGGCCTCCTCGTTGTCGTCGTCGGCGACGATGATGGCGACTTCCGCGAGGCCGCGCTCGATCGCTTGGTCGCTCAGCGCGCCGGCGCTCCGGTCTTCGCGGCGCTGGCTCCAAATGTCGGTCGAGTCGGCAGGCCGCAGCGCCTCGCTGAGCGTATGGGCGCGCGCCCGCAACGCATCGGTCGCAATCCCCAGGGGCTTCACGTCCTGGCGCGAAATGTCGATGCTGCCGAGCAAGCGGTGGAGCATCGCCTGCGGATGGCCGGCGACGCCGAGCGCGCCTTCGTCGCTCGCGCCGATCATCGCCCATGCGCGCTCGTCGAGGCCAAGGTCGAGAGCGGGCAGCACCACCGCGCCCTGCCGCGCGCGGGCGATGGCGGCGATCAGGCGGGCGGTCGCGCGATTGGCGCCGGTCGAGCCGGCGATGATCGTCGGACCGCGCGGCGCCTCGCTCGCCAGGGCCTGGATTTCGTTCTCGACCAGAAGCGCGGTGCGTCGGGCGCGATCGATCAGGCCGCGCTCGTCGAGCCAGGCCGGCCATTGCGCGAAGGCGATCTTGAGAAAATCCAGGGTGATGCGCCAGTAGGGATCGAAATTGTCGGTCACCAGCCCTTCGAGCCGTACCGGGTCGACGCCTTCGATGATCAAATCGTCGATCAGCGCGGCGAGGTCGCCCGCCAGCGCGTAGGCCTGGGCCGGGCTGGCGGCGACCAGGGCCGGCTCGCTTTCGTCGAAGATCTTTCGCCCGTCGCGGTCGACGCGGCAAATGGCGCCGCGCAGCGCCTCGCCCCAGGCCCGCGTCAGTCTGGCGAGGGTCATGCGCCGGGTGAGGTCGCCGACCGCGGAGGGCGCGGCGTCGGTCGGGATTTCCTCGGGTTCGGCGAAGGCGAGTTCGTCCCGGCTCGGCTCGAAGGCGCCGAGCGGGGCGATGCGCGGCAAGATCAGGCTCGTTCCGCCGCCCGCCTCGACCAGCGCATGCGACAGCGCGGCCGCCGCGCGCTGGGTCGGCACGTAGATCGTCGCGCTCGCGAGGTCGAGCGGGCCGCCGGCGCCGGGAAAGCCCTCGACCAAGGCGCCGCCGATCAACGCGCGCGCCAACGTCGCGAGAAACGGCGCGCCGGCAGGGATGGTGAAGACGTTGGGGGCGGTCAGGGCGGACGCCTGCGAGTCGTTGCGGAGCAAGCTGTTGTGGCTCCAAGACGGGGGGAAGGCAAGCGGCCGGACGGCGCGCCACGCCGACGTCGCGACGCGCGCGCCCCGCCTCAAAAGCGGCGATTTCCTCGCTGTATGCTCGTCGAGGTCGTGACTCGGATGGCGCGCGGAGCGCCGTTCCAGTGCGTGGCCTTCCAACGAGAGGATGCCTGATGCGCCTGCCGCTCATCGCCCCCGCCGACCTGACGCCCCAGCAGAAGCCGCTGTACGACGACATGCGCAAGGGCATCGCCGGCAACTTCAACGCCTTCAAAGCCGTTCGCGACGACGGCGCGCTGATGGGGCCGTGGAACCCTTGGCTGCACGAGCCGGGAATCGGCAAGGCCATCTGGGACTTCACGCTGGCGATGACCGCCAACGCGACATTGCCGGACAACATCCGCCAGATTGTCATTCTCGTCGTCGGCGCGCGTTTCGACGCGGCCTACGAGATCTACGCCCATATCGCGGTCGCCGAGCGCGAGGGCATGAAGCCGGAGCGGCTCGCGACGCTGGTCGCCGACCTGAAGCCCGGCGACCTGGCGGCCGATGAAAGCGTCGCCTTCGACCTCGCGTACAAGCTGGTTCGCGGCGGCACGTTGCCCGAGCCGCTTTACCGGCTGGCCGTCGACACGTTCGGTCAGCACGGCGTCAATGAGATGATCTATCTCGTTGGCCTCTACAGCCTGGTTTCGACGACGCTCAACGGGTTCAACGTGCCGGTCCCGGAACGGGAGTAGGGGAGCCCGGCGCCGCGAGCGATGATCGGCTCATCTCGGCTGAATCATGGCCCGACGCCGGTGCCGGGACGAAAAGGCGATCGGTGGTTCGCGCCGGTGAGTTTCAACGGCTTAGGCGCCTTTTTCAGTCCCTCGCGGCGGCGCGCTCTCGACGGCGCGGCGGAGCTGTCGCCGAGCAGATCAGGCGCGCTTCAAAAGCTTATTAACATTTCTATAATGTTATTATCTCTCCTTCTGGCGAGCATCGGATTCGGCGGCGGCCTTCGCGGCTTCTGGACCCGGCGGCCTCGTCCAACCCATGCGCGGCAGGGGGGCTTCGTGGTTTGCTCATGGCTGCCATGCGAATTGCGGAGACCCCGCCGCGCCGTTCACCCCGTATGGTCTGCGCGGCGACGAGTCGGCGGGCGCAACGCTGACGCCGGCGGAATCTCTCCGCTCCTGTCGCGGGAGTTGTCACATCGATGGATTCTTGCTCAGACGCCGTTTCGATCGACGAGACTGGCGCCGCGGAGGCGGCCGGCCGCGCCGCGACCTCGAGCGCGGAATCGCGTGACATCGGGCTTCGCGTTCTCGCGATCCTCAGCGTGTTGTTGGCGTTCGCGGCGATTTCGACCGACATCTATCTGCCGGCGCTGCCGAGCATGGCGACGCAATTGCACGCCGACCAAGGCGCGATGGCCTGGACGCTGTCAGGCTATTTGATCGGCTTCAGCATCGGCCAACTGCTCTGGGGACCGATCGGCGACCGTTACGGTCGCCGCTTGCCGGTCGCCGTGGGGCTGGTGCTGTTCGTGATCGGCTCGGCGGCCTGCGCTCTGTCGACGAACGCCGAGCAGATCATCGCCTGGCGAATCGTGCAGGCGATCGGCGCCTGCGCCAGCGTCGTGCTGGGCCGCGCCATGGTGCGCGATCTCTATGCGGGCGTCCGCGCCGCGCAGATGCTCTCGACGCTGATGACGGTGATGGCGATCGCGCCGCTGCTCGGGCCGTTCGTCGGCGGCCAGATCATTCGCTTCGCCTCGTGGCAGGCGATCTTCTGGCTGCTCATGGCCATCGGCGCGCTGACGCTGGCGGCTTTGTTCACCTTGCCGGAGACCCTGCCGCCGGATCGCCGCAACCGCGAACCCCTCGGGCGCGCCTGGGCGGACTATCTTCTTTTGTTGCGCAACCGCCGCGTGCTCGGCTTCGCCGGCGTCGGCGGCTTCTTTTACGGCGGCATCTACGCGTATCTCTCCGGCACGCCGTTCGCCTATATCAATTATTACCACCTGCCGGCGCAGTTGTACGGCGTGGTGTTCGGCCTCGGCATTCTCGGCATCATGGCCTGCAATCTCGTCAATGTGCGCCTCGTGACGCGACGGGGGATGCGGGAATTGATAAAGGTGGGCGCCGCCGGCGCCGCGATTGCAGGCATCGTGGTGGCGATCGACGCGCGCACCGGTTGGGGCGGACTGGCGGGCCTCGTCGCGCCGCTGTTCGTCTACGTCGGGCTAGCCGGTTTCATCATCGCCAATTCGATTGCGGGCGCGCTGGCAGGCTATCCCGACCGCGCCGGCGCGGTGTCGGCCCTGGTCGGCGCCATCCATTACGGCTCAGGCATCGTGACCGCGGGCCTCGTCGGCGCTTTCGCCGACGGGACGCCCTGGCCGATGGGATGGATCGTGGCGCTTTGCGGGCTCGGCGCGGCCGCTTGCGCTTGGCTGGCAATCCCGGCGCGCGCTGAACCGGCCTTCGCGCGTTAGAGCGCGTTGCTTTCAGGTCGAATCAAGCCTGAGCCGTCTTGGCGAGCAACGCGAAGCCATCCAGACTTTGGGATTGCGGCGGCGGCTTAGTCTGGATCGCCACGCTTCGCTCGCGAAGACGGCGGGGTCGGTTCAACCTAAATGCAAAGCGCTTTAGAGCGCGCGGCGAAGAAGTCGAGGCCCGTTTTCTCGCCTGAGGAGGTTCGTTTGCGGGCGCTTCGGTCTCGACCGTGGCCCTCGGCGTCGTTTACGCTGCCGGCGCGAGCGCCTGCGTCAGCCGACGCCATTGCTCTTCCGACCCCGGAATTCCAAAGCGGATGTGCCGCGGCGCCGCGGCGAAGGGTCGCGTCAAAATTCCGCAGCGCAACAGTCGTGCGAAGCGCTCCTTCGCGGCCGGGCAATAGGCAAGGCGGAACAGCTTCGTTCCGCCGACAATCGTCCAGCCATGATCCGCGAGCAGCCGATCGAGCCGCGCCGCGTCATCGGCCAGCCGCGCTTCGCTCGCTTGCAGCCAGCCGTCGTCCGCCAAGGCGCGCGAGGCGATGGCGATCGCCGGGCCGCTCACCGCCCAGGGGCCGAGCGCCTCGCGCAATGGCGCCGCCAATCCGGGGGACGCGACGGCGAAGCCGAGGCGCAAGCCGGCGAGGCCGTAGGTCTTGCCGAACGAGCGCAGCGCGATCGCGCCATGGTCGGGCAGGGCGGGGCAGAGCGAATGCTCGGCGGCGTCGAAATCCATGAAGGCTTCGTCGACGATCAGCGCCCCGCCGCGCGCCGTCATCCCCAGGCCAAGCTCGACGAGCTCCGTCCGCCTGACGACGCGACCGTCGGGGTTGTTGGGATTGACGACGATCGCGACGTCGAAGCCCACGAACTCAGCGACTGTCTCGACGCGCTCGACCTCGGCGCCGGCCGCGCGCCACGCCCTGGCGTGCCCGCTATAGGTCAGGCCGAGCACGCCGACCCGCCGGGCCGGCAGGATGCGCGCCAGCGTCTGGATGATCTGCTGCGAGCCGGCGGACGCGACGACATGACCCGGGGAGGGCGCGCGATAACGCTGAGCGGCGATCTCTTCGAGGCGGGCGAGGCTGTCGAAATCGGGCAGCCGGGCCCAGGCTTCGGCGCTGAGTTCGGGCAGGGTGTAGGCGTGCGGGTTGATGCCGGTCGAGAGGTCGATCCACGGCTCGATCGCTTGCGGAACGAGGCGGCGCGCGACGGCGAGATTGCCGCCGTGATAGGCCAACGCGTCGAATTTTGAATCGAAGGGCGCCGCCGCCGTCATGAATCTCGCCCAATCGTTGCCGCTCGCCGTGGCCGCATGTCTCATCGAGGCGGCGGCGGGCTATCCCGCGCCTCTTTATCGCGCCATCGGCCATCCCGTCACCTGGATGGGCGCATGGCTCGCTTGGCTGGAGGCGCGCCTCAACCGACCGGCCTTCGCCTTCACGTTGCGCCGCGCCGCGGGCGTTCTCGCCCTGGCGCTCTACCTCCTGCCCGTCGCCGCGCTCTCATGGGGCGTGACGACAATCGCGCCGGCGAGCTTTGCCGGCTTCGCCGCGCTGGCCCTGATCGCCGCGAGCTTGCCGGCGCAGCGCAGCCTCGATGCGCACGTGCGCGACGTCGCCGAGGCGCTGGAGCGCGGTGGGCTGCCGGCCGGCCGCAAGGCGGTCGCGCGGATCGTCGGCCGCAATGTCGAGGCGCTCGACGAAGCGGGCGTGGCGCGGGCCGCACTGGAGAGCCTCGCCGAGAATTTCTCCGATGGAATCGTCGCGCCGCTGTTCTGGATCGCGCTCGGCGGCTTGACCGGCGGCGCGCTCTACAAGGCGATCAATACCGTCGACAGCCTGATCGGCCATAAGAACGAGCGCTATCTCGCTTTCGGCTGGGCGGCGGCGCGGCTCGACGATCTCGTCAACCTACCGGCCTCGCGCCTCGCCGCGCTCTGGCTCCTCATCGCGGCCTGCGTCGCGCCGGGAGAGCGGCCGACGGCGGCCTGGCGAGCGATTTGGCGCGACGCGCGCCATCACCGCTCGCCCAACGCCGGCTGGCCGGAGGCGGCGATGGCGGGGGCCTTGGGCCTGAAGCTCGCGGGGCCGCGGGTCTACGGCGAGACGCTGGTCGAGGACGCGTTCATGGGGGAAGGGCGCCGCGAGGCCGGCGCCGCCGATATCCGCCGCGGCCTCGCGCTCTATCGCCTCGCCTGCCTGGCGCAAGCGCTCGCCCTTGGCGCGCTCGCGCTCATCGCGCGAGGTTGAGCAAAGCGTCGAGATCGATATGCCCGGCGAGATGCGCCGCGAGGTCGTCGAGCGTCTCTTCCACCGTCGCGTCGTAGCCAAGCTCGCTCGACGTCCCGAGCGCCGCCAGCCACGCCCCGCGCTGCGCGTCGTCGGCGAACAGCGCGTGCACGTAGGCGCCCATGACGCGCCCGTCCGGCGCAATCGCGCCGTCCTCGCGCCCGTCGCCGAGGCGCAGCAGCGGCGACGCGCAAGCCGGTCCTTGGGTGCGCCCGATGTGCATTTCATAGCCGGAGAACGGCGCGCCATTGGCGAGGCACGTTCCGGAAACGGCGCGCAGCGCCTTCTCGCCGGTCATGACGGTTTCGACGTCGATGAGCCCGAGCCCCTGCGCCTCGCCGGGCGGACCTTCGACGCCCTCTGGATCGGCGATCGCTCGGCCGAGCATCTGATAGCCGCCGCAAATCCCGAGCACACGCCCGCCGCGCCGGACATGCGCGAAGAGGTCGATGTCCCAGCCCTCAGCGCGAAAGAACGCGAGATCGGCGATCGTCGCCTTGCTGCCGGGCAGAATGACGAGATCGGCGAGCGGCAGCGGCTCGCCCGGCCGGACCATCACGAGCCGCACGTTCGGCTCGAGCCGCAGCGGATCGAAATCGTCGAAATTGGCGATGCGCGCGAGTTGCGGCACGGCGATCGTCACTCGAGCGCGCTTTTCCTCGCGCGCGCCGCCGAGCGCCATCGCGTCCTCGGCAGGCAGGCGATGCGCTGGCGCGAAATGGGGCACCAGCCCGAGCGCGCGCCAGCCGGTGCGCTCTTCGATCAAGCGCATGCCGGATTCGAACAGGCTCGCGTCGCCGCGAAACTTGTTGACGAGGAAGCCGACGATCATTGCCGCGTCCTCGGGCGCGATCACCGCCTTCGTGCCGACGAGCTGCGCGATCACGCCGCCGCGGTCGATGTCGCCGATCAGCACGACCGGCGTTTGCGCCGCTTGCGCGAAGCCCATGTTGGCGATGTCGCGATCGCGCAGGTTGACCTCGGCGGCGCTGCCGGCGCCCTCGACCAACACGAGATCGGCCTCGGCCTTGAGAAGCGCGAAGCTGTCGAGCACGGCGGGCATCAACTTCGGCTTCAGCTCGCGATAATCGCGCGCCCGATGGGCGCCGACGACGCGGCCCTGCACGACGACCTGCGCGCCGATCTCGCTCTGCGGCTTCAGCAGGACGGGATTCATGTGGACGCTCGGCGCGACGCCGCAAGCGCGCGCCTGCAACGCCTGGGCGCGGCCGATCTCGCCGCCGTCCGCCGTCACCGCGGCGTTGTTCGACATGTTCTGCGGCTTGAACGGCCTGACCTTCAATCCGCGCGCCGTGAAGGCGCGGCACAGCCCGGCGACGATCAGCGACTTGCCGACGTCCGATCCCGTCCCTTGGAACATCAGCGCGCGGGCGGGGTTCAAAACTCGATGCCTTCCTGCGCGCGCACGCCGGCGGCGAAATGGTGCTTGACGAGCGTCATCTCGGTCACCAGATCGGCCGCCTCGATCAGTTCCGGCTTGGCGTTGCGCCCGGTGACGACGACATGCAGATCGCCTCGGCGTTCGCGCAGCGCCGCGACGACGTCGCCGAGGGCGAGATAATCGTAGCGCAGCGCGATGTTGAGCTCATCAAGGATGACGAGGCGGATCGTCGCATCCGCCATCAGCCGCAGCGCTTCCGTCCAGGCGGCGCGCGCGGCGGCGATGTCGCGCTCGCGGTCCTGCGTCTCCCAGGTGAAGCCTTCACCCATCGCGCGCCAGACGATCTGATCGCCGAAACGCTCGAACGCGGCGCGCTCGCCGGTCGCCCAGGCGCCCTTGATGAATTGCACGACGCCGACGCGATGGCCGCGCCCGAGCGCGCGCAGCGCCAGCCCGAAGGCGGCGGTCGACTTGCCCTTGCCGGGGCCGGTGTGAACGATCAGCAGGCCTTTGGCGAGGATGGGCCGCGCCGCGACCTCGGCGTCCTGCACCGCTTTGCGCTTGACCATCTTGGCTTTGTGCCGCGCCGCATCTTCCGTCATGTCAGCTCCTCAGAGCGCGATGGCTAGCAGTTTTGGCCCGGCGAGGCCATCGGCGGGCGGCCGGGGTCTAGCGGCGGCGTTTGCCGGCATGACAAGCCGATGCTTTGCGAGCCTTGCGGCGCCCGCTATCGCCCGAGCACGACCAGCTCGGTATAAGCGAGATCGCACGGCTGCGGCGCCGAGGGGCCCTTGAAGTAGCGCGGCTCGCGTTCGCCGAAGAACCGCCCGGCGAGGCCAGCGACCGGCCCGTTCGCGTCAGCGACGCAGATGAAGCGTCCGCGCTTGGCGAAATAGCGGCCGAGCGCCGCGGAGAAGATCGCGAGATCGCTCATCTCACGGCAATAGATCAGGTGAGCGCAGGGGATGAGGCGACGCCAGATGGCGCTCGATTGGAAGACCAGCGGGCGAGCGGCGCTGTCCGTCACGCCGATCAGCGCGATGCAGCCGAGCGCGGCGTGGTCGGCCAGCAGCCGTCGCTCGGCGCACGACAGCAGCGATGCTTCCGCGCGGTCCGCGGCGAATTCGACGACGCGTGCGTTCGCGCCGCCGCGCGCCAGCAGCGGCGCGAAGACGAACTGTCCCTCGGCGTAACGGCGATAGCCGACCGCCTTGAGCGCGGCCACCGTGTGGGGGGCGGCGGATATGTTGAGGTAGACGACCTCGCGGCGGCGGACCGAGCGGGCGTGCAAAGCGTGGGCGTAGCCGCGGTACTCCTCGTCGACGCACCAACTCGAGAGGTTGCAACGCGGCGCGGCCCCTTCGGCGCCCTCGCGGGTCGAGAAGATCTGCAGCATCACGCCGACGACCCGCTCTTCAACCTCCAGCAGATGCCCATAGCGCGGGTAGTCGCCGACACGCGGCCGGCCCGCCATGACAGCGAGCCCGCTCGCCCAATAGTCGCGTGTCCGTTCAGTCGCAAATCCGCGCGTCAGACAGTCGATCACCGCCGGGATGTCACGATCCTCGATCGGGCGGCAGACGACGTTCGGCCGGGAGGCCTCGACCATGAAATTTACCGTCAATCGAATTGGCGCGGGGCGCGCGTCGCGAACCATAGTAGAGTGAAGGAAAGGCCTCAACGGAAGGTTACTCTCTTCATGACGACGCGGTTAACGATCCTTACTCAAATTCGCGATGTAGCCGCGGAGCAGGGCAGAACGCTTGCGCCATTGACCGATGATCTGGCCCTTATGGAGTCCGGTCTCGATTCGCTATGCTTCGCCATCCTCGTCGCGCGTCTAGAGGACGCGCTGGGCGCCGACCCCTTCACCTCCTCGGGATCGGCGCGCTTTCCGAACACGATCGGCGAACTGATCGCCTTTTACGAAGACGCCCTTGTCTGAGCCGCTGACGCTCGCGGGGTTGATGGAGGCCGGCGCCGGCCGAGGACGCGCGATCGCGACGCGCGCCTGGCGCCTGCCGGTCGACGATTTTGCTCATGCGACGAGCCTGGGCGCGCCTCTGCTGCGTCTCGAAGGGCGCTCGGTCATCCTCGCCGTCGGCGACATGGCGAAGGCGGCGGCGGCCTTGATCGAACTCGACGGCTGGGCGCGCCGCATCGTGTTGTGTCCGCCAGGCTTCGACCTCAGAGGCCTCGACGCTTTGATTCGCGACGCCGAGGCGGACGCGCTCGTCCATGACGGCGACGACGCTGCGCCGCCGGCTCGCCTCGATGTGCTCGCGCCCTGCCGCCTGCCGCTCGAACCGCTCGCCGCGCCGCGCGGCCGGCGCTTCGCCACCGAATGGGTCATGCCGACCTCGGGCACCAGCGGGCCGCCGAAGATGGTGGCGCACACGCTCGCGACTTTGACCGGGGCGTTTCGCCCGGCGCCGACGCAACGTTGGGCGACGTTCTACGACATTCGCCGCTATGGAGGTCTGCAGATCTTCTTGCGCGCGATGTCGGGCGCGGAATCGCTGACGCTGAGCAGTCCCGGCGAGAGCGTCGACGCGTTCCTGATCCGCCTCGGCGAAGCCGGCGCGAAACACATTTCCGGAACGCCCTCGCATTGGCGCAAAGTCCTGATGAGCGCCGAAACGCGCCGCATCGAGCCCGAGACCGTCCGTCTTTCCGGCGAGATCGCCGACGATGCCGTGCTCGCCGCCTTGCGCGCGCTCTATCCCGGCGCGCACATTCAACACGCTTACGCATCGACCGAAGCGGGCGTCGCGTTCGCGGTCGAGGACGAGCGGGCCGGGTTTCCGGTTTCGCTGATCGATGAAAGCGGCAATGTCGCATTGCGTGTCCTCGACGGCTCGTTGCGCATCCGCTCGAACCGCACCGCCTTGCGCTACATCGGGCCGAATGCGCCGACGCTGCACGATCCAGAAGGCTTCGTCGACACCGGCGACATGGTCGAACGGCGGGGCGATCGTTATGTCTTCGCCGGCCGGCGCGGCGGCGTCATCAATGTCGGCGGCGCCAAGGTTCACCCGGAAGAGGTCGAAGCGGCGCTCAACGCGCATGCCGCCGTGCGAGCGAGCCGCGTCTTCGCGCGCAAGAACCCGATCACCGGCGCGCTGGTCGCCGCCGAAGTCGTGTTGCGCGAAGGCGTCGCCGCGCGCGATGAACTGATCAAGGACATCCTCTCCTCGTGCCGTGCGATTCTCCCCGCGCACAAGGCGCCGTCCTCGCTTCGCTTCGTCGCGGAATTGCCGATCACCGACGGGGGAAAGCTCGCCCGCCATGGATAATGTCGTCGTCACCGGCGCCAGCCGCGGCATCGGCCTCGCCATCGCCGCGCGGCTCGCCCGCGAGGGCTATTGCGTCCTCGGCGTTGCGCGCAAGCCCAGCGAGGCGTTCGACAAGGCCGCCGCCGAAGTCGAAGGCGCGGGCGTCGGCGCGCTGCACTTCGAGCCGTTCGATCTCGCCGACATCGAGGCCATACCGGCCTTCGTCCGCGACCTGCGCGCTCGGCGCGGGCCCGTCTACGGGCTCGTCAACAATGCGGGGATCAGCGCCGAGGGCCTGCTGGCGACGATGGCCAATGCCGACATCGAAGCGTTGCTGCGGCTCAACACGCTCGCGCCGATCGTGCTGACCAAATATCTCGTGCGCGGCATGATGGCCGACGGGCGCGGGCGCATCGTCAACATATCCTCGATCATCGCCGCGACCGGCTACAACGGGCTTGCGGCTTACGCCGCGACCAAAGCGGCGCTGGTCGGCTTCACCAAATCGCTGGCCCGCGAAGTCGGCCGGGTCGGCGTCACGGTGAACGCGATCGCGCCCGGCTTCGTCGCCACGGAATTGACCAGCGGTCTCGACGCTTCAGCTCGCGACCGCATCGCCGCCCGCGGCGCGCTGCGTCGCCTCGCCGAGCCGCAAGACGTCGCCGCCATGGCGGCGTTTCTGATGGGAGAGGGCGGGCGCAACATCAGCGGCGCGGTGATGACGGTCGACGCCGGCGGGACGGCGTAGGGGCGAATTCCACGCCATTCGCGGTCATCTGCGGGCGCCGGGAACCGACGGCTGAAACACTTCGGCTTGAACACATCCTGCCCTAGCGGCGATCAAGCAATGCCTGGACCTGGTCCGGATTGACCGAGAAATATCGCGCGATCTGCGCGACAGTGAGCCCCATGTCGGCGAGCGCCCGAAGGGATGATCGATCGACGGGCCAGCTCGCTCCCTCGGCCGGCGACTGCTTCAACAGACCGTCCAACTCGTCTCGATTGCGTAGCATGACTCGGCTCCGATTTGAGCGGTTTCGACAGGATTGAGATGGGGAGAAGCCGAGAGGTTCGCTTTCCAAAAAGTGCGGCTCTTATCACGATCTTGCTGTCGGACCCCGGGCGGCGGCGTCCGCCGCCGTGCGCGAAGACGTGAACGCAACGCGCCTTGCTGCGGCTCCGCAAGCTTCCATATGAGCGTTCATCGGCCATGACGGAGCCGAACTGGATGGCGGGACGCTCAGTAGGGTTTGACAGTCACTGAAAAGGATTGCACCCATGAGTCCCGCGAGCGCCCTTCGGAATGCCGCTGCGCCCGTCGCCTTCACGCCGTCCGATATCGTCAAACGCCAGGCGGCGGAATGGACGGGTCTTCGGGTGGAGACCGTTCGGGTCACCGAGTTTCAGCCATTCGAGTACGGCTTCCAAGGGCCCCGACATCTGCTGGTCGCGTCCGAGCAATCGGTGCGCGACGATGGCGAAACCCGCGTCGAAGACCTGCGCTCGAACCTGCGCGATCTGACCGGCAAGCTCACCTTCATCCCGGCAAATAACCGCTTCTACGGCTGGCAGGAACCGCGCGTGCTGACCCGCGCGACCTACTTCTACATCGATCCGACGGGTCCGCTGCTCGATCCCAAACTCGGCTTCGACGCCATGGAATTCGAGCCGCGTCTGTTCTTCTTCGATCCCGACATCTGGGACACGACGAGGAAATTGAAGGGGCAGATCGAGGAGCAGGGCGCCGATCTCTATGCGGAAGCTCTCAGCGCCGTCCTCTGCCATGAGCTCATTCGGCTGAACGGCGGCAGGCGAGCGGATGAGCCCGCGGCGAGCGGCGGTCTCGCGGTCTGGCAGAAAAAGCGGGTCGAGCAATATGTGGCGGAACATCTTTTCGAACGCGTTTCGCTGTCGGAGATGGCGCAGCTCGTGCGTCTGAGCCCCTACCACTTCGCCCACGCTTTCAAGCAGTCGTTCGGTCTGCCGCCGCACCGCTATCACATGATCCGCCGCGTGGAGGAAGCCAAGACGCTGCTCGCCAAGCCAGACGTTTCAGTCACCGAAATCGGAATGCGGCTCGGCTTCGCCCAAACGAGCGCGTTCACCTCCGGATTTCACAAGCTGACCGGAATGACCCCGACGCAATATCGCCGCGCCCTGGAATGAGGCGCGCGAGCAGGGACAAACGCCGGCCATCACTAGTTACACGGGCCGTCGATGCCCCATGAGGTGGGGACGAGCCTTCGAGGCTGCAATCGAAATTTCGCGGCTAGGGTCTCGCGCTCGCGCCATGACCCCCGAACCTCCAGCCTCTTACCGACTGCCCCCGCCGCAATGTCGCCGCTCAATCCGCTGCGACACGCTCGGGCTCGACTGCAACGCAGTCGAGCCATTGGTTCTGCGTCGGAAGAAGCGATCGCCCACTGTCATTCGTCACACGCGGGAGTGTTGGTTTTTGCGTAATTGCTGGTGTAGGCGCAATTGCTGAGCGCGCGAAACTGGTATTCGCCGCCAACGCTGCTGGAGCCAAGGCCCGCCGTCGTTGGCGCCCGGGAGGCTACGCCGCCGAGAGCGCTCGTCCCGCCGACAGCCCCCCCTGTGCCTATCGCGCCTAGAGAGCCCGTCGAGAGGCCGCTGTTGATGCCGCCGCCGATATGGCCCAATCCGCCTCCGATTTGGCCCATCCCGCCGCTAAGGCCACCGACAGGGTCGCTCATTCCAATCGCGGAATGGCCCATTCCGCCGCCGCTGAAGCCGCCGATTCCGCCGCCGCGGGCGAAAGCGTCGGCGGCGAATCCGGAGGATAAAGCGACTGAGGTCGCCAAGACGACAATTGACTTCCGTAGCATGTCGAAGTTCCCTTCATAGTTTCGATACACGTTATATGGAGATCAGGCATCGACTTGACTGCCGACAACTTGCTGACAGTGTATCGGGATTGCGTTACGATGAGCTGACGACGTTAGCTCGGTTGATCTGTAGGCAGACGTGGTAGAAAAAGCAGCAAGCGAAGTGAACCGACCTCGCCAAGCCGGGGGCCTCCGGATTTCACAAACTGACGGGGCAACCGCGCCTTTGCGGCCCGCTGGCGTCGTTCAATCCGTCATGAAAGGGCTTGGGCTCGACTGCCGCGCAGTCGAGCCCCCTTGTTGTGAGTTGGGATAGGCGAACGCCAGTCCTCAATATTCGCACCAGTTATACTCGGGATTGCCGTAGTAGTAATTGGTGTAGCCGCAGCCGTCGTCCCAGCCCCAGCCGTATCCGTCGCCAATTGCGTGGCGGCCATAACCTCGGCCGTACCCACGGCCGGCGTAGCCATAACTATGGCTGCCCAATCCGACGGCATGGCCGACCGCGCCGCCGCCAAAGGCGTCGTGGCCGCCGGCGCCAAAGCCGCCGCCAAAGGCGGCATGGCCTCCGCCGCCAAATCCGCCGCCGCCAAATCCGCCGCCAACGCCGCCGCCAAAACCGCCGGCATGGCCGCCGCCGCCAAATCCGCCGCCGCCGCCGCCATGGCCGCCGCCGCCGCCGCCGCCGCCGCGAGCGAAAGCATCGGTGGCGATGCCTGAGGACAGAGCGAGAGCCGTCGCCAATACGACGATTGTTTTCCGTAGCATGTCGAAGTTCCCTTCATGTTGTCGATGTGCTTGAGGTGGGAAGCCCTCTTCGACGCTGCTGCCGATAACCTGCGGCTATTGTCTCTAGATTGCGATGTGATGAACCGCTGGGGCCTTTCATCGCCATTCTTCTGGCCGACATTGCGAGAGTTCGGCGAACGAGGCCGGCTGGCGCCGATCCAGCGCGGTTGCGCCCCCGCCGCGAGCGCGCTCCCGGAAGCCGCCGGGGAAACTCGGTTAATACGACGGAAAGGAATTGACTCGTAATGAATTAAACATGGGGAGGGTGTAGTCAATGAAGTTCGATGTGCTTCGTCGCTTCGTTCGCGACCGCCGCGAGGACGGCCCGCCCGATGAGCGACTGGCGGAAGATCCGTGCTTGCGCGAGCCTTCCCGTCCGGACCCGGTCAACATGGCGGCGCTGGCGAGGCTGGCCGCCATCTCGGCCGAAGTGGTCGGGGGCGATCGGCAAGCGACGGTCGCCGCGCTCCAGGCGCAGCTTCTGCGCCACGAGGCGGCCTGGAACGAAAGCTCGCTCGGCGTTTGCTTTTTTGACGCCGAGCGACGATTGACCTTCCGCAATCCTCGCTACGTGGAAATCTACCAGCTTACGCCGGAGCGGGGCGGTCGAAACGCTACGCTGCGGGAGATCGAGGAGCGCGGCTGGACGCGGGCGCCCGCGTCGAGCGAGGGCGGAGATCATACCCCTCGCGGTCCGTCCGCCGATTCGAGCGTCGCTCCCGCCGATTCGAGCGTCGAACTCGAGGACGGCCGAACTATTCATGTCCGTCGCCGGCCGATGAGCGATGGCGGCTGGATCGAGACGCACGAGGATATAAGCGATCGCGAGTTGGCGCGGGCTGTGCCGAATACCCGAATTTCTCAGCAGACCTTGATCGATTGGATGCCCGCCATTGTCTGGGTCAAAGACACCAAAAGCCGCTTCGCCATCGCCAACAAGGCCGCCGCGTCGCAAATCGGCCGCAGCGGCCCGGAGGAAATGATCGGCAAGAACGACTTCGAACTGCACCCGCCGGAAACCGCGCAGCAATATTTCTCCGATGAGCAAAGGATCATCCAGTCCGGCCTGCCGATGATCGACAAGGAAGAGCTGGTCGTCGACGCGTCGGGCGGCAAGACGTGGATTTTGACGACCAAAGCGCCTCTGCGGAATGACCAGAACGAAGTCGTCGGGCTGATCGGCGTCTCTCGCGACATCACGGAGCGCCGCAAGGCGGATCTCTTGCGCGATGGACAGGCGAAGGTCCTGGAGATGATCGCGATAGGGGCGCCGCTGGAGGCGGTGCTCGAGCGCCTCGTTCGCCTCATCGAATCCCAGTCGATCGGGATATTCGGCTGCGTCCTGCTGGTCGACCAGGACCAAGTCCGCTTACGGCGTGGCGCAGCGCCGAGCATGGCGCCGGCCTACGTGGACACCCTGGACGGTCTGGCGATCGGTCCCGACGTCATGTCCTGCGGAACCGCCGTCCATCGCCGCCAAACCGTGGTCGTGGCGGATATTGAACAGGACCCGCTCTGGCGGAATTATCGCGAATTGGCGATCGCGCACGGCTATCGCGCCTGTTGGTCGACGCCGATCATTTCGCATCAGGGCGACGCGCTCGGCGTCTTCGCGATGTATGCGACGGCGGCGCGCGAACCGACGCCGGTCGAAACCAAGCTCATCGAGGTCGCGGCCCGGATGGCCGGGCTCGCGATCGAGCGAAAGCGAGCCGAGGACCGCATTCACTATATGGCGCGCCACGACGCGCTGACCGGCCTGCCAAATCGGGGCGTTCTCAACGACCGCCTATCCCAGGCCCTGCTGTACGCCGAGCGCTACGACCGGTGGGCGGCAGTGGTGTTCGTCGATCTCGACCAGTTCAAGGTGATCAACGACAGCCTGGGCCATGGCGCCGGCGACGAACTCTTGAAGACCGTCGCAAACCGCATGGCCTCTTGCATGAGGGCGACCGACACGGTCGTTCGGCTCGGCGGCGACGAATTTGTGATCGTTCTGTTCGACCAACCGAAGAACTCCGACGTCATCTCAGAGACCGTACAGAAAATCAGGGCGGCGATCGCGACGCCGCTTCAGATCGACGGGCGCGATCTTCGCGTCACCTGCAGCCTCGGAATCGCGACCTATCCCGACGACGGGGCGGACCCGGATACGCTGCTGGCCAAAGCCGACGCCGCGATGTATCGCGCCAAGGAGATGGGTCGCGACGACTTCCAGTTCTACACCTCCGATCTGAACACCGACGCGCACGAGACTTTCATGCTGCGGGAGGAATTGCGAAGCGCCCTTGTTCGCTCGCAATTCGTGTTGTTCTACCAGCCCCAGGTTGATCTCCGAACGGGCCGCGTTTTCGCCGTTGAAGCCCTGATCCGCTGGGTGCATCCGACGCTGGGCATGCTGCCGCCGGCCAAGTTCATTCCGCTCGCCGAGGAAAGCGGATTGATCGTCCAGATCGGCGACTGGGTGATGCTCGAAGCCTGCCGGCAAAATAAGGCCTGGCAGGACATGGCGATGCCGCCCATGACAGTGTCGGTCAACGTATCCGCCCGCCAGTGGAAGGACAGGAATCTGAGCGGCCCGAGTCGCGCAATGCCTGGAACAGAGCGGCCTCGAGGCCAAATACCTCGAGCTCGAACTGACGGAGAGCCTCATCATGCGTGAGGTCGAGGAGGCGGTCGCCACGATGAAGGCGCTGCAAGCCTTGGGCGTCCAGCTCGCGATCGACGATTTCGGCACCGGCTATTCCAGCCTCGCCGCGCTGAAGAGCTTTCCGGTTCGGCGGTTGAAGATCGACAAGTCCTTCATCCAGGGTCTCGCCGACGACAGCGACAAAGCGCTCGCCGCCGCCGTGATCTCGCTCGGGCAGAGGCTTCATCTGCGGGTGATCGCCGAGGGCGTCGAAACGGACAGCCAGCTCGCATTCCTGCGCGAGTGCGATTGCGACGAAATGCAGGGCTTTCACTTCAGCAGGCCGGTGCCCGCGGGGGAGATCGGCAGGATGCTGGGGGGCGGGGGAGCGGGGCGCTAGCGCGCGTTGCTTTCAGGTCGAATCAAGCCTCAGCCGTCCTGGCGAGCAACGCGAAGCCATCCAGACTTTGGGATTGCGGCGGCGGCTTAGTCTGGATCGCCACGCTTCGCTCGCGAAGACGGCGGGGCCGGTTCAACCTAAATGCAAAGCGCTTTAGTCGTGCTTTTCCAGCAGGCCGTTCAGCTCACGGCCGCATGGTCGAAGGGCAAGCGGCTCGACGACGAATAGGAAAGGGTGGACGCGCGAGACGCGCAGCGGTGCATTGGCGCAACTCAATCTCCATTAAGCCCAACCGCGGCTGGGCCGCCCGCACGGCTCGCCCCCATCCCGATGCTGACGCCGGCCCCGCGTTGCGCTATCAACGCGGCAGGCAAGCGCGAGGCCGCGCAGACATCGAGGAATGGAGCACGCTCAACCATGAAACAAGCTGCGGCGGGGTCCCGCTTCGTCTGGGACGATCCCTTCCTCCTCGACGACCAATTGAGCGAGGACGAGCGCCTGATCCGCGACACCGCGCGCGCCTACGCCACGGAGAAGCTGCTGCCGCGCGTGACCGAGGCCTATCTCGAGGAGAAGACCGATCCGGCGATCTTCCGCGAGATGGGCGAACTCGGCCTGCTCGGCATGACGATCCCGGAGGCCTATGGCGGGGCGGCGACGAATTACGTTTCCTATGGGCTGGTCGCGCGCGAGGTCGAGCGGATCGATTCGGGCTATCGCTCGATGATGAGCGTGCAGTCCTCGCTGGTGATGCACCCGATCTACGCCTACGGCGACGAGGCGCAGCGGATGCGCTATCTGCCGAAGCTGGCGCGGGGCGAATGGATCGGCTGTTTCGGGCTGACCGAGCCCGACGCGGGCTCCGATCCCGCGGGCATGAAGACGCGCGCGGAGAAGATGGCGGACGGCTACCGCCTGACCGGCTCGAAGATGTGGATCTCCAACGCGCCGATCGCCGATGTCTTCGTCGTCTGGGCGAAATCGGCGGCGCATGACGGCGAGATTCGCGGCTTCGTGCTGGAGAAGGGCATGAAGGGCCTTTCGGCGCCGAAGATCGGCGGCAAGCTTTCGCTGCGCGCCTCGATCACCGGCGAGATCGTGATGGACGGCGTCGTCGTGCCGGACAGCGCGCTGCTGCCCAACGTCTCCGGGCTGAAAGGCCCGTTCGGCTGCCTCAACCGGGCGCGCTACGGCATTTCCTGGGGCGCGATGGGCGCGGCGGAGGATTGCTGGCGCCGCTCGCGCCAATACGCCCTCGACCGCAAGCAGTTCGGCCGGCCGCTCGCCGCGACGCAGCTCGTGCAGAAGAAGCTCGCGGACATGCAGACCGAGATCGCGCTGGGCTTGCAGGCGTCGCTGAGGGTCGGCCGCCTGATGGACGAGAGGCGCGAGGCGCCGGAGATGATCTCGATCGTCAAGCGCAACAATTGCGGCAAGGCGCTCGACATCGCGCGACAGGCGCGCGACATCCACGGCGGCAACGGCATCCAGGCCGAATACCACGTCATGCGCCACGCGCAGAATCTCGAGACCGTCAACACCTACGAGGGCGCGCACGACGTGCACGCGCTGATCCTCGGCCGCGCGATCACGGGATTGCAGGCGTTCTTTTAGCGCGAGCGGCGCCGCGCTAGAGGTTCAGCGCGCTCCGCACCGAGGTCGGCCAACGCGCGGCGTCGGTGCCGTGCGTCGCGAACAATGCGACCGCGAGGCGGTCCATGCCGAAGGCGACGCAGGCGGTGTGGGCGGGCTCGCCGCTTTCGCCGCGCATCGCCCAGGTCTGGCCGAAGTGGTCGCGATGATAGTTGAAGCTCATGCAGGCGGTCGGGCTTTCCGCCGAGCGAACGGGGACGACCAGTTCGAACTTCAGCTCCTGCTCGACCTGGAACCGGCCGACCATTGCGCCGGCGCGTCCGAAGAACGGATCGCTCGCGGCCTCGATGCGGTAGTTCAGCTCCAATTTGTCCGCGAGGCCGGCGGCGCGCTCCTTCCAGGTCTGACGGAAGGCGGTCACTTGATCGGGCGTGCCGATGAGGACGAATTCGCGCATCCGGAACGATTGGAATCGGTCGATATCGCGCGAGGGCTCGCGGCGGAAGCAATCGCAGGCGACGTCGAAGAGCAGTCCGTCGGGCGGAATCGGACCGCGCGAGGCGGCCATGGGATAGACGGGATAGCAGGCGGCCGGCGCTAGAACCAGCTCGCTCGTCTCCAGCCCGTCGGTCCAGGTCTCGCCGGCTTCAAATCGCGCCACCGCCGCGCCGATCCGCTTCTCGCCGCCGCCAAGCGCGCAGACGCAGCCGAGCAGGTGCGGGAAACTCTTGAGATAGCCGGATTTCTCGATCAGGGCGCGGCTGACCACGGGCGGAAAACGGACGACTTCGGCCCTGGAGTCGCGCTCCTTGCTGATGAAGGCGCCGAGCGCCTCGACGATGGTCTCATAGGCGCCCGAGCGGCCATAGACGCCGTCGGTTCCCATCGGACGGAACAAGGCTTCGAAGATCGCTTCGGGCGAAGCGGCGGGCTTGCCGAGGCGAGGACGCACGACGGTCATGGGCGGTCTCCTTTCGCGGGCTCAGAAACTGAACGCGAGCGGCGGCTCGCCCATCAGAACCGCGGCCTCGGCGTTGGCGAGGATGCGGTCGTTGTTGATCATGATCGGCGTCGAGAGAATGTCGCGCAGGTGGCGGCCCATCGAAAACTCGCTGTCGTTGCGATAGCCGGAGAGGCCGCAGGCGCGCATCGCGCTCATGACGGTCGCCACGGCGAGTTCGGACGCCTCGACCTTGAGGAAGTTCAGCGCGAGTTGCGCATCCATCGCGGTCAGGCCGCCGGGATCGCCGGCGTGGCGTTCGAAGGTGGCGAGGCCGGCTTGGACGGCGGCGCGCAAGGTTTCGAGCGATACGCGGGCGCGGGTCAGTTGCGAAGCGGCCGGCGGCATTTTTCCGCCGGAGGAGCGGGACGCCTTGCGCACGAAGGCGCGCGCGCGGCGCACCGCTCCGGTGGCGATGCCGCACCAGGCCGAACTCCAGAAGAGGTGCGCGTAGGGCGCCATCGTCTGGCTGTGGATTCGCTCGTACGGCTCCGGCAGCACTTGATCGCTCTCACCCTCGGCGCGGACGATGAAGCCCGCGCTGCAAGTGCCGCGCATGCCGAGCGTGTCCCAGGCGAGCGTCGGCTCGAGGCTATAGTCTTCGCGCAGAAAGGCGACGAGAACCTGGTCGGAGCTCGCCGCGACGTCCGAGCGCCGCGCCGTCGTGACGAGGCCGTCGGCGTGAAGTCCATAGGAAATGCAAGAAGCGTTGCGCTGCAGGGCCACCCGTGCGCCGTTGATGCGCACCGCCGCCTCGCTCGACCGGATGTCGCCGCCGTTGTTGCCTTCGGTCGTCGACGACGACAACAGCATTTGTCGCTCCGCGATGCGGCGTTGAAATCCGAGTTGCCAGGGATTGCCGCGCGCGTGCCGCACGAGGCAGGCGACCTTGACCTGATGCATGGCGAAAATCATCGCCGTCGAGCCGCAGGCGCGGCCGAGCACGGCGCAAACATCCGCCACGTCGGCGCAGCGCGCGCCTTCTCCGCCCAGTTCCGTTGGAATCAGCATGCCCAGCAGCCTCTGCTCGCGGATGGCGGCGAAGGCTTCGGCGGGAAAGCGCGCCTCCCGGTCGACCTGATCGGCAAAACGCTCGGCGATCGCGGCAGCGGCCTCCGCGCGGGCGATGAAATCACGCGCGCCGGACGACTCGCCCGCCCTGGCGCGAAGATTGCGTTGCGGAAGTTGGCTAACGTTGGCGCTCATGCAAAATGCTCCCGTAATCGCGTGCAGGGAAAGAAAAAATCGTGCTGACGGTTGCCTTATCTGACGAGACGTCGCGCACAGAACAGCAATGTCGCTCGCATGGTTTGTATCATACGGAGCGTAGGTAAGATAAGCGACAAATGATATATTTAAACCTTAACAAATCATTAAACGATATACCTTTATTCTGCTTTGATATAAACGATTTATTAAGGATAATAAGTCGAATAATGCCTCTAATTGGAATGAAATGCTAAGTGGGCGGCTGCGCCATTTTGCGACAGGAAATGAACCATGCTCGATTGCGCCCTCGCCGATGCCTCGATTCCCGACATGGTGCGCGAGTTCGCACCCAGCCTGCCGTCGGACAGCGCGAGCGCCCGGAACGTCGATCTGCAAGACGCCGGCCTCACTTCGGTCGCGACCGTGAAGCTGATGCTGGCGATCGAAGCGGCATACGACATTGCAATTCCAGACGACGATCTCACTCCGGAAAATTTCCGCTCGATTGCAGCGATCGAAACGCTGGTGCGGCGGCTGCGTAGCGCGTGAACGTCAGGCGAGAGCCGTCCGCCGGGATGAGCGAAATGGGCCTTGATCCGCGCGCGCGCCGTTTCCTGGGACTTATGGCTTCGAGCGCGCGCGGCGGAGCGGGCGCGCCCGATCTCAGCGCGTTGCGACAGGCGGCGATCGGCCTGGCGGATTTCGCAGCGACGGCGCCCGAAGTCGAGCGGCGCGACGAAACCCTAGCCGGTCGCGATGTGGCGCTGCCGCTGCGGCACTATTGGCCTCGTCGGCAAGCCGACGGGCAAATGCCGACGCTCGTCTATTTCCATGGCGGCGGCTGGATCTCGGGCGGGCTCGACACCCACGACGCACTGTGCGCGACGCTCGCGGCCCGCGGCGACTGCCGCGTCATCGCGGTGGACTATCGCCTCGCGCCCGAGCATCGATTTCCCGCCGCGATCGAGGATGGGATCGAGGTGGTGGGCGCGATCGCCGCCGATCCCGAGCGCTTTGGCGTCGATCCGCGTCGGTTGGGAATTGCCGGCGATTCGGCAGGCGCCAATCTCGCGGTTGCCGTTGCGCTCGCGTCGAGGGCGCCGCTCGCGTTGCAGCTCCTGCTCTGTCCCGTGATGGAGCCGCTCGGCCGGACGCGATCGCGCCAGCAACTGGCGAGCGGCTATCTCATCGAGGAGGCGACGATGGCCATCTATTGGGATCACTACCGGGTCGAAGGCGTCTCGCCCGACGATCCACGCGTAGCGCCGCTGCGCGCCGACTGCTTCGCCGGGCTGCCGCCGGCGCTGATCCATGTCGCGGAATTCGATCCCCTGCGCGACGAAGGCGAGCTTTACGGCGAAGCCCTGGCGCGCGAGGGAATCCGCGTCGAATTGACGAGGCACGCAGGGCTGATCCACCACTTCTACGGGCTCGGCGGCGTCATCCCAGCCGCGCAAGCCGCGTTGGAGCGCGTCGGCGACGAACTTCGCGGCGCGTTCCATCGCGCGATCTGAAAAGCCGCGTCGATCGCGCTTTCTTCAAAACGGAATGTTCAGCGAACAGCGCAGTCCTTGTGCCTGCTGCGCCGCGCCGGCCGACCAATATTGATATTCGATTTCCGCCGACAGGCCGCTCTTCGAACGCGCGATGAGGCCGAGCGCGCCGGAGGCGGTGTTCTCCCCCAGAGCGGCTAAAGCGAACGAGTAGTTTACGCCCGGCGTATCGGCGTAGCTGAGGACCTGCGTCATATCGCTGTCGAAAGCGTGGGAGTACTCGGCCCGCAGGGTCGGCGACAGGGTTCCCCAGCCCATGTCGAAGTCGTAGGCGACGCGAAATCCGGCGACGCTCGAGAGTTCGTGCATCGCGGCGCGCGCATAGGAGAGCGCCCAGGTCGGATCGCCCTGCTCGGTGTAAGGATCGAGCGTCGCATCGATAAATTCCGCGCGCGCGTAGGGCGCGAAGCGCCAACTGTCCCATTTCTGCTCGCTGGTGAAAATCATGGCGCCGTAGAATTCCGAGCCGGATCGGGAACCGGCCTCGAAGAGGCCTGGCAGGGAAACGAAGCGGTTGGATTGGAAGCTCGCCTCGCCATAACCGATGAGGCCGTCGACGAAGAGCGAGCCGTAGGCGTGATAGCTCGCGTAAGCGGCGCCGCTGACATTGGTTGCGCGGCTTGTCGTTCCGTCCGCGCCGACGCTGGTGCGGTCGGCGCCGAAGCCCACGGCGAAACCGGCCTTGAGGTCATTCATCAAACGGCCGTCGACGCCGGCGGTGACGCCCGATGTCGTGAAATGATTGTTGGGCGATTGCGGCGCCCCGAGTACGTCGGTCGAGCCGTACATGACCGCTCCGGCGGTCCAGATGGCGAACGGCGGCAGGGCCATACTGGGCGCCGGCGCGCCGTCGTGGCTTGCCTTGTCGATGGCGACGAAGGCTGGATCGCGCGCCAGCGGATCCTGCGTGTCGCCGAGCGCGTTTGGCGCCGGGTTCGACAGGTTGTCGAATGCGATGCCGTTGGAGAAAAACGGCGTATCGTCCTCGTGCAGACTCTCGAGCCGCCGGACGACGTTGTCGGATTGAGCCTGAGCGAAATGCGTCGCCGCCGTCGCCTGCGCGGTAACGAGGCCCTGCACGTCGGGATCAGTGGCGGGATTGGGACGCGTGATCGAGATGGCGAGGGGCGAACTCGAACTCGCCAAATTGTTGCCGTCGCCGTTATAGATCGCGACGATGGAATGGGCGCCGACCGAAAGAGTCGAGACTGTCAGGGTCGCCTTGAACGAACTGTTGATGGCGACCGAGCCGAGCACGGCCGATCCATCCTTGAAAGTCACCGCGCCAGTCGGCGAATGGCCCGACACCGTCGCGGTCAAGGTGATCGGACTGGCGAATAGGCTCGATGAGGACGAGGCGGTGAGAGCCGTCGTCGTCCCGCCTTTGCTGACCGTGACCGTCAACAAGGAACTGGAGGCGGGCAGGTTATTGCCGTCTCCGGAATAAGCGACACTTATCGAATGAGCGCCGACCGCAAGAGCCGTGGTCGAGTAGGTCGCTTGGCCGCCGCTGAGCATCACGGTCGCGAGCACGGTCGACCCATCGAGAAAGCCCACCGTTCCGGTCGGCGAGAAGCCCCCGGTCACGGCCGCCGTAAAAGTGACCGAGGCGCCGAGACTCGGCGTCGCGGAGGAAGACCTCACCGCAACCGTCAGCGTGGTCTTGAGCACCGCGAAGGTTCGCGTCACAGGGGTTGCCGCGGCGTAATTGCCCGTCGCTCCCTGCGTGGCGGTTATTGAACAGGCGCCGACTGATATGAAGGCGATCGTCCCGGCCGAGGTCACCGTGCATACGCCCGGCGAGCTCGACGTGTAGGTCGGCGCGACCCCCGACCTCGCTGTGGCGCTTAGCGTCGGCGGCGCGCTCGTTATGACGGTGTCGGGCGGTTGCGGGAAGGTGATCGTGTTGGCGCCCGCCGTGATGTTGAAGCGCTTCGTTATGGAAGTCGCGGCGGCGTAATTGGTCGTGGCCGATTGCGAGGCGGTGATCGAGCAACTGCCGATCGAAACGAAAGTGATCGCGCCCGACGAAGTCACAGTGCAGATTCCGGTCGTGTTGGAGGCGTAGCTGACCGCGATGCCTGAGGTCGCAGTCGCCGTCAGCGTCGGCGGCGCGCTGGTGAAGGCGGTGTCGGGCGGTTGCGGGAAGATGATTGTATCGACGCCGAGCGCGATGGTTCCGTTCAGCGTCTGTGTTCCCGTCAATGCCGTCGGGGTCGTGCTGTCGGTCGCCTTGACGGTGTAGCTGAAGGATCCGGCGTTGGTCGGCGTTCCCGACACGGTGCCTGTCGCGCTGTTGAGCGAGGTCCCGGCCGGCAGCGCGCCTGCGGAGATCGCGTATGTGTACGGCGCCGCGCCATTGCTGGCGACGTTGGTCTGCGAGTAGGCCTGCCCGACCTGCGTTGTCGCCGCGGGGGTCGAGGTCACCGTCAAGTTTGCCGGATTCACGGTCTGGGCAACCGTGCTGGAGCTGCTCAGATTGATGCTGTCGCCACTATACGTGGCTTGGATCGTATGCGAGCCGACAGAAAGGGTCGAAATGGTGACGGTGGCCATCCCAAGGGAAAAACTCGATGTGCCGAGCGTGGTCGATGTGCTCTGGTCGACAAAGGTCACCGTCCCCGTCGGTATGTCGATTTCGCCGCCAACCGCCGCAGTGAAGGCGACGCTTCGGCCAAAATTGGAGGGGTTCAGGGAGGAACTGACGGAGGTTGTGGTCGCACTGGGAGTCGGCGGCGAGGAGGTCGGGGTGCACGACCATGAAATGTCCGTGCCTGATACCGAAAACACGGCGATTTGAAGGGTTATACCCGGCCCCGTCGCGGGAACCGTGTAGGTCCCGCCGGTTGTCGCGCCGCTCGCAAGGGTTCCCGCCGCCCCACCATATAAACTATAACTTCCTTCCGGGCCGATAGAAATCACGTTTACATTTAGTTGATCGCCGGCGTAGAAAACCTGACTATACGAATTGGTCGTATTGCCCCCGGCGCCTCCTTGATTGTAGCTGCCCGAAAAGGCGCTGCAGCCTGGGGATTCGGCTGCGGTTGCCTGTCCTCCGTTCGCTATGAGGGCGCAGACAAACGCGGCGCAGAAGAAGCAAAGGCCAGGAAACGCAGACTGATATTTGTGGCGCGCCGGTTTGGTCTCGCGCCTGAGCAGGCCAAACAGGATTAAGACCGATAGTAACACGCGACTTCCGGCAAGACGAATGGGCGACGATGCGATGTGATTAGCCGGATCGCGAGGTAGCGGCGCACGCCGCCCCTTACGGAAGTCACGCCCCATGCTAAGCCCCCATGGGGTCGTCACAATCGACGCTTCGCGACGACCCTGCCGCTTCCAGCCGGACGCAACGTCCAGAACGCGTTTGCCGTATAGCCAAAACAACGCTGCGGCAACGAAAAACGTCATTCACCGGATGACTATGCGAATAGCCGCGATGGGTTGTTGGGAAAGCCACGGCGCGCGGCAGTCATTGCCGAATACTTGCCACCCAGGCGACGCGCTCGTCGATCCGGGTCGGCAGTTGCCTAAAACCGCATCGTCCCGCTCTGGATCGCCGCGAACCGGCTCGCGTCGACCGCGACATAGGCGCCGCGCTCGGCGTCGAACACATAGAGCGGATCGGCGACGCGGGCGGGGTCGAAGCCCTCCTCGGCGATCTCGCGGCGCTTCGGCTTGAAGGTCGAGGTCACATCGAGCTTGGGCTTCACTCGCAGGAACAGCGGCCGGGCGTAGCGCGGCAGCGCCTCGAGGCGCCGGGCAATGTCCTCGAGATCGAGCGCGCCCTCGGCTGCCAGCAGCGCCATGCCAGCGCGCCCTTCGGCGCCCGGTATGGCGACGCCGTAGACGATGGCTTCGACGATTCCCGGCGCCGCGGCCAGCACGCCGGCGACTTCAAGCGTCGCCACGTTTTCACCTTTCCAACGGAAAGTGTCGCCGACGCGGTCGACAAAATAATAGAACCCCTCGTCGTCGAGGCGCATCAGATCGCCGGTGCGCATCCAAGCGTCGCCGGGGGCGAAGACGTCGCGCAGGATTTTCTTCTCTGTATCCTCGCGTCGGGTGTAACCCTCGAACCGCTGTGAAGGGTCCGCGCCAATTCGGCCCAGCGCCTCGCCGATCTCGCCGATCGCGCACCGCACGCACAATCCGTCGGGGCCGCGCCACGGCGCCTCGGCGTCGTAGTCGAAGCGCGCGAGCGCCACTGTGTCGCGCGCCGCGAGAAACGCCGGCGCCCGCCCGATCGCGCCGACTTTGCCCTCCACATTGTAGAGCGTGACGTTGCCTTCCGTCGACGCATAGAACTCGAGGATCTCAGGCGCGCCGAAGCGGGCGGAAAAAGCGCGCCACACATCGGCGCTGAGGCCGTTGCCGCAGGCAAGGCGCAGCCTGTGCGCTTTCTCCGCGGGGCAGGGCGGAGCGGCGACGAGATAGCGACAGAGCTCGCCGATATATTGGAACATCGTGCAATCCCGGCGCGCCACATCGTCCCAGAACCGGCTCGCGGAAAAGCGCTCGGCGATGAAGACCGAGCCGCCGTTGACCAGCGGCGCGCCGATCGCCGCGACGCCGCCGACGCTGTGATACATCGGCAGACAATCGTACATGCGATCTTCGGGCGCCATATCCGCGAGGCCTGCGAACCAATGGCTCCAGGCGACGACACGATGATGGCTGATCGCGGCGGCCTTGGGCATTCCCGTGGTGCCCGAGGTGTAGATCAGCAACGCCCGATCCGCGAGCGTGACCTCGCGGCTCTCGTCGGCCGCGAGGTCTTCGCCATTGCGCGCTTCGATATCCTGATCGATGCGGCGCGCGTCGGAACTCTCGCCGCCATGTCGCCAGACTTCGATAGCAGGGGAGGCGCCGGCGAGCGCCTCCTCGCAGGCTTCGAAGAATTCCGCGCCGACGATCAGGCCTCGCGCTTCGGCGACCCTCAGGCAATGCGCCAGCGCCTCGCCGCGCAGGCTGGTGTTGATGAGGGCGACGACGGCGCCGACCTGGGTCAGGCCCAACCAGATCGCGAAATAGTCCGGACGATTGGCCATCATCAGGGCGACGGTCTCGCCTTTGGCGACGCCAATGCCCAGCGCCCAGCGGGAATATTGGTTCATGCGGCGCGCAAGAGCGCGAAAGTCGAGATTTTCGCGCTCGCTCAGCAGCGCGGGCCGCTCGCCGTAACGAACGCCCCATTCGCCGACCGCGCGCGGTAGAATGCGCTTGGGGTCGCGCGTCGCGCGCGTCGTCGTCTCGAGAGCGCGCAACCAAGCGCGGGCCGGCGTCGAGCCTTGCGGCCGCGCGGCGCGCGCCGGCGCAATCGAATTCATTCCAGCGTCTCGAAACGGCTGCGCCAATGCGCGAGCGCCGGACCGCCGTCGCCCCTGCGGACGCCCGCGACCACGCCAATGACGATGGCGTGGGTATGGCGCTCCACGATATCCTCGACGCGGCAATCGATCCCGGCGAGCGCATCGCGGAGCAGCGGCGCGCCCGTGACCAGCGTCACCCATTCGCCGCGGGAAAAACGCGTGGCCCCCGAAACGCCGCCCCGCCCGGAGAAGCGCTCGGCGAGAGAGGCGTGCCGGCCGCCGAGCACATTGACGCCGAACGCGCCGCTCTCGCGCAGGCGCGCAAGCGTCGCCGCGGTGCGGCTTATGCAGACGACGAGCGAGGGAGGCGCCAGGGAGAGCGAGGCCAGCGCCGTGACGGTGCAGCCGGCGCGCGACTCGCCCTCGCCACAGGTCACGATGGCGACGCCGGAGGCGAATTCGCGCATTGCGAATCGAAAAGCCGCCCCGTCGGCGTCTACCGGCGCGGCGCTCATCGGTTTGGCTTGATCATAGCGTTGCAGGCTTTCCAGGCAGTCCATTGGCTTCGTCCTTCTAGCCACCCCACCGCGCCACTGCAAACGACGTCGCGTTCCGCGCCGCCTTGCGTCGCGCGATCAGCGCGAGCCAATTGCGAAAGAGCCGGACGCCCGCAGCGCGCCAGGGCGCGGCGTCGAGCGAGAGCGCCGCCGTGGGAAAGGCGGCCGCGAGATTTGCGCTCGGCGCCAAGGCGGCTCGCTGGGCGAAATCCGCCAGGGCCGCCCCGATCGTCGGCGGGAAATAATGGACCGGCGGACGCGGCGCGGTCGAACCTTCGCCGCGGAGAAAACGCGTCATGTCGCGCCGGTACTCGCGCGCGAGCGTGTCGGCGTCGTATTCGGGATGACCCTGCAGGAAGACCAGCAGGCTCGCCGCCTCCTTGATGAAGAGATCGACGCCCGATTCCGGCGATCGCGCGAGAACCCGGTAACCCCTGGCGGCGAGTTGCGCCTCGCCGAGGTCGTTGTGGCGCGAGTGCGGCGTCACGAACTCAGTATCGAAATCCGCGACGAGTTCGTGAGCGGCGACGACTTGGACGGAATAGACGCCGGAATATTTGGCTGGCAGCCGACGGCGAACGATCCCGTCGCGGTGGAGCACGCCGGCGTGCGCGGCGAGACAGGAGAGCAGCGTCGAGATCGAGTGCGCTTCCGCCCAGTCCAAGACGAATGTGAGTTCGCTCCAGAAGGGCTCCCGCCGGATATCCGGCGCGCGGGGCTCCGCGCCTGTGACGATAAGCGCGTCCTGAGCCTGCGTTTTCAGAGCGCCGGCCGCTCGATACTCGTCCGCCATCGCCCGCCGCGCCTCTCGGGCGCGCGGCAGGGTTTCCAGGCCGAACAGGCGCAGGCGCACGTCGAGTTCGCCGCTCGCCTCGTCGATGAGCCGCGAGAACTGGCGTTGCGTCGTTGCGACCGCGGCGTCGGGCATGTTGTTGACGAGCCCGATTTCGAGCCGCTTGCCGCGATGCTCGAAAGCGCCGCGCCGCGTCCGGCGCTCGCGCAGATCGGCGATCGGGGGGGCGAAGGGGGGGCGCTCGATGGTGATCGGCACGCGGTCTACTCCGCCGCCACGCGAGCCCGCGGGCCGTGAACAGCGCGCAGAGCCTGATCGAGGTCGTCGATGATGTCGTCGACGTGTTCGAGGCCGACGCTGAGGCGGATCGTCTCGGGGCGAACGCCCGCCCGCTTCTGCTCGTCAGCGGACATCTGACGGTGGGTGGTCGAGGCGGGATGGCAGCACAGCGAACGGGCGTCGCCGATGTTGACGAGCCGCTTGATGAGGCCGAGCGCGTCGTAAAACGTCTTGGCCGCGTCGAGGCCGCCGGCGACGCCGAACGTGAGCAGGGACGAAGCGCGGCCGCCGAGATATTTTTGCGCGAGCCCATGGTAGGGGCTATCCGCGAAGCCGGCGTAGTCGACCCACGCGATGCGCCGATCGGCGCGCAGGAAATTGGCGACATCACGCCCGTTTTCGACGTGACGCTGCATGCGCAAGGCGACCGTCTCGATCCCCTGCAATAGCAAAAACGCGCTCATTGGCGCGAGCACTGCGCCGGTGGTGCGCTGATAGGCGCTGCGGGCGCGCGCGATGTAGGCCTGGGCGCCGAAGCGCTGGGAGTAGACCAGGCCGTGGTAGGATTCGTCCGGCTCGCTGAACTGAGGAAAGCGCTTGGCTTGCCCCTTCCAGTCGAAAGCGCCGCTATCGACGATGGCGCCGCCCATCGCGACGCCGTGGCCGCCCATGAATTTGGTCAGCGAATGCACGACGATGTCGGCGCCGTGCGCGATCGGACGCAACAGGATGGGCGTCGCGACGGTATTGTCGACGATCAATGGCGCGCCGCGCTCGTGCGCGACTTTGGCGATCGCCTCGATGTCGCAGATATTGCCGGCGGGATTGCCGATCAACTCGCAAAAGACGGCGCGCGTCGCCTCGTCGATCAGGGGCGCGATGTCTTCGGCGCGGTCGCTTGGCGCGAAGCGCGCCTCGATGCCGTTGTGACGCAAGGTGTGTGCGAGCAAAGTGTGTGTGGTGCCGTACAGGGTGGGTGGCGCGACGATGTTGCCGCCACCATCGGCGAGCGTGAGAAAGGCGTAGGCGAGGGCGGCTTGGCCAGAGGCGACGGCCAACGCCCCGACGCCGCCCTCGAGTTGCGCGACGCGTCTCTCCAGGATGTCCGTCGTCGGATTGGAAATGCGGCTGTAGCGAAAGCCCTCCACTTCGAGATTGAACAACGCCGCGCCCTGATCGGCGCTTTCGAACTCGTAGGCGACGTTCTGATAAATCGGCGGCGCTACCGCCTTGGTCGTGGGGTCGTGATCGAAGCCGCCGTGAATGGAAATGGTTTCGCTTCGCATGGACTGGCCTCGGCGCGCTCGCGGCGAAAAGCAAAAGCTGTTCGACGCTAAGCGATGACACCGCAGACTTGCTCGCAATCGCTCGTATTTTCAACAATTGCCACGGGACATTCGAATATTAGCGTTAAGGATCGGAGGCCCGGCGCGATGAAATACGGTTACGATTGTAAACTTTACCCGCGCCAACAAGATATCCAGCCGGGGCGCGTAGAAAAACCGAGGTCCGCCGCGTCGGTTCGTCGCCGGCGTCTCTCCTCAGGCGATCGCGATCGCGGCCACCAGCCTGCCGTAGTCGGGCTCTTTGCGGTGGGTGGCGCGGCGATAGCTGAAAAACTGTTCTTCGTCGGCGTAGGTGTCGAGGGCGAGATCCTCGAAGCGACCGACGCCGGCGCGTTGGGCGCGCCGCGCGATATAGGCGTGCAGTTCGAACATCGCGCGTTCCGGATTGACGCTCGGAACAAAGAACCGCGCCGACTCTGCGTCGGCCGCGGCAAAGGCGGCGACGAATTCGGGGCCGACCTCGTACGAACTCTGCGCGATGCATGGACCGAGCGCTGCGCTGGTGCGCTGGGGGCTGGCCCCGAGCCGCGCCATCGCCTCGACAGTGGCCTCGACCACGCCCGCCAGCGCGCCCTTCCAGCCGGCGTGCGCAGCGCCGATGACTCGGGCGTGCGGGTCGGCGAACAGGATCATGCCGCAGTCAGCGCCGGTGACGCCAAGGCCGAGGCCCGGGGTCGCGGTGACGAGCGCGTCGCAACGCGGACGCGCCTCGGGCGCGAAGCTTGATGAGATCGTCGCGACGTCGGGGGAATGGACCTGGTAGGGAATGGCGAACCGATCCGGGGCGACGCCGATCGCCGCCGCCATGCGCGCGCGATTGGCGCGCACGGCGTCGGGTTCGTCGCGCGAGCCGATGCCGCCGTTGAGGGAAGCGTAGACCCCGGCCGATACCCCGCCCCGGCGGGTGAAGAACGCATGAGCCACGCCGGGAAGCGCAAGCGCGTCAGCGCGCAAATATTCGGGCGCGCTCACGCTTGCTTCGCCGAATACGGCTGGAAGCCCGGCGGCGGCGGAACCGATCTGTTGGCCACGACCATGGCCTTGAACAACCCGCCCATGTCGCCATCACCCTTGCCGACGAGACGCCGTCGCGCATCTTCAAATTCGTTGGCGCGTTCGGGCGGCGCTCGTTCGGCCAGCGCGCGCGTGCGAACATCGATGCCGAGCGCGCGCAGGAAGTCGCCCTGGTCGATCGGGCCGTAGACGGCGGCGCCTGTCGCTCGCGCGCTTCGCGCCATGGCGGCGAAATCCACATGGGCGGTGATGTCCGCCTCCCCCGGATCGACGAGCGGATCGACCATGCGATGCGCACGCAGCGCCTGCAAAGTGTCGCCAAAGCCTGTCTTGCCATGGCCATAGTCGACGAACAGCGCCGCGCCGCCCTGCTTCACCAGCCGCGCCCCCAATTCGAACATGAAGCGGTGGGCGACGGCGTTGACCTCGATCACCGCGCCCTCGTCCGCGTCCACCTTGATATACGGCTCGGGGTCCCTGGATACGCCGAACGCCAATTGTCCGGAATCGTCGAGCCGCACCATTCTCTCGCGCCAACGACCGCCGCGACGGACGAACTGGCGCACCGGCAGGGCGTCGAGGAACTCGTTGGCGAGAAGTATCGCGGGGCCTTCCGGCGCCTCGCCGAACGACGCGCTCCAGGCGATCGGCGCGCCGCTGGTGAGCAAGGCCTCATATTGGATGTTGGCGAGAGCCGGGCTGGTTTCGACCAGGGTGACATCGAGAGCGGCGCGAAAATCCGGAACGATGCGTGCGGCGCGCAGCGCATCGCTCATGAGGGTTCCGCGCCCCGGACCGAGCTCGATCAGGCGAATCGGATTGGGGCGTCCCATCGAGGACCAGACCTCGGCCGCCCACAGCCCGAGCAGTTCGCCGTACATCTGCGAGATTTCCGGCGCGGTGGTGAAGTCGCCCTCCGCGCCGAACGGGTCGCGGTTCATGTAATAGCCGAGGTTGGGATGGGAGAGCGCGAGTTCCATGTAGCGTTCGACGGTGATGGGGCCGTCGCTGGCGATCATCGCTATGATCTCGTCGCCCAACGCGCTCATTTTCGCTCCCCAGCGGCAGCGCGAACGCTCCAAGCGACCAGGCCGAGGCCGATGACAATCAGCGGCGCCGAGAGCACCATTCCCATGGTCAGTCCGTGCCCGAGATCCTCGAGGCGCGGATCGGGGTCGCGATAGAACTCGCAGAAGATGCGCGCGGCGCCATAAAGCGCGCCGAACGCGCCCGCGATCAGACCCGGGCGCCGCAAAGCGCCAGCGCGCGCCGCGAGCAACAAGATGACGAAGACGGCGAGCCCCTCGAGCAGGGCCTCGTAGATTTGGCTCGGATGCCGCGGCAGCCCGTCCGAGCCCGGAAAGATGATGGCCCACGGCACATCGGTCGGCCGGCCCCAAAGTTCCGGCTTGATGAAGTTGGCCAGTCGGCCGAGAAAGATGCCAATCGGCGCGGCCAGGGAGGCAAGATCGAAAACGGTGAGAACCGGCGTTTTGTAGCGGCGCGCAAACAGCGCGATGCCCAGCGCCGCGCCAATCAGTCCGCCATGGAAGGCCATGCCGCCTTGCCATACTTCGAAGATTTCGATCGG
Organism: uncultured Alphaproteobacteria bacterium; assembly: GCA_963813195.1. Classification (GTDB taxonomy): domain Bacteria; phylum Pseudomonadota; class Alphaproteobacteria; order Rhizobiales; family Beijerinckiaceae; genus Roseiarcus. The sequence continues at coordinate 261,735 of CAWEYC010000036.1, read as the reverse complement.
GCGTGAAAAGTAATAGCGTGGGTCGTAGAAGAGTACGTTGCCGAGCCGCCCGCCGACGATGACCCCGATCGCGCAATAGACCAGCAGGTCGTCGATGCTGTCTGGGCTGGGTCGCGGCGTCCGGCCCCAAAGTTGGTCGTTGGCGACGATGCGCCGGATAAGCGCCCAGCCGCCGATGAGCCCCGCGATATAGGCGAGCGCGTACCAGCGAATCGCAAGCGGGCCCCATTGAAACAGAATGGGGTTGATCGCGGGAAAGGGCAGGACGAGCGAGAACATAAGCTTTCTGGTGATGCGACGGGCTCGCTTTCCCGTCAAGAGCGCGGCGGCTCGCCGCCAGCCAAATTGCTGGTGAAACGGGGGTATTGGGCCGAATCGCGGCGTTATGCCGCCGATTCGGCGCCGGCGGCTGCGCTGGTCGACCTAAGTCTGTGGCGCGCGAGGCGCTCGTAGAGCGGACGCGCGGCTTCGGCGATCGGCTTCAGCGAATCGGGCAGTCCGTCGAACGCGACCTCGCGGCGCGGCGGCGCGAAGCCTGTCGATCGCTCGACCGCATCGTACCAGGCGGGCGCCCAGGCGCCGTCGCTGGCGCGCCGGCCCGCCGGCCAGGACAGCATCGTTTCGTCGAACGAAATCCCGCAGGCCGAGCAGAGCGCGCGCAGCGTGCCGCGTGGGTCGGCGAGCACGTCCTGGCCTTCGACGACCGGCGGCGCGCTGCCCAAGCGCTGCGCCGTGCGCTCGAACAGCGCGACCTGCGCGGGCAGGCCGATCTCTTCGAGCGTAAAATCGCCGTCGCGCCTTTGCGCGTAGGACGCGAGCACGGCTTCCGGCGCGCGAATGAGGAAGGCGTTGACGAGGCCGCCGATCCAGTCGCGGCCGAGGTCGGGGATCATGTGGTGCGTCATATGCTTCTGGTACCAGATCGACTTGCCCTCCGGGACCGGCCCGGTCAGGACGGCCGCGACGGCGCGCCAGTCGGTCGGCTGCGAGGCGAGCACCTCCTCGCGCATGGGATGCGCCAGCCCGGTCGCTGCGAGGTAGGCCGCGTAAAATGGCTCGTCCGACACCGCGCAGTCCTGGCGATTGCCGAAAGCGCGCATCATCGCGGTCGAAATGTTGCGCGGGCCGGACCACATGGCGATCCGGACCGTCCGGCCCAAAAAGTCGTCGGTCACCTCAGCCCGGCCTCCCCTGCGCTTCCTCGGCTTCCAGAGACTTATAGAGGGCGCGCAGCGACTTTGTCATCGGGCCCGAGGCGTCGGCGGGATCGCGGACGCCGTCGCCGATCGGCCGCCCGTCGACCTTTACGACTGGGGTCAGGCCCGCGAATGTGCCGGTGCAGAAGGCTTCGTCGGCGCCGTAGACGTCGAACAGCGAGAAGTCCTTCTCGAAGGTGGGGACGCCGGCCCGCCGCGCGGCGCGCAACACCGCGTCGCGGGTGATGCCGGCAAGGCAATGGCCACCCGCCGACGTCCACAGCTCGCCTTTGCGAACAATAAAGAAGTGGGTCGAATTGCAGGTCGCGACGAAGCCGCGGTCGTCGAGCATCAAGCCTTCGTCGGCGCCGGCCTCCATGGCTTGGATGCACGCGAGAACGCAATTGAGCTTGGAATGCGAATTGAGCTTCTGGTCCTGCTCGGCCGGCCCGGTGCGCCGGATATGCACGGTGAACAGGTTGAGGCCGCGCGCGAGCATTTCCGGGCGCGGCAGTTTCCATTCGGGAATCACGACGATCGTCGCGGAGCCGATCGTCAGGCGCGGATCCTGGTAGGGCGAGCGCTTGACGCCCCGCGTGACCATCAGGCGAATGTGCACGCCGTCGCGCATCTCATTGGCCTCGATCGCGTCGAACAATCGTCGCGCCAGTTCGTCGCGCGTCAGGCCGATGTCGATGCGCAGCATCTTCGCGCTGTCCCACAAGCGGTCGAAATGCTTGTCGAGAAACGCGATCCGTCCATTGTTGAGGCGCAAACCCTCCCAGACGCCGTCGCCGAGCACGAAGCCGGAATCGAACACTGAAACCTTCGCCTCGGCGCGGGGCGACAAAGCCCCGTTGACGCTGATGAGGACGGAATCGTTGCGAGGGTCGCCGACGTACTCTTGTGAACCGGCGGCCGCGTTGGAATCGTTGACTGGCAATTGCGCACTTCCTGGGGGAGGGGGGAGAGGCAGCATAATCGAGTTTGCGCGACAGGGCCAAGCGGCCCTGCGTCGGCGCCAGCGCTAGATCTCGATCTCCCGGCCAATCTCCACGACGTCGTCGCAGGGAAGCTTGAGGTAGTCGCTGATACGCGCCGCGTTGCGGCCCATGACGGCGAACAGCGCTTCCTGCCAGCGCGCAATGCCCTGACCGTCGTCGCGGGGCACAATGGTCTCATGGCCGACGTAGTAGGTGATGTCCGAGAGATCGATCTCGGCGCCCTTCGCTTTGCACTCCGCCAATATGGCGGGAATGTTTGGCTGCTCCATGAAACCGTAGCGCGCCTCGCCGCGCCAGTATTTGTCCGTCTGGCGCGCGACGGTCACGCGGCGCTCGGGATCGACGCGCGGCGTCGAGACGACGGTGAGCGTCAGCACGAGGACGTCCTCGTGCAGCGAGCGGTTCTTCCGGACGTGCCAGGCCAGGACCGGCGGCGTGCCGTCCTTGGCGCGGGTCAGGAACACCGCCGAGCCCGGCACGCGCGCGATGCGGCCGGTTCGCAACTCGGCGACAAATTCCTCGGTCGGCGTCAGCTCGGCGACGACCTGGTTGTGCACCGCGACCGCGCCGCGATGCCAGACCCACATCAGTCCATAAACGGCCGACGCCAGCAGCAGCGGAACGTAACCGCCATCCAGGACTTTCGCCATGTTGGCGGCGAAGAACCCCGCGTCGACGATCAGGAACACCGCTGCGACCGCGCCCGCGGCCGCCAGGCTCCAGCCCCAGATCTCGCGCATCGCGATGAACAGCAGCACGCTCGTCATCAGCATGGTCAGCGAAACCGCAATGCCGTACGCGGCGGCGAGATTGTCGGATTTGCCGAAGCCGATCGTCAAACCGAGCGTGACGATCATCAGCAGCCAATTGACGGAGCCGACGTAGATCTGGCCGTAGCCTTCCTCCGACGTCTGCTTGATCACGAGACGCGGCAGCCAACCGAGTTGGATGGCCTGCCGGGTCATCGAAAAGGCGCCGGTGATGATCGACTGGCTCGCGATGATCGTCGCGATTGTCGCCAGCACGATCAGAGGCGTGAGCAGCGGGGCAGGGCACAGGCGGTAGAAGATGTTGCCGTCGGTCGGGGCGCCCTCGAGCACCAGCGCCGCTTGCCCCATGTAGTTGATGACGAGACTGGGGAACACCACGCCGCTCCAGGCGAAGCGGATCGGACCGGGGCCGAAATGCCCCATGTCGGCGTAGAGCGCCTCGGCGCCGGTGACGCACAGAAAGACGCCGCCGAGCACCAGGAAGCCGGTAAGGCCGCCGGAGACGAGAAATCTGAGGCCGTACAGCGGATTGATCGCAACCAGCACGGAGGGGTGCTGGATTACGCCGTAGACGCCGAGCGCCCCCATGACGACGAACCAGACCAGCATCAGCGGGCCGAACGCCCTGCCGATGCGCGCCGTGCCCTGCGGCTGGATCGCGAACAGGGCCAGCAGGATCACGACGGCTGCCGGCAGAACGTAGGTTTGCAGCGACGGCGCGATCTGCTCCATGCCTTCGAGCGCGGACAGCACCGAAATCGCCGGCGTGATCGCGCCGTCGCCATAGATCAGCGCCGCGCCGAACAGACCCGCCGCGATGATCGCCGGGCGATGATGCTTCTTGACCCCGAGCAGGGTCATCAAGGCGATGATGCCGCCTTCGCCGTCGTTGTCGATGCGCATGGCGAAATTCACGTATTTGATCGTCGTGACGACGAACAGCGTCCAGAGGATCAGCGAAACCGATCCCAGGATCGTCGCCGCGTCGGGATGCGCGCCGGTGAGGTCGAGCACCGTCTTGAGCGTGTAGAGCGGGCTGGTTCCGATGTCGCCGAAAACGATTCCTAGCGCGGCCAGGCTCATCGCGGCCAGGCGCGGGTTCGAGGCGCCCGAGGCCGTCTGCTGCATAGCCACCCTGTGCCTCCGTCGTATGTCGTCGCCCGGCGTTGGCGCTGAGACCTCTATAGACCGACGCCGAACCGAGGGGAAAGGCCAGATTTCCGGAGCCGCGGGGTCGCCGAGAAGCGCCCGCGCGCAACCGAGATAGCGCCAGCGGTTATCCCGCGCCTGAGACAGAATCACGACGGCCACCGCTGCCGGGCGGCGCGACCGGCGGCCGCGAAATGCGAAACGACCGGTCAACCTTAAGAAATTTCGCCGCCCCAAAGCGGCCGAACCCATCAAATTTTACCGAATGGTTTTGCGCCGCGCCAAGCGGTTTAGAGGACTTTGGCCCGCGTCGATCACGACGAGGGAAGATCATGTTTGGGTGGGTTTCGCGAGCCGTCTGTGGCGCTGTTCTGTTCGGGTTCGCTTACAGCGGTCTCGTCGAGGCGTCCGAACCGAAACTTCCGAGCGCGAGCTACGCCGCGGTTGGCGGGCAAACCTCCGTGCCCTACGGCTGGGTCGACTTTTGCGGCCGGCGGCCCGAGGAGTGCAATCTCGGCAAGCTTTCGCCGCTCGACGTTCGTCTGACGAGAAAGACCTGGGACATCCTCAACCGCGTCAACAAGTTCGCCAACGCCGCGATCGAGCCGGTCACCAATCTCGATCATTGGGGAACCATGGTCGATCACTGGGACTACCCGATCGACGGCAAGGGCGATTGCAAGGTTTACGCCTTGTTCAAGCGCAAACAGCTCATCGACCAAGGATTTCCGCGACAGGCGCTGCTGATGACGGTCGTGCGCGATCTCGAGGGTGAGGGACACGCCATTCTCACGGTGAAAACCGACCATGGCGAGTTCGTGCTCGACAATCTCAGGGACGAGATCCTGCCGTGGGATGCGACCGGCTACCGCTTCATCAAGCGCCAGGCGCAGGACGATCCGAACGTATGGGTGGATCTGGGCGGCGCAACCGGCGCATCGTCGTAAGCCGAGCCGGTCGCCCGGGACGCCGCTGCCTCATCAGCTCTTCGCGTTGCTTTCCCAGGTGGCATGGTCCACGCCGTGGTGCTTCTCGAGCCGCGCGACGACGTCGTCGAGCTCCTTGGCGACCACCGACGTGCTGACCAGGGTGGCGACGACGTCGGCGAGGTCGTCGTCGTGGTCGACCGTTTCGACCTCGCTCACGGGATAGTTCGCGCCCTCCAACGCCTCGATCAGCGCCTCGCGAGCCTCCGCCGCCGCGTCCGGAGCGGCCGTCAAGCGAACCGTGTAGGTCGCCTCCGAAGTCAGTTCGTCGATCGGGATGCGATCGATCCTGTTGACGAGGGGGCGGAGCAGCGTGTTGCCGGCGATGACGAAGGCGGTCAACATCGCCGCCTCGACGAGCAGGCCCGAGCCGGCCGCGGCCCCGACGGCGGCCGAACACCAGAGCGTGGCTGCGGTGTTCAGGCCGCGAACGTTGACGCCTTCCTTCATGATCGCGCCCGCGCCGAGAAAGCCGATGCCGGAAACCACGTAGGCCATCACCTGGGTCGACGCCGGCCCGGCGGTTCGCATCCCCAGATCGACGAAGGCGGCGGCGCCGAGCGCGACGAGAACGTTTGTGCGAAGTCCGGCCGAGCGTTGACGGTATTGCCGTTCGGCGCCGATCAGGGTCCCGAACAGGAACGCCGCGCCGAGGCAGATCGCGGAATTGGCCAGCGCGAGCAGATTGAAGGACTCGATGAACCGCATGTCAGCCTCGTCGGACCGGTGGAACCGCAACCATGGCGCGCTCGGCTTAGCGGACGCTCGTGTCGCCTTCGCGTCGGTTGGAACTCTGGATGACACGACCCGACGCCGCGACGGCCGTAGGACGCTGTAAGGCCCGCCGCCTGGCGCGGCGGCCGCCATCAACTTGCGCTCGCAGCTTCGCTCGTGCAGGGAAGGCAAAGCGGCGCGGCGGCGCGCCCGGCGCGGAACGAGCGATGAGACGGGTGTTGGATGTCCTGTGGCCGGTCGTCGGGCTCGGGGCGGTGGCGTTTACCTTCTGGCTGTTGCTGGGGGAACTCCGGGGTCTGTCGCTCGCCGACGTCAGCGCCGCGATCGAGGCCATTTCACCACTTCGTTGGATATTGGCGATCGGCGCGACCGGCCTGGCCTACACCGCGTTGGCCTGGTATGACCATATCGCCCTCGCTCACCTCGGTCGCCGGTTGAGCTGGCGCTTCATCGGGCTAGTTTCGTTCACCGCCTATGCGCTGGCGCACAACATCGGCGCCACGGTGTTTTCCGGCGCCGTCGTGCGCTATCGCGCGTATTCGACCAAAGGCCTCGGCATGGCGGAGGTCGGCGTGCTCGTCGCCTTCTGCTCCTTCACCTTCACGCTGGGCAATTTGCTGCTGGGCGGCCTGACCCTGCTGTTTCATCCCGAAGTGGCGATGCGCTACGTCGACGCGCCGGATTGGGCGGCGCGGGTGGTCGGCCTCGTGCTGCTTGTTGGGCCGTGCCTCTATACGATCGGCTCGCTGCTGCACTTCGCGCCGCTCAAGGTCCGGGGGTTCGAAGTGGTCTATCCGCGTCCGCCGATCGCGGCGCGGCAATTGCTCGCCGGCCCGCTCGAGCTGATCGGCGCGGCGGGGATCATCTATTTCGCGCTGCCGCAAGCCGACAATCCGGGCTTTGCCGTGGTGCTCGGGGTGTTCCTCGCCTCGTTTACGCTTGCTCTGGTCAGTCACGCGCCGGGCGGCCTCGGCGTTCTCGAATATTCGTTTCTCAAGGCGATGCCCGACGCGCCGGCCGCCAGTGTGCTCGCGGCGCTGCTTGTTTTCCGCCTGCTCTACCTTATCTTGCCATTGTTGTTCTCGCTCGTCGTCGTCCTCATTTTCGAGCGCAGGCGAATCGGCGAGCTCATTCGGGCGAGGGGCGGAGGCTGACCGATGTCCGCAACCATGACGACCGCCGCCGAAGACGTGTTGTTGATCATCGACGTTCAGAACGACTTCATCCACGGCGGGGCCTTGGCGGTTCCAGGCGGCGATTCGATCGTGCCGATCGTCAATCGCCTCGTCCGGGCTTTCGCGAATGTCGTCGTCACCCAGGACTGGCATCCGGAAGGGCACGCCTCGTTTGCCTCCTCGCACGAGGGCGCAAAGCCCTTCGATGTCGTGACCATGCACTACGGCGATCAAGTGCTCTGGCCGGATCATTGCGTGCAAGGCGATTCGGGAGCGGAGTTGCACGATGGGCTCGACGTCGATTCGGCCTTCCTGATCCTGCGCAAAGGCGTCAACCCCGACGTCGATTCCTATTCGGCGTTCACCGAGGCCGACGGCAAGACGTCGACCGGCCTCGCGGCGCTGCTTAGGGCGAGGGGCGCGCGCCGGGTGTTCGCCTGCGGCCTCGCCACGGATTTCTGCGTCGCCTATTCGGCGCTCGACGCCCGCGCCGCCGGGTTTGAGACCTTCGTCATCGACGACGCCTGCCGCGCGATCGACGCGGGCGGCTCGCTTGACGCCGCCTGGGCGAAGATGAACGCCGCCGGAGTCTGGCGCGTTCAGGCGCGCGAGATTTTGGGCTGAGGCTGGGCTCGCCCGGCGTCGAGCCTTTACCCCTGCTTAACCGCCTCGGCCGCATGAGTGGTCTGAGCCTCTCCATAAGTCAGCCGCGCGCCGTTTCCGCATGATCAGTCTCTACCATCACGCCTTTTGCCCGCACTCGCGGTTCGTGCGCCTGGCGCTCGGCGAATTCGGCATCGAGCCGGAGTTGATCGAGGAGCGGCCCTGGGAGCGGCGGCGCGATTTCCTGCTGCTCAACGCCGAGGGCGTGACGCCGGTGATGAGCGAGGACAGCGCGCCGAGCGTGCCGGGGGCCGAGATCATCGCCGAATATTTGGATGAGACGCGCGGCCTTGCCCTGGGCGACCGGCGCCTGCTGCCGGACGATCCGCTCGGCCGCATCGAGGTGAGGCGCCTGATGCGCTGGTTCAACGTCAAGTTCTTCGCCGAGGCGAGCCAACTGCTGGTGACGGAAAAAATCTACAAGCGCTACATGTCGCCCAAGCACGGCGGCGGCGGGCCCGACATGGAGGCGGTGCGCGCCGGCCGCGCCAATTTGCGCTATCATCTGCGCTACATCGGGCACCTCATCGGCGCCCGCAACTGGCTCGCGGGCGAGCGGCTGAGCTATGCCGATCTGGCGGCGGCGGCGCATTTGTCCTGCGTCGATTATCTCGGCGACGCGCCGTGGGACGAGAGCGAGACGGCGAAGTCATGGTACGCGAGGATCAAGTCTCGTCCTTCGTTCCGCCCCCTGCTGGGGGAGCGGCTGCCGGGCATGGGGCCGAGCCCGACCTACGCCGATCTCGACTTCTGAGCGATCTGCGCGCCAAGGCGCGCGAACTCGGCTTCGACGCCTGCCGCGTCGCGCCGCCGACGCTGCCGCCGGGCGCGCGCGAAAACCTCGCCGCCTGGCTCGCCGCCGGCGCGCAAGGCGACATGGACTGGATGGCCGAGACGTTCGCCCGCCGCGCCGACCCGAAAGTTCTGTGGCCGCAAGCGCGCAGCGTCGTCATGCTGGCGGTGAACTACGGACCAACGGTCGATCCTGGCGCGGCGCTCCAGCGCAAGAGCAACGCCGCGATCTCGGTCTATGCGCGCCATCGCGACTATCACGACGTGATCAAGGGCCGGCTGAAATTGCTCGCGGGCTGGCTCGTCGTCGCGGCGCGCCCGGACAAGGCCAGCGTCAAGGTCTTCGTCGACACCGCGCCGGTGATGGAGAAACCGCTGGCCGCCGCCGCGGGTCTCGGCTGGCAGGGCAAGCACACCAATCTCGTTAGCCGGCAATTCGGCTCCTGGCTGTTTCTCGGCTCCATCTTCACCGATCTCGCGCTGCCGTCCGACACGCCCGAGAGCGATCATTGCGGCGCCTGCCGCGCCTGTCTCGACGTCTGTCCGACGCAAGCGTTTCCCGCGCCCTATCGGCTCGACGCGCGCCGCTGCATCTCCTATCTCACCATCGAGCACAAGGGGACCATCCCCAGGGAATTGCGCGCCGCGATGGGCAACCGCATCTACGGCTGCGACGATTGCCTGGCCGTCTGCCCGTGGAACAAGTTCGCGCGCGAAGGGCGCGAAGCCAAGCTCGCGCAACGCGAGGACCTCGCGAGCCCGCCGCTCGCCGAACTGGCGGCGCTCGACGAGGCGGGGTTTCGCCGTCGCTTTGCCGGCGGGCCGATCAAGCGCATCGGCCACGCGCGCTTCCTTCGCAATGTGCTCGTCGCGATCGGCAACTCGGGAGACCGCGCGCTGATCCCCGCGGCGCGCGCACAACTTCGCGCGCGATCGCCTGTGGCGCGCGCGATGGCGGTTTGGGCGTTGGCTCGTCTCTGCGCGGCCGACGAAATTCTCGCACTCGCGCGCGAACACGCCGCTCGCGAGCCCGACGCGGAGGTCGCGCGGGAATGGGCCGACATTGTCCCTGCCGTAGCGGAGCGTTGAGGCTCCGCGGGTCGGCGATCTCTAAGCCATTACGCCGGGAGCAGGCTGCTTGGGAGCGAAGCGACGCTTCAGTGCGTCAGTACGCGCTCCGTCTCGTGCTTGAGCTTTTCGATTTCGTCTTTGAGTTGGAGTTTTTTGCGCTTCAGTTCGAGGAGCTTCAAATCGTCGGCTGACGGGTGCGTTTCTTCCACGGCAATCGCGGTTTCGATTGCTTGATGGCGACGCACGAGTTCCGTCAAATGCAACTCGAGGGACATTGGCAAACTCCCTTTCTCTATCGACGACGAAATTGTGACATATTGGGCCTGCCTTGCAAATCTGAAATTGCGCGAACGCCGATGAATTCCTCGTGTGGGCCGACGGATTTTTAGGGTTGCCCGCGCGAGGCCGGACGGTCTTGCGGACTCGCCTCGACGCTCGCATATTCCGCGCGGGGGCGCCTCGCGCAGCGGGGCCGATTCGGGCGAAGCGGGGCATGGCGGAAGACGACTTGAACGAGGACGAACGCGCCGTTTTGTCGGGTCAATTGGAGCGGCTGCGCGAGGAACATCGCGACCTCGACGCCGCGATCGACGCCTTGCGCGACGCCGGACAGGCCGACCAATTGCAGTTGCAACGGCTGAAGAAGCGTAAGCTGCTGCTGCGGGACAAATTGAGCCAAGTCGAGGACGCCCTGACCCCTGACATCATCGCCTGAGGGGGCCCAAGTCGATTCCTGGCGCAACTCAATGATTTCAATCTCTTAGGATACGATTTTCCGCCGGCGCCGGCAGAGCGAGCGTCGGGGCGACGGCGGCCGAAAGCGCCGTCCGCGCCGCGACGTCGGGATTGGCGGCGGCGCGGCCGAAGCCATGGTAGCGATCGAGTTCGCCGACGATTCTGACGAAGCGATCGAGCGCCTGCATGTTGCCCTCCATCATCGCGGAATGCGCGACCATCATCGCATCGCTCAGCCGCCCGACCTGCAATTGCACGAAGCCCGCCGGCGGATCGATCTCGCGCCGGTCCAGCGTCTGTTGAATGAGCTCGCGCGCGCGCCGCGTCGACAGTCCTTCTTGCAGGGCGATTTGGGCCACCGGCACGCCGGCCTTCAGCAGGTTGAACACCCTGAGTTTGCGCTCCGCCTTTTCGCGCCGCGTCTCGAGGCGGGAGGTAGGGCGAATGGGCTTGGACTTAGCGGATATCTTGGACAAGCGCGCGGCTCCAGCGGGGGACGGGAGATTGTCAGAATAGCATTGTTTCTGATTTTCAAAAAGAAATGGTTTGAACCCTGAAGAATTGACGCCGGCGCGGCGCCTGGAGCGTTGGGGGATCGGCCGGAATCGGCCTCGGCGGCGATATTATCGCTTTGGAGCGCCGAGCGCGGGCGCTGGAAGTGCCGGTGAAATGGGTCGGCTAGCGGCCGCATGGCGTCGTGAGGTCGCGCCTCGAAAAGGCCGCGATGCATCGGGAGTTTGCCGCTAGCCTCCCCGAACACTTCACGCCTGGATCGTGCGCCCGTATGGAAAAGCCTGTCGAACTCTGTGCAGCCCCATTCAACGGCGCGATTGCCGGGACTAGACCTTCTCCGGGCCGTCGCGATCAGTTGGGTTCAGTTGGGTCATGCTCTACCATGCCTCGCTGCTCGGCCTGGTTTCGCCGGACTATTGGATCGTTCGCTGGCGTTCAGCATGGCCACAATCGTAATGGCCGGTAGCGAAAGCCGGTCGGTCATTGGGCGATACGCGATTCCCGGCGCCGGCCCGTTGGCCTTGGGAGCCTACAGTCTTTACCTAAGTCACAAACCGGTCTTCCATGCGGTGCGCAGCGCTTTGTCCCATGCGCCCGCCTCCCTCCAGAGCGTCGGACTCGTGATCGCTGTGCTCGCCGCGTTCGTGGTCGGCGCGGCGTTGTACTGGCTGGTCGAGCGACCATTTCTGCAGCTTCGGGATCGTCTCGAGGGTCCCTCTCGAAGCTCTCTCGCTGCTCCGCCGGCCGCCTCGATCATCGCGCGGTAGGCCGGTCCTCGGCCAACGATCGCGCCCGTTTCTCTTCGATCCCAGCGGTGGTCTGGAGAGTCCAACGCGCCGTGAGCGGAATGGCGATCGCGGCGCCGGCCGCGGCAGCGACAAGAGCTACGGGCAGGCCGGCTAGGCAGGCAATTCGCCCCCAGGCGAGGCTGCCGATCATCATGGCGCCGAATATCGCGGCCAGCATGATTGCCAGCCCGCGGCCGCGCACCCAATCAGGCAAAGCGATCTGCGCCGAGACATAGAGGCTCGTCAGGATCACTGTCCACGCGGCGCCGGCGATCAGACATGCGCCGAGTACGGTCGCGGCGTTGTGCGCGAACCCGAAGAGGACAAGCGCGAACGCGGTCGCCACCGTCGCAATCATGACGAGCCGATCGCGCCCGAGCCTGGCCCTCAGCCAGCCGAGTGCAAAAGAGCCCGCGATGGCGCCGGCGCCGATCGCTCCGAGAAAGCAGCCATAAAGCTGCGGATCATGATTCATCAGGTGGCGCGCAACCAGAGGTAGCAGCGCCCAATACGCACTCGCGAAGGGGAAGAACGCCAGCGATCGAATCAAAATCGCGCGCATGCGTCGGTCACGGGCGACATACCGGAGGCCGGCGTGGATGGCGCTGGTGAGTGGCTCGGCGAACGATCTTTGCGGCCTCCGCGGCGACCCGCGCCACCAGCACAGCGCCGCGATGGCCGCTATGTTGCTGGCCCCGCAAATCCAGAAGGGCGCCGCGACGCCAAATCCGGCGATGGCGAACCCGCCTAGGGCGGGTCCTATGGTGCGAGCGATATTGTAACCGACGGTGTTGGCTGCGATGGCGCCCTCCAGTTCCCGCCTGCCGACGAGAAGCGGCGTAATCGCCATCCACGCCGGGGCCGCAAGGGCGCCGCCGGCGCCCAGAAGAAACGTCGTCAGCAGCAACGGGCCCGGAGTGACGAGGCCCAACGAGACCAGCGCCGCCAAGGCCGCGGTCATCAAGGTGTTGGCGATCTCCACGACAATGAGCAGGCGCCGCGGATCGACGATGTCGGCGAGCGCGCCCGCCGGCAAAGTGAACAGAAAAACGGGCACGCTGACTGTCGCTTGCACCAGCGACACCGCCATCGGATCCGCATCGAGGCTCATCATCAGCCAGCGCGAGCCGCTGTCGTACATTGCGGTGCCGATGTTCGAGACCATGCTGCCGAGCCAGATCGCAGTGAACGCCGCATACCCGAAGGCGCCCAGTCGAGCGGGACGATGTGCGACGGCGGACACTTTGGAGATCGCGATAGCAACGAGCATCTCGGCCACCTCAGCGATCGCAATTCAAGCCTCGCAACTATGGAGCCGACGAGGCGTGGAAGAGGTGGCGTTTCCCACATGCTGTTCGAGGGGTGACTTTGTCGGCTCGCCGCGGGCGAACCTCTCTTCGGCCGACAGGCCGCATGACGACCGCTGGGACGGCGGTCTGCGTCGTCGCCCTGACTCAATCGTCGCTGTCGCGACGTCTTACGATGACGCCCTTGCCGCTCGCGCGGTCGACCCGCGCCAGCGGCAAGCGCCGTCACTCCTGCGTCAATGTCCGTGCAGCAGGGAACCCGCCGCGGTCTTGACGGTGTCGCGCGCGGCCAACGCCGTCATCACGATGGCCCAGCCCGAGGTCAGGAGGTTGACGCCCGCGAGCAGGCCCAGCGTCCACACGGCGCTCAGCGGCCAACTGGCGATGATGATCGCCGCCAGGATGAGGTCGCAGAGGCCGCTGGCGAGCAGCCAGCGCCAGGCGACGGGCAGCGCTTTGCGATAGGCGAGGGAGGTCACGATCTGGAAAACACCTTCCGCAACGAGAAACGCGGTCAGCGCCAGCGTGAGCGTGACCGTGCCGGCGAGGGGTCGATAGAGCAGCAATACGCCGAGCCCCAGGGACAGGGCGGCCGTGACGAGGGTCCATAGGAAGGCCGCGATGTCATCGGCGTGGAACATCGCGATGAGCCCGACGATGCCGGCGATGAGGAAGAGCCAACCGATGTAGATTGCGACGGCTATGGTCGCCAGCACCGGCGCGGCGATCGCGATGGCGCCGAGAACGATCAGGGCGACGCCCTGGAACATGAGTAGGCCCCATCGAGCGCCTAAGGCATCCTTGACGCCGCGATGCAAGTCGCTGAGATCGGAATTGGTGGAAGCCATGGGATTCTCCCTTCTAGCCAGTGGGCGCGTCGGTCGGCGGGACCGGCGAGCGCGGCGCTCCGCCATCGCCGGCGTCGAGAACGCCAAGCCCCGTAAATAGCAGAGTGTCCGCAGGCGCGATGCGACGTGCATCAATTCGGCGCCGCAAAAACGATGTATCAGCGCTGTCTTCGCCCCGGTCGCTCGCCGCCAAGCAGGAGGGCGCCATGCCGTACCGCATCAACGAAGATCTGCCGCCATCCGTGCGCAACCATCTGCCCGAACATGCGCAGGACATCTATCGCGAGGCGTTCAATCACGCCTATGCCGCCCACAAAAGCGATCCGCGCCAGGAGGAGGCAGCGCACCGCATCGCCTGGGCGGCGGTCAAGCGCCGCTACGACAAGGTCGGCGACGTCTGGGAGGAGCGACGGTAGGAACGCTCAGCGAGCCCGCTGCGTGATCCAGCCGCCCCAGAACAGGCTGGAGAAGAAGAGCGTCGGCGGCTCGAAGCCGGAGCGAAGGAGCAAGTCTTCGACCGCCGCGTCGCTTTCCGGCGGTTCGGCGTCGTGCAGGATCTTGCCGATCTTGGCTTCGATCTCCGCTTCGTCGGCGCCGTTCATGCGCCAACGCTCGCGCCAGGCGGCGAGAAACAGGGGACGGCTGGCGTAGGCGTGGCGGTTTCCCGCGAGGATCAATGGCGCGCCCGGCGCGAGCCGGCTCGCCAGCGCGGTCAGGATCGCCAGCTTGGCGTCGCGGGCGGGCAGGTGATGCAGCACGCCGATGAGGGTCGCCGCATCGAAACGCGCCTCCTCGGCGAGATCGTCGACCGCGCCGAGACGCAACTCCGCCCGGTCCGCCATTGCGGCGCTCTCGAGGGAGCGCCGCGCCAACTCCAGCATGGGCGCGGAAGGGTCGACGCCGGTGAAGCGCCAGCCGGGTTCGAGCCGCCCGGCGACGATGATCTCCTGCGCGGTTCCGCCGACGCCGGCGACGAGGATGCGCGCCGAACCGCCGCGACCGAGACGAGCGGCGAGCAGGCAGGCCGCGAGTTCGTGGCAGGCGTCGTAGCCGGCGAGCGCGATGCGGCTCTGGACCGCATATTCGCCCGCACGGTCGCCGTCGAACTTGCTCTGCACGACTCTCGCCTAGTCCGCCGACGTTTCGAGCATGGTGACGTCGAGCGTGAACGAGCCGTCGTCCTCGACGGCGAAATGCGCGCGCGCCTCGGTCGGGGCGGTCGTCTGAAGCGCGCGGATGGCGCGCTTGTTGACCTCGGGCGTGCGCATGCGCTCCGTCCATGATGCGAAATCCAGACGCACGCGCCAGGTTCGGACGGCGCGAATCGCAAAGCCGCGCTGCGATAGCGCTTGCGCCCATTCGCCGAGCGAATAATCGCGCACGTGCGAAACATCGCGCAGCAACTCGATCGCCTGGAGATGCGTGTCGAGCAGCGGCGCGCCGGGCGAATAGGCGTCCATGAAGATCGCCGGGGCGCCGGTGCGCATCACGCGCCGCGCCTCGCCGAGGCCGGCCGCGAGATCGCGCCAATGATGCGCGCTGTATCGGCATCCCAGGAAATCGAACGCCGCGTCGGCGAAAGGCAGGCGCTCGGCGGGCGCCTGCACCGTCTCGATATTGCTCAGGCCCTTCGAGCGCGCCGTGGCGGCGACGGCGCTCAGCATGTCGGCGGAGAGATCGCACGCCGTCACCTTCGCCGCATGGCGCGCCATGAGATAGGCGACATGGCCGCCGCCGGCGCCGAGATCGAGCGCGCGCTCGGGTTTCGCGGCGCCGACGATCGTCTCCAGCGCGTCGAGGTCGCCGCCCGCGGCATGCACCGCGCTCTCGACATAGGCCTGCGCGCGCGGTCCGAACTGGTCGCCGACGACCGCTTCATGGGGTCTGCTCAAGATTGCCTCCTGGAGAATGACGGGCGGAGAATGGACCAAAATTACCCTGGTACAAGATGACAGTTTATCCTGGTATAAAAAGCGCCATCCTGTTATCGGGACGGCATGGCGGATCTCGATCAGCGCCGGCTCTTGGGCGACTTCGTGCGCGCCCACCGCGAGCGCCTGCGCCCCGACGGGCCGACGGGCCGGCGGCGGACGCCCGGTCTGCGACGCGAGGAATTGGCTCAGAAGGCGGCGATCAGCGCGACCTGGTGCGCCTGGATCGAGCAGGGCCGCGACGTGCAGGTCTCGCCGCATGCGCTGAGCCGGCTCGCCGGTGCGCTGGCGCTTTCGCGGGCCGAGCGGACCTATCTCTTCGAGCTGGCGGGGCGGCGCGATCCGGACGTCGCCGCGCCGGAAGTGACGCAGGATTGTCCCGGCGCCCTCGTCGCCATGGTGCATTCGACGCCGCATCCCGCCTACGGGCTCGATCGGTTGTGGAACGCCTGTTGCTGGAACGGCGCCGCCGCGCGCCTCTTCGAGGGCTGGCTCGACGACGGGCGCCAGCGCAATCTGCTGCGCTTCATATTCCTCGATCCGAGCGCCCGCACGCTCATTCCGGGCTGGCGGGAGCGCGCCCGGCGGGTTCTCTCCGAGTTCCGCGCCGACTATAGTCGCGGTTTCAACGATCCTCGCGTTCGCGCGCTCGTCGATGGGCTGTGCCGCGAGAGCGCCGACTTCGCCGACGCCTGGGAGGCGCAAACCGTCATGGAGCGCGAGGGCGGCATACGGACGTTCAATCATTCGCTCGACGGCCCGCTGCGCTTCGAACAGCACACCTTCAATCCCAGCGAGCGGCCGGACTACAAGCTGGTGGTTCTGACGCCGGCGTGAAGGACCCTGACCGACTGGAGAGGACCAATGATCATCCGGGAATGGCGTGGCCGCGGCAGCCCTTCGAGAGCCGATGCGTATCCCACGCATTTTCGCGACAAGGTCGTGCCGGAGCTGCGCGGGCTGCCGGGATTTCTGGGCGCGTCCCTCAGCCGCAGACAGCACGATGGACATGTCGAGTTTTTGGTGCTGACGCGCTGGCGCTCGATCGACGCCATCCGTGACTTCGCCGGCAGCGACGTCGCCAGAGCGGTCGTCGAGCCCGGCGCGGCGGCCGCGCTGCTCGACTTCGACACGACCGTGCAGCACTACGAGGTCATCGAGGAGATCGGGCCGCCGGGCGGTTGACGGGAGCCTCCGCCTTGCGCCCCGCCCGCCCTTCCTTTAATCGCAGCGGGCATGTTTTCCAGCCTTTCCCCATCCGGCAGGCGCCTTTGACCGTTCTTGCCAAACCCGTCGCGATCATCATGGGCAGCCAGTCCGATTGGGCGACCATGCGGCGCGCGGCGGAAACGCTCGACGAGCTCGGCGTCGGCTATGACGCGCGCATCGTTTCGGCGCATCGCACGCCCGACCGGCTCGTCGCCTTCGCCAAGGGGGCGCGGGCGGCGGGCTATAAGGTCATCATCGCCGGGGCGGGCGGGGCGGCGCATCTGCCCGGCATGACGGCGGCGTTCACCACGCTGCCCGTGTTCGGCGTGCCGATCGAAACCCAGGCGCTGTCCGGCCAGGACAGCCTGCTGTCGATCGTGCAGATGCCGGCGGGCGTTCCGGTCGGCACGCTGGCGATCGGCGCCGCCGGGGCGGTCAACGCGGCGCTCATCGCCGCCGCGACGCTGGCGCTAGGCGACGCTTCGCTCGCCGACCGGCTCGAAGCCTGGCGTGCGGCGCGCACTAACGCGGTCCCCGAGACGCCCTCGGACGGCGGCGCGGGATGATCCTTGCTCCGGGCGCCACCATCGGCATCCTCGGCTCCGGCCAACTCGGCCGCATGCTCGCGATGGCGGCGCTGAAGCTCGGCCTGCGCTGCCATATCTACGCCCCCGAAAGCGACGCGCCCGCCTACGACGCGGCGAGCGCGCGCACGATCGCTCCCTTCGAGGACGAGGAGGCGCTGGCGCGCTTCGCCGAAGCGGTCGATGTCGTGACCTATGAATTCGAGAACGTCCCGGTCGCCAGCGTCGAGTTTCTCGCCCAGCGCCGCCCGGTGCGGCCCGGCGTCCGCGCGCTGGCGCTGACGCAGGACCGGCTCGTCGAAAAGAGCTTCCTGCGCGAACTCGGGCTCGCCACGGCGCCCTTCGCCAGCGTCGACGACGCCGGCGCTCTGGTGCGCGCGGTCGGCGATCTCGGCCGCCCGGCGATCCTGAAGACCCGGCGCTTCGGTTATGACGGCAAGGGCCAGACTTTGATCCGCGAAGGCTCGAACGTCCCGGCGCTGCATCGCACCCTCGGCGGCGGGCCGATGATCCTCGAGGGCTTCGTCGCCTTCGAGCGCGAGGCGTCGATGATCGCGGCGCGCAGCCTGGAAGGCGCCGTCGCCGCCTTCGATCTGTGCGAGAACGAACACGAGCGCCATATCCTGGCGCGCACGCGCGCGCCGGCCCGCGTCGGGCCGGGCGTCGAAGAGAAGGCGAGGGCGCTCGCGACAACCGTCCTCGAGGCGCTCGACTATATCGGCGTTCTCGCCGTGGAATTGTTCGTCACGCGTGAAGCTGACGGCTCGGAGGGGCTCCTCGTCAACGAACTCGCCCCGCGCGTGCACAATTCCGGCCATTGGACGATCGAGGGCGCGCAAACCTCGCAGTTCGAGCAGCATATCCGCGCCATCGCCGGCTGGCCGCTCGGCGCGACGACGAGGCGCGGCCGGATCGAGATGCACAATCTCATCGGCGAGGAGGCCGACGAATGGCGCGACATTCTCGCCCAGCCGGACCTCTCGCTGCATCTCTACGGCAAGCTGGAGACGCGCCCCGGCCGCAAAATGGGCCATGTGACGCGGGTGTTGCCGGAGGCGCCGAAGCGTCCTTGATCGGCCGACAAGCGCGGCTGATCGGCTGGACATTGCAGGGCGATTCTGCTACGGGAAGCTTGAGAAGGCGCGCCGCTTAGACGAGCGGGTGTGCCTCTATTTCTTTTAAAATCGCCGTCTCATTGAGGCCCGGCCTCGCAAAACAGGATCGCCCGTGCAAGTTCTCGTCCGCGACAACAATGTCGATCAGGCCCTCAAGGCGCTCAAGAAGAAGATGCAGCGCGAAGGGATTTTCCGCGAAATGAAGCTTCGCGGTCATTACGAGAAGCCTTCGGAGAAGCGCGCCCGCGAAAAGGCCGAGGCGGTTCGCCGCGCTCGCAAGCTCGCTCGCAAGAAGTTGCAGCGCGAAGGCTTGCTGCCGATGAAGCCGAAGGTCATGCCGGGCGCCCCGCGCACCGCCGGTTGATTCCGGTTTCGGCGAAAACGTGAGGCGCGCGCAGCGCCGCCGTTCATATTTCGCCATTGTTCTCGTGCAGGCGTTCGGCTGAACGATCGGGTTTCGGATCCGCCCGGAAGGGCGGAGGGGCGGAGGTTAGGGATCATGGGGATGACGGTGTGGTCCCGTCGGTCGGCGGTCGAACGTTTGATGCTCGTGTCGCTGGCGGCGCTGGCCCTCGGGGCCTGCAGCGAAACTCTCGGTTCGTTTTCCCCTCAAACCGCCCGCGTCGCCGAGATCGACACCGATCCCACGGGCGCCAACTCCGGCAACATCGCTTCGCTGTCGGACGTCATTCAGCGGAATCCCAACGATTCCATCGCGTACAATACGCGCGGCATCGCCTATGCCAAGACCGGTCATTTTCAGAGCGCGATCGAGGATTTCACCAAGGCGATCCAGATCGACCCGAAATTCGGCGCCGCTTACACCAACCGCGCGCTGGCCTATCGCCAGATGCAGAAGGACGGGCCCGCGCTCGCCGATTTCAACTCGGCCCTCGCCGCCAATCCGAACGACGCGTCAGCCTATCTCGGGCGGGGCAATCTCTATCGCGCGCACAGCCGTTTTCCCGAGGCGCTCGCCGACCTCGATCAGGCGATCCGCCTCAATCCGGAAGGCGCGCAGGCCTATCACGCGCGCGGGCTGATCTATCAGCGCCAGGGCAATCACGAGCAGGCGATCACTGACTTCAACAACGCGATCGACCGCGATCCGTTCGCCGGCGCCCCCTATCAGGCGCGCGGCGAGAGCCTGCTCGCCACGGGCAAATACGCCGCTGCGGTAGACGATTTCAACGCTGCGCTCAACGTCGATCCCAACAGCGCCGACGGGTGGGATGGGCTCGGCATGGCCTATGAGAAAATGGGCAACAAGCCCAAGGCGGTCGAATCCTACCAGCGCGCGATGGAAGTCAGCCCTGGCAACGCGGTCGCGCGCGCCGGGCTGCAGCGGCTGGCTTGAGGACCGCATTGTCGGGGCTGGACGCGGGCCCCGTCGTTTGAAGCGGGGGCAAGACTTCGCCCGATTTCAGCGATACACCTCTCGGCGGTGTCCGATTTCAAGCACCAGGACTACGAGACGATTGTCCTGCAAGTCGCAAATTATGCGGTAGTCCCCGACGCGGTAGCGCCAGAGAGCTCCCAAAGTCGCGCCCTTTAGCGATTTTCCGGCCTGACGCGGATCGGCCAACGGGGCGATGCGATCGCGCAAGTAATCACGGATACGACGCGCCTCCTGCGGCGCCATTTTGCCTAATCGTCTGACCGCGGCTTCGTCGAATTCAATCGTCCAGGCCAAGCTCGCGTCCTACCTCGTCGAGAGTATAGGAGCGGCTTTCGCCACGGTTGCGTCGATCCAACGCCCGTTCGGCGAGGTGGATGTCTTCCAAATCCTCGAGATGTTCCTCGACCGCCTCGCGAATGAAAGACTTGGCGGTTCGACCTGTGCGGGCCGCCAAGGCCTGCAGGCGATCAAACACCTCATCGGGGAGGATAACTGCGGTCTGCCGGCTCATGATCTGGTCCCAGAGCCCGAAAGTGCGGGTTGGCTAGAATAGGCCGCCGCTCCCTAGCGTTCAAGCCCGGCTCGCCCCCTCAATGCGCCAGCGCCGCCGTGACGATCGCGTCGGTCTTCTTCCCGACGCCGCTTCATTTCAGCGCGCCGTCCATCCATTCGAGCGCTTTGGGGATGACGAGTTCGAGCGCGAGATGACCGGCGCCTTCGAGCCGAACGAATTGCTTCGGTTCGTTGGCGAGGGCGAACAGTCGCTCACCTGATGCGATGGGCACGGATTCATCCCGGGTCCCGTGAACCATCAGCAGCGGCGCGGTGATTTTTCCGATCCGCACGTCGGAGCGGAAAGTATCGCGCATCAGCCACCGGACCGGAAACATCCAGTACCGACGCGCGGCGACCGCGACGACGGAATTGTATGCCGAGTTGAGCACGATCGCTCCGACCTCGCAACGCGCCGCCAAGGCGACCGCGACGCCGCTGCCCAGCGATTTGCCGAGAACGACGAGCCGCGACGGTTTCGCCCCCAGCGACAGAGCGCGGGCATAGGCCGTCTCCGCGTCGATGAGCAGTCCTTGCTCGCTGGGGGAGCCGGTCGCGCCGGCGAAGCCGCGATACTCGACGGCGAGAAGGCCATGGCCGGTCGCGGTGAGTTTGCGAAAGCGTTCGGCCTTGTCGGCGAGCCGGGCGGCGTTGCCATGAAAATAGAGGATCAACGGCCGCGTCGGCGCCGGCGGAATGTACCAGGCCGGCAAGGTTTCGCCGTCAGGGGTGTGAAGCCGCAAAACCTGAGCCGAACCGAGGCCCGCCGCCGCCGGCGACACTTCGAGCGGTTTTGGCAGATAAAGCAGCCAACGCTGAAACACGGCGAGCGCAAGCAGCGCCGCTAGATAGAGGCCGCCGAAAGCGACTATCGCGCCACCGACCGTCATCACGGAGTTGCCTTTGCGCGCGGCGCAAGGCGAAGCGCGGTTAGTGCGCGAGCGCCTTGACGATCGCGTCGGTCATCTTCTTGGCGTCGCCGAACAGCATCAGCGTGTTGTCGCGGAAGAACAGTTCGTTCTCGACGCCGGCGTAGCCGGAACCCATGCCGCGCTTGACGAACAACACGGTCTTGGCCTTCTCGACGTCGAGCACCGGCATGCCGTAGATCGGCGACTTCGGGTCGGTCTTGGCGGCGGGGTTGGTGACGTCGTTGGCGCCGATGACATAAGCGACGTCGGCCTGCGCGAATTCGCTGTTGATGTCCTCGAGTTCGAACACCTCGTCATAGGGCACGTTGGCCTCGGCGAGCAGCACGTTCATATGGCCGGGCATGCGGCCGGCGACGGGATGGATCGCGTATTTGACCTCGACGCCGTTCTTTTTGAGGATGTCGGCCATTTCGCGCAAGCTGTGCTGCGCCTGCGCGACGGCCATGCCGTAGCCGGGGACGACGATCACCTTGGAGGCGTTCTTCATCATGAACGCGGCGTCGTCGGCCGAGCCCTGCTTGACCGGTCGCGTCTCGGTCGCGCCCGCCGCGCCCGCGACTTCGCCGCCGAAGCCGCCGAGGATGACGGAAATGAACGAGCGGTTCATACCCTTGCACATGATGTAGGAAAGGATCGCGCCCGAAGAGCCGACCAGCGCGCCGGTGATGATGAGCGCGAGATTGCCGAGCGTAAAGCCGATGCCCGCGGCCGCCCAGCCCGAATAGGAGTTGAGCATCGATATGACGACGGGCATGTCGGCCCCGCCGATCGGGACGATCAGCAGCACGCCGAGCGCCAACGAGACGAGCGCGACCAGCCAGAAGAACACGGGGGACTGCGAGGCGTAGAACAGCGCGATGAGGATGACGAGCGCGACGCCGAGAAGGATATTGATCGCGTGGCGCTGCGGCAGCATGATCGGCTTGCCCGACATTCGCCCGTCGAGCTTGAGGAAGGCGATGATCGAACCGGTGAACGTCACGGCGCCGATGGCGAGGCCGAGCGACATCTCGATGATGCTCGCGGGATGGATGCGAGCGCCCTCGGCGATTCCGAAGGCTTGCGGCGCATAGAGCGCGCCCGCCGCCACCAGCACCGCGGCGAGGCCGACGAGCGAGTGGAACATCGCCACGAGTTGCGGCATCGCAGTCATCGCAATCGTGCGTGCGCGCCAGACGCCGACCCCGCCGCCGATGGCGAAGCCGAGGACGACCAGGAGCCACGCGACGCCGCTCGACGGCGGCCTGAGCGCGAGCGTCGTCACCACGGCGATCGCCATGCCGATCATGCCGAAGCGGTTGCCCTGCCGCGAACTGGCGGGTGACGACAGCCCGCGCAGCGCAAGGATGAACAGAATGCCGGCGATGAGATAAAGGAGGGCGGCGAGATTGGCGTTCACGTGCGGTCAGCCCTTCTTCTTGTACATCGCGAGCATCCGCTCGGTGACCAGAAATCCGCCGAATATGTTCACGGAGGCGAGGATCAGCGCGATGAAGCCGACCAGTCGCGCGAATGTGGATCCGCTGTCCACCGCCGCGACGCCGACCGAGAGAAGCGCGCCGACGACGATGACCGAGGAGATCGCGTTGGTCACCGACATCAGCGGCGTGTGCAGCGCCGGCGTCACCGACCAGACGACGTAATAGCCGACGAACACGGCGAGCGCGAAGATCGCCACCCGAAAGATGAAGGGATCGATCGCGCCGCCCGAGACGGCGTGGCCGGCGGCCGCGAGTTGATCGGCGTAGGTCTGCGCGGCGTGCGCCGCCTCCTCGGCGGCGTCGGCGGCGGCCTTCAGTTTGGCGACGGTGGCGTCAAGGTTTTCCATCACATCCTCACAAAGGCGCGCGCATCCACCTAACCGTCATGGCCGGGCTTGTCCCCGCCGCCTCAAGGCGATTGCACGGCAATCGTCCGCCTCAAGGCGATTGCACGGCAATCGTCCGCCTCAAGGCGATTGCACGGCAATCGTCCACCCGCCGTGTCGATCCAAGTCGTTCCGCGTGGACGGCCGGGACAAGCCCGGCCATGACGCTCGATGATGAGCGCAAGCGTCATGCTGACGCCTTGGGCTGAAAATTGGGGTGAACGATCGCGCCGTCGCGGGTCAGGCAGGTCGCCTTGACGAGTTCGTCGTCCCAATTGACGGCGATCGTCTTGGCCGATTTATCGATCAGCGTTTCGACGAAGGCGTAAAGGTTTCGGCTGTACAGCGCCGAGGCGGTCGCGGCGAGACGCGTGACGCTGGAATAGCCGACGATGCGGACGCCGTTTTCGGTGGTGACGAGTTCGCCGGCGCGAGCCGACTCGCAATTGCCGCCGCGCTCGACCGCGAGATCGACGACGACCGAGCCGGCGCGCATCGACTTCAACATTTCGGCGCTGATGAGGCGCGGGGCCGGGCGTCCGGGAATCAGCGCCGTGGTGATGACGATGTCCTGCTTGGCAATGTGGGCGGCGACCAGCGCGGCCTGCTTCGCCTTGTACGCGTCCGACATTTCCTTGGCGTAGCCGCCCGCGGTCTCGGCCTGCTTGAACTCGTCGTCCTCGACCGCGACGAATTTCGCGCCGAGCGAACTCGACCTGTTCCTTCGTCGCCGGGCGCACGTCGGTGGCGGTGACGACCGCGCCGAGGCGACGCGCCGTGGCGATTGCCTGGAGGCCGGCGACGCCGACGCCCATGATGAAAGCCTTGGCGGCGGTGACGGTGCCCGCCGGCGTCATCATCATCGGCAGCGCGCGGCCGTATTCCGACGCCGCATCGATCACGGCGCGATAGCCGGCGAGATTGGCCTGGCTGGAAAGAACGTCCATCGACTGCGCGCGGGTGATGCGCGGCAGCAGCTCCATTGCGAAAGCGGCGACGCCCGCATTGGCCATCGCCTCGACCTCGTGCTGATGGCCATAAGGGTCCATCGAAGCGACAACGAGCGCGCCGCGCTTCATCTGGCCGAGTTCGGCGTCGCTCGGGCGGCGCACCTTCAGGAGGATGTCGGCCCCGAGGGCCTCGGCGGCGGAAACGAGGCGCGCCCCCGCCGCCTCATAATCGGCATCGGGAATTCCGGCGTTGACGCCGGCGCCGCGCTCAACCGCCACATCGGCGCCGAGCCCGATGAACTTCCTGACGGTTTCCGCGCTCGCCGCGACTCGCGTTTCGTGCGGATCGGTCTCCGCGACGACCCCAATCAGCATGACGCCTTCCCCAGCTAGATTGCATTCGCCCCGGTCGCGAGGCGAATCCGAAGACGTTCGCTAAAGAACGATGCAGGCGAGGCCGAGCAGCACGAAGATGGGCGCAACGACCCGCCAGCCCATGCCCGTCAGCGCGCCGACGGTCGCGGCCAGCAGCGTCAGGATGAGACCGATCAAGGCGACGAACCCGTGTCCCTCGATCCCCCACAGCACCAGCATCAAGAGGGTGCATACCAATACGGATACGACGGTCTCGGTCAACGCGATGAAAGCGGCGTAGGTCGACTCGTGCGCCGCCATGTCCATCGGATCGTCCGCAGTCGCCGCGCCGTGGTCGTTAGACATATCCGCTCTGCTCCCAACACCGAAAATGCAACGGCACCGATCTACTGCATCGGCCGGCGCGTCGCAATGGAGAATTGGCGCGGCTAGGGCGCCTCGGCGGCTTAGCGCCGGCGCCGATCCGGCGCCGGGCTGCCTAGACTTTGGCGGCGGACTCGATAGACCGCTCGACCGCCTTTTCGCGGCCCTCGAGCGACTCGTATTTCAGCAATTCCGCCTGCGCCTCTTCCTGCGCAGCCTTGGCCTCTTCGATCTGGGCGGTCAGTTCGCCGATCGATCGCTTGAGGTTGTCGCGGCGCGTGACCGCGGCGCGCGCGTAGGTCGGGTAAGCAAAGTGGTTGGGGTCGCTGATCCCCGCGCGCTTTTCCTCATTGAGGATTTCACGGTCGAGGTCGATCGCCATGCGCGTGAATTCGGCGACCATCAGCTCGATTTGCCGAACGCGCCGGCGCTTCTCCTCGGCCTGGAAGCGCTTGAGCCGAATAAGCGTGTCTCGCGATTTCATCCTTACGCACTCCATACTTGAATATTCGGACGGGATCAGCCGACCAACGCTTGTTCACCACGAGACACCTCGAACATGGCGCAGGAAGGTTGCTCATTTCTTACGGGATTGAACGATTTGTCGGGATTGCGTGTATTCGACAGGGATTGCGGCCCCGAACGACGTCATTGCGAAAATGTGACGCAAAGTGCGCATTGTTAGCGGTTCGTTTACCCGCGTCGTTAACAATCCTTAGCAAGCAGTCACCGCGGAGCGTTTCCGGGACGAAACGCGATCGTTCCTTCGGCGGCCGGCGACGGGACGTGGATCATCGAGTCAATAGAGTCGGCTAGAGCCAATCGTTGAAGTGTCACATCAGCATTTGCCGCCTGGAATCCAATAAAAGAATCAACGAGTTCGGTTTAGCGTGGAAATATTCCAGGAAGGGGTTGCGCGAGTGAATCATAATTTGTTAACCAATCATGGTCACTCTGCGTGTCGAATTGGCCGGGCGCGCTTCCCGGCAATGCGTTCGCCATCAGGCGGCGCGAAAGCGGTGGGGGCAACCGCGATCGCGCGCCGAGAGGCAAGTCTGGGGATTTAACATGCGGATACTTTTGATCGAGGACGACAGCGCGACGGCGCAGAGCATCGAGTTGATGCTCAAGTCCGAGAATTTCAATGTCTACGTTACTGACCTTGGCGAGGAAGGCATCGATCTCGGGAAGCTGTACGATTACGACATCATCTTACTCGATCTCAATCTGCCGGACATGTCGGGATACGAGGTCCTGCGCTCGTTGCGCGTCACCAAGATCAAGACGCCGATCCTGATTCTCTCGGGCATGGCGGGCATCGAGGACAAGGTGAAGGGTCTCGGCCATGGCGCCGACGACTATCTGACCAAGCCGTTTCACAAGGACGAACTCGTCGCGCGCATTCATGCGATTGTGCGCCGCTCCAAGGGGCATGCGCAGTCGGTCATCATCACCGGCGATCTCATCGTCAATCTCGACCAGAAGACTGTCGAAGTCGACGGCGCCCGCGTGCATCTGACCGGCAAGGAATATCAGATGCTCGAGTTGCTCTCGCTGCGCAAGGGCACGACGCTGACCAAGGAGATGTTCCTCAACCATCTCTACGGCGGGATGGACGAGCCGGAGCTGAAGATCATCGACGTGTTCATCTGCAAGCTGCGCAAGAAGCTCGCGATGGCCTCGAACGGGCGCAACTATATCGAGACCGTCTGGGGCCGTGGCTACGTCCTGCGAGAGCCCTCGCCGGCGGACGAACGCATCACCGCGTAAACCGGCGTCGCCCGAGTGGCGCCATCCATTCGCTACTAATCCCGCTGGGCGCGCCCCCAGCGGGATTTTTCGCGCTTTGGCGATCGCTGCGATCACGATGTCGCTCAAGTGATCCAATTCGCGTCGTCGAAGCCCGTCATTCGAATTTCTGTCCGAGGCAATCGCGCTGGTTTAGCGAAAGAATGGATTGCTGCCTGATTTGCGTCGCTCTTGACTCTCGCGCCGCCTGGCCGCAAAACTAGAACAAATAGCGAACGTTGGGATTGGCGATCGGATGTCGCGTGGCGGCGGAGTCGAGGGAATGGCGCGTTTGCGGCGTGTCGTCGCCGAAATCGAGGCGCGCAGAGGGGGGACGGAGGCGCGTGCGCCGCCGCCCCGGCTGTCGCTGACCGGCGCGCTCGACCGCGCGCTTGGCGGTGGCCTTTCCGGCGACGCCCTGCACGAGATCGCGCCGGCGAGCCCCGGCGATGGGGCGGCGGCGATGGGCTTCACGCTCGCGCTGGCGGCGCGCTTCATGGCCGAGCGCAGCGCCGCCGGGCTCATCCTGGCGGAGGATTTCGCCCACCGCGAGATGGGCGCGCTCTATGGGCCGGGGCTCGTCGCGTATGGCCTGGAATTGAGCCGGCTCGTCTTCGTGCGCGCGCCCGACGCGCCGGCTTTGTTCCAGGCGATGGAGGAGAGCTTGAGGAGCGGCGCGCCGGCGGTCGTCGTCGGCGAAGTCTGGAACCTGAGGGGTTACGATCTCGCCGTGTCCCGCCGCCTGCTGCTCGCCGCGCGCGCCGGGGCGACGCCCGCGCTGCTGGCGCCGGCGAGCGCCTATGGCGCAGCCGATCGGCTCTCCAGCGCCGCCGAGACGCGCTTCGAGATCGCCGCCGCGCCGAGCGCCCGCCTGGCTTCGGCGGGCGGCGGGCGGGGCTTGCCGGGGCCGCCCGCCTTCGCCGCGCGGCTCGTCAAAGCCCGCCTGTCATCGGCTCAGGGGCCGCCGCAAGGCCTCGATGCGACGCAAATCTTCCGCCTGACCTGGCGAAGCGAGGACAAACGGTTTGACGATCCGACGGTATCTCTCCCTCTGGCTGCCGCGTCTGGCGACGGACCGCGCGCGGCGCGTGCGCGCCATTGACGCCGCCGCGCCGCTGGCGGTCGTCGCGACGGTCAAAAGCGCCCGCCGGCTCGTCGGCGTCGATGCGAACGCCGCGCGGCTCGGCCTCACCGCCGGCCTGACGCTCGCCGATGCGCGCGCGCGCCATCCCGCCCTCGTCGCGGCCGAGGCCGACCCTGAGGCGGAGAACAAGCTGCTCGAACGCCTCGCCGATTTTTGCGCGCGCTTCACGCCGCTCGTCGCGCTCGATGGACGCGACGGTCTGATGCTCGATGTTTCCGGCGTTGCGCATCTCTTCGGCGGCGAGGCGGCGCTGGCGCGGGAGATCGAGGCGCGCTTTTCCCGCCAAGGCTTATGCGTCGCGCTCGGCTTCGCCGACACGCCGCGCGCCGCTTCGGCGCTGGCGCGCTATTCCAGCGCCCGCATCGCGCCCGTCGGCCTTTCCGGCAAAGCCTTCGCCAAGTTCTATTACGAAATGCCGGTCGCCGCGCTGGGGCTCGACGAGAAAACGAACGCCGACATGGCGCGCGCCGGTTTACGCCGCATCGGCGATCTTGCGCTGCGGCCGCGCGCGCCGATCGCGGCGCGTTTCGGCTCGCAGGCCATCGCGCGGCTCGACGCGTTGAGCGGCCTGACGCGCGAGGCGATCTCGCCGCGATTTCCGGCGCCCGATTTCTGCGCCGAGCGGCGCTTCGCTAGCCCGATCGTCGCGGCCGAGGCGGTCATGGCGACGCTTCGCCGGCTCGCCGACGATCTCGTCGTGCTGCTCGAGCGCCAGATGAAGGGCGCGCGGCGGCTGGAGCTCGCCCTTTTTCGCGTCGACGGCGACGTGCGCCGCATTCGCGTTAGCGCCGGCCGGCCGCTCGGCGAGGCGCGCGCCGTCGCGCGGCTGTTCGCTGAGCGTCTCGCCGGCGGCGCCGAGGAGGAGATCGACGCCGGCTTCGGGGTCGATCTGATGCGCCTTTCCTGTCTCCTCGCCGAGCCGCTGGAGCCCTCGCAGCGCGAATGGGAGCGCGCGCACGACGCCGAGCGAGCCCGCGCGCTCGCCGATCTCCTGGATGGCTTGAGCGCGCGTCTGGGGCCGCGCCGCGTGACGCGGCAGCAACTCGTCGAAGCCCATATTCCCGAACAGGCCGTCGTCGCCTCGCCGGCGGTGCTGGGCGCGTCGCGCGCGCGGGGGGAGGGGATCGAGGTCGCCGCGCCGGCCGCGGCGCCGACGCGGCCCCTGCGCCTCTTCGAGCGGCCCGAGCCGATCGAGACCCTCGCCGAAGTCCCCGACGGTCCGCCTCTGCGTTTCCGCTGGCGGCGCGTCCTGCATGAAGTCGCGGCGATCGAAGGGCCAGAGCGCATCGCCGCGCCCTGGTGGCGCCGCTTCGATGCGCCGACGCGCGATTATTTCCGCGCCGAGGACACGTTTGGGCGCCGCTTCTGGCTCTACCGCGAAGGGCTCTATGGCCGCGAGACGATGCGAGCGAAATGGTTTTTGCACGGGGTGTTCGGGTGAAGAAATCCTTCTCCCGCTTGCGGGTGTCAGGCGAACGTCTCGTTCGCTGAGAGGTGGCCCGCAGGGCCGGATGAGGGTCTTAGGAGGCGATCATGCGCGACGACATTCCATTCCCCGCAAAATCTCGCGCCCGGGCCATGCGCCGCGCGCTGACGGAAGCGAGAGCGAAAGCTTTGGTATGCTCTACGCGATCGGCGTATGCAGGCGCTCAAGTTTCGCCGCCAGGCGCCGATTGGCCCTTACATCGTCGACTTTCTCCGTCTCGCGCACAAACTCGTCGTCGAGGCGGATGGCTCGCAACACACCGAAAGTCCTCGCGACGCTGTGCGCAACGCATGGCTTGGGCGAGAGGGCTTCAAAGTCGTGCGCTTTGCCAATCACGACATTCTGACAGCGCAAGACAGCGTGCTGGCGACGATCGCAGCGGCGTGCGGTCTGTCATGGTGATCCTCATCCCAAGACCCTCACCCCAACCCCTCTCCCGCAAGCGGGCGAGGGGCTTTCTCCTTCTCCCGCGTGCGGGAGAAGGTGGCGCGAAGCGCCGGATGAGGGGACGCCCATGATCCGCCTCGCTCCCCGCTTCGCCGAACTCGCGACGACGACGAATTTTTCGTTCCTGCGCGGCGCTTCGCACCCCGAGGAACTCGTCGCGCGCGCGGCCGAGCTCGGTCTTTCCGGCATCGGAATCGCCGACCGCAACACGCTCGCCGGCGTCGTGCGCGCGCATGTGTTTGCGCGCGAGAACCGCGCCGCGATCGGCGCCTTGCGCGTCGTCACGGGCGCGCGGCTGAGCTTTGTCGACGGCGCGCCCGACATGCTCGCCTATCCCAGGGACCGCGCCGCTTACGGACGATTGTGCCGGCTGCTGACGAAGGGCAATCTGCGCGCGCCCAAGGGCGAGTGCCATCTGAATTTCGAGGATGCGCTCGAGCATGGCGAGGGTTTGCAGATCGTCGCGATGCCGACCGGCCCTCATCCGGCCGCTACGCGGCCCCCTTCTCCCGTGAACGGGAGAAGGGGAGCGCCCCCTCTCCCGCTTGCGGGAGAGGGCCGGGGTGAGGGGCTGCGACTCGCGCAGCTCCGCGAAGCCTTCGCCGATCGCCTGTGGGTCGGCGCGAGCCTGACCTACGGCGAGACCATGCGCGGCGGCCTCGCCGCCCGCGCGGCGCTGGCGCGCAAGCTCGGCGCGCCGCTGCTGGCGACCAACGACGTTCTCATGCACGCGCCCGAACGGCGCGCGCTCGCCGACGTTCTCGCCTGCATCCGCGAGAAGACGACCCTGGAGGCGGCCGGGCGGCTGATCCAGGCCAACGCCGAACGCCACCTCAAATCCGCTGGCGAAATGACGCGCCTGTTCGCCGAGGCGCCGCAGGCGGCGGAGGAGACGATCCATTTCCTCGACCGCCTCTCCTTCAGCCTCGACGATCTCGCCTACGACTATCCCCTGGAATTGCGCGAGGGCTTCGCGACGCCGCAAGCGGCGCTGGAAGCCTTTGCCCAGGCCGGCGCGCGCGCCCGCTATCCCGACGGCGTTCCCGCCAACGTTCGCGAGGCGCTGACGCACGAACTCGCGCTGATCGGCACGCTGAATTACGCGCCGTATTTCCTCACTGTGCACGACATCGTGCGCTACGCGCGCACGCGTGGAATCCTGTGCCAAGGGCGCGGTTCGGCGGCCAATTCGACGGTCTGCTACTGCTTGGGGATCACCGAGGTCGACCCCTCCAAGTTCGATCTGCTGTTCGAGCGTTTCGTCTCGCCCGAGCGCAACGAGCCGCCCGACATCGACGTCGATTTCGAGCACGAACAGCGCGAGGAGGTGATCCAATACATCTACGCGCGCTACGGGCGCGAGCGCGCCGGTCTCGCGGCCGCGGTGACGACCTACCGCACGCGCTCGGCGATCCGCGAGACGGCGAAGGTCTTCGGCCTCTCCGACGATGTGATCGTTGCGCTCAACAACACGACCTGGGGCCACGGCTCCCAGCCGGTCGAGGCGCCGCAGGCTGAGCGCGCCGGCCTCGATCCGGCCGATCCGATGCTCGCGCTGGCGCTGCGGCTGGCGGCCGAACTGACCGGTTTTCCCCGCCATATCACTCAGCACAGCGGCGGCTTCGTCATCACGAGAGACCGGCTCGACGAGGTGGCGCCGATCATGAACGCGGCGATGGAGGATCGCACGACCATCGAATGGGACAAGGACGATCTCGACGCGCTCGGCATTTTGAAGATCGACGTGCTGGCGCTCGGCATGCTCACGGCGATGAGCAAAAGCTTCGACCTCCTGGACAAACACTACGGGAAGCGCCTGACGCTCGCCTCGCTTCCTTCCGAGGAGGCGTGCGTCTACGCGATGATCCAGCGCGCCGACACGATCGGCGTGTTCCAGATCGAGAGCCGCGCGCAAATGTCGATGCTGCCGCGCCTCAAACCGGAAAAATTCTACGATCTCGTCATCGAGGTGGCGATCGTGCGGCCTGGGCCCATCCAGGGCGACATGGTGCATCCCTACTTGCGCCGCCGCCAGGGTGCGGAGGACGTCGTCTATCCCTCGAAGGAGCTGGAGGCGGTGCTCGGCAAGACGCTCGGCGTGCCGTTGTTCCAGGAGCAGGCGATGAAGATCGCCATCGTCGCCGCCGGTTTCACGCCGTCCGAAGCGGACCGATTGCGCCGCGCGATGGCCACCTTCCGCCGCGTCGGCACGATCGCGACCTTCCAGGCCAAAATGGTCGAGGGCATGGCGGCGAGAGGCTACGAGCGCGAATTCGCCGAGCGTTGCTTCCACCAGATCGAAGGCTTCGGCGAATACGGTTTTCCCGAGAGCCATGCGGCGAGCTTCGCGCTCATCGTCTACGCCTCGTGCTGGATGAAATGCCGCTACCCCGACGTCTTCCTCGCCGCGATGCTCAATTCGCAGCCGCTCGGCTTCTACGCTCCGTCCCAACTCGTGCGCGACGCGCGCGAACACGGCGTCGAGGTGCGCGAGGTCGACGTCAATCTGTCGGATTGGGATTGCATGCTGGAGAGCGCTCCCCCTCTCCCGCTTGCGGGAGAGGGCAGGGGTGAGGGCGGGGTCGATATCCCTCATCCGTCGTCGCTTCGCGACGCCACCTTCTCCCGCTCGCGGGAGAAGGGATTGATCCACCCCCGCCATTCCGCCATGGCCGAACATATCCGCACTGTGCACGCCGTGCGGCTGGGCCTTCGCCAGATCATCGGCGCGCGCGAGGAAGACATGCGCAAGCTCGTCGATGCCCGCGGGGCGGGCTACGATTCGGTGCGCGATCTCTGGCTGCGCTCGGGCTTAAGCGCCGCCGTGCTGGAGCGCCTCGCCGACGCCGACGCGTTCCGCTCGCTCGGCCTCGACCGGCGGCAGGCGCTGTGGGCGGTGCGCGGACTCGATCGCGTCGGCGATCAGGACGATCTGCCGTTGTTCGCCGAGAGTCGCCCGGAGCGCGAAAGCGAACCCGACGCCAAATTGCCGCCGATGCCGCTCGGCGCGCATGTCGTCGAAGATTATCGCCGCCTTTCCCTGTCGCTGAAGGCCCATCCAGTTGCGTTCATGCGCGCGCGCCTCGATGCGCGCGGCGTGAAACGTTCCGAGGCGCTCGCTTCGATCAAGAGCGGCGAGCGCGTCACCGTCGCCGGCCTGGTGCTGGTGCGCCAGCGACCGGGCACGGCCAGCGGCGTGATCTTCATGACGCTGGAGGACGAGGCGGGCATCGCCAATCTCATCGTCTGGCCGAAAGCGTTCGAACGCCTGCGCGCGATCGTCATCGGCGCGCGCTTCGTCGCCGCGACCGGCAAATTGCAGAGCGAATCCGGCGTCATTCACCTCATTGTCGAGCGCATGGAGGATCTGACGCCGATGCTGGGACTGCTTTCCCAGGAGGGGCGAAGCCTCGAAGCGCTCGGGCCCGCCGACGAAGTCCGCCGGCCGCCCTCGACGGCGGCGCGCAAGCGTCAAGGCAATCGCTTCGCGCAAGTGCAGATGTTCGCTGATCCGCGCCTCGCCCCGCCGCAAGCCGAGGAGCGCGAAATCGAGCGTGCGCTGCCGGCGGGACGGAGTTTTCGTTGACCGGCCGACGCCGCGCCAACGTAGCGCCTTTGCGCCTCGAAATCGCATCGACTCTATGCTATATTTTAAACGCCATCCCATGTTCACCCATGGCTCCCGTTCATGAAACCTTCAGAATCGCTGTTCACGCATCGCGCCGCGGTCCACGCCATCGTCGCCGCTCATCGCGCCTCCAACGCCAGGGTGTTCGGCTCGGCGGCGCGCGGTTGCGATACCGAGGAGAGCGATCTCGATATTCTCGTCGATCCCGCCCCGGACGCGACGCTTTTCGACATTGGCGCGATCCGGCATGAGTTGCGGCAGTTGCTCGGCGTAAAGGTCGACGTGCTGACACCCAACGGATTGCCCGAGAGCTTCCGCGACTCCGTTCTCGCCGAAGCGGCGCCAGTATGAGCCGGAACGGTCAGCGAGTTGCAGGCTATCTCGGCCATATCTTGCAGGCGATCGAACGCATTCATCGCTACATCGACAACATGGACGAAGTCGCCTTTTCTCGAAACGAGATGATCCAGGACGCCGTGATCCGCAATTTCGAGATCATCGGCGAAGCCTGCCGAAATATAGAGCGCAGCGATCAGAACTTCGCCGCCGCACATCCGGAGCTTCCGCTCTCGGTCGCCTATGAAATGCGCAACGCGCTGGTCAACGGCTATTTCAAGATCGACTTGGCGATCGTCTGGAAGAGCGTCGAGATCGACCTGCCGCCTCTGCGGGAAAGAGTGCAGTCCATCCTCGGCGCACTGGCGCAGACGAACGACCAGGATGCGGCGGCGCGCGTGAAGCCCGGCCAATAAGGCAGGCTGCCTCTGAGCCGAATTGACTCAACCGACTTTGCTTCGCTGTCGCTAGCAATGCCGGCCCCCTCATCCGCGTCCCCCGCGGGTCGCGAGCCAGATCACGTGCCGCGCGCCGCCCCGCGCGCCTCTCGCGCGCGATGGGATCACCTCCACGGCGAAGCCGGCGTCACGCAGCCTTTGGGTGAAGCGCCGGTCGGGGCCGGAAGACCACACCGCGAGCACGCCGCCGAACTTGAGCGCCGCGCGAGCCGCAGCGAGCCCGCGCGCGTCGTAGAGCCGATCATTGGCGGCGCGGGTCAGTCCTTCGGGACCGTTGTCGACGTCGAGCAGAATCGCGTCGTAGGTCGCGGCAGCCTTGCGGATGCTCTCCGCGACGTCCGCCAACGCGACGCTGACGCGCGGGTCCTTCAGCGATCCGCCTAAGATTTCCGCCATCGGCTCCTCGGCCCATTGCACGACCGCGGGGATGAGTTCGACGACCTCGATCCGCGCGGACGCGCCCAGCGTCGCGAGCGCCGCGCGCAAGGTGAAGCCCATGCCGAGGCCGCCAATCAGCACGCGCGGGTTCGGGCGGGCTGAGATTCTCGCACAGGCGAGAGTGGCGAGCGCCTCTTCCGAACCGCTGAGGCGGCTGTTCATCAACTCGTTGGCGCCCAGACGGATCGAGAATTCGGCGCCCCTTCGCATCAGGCGCAGTTCGCCGCCGCCGGGGATCGGCGCTGTGGCGAGCAAAGTCCAGGGAATCACGAAGCGTCTTTGCGCGCATTGAGCGCGTCGGCGAGGCGCACCTTGGCGGAGCCGGGCTTCAGGGGTTTGGGCTGGCTCTCGTGCGGCGCCCAGCCGGTGAGCCAGATCGTGTCGAAGGTCGCGCGCAGGCGCCCGTCGGAATCCGCGAAACGCTCGGCGTAGACCGACGCCGCCCGCATGAGAACGTCGCGCCGCAGCGGCTTGCGGCTGCGCAGCGTCAGGGCGTTGGTCGCCCCGAACGCCCTGAGATCGCGCATGAGCGCGAAGAGATCGCCATAACGCGCGACGACAGGGTCGGCGTCGACCACCGGCAGTGCGAAGCCCGCGCGCTGCATCAGGCCGCCGAGCGCGCGAACCTCGGCGAACGGGGCGACGCGCGGCGCCGCGCCGCCGAGAACCTCGCTCTCGGCGATCGTCAGGCTCTGGCGCAACTCGGTCAGCGTGTCGCCGCCGGCGAGGGCCGCCAGAAAGAGGCCGTCCGGCCGCAGCGCGCGGCGCATCTGGATTAGCGCGCCCGGCAGGTCGTTGACGTGATGCAGAGCCAGCAGCGAGA
Source organism: uncultured Alphaproteobacteria bacterium (assembly GCA_963813195.1). GTDB lineage: Bacteria > Pseudomonadota > Alphaproteobacteria > Rhizobiales > Beijerinckiaceae > Roseiarcus. Next base: position 226,178 of record CAWEYC010000036.1, on the reverse strand, counting down.
CGATCAGATCGCAGCTCTCGTCCGCCAGGGGCAGCCGCTCGACGTCGCCAACGGCGTTCAGGTAGGCGCCGCGAGCGAGGCCGCGCGGCGAAGGCGCGAGGCGCAGCGTCCAGCCGCCGCCGCTTCGCGCCGCGAGGGCCTCGGCCGCGTTCGGCCCCGGCGCCCCCACTTCCGCCGCGACGGTGAAGACGCGGCGCACCAGGCTCAGGCGATCGGAGAGTTCTTCGGCGGCCCGGCGCAGCAGGAAATCGGCGCTCGGGTTGCCCGGCGCCGCGCGATAGGCGCGCTCGAGCCGCGCAGCAAGAAGCGCGCGGTCGAAGAGGAGAGGGGGCTCGGCATTCGGCACGTCGTCCTTATGCCCTGCGCGCGCGTGGCGCGCAAAGGCGACCGGCACCCACGGTGGGAATGACGCCCGCGCCTTGCGAAGCCCAACCGGCGCCACATGTCCCGATTAGCTTGGTGGGGACCGAGAGACGCGACGAACGACGGCGTTTGGCCGAGGTTTCTGCGGTTGGCCGCCTACCGGCGCGCCTTTCGGTGAAAGAAAGGAAGCGCGCGGTGAAAGTCGCCATCAACGGAGCCGGCGTCGCTGGGCCGACCCTGGCCTATTGGCTCCTTCGGTTCGGCCACGAGCCGGTGCTGGTCGAACGCGCGCCGCGATCGCGCGATGGCGGCTATGTGATCGATTTCTGGGGCATCGGCTACGATGTCGCGGAGAAAATGGGACTGACGCCGCGACTGATGGAACTCGGCTATCGGGTTGAAGAACTTCGCCTCGTCGATGCGAGGGGAACAAAAAGTGGCGGCTTTGCCGTGAACTCGCTGGGGCGCATGCTCGGCGGCCGGTTCACGACGCTGAAGCGCAGCGACCTCGCGGCCGCAATCTGCGGCGCTATCGAAGGCAAGGTCGAAACGATCTTTGGGGACAGCATCGCCGCGATCGAGGAGCGCCCGGACCAGGTGCGTGTTGCGTTCGAACGCGGTCCGCCACGGGATTTCGATCTCGTCGTCGGCGCAGATGGGCTGCATTCCCGGGTACGCGAAATGATCTTCGGGCCCGAGCGAGATTTCGAGGTCTATCTCGGTTATCAAGTCGCCGCCTTCGAGGTCGGCGGCTACAGGCCGCGCGACGAACTCGCTTACGTCAGCTATGCGGCGCCGGGTCGCCAAGTCTCGCGTTTCTCGATGCGAGACGACAAGACGCTATTCCTTCTGGTCTACCGCGCGCCGGCGCCCAGCGGTCAGGCGCCTTCGACGGATGAAGAGCGCCGGGCCGAACTGGGCGCGGTCTTCGGCGACATCGGCTGGGAATGCCCGCAGATTCTGAAGGCGGCGGAAAACTGCGACGGCATCTATTTCGACCGGGTCAGTCAGATCCGCATGGAAGGCTGGACAAAGGGCCGAGTCGCGCTAATTGGCGATGCGGCGGCCTGCGTGTCGCTTCTTGCCGGGGAGGGAACAGGCCTGGCCATGGCCGAGGCCTATGCGATGGCGGGCGAACTGAGCGGAGCCGATGGCGAATTCGCGGGCGCCTTCGCACGATACCAGGAGCGTTTCATGCCGTTCCTCCGAAAGAAGCAGAAGGCGGCAGCCGGTTTCGCCTCCTCTTTCGCTCCGGCAAGCGCGCTCGGCGTCGCGACGCGGAATCTCGTCACGCGGCTGATGGGCGCCCCGTTCCTCGCCAGCTTGTTCATGGGCCGCGTTCTGCGCGACGACATCCATCTGCCGAATTACCCCTCTCGGCCGCTGGCATAGCGGGGCCTAAATTTTGAGGCGCGCCTGTTGACGCGCTCGATTGTCGCGCGACCGAAAGCGCGGTATCGATTCCCCTGGAGGTGCCGGTTCGGATTGATCCCCGAGTCGGAGAATTGGGAAGCCGGTGCGAGTCCGGCGCTGCCCCCGCAACGGTAGGAAAGTTTGGGCGCGACATTGGCCACTGGGTCGTTTCGACCTGGGAAGGCGTCGCCGCTCTGGTCCTCTCGAGGACCGCTTTCGAGCCCGGAAACCAGCCACCAAGGAGCCTGATGGATCGCGGCGGGCGGTCGGGGGCGGAGCTTTCGCGGCTGGCTTCGGCGCCCCGCGGGATTTCGCGTCTCGAATGTCCGTCTCTTTCCATCGCAGCGATGGTCACGAGGGATTCTGACATGAACGCGAAACAAGACATGCTGGCGGAATTGAACGGGCGCCGCGCCGGCTTCACGCTCGGGCGAAAATTCTACGGCGACGCCGAGTTCCACCGCCTCGATCTCGAGACCATTCACTATCGGGATTGGCTGTTCGCCGGGCATGATTGCGAAATCCCCGAGCCGGGATGCTACATCACGATGCAGGTCGGCGATTACCCCGTCCTCGTCGTTCGCGCGCACGACGGATCGATCCGCGCGTTCCACAATTCCTGCCGCCATCGCGGCTCGCGCATCTGCGCCGCGCCGAGCGGCAAGGTGAAGCGCCTCGTCTGCCCCTACCATCAATGGACCTACGATCTCACGGGCGCGCTGGCGCGCGCGCGCCACATGGACTCTGGCCTCGACAAGGCGAACTTCGGCCTCAAGTCGATCCATTGCGAGAGCGTCGGCGGCTATATCTTCGTCTGCGTGGCGGCCCGAGCGCCGGAGTTCGCCGGGTTTCGATCGCAGGTCGAACCCTATCTCGCGCCGCATCGGCTTGACCAGGCCAAGGTCGCCTTCGAGAGCACGATCATCGAAAACGCCAATTGGAAGCTGGTCTGGGAGAACAATCGCGAGTGCTATCATTGCGTCGCCAATCATCCCGAGCTGTGCCGCACGTTTCCCGAGGCGCCGACGGTTTCCGGCGTCGGCGGCGCCATGGACGATCCGGAGATCCGCGGGCATTGGGAACGTTGCGAAGCGGCGGGGCTGCCGAGCGCCTTCCGAATTTCAGACACCGGGCAAAGCCGCGTCACCCGCGTGCCGCTGCTGGACGACGCGGTCAGCTACACGCTGTCGGGCAGACCGGCGGTGCGCCGCGCGTTGAGCGACGATGTGCGGGAGCCGCGCATCGGCTCGCTGCTGCTCTTTCACTACCCCACGACCTGGAACCACGTCCTCGGCGATCACGCCATCAGCTTCCGCGCGCTGCCGGTCGGCCCGACGCAGACGCAGCTCACAACGCGATGGCTCGTTCACAAGGACGCGGTCGAAGGCGAGGACTACACGATCGAGGAACTGACCAGCGTCTGGCTCACGACCAACGATCAGGATCGCCGGATCGTCGAGGAGAATCAGATCGGCGTCCGGTCCCCAGCCTACGAACCGGGTCCCTATTCCGTCGACCACGAAGACGGCGTCGTCCAATTCGTCGACTGGTACTGCCGAACGATGCAGCAGGGATTAGGCGAAGGCCGTCCCAGCCTCAGTCGCGTCGGGTAGCGCCGCCATGGGCGATTTCATCGACGAAGACGCCCGGCGAGGCGACGGCGCGGAAGGCGCGCTGCTGGCCTGGCTCATCGGGCTGCCGGACGGCGTCGATCCAACGCGGGCCGCGCTGATCGCGCTGGCGGCAATGCCGCCGTCCGAGGGCGACGAACCGCCGCACGGCCGTTTGCGCGCCTTGCTCGCGCGGGTCAGCCAATTCCCGGCGGAACTGCTGGCGCCGCTGCGGCGCCGCCGGCGCGCCGGGGCTCGCGCGGTTGGCGCCAGCCCATAGTGTCCACGCCCTGTGCGAACTTTCGCCCGCCCGGTTCCCCACGCGCGAAAATCCTGCTTAACTCCGCGGCGTGACTTTCCCGTCCTCCAGCGACGCCGACATCGAAGCGCCTGCGGCGTCGCGCGCACGGCTGCGCGGCCTTCTGGCTGGCTTCGGCCGCCTGGGCCTCAATATGCTCTATCCCCCGACATGCCTGGCCTGCCGCGCCGCGACAGGGCATGCGGATGCGCTTTGCCCGGCCTGCTGGCGGGCGATGCGCTTCATCGAGCGGCCGTTCTGCGAGCGGCTCGGCACGCCCTTCGAGCAGGATCTCGGGGAGGGCCTGTTGTCGCCGCAGGCGATCGCCGACCCGCCGGTCTTCCGGCGCGCGCGCGCCGTCGCGCGGTTCGAGGACGGACCGGCGCGCCGCCTTGTGCATCGCCTCAAATATTCCGATCGCGGCGAACTGGCCGGGCCGCTCGGCGCTTGGATGGCCAGGGCCGGCGCCGATGTGCTGGCCGAGGCGGACGCGATCGTTCCGGTGCCGCTGCACCCGCTCAAGCTGTGGACGCGGCGGTTCAACCAGGCCGCGGCGCTGGCGCGCGCGGTCGCGCTGCGCACGGGCAAGCCGTTCGAGCCGCATTGGCTGCAGCGCCGCAAGGCGACGCGCAGCCAGGTCGGCCTCAGCCGCGACCAGCGTGCGCAGAACGTGCAGGGCGCGTTCCGCGCTTTGCCCGGCGCGCCGATCAAGGGGCGGCGGATCGCTCTGGTCGACGACGTGCTGACGTCCGGCGCGACGGCCAACGCCGCCGCCCGGGCGTTGCTTCGCGCCGGCGCCTGCGATGTCGATCTCATCGTCTTCGCGCGGGTTGTGACAGGTACGTGACGCCCCATATATAGACAAAGGCCAAACCTTGGCCCTCATGGAGTGATTTATCCTTGCCGCCGATCGTGATCTACACCAAAACGAGCTGCCCCTATTGCCACGCCGCGAAGGATTTGCTGCGCCGCAAGGGTGCGCTGTTCGAGGAAATCAGCGTCGACGGCGATCGCGCCGGCCAGGCGGCGATGGCGGTTAAGGCGGGCGGACAATCGACTGTGCCGCAGATTTTCATCGGCCCGTCCCATGTCGGGGGCTGCGACGACCTCTACGATCTCGAAAGCGCGGGCCGGCTCGACGCTCTGCTTGCGAGTGAAGCATGATCAAATTCGCGCTCGCCTGCGATAAGGGCCATGATTTCGAAAGTTGGTTTCCCGACGGCGCCGCTTACGACAAGCAGGCGCGACGGGGCCTGATCGCGTGTCCGGAATGCGCTTCGACGCGCGTCTCCAAGGCGATCATGGCGCCGGCCGTTCTCGGCGCGGCGCGGCCTGAGCGCGAGAAAACCGCGCCGCCGCCGGTTCCTGTCACGCTCCTCGACGAACGCCAGAAGACGTTGCGCGAAGCGGTGCGGAACTTGCGGCGGGAGATCGAAGCCCACACCGACGACGTCGGCGCAAAGTTTCCCGAGGTCGCGCGGGCGATCCATACCGGCGAGGCGCCGGAGCGAGCCATCCGTGGGCAAGCGAGCCGCGCCGAGGTCGAGGCATTGCTCGAGGACGGGGTTGGCGTCCTGCCGATGCCCTACGCGCCCGACGATCTCAACTGAGGGGCCTCGCGGCGCGTCACTTCGTCGCGACGCTGAACTCGGACGCCTCGATGACCGTCGTGCCGACCATCGTGCGGGCCGAAACGCGGAAGGGCATCAGCACCCTGGCGCCGTCGATCGGCGCCAGCCAGACTTCGAGATCCTTGTTGTCGGCCATGAATTTCGTCGCCGGACGATCCCGCCGGTGGCCGGCGATCGGCACGTAGCGGACGGCGCAGACCGCCACCGGGCCCGAGTAGCCCTTGGCTGAAACCTCGCGTTCTCCGACATAGGTCAGATCGACGTCGAAGCGCGTGTAGCCGTCGAAGACGGGAATCTTGTGGTCGCAGGAAGCCGGTCCGATGAGCGGACCCTTGGCCGGGGCGGGAATGACGAAGGCGCCGACGGGATCGACGATGCCCCGCTCGTCATTCTCGGTTAGGGGGACGCGATCGGGCTTGTCCTCATAGGGCGGCGAAATGTCGACGCCGGTAACCGCGTTGCCGGCGAGCGACATGCGAATCGTGCGCGTCATCGAGGAATTGGACGCAATGGTCGCGAATGTCGCCGGGACGACACGGTTGCCGACGATCGCGCCGCGGCCCGTCGAGGCGCCGCGCGAACGGGAGATGATGGAAGCGAGGCCCGACAGTTTGGCGGAAGCGGCGATCGCGTAACTGTTCGGCGTTAGTGTCGCGCTGACGCTGGCGACGCCGATCGGCAGGCCGATCAAAGAGACTTTATAGGTCGCGTGCAGCATATCGGCGCGCGCGCCGACAGTCGCGAACGCCAAGGCAGCGGCGCCAAGGCTGAGGCCGCGCGCCACGCGCACGGCCAACCGCCGCAGGGACATCCATCCATCTCCAGACACGAACGAGTTGAAAGTACCATCCTTGTCGCGAAAATCCGACATCAAAATGGCGCAGAACTCGTTTGCGGCGATTTGACCGCCGGCGGCAAAAATGTTGCGGAGGCGCGCTGTCAGGGTCTTGCGGCGCGGGCGCGGGCGGACGTAACCTCGCCCCATGGTCGAGACGGTCATATCCATTCGCACCGCGCGCCTCGGCGACGAGACGGCGATCGCGCATGTGCACGACGAGGCATGGCGCGACGCCTACCGTGGCGTGATTCCCGGCCGCGAACTCGAACGTATGATCGTGCGGCGCGGCCCCGATTGGTGGCGGCGGGCCATTGCGGGCGGGACGCGGCTGATCGTGCTCGACTTCGCCGATACCGTGGCGGGCTATTGCAGCTATGGGCGCAATCGCATGCCGTCGCTGAATTTCAGCGGCGAGATTTTCGAGCTCTATCTCGCGCCCGAATACCAGGGCGGCGGGCTCGGCCGACGGATGTTCGAGGCGGCGCAGCGCGATCTTGCGGCGCACGGCTATGCGTCATTCGTCGTCTGGGCGCTCGCCGGCAACGACCGCGCGCTCGCCTTCTATCGCCGGCTCGGCGGGTGCATCGTGCGTCGCGCGCCCGAGCAATTCGGGGCGGAAACGCGCGAGCGGGTCGCTTTCGGCTTTGATTGATCTATGGTTCGCGGCTATGAGGGCCGCGGGCGGATCGCACGGCTTCATGGTCGCGCCGCGGGTTCGCCGAGCCGGCCCCTCGACCTCGGAGCAAACCTTTGAATTTGGATGCGATCCTTATCGGCAAGAACGCGCCGCACGAAGTCAACGTGGTCATCGAGGTGCCGATCGGCGGCGAGCCGATCAAATACGAGATGGACAAAGCGAGCGGCGCGCTGACTGTCGACCGCTTCCTCTATACTTCGATGCGCTATCCCGGCAATTACGGCTTCATCCCGCACACGCTGTCCGGCGATGGCGACCCTTGCGACGTCATCGTCGCCAATACGCGCGCGATCATTCCCGGCGCCGTCATGAGCTGCAAAATCGTCGGCGTGCTGCTGATGGAGGACGAAGGGGGCGGCGACGAGAAGTTGCTCGCCGTGCCGACGGCCAAGCTCACGCAACGCTATGCCGCCGTCTCCAATTTCACCGATCTGCCCGAGATCACGCTGAAGCAAATCGAACATTTCTTCGCCCATTACAAGGATCTCGAGCCGAACAAGTGGGTCAAGATCCTCCGTTGGGGCGACGCGGACGAAGCGCGGCGGCTCGTTCTCGAGGGCATCGAACGCGCCAAGGAGGCCAAAGCCAAGGTATGATCGGGGCGAGGCGATGAGACGATCGTTCGTGGATTCCCGAATCGACGCGATGGTGGCGCTTTGCGAGCGTCACGGCGTCAAGCTGCCGCCCTTCGCACTGTGGAGCGAAGAGGATTACCGCGCCGACGCGGGCGCCGCGCGCCGCATCGCGCAAGCGGGTCTCGGCTGGAATATCGTCGAGTTCAAGCCCGGCGCCTTCGCCAGCGACGGCCTCAGCGTCTTCACGCTGCGCATGGGCGACTGGCGGCACTTGGCGAATGGGCGCGGCCGCCTCTACGCCGAAAAGGCGCTGATGGCCGACGCCGGTCAGCGCACGCCGCATCACTACCACATCGTCAAGACAGAGGACATTGTGAACCGTGGCGGGGCTCGATTCGTCGTCGAGTTGTTCAAGGTCGATCGCGCCGGCGCCCCGCTGAAGGAGCGCTTCCGCGTTCTCAAGGACGTCACGATGCTCGATCTCGGTCCGGGCGACCATGTGAGCTTGGAGCCGGGCGAGAGCATCGTGCTCGAGCCCTTCGTCGCTCACTCCTTCTGGGCGGAGGGCGGCGCGACGCTGGCCGGTGAAGTATCGCTCGTCAACGACGACGCGAGCGACAACTACTTCCTGCCTTCGCTCGAGCCGGCCGCGCCGATCGACGAGGACCAGCCCAAGCGTTACGTGACCGTGCGCGATCACGCGCGCATCGTCGGGCAGATCGGGTAAACGCAAAGCGCTCCCTTCTCCCGCAAAGGGGGAAGGGAAGATGCGCGTCACCCCCGCGCCAATCTCTCCATCGCGTCGAGAAAATCGGCGATGAAGCGTTTCGCCTCGACGGCGGTCGCAACCTCGGCGTTGGGCGGCCGCTTCCAGACGCCGCGCCAGTCGGCGACGGTCATTCCGCTGGTCAGGAGGCCCGCCGTCTCGACGTCGACCGCGACCCTCTCCGTTACGACGAACGACGGTTGGATCGCCACGGCGATGGCGAGCGGGTCGTGCATCGTGAAGACGCGCGCGCCCTGCCGCTGCTCCATGAGATCGAAATAATGGCGACCGGCGTCCTCCAGAAAGCGCATCAGCGCCGGTGCACGCGGCAATCCGGCGCAGCGATTGGCGAGCGCGTCGATGTCGGTGGGGAGGAGTTGCGTCTTGCGCGTGACGTCGAGACCAATAGCGACCAGCGGCGCGGCGCCCTCGGCGCTGAAGGCGCGAAAGACCATGCGCGCCGCCTCCGGATCGTACCAGATGTTGAATTCCGCCGCCGGCGTGACGTTTCCGGCCTCGCGAAAGGCCCCGCCCATCAGAACCAGGCGTTCGACGAGCCGGGGCAAGGCCGGCTCGCGCATAATGGCGGCCGCGATATTGGTGAGCGGGCCGGTTGCGACGAGCACCAACTCGCCCTTCAACGCGTGCGCGTGGGCGATGATCTCGTCGATGGCGTTGCGGGCGGCGTCATCGCCTGGGGGATCGGGCAGGACGGCATGGCCAAGCCCGCTGTCGCCGTGGATCTCGCTGGCGTCCTCCCCCAAGTGGAGCATCGGCGAGGCGCAACCTGGCCACACGGGGATGTCGGCGCGGTTGGCCAGCGCCAGCACGGCCCGCGTATTGCGAGTGGCGCGGCTCAGACTGACGTTGCCCGCGACAGTCGAGACGCCGATGAGGCGCGCATGCGGCGAGGCGCAGGCGTAGAGCAGCCCGAACGCGTCGTCGATGCCGGTGTCGACGTCAATGATCAGGGGCGTTCGTTTGGCGGGCATGGTCTTCTCCAGTCGCCGCGCGGTTCGCGGGCCGCTCTGGCTTAAGACCCGCGAGGAGGGGGCGTCAACGCAGCGCGCGCCATCTCAGAAGAATCCCCGCCGCTCCCGGCCGCGCCAGCGCCACAACAATTGCAGCGCCACCGCCGCAAGGCCGCAGGCGAGGCCGATCCACAGGCCGAGGCCGCGCAGCGGCGTCGCGAAGGCGAGCGCGAGGCCGATCGGCGCGCCGATCGCCCAGTAGCCGAGAAGCGCCATCATCATCGGCCAGCGCGAATTGTGGACGCCGCGCAGCATGTTGGCGAGCGCGGCCTGCGCGCCGTCGAACATCTGGAAAATCGCGGCGACGCGCAGGAAGGAAAGCGCGAGCGCGACGATTTCGGCGTTCTCCGTCCGTTTGGCGGCGAGGAACGGCGCAATGAGCAGTCGCGGCGCTGCGAGCATCGTCGAGGCGGAGAGCGCGACAAAGGCCATGGTGACGAAGAACGCGATCCAGCCGGCGCGCGCCACGCCCGACGCGTCGCGCGCCCCGAAGGCGTGGCCGACGCGCACGCTCGCGGCCTGCCCGAGGCCGAGCGGCACCATGAACGCGGTCGCCGAGATCTGCAGCACGATCGCGTGCGCCTCGAGCGAAGCGGGGCCGATCAGGCCCATCATCAGTCCCGCCGCGGCGAAGATCGATATTTCCGCCGCGATCGTTGCGCCGATCGGCAGGCCGAGGCGCCAAAGGCGGCCAAGCGAGCGCCAATCCGGCCGCCAGATGCCGAGAAACAACCGGTAGCGGCGCAGATGCGGATCGAGAAGCGAGTAGGCAACGAGGGTAAGGAGCATGACGGACTGCGACAGGCTCGTGGCGACGCCCGAGCCGAACACGCCCAAGGCCGGCGCGCCAAAATGGCCGAAGACCAGAGCATAATTGGCGAGGGCGTTGAAGACGACCGCGAGGAGCGCGGCGATCAGCGTAGGCGCGGTTCGCCCCAGCGCGGCGAAGACCGAACGGGTGGCGAAGTAGAGCAGCGCCGGCGCGAGCGCCCATTGCAGACCGCGCATGTAGATCGCCGCTTGCGCCGCGAGTTCCGGCGGTTCGCCGATCGCCAGCAGAATCGCGTTGGCGTTCCAAAGGATCGCCCAGGCCGGCGCCGCGAGGACGAAGGCGCTGAGGAGCGCCTGATGGCAGGCGCGGCGCAGGCTAGATTCGTCACTCGAGTCGGCGCCTACGAGGCTCGCCGCAATCGGCGCGACGGCGCCGATCACCCCAACGCAAAACAGAAACAGCGGCATGTAGAGATTTTGGCCGAGCGCGCCCGCGGCGAGCGCCTTCGGCGACAGCCAGCCGAGCATCATGACGTCGGTCGTCGTCATGAAGTTGACGGCGAGGTTGGTGACCACGATCGGTCCGCTCAGCGCCAGGGTCGCGGCGATCTCACGCGCGAGCCACGGCCGCGCGGCGGCTTTCCCAGGTCGGTGGAGCTGGTTCATTGTTTCCGCAGCGCCGAGGGCGCGCCCGCCTCAAATGTCGTTCAACCCAGCATCATCCGCACGGCCTCGGCCATCGCCTGGCCGAGAACGGCGTGAGCCTCGGCTTCGAAATGGATGCCGTCGAGGTCCGAGCAGGCGACGAATTCGCCCGCGTCGACGAAGCCGACGTTCTGACGTTCGGCGACTTCGCGATAGCGTTTCGCGAGCATGCGCGATTTGTCGCTGGCGCCTTCGAACATTTCGGCGAAGTCGGTCAGTTTGGCCGTCGGGGGCGGCGCGACGAGGAGAATCGCGGGCGGCGCGCCGCCGGGACCGACCGCCTCGGCGCGCGCGATGCGAATCAAACGTTCCGCCCCGTTGGCGATATCGCCGGGCGAGGCGGAGAAGCGCTTCTTCATGTCGTTGCAGCCGAGCGCGATGATGACGAGATCGAGCGGCGCGTGGCTCCTCAGACAAGGCGGCAGATAGTCCGAACCGCGCCGGTCGGGCTCGATCGGATCGTCGAAGACCGTGGTGCGGCCGTTGAGCCCTTCCTCGATGACGGTGTGGCCCGCGCCAAGCGCGCGCTGCATGACGCCGGTCCACCGGACATCCGGCGCGAAGCGGGTCGCGCTTCTGGGGTCGTAACCCCAGGTGTTGGAATCGCCGAAAGCGACAATGACCGCCATGATCTTCTCTCCCGCTGCGCCGTCTCTAGTGTGGGGCGGAGTTAGGGTCAATGCGCGCGCGGAAGCGAAGGGCCGTTTAGTTGACACATTAGATAGACTTAAATATCTATTTTCCGTCGATCGCGCGCGAAGCCGTCACGTCGCGCCTTGGGACCGTGCTGGACCCGGCTGTCGACAGGCGTCCCCCCAATTAGCCGCGCCAGTCATAACCATCGGGAGTGTCTCATGTCGCAAACGTCCTTCAAACCGGAAACGCTCGCGCTGCATGCGGGTTGGCGCGCCGATCCGACGACGGGATCCGTCGCCGTGCCGATCTTCCAGACGACGTCCTATCAGTTTCACAGCGCCGAGCACGCGTCCAACCTGTTCGCCCTGAAAGAGCTCGGCAACATCTACACACGCATCATGAATCCGACCAACGACGTCCTGGAGAAGCGCGTAGCGGCGCTGGAGGGTGGGGTCGCGGCGCTCGCGGTGGCGAGCGGCCAGGCGGCTTCGGCCTTTGCGGTGCAGAACCTGGCCCGGGTCGGCGACAACATCGTCTCCTCGACCGATCTTTACGGCGGCACTTGGAATCTCTTCGCTAATACGCTGAAGGATCAGGGAATCGAGGCGCGTTTCGTCGATCCCTCGGACCCCGAGAATTTCCGCCGCGCGACCGATTCGCGCACCCGCGCCTATTACGCGGAGACACTGCCCAACCCGAAGCTGATCGCCTTTCCGATCGCCGAGGTGGCGGCGATCGGCCGGCCGCTGGGCATTCCCCTGATCATCGACAACACCGCGGCGCCGCTGCTGACGCGCCCCTTCGAACACGGCGCGGCGATCGTCGTCTATTCCTCGACCAAGTACCTGGGCGGACACGGCACGTCGATCGGCGGCCTCATCGTCGACGGCGGCGACTTCCCTTGGGAGGACTTCGCCGAGCGTCAGCCGGCGATGAACACGCCCGATCCCAGCTATCACGGCGCGGTGTGGAGCGAGGCGGTCAAGCCGCTCGGCCCGATCGCCTATATCATCAAGGCGCGCGTGACGCTGCTGCGCGATCTCGGCTCGGCGATTTCGCCGTTCAACGCCTTTCTCACCTTGCAAGGCATCGAGACGTTGCCGCTGCGCATCGAGCGCCACTGCGCCAATGCGCAAGCCGTCGCCGCCTATCTCGCCAAGCGGCCGGAAGTGACGAAAGTGATCCATCCCTCGATGCAGACCGGCGTCGCGCGCGAGCGGGCGGAGAAATATCTGAAAGGAGGCCTTGGCGGCCTTGTCGGCTTCGAACTGGCGGGCGGCCGCGAGGCGGGGCGGCGGTTCATCGACGCTCTGCAGCTCTTCTATCACGTCGCCAATATCGGCGACGCGCGCAGCCTCGCCATTCATCCCGCGACGACGACCCATTCGCAGCTCTCGCCGGCCGATCAACTCGCCACCGGCGTCACGGAGGGCTACGTCCGGCTGTCCGTCGGCCTCGAACACGTCGACGACATCCTCGCCGATCTCGACCACGCCCTGAACGCGGCGGGTACGCGGGCGGCCGCGGCGGAGTGAAGATGGCGAAGCCGCCATCTTCCGCTTTCGGCAGACGGCGGCATCGTCCGCTACAGTAATAGGTTGAAGATCCTCGGATCGTGTCCCCTCAAGGCTTTGCATCGAGATTCCTCACCTATGGTCTGAATGCATGCGCCGGCGCAATGCTCCAACCCCGACGACGCCCGGCAATCTCGCCTCGGTCTCGCCACCATCAAGAATAAGTGTGAAATCAATAGTTTTGTAAATTTGCTTCAAGTCGCGAATGCATTCCCGAAGCTTCGATAAGCGCGCCGCTGGCCTTCGCACTGGGACCGGGCGCATCGACGGGCGTCAGGTCTCGCCTGGGCGAGTTCGTCAATCCCGATTGGGCGATTTGCCATGTCGCGCGGCGCGGGCGAGCGCGCAAAATCCGGCCACCTCGATTTCCTCCGCCCTGCGGGTCGGGTCGAGGCCAGCGGCTTCGAGCAGCGCGGCGACGTCCAGCCCGCGCGCGGCGGCGAAACTCTTCAGCGATTGGCGGAGCATCTTGCGCCGCTGGCCGAACGCCGCCTGGGTCGCCGTCGACAACAGACGGGGATCGCACGGCTCGGAGCTCTCACGCGGGATCAGTTCGACGACGCTCGAGGTGACCTTCGGCGGCGGTGTGAACGCAGCCGGGGGAACGTCGAACAGCAGCCGGGCGCGCGTCCGCCAGCCCGCGAGCACGGCGAGCCGACCGTAGTCGGCGCGCTCGGCCGGCGTGGCGACGATGCGCAGCGCGACCTCGCGCTGAAACATCAGCGTCAGGCGATCGTAGAACGGCGGCCAGGGCTCGGCCTCGAGCCAGCGCGTCAGCAGCGCCGTCGCGATGTTGTAGGGCAGGTTGGCGCAGATGCGCAGCGGCGCGCCCTCGGCTCGCGCGATCAAAGCCGCGGGGTCGATGGCGAGGGCGTCGTCCGCGATGACGTCGAGCCGGCCCGGCCAATGCGCGGCGATCTCGGCGAGCGCGCCAAGGCAGCGCCCGTCGCGCTCGATCGCGATGACTTTTGCCGCGCCATGGGCGAGCAGCGCCCGGGTCAGGCCGCCGGGCCCCGGACCAATCTCGACGACGACGACGCCGTCGAGCGGGCCGGCGGCGCGCGCGATGCGGCCGGTCAGATTGAGATCGAACAAGAAATTCTGGCCGAGTGACTTTTTCGCATCGAGCCCGTGCGTGGCGACGACCTCGCGCAGCGGCGGCAGGCCGTCGGCCGCGAGCGTCACAGCGCGAGGCGCGCGGCCAGCCGCAAAGCCTCGATCAGGCTCGTCGGGTTCGCCAGCCCCTTGCCGGCAATGTCGAACGCCGTCCCGTGGTCCGGCGACGTGCGCACGAACGGCAATCCCAGCGTGACGTTGACGCCCGTGTCGAACGCCAGCGTCTTGGCCGGGATTAACCCCTGATCGTGATACATGGTCAGCGCGACGTCGTAGCGCGCGCGCGCCGCCGTGTGGAACATCGTGTCGGCCGGCAGCGGGCCGACGACCTCGAGGCCTTCGGCGCGCAGTTCGGCGACCGCCGGCGCGATAGTCTCGATCTCTTCGCGCCCCATGGCGCCGCCTTCGCCGGCGTGCGGATTGAGGCCGGCGAGGGCCAGACGCGGCCGCGCAAGGCCGAACCTCTTGGTCATGTCGGCGGCGACGACACGCGCCGTCGAAACGATGAGTTCTCGGGTGAGCAACTTCGGAACTTCGTTCAGGGCGACGTGGATCGTGACCGGCACGACGGCGAGAGCCGGCGACCAGATCATCATGACCGGCTGCGCCGGCGCTCCCCACGGCGCCGCGAGCGCGCCGAGATATTCGGTGTGGCCGGGAAACTTGAAGCCAGCCTGATAGAGCGTCGCCTTGGCGATGGGGTTGGTGACGACCGCGCTCGCTTCGCCCGAGCGGACGTAGCCGACGGCGCGCTCGATCGATTCGATCGTCGCGGCGGCGAAGGCGGGATCGGGCTCGCCCGGACGCGCCTCGGCTCCGGCCGCGAGGGCGACGACGGGCAGGGCGCGGGGGAACGCCGCGCGCGCCTCGGCCGGCGAGACCACGGCGATCGGCGCGTCGAACCCGAGACGCTGCGCCAGGGCCCGGAGCGCATCGGGATCGGCGAGGACGAAGAACGGCGCCGTGCGCGAATCGCGCGCGAGCCAGGCGCGCAACGCGAGCTCGGGCCCGATCCCGGCGGGGTCGCCCATGGTCATGGCGAGCGGTCGAGCGGTCATCGGCTTCGGGGCCCGTCGCGACTCATTGTACGGACGACTCGAACTCGATGTCTCCCAGAGTCCGTAGCGTGATCTGCAGCAGGAGGGTCTGTTCGCGGACCGACGGGATCGTGGTGATGGGATCGCTGATGTTCGAGGAATAGAGCAATTTAACCGTCGTGCAGGTGTCCGTATAGGTGAGCCCGAAGCCGTAGTCGGTCGGGTAGAAGCGCGGCGTCGACTGTCCCGGCAGATCGTAGAGATATCGCGACATGTCGAACACGGCGTTTCCGTTGACCGTCCAGCCATTGGCGATCTTGTAGCTGAGGTTGGTCATGATTCCTTCGCGGTCGAAAACCCAACCGAGCAAGGGTTGCGCGGCGTATCGCCCATAGTCGACGTTGGCGGTGAAGCCGCCGAATCCGCCGCTGGCGATCACGTCGAGCCGCTTGAGCGCGAAGTCGGAGCTGTCGAACTGCTGCTTGCTGGTGAGCGAAAAGTTCGACGAGAACGGCTGGAGTGTCTCGCCCGCGACGAAGTTTGAATATTGCTTGTCGAGCCCTGATTCCAGCCCGGTGTTGGTGTCGGTGACGATCGTGTAGGAATTTTGCCCGGCGACCTGGATGGATTCGCCGCCAATGACGTTGGCGTGGCCGCCGTTGGCGAAATTCGCCGTGTACTGCACGCCGTAATTGAGCCGCGTGCCGCCCTCTATGCGGTCGTAGCCGGAGTATTTGTCCCAGGCGAAGAGGGTCGTCTCGTCAAACACGAGGCTCTGGGCGTCTTCGTTCGGCTGCAGTTTCGGCACGTATTCGTTCGGGCGCACGATCAACTGCGCGATCGGCTCGATGGTCTGCTGCCCGATCATCGAAGACGAGACGAAGGGGTAGCGATATTCCAAGCCGACGCCCGGCATGCCGCGCGCATAAGAACCGCTGCTCGCGCCGCCGAAGAAGTTGGTCTGGCTGCCGTTGTAGATGGTGCTCGACCCCACCGGGGTGGAGTAGGTGAAACTCTGGGTGGTGTTGAGCTGGGTCGACTCGCCGTCGAGACGGGCAAAGACGAACGGCGTCCACGATTCGCCGATCGGATCGATGTATTGACGCTTCCATGTCGCCTGTTCCGACACGCGCGCGTAATCGCCGGCGATTCCGTTCAGCAGGCAATTGCCCGGCGTATAGGCCGACGGCCCCGAATTGCCGCCGATTCGCGTGCCGGAGACGACCGTGCCGCCGGTCTCGCAGACGTTGTAGAGACTGTAAGCCTGATCGAGCGATTGCGGTCCGACGTTCTGGAACGAAGCTTCGGCGCGATTGATGTTCGTCGCGTTGAGGTCGAAGTTGACTTCGCCGCCAATTCCGTAAGTGGTCGCGGGCGACATCGCGAAGGTCTTGTTGTAATCGAGCACGGGAACCGCGAGCGGCTCCGTCCGCGCGTCGGTGCTGGCGACCTCGGACTGGAAACGATAGCCGCTCAGGTCGAAGAATCCGCGATCCGCCTGGCCGCGGAGATAAACCGAGGAAACGATGTCCTGGAAGAAGTAGCGCGAAGGATCATCTTCCTTGATCTTGTATTCGTTGAGGTAGAACGGATCGGAAACAAACGTCAGATCCCAGCCATATTTCCAATTCTGATTGATGTAGAATTGGCCCTTGCTCTCGAGCGAGCCGCGCCAGCGCTCGCTGCCGCCGTCATAGGGGGCCGGTGGAAACGCCGTTGGGTCCTCCTGGTAGAGGCCGGTCACCCGAATGTTGTACTCGCCGTTGTCCAAGCGGTGGCGCCACTGTGCATCGCCGAAGGGGCCCTGGAGCGAGAGATAGGCCGGCGTCAGCGTCAGATCGTAGTTGGGCGCGAGATTCAGGAAGTAGGGGATGCCCATGCCGTAGCCGAGCTGGTTTCCCTCGTAGAAATGCGGCGTCAGGAAACCGCTCTGTCGCGTAACCGAGGGATCGGCGGCGGAAAAGTAGGGGACGTAGGCGATCGGATAGCCGCCGACTTCAAGCCACGCATCCTCGTAGTAGACCATGTGGGTCTGCTGGTTCTCGATGATGCGAGCGGCGCGAACCTGCCACAGCGGCGGACGATCGGGGTGGTCCATGCAGGGTTCGCAGGCCGTATAGACGCCGCCGTTGAATACGGTCACCCCTCCCGACCGTTCGATGCGCGGCGCGGTGAAGCGGGTCTTCTCAGTCGACATCATCTCCACGCCTTCGGCGAAACCCGCGCCGAAGTCGTCGGTCAGGTCGAATCGCGAGGCGTAGGTGATATTGCCCTTTTCGTCCGTCAGCTTCGCGTGGCCCTCGGCGTAGAGCCGCTTGGTGGCGCGATTGTAGACGACCCGATCGGCCTGAAGAATCCGATGCTTATAATAGAGCACCGCGCCGCCGACCGCGGAGACGGTGTTGTGATCCTTGTCGTAGATCAGTTCGTTGGCCTCGAGGATCAGCTTGTCGGGATTCTGCGCTGCTGCGGCGGCCTGCGACGACGTCCGCGCGGCCTTTTGCGCCGGCGCGGGCGCGCTGGTTTGAGCGTGCGCCGCCGCGGCGCCGAGCGCAAGCGCGAACAGGACGGCCAGACTCGTGGCCAAACGCGCGACGACGCCCCGACGACGTCCGTTCGCGTTGGAAAAGCTGATGGTGTGGCCCATCAACCATCCTCCTGGTGGAGAAGCACGTACACTCCAAATACGCAGCCGACCACGGCTGGCGACCACCCCGCGACTGGGACGCTGAAGACCCCCGCCCCGCCGAGATCGTTGACGAGTTTCGTCGCGACATAAAGCACGAAGCCGGCGATGACGCCACTGGAAACCATCTTTTGGACGCCGCCCATTCGGAAGAATCTTAATGAAAAACATGCAGCCACGAGAACCATCGCCACCAGCATGAGCGGCATGGCGAGAAGTTCTTGAAATCGCAGCCGATATGACGTCGCGTCAAGGCCCGCGCGATCGGTCTGCGCGGCGAGGCCCGGCAGCGCCCAGAAGGACACGGTTTCAGGGGCCACGAAGGCCTGCATGACTTCCGTCTTGGTCAGGTTGGTCGCGAGCAGATAGGAGGGTGTCGGCAGGGTGTCGAAGCCTGGGGTGACGACATTGGCGTTCTTCAGGCTCCAGTACCCCTCCCGCAACGTCGCGCTCTCGGCGTCGACACGCTCCACGAACCCGCCGCTTTTGTCGAAGTTGAACACCTGGACATGGGTGAGCGACATTCCGGACCTGTCACTGGCGTCGCCGTGAACGACCGCTTCGCCGTCTACGCTCTTCTGTCTGATCCAAACGCCCGTCGAGGCGCCGCCGCCGCCGCCGAATAAGCGCGCCTCGATTTGATCCGCCTGGCGCTTCATCGCTGTGGAAACCGGATTGTACAGCGTCACCATGACGACGCCGAAGGCGACGACGACGAGCAGCGGCGGCGTGATGAACTGCCAGGCCGAGACCCCGGCGGCGCGCGCCACCACG
Source organism: uncultured Alphaproteobacteria bacterium (assembly GCA_963813195.1). Taxonomy (GTDB): domain Bacteria; phylum Pseudomonadota; class Alphaproteobacteria; order Rhizobiales; family Beijerinckiaceae; genus Roseiarcus. The sequence goes on along the minus strand of CAWEYC010000036.1, from coordinate 207,657 downwards.
AGCTCCAGCTTGCGCGACAGATTGAGGAACGAGATCATCGCTCCGAAAAGAACGGCGAACGGCAGAGCCTGTTCGGCGATGATCGGCGTGTGCAGGAGCGAAACCCACGCCATCAGCGCGCCCGACGCGCCGGGCGTATCGCCCGAACGGCGCAGCATTTCCACGACGTCGATTGCGTAAATGAGCGCGAACACGCCCGCGAAGACCGCGACGATCGTCCGGAAGAACCGCCTGGCGAAATAACGCCCTAGCGTGCCGCCGACCATTACGCCCTCTTCGCGGCGAAGGCGAGACGGCGGATCGCCCGCAGGGCGCGGCTGACCGGTCCGCCAAAGATCGCATCGACGCTCAGCGCCGAAGCGCCGATCGGGAGCGCCCAAACGATATATCCTGCATCCGGCTTGCTGGCGGCGAGCGAAGTCGCCGCGATCCCGAGCATGCGCAACGCCGAAAACGTGAAAACCGCGACGCCCATCGCGACGCCGCGGCCCTGCCGCGTCGTTCGCGCTTCGCCGAGCGCGGCAAACCCGATGAAACCCGCCGCAAAGGCGTAAAACGGGCTCGCGAGGCGGTCGAGCAATTCCGAGTGCAATCGCCCGGCCAGTCGCGACGCCGACGCGTCCTTGGGATCCGGCGCGATCAATTGCAGCGTCGCGCGCTCGCGCGGCCGTTTGACCGTGTCCCCCTTGTGAATGAATTGGGAAAGATCAATCGCATAGTCCTCGAAAGTCACGATCGCCGAATCACCGGAACGCTCAGGACGCTGATAGCTGCCCTTCGACAGGACGAGGTAGGTCTGGCCGTCCTTTTGGGCCGTCCTGCCCACTTCCGAGATGTACGTTGTGATGTGGGCGGGATCGCGGCGATCCTGCATGAAGACGCCACGCAGCGAGCCGTCCGGCGCGCGCTCGCGGAAGTGGAATATGAAACCCGCCTCCAGTTCGTTGAAAGCGCCCGGACGCGCCAGATTGGCGATGAAATCGGCGCGAACCAGGGTCGTCATCGTTTCGATGGCGTCGAAGCTCCACGGCATGACATCGATATAGAGGCCGGCCTCCAGGATGAACACGATCGCGAACAGTCCCACGAACGGCCGCAGCAGCCGCCACGGCGAAACGCCCGACGCGCTCATGACGACCAATTCACTGTCACCGTTCAGCTTGTTGAGGCAATAAAGCACGCCGGCGAACAGCGCGACCGGCGCGATGATGGCGACGAGCGAGGGCAGGGTCAGTCCGGTGATCGTGAAGAACACCACCAGCGACTGGCCCTTGCTGGTCATGATGTCGATCTGCCGCAGGGCCTGCGTGACCCAGACGAGTCCCGTCAGCGCGAGCAGGCCCGCCAGGAAGGCCGATGTCGCGGTTCGGAAAATATATCGTTCAATGCGCAACATCCGGCGGCTGTTTCCGTGTTTCCTTTCCAGAGGCGCCCCGACGGCGCTCGCGCAACGCCGCAGCGCTAGCCCGCCCAGGCGAGTCTGGCAAGGAGCGATCCCGTGATCCACGACGGCGCGAAGCGTGACTTTCGCTGCCGCCGCTTATTGACGGGCGGGTGAAAGCCCTTGATTAGTCCTCCCGGCGTGGGCTTAAACCCGACCCCGCCTCTTCGACGACGTGATTGGGGATTTGAATGACCGAATTCGTTAAGTTCGCGTTTGGGGCCATTTCGGAGCCCAAGGGTGGAACCTATGTGATTTTCGTCGGCGCGGACATCAAAGTTGGGCCCCGGGCCGGCGCCCTGCTGGGCGATGCCGCCGCGCGGATCGAGGCGGCGGCCAAGACCGCGGGGTTTCGCGGTAAATACCTAACGTCCGTGGATATTCTCGAGCCGTCGGGCGTCGAAGCGGCGCGTCTGCTCGTCGTCGGCGTCGCCCCCGACAAGGACGGCAAGCCGGTCGATTTCCCGACGCTCGGCGGCTACGTGTTCGGCAAGCTCGGCGCGGCCAAGAAGGTCGAAGTGGCGTTCGAGGCCCCCGCCGGCGAATGGGACGGCGGAGCGGCCGCCGATTTCGCGCTGGGACTGCGCCTGCGGGCGTATCGGTTCGACAAGTACAAGACGACGAAGAAGAACGGCGACGAAGCCGACGACGTGGCTCCCTCGATCACGATCGGCGTTCCCGACGTCGCGGGCGCCCGCGACGCGGCGCCGGCGCGCATCGCGGTCGCCGAGGGGGTCGAACTCGCCCGCACCTTGGTCAACGAACCGCCGAACGTGCTGTTTCCCGAGGCGTTCGCCGAACGGGCGGCGGGTTTGCAGGCGCTCGGCGTCGACGTCGAAATCCTCGACGAGAAGGCGATGGCGAAGCTGGGCATGGGCGCCCTGCTCGGCGTGGGGCAGGGCTCGCGGCGCGACAGCCGGCTTGTCGTCATGCGCTGGCGCGGCGCCAAGGCGAAGAAGGGGAAGCCGGTCGCATTCGTCGGCAAGGGCGTGTGTTTCGATTCCGGCGGCGTCTCGATCAAACCGGGCGCGGGCATGGAGGACATGAAGGGCGACATGGCGGGAGCGGCCTGCGTCGTCGGCCTGATCCACGCGCTCGCCAGCCGGAAGGCCAAGGTCGACGCGGTCGGCGTCATCGGCCTCGTCGAGAATATGCCGGACGGCGCGGCCCTCCGCCCGGGCGACATTCTCAAGTCCATGTCCGGCCGCACGATCGAAATCATCAACACCGACGCGGAAGGTCGCCTCGTTCTCGCCGACGCCCTGTGGTACGTCCAGGACAAGATCAAGCCGCGCTTCATCGTCGATCTGGCGACGCTGACCGGCGCCATCATGGTCGCGCTCGGCCAGGAGCACGCCGGGCTATTTTCCAACGACGACGAACTGGCCGCTCGGCTGAGCGTCGTCGGCGCGGCGACGGGCGAAGCCGTTTGGCGCATGCCGCTCGGGCCGGCTTACGACAAAATGATCGATTCCAAGTTCGCCGACGTGAAGAATACGGGCGGCCGGAACGGCGGCGCGATCACCGCGGCGCAATTCCTCAAGCGCTTCGTCAACGACACGCCGTGGGCGCACCTCGACATCGCGGGAACGGGGATGAATTCGCCGGCCAGCGAGATCAACCAATCCTGGGGATCGGGGTGGGGCGTGCGCCTGCTGGATCGCCTGGTGGCCGAATATTACGAGCGCTGAGCGGCCGCGCGTTGTTTTCGGCGTCATGATGTCGGGGGAAGATCGACTTTGCCACGCATAATCGCCGGGGAGTGGATGTGATGCGATCGGGTTTAGGGCTCGCAATTCTCGGACTTTGCCTCAGCGCCGCTCCGGCTCTCGCCAAGCCGGCGCTCTCGAGTTGCGACGCATTCATCGAGAAATTGCGAACCGCGGCGAGCGACCTCCACGTCGACTTCAACCATGCGCTGGTCGTCTCCAGGGCAAGAAGCGACACCGACGTCTTCGACATCACGACGAAATCCGAGATCGACGGCACTTTGACCTGCCGGACCAACGGACTTCTGCGCTTCGAGGCGCGCATCGCCGAGCCCGCCTCGGCGCGCGCGGCGACCGAGTTCGAGAATTTCCAGGCCGCCGCGCTCCGCTCCGGACTGGGCTGGGACGCCGCCAAGAGCCGCAGCATGGTGCGCGATATGAGCGCCGATGCGCGCGAATACCTCAAAGCCTCGCGCCAACGCGGCGACGTCTATATCTCGGGCAAGACCGAGGAGCACGCCCCGGGCGGCGTCAGCCTCGGTCTGATCGTCACCGACACCGACAGCGCCTTCGTCATCGTCGGCGGGGAGGAATGATAGGGTTGGCGCTCAAAAGGCGCGCGCCGGGCGTTGCAAGTTTTTCCCGAACCAAGCCGAAGATTTCCAAATTTGCGGCCCCTCCCGCCAAGCATTTCCAAAGATTCCTTCGTCCATTTTGTGGGAAATCAAAGGCTTGCAAGGCGAGGAAGACAATTCCGCTGTTCTCCAAATATTTTGTGCCGATCCCCGTCGGCAAGCCCCCGCCCAGCGCCGCCGGCAAGGCGCATATGGCGGAAAGCGACAGAAGAAAGCATAGCGCGCTTTTCGATTTTCCGAAAGAAAAAGTCGGAGCGAGGAAGCGGCGCCGTTGTTGCGCGGGGCGCAAGCGACGAAGTGGTGGGGCAGGCGTTGAGGCGGCCCGCCGATGGTTTCGCCCTCGCCGCGCTTGGGCTCGCCATGGCGGTGGCTGGCGATGACCGAATTCCGCTTCTATCATCTCGAGCGCCGCCGCATCGATCAGGCGCTGCCTGAAATCCTCGCGGACGCGCTGGCGCACGGTTTGCGCGCCGTCGTCCAGGCGACCTCGGAGGAACGCGTCGAGGCGCTGAACGAGCGGCTGTGGACCTATGCCGACGACAGCTTCCTGCCGCACGGCGCCGCGCGCGACGGCGAGCCGCAGGCGCAGCCGATCTACCTCACCGCCGGCGAGGAGAACCCCAACGGCGCCGCCCTCCGCGTGCTGCTCTCGGGCGTCGACGCCGCGCCTTTCGCCCAGGGCGCCTACGAGCGCGTGATCCTCTTGTTCGATGGCCGCGACGAAGAGGCCAAAGCCGGGGCGCGCCGGCAATGGAGCCTCGTCAAGGCCGCCGGCGTCGCGCCGAGCTACTGGCGCGAGGGCGAGGATGGCGGGTGGGAGAAGGGGCGATAGGGACCGTCGCATGCCGCAATTGAACTCACGCGTGAAATCACGCCACGCTCCCGCGCCGCGCATCGGTCCAGCGCGCGTCGGTCGCCTGAACTCCGGCGCCCGGGCGAGGACTTTCCGGCCGACCCTATTGGGCGGAAACCGAGTAACTTAGCAGCTCGCAATGCGGACCTGGCCCGGTGTAATCAGCCGGCCAGCTATAGACTCTATATTCGACGTAAGGCTGCATTGTAATCACGGCCCTGGTCGGCATCGGATTGCCGTCGGGGTCGTCAGCGCCAGGAAATGTATTGAAGACCGCGGTGACCGGATAATAGTTGTAATTTTTCGCGATGCACACGGTCTGCTGGCTGCCGTAATAGTTGGTTTCCAAATTCCACCAGATGTCGTTCACCTCCCGGTCGTTGGCAAAGCTCTGCCCGACCATCGTTCCAACGATCAGAATCGCCGCAGCCGGAAGGACTTCTAGGAAACACTTCATCAGAGCCTCCTTGCATCACAGGTCCCGGGCCTTCGGTTTTTCAATCACCTCGGCGATCAGACCCGGGATAGCTGGGGCCAGAGGGTCAACGGCGTCGTCAGGCCTTTCGTTCCCAATCCGGAATGGCTGTGTGAAAAACTACGCGCGGCCTGTTCTCGGAAACTTCGCCATGCGGGTGTTGATGTCGCGGCGACGCGCCGCCTCGACGGACGCGAGGGACCGCTATTCACCCGTTTGCGGGCGACGGGAATGAGCGGCGATCGTCAGATTTCGGGCGCCGCCTCACCCCGTCGCCTCCGCCTGCGCGGACAATTCCAGCCATGCCTCTTCGGCCGCCGCCAACGCGCGCTCCAACTCGGCCCGCTTGCCCGCGAGATCGATCACCTTGACAGAATTTCCCGCGGTTTCGCCGGCCTCCGCCAACGCTTGGTCGACGCGGCGCAGAAGATCCTGGAAGCGGTGCATCTTCTGCTCGACCGCGACGATTTCCTTGCGCAACGGCCCGAGATCGCGGCGCGTTTTGGCCGCCTCGCGCCGCTCGGGCGCCGGGGCGGCGCGGGGCGTCTCGTTTTCCTTTTTGGCGCGCTCCTGCGGCGCGCCCTGACCGAGCACGAAGCGGCTGTAGTCGGCGACGTCGCCCTCGAACGTCCGGACCGTGCCGCCCGCGACCAGCCAGAGCCGGTCGACGCAGGCCTCGAGCAAGCGGCGATCGTGCGAGACGAGAATGCAGGCGCCTTCGTATTCGTTGATCGCCTCGATCAATTCGGCGCGGCTGTCGATGTCGAGATGATTCGTCGGCTCGTCGAGGATCAGCAGCTGCGGCCCCTCGAAGGTCGCCAGCCCCATCAGCAGGCGCGCCTTCTCGCCGCCCGACAGCGCCACGATCTTGGTGTCGGCTCGGGCGCCGGAAAAGCCGATCTGGGCGACCCGCGCCCTGATCTTGGCCTCGGGCGCGCCGCGCATGCGCTCGCTGACGTGGCTATAGGGCGTGCCGGCGGAATCGAGGTCGTCGACCTGGTGCTGGGCGAAGAAGCCGACGTCGAGCTTGTTGGCGCGCACCATTCGGCCGGCCATCGGCTCCAGGCGTCCGCCGATCAATTTGGCGAACGTCGATTTGCCATTGCCGTTGGCGCCGAGCAGACCGATGCGATCGTCGTTGGAAAGCGTGAGATCGAGCTTGGAAAGGACGACGCGATCGCCGTAGCCGACGCTGACCTTCTCCATCGCGACGATCGGCGGGCTGAGGCGCCTCGCGATCGGCGGCCATTTGAACGGCATCACCGTTTCGTCGACGACCGCCGCGATCGGCTCCATCTTGGCCAGCATCTTCAGGCGCGACTGGGCCTGCGTCGCCTTGGTGGCGCTGGCGCGGAAGCGGTCGACGAACGCCTGCAAGTGCTTGCGCCGCTCCTCCTGCTTCTTCATCGCCTTGCCTTGCAACAACTGCTGCTCGCGTCGCTGCCGCTCGAAGCTGGAATAACCGCCGCTCCACAGCGTCAATTTAGCCCGTTCGAGATGCAGGATGTGCTCGACGACGTCGTCGAGCAGGTCGCGGTCGTGGCTGATGACGAGGACCGTCGCCGGATAGGTCTTGAGATAATCGACCAGCCACAGCACGCCTTCGAGATCGAGATAGTTGGTGGGCTCGTCGAGCAGCAAGAGGTCCGGCGCCGAGAACAGCACCGCCGCCAGGGCGACGCGCATCCGCCAGCCGCCGGAAAACTCCGAGAGCGCGCGATTCTGCGCCGCCTCGTCGAATCCGAGGCCGCTGAGAATGCGCGCGGCGCGCGCCGGCGCGGCGTGGGCGTCGATATCGACGAGACGGGTCTGGATTTCCGCGATGCGCAGGGGATCGCTCGCCTCCTCGGCCTCGCGCAGCAAAGCGGAGCGCTCGAGATCGGCGTCGAGCACGAAGTCGATCAGCGCTTGCGCGCCGCCGGGCGCCTCCTGCTCGACGCGGCCGATGCGGGTCTGCTTGGGTATCGAGATCGAGCCGCTTTCGCCGCTGATTTCGCCACAGATGAGCCGAAACAGCGTCGTCTTGCCCGCGCCGTTGCGCCCGACCAGACCGACGCGCGCTCCGGTCGGCAGCGCCACCGTCGCCTTATCGATCAGCACGCGCTCGCCGAGGCGATAGGTAAGATCGTTGATGTGCAACATGCGGCGCTTTTGGCGCGGCGCGCCGCCCAAGGCAAGTGTCCCCGGCGGTCCCGGACGCCGGCGTCCTCGCAAGATCGCCCCGCCTGGGCTTCTCAGCGGCGTTGCTTTCGCGGCGGCGCCCGTTATATATGCCTCGCCTTTGACTACCCCCTTGTTCGGCGCCCTATCCGGCGCTGCCGGAGTCCTCGCCCTTGTTCATCACGCCAGCCTTCGCGCAAGCCAGCGGCGCGGCCCCGTTGGGGTCGACCGATATGCTGATTCAATTCGCGCCCTTTGTCGTCATTTTCGCCATTATGTATTTCCTGATCCTGCGTCCGCAGCAACGGCGGGCCAAGGACCAGCGCGCGATGGTGCAGGGCGCGCGGCGCGGCGACATCGTCGTGACCAGCGGCGGTTTGATCGGCAAGGTCACCAAGTCGACCGACGACAACGAAGTCGAACTCGAGATCGCGCCGAACGTCAGGGTCCGTCTGGCGCGCTCGGGGATCGCCGACGTGCGCTCGAAGGGCGAACCGGTGAAGGACGCCCCCGGCGCCAAGACGCCGCCGGCCAATAAAGACGCTTCAAACCATTGATGCGGCCCTAGCGCGTCGAAGGCGCTTCGCCCGCGCGGAGATTTTCTTACCCAATGTTTCGTCTTGCTCCCTGGAAGGTCGCCTCCGTCGTGGCGCTCGTCGTGCTCGCGGCGCTGATGATCGTGCCCAGCTTTCTGTCGCCGGCGACGGTTGCGGCCGTGGAGCAGCGCCTCCCGTCCTTCATACCGTTCCGCCCGATCGTGCTCGGCCTCGATCTGCAGGGGGGCGCGCATATTCTCATGGAGGTCGACACCCCCTCGCTGATCAAGGGACAGGTCGAGGCGCTACGCGACGACGTGCGCGGCAAGATGCGCGAAGGGAAGATTCCGATCAGCGGCGGCATCACGACTCAGCCGCGCGGGGTCGTCGTCCGCATTGCCGACCCGGTGGAGCGGGCGCGGGCGCTGAGCCTGCTGCAGTCGCTCAATCAGCCCGTCGGCGGCGCGCTGACTGGCGCGACCGGGCATACGCTGGATATTTCCGACACCGGCGACGGCGCGATCAAACTGGTCCTGACCGAAGCGGCGACCACCGACAAAATCCACCGAGCGGTCACGCAGTCGATCGAAGTGCTGAACCGCCGCCTCAATGCGAGCGGCACCAAGGAGACCAACGTACAGCAAGAAGGGCTCGACCGCATCGTCATCGAAGTGCCGGGCCTTCAAGACACCAGCAAAGTGATCGACCTCCTCGGCACCACCGCCAAGTTGGAGTTTCGCCTCGTCGCCGATCCCGGCGATCCCCCGAGCGAGGTCGACACCCTGCCGATGCAGCAGGGCGGCACGATCACGGTGCAAAAGCGTGTGATGGTGTCGGGCGAGGATCTGGTCGACGCGGAGCCGGGCTTCGACTCCCGCACCGGCGAGCCGGACGTCAATTTCCGCTTCAATCTGCGAGGCGGACAGCGCTTCGGCCAGGTCACCTCCGACAACGTCGGTCGTCTGTTCGCGATCGTGCTCGACAACAAGGTGATCTCGGCGCCGCGCATTCTCGGGCCGATCACCGGCGGTTCCGGCCAGATCACCGGCAACTTCACGGTCGAGCAAGCCAACAATCTCGCGGTGCTGCTGCGCGCCGGCGCGCTGCCCGCCAAGCTCACCGTGGTCGAGCAGCGCACTGTCGGACCCGGTCTCGGCCAGGACTCGATCGAGGCCGGCGAGCGCGCCGCGCTGGTCGGGGCCGCGCTGGTTGTCGTCTATATGCTCACCACCTACGGCATTTTCGGCATTTTCGCCGATCTCGCGCTGGCGGTCCATATCCTCTTCATCTTCGCTTCGATGGCGATGATCGGGGCGACGCTGACCTTGCCCGGCATCGCCGGCATCGTGTTCACCATCGGCATGGCGGTCGATTTCGAACGTCTTGATCTACGAGCGCATTCGCGAAGAAGCGCATCTCGGCCGCTCGGTGATCTCGGCGCTCGACGCCGGATTCAGGCGCGCCTTCGCCACCATCGTCGATTCGAACGTGACGATGTTCGTCGCGGCGGTGATCCTCTATCTCTTCGGTTCGGGCGCTGTGCGCGGCTTCGCGGTCTCGCTCGGCCTCGGCATTCTCACATCGGTCATTACCGCGGTCACGATGACGCGCATGATGATCGCGCTTTGGTATCGCCGCAGCCGCGCGAAAACATTGCCGATCTGACCGCGCGCGAAGGAAGTCGTCGATGAAACTGCTGCGCCTCGCGCCCGAGAACACCAAGTTCGGCTTCATGCGGTTTCGCCGCATAAGCTATCCCCTGTCGGCGTTCCTCTCGATCGTCTCGGTCGTGATGTTCTTCACGGTCGGGATGAATTTCGGCATCGATTTTTCCGGCGGGACGCAGGTCACCCTGCGCGCCAAGAGCGGCGTCGCCGATCTCGCGGCCATTCGCACCAAGGCCGACAGCCTCGGCCTCGGTCCGGTCGAGGCGCAACGACTGGGCGGCGAATCCGACGTCATTCTGCGCATCAGCGTCCAGCCTGGCGGCGAAGGGAAGCAGCAGACGGCGGTCGAGAAGCTGCACCAGGCGTTCAATCAGACGTACGATTTCCGCAGCGTCGACGAGGTCGGCCCGCGCGTCTCCGGCGAATATGTGCAGAGGGGCACGCTCGGCATCGTCGTGTCGATTCTGGCGGTATTGACCTATCTCTGGTTCCGCTTCGAATGGCAGTTCGCCGTCGGCGCGATCATCGGCACGATGCACGACCTCCTGCTGACCGTCGGCTTTTTCTGCGTCACGCAAATCGAGTTCAACCTCACCTCGATCGCCGCGATCCTGACCATCGTCGGCTATTCCCTCAACGAGACCGTCGTCGTGCTCGACCGCATCCGCGAGGTGATGCGCAAATACAAGCGACTGTCGACGGCGGAAATCGTCGACATGTCCGTCAATGCGGTGCTGCCGCGCACGATCATGACCGCGACGACCGTCTTCCTTGCGCTGCTCGCCCTGTTTTTCCTCGGCGGCTATGTCATCCGCTCGTTCTCGGCCGCGATGATCTGGGGCATTTTCGTCGCCACCTATTCCTCGATCTTCATCTGCTCGCCGATGCTGATCTATCTCGGCGTGCGCTCCGAGGCGGTCGGCAAACCGGCGCAAATCGAGGCGGACGAAGCCGTCAAGGCGAAGGTGTGAGCGCGCCGCGCCCCTCGCTCCAAGGTTATATTCCCGGTCGTCACGCGATCGAGGCGTATGGGGTGGGCGGATTTCGCTTTGCCGGCCTTTCGCATGTCGGCTCGATCCTCGCGACGCCGAAGGGCGTGCGCGCGGTTGCGATCGCCGCGCCTGCGGAACTCGACGCCGCCGCCCTCGCTCCATTGTTCGAGGAAATGGCGGCCGAGCCGGGCTCGATCGAGTTCCTGGTGATCGGCGTCGGAGCGCGAATGGCGCCGCTGGCGCCGGAATTGAAGCAGCGCCTGCGCGCTGCGGGCCTTGGCTTCGAGGCGATGGCGACGGGCCCGGCGGCGCGCGTCTACAACATCATGATGGACGAGAACCGCCGCGTCGCGGCCTTGCTCATCGCCGCGCCATGAGCATGGGCCAGGAGCGCGCCGAGGCGGTCCGGCGGGCTTATGAGCACTGCTCCGGTCTCGCGCGCGAGCACGAGCGCGACCGCTGGCTCGGCGCCCTGTTCGCGCCGGATCGCGCTCGCCCGCACCTCCACGCGCTCGCCGCCTTCGACTACGAAATCGCCCGCGTTCGCGACGCCGTGCGCGAACCCCTGGCTGGCGAGATGCGCCTCGCCTGGTGGCGCGAGGCGCTCTCGGGCGCGCGCGACGCGGAGGCGGCCGGCCACCCCGTCGCCGCCGCTCTGGTCCATACGATCGCCGAATTCGCCCTGCCAGCGTCGGTCTTCGAAAATCTGTTGCAGGCTCGGACCTTCGATCTCTACGACGATCCGATGCCGACGCTCGACGAGCTCGCGGCCTATTGCCGGCAAACCGCCGCGGCGTCGTTTCGACTGTCGGCGCTGATCCTCGGCGAAGGGCGCGACCTCGGCGCGGCCGCGGCGAGCGAGGCCGCCGGGATCGCTGTTGGGCTGACCCAGGCATTGCGGACGTTCCCCAAGGCCAGCGCGCGCGGGCAAGTCTACGTGCCGCGTGAAATTCTCGAGCGTCACGGCGCCTCGGTGGACGACGTGCGCGCCCGCCGCGACGGGGCGGGTTTACGCGCCACGCTCGCCGAACTGCGGCAAGTCGCGGCGCGCCGCCTTGCCGAGGCGGAGGCGCTCTCGGCGGCGCTGCCGGCCACCGTCGCGCCCGCCTTCGTCCCGTTGGGCACGGTGCGGCTTGATCTCAAACGTCTTGGCTCCGCGACGGCTTCGCCCTTCGCGCCATTCGCCGAAGCTCCGGCCTGGCGGCGTCAACTCGCTCTGTGGCTGTGGGCGAGGGGACGGCGTGGCGCCCGGACATAAGTCGACGGACGCGAACCGGTTTCTTCACGAGGGGAGGGATCCGAGAGCGGGATCACTTTTGCCGATGGGCGTACACGCGAAGATGGCCCGGTCTGTGGCGGACCGGCGGCGACATACCCACAAAGAGCGTTATCGGCGTCGAGAAGACAGGCGGATCATGCGGCACATGAACGGCGTCGCCCAGCAGCAATTGCAGCCTATGCCGGCCGCGCGGCAGAGTGATGGTCGCCTCGGTCTGCCCGGCGCCGAAATGAAGATGATTTTCATCGCTGGGGATCGGCTGATCGAGAGGGGGCAACGCCGTGTCGATCAAGAGATGATGATGACCGGAGTTGGGTTTATCCACGCCGGCGGGCGCGACCCCCATATTGACCAAGCCGAATCTCACTGTGAACGTCAGTGGCACATAAGCGCCGTCGGTCGGGGAAACGATGTAGACTTTCGCGCCGGGCGGCGACTTGTGGCGGCCTTGCGGTTGCTCGGCGGCGGGCGCAGCCGCCGTTGGCGCTGGAGCCGCCTCGGCGACGATCACATGAATTCGCTGCGACATGACCGGGGGCGAGTGGGGAACGTGGTTCTTGTCGCCGAGGAGAAGCTGCAGCGTATGCGGACCAGGGGAAAGCGTCAGATCGACCTCGGTCTGGCCGGCGCCGAAATGAAGATGATTTTCGTCGCTGGGGATCGGCTGATCGAGAGGCGGCAGGTCCGTATCGATGAGAAGATGATGGTGGCCGGAATTCGCCTTGTCCGACCCCGCGGGCGCCACGCCCATGCCATGCAGCCCGAAATGGATCGTCGTCTTCGGCCCGATGGTCGCGCCGTCTTTCAGATCGACGAAATAGACCGCGGCGCCCGGAGGCGAGGGCGTCGGTCCGCCGGTTGCGCCGGCTTGCCCGAGCGCAGCCTGGCTCGCCGCCAACGCCATCAGGAGCCCGAGGACTGTCGCAGAAAACATCTTCATGGGGATCTCCCTCGGTCTCTACTTTCACCGTGAAAATGGCTTGGCGCGCAATGCTGGCGTGAACTCCGGCGATGCGCCGATTTTACAGTTCTTGCGATGCAATCGTCCCCTTATGCGGCGTCCGCGGCGCCCCTTGCTATTCTGCAAGCAAAAGATAACCTTCGCCGAGGGAAAGTAAAGATCGGTCGGCTCGGCCTCGTTACTTCGCGGGTGAACGGATCGGAGTGGCAGCCGCGGCGACGAAGTTGCACGTCGAACGCAAGTCGTTTGGCTTCAGACAAGGGAGCTACTGACCGGCCACCGAAGAAATCGAATGTAGCGGACACTTGGCGAACGCGCGATCAAAGCGGTCGAGGTATAAAAGGCGCCGGGGATTTGATGCGGGGGGACCCTTTGAGACTTCTGCAAATCCTGGTCGGTCTGGGCGCGATGGCCGCGACGGCGAACGCGCAGGCGCCCGCCTCGCATCGACCGGGCGAGGTGTTTCGTGATTGTCCGGATTGCGAAGAAATGGTCGTCGTTCCGCCCGGCGAATTCGACATGGGGTCGACGACGTCGCCCTACGAAGCGCCCCAACATCACGTCGCGATCGCGCGACCCTTCGCGATCGGCCGCCGCGCGGTGACCTTCGGGGAATGGGATCAATGCCTCGCCGCGGGGGGGTGTAAATACAGCCCCAGCGATCATGGCTGGGGCCGCGGCGAGCGGCCGGTCATCGACGTCAGTTGGGACGACGCGCAGGAATTCATTGCCTGGCTGTCGAAAAAGACGGGCCAGGACTATCGCCTCCCGAGCGAAGCCGAGTGGGAATATGCAGCGCGCGGCGGCGCCGCGTCGCCCTATTGGTGGGGGCGCGACGTCGGAACCGGCCATGCCAATTGCCAGGATTGCGGCGCTGCCGGGGCGGGGCGCCAGACCGTCCCGACAGGATCGTTCCGGCCCAACGCCTTCGGCCTCTACGACACCGCGGGCAATGCGGCGGAATGGGTGCAGGACTGCTGGAACGCCTCGTACGCCGGCGCTCCTCGCGACGGTTCGGCCTGGACGAGCGGCGATTGTTCGCTGCGGGTGCTGCGCGGCGGCTCTTTCGCCAGCAAGGCGAACGCGGTGCGCTCGGCGTCGCGCTTCCGCTACGACGAGGATGTCCGTTTCTACGCCAACGGATTTCGCGTGGCGCGCGACCTGAAGTGAACCGCGCCCATCGCCGGGCTTGGCCATTCAGACCGTAATCGATTAATATCCATGCCCGATCGCATGATCGACGGCGCGCAACAGCGGCGGGTCCGAAATCATGATTGATACGACGCTTCGCCATGTTCTCATCATTGTCTGCGCGCTGGCGCTCGGGCCGATCATGGCTGGGCACGCGGCCGAGCGGCGCGTGGCGCTCATTGTCGGCAACGCCAGATACGAGCACGCCGGCACACTCTTCAACACCCTCAATGACGCGAACGCCATTGCGGCTTTGTTGGCCAGAGCCGGTTTTGACGTCGTCGACGAGCGCCGGGATGTCGGCGTGGTGGAATTCAAGCGGGCGATCCGCGACTTCTTCGGCACGGCCTCGACCGCTGACATCGCGGTGGTCTACTACTCCGGCCATGGCATCGAGATCGGCGGCGTCAACTACCTCATCCCCGTCGACGCCAAACTCGCGAGCGACTATGACGTCGATGACGAAGCGATTCCGCTCGATCGCATCATTCAGGCCACGCAATCGGCGAAGAAGCTGAGCCTGATCATTCTCGACGCCTGCCGCGACAATCCATTCCTGCGCGGTCCTGGTCGCCTGGCAGGCAAGCGGTCGATCGCCAATCGTCTCGTCGAGGTTGAGCCGACCGGCGCCGACACATTGATCGCCTACGCGGCAAAGGCCGGTTCGGTGTCCTTCGATGGCGACAATGACAATAGCCCGTTCACCGCCGCGCTGGTGAAATACCTCGCGGAACCCGGGCTCGACATCAGAATTGCGCTGGGCAAGGTTCGCGACGACGTCCTGGCGAGCACAGGCAATCGACAGGAGCCCTTTGTCTACGGCTCGCTTGGCGGCGGCGACATTTCCTTGGTTCCCGCGCCCGGAGGCCCCAGCGAGCCGGCCGCCGGCGACCCCAACGCCGCGGCCGCGGCCGATTATGTGATGGCCGAGCAGGTCGATTCCGTTTCGGGCTGGCAAGCCTTCCTCACTGCGCATAGCGCCGGCTACTACGCCAGTCTTGCCCGCGAGCGGCTCGCCAAGCTGACGGCGGCCGCCGCGCCGCCATCGACCGGCGCGTTGCCCCAGGACATCGCGCGGCGCGGATCGGAGACAGACGCCGCGCCCCGCAGCGACCAGAATCAATCGGCGGCGCCGCGGCCGGTCCCGATCGAGACGCCCAATGCGGCGCCCAACCCGGCTTGCAAGCCCGACGAGGCGAGGCTGATGCAGTTGCGTCTCAATCCGGACGCCGAGCAGGTCGCGAAGTTTTCGCGCGATCTCGCCTGTGAAGACTTGCGACCCCAGCTCAAGCGCCTGATGGAGAGCCTTGGCTTGCAGCCGGCCAAAGAGCCGCAAGGCAAGGCCGAGGCGACGGCGGTCGTGAAACCGGGCGACGCGGCCCAAGCCTGCAAACGCGACGCCGACGAACTCGCCCGCATTCGCGCCAACCCGGATCGCGATTCGGCTGCCCGCTTGGCGCGCGATCTGAAGTGCGAGGACCTTAGGCCGCAGGCGGATCGATTGCTCGATAGCGTTGGCGGCCAGTAGGCAGGTCGTGAGCGGCGACTTGCGCGCAATGCGCAAGGAAACCGCGCTACGTCCCCTCGCGCGCCCATCTCGCCAATTCGACTTCGGCCCGCGCCGACAGCGCGCGTTTGCGAGCGGCGCCGCGCTCGGGGCCGCGCAGGCGCTTGCCCGCCTCGTCGACTCGCGGCTCCTCGATGGGGGGAAACAGGCCGAAATTGACGTTCATCGGTTGGAACGAGCGTGGACCGGCCTCGATCGCTTCGACGTGGCCGCCGGTGACATGGTTGAGAAGCGCGCCGATCGCGGTGGTCGGCGGGGGCGGGCTCAGGGGGCGTTCCAGCCGTTCAGCCGCGGCGAAGCGGCCGGCGAGGAGCCCGATCGCCGCGCTTTCGACATAACCCTCGCAGCCGGTGATCTGTCCGGCAAAGCGCAGTCGCGGCGCAGCCTTCAGGCGCAGGCGCGGGTCGAGGAGACGCGGCGAGTTGAGAAAGGTGTTGCGATGCAGCCCGCCGAGCCGCGCGAATTCGGCCTGCTCCAATCCTGGAATCAGTCGGAACACGCGGGACTGCTCGCCATATTTCAGTTTGGTCTGGAACCCCACCATGTTGAACAACGTGCCGAGCGCATTGTCCTGGCGCAATTGCACCACGGCGTAGGGTTTGACCTGCGGGTCGTGCGCGTTGGTGAGGCCGACGGGCTTCATCGGCCCGTGGCGCAGGGTTTCGCGGCCGCGCTCGGCCATCACCTCGATGGGTAGGCAACCGTCGAAATAGGGCGTGCCTTCGAACTCGCGAAACTCGGTCTTGTCGGCCGCCAGCAGCGCGTCGACGAAAGCCTCGTAATGATCGCGGCTCAGCGGGCAATTGACGTAATCGGCGCCGGAGCCGCCGGGGCCGGCTTTGTCGTAGCGCGACTGGAGCCAGGCGACGGACATGTCGATCGAGTTGCGGTGCACGATCGGCGCGATCGCGTCGAAGAAGGCCAAGGCCTCTTCTCCCGTCAATGTGCGGATGGCGGCGGCGAGGGAAGGGGAGGTGAGCGGTCCGGTCGCGATAATGACGTTGTCCCAATCGTCGGGCGGCAGCGAGTTGATTTCGCGGCGCTCGACGCGAATGCGCGCGTCCCCGGCGATCGCCGCCTCGACCGCTGCGGAAAAACCGTCGCGATCGACCGCAAGCGCGCCGCCGGCGGGCACCTGATGGGCGTCGGCTGCTCGCATGACGATCGAATCGAGCGCGCGCATCTCGCGGTGGATCACGCCGACGGCATTGTTCAGCGCGTCGTCGGATCGAAAGGAGTTCGAGCAGACGAGTTCGGCGAGACGTTCGGTGCGATGGGCCTCGGTGCCGCGCAGCGGACGCATTTCATGCAAGACGACGGGGACGTCGTTCTGGGCGATCTGCCAAGCCGCCTCGCAGCCGGCGAGGCCGCCGCCGATAACGTGAATGGGACGCATGGCGGCTTGTCACAAAGCTGCGCCGCTTCGTCAACCCCGCTTGCTCGGCCTTGCCTCGGATGGGGCCGGAAAAGAAAACGCCCGCCGGGGGAGGACCGGCGAGCGTTTCTTGCGTCGGATACGGACCGACGCGGCGGATGCGCCCGTAGGGAGGAACGGGCGCGTCCGAATTTCAGTCCGTGAGCGCCCCGCGGACGATGTGCTGGATGTCGCCGCGGCGGATGCCGATGTCTTCCAACTCGCGATCGCTGAGCTGCGACAATTCGCGGATGGCTTCGCGATAGCGGCGCCAGGCGTTCAACTTCTCGGTGATGGTCTTGATCGAGGTCATTTGACCCTCCATTTTGTAAAACTTCCGACTCAGCGATATCCGGAGACGATCGCCTCGTTCTGTGCGGTGCAACATAGGGCTGCCGCGACCGCGAGAAAAGAGGGAATGTCGCCACCCAGCCATGTGCAAAACGCATATCACTTTTAAGGAATCGTTAGGAATTGGCTAAAATTCAATCGTATTGGGTCAGGATCGCTCAAAAGGACGCCGAATCTCAGGAGATATCGCGCACGACGTTGGCGCCTCGGCTAGATCTGACGAGTTGAGCAATGTGACAGTTTCATGGCTATTTTGCTGCGTCGCAGCAAGGGAGTTGACGGCGCGGGGTGGGCGGCGTCGACTGCAAACCCGAGGGCTTTTTTTCAGCTTCACCCGCGCGGGGGAGCGCGTATAGGTGTACGCGGCGCTTGATTTTGTTGCGCGAAGCGGCGACATCCGACCAAAGCGCGCGCCTCGTGGCGGCGTGGACTCGATAGGGAGCCGGAAATGGACAATTTGATTGCTCGCGTCGCCTCGGCTGCCAATACGACGCCGGATGCGGCCCGCAAGGCCGTCGCGCTGGTGCTCGATTTTATCAAGCGCGAGGCGCCGGACGACGCGGTCGACGCCTTGCTCGCCAAGGCGCCCGCGCTCAACGCGATCGTTGCGTCAATCGCTTCGACGACCGGGGAGGGCATGAGTCCGTTCGTCCGGGGGCTGATGGGAACGGGCGCCGGCGCGATGGGCGGCGGCGGGTTGATGGCGCTCGGCGGCGATCTGATGAGCCTTGGCCTCAGCATGGACCAGATTCAGGCGGTCGGTAAGGAAGTCTTCGATTACGCGCGCGAGACGGCGGGCGACGACGTCGTCGGCGAAATTGCGGCGGCAATTCCTGGGCTGTCGCAATTCATTTGAACCCGGGGGGCGGCGTGACGGCGTCTTCGACGTCATTTGGGTCCTTCAGCGAGGTCGATTGGCGCAGGGCCGCGGAGGCCGCGCTGAAGGGCGGGGCCTTCGATCGGCTGGTCTCGCGCACCACCGACGCGATCGCGCTTCAGCCGCTCTATTCGCGCCGCATTGGCCCGCGTGCGCCGCGCGAGGAGAGCGGCCCCTGGCGGGCGTTCGCGCGCCTCGATCATCCCGACGCCGCGGCGGCGAACGACCAAGCCCTCGACGATCTCGCGGGGGGCGCCGACGGATTGCAGGTCGTCTTCGCCGGAGCGTGCGGGGGCTACGGATTTGGCCTCGGCAAATTCGATTCGGCGTCATTGCACCGCGCCTTCGAGGGCGTGCGGTTCGACGGGTCGTCGGGCTTCGAACTGGATCTGGGCGCCGAGGCGGAGAGCCAGGCGATCGGCTTCGCCAGCCTCGTCGAACGCCGCGGCGCGGATCCGTCGGCGCTCGACGTCAGCTTCGGTCTCGATCCGATCGGCGCGCTCGCCCGTAGTGGTCGCCTCGCGCGCACGTGGGACGACGAGGCGCCGGCGCTCGCCAAGCTGGCGCTTTCTCTCCAGGCGAGGGGATTCGCCGGGCCGTTCGTCGCCGCGGATGCGCGCGCCGCGCACGCGGCCGGCGGCACCCCCGCGCAGGAGCTCGCCTTCGCGCTGGCGGCGGCGCTCGCCTATTTGCGCGCGCTCAGCGACAACGGCTTTGCGCTCGACGGCGCGCGAGCGGCGATCCAATTTCGTCTGACCGCGGACGCCGATCAGCTCGTCACTTTGGCGAAGTTCCGCGCGCTGCGCCTGCTGTGGGCGCGAGTCTGCGAGGCTTCCGGCCTCGCGCCGCGACCGGCGCGGATTCATGCCGAGAGCGCCTGGCGAGCGATGAGCGCCCGCGACCCCTACGTGAATGTGATGCGCGGCGCGATGGCCGCGTTTTCGGCCGGTCTCGGCGGCGCCGACAGCATCAGCGTGCTGCCCTTCACCCAAGCGATCGGCTTGCCCGATTCGCTGGCGCGTCGCTTGGCGCGCAATACCCAGCTCATCCTGCTGCAAGAGTCGCGTTTGGGCTTCGTCGCCGACCCCGCCGCCGGCGCGGGCGTTTTCGAAGCCCTCACGCAGGGGCTGTGCGAAAAGGCCTGGGCGCTGTTTCAAGGGTTCGAGGGCGAAGGCGGAGCGCCGCGGGCGCTGCTGCATGGCGGTTTCCAACGGTCTGTCGCGGTGGCGGCGGCGGCGCTTGCGCGCGATGTGGCGAGCCTGAAGACCCCGATGACCGGCGTCACCGCGCATCCCGACCTTGCTGAGGTTCCCGCCGGCGTGTTGCCCGCGACGGCGCCCGCATTCGCTTTTTCCGGCGAAGCGGCGGCGACGCCGATGACGCCGCTGCGGCTTGCCGCGCCGTTCGAGCGGTTCCGCGACGCCTCGGACGCGATCCTGGCGCGTGAGGGCGTCCGCCCCCGGGTTTATCTCGCCGCGATCGGCGCGTCCGCCGCGCACGGACGGCGAGTCGCCTTTGCGCGCGAACTCTTCGAAGCGGGAGGCATCGAAGCGCTCGCCGACGCCGGCGCGGCGGACGCGCAGGAGGCGGCCGGCCGCTTCGCCGCGAGCGGCGCGGCGATGGTCTGCCTCTGCGGCAGCGACGAAGCCTATGGCGAACAAGGAGACGCCTTCGCCGCCGCGCTGAAGGCCGTCGGGGCGCGCCATCTGGTGCTGGCGGGCAAGCCGGGCGAGCGTGAGGCGGCTTGGCGCGATGCGGGCGTCGACGACTTCATCTTCACCGGATGCGACGCCGTCGCCGCCATCGAGCGCGCTTATCGTCGGCGGGGCAGGGAATTCTAGCTGGCATTGAGAATCGTCATCCCTCTGCTACAAACCTACGCCCCGGCGCCGCGCGCCGCTCACGGGGGAGGATAGAATGCCGCATCCGCCATTTCGCGCCGACCATGTGGGAAGCTACCTTCGGCCGGAGCGGCTGAAGGCGGCGCGCGAGAAGTTTTTCGCTCATGCGCTGCCCGCCGAGGAATTGCGCGCCGTCGAGGACGAGTGCATTCGCGAGGTGGTGCGCGAGCAGGAAAGCGTCGGCCTCAACGGAATCACCGACGGCGAATTCCGTCGCACCTACTTCCATGTCGACTTTCTCGAACGCCTCGACGGCGTCGAGACCCATTACGGCGAATTCGTCGCCAAATTCCGTAGGGATAATGGATCGGAGGTCGGCTTCAAGCCGCCGACGATGCATGTCGAGGCGAAGATCCGTCATTCCCAGCCGATCCAAGGCCGCGACTTCGACTTTCTCAACAGCGCGGTCGCGAGGACGCCGAAAGTCTGCATTCCCGCGCCCTCGATGCTGCATTTCCGCGGCGGTCGCCAAGCAATCAGCCAGGGCGCCTACCCGGATTTGGAGGGATTCTACGACGACCTGACCGCCGCCTATCGCGAGGAGATCGCCGATCTGGCGGCGCGCGGCTGTCGCTATCTGCAGTTCGACGACACCAACCTCGCCTATCTCTGCGATCCCAAGATCCGCGAGACGACGCGCGCGCGGGGCGACGATCCCGACGCCTTGGTTCATCTTTATTGCCGCCTGGTCAACGATTCCATTCGCGACCGGCCCAAGGACATGACGATCTCCGTGCATCTGTGCCGCGGCAATTTCAAGAGCGCGTGGGTCGCGGCGGGCGGCTACGAGCCGGTCGCGGAAATCCTGCTCAATGAAATGGCGATTGACGGCTTCTTCCTCGAATACGACGACGAGCGGTCCGGCGATTTCGCGCCGCTGCGCTTCACCCCGAAGGGACGGACGATCGTGCTCGGCCTCATGAGCTCGAAGCGGGCCGCGGTCGAAAGCAAGGACGAAGTCAAGCGTCGCATCGACGAGGCTTCGCACTACGTGCCGCTCGAGCAATGCGCGCTCAGCCACCAGTGCGGATTTTCCTCGACCGCGCACGGCAACGATCTGACCGAAGCCGATCAATGGAAGAAGCTCGCCCGTTGCGTCGAGATCGCGCGCGAGGTGTGGGGCGAGGCTTAGCGCTGGACGACTTCACCTAGGCCTATTTGCCGCCAGGGACCGGTCGGCGTTGGCGGCGCATGTGCAGCGCCGGAGGCGAGACGATGAAGTCGGACAGTGAAATCGCGCGTGAGTTCGCACTCGCCCCGATTGCGACGATCGGCGCCAAGCTCGGCATCCCGGAGGAGGCCCTGCACCCTTACGGCCGCGCGATCGCCAAGATCGACGACGACTTCGTCGCCGGCCTTGCGGGCAAGCCGGACGGCAAGCTCATCCTCGTCACCGCGATCAGTCCGACGCCGGCGGGCGAAGGCAAGACGACGACCACGATCGGTCTTGGCGACGCGCTCGCGCGCATCGGCAAGCGCATCGCGATCTGCCTGCGCGAACCCTCGCTCGGCCCGTCCTTCGGCATGAAGGGCGGCGCGACTGGCGGCGGCTACTCGCAGATTGCGCCGATGGATGAGATCAATCTTCATTTCACCGGCGATTTCCATGCGATCACCGCCGCGCACAATCTGCTGGCTGCGATGATCGACAATCACATCTACTGGGGCAATGCGCTCGACATCGATTCCCGACGCGTCGTCTGGCGGCGCGCCCTCGACGTCAACGATCGCGCGCTGCGTGATATTGTCGTCGGGCTCGGCGGCGCCGCCAACGGCTTCGCAAGGGAAGGCGGCTTCGACATCACCGTCGCCTCCGAGGTGATGGCGGCATTCTGCCTCGCCGATGGTCTCGACGATCTCGAAGCCCGGCTGAGCCGTATGGTGGTCGCCTATTCCCGCTCCAGGAGGCCGGTGACGGCGGGCGATCTCAAGGCGGCGGGCGCGATGACCGCGCTGCTGCGGATCGCGGTGCGTCCCAATCTCGTCCAGACGCTCGAAGGCAATCCGGCGCTGGTGCACGGCGGCCCGTTCGCCAATATCGCGCACGGCTGCAATTCCGTCATCGCGACGCGAACCGCGCTGAAACTCGCTGATTATGTCGTCACCGAAGCTGGGTTCGGCGCCGACCTCGGCGCGGAGAAATTCTTCGACATCAAGTGCCGCGAAGCAGGGCTGAAGCCAGCCTTCGCGGTGATCGTGGCGACTGCGCGGGCGCTCAAGATGCACGGCGGCGTCGCCAAGGCCGCGCTCGGCGCCGAGGACTTGGCCGCGCTCAAAAAAGGGCTCGCCAACCTCGAACGGCATGTCGCCAATATCAAGAAATTCGGTGTCGACGTCGTCGTCGCGGTAAACCGCTTCGGCTCAGACACCGACGCCGAACTCGCGCTGATCCAGAATTTCGTCGCGCGGGCCTGCGGCGCGAGTGCGATCATTTGCGACCATTGGGCGCGCGGCTCGGCTGGCGCGGAGGAATTGGCGCGCGTCGTCGCCGCTTCGGCGGATTCCTCGCCGCTCTCGTTCCGCCCGCTCTATCCCGACGCGACGCCGCTGTGGGAGAAGACGCGCACGATCGCGCGAGAAATCTACGGCGCGAGCGATATCGTCGCCGAGGCGCGCGTTCGCGCGCAATTCGACGAATTGCAGGCCGCCGGTCATGGCGATCTGCCCGTCTGCATCGCCAAGACCCAATATTCGTTTTCCGCCGATCCGTCCTTGCTCGGGGCGCCGAGCGGCCACATAGCGCCGATCCGCGAGATTGGCCTGCGCGCCGGCGCGGGATTCATCGTCGTATTGATCGGCGACATCCGAACGATGCCGGGATTGCCGCGCACGCCGGCGGCGGAGAGAATCAGCGTGCGCGCCGGCCGGATCGAAGGGCTTGCCTGAGCGCCGCGTCACTGCGGCGGAATGACGCCCTTCTTGAGTATGATGTTGCCGTAGAGCCGCCGTTCGCCGGTCGCGATGATCGCGAAGCAGCGGCTCGCCCGTTCGTAGAAGGCGAAGCGCTCGAGACTGCCGAGCGTGAACTGCGGCCCCTCGCGCCTGGCGATCACGTCGCGGAACGCGGCGAAGATCGGTTGCTCGGCCGCGGCGTCGCCAACGACCTCCATGCGCCAGCACGCCTCGGCGACGAAGGTGTCGAGCGGGAGAACGCTGAGCACCGCGTCGAGCGTCCTCGTCGCGTCGGCGGCGTCGAGCCTGACGACATCCGGGCCCGACGATTGCGCGGGGAAATTGGCGTCGACGATGGCGATTTCGTCGCCGTGCCCCATGGCGCGCAAGGCGTAGAGGAGATCGGGGGTCAATAGGGGATCGATCGCTTTCAGCATCTTGGCTCCTCGAGTGTTGTCAACGCGGCGTCGGCGCGTCGGCGCGCAGCAGCCCTTCGGCTTTGAGGGCGCGCCACAAGGCCGGTGGAATTTCGGCGTCCAGCATTTCGGCGTTGCGCCGCACCTCGCCGGCCTTCTGACCGCCGGGGATCACGCTGAGAATCGCGGGGTGGCTCAGCGGAAAGCGGAGCGCCGCCTCCGCGAGCTTCACGTTATTGGCTTTGCAGATCGCCTCGATCCGACGCACCCGTTCGAGAATGTCATCGGGCGCCGGCGCGTAATTGTAGAAGGCTCCGCGCTTCGGCCCGGTCGCGAGAATGCCTGAATTGTACGGTCCGCCGACGACGACGCCGATCTTCCTCTCCACGCAATACGGCAGGAAGCTCTCCAGCGCGTCCTGTTCGAGCAAGGTGTAGCGGCCGGCCAGAAGGAAGACGTCGAAATCGCCCGCCCGCGCCAACGTCTCCGCGACTTCCCACTCGTTGACGCCCGCGCCGAACGCCTTGATCGCGCCGCTCTCGCGCAGCTTGACCAGCGCCTTGTAGCCGCCCTCCATGAGTTCGCGAATGCGCGCGTCCGACGCCTCCTTGCTGCCGTGCGTGACGACATCGACATCGTGCGCATAGATGACGTCGATGTAATCGACGCCCAGCCGCTCGAGCGAGAACTCCAACGAGCGCATCACGCCATCGTAGGAATAGTCGAAAACCTCCCGGCGCGACGGCGTTTCGAAGAACGCGCCTTGACGCGAGCGCTGGTCGGGCGCGCACAGTTCGAGCAGACGGCCGATTTTTGTCGAGAGAATGTAGCTGTCACGCGGCTTGGCGCGCAGGAATCCATTGAGCCGCGTCTCGGAAAGGCCGAGGCCGTAGAGCGGAGCGGTGTCATAACAGCGGCATCCCGCCGTCCACGCGGCGTCCAGCGTCGTCCGCGCTTCCTTCTCGGTCAGCGGCCGATAGAGATTTCCCAGTGGCGCTCCGCCGAATCCCAATTCGGTAAACTGCAAGACCGAGCCGGATCTCGACGTGAATTTTCGCTTGCGGCTCGCTCGTGTGTGCGTCGCCCCTGCCATCGTCCCCCCTCCATTGTGTCGAGTGTTCGCTCCCCCGCCGCTGGCGCGCTTGAGTTCAACCCCCGCCCAACCTCCGTTAATTCTACGCCTTGCCCGCGACGTCGCGCCTCTGCGCTAAAGACAAGGAGTTTCGCTTGCAATGCGGGCACAACGCAAGTCAATTGTATCGTCGTCGAGGTAGGGCCGCTTAGCGGTCGCCTCTAATCCGATCCTGATCGGCAATGAAGGCGCTCAGCCGATCCAAGGCGGGATGCTCGGGCGCGCCATTCGCCAGGTGCGCGCGTATCCTTTCGAGCCCCTTTCGCGCGACGCTCCATTCGCCGCGGGAGGCGTCCAAAATTGCTCGCGTGTGTTCGATCGCCCGATCGACTATCTCTGCGATTTTGTCGGCCATAGCATTCTCCGGACAATGAAAGTTCCGGGAATCCGCTGCGCAAGCGCTGCGCCGATTACGTCAACTCTAAACTGCGCCGGAATGGAACGGCGCCCGATGCGCCGCCGCCCCAAAATTCGACAAGTCTTCAGGCGGCGCCGCGTTGGGTGTAGCCGAGCCGTTGGTTCAGGCGCTCCATGAGGCTCAGCGCCGCCTCGGCGATCACCGTGCCTGGCGGGAAGATCGCATCGGCGCCCGCGGCGCGCAAGGGTTTGAAATCCTGCTCGGGGATGACGCCGCCGACGACGATCATCGCGTCGCCGAGCGCGACCCGCCCCAAAGCGGTTTTCAACGCCGGCACCAGCGTCAGATGGCCGGCGGCGAGGGACGACACGCCGACGATATGGACTTTTCTTTCCGCGGCGAGCGCCGCGACCTCTTCCGGGGTGGCGAACAGGGGGCCGATCTCAACATCGAAGCCGAGATCGGCGAATGCCGAGGCGATGATCTTCTGGCCCCGGTCGTGCCCGTCCTGACCGATCTTGGCGACGAGAATGCGCGGCCGGCGGCCGTCGTTTTCCGCGAAGGCGCGGGTCATCGCCATCACCCGCGCGTTGGCCTCGGCGCCGGCGCCCGATTCCGCGAGATAGACGCCGGAGATCGACTTGATCTCGGCGACATGGCGCCCGAAGGCTTTTTCCATGGCGAGCGATATCTCGCCGACCGTCGCCTTGGCGCGCGCCGCCTCGACGCAGAGTTGCAGCAGATTGGCGTGGCCCCGGGCGCCGACAGTCAGCGCTTCAAGCGCGGCTTGCGTCGCCGTCTCGTCGCGCTCGGCGCGAAGACGCTCGAGCTTCTCGATCTGCTGGGCGCGCACGCTCGCCGCGTCGACCTTGAGGACGTTCAGTTCGCGTTCGACGTTGGGCGGGAACTTGTTGACGCCGATGACCGTCTGCTGGCCCGAGTCGATGCGCGCCTGGGTGCGCGCAGCCGCCTCCTCGATGCGGCGCTTCGGCAACCCGAGTTCGATCGCCTTGGCCATGCCGCCGAGCTTTTCGACTTCGTCGATGTGCGCCCGCGCCCTCGCCGCGAGGTCCGCGGTCAGCCGCTCGACGTAGTAGGAGCCGCCCCAGGGGTCGATCACGCGCGTCGTGCCGCTTTCCTCGATGAGGAAGAGCTGGGTGTTGCGGGCGATGCGCGCCGAGAACGGCGTCGGCAAGGCCAGCGCCTCGTCGAGCGCGTTGGTGTGCAGGGACTGCGTATGTCCTTGTGTCGCCGCCATCGCCTCGATCTGCGTGCGCACGATGTTGTTGAACGGGTCTTGCGCGGTCAGCGACCAGCCTGAGGTCTGGCTATGCGCGCGCAGCGGCAGCGACTTCTCCGATTTCGGTCCGAATCCCTTGACGAGGCCCGCCCACAGCATCCGCGCGGCGCGCAATTTGGCGACCTCCATGAAGAAATTCATGCCGATCGCCCAGAAGAACGACAGGCGCGGCGCGAATTGGTCGACGCTCATGCCCGCCGCGACGCCGGCGCGCAGGTATTCAACGCCGTCGGCGAGCGTATAGGCGAGCTCGAGGTCTTGCGTCGCGCCCGCCTCCTGCATGTGATAGCCGGAAATCGAGATCGAATTGAACTTCGGCATGTGCTTCGCCGTGAAGGCGAAGATGTCGGCGACGATGCGCATCGAAGCGGCGGGCGGGTAGATGTAGGTGTTGCGCACCATGAATTCTTTGAGGATGTCGTTCTGGATGGTGCCCGACAGCGCCGCCATCGGCACGCCTTGCTCCTCGGCGGCGACGATGAATAGCGCGAGAATCGGCAGGACCGCGCCGTTCATCGTCATCGACACGCTCATCGAGTTCGAGCGGGATGCCTTGGAACAGCGTGCGCATGTCGTAGATCGAGTTGATCGCGACGCCGGCCATGCCGACGTCGCCGGCGACGCGCGGGTGGTCGGAATCATAACCGCGATGGGTCGCGAGGTCGAAAGCGACCGAGAGTCCCTTCTGCCCGGCGGCGAGATTGGCGCGGTAGAACGCGTTCGACTCCTCGGCCGTGGAGAAGCCGGCGTACTGGCGCACCGTCCAGGGCTGATTGACGTACATCGTGGGATACGGGCCGCGCAGATAGGGCGGCAGGCCCGGCCAGGTGTCGAGACCATCAAGGCCTTCCCAATCCCCGGAATCGTAGACCGATTTGACGTCGATCCCCTCGGGGGTGAGCCAGTGGCGCGACGCAGCGGGCGTCGGCGTCGTGGCTGCCGAGAACGGGATGGAAGCGAAATTGGGTATCGAACTCATCGACCGGTCCTTGGGAAGGCGCGCTATTCAGGCGAAACGATAATTGCAATGTCGGGCGCCTTCACGTTGCTGAGTTGGATCGTCAGCGGCTTCGCCTCGAGGGCGAACTTCACGCTCTTGCGAACCCCCGGGCACTCCAGCGCGCCGCTGAAGGCGACGGGCTTGACGAAATGTCCGTCCTGGATGACGTCGATCCAACCCTCGCTGGAGATACTGACCTTATAGGTCGCCGCGGCGCCGGGCGCGTCCAGCTTGACCGCGCCGGCATAACTCGGCGAGACCTTCGGCGCCCTCTCCGGCGGCATTGCGAGCTTCGCTTCCGCCAGCGGAGCCAGGCGCACGTTCGCGGCGGAGTCGAAGGCGAGGCGCGCGCCGGCTTCGAGCCGTGCGACCTCTGGCGCCGACAGCGCCGATTGCTCATGGGCGAGCGGCCATTTGAATTTATCGCAGCCGACCGGTTCGGCGGCTCGCGCGACAGCGGGGCTCAGGAGCCCCGCGACCAGAAGAATAGAGGACGCCTTCATTCCACGCCGACCATGACGTCCGTCGATTTGATAACCGCGTAGACCGACTTGCCGTTGACGAGTTTCAGGTCGTCGACGGATTCGTTGGTGATGGAGGCTGTCACTATGGCTCCTTTCACGTCGATGCGTACATGGGCGGTCGTCGCCCCTTTCTTGATCTCGACGATCGTCCCTTTGAGGACGTTCCGGGCGCTGATCTTCACGGCTCTCTCCTCATTGCGGGTCACCCGCATATGATGGTCCTAACCGCTTCGCGGCGCAACACGGTGAAAAGTCCCGCCCGCCGCCGCCTGTTGCGTCGCAGCGAAGCTTCCCGTAAGCCTCCGGCCGCCCATTCCCCCTTTCGGACATCGCCCATGATCCGCTCCGCCCTCATGACCGTCATGACCAACGCCGCGATCAAGGCCGGCCGCGGCCTGAAGCGCGATTTGGGTGAGATCGAGCAGTTGCAGGTGTCGATGAAGGGCCCGGGCGACTTCGTCAGTCTCGCCGACAAGCGCGCGGAAAAGGTTCTGTTCGACGAACTCGCCAAGGCGCGCCCCGGCTACGGCTTCGTGATGGAGGAGAGCGGGCGGGTCGAAGGCTCGGACAAGAGCCACACGTGGCACATCGATCCGCTCGACGCGACCACGAATTTCCTCCACGCGATCCCGATCTTCGCCATTTCGATCGCCCTCGAACGCGAGGGGCAGATCGTCGCCGGCGTCGTCTACAATCCAGCCAGCGACGAGATGTACGTGAGCGAGAAAGGGCAGGGCGCTTTCGGCGGCGCGCACCGCTTGCGCGTCGCCGGCCGCAGCGAATTGTCGCAGGCGCTCATCGGCTGCGGCGTGCCGCACTTGGGCAAGGCGGCCGAACATCCGCGCTTCAAGGCCGAGCTGGCGGCGGTGATGGCGCGCGTCGTCAACGTCCGCCGCCTGGGCTGCGCCTCGCTCGATCTCGCCTATGTCGCCGCGGGGCGGTTCGACGCCTTCTGGGAGCGGGGTCTCCATTCCTGGGACATCGCGGCTGGCGCACTGCTCATTCGCGAGGCGGGCGGCTATGTCACGGACGCCAATGGAGAGCCCGGTTTTCTCGAGACGGGCTCGATCTGCTGCGGCAACGAGACGATCCACCGCGAGCTCCTCGCTTTGCTGCGCAAGGCGGCCTGATCAAGGGGATCGCGGCGCGGCGAGCGCGGCTCTGCTTGGCGCGCCGTCTCGCGGATCGGCGCCGCCGCTTGCACAGGCCATATCCGCCATATCTGCGGCGCCACTTGCGGGCGCGGCGCGAGTCGGCGTTACTTCCCAACTTCAGGCCGGGAGGTGTTTCATGGACGCGTTGGATCGTTTGCGCCAGAACCCATTGCCCCTCGCGACGCTGCTCGGGATCCATTTCACCAGCGCTACGCCGGAGCGGGTGACGGCGGAACTCGTTGTTCGCGAAGAGCTCTGCACCCGGCCCGCCGTGCTCCATGGCGGCGCGATCATGGCGTTCGCCGACACGCTGGGCGCGGTCGCGACGATGCTCAATCTCGCCGAACGCTGGGGCACGACGACCATCGAGTTCGAAGACCAATTTTCTCGCGCCGGCGCCGCTCGGCGCGAAGATCATCGGCGAGGCTGCGCCCGTTCATCGCGGCCGGCGCATCATGGTCTGGCAAACCCGGATCGCCACCGAGGCGGGCCGCGCGGTGGCGCTGGTCACGCAGACGCAATTGGTGATCGAGCCGCAAGCGGGATGATCGCGGCACGATATGCTGCATTTTACAGCAGTTCTTTCAGTTCACGTTCGCGCGCAGCGTGCTCGCATCTGTGGTGTTTACTATCTCGCGTTTGCGCTTCTGCGTCTACAGGCATGCGTTCGCAGCCGAGCCGCCGCGAGCCGCACTGCGTCTCGCTGCCGATCCCGTCATCTTCCTCGTTCTCATCCGGCCTTTACCTGCCGCCGCCGCTGGTCGCGTGGTTCCAGCACGTCGCAGCGTTGCTGCGCTAGGAGAGCCGGCATGACGACGCCAAGCGAGGTCGGGAGCGAACGGCGGTCGGCGAGGCGCCTGGCGCGAGGCGACGTCGCGGCTCGCTGCGGGAGAGGCGCGGCTCGTCAGCCTTGGCGACGGAGGCGAGGTGCGGATGGCGCTGTCCTCAGCCGACGCGCCGAACTGGAGCTGGTGAGTTACGCTTGCGTCGACGGCGCCTTCCCTCGGTCGCGCGGCGCATCCGCCAGCGATCCGCCTCGAACGGCGCTCCGCGACCTCCACGGATTCCCCCGATAGGGCTCGGGATGCGCGGCCATGTTCGATCACGACGCTGGCCGGTCCGCCATCCCCTCGCGTCGCCGAGGCGAATTCGGCCGAGCCGAAGCCTTATGCGTTCCTCGGCGCGGAAGGCGCGGGCCTGCATCAAATTCCAGTCGGACCGGTCCATGCCGGGATCATCGAACCCGGCCATTTCCGCTTTCATGCGAACGGCGAGACCGTGGTGCGGCTGGAGGAGCGGCTCGGCTACGTGCACAAAGGCGTCGACGGCCTGATGTCGGCGCCAGCCTGACGCGCGGCGCTCAATTGCTTGCCGCGTCAGCGCGACAGCACGGTCGCCTATCAAATCGCCTTCGCGCGCGCCGCGGAGGCCGCGCTCGGCATCGCGGTTCCCCGTCGCGCGGTGTGGCTGCGCGCGCTGATGGCCGAATTGGAGCGGCTCGCCAACCATCTCGGCGACATCGGCGCGATCTGCAACGACGCCTCGTTCTCTCTGATGCACGCCCATTGCGGCATCTTGCGCGAGCGCGTGCTGCGCGCGGCCAAGGCGGCGTTCGGCCATCGGCTGATGATGGATGCCGTCGCGCCGGGCGGCGTCACCGCGGACATCACCCTCGGTGGGCGCCAAGGTTTGCGCGATCTGGCGGCGCTGATCGGCGAGCGGTTTCCGAGGCTGGTCGAACTCTACGACAACACCGCCTCGTTGCAGGATCGCACCGTTCGAACGGCGTGCTCGATGGCGATCTGGCGCAGCGTTTCGGCTGCGGCGGGGTCATCGGCCGCGCCTCGGGCCGCGCGTTCGACGCGCGCCGCGACCATCCCTACGAGCCCTACGACGAACTGCGCTTCGACGTGCCGACGCTGCGCGAAGGCGACGTCGATGCGCGCATATGGGTGCGCATCCGCGAGGTCGAGGAGAGCTTGCAGCTCGTCACGCAGATTGTCGATCGCCTCCCCGCCGGGCCGGTTCGCGTCGAGATCGCGCCGAGCGGCGCGCCCGCCGAGGGCGCCGCGCTAGTCGAGGGGTTTCGCGGCGACGTTTTCGCCAGCCTCCGCCTCGCCGCCGACGGAACCATCGCGCGCTGTCACCTGCGCGATCCCTCGTGGTTCCAGTGGCCGCTGCTGGAGGCGGCGATCGAGGGCAACATCGTCGCGGATTTTCCGATCTGCAACAAATCGTTCAACTGCTCCTATTCCGGGCACGATCTCTAAAGGGGGAGGGAGGCGATGCGCCGCGCGCTGCTCGAAGGGGTGCTTCTCGGCTCGCTCACCGAGCGCGCGCCTGATGCCGACGATCTGGAACTCGCCGCGCTCGCCAGACCTCGCCGCGCCGCCATTTGCCGCGCGCCGCCGGGCGCTGCTAGGCTGGCGCAGCCGATCCATTCCACGAGGCCGCTCCCTTGTCTTTCGCCCGCTATCCCAGCCTGCACGATCGTGTCATTTTCATCACCGGAGGCGGCTCTGGGATCGGGGCGGCGATGGTCGAGGCCTTCGTCGCCCAGGGCGCCAGCGTCGCTTTCGTCGACATCGCGGTCGACGAATCGGCCGGGCTGGTGGAACACGTCGCCGCCGGCCCGCAAAAGCCGCTGTTCCTCGAATGCGACCTCATGAACCTCGCTGCGCTCGAAGCGGCGATGGAAGAAGCCCGGCAAAGGCTCGGGCCGATCGCGGTCCTCGTCAACAACGCCGCCAATGACATGCGACAGGACGCGGACGAAACAACCGAGGCCGATTGGGATCGCGCAATGGGCGTCAATCTCAAGCACCAGTTTTTCGCCGCGCAGGTCGCGCGCCGCTCGATGCGCGAGATCGGCGGCGGTTCGATCATCAATTTTTCCTCGACCGCCTGGATGATCGGCATGTCGCGCCTCTCCGCCTATGCCGCCGCCAAAGCCGGGGTGGTCGGCCTGACGCGGAGCCTGGCGCGTGAATTCGGCCCCGACAACATCCGCGTCAACGCGATCGCGCCCGGCGCGGTCGTCACCGAGCGCCAACGTCGCTTGTGGCTCAGCGAATCCGACGTCGCCGAGATCGTCGCGCGTCAGTGCCTGTCGCGCGTTCTGCTCGCCGACGAGATCGCGCGTATGGCGCTGTTCCTCGCGGCCGACGACAGCAGCATGATCACCAAACAGTGCCTGATCGTCGACGCCGGCTTGCGCTGACGCGCACGGGGTCACGCTTCTCATGCTGGCCCGGGGCGAGGCCGCAGCGCAGAGCGTCGCGAGGCGAAACGCGGCCTGACCCGCGCTCCTGGCGGGCGGCCGGCGACGGTTAGATTTGCGCTTGATCGCAAGCCGGGACGGGCGCATCCTCATGGGCCAAGGCGGTCTCCTCAGAAGACTGCCGAATTAGGGAGGCCCGAATGACGGTTGCCCGAATTCTCAAGGAAAAGGGCAGGGACGTGCTGACGACCCAGCCCCATCGCACTTTGAAGGAAGTTGCGGCGGCACTCGCCGGAAAGGGCGTCGGCGCCGCTGTCGTATCGGACGCGTCGATGAGCGTTCTGGGAATCATATCCGAACGGGACATCGTCCGAGCCATCGGAAATGGCGGCGTGAGCGTGCTCGATGAGCCGGTTTCGCGCCACATGACGTCAAAGGTCAGCACCGTCGCCGAGGACGCTTCGATCGATCACGTCATGGGACTGATGACCAACGGGCGTTTTCGCCATCTCCCAGTGGTGGAACACGGTCGGCTCGTCGGCATCGTTTCCATTGGCGACGTCGTCAAGCGGCACGTCGACGCCATCGACAGCGAGCGGCAGGCGTTGCGCGAATATATCGCCACGGCGTGAACGCGCCTTCAACTCCGGCGGCCTCGTTGAAATTTCCCAGGGGCGGCTGGAGCGTCTCGCGCCGGCGTCAGGCCTTCACCGACGCGAGTTCGACGTGCTCGGCGAGTTCGTCGCGGGCCTTTCGCACGGCTTCGCGGCCGAGCGCGATGAGTTCGTCGGCGCGATGGAATTCGAACAGGCCGATCTTGCCCACCTTCAGGCTGACAAGCACATCGGGCGGGTCGCCGGCCAGACGCGAGCGCATGATGCGATCCTGGGTAATGTTGAAGGCGTTCACCATGACCGAGGCGAGCCCGGGCGCTCCCGGCCCCTCGCTGGTCAATTGCCGTCGAAACAAGCCGGCACCGCGGCGAAGACCGTTCATCACCCCGGTTCGCGGCTCTTCGGCGATCGGCGCCAGCCCGCTCGCCGCCTCGTCAAGATCGGGCATGTCCTGGATCGCGGTGCCGCGACCCGACCCTTCTGTCGCGATATTGAGCGCGATGACGCGCTCGGCGCCGAGCGCGCGCGCGACGCTGACCGGTACCGGATTGACGATGGCGCCGTCGAACAGCCAACGGCCCGAGATGCGCACAGGCTCGAACAAGCCCGGCAACGCGTAGGAGGCGCGCATCGCTTCGACCAGCGGACCGCGCTTCAGCCAGATTTCATGCCCCGACCCGATTTCGGTCGCGACCCCGGCGAACCGGATCGGCAAGTCCTCGATGCGCATCGCGCCCATCGATTCCTCGAGCCGCCAGCGCAGCCGGTCGCCGCCGATCAGGCCGCCGCCGTTGAACGACACGTCGAGAAGGCCAAAGACGCGCCGTTTGGTCAACGAACGCGCGAAACTTTCGAGCGTGTCGAGCTGGCCGGCGGCAAAACAGCCGCCGACGACCGCGCCGATCGAGGAACCCACGACAATATCGGGAGAAAGGCCCAGAGCCACCAGTTCTTGGAGCGCGCCGATATGGGCCCACCCGCGCGCCGCGCCCGCCCCAAGCGCGATGCCGATCCTCGGCCGAGACGGTCTGGAGCTTCCCGAAAACGACTCGGGCTCAGTCTTACGTAAGAAAGCGCCAGCCATTTCTACGCCTCGCAATCCGGTTTCCCGATGTCCTCCCGGGGCGTCGGTAACCGAAAACCGTACCAGCCGCCTCTCGCCGATTGGTTAACATTGCGTCCGGCGCTTCCCAACCGTAACGCGTTGCGAGTCGTATTCGTTTCACATTTTCGCGATCTGGTCCAGACGAACGCCTCCATCGGTCTTTTCGACGCGCCGATAAAAGCACGAACGCCGTCCGGTGTGGCAAGCGCCGCCGTCGCCGCCGACGGACACCCGAGCCAGCACCGCGTCCTGATCGCAATCGACGCGCAATTCCTCGAGGGACTGGATCTGCCCGGAGGTATCGCCCTTGCGCCAGAGGCTTTGGCGCGATCGCGACCAATAGTGCATGATCCCGCTCGACAGCGTCTTGTCGAGCGCCTCGGCGTTCATATGCGCGACCATCAGCACTTCGCCGCTCCGGGCGTCGACCGTCACGCAGGTCAGCAGTCCGTCGGCGGAGAAGCGCGGCGCGAATTCAACGCCTTCCTCTCGGTCGATCGCGGCGCCGGCGGTTTCCCCCGGCGACATCACCTCGCCCCGCGCAACAACGTCAGGAACCGGATCTGTTCGGTCGGGTCCGTGCGAAAGACGCCGGAAAACTGCGTCGTCACCGTTGAGATCCCATGCTTCTTCACTCCGCGCATGGACATGCAGGTGTGCTCGGCTTCGATCAATACCGCAACGCCGCGCGTATTGAGCGAGGCGTCCACCGCCTCCACGATTTGCGCCGACATCGCCTCCTGGGTCTGCAGGCGGCGCGCGAACGTGTCGACGATGCGCGCGAGCTTCGAGAGGCCGACCACTCCGTGACGCGGATAATAGCCGATGTGCGCCTTGCCGAAGAACGGCGCGATATGGTGCTCGCAATGGGAGACGAAGGGGATATCGCGAACCATCACGATGTCCTGGTAGCCCTCGACCTCCTCGAACACACGCGAGAGCGCCTGGCCGGCGTCCTCGCGATAACCGCTGAACAGCTCTTCATAGGCTTTGACCACTCGTCGCGGCGTGTCGAGAAGGCCCTCGCGCGTCGGATCGTCGCCAGCCCAGGCTATCAAGGTGCGGACGGCAGCCTCGGCCTCGTCGCGGCTCGGCTTTACCGGGACCTCGGAGGGCCGAACTTTGCGTTTAACGACGTCATCCATCTTGGTCTCTCACCAGTTCGGCGCGGCGAGGCCCTGGTCCGTCCTGCCCTCTTCATTGCCGGCCCCGTCACCTATATAGGGGGACGGGGCGGTTCGACCAGCCGGGCGCGATGCGATCATGCTGAACGAGATCTACAATAGCCGCATTCTCCAGTTGGCGGCCGATATTCCTCGGCTCGGCCGACTGGTTTCGCCGGATGCGAGCGCCAAGGCCCACTCGCGGCTCTGCGGCTCGACGGTCACGATCGATCTCTGCCTTCGCGACGGTCGCGTCAGCGATTTCGCCCATGACGTCAAGGCCTGCGCGCTTGGGCAGGCGTCTTCCTCGCTGATGGCGCGCCACATAATCGGCGCGACGCCTGAGGAACTCGTCGCTCTTCGCGAGACCGTGACGCGCATGCTCAAGGCCAATGGCCCCCCGCCTTCCGGGAAATGGTCTGATTTCGCCGTTCTCGAGCCGGTGCGCGACTACAAGCCGCGCCACGCCTCGACGTTGCTGACGTTCGATGCGGTGGTCGACGCGCTCGGCCAGATCGCCGCCGAGCGCGCCGCCGCTAATACGAGCCCGCGCGAAGCGCTCGCGGCCCCGGCGCCGTGACTGTCTTTCAGCTCGCGCCGCGCCATGCCGCGCACGCGCTCATCCGGTTCTATCAACTGACGTTTTCCTCGCTCTTCGGGCGACGGTGCCGCTATCTTCCGAGCTGTTCGGCCTACACGGACGAGGCGATCCAGCGCCACGGGTTGTGGGCGGGCGGCTGGATGGGCGTCGCGCGAATTTGTCGCTGCCACCCATGGAGCGCCTTCGGCTACGACCCGCCGCCTCGGGAGCTCCCGCCGCGCGCGTCCTGGATGCTTCCCTGGCGCTACGGGCGCTGGCGCTATCGGTGCGAGTGAGCGCCGGACCGAATGAATTCCGTGTTCCACTTTTGTCCGCGCCGTCTGCGCCAGCGGTTTTCATCGGCCATTAACCATGGCATGCTTTTGTGCTGAAAGCGCCTTTCCCAGGTGACCCCCATGTCGTTGCGCCGCTTCGTTCTCGGACTTCTGTTCGCTCTCGCCGCGCCCTCGGCGGCGTTCGCCGACGACGTAAGGATCATCGGCGACAGCATTGGGGAGGGCGTGCATCTGGCGACCAACCTGCCGTCTCCCGCCAACCGCTTCAACGTCGCGATCTATACGCCCTTCATTTTTCAGCAATTGCGCGAAATGCCTCGGGGCAGCACAGTATTTATGAGCCTTGGCACAAACGATGCGGTCGGCGGCGCCGCTGCAATGGACGTTCAAAAGCGCGTCGGGGAGATCGTCGCGGCGGCCGACGCCCAGGGCGTCAAGCTCTATTGGATGGGTCCGCCCTGCGTCCTCAAGTCGTGGGAGACCTATTCGAAAAAGTTGGACGAGATCCTGAACGCGCAGCTCGCGGGCACCTCGGTGACCTATGTGAGCCTGCAGGACCCCACCTTCTGCGAGCCGTCCCTGCATGCGGGCGACGGGGTGCATTTTACTATGGCGGGCTACGCCCGCATGTGGCAAAAAGCCGCCACGGTTGCGGGTCTCCCGGTCGTCGTCGCCTCTGCGAGCGAGCGCAAGACCGAGGTCCATGTCGTCCGGAAGACGCACGGCAGGAAGAGACACAGAAGGAAACTGCACGTCGCGAATCCGGCGACGCCGCGTGAGCCTGCGCCGAATTGAGGGCAATCGTCAGTCGAGGGCGCCTGAGGCATGTGGAATAAGTGGTTTTTTACGTCGGCAATTTGCGTTGCGTTGGGCGTGGCTTTGGGTTGCGGCGCGCGCGCCGGCGCCGCCTACGCGTCGCCGGGCGATCCTCCGCCCGTCCACATCGCCTTCGTCGGCGATTCGATGGCGGACGGGCTCTGGGGCGCGATGTTCCGGCGCCTCGGAAAAGACAAATGTCTGGCCGAGAAGATCAAATTGCTTCGCCAAGCCAAGAACGGAACAGGACTGACGCGGCTGGACCAGTACAATTGGGTGAACAAGGTGGCGGCGCTCGCCGCCAATCCCGGCGTGGATCTGTTCGTCGGTTCGTTCGGCATCAACGACCGCCAGTCGATCGTCGACGCGTCCCGGTCGCGCACCCAATATGGCGGCCCCGAATTTGACAGCCGCTACGAGGGGCTTGTCGAGGATGTCCTGCAGAACGCCATCTCGCGCGGGTCCTCGATGCTTGTGCTGGGGCTTCCCGTCATGCTCGATCCCGCCGCAAACGCTGACGCGATTGCGAAGAACCGCCTGTTCGCCGACGCTGTCACGCATGTCGCCTCGCCGCTCGCGGCCTATGTCCCGCCGTGGGAATCACGGCCCGGCGCCGATGAATACAAGCCCTTCCTGCCCAACGCGAATAATGCGATGGTGCAGGTGCGCGCTCCCGACGGCATCCATTTCACGACCGTCGGCTACGACATGGTGTTGGACGCTTTTTATCCCTCCATCATGCAAAGTCTGAAGCAGCGCGGCCGCGACGTGGCCAACGAGTGCGAGAAAATGGGAGCGAGGTGAGGGGGTTGCGAAATCCGGGGGCGCTGCTCGCTTGGGTCATCGTCCTGCTGCTCGGCGCGGCTGGCGCAGGCTTGGCCGTGAAGGCCAGCCTGGGCGGCGCGCCAAACAATGCCATCGTCGAGCGTAAGCTCGACGCGGCGACTCGGCTCACGCTGCCCTCCAAGCTGAACATCTCCTCTTTCGCCCTCGCCGATGCGCGTCTGGCGGTTTGGCGAGCGCGAGAGCCGCCGGCGCCCCTCGCCGCGGCGCCGCCGGCGCCGTTCCCGCCGAATCCAGAGAATAAATTATTGCAGGTCGCGATGCTCACAAGTTCGAGCAAGGCCGTCGCGCCCAAGAGCGAGACGCGCGGCCTCGGCGCACTCGCCGCGTTGGAGGCGGCGTTGCCCGCCGCCGATCGTCAGGGGGGCGGGTTTTCCGCTTACGGTGAGTTGGAGCCCGATGTTTTCGCCACCCATCGGCTGACGATCCTGCAGCTCGGCGACAGCCATACTGCGGCGGACTTCTTTTCCGGCCGGGTGCGCGAGCGTCTGCAGCAAGTGTTCGGCGCGGGCGGGGCAGCCTATCTGGTGCCGGGAAAGCCGCATTTGGGGGTGCGTTCGGCGCTGTTCGACAGCGAGGCCTCCGACGACTGGACCTACGAAGCGCTACAGAAATCCGACGACAGGCGCCGATTCTATCTCTCGGGATTCAACGCGGTGGCGCGCCACGCCGGCGCCTCGCTCAACATGAAGTCGCGCGGCGGTCCTCCCTACAACCGGGTCGAAGTCGCCTTTCTCAAGCAGCCGGGCGGCGGTCGCGCCGAAGTGCTGGTCGACGGCGAACCTGACGGAGAGATCGATCTGAACGGGGCCGCGGACGAGCGCGCGACGCTCGACGTGCCGGCGTCCAAGACGGGCGCTCGAGGGTTTCGCGATATCTCGGTGCGCACTCTGACCGACGCGCCTGTGACCGTGACCGGCGTCGAGGTCGCCCGCGCCGGCGACGGCGTCTCCTATATAAGCCTGGGATTCCCGGGCGCCACCGTGCAACTGCTGCAAAAGCTCGCAACCGACAATCTCGCCGACGACTTGCGGCGGCTGGCTCCCGACATTGTCGTGCTCGCATTCGGAACCAACGAAGGCTTCAACGACGCCCTCGACATCGCCACCTATACCGCGCAGTACGAACAAATCGTGCGCAGACTGCAGTCGCTTCGGCCCGGGCTGCGCGTCATCATCGTCGGTCCCCCCGACGGCGCGCGCCCGGCCGGCGTTTGCCACAATTCCACCGTCGGCCACGATTGCCCGGCCCTCGCGGCGCAGCCGATCAGCGCCGACGGCTCCGAACATTGCCGCTTCCCGACGCCGCCCAAGCTCGCTCAGGTGCGCGAGGCGCAGCGGCGGCTCGCCGAACGTCTCGGCGCCGTTTTCTGGGATTGGTCGTCCATCATGCCGGGGCCGTGCGGCGCGCAGGTGTGGGCGGCGGCCAATCCGCCGCTCATGGCGCATGACTACGTGCACATGACGCTCGAAGGATATAAAAAGAGCGCCGACAGATTCGCGGATTTCCTGATCCCGCTGATCGATGGCCGGCAGATCCGCACCCATGTTGTTTCCAACAATTGATTTTGGGCTGTTTTTCGCGTTTTCGTTTGCGCTGATCTGGAGCCTCAATTCCTACAATACCCTCAAGAAGGTCGTGCTGCTCGCTCTGAGCCTCGCCTTCTACGCCTCGTGGAACTGGCGGTTTCTCCTGCTGCTGCTGGCGAGCGGCGCGATCTCTTATTGCGTCGGCCTCTACGTCGACGCCGCCGCGCGCCGGCCGTATCGTGGCGTGGCGCTCGCCCTCGGCGTTGCGATCGACCTTGCCATTCTCGGCTATTTCAAATATCTCGATTTTTTCATCGCTCAGTTTCTCACCCTGGCGCACGCGCTGGGGCTCAATCCGCCGGTCGATTTCGTCGACGCCACTCTGCCGGTCGCAATTTCCTTCCTCACCTTTCATGCGATTTCCTACATCGTCGACGTTTATCGCGGGCGCCTCGCGCCGTCGCGCTCCCCGCTCGACATCTTCCTCTACATCAGCTTCTTTCCGCACCTCGTGGCCGGGCCGATCGTGCGCGCGCACGAGTTTCTGCCGCAGCTCGCCTCGCCCCCGAGAGCCGCGGAATTTTCCCTCAGCGAGAACATGCTGCTGATTCTCGGCGGTCTGTTCAAGAAGATGGTGATCGCCAATTACCTCGCGGTGCGTTTCGTCGACCCCGTCTTCACCGACCCGACGCAATTCTCCCGCTTCGATCTCGTCTTCGCGGTCTATGCCTACGCGATCCAGATCTACGCCGACTTCAGCGCCTATACCGACATCGCGATCGGGGTCGCCGCGCTGCTCGGCTATCGCTTTCCGCAGAACTTCAACCAGCCCTATCGCGCCCTCGGCATCGGCGACTTCTGGCGCCGGTGGCACATGACATTGTCGAACTGGTTGCGCGACTATCTCTACATCCCCCTGGGCGGCAACCGCCACGGCGCCTTCGCCACCGCGCGGAACCTGATGACGACCATGGTGCTCGGGGGACTCTGGCACGGCGCCAACTGGACCTTCCTTATCTGGGGCGCGCTGCACGGCGCGGCCCTGGTCGTCGATCATGCCTGGCGCCGCAGCGCCGCCTTCGCTCGCTTCGGCGCCGGTCCAATCGCCCGGACCGTCGATTGGGCCGTGACTTTCCATTTCGTCTGTTTCGCCTGGCTGTTCTTCCGCGCTCCCTCTCTCGACGCGGCGCAGCAATTCATCGCCGGCGTATGGACCGACAACGGCGCCGCGAACACCATGCCCGCGGTCGTTCTGCCGCTCATCGCGTGCGGAGCGCTGACGCAAATCGTGCCCTCGCAGACCCGCGCGGCGATCGGCGCCGTGCTCGACAACCGCGGCCCGCTCGCCCAGGCCGCGTTCGGTTTCGCGCTGTTCTACGGCATCATCGTCATGGCGCCCTCGGCTTCCGCGCCCTTCATCTATTTCCAGTTTTGAGGGCGAGCGATTGAAACCGGCACCACAAAAACCCGCCTCGACGACCAGCCCGTGGGGTTGGGCGCGGGTCATCTACGCAATATTTGCGCTGACCGTCTTATGCTTTCCCGGCGGAATGGTCGATTGGCTCGACGAACGCAACGCCAGCGGCTGGCTCGCAGCGCCCCTGGCCTTGGCGCGTGCGATCGACGTCGCCTCGGGAGCGGTCGGGGTCAAAGCCGTCGGGCAGGGTTTGCGGAAGTGGTTCGCCCAAGCCGTCGGCGATGTCAATTCCTGATCGGCGGCGCAGGCGGGCCTTTCCCAAGAGCTCTCGGGAGCACTGCGCGGCAACTTTCTCTAAACATGCAGTTTTTGCGATTTTATTCCATCGGCGGGCGGGCCTTTAGACAGAATTGTAACCTGCCGTTTAGTTCTGCAGCCCAATCTTCCCTTGGGAGAGAGGGCTGAGCGGCGCAATGACAAGGCAAAGCGCGAGCTGGATGTTTGCTGCCCTGCGAGCCGTCAGCGAATCGATATTGCAGGCGAAATCGGCCGACGAGCTGTTCCGGACCGTCTCGGCCGCGATGTCGCGGGACGGCGAAGTCGGGTGCGCCGGGGTCCTGCTCGCCGACGGAGACGGCGCATTGCGGCTCGCCGCGGGCGAGGGCGAGGGCCTGGATCGGCTCCGCGCCTTGGAGCTCGCGGTCGACCCTGGGTCCTGCGCCGGCCGGGGGGTGTCGATCCCGATCATGCGCGGCGGTTCCAGCGCCGGCGTCTTCGCGTTCTGTCCCCGTCGGCCGGGCGTCTTCAGCGACGCTGCGATCGATCTTCTGAAGCATGTCGTAAGGAACGTCTCGGCGGCGCTCGACAATTTCGATCGGGAGCGGGAGCGGGGGCAAAGCGCGCATGCCAGCGGCCGTCCGGATCGTCGCTTTGCCTTATTGAATGCGACCAACAAGGCCATTCTCACGGCGGCCGACGCCGGCGAGATGTTTCAAACGATCTGTGACGCGGCGACCGGACCCGGCGGGTTCCTCGGCGCGGCGGTGTCTCTTCACGATCCCAATGCCCAATGGTTCGTCGGCGCCGCCCGTTCCGGCAAGCTCGGCCGCATCTACGAAATGGTGCGGGTATCGGCCAACCCCAATCTCGAGGAAGGGCAAGGCGTCGCGGCGAATGTGTTCCGTACGGGCCAGCCCTGCTTTATCGCGGACGTGTCGAAGGATTCCCGGGCAGCCGCGTGGCGCTCGCTGGCGCTCGGCGGCGGCGCCACGTCCGAGGCGGTCTTGCCGCTGGTCAAGAACGGACAGGTCGTCGGCGTGTTCGCCTGCCTTTTCGGGGACGATTCAGGGCCGCTGGACGACGAGCGGATTCAATTGACCACGCGCATCGCGGAAAACATCTCCTTCGGCATGGAGCTGTTCGAACGCCAGAAGCAAAAGGACAATGTCACGCGCATGTTCGAAGCGCTCGGCGCGACGAACGAGGCGATCATGCGTGCGTCGACGCGCGCGGAACTATTTGAATTGGTGTGCGAAGCCGCGGTGAAGGGCGGCGACTTCACCGCGACGCTTGTCGGTCTGGCGCAGCCGGAAAGCGAATTCTTTCGCATCGCGGCGGCGTCGGGCCCGACCGCCGCGTCGGCGCGGAACGCCAGATTGGCGACGACCGCCGAGCTCCCGGAAGGACGCGGGTTGAGCGGCCAGGCGTTTCGCACCGGGCTTCCCTGCATCAGCAACGACTACCTCTCGGAAATCAAGGAGAGCGTTCTCCTGAAAACGGTTCGCCGCGAGGGCACGCGTTCCGGCGCCGCGGTTCCGCTGCTCATCCAAGGCCGAGCGGTCGGCATTCTTCTCTTCATGGCCAGCGAGCGGGGCACGTTTACGCCGGAGCTCGTCGAGCTTCTGCAGCGGCTCGCGAAGAACATTTCCTTCGCCCTGGAGAACTTCGATCGCGCCGATGACCGCCGTCAAGCGGACGAGCAGAGGGAGCGCCTCGCGCGGATGTTCGCCGCTCTGAGCGCGACCAACGAAGCCATCATGCGCGCCCCGACGCGCCCGGAGCTGTTCCGGCTGGTCTGCGAGGCCGCGGTTCACGGCGGCCGGTTCACGTCGACGCTGATCGCCCTGGCGGAGCCGGATAACGACTTTCTGCGCATTGCCGCAACCGCGGGACACAATGCGGAATCGTCGAAGACGCTGAAGGTGGCGATCACGACCGCGCGTCCCGAGGGGCGCGGGCTGTGCGGAACCGCCTTCCGCACCCGCGAGCCCTGTATCAGCAACGACTATCTCGCAGACGAACGGGGCTGCGCTTTTCGACAGAGAGCCGTCGAACGGGAAGCCAAAGCCTGTGCCGCGCTGCCGCTGCTCAGTCGCGGCGAGGCGGTCGGCGTCCTTCTCTTCATCTCCAGCGAGCAAAATGCCTTCACGCCCGAACTCGTCGAACTGCTGCAACGGCTGGCGGAGAATGTCTCCTTCGCCCTCGAGAATTTCGATCGCGCCGATGGCCGTCGCCTGGCGGATCAGCAAAAGGAACGCCTCACGCGGATGTACACCGCACTGAGCGCGACCAATGAAGCCATCATGCGGGCGACGACGCGCGAAGATCTGTTCCAGCGCGTTTGCGAGGCCGCGGTGAGCGGCGG
The DNA here is from genome assembly GCA_963813195.1 of uncultured Alphaproteobacteria bacterium. Taxonomy (GTDB): domain Bacteria; phylum Pseudomonadota; class Alphaproteobacteria; order Rhizobiales; family Beijerinckiaceae; genus Roseiarcus. Next base: position 164,645 of record CAWEYC010000036.1, on the reverse strand, counting down.
CAAGTTCGCCGTCGCCACCATTGCTCTCGCGGAGCCCGGCGCGCAGTATCTGAGCGAGGTCGCGAGGGCCGGATTGGCCTCCATATCGCCGGGGAGCGTGAGGTTGGCGATTTCGCCCGATCGCCCCGAGAGCCGGGGGATCAGCGCGACGGCGTTTCGCACCCGCCAGCCGTGCATCAGCAACGACTATCTCGCCGACGAAAGGGGCGCGGCCTTCCACGCCGAGGCGTACGCGAGGGGTATAAAGTCCTTCGCGGCGCTGCCGCTGATAAGCAAAAGCGAGGCGATCGGCGTCCTGATCTTCGGTTCGAGAGAGAAAGACGCGTTCACGCCCGAACTGGTCGAGCTTCTTCAGCGCCTTGCGGACAACGTCTCCTTCGCCCTCGAGAACTTCGATCGCGCGGCGGAGCGCCGGCTGGCGAGCGAACAAAAGGAGCGCCTGACGCGCATGTTCGCGGCGCTCTGCGCGACGAACGAAGCGATCATGCGCGCTCGGACACGCGACGAAATGTTCGAGCGGGTGTGCCAGGCGGCCGTGAACGGCGGCAAGTTCATCGTCGCCACGATCGCTTTGGCGGAGCCCGGAGCTGACTTCCTGCGCGTCGTCGCGACGACCGGGCCGGCTGCGGTCCCGGCGGAGACCGTGAGAGTGGCGATCACGACCGATCACGCCGAAGGACGCGGGGTGGCGGGAACCGCATTTCGTACGCGCCAACCCTGCATCAGCAACGATTATCTCGGCGACGAACGGGGCGCCGCCTTCCACGCCAGCGCCCGTGCCCGGGGCATCAGATCCCTCGCCTCCCTGCCACTGCTTACCGACGGCGAAGCGGTCGGCGTCCTGACCTTCGTCGCCAGCGAGCGCGGCGCGTTCACGCCCGAACTCGCTGAGCTCCTTCAGCGGCTGGCGGAGAACGTCTCGTTCGCCCTCGAGAACTTCGATCGCGCGGACGAGCGGCGCCTCGCGAGCGAGCAAAAGAAGCGCCTCAATCGCATGTTCGCGGCGCTGAGCGCGACGAACGAAGCCATCATGCGCGCCCACACCCGGACCGAACTGTTCCAGTTGGTGTGCGAGGCGGCGGTGCAAGGCGGCCGGTTCGCCTCCACCATCATCGCGTTGCGCGAACTGGACAGCGTCTTTCTGCGCGTCGTCGCATGGGCGGGCCCGAAGGGGGACATGCAGAGGACCGTACAGATCGCGGTCAGCGACGCCTATCCCGAGGGGCGAGGGTTGAGCGGAACGGCGTTTCGGACGTTGCAGCCCTGCATCACCAACGATTATCTCGCCGACGCGCGCGGCGCCGCGTTTCGCGAGAGGGCGCTACGCGAAGGCAATCGATCAGGCGCCTCCCTGCCCCTGTTCATTGGTGGGCACGCCGTCGGCGTCCTTGTCTTCATGTCGAGCGAGCGTGACGCGTTTACGCCCGAACTCGTCGAACTTCTGATGCGCCTGGCCAACAACGTTTCCTTCGCGCTCGAAAATTTCGATCGGGCGGACGAGAAGGCGCGGGCCGACGAGCGCATCAAGTATCTGGCGACGCACGACGGCCTGACCGACCTGCCCAATCGCGCGATGTTCAATCACCTGTTGAATGCTTCGATCGAGTCGGCCCGGCGGCGAAATGGAAACTTCGCCGTGCTGTTCATCGACATCGACCGATTCAAGGTGATCAACGATTCGCTCGGGCACAACGCCGGCGACAAACTGCTCGTCGAAACCGGCAACAGGCTCCGCCGCTGCCTGCAACCCGGCGATGTCGTCGCCCGTCTCGGCGGCGACGAATTTGTCGTCATTCTCGAGCACGCGGCGGATTTGCCGCAAATCGAGACCGCCGCGCGCCGGCTGCTGTCGGTCGTTTCCGAGCCGCTCGAACTCTGCGGACTCGAATGCCGCGCCACCGCCAGCATCGGCATCGCCATGTTCCCGGACGACGGCGAGGACGAGCTGACGCTGACCAAGAACGCCGATATGGCCATGTATCGCGCCAAGGAGGAGGGGAAGAACGGCTTCCGCTTCTTCGTCAAGCAGAACAAGTCGCAATCGGTCGAGCGTCTCGTGTTCGAAGCCCGACTGCGCCAGGCGCTGGAGCGCGATGAACTCTTGCTGCATTACCAGCCCAAGGTGGACGCCGCGACGGACCAGATCACCGGCGTCGAGGCGCTGCTGCGCTGGACGTCGGCCGATCTCGGCGAGTTGTCGCCGGCGCAGTTCATTCCGCTGGCGGAAGAGACCGGTCTCATCGTTCCGATCGGGCGCTGGGTCCTCAAGAGCGCATGCGCGCAAAACATGGCGTGGCGCCGAGCGGGACTGCCGCCGCTATCGATGGCGGTCAACCTCTCTCCGCGGCAATTCTCGGATGAGAATCTCCTGCATGACATCGACGACGCACTCGCCGCGAGCGAGATGCCGCCGGCGCTTCTGCAGCTCGAGATCACCGAAAGCATGGTGATGCGCAACGTCGCCCGCGCGATCGAATTGCTCGAAATCATCCGCAGCCGCGGCGTGCGCCTCGCCATCGACGATTTCGGCACCGGCTATTCCTCGATGTCGTTGATGAAGAAGTTTCCGGTCGACACGATCAAGGTCGATCGTTCGTTCGTCAAGGACTTGCCGCAGGACGCCGAAGACCGGGCGATCGCGCAGGCGATCATCAGCATGGGAAAGGCGCTCGGCCTGACGATTGTCGCCGAGGGCGTCGAGACCGTCGAGCAAGCGGCTTTCCTGCGCGAGCAGGGTTGCGACGAGATGCAGGGCTACCTCTTCAGCAAGCCGGTTCCCGCTGAGCAAATCCCCGACGTGTTGCTGCGCTCCGCTTTTCTTTTTTCGCCGGCCTCCTCGGTCGTTCGCGCCAACCGCCGGTTCGGCGTCCGCCGGCGGCGAAGCGGACAGTCCAGCCGCGGCGTGGCGTAGCGTGCTGCGTATTGTTTGACGGCGCCGCTTACGCTGGCCCCCCGTAGCCTCGACGGCGCCGTTGGCCTATGCTGAAACCCATGTTGCGCTCTCCCGCTGTCGTGCATTCCGTCTTCGCGCCGCCGCTCACGCGGCCAGTGACGCGGCGACGCGCGCTTGGGTTCCTCGGCGCGGGGTTCGCGCTCGCCTCGCTCGGCGGCTGCGACAGCCGCGCCAAATGGCGCGCCATCGACGTGTCCGGCAGTTCGCCGCCGCTCGAATTCTCCATGACGCGCGCGTCGGACGGCCGGCGCGTGACGCAGGCGGATTATCGCGGCCAGGTCGTCATGCTCTATTTCGGGTACACCTATTGCCCCGACGTGTGCCCGACGACGCTGCTGAACGTCGCGAACATTCTCAAGCGCCTCGGCTCCGACGCGCAGCGCATCCGCGTGCTCTTCGTCACCGTCGACCCCAATCGCGACACGCTTCCCGTGCTCGCCGACTACGTGAAGAACTTTGCCCCCGAGATCGAAGGGCTGCGCGGCGATCCGGATGAACTGGCATCGCTGGCGCGACGCTATCGCCTCGTCTATTCCGTCACGCCCGAAACCAAAGACCACCCTTACGAGGTTACGCACGCCTCGGCGATCTACATTTTCGACAGCTCCGGCGCCGCGCGCCTCCTCGTTCCCTCGCTCAACTCTCCGACGCAGGACATGAGCGGCGTGGCGGACGATCTGAGGCGTCTCGCCGACGAGGCGAATCCGCCCGGATGGTTCGCGCGGCTGCTGAGCCTGGTCTGAGCCTCATCTTATTGGCCGCTCGCGCCGCGTACGGGAAAGGTCACGCTGAGCGAGCCGCCGTCCGAGAAGCTCAGCGTGACAGGGATCGAATGTCCGGGCGCCAGCTCCGCCGACGGCGACATGCACATCAAGTGGTATTCGCCAGGCGCGAATTTCACTTCGCCGTGGGCGGGGACGGCGAGGCTCTTCACCATCAGCATCCGTTCCTGGCCATTCTCGTTGAGGCTCCGGTGCAGCATCAGGGCGCCGCAGGCCGGCGATGCGGCTCCGACCAGCGTGACCGTCTGCGCGGTCTCGTTGGACAAGGTAAAGTAGCCCGCGGCCGGGCGCGACAGCACGATCGTGCGCATCCAGGGATCGCTCACGCTCAGTCCCGGCTCGGCCGCCTGCGCCGCGCCGGCGAGGGCGCACAGGATCGCGGCGCGGACAGACCTAGCGGCCGGTCCAGCGGCTCGATAGCGCCGCCAGCGCAGAAGCGTCATCGTCCGTCTCCTCAATTAAGTCTTCGTGAAGCCTGAAGGCGTTCAACACCGTCAGCAAGCCGATCGCGCTCATCATTCCCGGCGGAATCCAGATCACGATGCCGCCGATGTGCTGATCGGCGAGCGCGTCGATGGAAGGGAAGAGCCGGCCGCATAGATTATAATAGGGGTAGAGATCGCTCTGCGAGAAGGCGATCACCGCGCCGAGCGCGATTTGCGGGAACATAATGCCGAAGGAGAGCGCCGCTCGCGCGCCGTACGAGATGCGCGCCGGCGGCTTGGGCCGCGGATCGAGGACCAACGACCAGAAAAGGACGCCGTCGAGAACCATGCTCCAGTTCATCAGCGCATAAAGTCGCCAATCGATCATCGCGCGAAAATGAACTCCCGGGACCAGCCAGAAATAGAAGAGCCCGACGAACAGGAAAGCCGCCAGCAAGGGCTGCTGTAGGACGCGGATCAGGACAAGCACGACGCGGTTCTCGGCGAGCCGTCGCGCCCAAGCCGGCATGCCGCGCAGAATTGTGCTTCCCGGCCAGCCGAGCGCCATCAGGAACGGGCCGAGGTGGTGCATCACGACATGCTGGATGCGGTTGAGAAAAAACATGTGCTGCGACCAATATTCGAACCGCGTCTGCAGCACGGCGTAAGTCGCGGCGAGGCCGATGACGAAAGCGGCGCGCCGCCAGACCGGCGGGCGCTCCTCCAGGGGGCTCAGCGCGAGCCCTCGGAAGAACCACAGCAGCGTCAGCGCGGTCGCCAGATATTCGGTGGGCGAGAAGTCCCAGGGCGCCCAAATCGGCATTGCCGAGGGGTGGGTCCCCGAGATCCAGTACACGAAGGCGCCGAGGGCGACGATCGCCCATTCCGCCGCGCGATTCCCTGTCGGCGTCGGCGCCAACCCGACCTGCGACGATGCTCGTTCCATTGCCGAAAATGCCTAGGCCGGGCGCGGCCGCATGTCAAAGCGGGAGCGATCCCGTCATTCCGCGAATGCGGTGCGATCCTCACGGCTCGGGCTTAACTTGGATCCGCTATCGCCAGTCTCGGGCCTATACCGGCGCCGACGCGGTCAATTGGGATTTCATTTACCACGACTAAATCGATGATCCCTTTGGGCTAATTGTGATTTTAGCTGCGCGACATTGCCCACTTTCGGGCTTTGTTTCGACAAATTTGCTGCCTCTTGTTGAGGCCGACGAACTCGCATCCCGTTTGGGCTGATTCGAGTAATTTTGGTGCATTGCGAGAAACTAGACGAGAAGATCTAGACATATTCTATACGCTGGAGCGTAACGACAGAGAGTTTGCTCATGACGAGTACGCTGGGAAACCCGTCTGAAGTCCCAAGTTCGCCACTCTTTTTTCAAAATTCGCCCAGCGAATCGAATTGTACGGCATCTTTTCCCAAGGCATCTCAGTTATTTGAGGAAAAATCGGCAAGCGAGGGCGAAGAGGCTGAGAGGGAGCCTGACGAGCAAAATGACGCGATCGCCCATCCCGGTGCTGCCGAGTTTCATGAGCAGGGATCGGGCAGCGAAGGCGAAGAAGAGGCCGAGAAAGCGACCGATGAGCAAAACGACGCGGCCGATCGCCCCTGGCCTCGACAACTCGTCTCGTCGACCTCGGCGCCGGTGATAAAATCCTCGTCGCGGCGCGGGAGATTCGGGTTGGCCGCGGGTCTCGCGGTGGGTGTCGCGGTCGCCCTGATCATAGGTCCGATCACACCGATCCATGACGCGCCCGATCGCGAGTTCGCGCTCGTGGCGGCGGCGCCAGTGGCTCAGGTTTCGCCGGTCGCGGCCGATCAACCGATCGCAGGGGTCGATCAGTCGGTTGCTGGGGCCGATGAAGCGCAGGCGGCTCCCGCGAATTGGTCTGAGCGCGCCGCGCAATTGCAGTATCTCGCCCCTGCGCCCACCTCGTCCGCGGACGCGGCGCCGACCTTGACGACCGCCGGAGACCCGGCGTCAGTCGCTCCGGCCAACGCCGCTACGCCTGCGCCAGCGCCGCTTGGCGCCGCGGACAACGCCGTTCGCGGATTGACCGATAAGGAAATTCGCTTTGGGATGGTGGCGCCCTTCAGCGGCGCCTCGAGGGAACTCGGCCGCCAAATGAAGATCGGCGTCGAGACCGCCTTTGATCAGATCAACGAAGCTGGGGGTGTGAACGGGCGGCAGCTACACCTGGTGACGGCTGACGACGGTTATGAACCAACCCGTACGCTCGACGCCATGCGGCAGCTTTACGAAAAGGACCAAGTCTTCGGCTTCATCGGCAATGTCGGAACGCCGACCGCGGCGGTGGCGTTGCCGTACGCGCTCGATCGCCGGTCCCTGTTCTTCGGGGCGTTCTCCGGAGCCGACCTTCTTCGACGCGATCCGCCCGACCGTTATGTCTTCAATTATCGAGCGAGCTATGGCGAAGAGACGGACGCGGTGGTGCGTTACCTCGTGAAGGTGCGGCGGATTCCGCCGAGGGACATTATGGTGTTCGCCCAGGAGGATGCGTTCGGCGATTCAGGCTACGCAGGGGTCGCGAAGGCGATGCGCGCGCTGCCCGGCAACACCCCGGAAATCGTACGCGTCGGCTACAAGCGCAACACCGTCGATGTGCAAGACGCCGTGACGCGATTGCGTGCATACAAGGGACAAATCAAGGCGGTGGTCATGGTCGCCTCGTATCGGGCGGCGGCGAAGTTCATCGAAAAGACAAGGGATCTCTACCCGGCGCTGATCTACACCAATGTCTCGTTCGTCGGCAGCACTTCGCTGGCTGACGAACTGATGCTCCTAGGGCCGCGTTACGCCGCCGGCGTGGTCGTGACCCAGGTGGTGCCAGCGGTAAACAGCTACGCCTCGATCATACTGAAATATAAGGCGGCCCTTGCGAAGTATTTTCCCGGCGAGGCGGCTGATTATGTCTCGCTAGAGGGCTACATCGATGCGTGCATACTGGCTGAAGCCATCCGGCGGGTTGGCCCGCAAATCGACACTGAAAAATTGGTCGATGAACTCGAACAGTTGCACAATTTCGACATGGGGTTGGGAACGCAGCTGACTTTCAGCGCGGACGACCATCAGGGTTCGCATAAGGTTTGGGGCTCCCAACTCGATGAGTCCGGGCACTACCAGGCCCTCGACCTCCAGTAAGCCTGGCGTGAGGTCTTCGCGTCGTCGACGGCCTGTCGCTCCGCGGCAGGGGCGGAGAATCGCATCGCAAGCCCTTGAAATCAGGCCCGCGCGCTGGAAAACGGCGCCAGCGCGCAAGTGCCCGCGACCTGCGCCGCGCCGCCTCGCCCCATTGCCCTCGGCGTTGCCGGCCTCTATACCCCGCCCATCGCTTACGCCGGCCCGTCTCGGCGAGTGAGCCACAGGAGCCACTATGATCCACGTCACCTTTCCCGACGGCGCGCGGCGCGCCTTCGAGCCTGGCCTTTCGGGCCTCGAAATCGCAAAATCCATATCCCCGTCTCTCGCCAAACGCACGGTCGCGATGGTGCGCGATGGCGCGCTCGCCGATCTCTCGGATCGAATCGACGCCGACGCGACGCTGGAATTCATCGGCCGCGACGATCCGCGCGCCTTGGAACTGATCCGCCACGACGCGGCGCATGTGCTCGCCGAAGCGGTGCAGTCGCTGTGGCCGGATACGCAGGTGACGATCGGCCCGGTCATCGAAAACGGCTTCTATTACGACTTCTTCCGATCGGCGCCATTCACGCCCGAGGATTTTCCGGCGATCGAAAAGCGCATGCGCGAGATCATCGCCCGCGACAAGCCGTTCACGAAAACGGTGGTCGGCCGCGACGAGGCCAAGAGCCTTTTCGAGAAGAAGGGCGAGGCGTTCAAGATCGAACTGATCGACGCGATTCCGTTGGACCAGGAGCTGAAGCTCTATAGCCAAGGCGAATGGACGGACCTCTGCAGAGGGCCGCACATGACCTCGACCGGCAAGATCGGCGAGGCCTTCAAGCTGATGAAGGTGGCGGGAGCCTATTGGCGCGGCGATTCCACCAAGCCGATGCTGTCGCGCATCTACGCCACCGCCTTTGCAAAAAAGGAAGAACTCGACGCCTACCTCAAGCAGATCGAGGAGGCCGAAAAACGTGACCACCGCAAGCTCGCGCGCGAAATGGACCTGTTCCACTTCCAGGAGGAGGGACCGGGCACCGTATTCTGGCACCCCAAGGGCTGGACGCTCTTCCAGACCTTGATCGCCTATATGCGCCGCCGTCTCGCCGGGGATTATCAGGAAGTCAGCGCGCCGCAGGTGCTGGATAAGCGCCTCTGGGAGATCTCCGGCCATTGGGGCTGGTATCGCGAGAGCATGTTCATGGCGCGCCCCGCCGGCGAGGACGCCGAGACGGAGGACGAGCGCATCTATGCGCTGAAGCCGATGAACTGCCCCGGCCATATCCAGATCTTCAAGAACGGCCTGCGCTCCTATCGCGAATTGCCGCTGCGCCTGGCCGAGTTCGGCATGGTCCACCGCTACGAGCCGTCCGGCGCGCTGCATGGCGTGATGCGGGTGCGCGCGTTCACCCAGGACGACGCGCATATCTTCTGCACCGAGGACCAGCTCGCCGCGGAGTGTCACAAGATCAACGAGTTGATCCTGTCGGTGTACGGCGATTTCGGCTTCGACAAGATCGTCGTCAAACTCTCGACCCGCCCGGAAAAGCGCGTCGGCGCGGACGAGATGTGGGATCACGCCGAGGCGGTGATGATGCGCGTGCTCGACGAGATCAAGGCGCGCCACGGCAACGTGGTGACGACGCAGCTCAATCCCGGCGAAGGCGCCTTCTACGGACCGAAGTTCGAATACGTCCTGCGCGACGCGATCGGGCGCGATTGGCAGTGCGGCACAACGCAGGTCGATTTCAATCTGCCCGAACGCTTCGGCGCCTTCTATATCGCCGCCAACAGCGAGAAGACCACGCCGGTGATGGTGCATCGCGCGATCTGCGGCTCGCTGGAGCGCTTCACCGGCATCCTGCTCGAGCATTATGCGGGTCACCTGCCCCTGTGGCTCGCTCCAGTGCAGATCGTCGTCTGCACGATCACCCAGGACGGCGACGATTACGCGATGGAGATCGTCGCGGCGGCGCGCAAGCGCGGCCTGCGCGTCGAGGCGGATCTGCGCAACGAGAAGATCAGCTACAAGGTGCGCGAACATTCGCTCGCCAAGGTTCCCGTGCTGCTCGCCATCGGGCGCAAGGAGGCGGCCGAGCGCGGCGTGTCGATCCGTCGGCTCGGGTCGAACGAGCAGACGACGATGAGTTTCGACGAGGCGCTCGACGCGTTCGTCGCCGAGGCGACGCCGCCGGACATGCGGGAGGAGGGGACAAGTCCCCGCTCGCGGGAGAAGGCGGCGGCGCACTCGGGCGCGAGCTCTCGCCATGCGCAATAACCCCATCGTCCAGGTCGGCCGCGGCGTCGGCGCCGTCCGTTTCGGCGCGGATCTGCCGCTCGCCTTGATCGCGGGGCCATGCCAGCTCGAAAGCCGCGCCCACGCGCTGGAGATGGCTGGCGCACTCAAGGAGATCGCGACGCGGCGCGGCGTCGGCCTCGTCTTCAAGACCTCCTTCGACAAGGCGAACCGCACCTCCGGCGCCGGCGTGCGCGGCGTCGGCCTGAAGGCGGCGCTGCCGATTTTCGCGGAGATCCGCGACACGCTCCAAATGCCGGTGCTCACCGACGTGCACGAACCGGCGCAATGCGCGATCGTCGCGCAAGCGGTCGATGTCCTGCAAATCCCGGCGTTTCTCTGCCGCCAGACCGACTTGCTGGTCGCCGCCGCGCGCACCGGCCGCGCGGTCAACGTCAAGAAGGGGCAATTCCTGGCGCCCTGGGACATGAAGCATGTCGTGGCGAAGATCGTCGACGCCGGCGGCGTCGATGCGCTCGTCACCGAGCGCGGCGCCAGCTTCGGCTACAATACGCTCGTTTCCGACATGCGCGCGCTGCCGATCATGGCGCGCGAGACCGGCGCGCCGGTCATCTTCGACGCCACCCATTCGGTGCAGCAGCCGGGCGGGCAGGGCGCCTCGTCCGGCGGCCAGCGCGAATTCGTTGGCGTGCTCGCGCGCGCGGCGGTCGCGGTCGGCGTCGCCGGCGTCTTTATCGAGACGCACGAAGACCCCGACTTGGCGCCCTCCGATGGGCCGAATATGGTGCCGTTGAGCAGCTTCGAGGCGTTGGTGAGCGAGTTGCAAGAGTTTGACCGATTGGCCAAACGGCGCGTGGGATAAGTTGCCGTCAGGCGGCCTCGCTCGCGTCGCCTGTCATGGAGCGGTCATTTTGGGGGAGTAGCCGGAGGCTATGGACGACTATCTCTTCAGCTACGCCACCGCGAGCGATCCTCCGGTTAAGCGCGGGCTCATTCGTCTCGTGGAGAAGGCGACGGGTCAGTCCGAGTTGAAGCGACTTTACATTGAAAATCAACGATATCCGCGGCCGAGCGAAAGCTTTTGGCAGGCTGCGGTTCGCAGCCTCGCGCTCGACGTGCGCTTTGACGCCGCCGCCCTCGCCCGTGTACCCAAGACTGGGCCTGTGGTGTTCGTCGCCAACCATCCCTATGGCGTGCTCGACGGCATCGTGATTTCCTGGCTGGTGGAGAAGGTCCGCTCAGACTTCGTGGTGCTCACCAACGCCGTGCTGATGCGTGCGCCTGAAGTGCGCGACTTCATCCTGCCGATCGATTTTTCCGAGACCGAAGAGGCGCAGCGCACCAACCTGGCGTCGCGCGCCGCCGCGCGAGCGCGGCTCGAAGAGGGCGGCGCGGTCGTCGTGTTTCCCGCCGGCGGCGTTTCCACCGCGCCGGATCGCCTGGGGCGCAAGCCGGCGGTCGACGCGCGCTGGCAGCCTTTCGTCGGCCAGCTCATCCAACGCTCGCGGGCGACGGTGGTGCCGGTCTGGTTCGGCGGCCAGAACAGCCGGCTATTCCAAATCGCGAGCCATGTCAGCCTGACGCTGCGGCTTTCCCTTATCTTCCATGAAGTGAAGGCGCGCATCGGCGCCGACCTTCCGGTCGCGATCGGCGCTCCGATTGGGTTCGCCGAGATAGCCGCGATTCGGGACCGCCAGGCGCTTGCCGACGATCTGCGGGAGCGCGCCTATGCCCTGGCCGCGAGCGCGCCGAACGGCCCAGCCAAGCTGCGTCGCGCCAAGCAGCTTCTCGCCAAGCTAGGGCGCTTGCGCCCTCGCAAGGCGGCCTAGGGTTTTTTCGTTTTCCGCTTGAATCTCAATGTCATTCGGCATCGCGCTAATCTGACGTGTTACGCAAACTTCGAGGCCCTCAGCCGCGGCCGCGATAGGGCGCGACGCCCTGGTCGGGCGCCCAGACGCCCTTTGGCAGACGCCCGGTCTGCCAGAACACGTCGATCGGTATGCCGCCACGCGGATACCAATAACCGCCGATGCGCAGCCAGCGCGGCTTCAGGAGCTCGGCGAGCTCTTTGCCGATGCGCACCGTGCAATCCTCGTGAAAGGCCCCGTGATTGCGAAAGCTGGCGAGATGCAGTTTCAGAGACTTGGATTCGACGATCCATTTGTCGGGAACGTAGTCGATGACGAGATGGGCGAAATCCGGCTGGCCGGTCACCGGACAGATCGAGGTGAATTCCGGCGCCGCGAAGCGCGTGACGTAGTCGACGTCGGGATGCGGATTGGCCGCCCGTTCGAGCGTCGCCGCGTCGGGGTGATCGGGGATTTGCGTGGGATGGCCGAGGTGGGCGAAGGCGTCGGCGGCTTTAGGGGACTTGCTCATGGCCGCTACATAGCGGCTGGTGCAGAAAAGGCAAAGCTACGCGCTCGCCTCCGGCGCTCGGCGCCTACAGCCCGGTGCCGAAGCGCCATCACGACGATGATCGCCGCCTGCATCGCGCCCTGGAAGGCAACGACGTAAAAGTAGCGGCTCATCATCGCATTGATCTTGGCGATGTCGGGTTCACTTTTGCGATTATCCCACCGTTTACGATCGCCTCGCCGTCAACGCACAGCATTGTCCGGATTATGACATAGCCGGTCGCGTGGCGGTCCGGATGCCGACCGGGCATTGCGCCACGCCGCCCGCGCGGCTAAAGCACCCGCGACCGGAAGAACGCTTGACCTCATCGATCGACGCAGACCTTCGCGCTCGCGCCCGCTTGGCGCTAGAGGAGATCACCGACGCCGCGCGGCGCGCGGGCGAGATCGCCATGCGCGATTTTCGTTTGGGCGGGACCACGAGCGCGAAGGTCCACACCAAGCAGGGCGGCTCGCCAGTCACCGCCGCGGACCTGGCCGTCGACCGCTTCTTGACGGAGCGATTGCACGCCGCGTTTCCGGACGCGGGTTGGCTCTCCGAGGAGACGGTGGACGACGCGGCGCGTCTCGACAGGGCGAGCCTTCTCGTCGTCGATCCGATCGACGGCACGCGGGCGTTCCTGGCGGGGGATCCGCGCTGGGCGGTGTCGATCGCGTTCATCCTCGACGGGCGCCCGATCGCTGGCGTCGTCCACGCGCCGGCGCTCGGGGAGACCTACGCCGCCGCTCTCGGCTGCGGGGCGAGGCTGGACGGATCGCCGATTCATGCCTCGGCGCGGCGGGCCCTCGATCGCGCCCATGTCGGTGGCCCTAAATCAATGATCGCGGAACTCGCCGAGGCCGCCGGAATCGAATTCGCCACGTCGCCACGCATTCCCTCGTTGGCGCTTCGCCTGTCGCGGGTCGCGACCGGGGCCCTCGACATCGGTCTCGCTTCGGCCAATTCGCACGACTGGGACGTCGCCGGCGCCGACATTGTCCTCAGCGAAGCCGGTGCGCTTCTGGTTGACGCCGATGGACAAATCTTACGCTATAATAGACAAAAAACCCGACACGGCGCCTTGCTGGCGTGCGGCGCGAATCTGTTGCCGGCCCTCGTCGCGGCGGCGCGGCAGCGCTTGGGTGGCGTGCGGCATGAAATTTGAAAGCGCTCGGGACCGCGCTGGCGGTTGCGTTTTTCGCTCGCGCGGGGCAAAGGCCTCGCTGGCCCTGGCGCGAACGCCGCAACTGTCGCGCGTAGACCTGCCTTGCCCGAGGGAATTGACGACATGACGCAAGACGAAGCCACGAGCCATGAATCCCCGCAGCTCCTGCATCTGGTGTTCGGCGGCGAATTGAAAGACCTCGAGAGCCACGAATTTCGTGATCCCGGCAAGATCGACGTGGTCGGCATCTTTCCCGATTACGCCAGCGCCGAGCGGGCTTGGCGCGGCAAGGCGCAGGCGACTGTCGACAACGCCCAGACCCGCTATTTCATCGTCCACCTCCATCGCTTCCTCGAGCCGAAGGGCCTCAAGCGCAATCCGGCTTGAGGGAGGCGATGTTCAAACGTTTGGGACAAAGCAGGCTCGTGCAGGAAGTTCTCGGCTTCCTGCTCGCGCATTATCTCGGGCTTGTTCGGCGCACCAATCGTTTCGCGCGCGAGCCAGCCGACGTCGATGCGGCAATCGAGGGTCGGACGCCGCTGATCGTGGCGATGTGGCACGGGCAGCATCTGATGATTTCGTTCGCGTGGCCCAAATCGATTCCGCGCATGGCCGCCCTTATTTCGCGCAGCGGCGACGGCGGCGCGCAGGCGGCGGCCCTGCGCCGGCTCGGCGTCACTCCCGTGCGCGGTTCGGGCGGTCGCGCCGACCGCGCCCGCCGGAAGGGCGGCGCGCCGGCGATGCGTGAATTGTTGCGCCAACTCGATAGCGGCGCGTCGGTGGCGATGACCGCCGACATAGCCAAACGCGCGCGCGTCGCCGGGCTCGGCATCGTCACGTTGGCGCGACTTTCGGGCCGACCGATCGCGCCGACGGCGGTGGTCGTGAGCCGGCGTTTCGATTTTGATTCGTGGGACCGCGCGAGCCTTGGCAAGCCGTTCGGGCGCGGCGCGATCGTCGTCGGCGATCTCATTCATGTTGCCCCCGATGCCGACGAGGCGGCGCTGGAAGCCGCGCGCCAGGCGGTGGAGGAGGGGCTCGACGCGGTGCACGCACGCGCCTATGCGATGGTCGGAGGACGCGATCCTGGCGCGGACGTGAGACGCACATGACTCTTCCGCTGTCGCTCGGCGCCTACCGGCTCGCGACGCGCCTCGCGACGCCGTTGAGCGGAGCGCTGCTCTCTCTGCGGCTGAATAGGGCCAAGGAAGATCCGTTGCGCGTCGACGAGCGGCGCGGGTTCGCCGGCTTGCCGCGCCCGCACGGGGCGCTCATCTGGCTACACGGCGCCAGCGTCGGGGAGGCGCTTTCGCTGTTGCCGCTCGTCGACCGCCTGACCCAAAGCGGGCACGGCGCGCTGGTGACGACGGGGACCGTCACATCGGCTCGACTGCTGGCGCAGCGCTTGCCCGCAGGGGCGGTGCATCAGTTCGCGCCGCTCGATGCGCCGGGGTTCATGCGCCGGTTTTTCGCGCATTGGCGTCCTGATCTGGCGCTGATCGCCGAGTCCGAATTGTGGCCGAACATGATCCTCGAGGCGCGACGCGTCGGCGTCCCGCTGGTCATGGTCAACGCCCGCATGAGCGCCCGGTCCTGCGCGCGTTGGCGCAGGGCGCCCAATTTCATTGCGGCGCTGCTCGGCGAGATCGGCCTCTGCCTCGCGCAAAGCGAAGCTGACGCCGAGCGGCTCGCTAGCCTCGGCGCGCCGGCGGTGCGCGTCGCCGGCAATCTGAAATTCGACGCGCCGGCGCCGCCCGCTGACTGGCAGGAGCTGGCGGCGCTGGCGGGACTGACGTCGGGTCGTCAGATCTGGATCGCCGCTTCGACGCATGATGGCGAAGAGCGGATCGCCGCCGAGGCGCATCGGCGCGTCGCGCAGACCTTCCCGGACGCGCTGACGCTGATCGCGCCGCGTCATCCCGCGCGTGGCGAAGCGATCCTTACGGAACTGCAGGCGCTCGGATTCAACTGCGCGCTGCGCTCGCGCGGCGACCGGCCGGAGCGCGAAACCGCGATTTACATTTGCGACACGATCGGCGAACTCGGCCTGTTTTATCGCCTCGCCGGCGTGGTCATGGTCGGCAAATCGTTCGTCGGCGAGGGCGGCCAGAACCCGATCGAACCCGCCAAGCTCGCCAGCGCGGTCCTGCACGGCCCGCATGTCGGCAATTTCCGTGACGTTTACACGCTGCTCGACGAGGCGGGCGGCGCCGCCTTAGTGGGCGACGCCGACGAACTCGGGGCAATGCTCGCCGCGCTGTTCGCCGATCCCGCGCGGTTGCGGGCGATGGCGCGCGCCGCCGCCAATGCGGTCGCGACGCAAGGCGGCGCGGCGGATCGAGTCATGCAGGCGCTTGCGCCGTTTCTGCCGGCGGCGCACGCGCCGGCGCCGGCGTGATCGCCCCTGGCTTTTGGGCGCGCGAGCGGCCCAGCGCCGCGGCGCGGGCGCTCGCGCCCCTCGGCGCGCTCTACGGCCGGGCGACAGCGCGGCGGATGGCGCGGCCCGGCGCTCGCGTCGAAGCGGCGGTCATATGCGTCGGCAACTTCGTTCTCGGCGGCGCCGGCAAGACGCCGACCGCGATCGCGGTCGCGCGCATGCTGCAAAGGGGGGGCGAGCGCGTTGCGTTTCTCTCGCGAGGCTATGGCGGGGCGGGGCGGGCGGAACCGACCCAGGTCGACGTCGCGCTCCATAGCGCGCAAGCTGTCGGCGACGAGCCCCTGCTGCTCGCCGGCGTCGCGCCGTGCTTCGTCGGGACGGATCGCGTGGCGGCGGCGCGCGAGGCGATCGCCGCCGGAGCGAGCGCGTTGGTGCTCGACGACGGCCTGCAGAACCCCTCCCTTGCCAAGGATTTCGCCTTCGCTGTCATCGACGGCGAGGCGCGTTTTGGCAACGGCCTTTGCTTTCCCGCGGGGCCGTTGCGCGCGCCCCCGGCGCGGCAATTGCCATTCGTCTCGGCCCAGGTCGTCATCGGCGGCGAGCCCGAAGGGCTCGCGGCGTTGGCGGCGCTCGCGCCGGAAAAGCCGATCTTTCGCGCCAGACTGGAGTCCGACGCGATCGTCGGCGCCGGACTGGTCGGCCGCCCGGTGCTCGCCTTCGCCGGGATCGCGCGTCCGGAGAAGTTCTTCGCCACGCTCGAGGCGCTTGGCGCTCGCATCCATGCGCGCCGCCGTTTCGCCGACCACCACCGTTACGAGCCACGCGAGATCGACGCGCTGCTGGCCGAGGCGGCCGCGCGCGGCCTGACGCCGGTGACGACGGAAAAGGACCATGTGCGGCTTGCGCCCGCGCATCGGTCCGCCATTCTCGCCTTGCCTGTGACCTTGCGCTTTGAGACGCCCGAGCGCGTCGCGGCGCTGCTAGGCGCGGCGCTGGCGGCGCGGCGAGCGGGCTGACTCAGCGCGCGATCGCGGCTGGGGTTCCGCCGGTCAGGCGCAAGAGGTCGGCCGGCGTCAGGCGGAATACGGCGTTCGGCGTTCCCGCCGCGGCCCAGATCGCCTCGAAGGCGCCGAGGCTTTCGTCGATGAGCGTCAGCAGCGGCTCATCGTGGCCGACCGGCGGCACGCCGCCGATCGCAAAGCCGGTCTTCTGGCGGACGAAGTCCGCGTCGGCGCGGGCGATCCTCTCGCCGATGAGACCGGCCACCTTGCGCTCGTCGACTTGGTTGACGCCGGCGGCGATCACCAGCACCGCTCGGCCCGAGGGCTCGGCGCGGAAAATCAGCGACTTGGCGATTTGCGCGACCGTGCAGCCGATCGCCGCCGCCGCCTCCGCCGCCGTGCGGGTGCTGGCGTCGAATTCCAGCACTTGGTAATTCTCGCCGAGCGCGGCCTGGACTTTTAAGGCGCTGGCGGCCGTCGTGGGCTTCACGGCAGGTGACCTCGGGCGATGGGAAGGGGGAAGCTCATGAGCAGACTCCGACGCCTAGGACCGGGCTGGCCGGCGTTCAGGAACCCTCGCTTATTCGTCGTTTGAAACCGTCCAAGATCTGGTGCGCCATGTAGATGTAATTGCCGTCGAAGTGATGGCTGCCCTTTTTCTCGATCACCTCGGCGCCCTGCTTCACCAAGTCGGGGCAAGCGGACCCGGAGTCCTGATCGCCGTAGAAGCACTGGATCAATTTCCCCGGAATTTCCCGGATCGCCGGCTGCAATGGCGTCGCCTCGGCGCTCGGTCCCGCGCCGAGCCAACCCACGACGCGAATTTCCCAGTCGGCAGCGCGACCGGCGCTCAGGAGTGAAATCATCGCGATATGCTGCTTCAGACCGGGACGAAGGCGATCGTAGACGAAGGGCAAAGTGTCGGCGCCGAACGAAAATCCGATCAGCGCGACCTTGTCGGCATGCCACTTGGCGCTGTAGGCGTGAATAACCGCCGACAGGTCCGCGGCGGTTTGTGCTGGCGTTTTGCTTCGCCAGAAGTAGCGCACGCTATCCCAGCCGACGACGGAAACCCCGAGCGATTGCAAGTTTTCGCCAATGGTCTTGTCGAGATCCCGCCATCCGCCATCGCCTGACAGGAACACCGCCATCAGGCGCGACGGCGCCGCGGCCGGCAACTCGATCAACGGTAGCCCTCTCACGCGCGAGTCATCGTCCTCGTTGATATGCGGAGCGACCAGCGAGGCCAGGGTTTGATCTTGCGCCGCGGCATTGCGCGCCTGAACTTCCAGATCAGGCGATAGCGCTTCCAGGGTTTCGAAGTGCGCGCGGGTTGTCTCGGGCGTCGCGGGGGTGAGCAAGATGTTCCAGAACTGATGGATGATCGGCACGCGCCAGTATCGCTGCTGGGCGCCGTCGTCCTCGTTTGGCACGCGCTGGCAAAAGCGGTGGCTTGTTTGCAGAACGCCCCAGGGATCGATCGAGACGGCGCCGCCCAGCGTACGCGCCGGCGCCTGCGCCAATATCGCGCCGGCGAGGGCTCCGCCTTTGCCGATCCCGGTGAGAATGGGAAAGAAATATTCAGCGCCGGCATGCTCGCGCTGCAGTTGGCGGCTGAGACCTTCGGCGTCGCCCACCAATTGATCGCATGTCGCGCTGACCGAGGCGACGCGAGCCAGATAGGCATCGGTGTCGACGCCTACGGCCAATGCGCCGACGGAGGCCAAGGCGTCGAGACGAGCTTGGTCCGCGGCGGTCCAACCGCCGGCGTCCGAAAACAGCACGACATAGCCGCGCGGAGTTCCCTTCGGGGTCGCCAAACGGACGTCGCCATACCGACCGCCGTCGAGTGCGCAGGCGGGACCGATGGCGAGTATCCACGCGAACATCGCGAGCAGAGCCGACAGTTTAGACATCGCCACGCTCCGCGGTTGGCGAACGGACCCCGGCGCCGATGAGGGAGACGGCGTCCGCCAAGGCGACGAACGGACCAAGCGTGCCAGAGGCGGCGAGGTAGCGTGGCTCCCAAATCGGATTGAACTTGCCCTTGAACGTGCGCAGGCCTCTGAAATTGTAGAACCGGTCGCCGTGCTTCCAGATCTGCGCGCCGAGCCAGTGCCAACGAGAGGAGAGCGGTTCGGTGCGCAACCCGCTCAGCGGCGCGACGCCCAGGCTGAGCACGTCGAAATTCCGCTCTTGAAGGGCAAGGATAAGCCGCGTGAAGAGGAATTCCATGGCGTAAGACGGCGCCGCGCGCCCGTTCCGCATGACGCCGATCGAAGCCTCCCCTTTGGCGTCCGTCGTCATTACGCTCGCAAAGGCGATCGGCGTTCCCTTCGCTAGAACCAGTCCGATGCCCTGACGCGTCACGAAGCGCGGCTCGAACGCGGCGACGGAGAATCCTTTCTCATCCCCGGCTCTGCCTTCGAGCCATTCGGACGAAATCGCTTCGATTGCTGTACTATATCGCATGGAGCGCGCAGGATCGACATACTCGAATGTGAGTCCGTCGCGCTCGGCGCGCCGCAATGCGTAGCGCAGGTGAGCCGCGGCGCCGCCCCGCAGGCTGAAGGCCTTGAGCGGCACGCGGGCGTCCTCGCCGAGTTTCATGACGCTCAAGCCGGCGTCTAGATAGAATGGCAGGCTCTCTGGCCGAACTTGATAGAAAGCGGCGCGGCCGCCATGCACATGCGCTTGCTTGATGAAACGATTGATCAACTCCGGCCACTCGTCGCTCGGGCCGACGGGATCGGATAGAGCGATCCAACTGCGGCCCCGCTTGCCGAACATTAGAAATGTCGATCTCGATGGCGAGAAGAGAAAGCTCTTGTCGCCCATCAGCGCCAGCATCGCGTCGCTACGGTTCTGCTTGGCGACGATCCTCGCCGCAAGGGCGAGATCGGCGTCGCTCGGCTTCGGCGCCAGCCCTTTGGGCGCACGCAGCAATTGCGCCACGCCGAACCCAAAGGTGAGGACGGAGGCGCCGAGCAGGGCGCGCAGCGCGCGTGGCGCCTGCGCGTCGAAAGCGAATTGCCACCAGAGATCGCGAACCGCCGACCCGACATCTTGGAAGGCGAGAAACAAGATGCCGAAGGCCGCAAGGATGATGAGGCCAACCGCCGCGAACCAACCCAAGGTGAAAGGCTGATCGAGCATCGAGGTCGGCCGATAAAATGCGGGACGCGTCGCGAGCAGGAGAATGAGGAGAATCGAGAGAAAGCCCTCTTCGCCGAAGGCGAGGCCTTTGCCGAGGGAAAATCCGAGGCTTGCGATCGTCAGCGCGACCGCCAGACGCCATGCGCCGTTGCGTCGGTCGAGCAGGCCGCGCGCGACGAAGAGGAACACGACGCCGACCAGGCCGCCCAGAAAGTGCGAAGTTTCCAACGACCACAGGGGCAGATGCGACGACAGCAGCGTGAGCCGACGGCCGAATGTCGGCGTCGCGCTGGACACGAGCAGCATGATGCCCGCCGCGAAGGTCAGGACCCCGATGAACGTCGGCGACAGGCGGGTGGCGACGCGGGAGAGGCGCTCGTCGGCGTTCATCCGTCGAGGCGCGACCGCGACCCCGACCTCGAAAAACGCGAACAGGCCGGCGGAAATGACGAGCGGCAGCACATAATAGACGCCGCGATAGGCTAGCAACGCCGCCGCCACGGCGTCAGAAGGCGCGCGGCCTCGGAAGGCCCAGAGAACCACCAGCTCAAAGAGGCCCACGCCGCCGGGAACGTGGCTCACGACTCCAAGGGCGGTGGCGGCCGTAAAGATGGCCGCGAATGACAGGAAGCTGATGGGGGTCGAGGGAAGCAGCACCCAGAGCGCGACCGCCGCGGCCAAGAGCCGGACCGAGGTCAAGGCAAGTTGGCTCGCGGCGAGCGTCGTGCTCGGCGGCGCCAGAGAAAATCTGCCGACCCGAATCTCTCCGCGCAGACCGAAAATCAGAAAACAGGCCGACGACGCCACGGCCGCGGCCGCGGCGATGCGCAGGAGCAGCGGCGTCCATCCCAGGAGATGGGCAACCGGATCCGCCTCCAGCAATCCGGCGAAGCCGCCTATTCCCGCCAAACCGAGCGCGAAGCCCCCCATCACGAACAGCAGCAGGCGGGCGACGTCGTCGGCCCTGATTCCGACCGCGCCATAAACGCGATAGCGAACGGCCGCCGCGGTGAGCGGGCCAAAGCCGGCTGCGTTCCCCAGGGCGCTGCCGCAGAAGCTCGCGAGCAAGAGCGCTGAAAACGACGTCCGCGCGCCGATATAGCGCAAGGCTCCAGCGTCGCGCCCGACGAGCGCCGCGAAGCTCAACCCCGTTGCGCCGATCGACAACGCGATATCGGCGGCGGACATCCGGCGCAACGCGAGCGTCATGGCCCGATAGTCGATCGTCGCGACGAGGTTGCCGAGCGGAACGACAAGAACGGCGCCGGCGATGAGCACGGCGAAGGAAATTAACAGCCGCCGCGCGCGGTTGTTGAGTTGCAGTTCTCCCGGGGGGCGCGCGGCCGAAGTTTCGAGGCGTCCGTCTCGTCGCTCAACATCCTCTTGCCGCGGGCCGCGGCCGGAGGCGCGCGCGTTGGCTAGGTCGGAGGAAATACTCACTGATCGGTCTTCTCGTTCCTGGTTTTCTCTCCCTCGGCCTAAGCCGAACGAAAGGGTCTCGCTTTGCCTCGATTCGAACGTCCCGGCTCCTCGCGCCTCTCCACTTCCCGACGAGGAGGTCGGGGCTGGTGCAGGCGCTCAAATTCCGAAAAGGCCCGCTTCTTACCGGCGGCGCGCCCGAATCAGCGCGAGATTCGCTGTCTCTAGACACGAAACGTCACACGAAATTGACGGAACCGTGACGGCGCGAAATCGCCACGCCCCTCGCCGATGGCGGGACCTGCCTTTTCGCGTCCACCACGTTTTCAGGTTTCGAACATGTCCAAGAAGAAGCCGTGCCTTGCGATAGAGCGTTTCACCACGGCTCTCTCCAATTACCGCGTTCGTCTCCGCCACGTTTTCGACTTGACGCGCGCCGCGCTTTGGCCAGTCTCAGCCAGGGCGATCCATTCGCCAGGAGATATTCCGATGAAGCTCTTCCCTTTGGTCGCTTTCGCCGCATTGGCCCTTGCGGCGTGCAATGACCCGGCGGCCGCGCCGCAGGCTGCGGCGCCGCCGCCCGCTTCGACCGACGTGACGCCGCAGAATTTTCAAATGCCGCAAGGCGAGGGATGCGCCGGCGACATTGCGCGCTATCGCGCGATCCAGAACAACGACCTGGCGATGGGACATGTCGCGCAATCCGTCTACAATCAGATCAAGAAAGAAATCGCTGTCGCCGAGGACCAGTGCTCGGAGGGCCACGAGGCCCAGGCGCGCGCCACGATTCTCGCCTCACGCAAGCGCCACGGCTATCCCACCAGTCTCTGAGCAAAAGCGTGTTCGAGAAAATCGACGATGAAGCGCGGCGAGCGCTCTTCGTCTATGTCGCGGGGGCCGCGCACGACATGCATGCGCGTGAGTTCGGCGTTGGGATCGTCGGCGAGGAACGCGTCGATGCGTGTCTTGAGCGCCTCGGCCGGCGCCGCATGGCGCATGATCTTCATGCAGGCGATGCGGGGCGGCGCATAGACGAGGGTCCACGTCGAGTCGAACGCCACTTCGTCCATCTCGACGCCGGTTTCCTCCCAAAGCTCGCGGGTCGCGCTCGCGGTAAGATCGACGCGGTCGGCGAAGACGTCCTTCCGATCGGGGGTGCCGGCGGGAAAATAGATCGCGCCGGCGGTGGCGGTGTGCGCGCCCATCTCGCCAAGCAGGAAAGCGCCGTCGCCGCCAACGAGCGCGGCCATGGAAAAGGCGTTGCAGACCTGGCCGCCGGGAAAGCCAAAATCTCGCCAAGCGAGAAAGGCGGCGAAGTCCGCTTCGAAATAGTCGCCGCGCAGGATCGAAACGCCGTCTGCGCGCATTTCCAAGACGTGGCGGCCGAGCAGCAGCACGCGGCCGTTGTAAAGGCGCGGCTGAGCCGCGTGGCGCTTGCGCCAATGTGCGGCGATCTTCTCAGCTTCGGCCTCGACGAACGGCCAGTCGTGCGCCTCGAGGCGCAAATCGAGTTCTGCGACGTCGAGGATGCGCGGCGCGTTCACAGATCGATCGTCCCCTCAGCGATCAATACGGCCGAGCCGCCGATCGTCGCCGACTTTAGCGCGCCGCCTTCCACTTCCAGGCCGAGCGCGATCAAGCTGGGCCGACCCATCTCGATGCCTTGCTCGATGACAATCGAATGTTCGCCGTCGCCTGGCTTGTCGAACTCCATGATCACGCCGGCGAAAGCCGAGGCGGCGCCCCCGGTCGCCGGGTCTTCCCTGATGCCCAGCCCAGAGCCGAACATGCGCGCGTGATAGGTCGCGCCGGCCTGGGTGGTTTCGCGCGTGTAGAGATAAACGCTGGGGCCGCCGCCCGCGCCCGAGCCGGCGCGATCCGGACTGGCCTTGGCGATCGCGGCGGCGCTCGCGATCGGCACGAAGAGAAAATCGACCCCGGCGCTGTAGACGGTGGGGCGGTGCGCGCCGAAGCCGATCTCCCCAGGCTCGATGCCGAGACCCTTCGCGAGCTCGGCGGCGGCCGGCGCCGCGCCCGCCGATTGCGGCAGGCGCGGCAGGTGGAAATAGGCCGCCAGAGCCTGACCGCGGCGGTGGCGCGCGACGCAGACGACGTCGCCGACTTTTTCCTCCAGCACGAGTTGCAGATCCTGCGCCGCGAGCAGTTGCGGGGCGCGCAGATGCGCGAGCAGCGCCGCTGCGCCGACCGTCGGATGGCCGGCGAAGGGCAATTCGCGGGCTGGAGTGAAGATGCGCAACGCCGCCGTGTTGACGGGATCGCGCGGCGCGCGGACGAACACGGTTTCGGCGAGGTTGAACTCGCGGGCGATCTGCTGCATGCGCGCGTCGTCGAGCCCCTCCGCGTCCAGCACCACCGCGAGCGGATTGCCGGCCAGCGGCGTATCGGTGAAGACGTCGAGCATGTGATAGGCGCGGCGCATGAGAACTCCTCGTGAAGTTCTCTTCTAGCCCAATTCGCACGGAGGAAGCGAGACTCGGCGCCTACGCGGCGGGTTTCGGGAAAGACAGAAAGAAGGGCGCCTCGCTCTTAGCGGCGACCCGCCGCGAGCACGATCGGCTGCCCGTGCGGCGTCGCTTCGGCGGCGGCGCGCCAGGCCTCGGCGAGACCCGCGAGTTCCGCCGCGCTCGCCACACCCTTGCCAATCAGGATTTTCTCGAGCGCGCGAAGCCAGCTTTGAAAATAGATGTCGGAGCCGGCTTCCTGCGGCCCGGCGGCAATTTCCGCTCCGAGCGCGTGCGTCCATTCGCTCCAGTCGATGAAGCCGCGCTGATTGAGCATGACGGTCATCGCAAAAACCTGCGCCTGCCACGGCTCGTCGAAAGGCGGCGCTTCAGGCGCGTTCAAGATACGGCTCCCAGGCGTCGATCGATATTATTGCGTGCAAGTCCGCGCCGTCGCCCCACAATTCGTCACCGGTGAAACTTACGGTGTAGCACCAGTGCGGGTCCTCGCCGCCGCCATGGGCGTGGGAGTCGGGAAAGACGAAACAGCCACGCACCGCTTCGATGACGCCCGTCTTGCCCCGGGCGTAGCGCGGCAGGCGCGTGTGCGTCCTCGGGTGCATCACCTTCGTGCGAACCGTATCGCCGGGCGCATAGAGCGGCGGCGCCGATGCTGGCCGCTCATACCGCGTACCTCCAGCAAGCGCCTTGGCGAAGTCGGCCGCGGCGATTTTTCGTGCCTTCGGGTGCGGCGGAGCCAAGACGCGGCCGCGCTTCAATTCCTCGTCGGAGACCATTCCTGTGCGCAACAGGAGCTTTTCGAGCCCGCTCACCCATATGTCGTAATAACTCTTGGCGAGATAATCGGCGGGGGGCAGGGTCTCGCGCGCGTGGCGGCTTTCGTCGATGTTCCACAACCCGCAGGCCGTCGCGGCCAAGGTCACCGCCAGCGCGCGCCTCTCCCATTCATGGTGAAAGACCGGCTCATCCGCTTCAGGAGCAATGGCGCCGAAGCCCATCATGCCGCCGAGGTCCTGCGCGCCGTTCATGAATGCGCGCCCGCGCGTTCGGGCGGCAGAGCAAGCCCGGCGCCGATCATGCTGTCGCGCGTGACCAGCGTGGCGAGACGCTCCTCGCTCCAACCCTCGGTTTTCTGCGGCCGCATCGGCACGACGAGATAGCGCACTTCCGCAGTCGAATCCCAAACGCGAATCTCGGCGTCGCTCGCCAGCGTCACGCCAAATTCGGCGAGAACCCCGCGCGGCTCGAGCACGGCGCGAGACCGGTACGCCGGGGACTTGTACCAGACTGGCGGCAGGCCCAGCACCGGCCAGGGATAACAAGAGCACAAAGTGCAGACGACGAGGTTGTGCCGCGACGGCGTATTATCGACCGCGATCATATGCTCGCCCTGTCGGCCGCCGTAGCCCAATTCGGCGATCGCCGCGGTGGCGTCGGCCAGCAGGCGCTTGCGAAACGCCGCGTCGCTCCACGCCCGCGCCACGACGCGCGCGCCGTTGCGCGGACCGACCTTGGTCTCATAGGTCTCGATGATCGCGTCGAGCGCGGCGGGATCGACATAGCCCTTGTCGACGAGGATGGTTTCGAGCGCTCGTACGCGCAGCGCGATCTCGGACAATTCGGAATGGTCGTGATCGTCGTGATCGTTCATGCCCGGCGTCTCTCGCGCGGATCGGGACGCGCGCCAAGGATCATTTTACCAACCGTCGGGCGAGTCAATCGAGCGCCGGCGCCGGTTTGCGTCCGGCGCCGCTCCGCGCGACTATGCGCCCGGGCGGCGACGAATGGGGAGAACGACATGGCAAAGCTGATTCAGCTCGCATGGGTCCTGGTCGGTTCGTTCGCGATCGCAAGTGCGGCGAGCGCGCAGCAGGCCGCGCCCGCGACCAGTCCCGCCGACGTTATTCCCGACAAGATGCCGTTCGCGACCCCATACGGCGCCCCGATTTCTCTGTCGCGCGCGCAAGCGGCGGCCGCCGCGGCGATGGCCGAAGCTGACCGGCGGGGCTGGGCGATGAATGTCGCCGTCGTCGATTCCGGCGCCAATCTCGTCGCCTTCGCCCGCATGGACGGCGCGCATCTCGCCGGCGTCGCCGTCGCCGAGCACAAGGCGCGCAGCGCGGCGATTTTCCGTCGGCCGACCAAGGTTTTCGAAGAGGCCATTCAGAAATCGGACAACAAGGCGCTGCTCACCCTGGACGGAATCAGCGCCTTGCGCGGCGGTATTCCCTTGATCGAGGACGGCAAGCTGATCGGCGCGATCGGCTGCGCCGGCGGAACGCCGACGCAGGACGAAGCGACCTGCATGGCCGGCGCGGCGACGGTCAACAAGTAGCGAGGCTCCTAGCACAGCTCCGGCCGAAAGACCCGCGTCGGCCGCACGATCTCCTCCTGCGCGGCGACGAGCGCCAATTCGCGCGCGCCGGCTTCGAATGTCGCGGCGACAATTCCGTAGACGCTCGATGCGGCGCTGGCGAGCGCTTGCGGCGCCGAACTCGAGCGCAACCAATGGAAGAAGAACAGAGCGGCGACGAGATCGCCGGCGCCGTTGACCGCGATCGGCAACTTTGGCGTGCGCAGGCGCCAGAGCCCGGCGCCGTCGGAGACGATCATGTCGAGCGAGTCGGCGGGCGTGTCGTCGAGCCGCAGCGAGGTGACGAGAATGACCCGTGGGCCCCGCGCATGGAGAAGCGCGATCGCGGCGCGGGCTTCGTCGAGGTTTCCGACCGCGCGCTGCGTAAGCCATGAGAGTTCGAACGCGTTGGGGGTCAGCACGGTTGCGGCGGGCAGGGCGCGCTCGCGCAGGAACTCGGCGACCGCGGCGTCGACGTAGATACCGCGTCCGTCGTCGCCGATCACGGGATCGCAGGCGTAGGTCGCCTGTGGGTTCGCCGCTTTGACCGAGGCGAAGGCGCGCAACGCCGCTTCCCCGATCTCCGCCTTGCCGAGATAGCCGGACAGCGCGCCGTCGCAGCGGGCGAGCGCGCCGATCGCCTGAAGCCCGGCGACGCAATCGTCGATCAGCGCGGCGTCGAACGCCCGGCCGCGCCAGCCGGGGTAGCCGGCGTGACTGGAGAACTGCACGGTATGGATCGGCCAGACTTCGCAGCCGAGCCGCTGCAGCGGAAAGACTGCAGCGGAATTGCCGACATGGCCATAGGCGACATGGGATTGGATCGAGAGGAGGGCGCGCGTCATGACGCCAGGGGACGACGATTCGCGCGCTTCGTCAAAAGCGCCGCGCCGCCTCAGTCGGCGGCGATGTGCGGCGTTCGCGGCCGATCGAAGCGCCAATCGGGGCGCATCGACTTGATCATCATCAGTTCCGCGAGGTTCTGCCGCGTCAGCACGCCGACGAGCACCCCGTCGCGATCGACGACGCAGAGCCCCAAAGCGTTCTGTTGGAAGAAGCGGTCAATTGCGGCGTCGAGCGGCTTTGTCGCCCGCACCGTCTCGATTGGCGCGCGCATGAAATCGGTGATGGCGGCGTCGCTGTCGTGCTTCTTCAGCGCCGCGATAATGTCCTGGCGCAACATCATGCCGACCGGCTTGCGGAAGCCGTCGACGACCGGAAATTCGTGCTGAGCGGTGGCGAGCAAGGTTTGCACCGCGTCGGACAGTTTGGCGCTCGTCGGCAGCGCGGCGAAGTTCGTTTCCATCGCCTGGGCGACTGTGAGGTCGCGCGCCGATTCGTGAACGGCGGTCATCTGGGCCTCACCCGCCGCAGCGATATAGACGAAGATCGCGATGAAGATGAGGAGCGGATCGCCGAAGAGGCCGACGAAGCCGAGAACGAACGCGAAGCCTTGTCCGATCGAGGCGGCCAACTGCGTCGCTCTCGCCCGGCCGTATTTCATCGCCAGCACGGCGCGCAGCACGCGGCCGCCATCCATCGGGAAGGCGGGAATGAGATTGAAGACGGCGAGGAAGACGTTGGCCGCGGCGAGCCGCGCGAGCAGGGACAGCCGGGGGTCGTCGAGCTGCGCGAAGTCGGCGGAGGTGATCCCGCCGACGATCAGCAGCAACACGATGGCGATGGCGAGATTGACCAGCGGCCCGGCGATCGCGACGGCGAGTTCCTGCGCGGGCTTCTCGGGCAGGCTCTGCATGCTCGCCACCCCGCCGATGGGCAGCAGGGTGACCTCGGGCGTCTTGATGCCGTAGCGGCGCGCGACGAGGACATGGCCGAATTCGTGCAGCACGACGCAAGCGAAAATGAGAACGATGAAGACGATGCTGTCGCGGGCCGCCGCGGGGCCTTGCTGGCGCCAGGCGCTGAAACCGATCCAGGCGAGCAACAGCAGAAACGTCACGTGAATCTTCACCGCCGTTCCGCCGAAGCGGCCTATCGTCAGCGACCAGCGCATAGCGGACTCCCGGGCTCGGGTTCGGCGGTTGCCTGATCCAGCTCGGAGCGGCCCGCCCATGGCCGCCCTTTGTATCGCAAATTGGAAAGCGATGTCATCGCACGGCCGGACGCCTCGCATCATCCCGCGTCGGCGGGAAACCGGGCGAGGATCGCGCTGACTTCGTCATCCCTCACCTGGCGGAAATCCGCATAGTAGGAGCCGACTGCGTCGAAGCGATGCGGCGCCTCGAGGCAAACGAGATCGTCGACCTCGTCTCGCAACGAGCCGACGGTGTCGCTTGCGGCGACGGGAACCGCCAGCACGAGCGCGCCGGGTCCCCGCTTGCGGATCGCCCGCAAAGCGGCGCGGGCGGTGGCGCCGGTCGCGACGCCGTCGTCGGTGACGATCGCCGTCCGCCCCGCGATTTCGGCGCGGCGTCGGCCGCCGAGGAAGCGCCGCCTTCGCTGCTCGATCTCGTCGCGCTCGCGCGCACAGGCGGCCTCGAATTCGCCTTCGCTCACCTGCGCGGCGCGAATGATCTCTTCGTTGCGCACCACGATGGGTTCGTCGCCGTCGACCACCGCGCCCATCGCGAGCTCCGGTTGCTCGGGGACGCCGACCTTGCGCACGAGGACGATGTCGAGCGGCGCGGCGAGCGCCGCGGCGATCTCGGCCGCGACCGGAAGGCCGCCGCGGGGCAGGGCGAGGACCAGCGGATTTCGATCCTTGTACGACGCCAAGGCTCGCGCCAGCCGTCGGCCGGCGTCGGCGCGATCGAGGAAGGGCATCGCCGCAGCTCCTGCAACCCCATACGCCCGAAACCCCGTTCGCCGCATTGATCTGCCGCAGTTCGAACGGGGCCGGCTCCCCGGCTATCCCATCGGCAGGCGGATCGTCGCGCTCGCGAGACACGCGATGCCCTCGCGCCGGCCGGTGAAGCCGAGCCCTTCCGAGGTCGTCGCCTTGACGCCGACGCGGTCGAGCGCGACGCTGGCGATCTCGGCGATGCGGGCGCGCATCGCCTCGCGATACGGGCCGATCTTCGGCGCTTCGCAAATCAGGGTGGCGTCGAGATGGGCGATGACGCCGCCGCGCTCGCGCACCCGCGCGGCGGCGTGCTCGAGAAAGATCGACGAGGCGGCGCCGCGCCAGCGCATATCGGAGGGCGGGAAATGCGCGCCGATGTCGCCGTCGCCGAGCGCGCCGTAGATCGCATCGGCGATCGCGTGCAGCGCCACGTCGGCGTCGGAATGGCCGCTGAGCGTCTGGCTGTGCGGGATCTTGACGCCGCCGAGCCAGACCGCGTCGCCCGGCGCGAAGGCGTGGACGTCGTAGCCTTGGCCGACGCGGACGTCGCTCGCCGCCTCCGTCAGGCGCGCCTCGGCGGCGCGCAAATCTTGGCTCGTCGTCACTTTCACGTTCTCCGGCGCGCCCTCGAACACATACACCGCATGGCCGGCCCAGGCGGCGACCGCGCCGTCGTCGGTGAGATCGCCGACGCCCTCGCGCGCGGCGCGACGATGCGCGTCGAGGATCAGATCGTAGCGGAACGCCTGCGGCGTCTGCACCGCGCGCAACGAGGCCCGTTCCGGCGAGGCGACAATGCGGCCGGCGGCGTCGACCTGTTTGATCGTGTCGCTGAGCGGGAGCGCGGGGATCGCCGCGCCGTGCAACTCGGCGGCTTCAATGGCGCGGTCGACCAGCGCGCGCGAGGGAAAGATGCGCGCGCCGTCATGAATGAGGACGAGATCGGGCGGCGCCGCGCTCTGCGCCTCCAGTCCGGCGAGCACGCTCTCCTGCCGGCTGGCGCCGCCGAACGCCGGGGGACCGAGCCGGCCGGCGGCGGCGGGCGAGAGAAAGCCGAGCGCGGCCTGGTAGAGGTGGAGATCGTCGGGATGGATGACGACGGTGGCGGCGGCGTAGTCATGCGCCTGGTGAAGCGCCTCCAGCGCATGAGCGAGGAGGGGCTTGCCCGCGCAAGCGAGATATTGCTTCGGCAGCGTCGCGCCGAGCCGCGCGCCCCGTCCAGCCGCGACGACGATGAGGGAAACGCGAGGCGGCAAGGACGGCGAGCTCCGACGGCGTGACAAGGCCGAGGCGCATCGCCGCCCGGCGGTGGAGGAATAGAGCAGAGCGGTAAAATCGCCAAGCGGCACCGGCCGCCCTCACGCACTCCAAGGCGTCGCGCCCCGGAATTCTCCAAGCCTTTCCAAATTTCTACGAGGAAAATCCAAGCTTTTCCAAACATATCCTTGGCGGTTTTGAACGAAATCAGGGGCTTGCAGGCGAAAAAAAGGAAATTCGGAAGTTCCGCTCGCCCCAAACTTTTACCAGCAGGCGCCGGTCCCGACTTCCGGTTCGGGGCGCGCCGCTCGCTTCGAAAAAAACGCCCCATCAGGCGCCGAAAGCCCGCGCCGCCATCGCGATCATCGCGATGAAGGCGCCGAGCGATGCCAATTCCCAGAGATCGCGCAAAGCGGAGACCATATGCCGAGCCATGCAACCCTCCTGCGTACGACAGATGACCATGTTATGTACTTATTTTGTTCTCGTCAAGAGACGACCCGATCGTTGCGGTCAGAACGAGCACGCCGCTTGTTCCTCACCAACTCGGCAGCCGCTCGAAAGTCGGCAACCCCTCTGGGATCAAATGGAAAGCCTGCTTGTCGATGGTGAAGATCGCCATCTTCGGTTGGCCGAAAAGGCTGGGATCGTCGAGCGTGCCGACTTTTACGATAACCGCGGCCAGCCCTGGCCGCAGCGTGATCAGGTGCGTGCCGCATTCCGGGCAGAATTCCCGCGTCACGGCGCCCTGAAGGTCGCTTCGCGCAAATGGCTTGGGCTTCCCTTTGGTGAAGCTGAAGCCGTCGCGCGGCATGACCAGAAACATGTTCGGCGCGCCGCCGCTGAAATATTGGCATTCGCGGCAATGGCATTGCGCCTTCAACATCGGCTTGCCCTCGGCCGCGTAGCGCACCGCGCCGCAATAGCATCCGCCTTCAAGTTTCATCGCAATCCTCCCGACGGCTTTCGCCAAACCTTAAGGGAAGACGAGGCTCCGGGCGAGGGCCGCGTTGGACGGACGCATCTCCAAGCGGCAGCCGTGGACCCTAAGTCTGGATCGCTTCGCTTTGCTCGCGAAGACGGCCGCGCATGCTCCGCCGTCATCGCGACGCCTGCTCGAGATGACTGTCGACTGTGCGCCAGCGCTCAGCGCGGGTCGCGGTCGAGTTCGGGGTAGTGGCGGAAGACGCCGGATTCGTTGAAGGGGACGCGGCGCGGCGATTCGAGATAGCGCCCGATGTTCGGCCGTGCGCGGACCGTCTCTTGCAGCGCCGCCAACGCGGGGTAGCGGGTGGAGAAATCCGCCATCGCGCGCGGGAAGGCGTAGGCGAGGCCCTCGTTGAGCTGGAACAGCGACAGATCGACGTAAGTCAGCCACGCGCCGATGCTGTGGGCGGGCCCGAGCGGATTTTCCTCCAGCACGCTCTCGAAATAGCCGAGATATTTCGGCAGGCGTTCGTCGAGGAACGCGGTCGCGCGGGCCTTGGCAGGCTTTTTCTGCTCTTCGTAGTGGAGTTCGTTCGAGATCGGATGGTGGGTGTCGTGGATTTCGGCGACGAAGTCAGTGACGGTGAGCTGCAGGCCATTGGCGAAGATGCTGAGCTTGTCGGTGCGCGGCGCGAGGCCGAGTTTCGGGCCGAGATAGGCGAGGATATTGGCGACCTGCGAGACGACGAAGTCGGCGTCGCGAAGGAAGGGCGGCGCGAAGGGGATGAGCGCCCCGCCGCCGCGCAGGATTCGCGTCATCGCCGATACGCCGCGCTCGCGGGCGACGTCGACATAGGGCGCGCCGGCCTCCTCCAACGCGAGACGGACGAACTCGCCACGCCCCTGAATGCCGGGCCAGTAGAAAAGCTCATAAGCCATGGGACTCTCGTCTCCGCGTTCGTGGCGGGGATTCGGAGCGAATTACCTTTGCGGACGCATGCGGTCGGCCGCTTTGACGAAACGGCGCGCATGCGCGACGAGTTGGCCGTCGCTGGGATGATCGGCGGATTCGACCCCCTCGATCTTGATCATCATGCCGGGATGGGCGCGCTCGATATGCTTGACGAGTTCGTGCTTCTCGTTCGCCGGGCCGACGACGAGGATCGCCTCGGCGTCGGCGATGGCCTCCGTGACCTCTTCGAGAAAGCGCTGGTCCTCCTCGGGGCGATGGCCGGTCCGGCTTTCCCCGCGCTGGAACTCGCGGATCGGGCGCTCGGCATGGACGACGATCTTGTCGGCGTCGTCGGCATTGAAATGGAAAACACGGGCCTGGCGATGATCGATCCAGACGACGGCGTGGTAGTGGCCTTGCATCTCGAGGGGCTCCTGCATGTTTATCGGGGCCATGAGAGCCCAACGCCGGGACCGCGTCCTTGACCTCGATCATACCACTCGCCTTGCGTCGGCGCCTATCGTACGGGCCGGGCTTGCGCTATAGGCGCGGCATGCAGGCCTATTTCTTTGTTTTCATCGGCGCGGGTCTCGGCGGCGCGCTTCGACATTTCGTCAATCTGGCGGTCGGGCGCGCGCTCGGGACCGCGTACCCCTGGGGAACCGCGTTCATCAACGTCTCCGGCTCCTTCGTCATGGGGGCGCTGGCCGGCTGGCTGGCGTTCCGCGCCGGCGCCAAATGGACGCAGAGTACGCGTCTATTCGCCGCCACCGGCGTCCTCGGGGGGTACACCACCTTTTCCACCTTCTCGCTCGAATCGATCCTGCTGTTCGAGCGCAATCAGGTTGGCCCCGCTCTGGCCTATGTCGGCGGCTCCGTGCTGTTCGGCATCCTCGCCTTGTGGGCCGGCCTTTCGCTGGCGCGGAGCCTGACGTGAGCGCGGACAGCAAAGTCGCGAACTACCTGATCGGCGAGGACGAGGCGGGCATGCGGCTCGACCGCTGGTTCCGCCGGCGGTTTCCCAATCTGCCGCAAACCCATCTCAACAAGATCGTGCGCAAGGGCGAGGTGCGCGTCGCCGGCAAGCGGGCGGAGATTTCGACCCGGCTCGAAGCGGGTCAGAGCGTACGGGTGCCGCCGCTCGGCCTGCCAGCGCCGACCGCCTCGAAGACACAGCCGCCGGACCCGCGCGACGCCGAGGCTTTGCGCGCGATGACCCTGTTCGAGGACCGCGACCTGATCGTGCTCGACAAGCCCTATGGCCTGGCGGTCCAGGGCGGTTCGGGGACCAAGCGCCATATCGACGGCATGCTCGCCGCGCTCGCCGACAAAAAGGGCGAGCGGCCGGTTCTGGTGCATCGGCTCGATCGCGACACCTGCGGCGTGCTGCTCGTCGCCAAGTCGCGCAATATCGCCGCCGAGCTCGGCGCGACCTTCCGCTCGCGCGGCGCCAAGAAGATCTATTGGGCCCTGGTCGAGGGCGTGCCCAAACCCTCGCAGGGGCGCATTTCGATGTTTCTCGCCAAGGGCGCCGGCATGGGCGACGAGCGCGGCGGGGGGAGGGACAACCGCGCCGACATCGAGCGGATGCGCGTCGCGCGCCACGGCGACCCGGACGCGCAGCATTCGCTGACCCTCTACGCGGTGGTCGACAAGGTCGCGCCTCGCCTCGCCTGGCTGTCGATGCGCCCGATCACCGGCCGCACCCATCAATTGCGCGCGCATTGCGAGGCGATCGGGCATCCCATCGTCGGCGATCCCAAATACAACCGCCGTCCCGAGAATGATCCCGCGCGCAACGACCCCTTGCGCGCCGTGCCGCCGGGCGTCGAGCCGAAACTGCATCTTCTCGCCCGCCGCCTCATCCTGCCGCATCCGCGCGGCGGCATGATCGACGTCACCGCCCCGCTGCCCGAGCACATGAAGACGAGTTTTGATATGTTCGGCTTCGACATATCCCAGCGCGATCCGATCGAGGATGCGCCCGATGAGTGACGCGCCGAAAGACCCGATGCGCGCGGCCCAGGCCAATATGCGCCCTGCGCCGGTGAAGCGTTTCTACGCCAAGGCGAGCGTCGGCGAGGCGGAAGGCGGCGGCTTCGCGTTGCTGCTCGACGGCCGGCGGGCCCGCACGCCCGCCAAGAAACCGCTGGTCCTGCCGACCCGCGCGCTGGCGGAACGCCTTGCCGGGGAATGGGCGGGGCAGGGGGAGACGATCGACCCCGCCAAGATGCCGCTGACGCGCCTCGCCAATTCCGCGATCGACGGCGTCGCCGACGCAATGGCGGCGACCCGCGCCGAGATCGACGGCTACGCCGGCGCCGATCTCTTGTGCTATCGAGCCGAGGCGCCCGAGGCCCTCGTTGCGGCGGAAAGCGCCGCCTTCGATCCGATGCTCGACTGGGCCGCGCGGGAGCTCGGCGCACGGTTCCTCGTCGCCGAGGGCATCGTCCATCGCCGCCAGCCCGAGAGCGCGCTGGAGGCGGTGAGCGCGGCGCTCGCGACCGTCGAGGACCCGTTCGCGCTCGCGGCGCTGCATGTCATGACGACCATGACCGGCTCGGCGCTGCTGGCGCTCGCAGTCGCGCGCGGGAGTCTCGAGCGCCGAGGAAGCCTGGCGCATCGCCAATGTGGACGAGGACTTCCAGATCGCGCAATGGGGCGAGGACGAGGAAGCGAGCGCCCGCCGCGCGGCGCGGCGGCTGGATTTCGAAGCGGCGGCGCGGATGGCTGCGGCGCTGTAGCGCCGCAGCGGGATCGCCGCTTCGCCGCAAGCCGCGATCGAGGTAGTCGACCCGGAGCGCGCTTCAGTGGAACCGCATTCCCGCCAGGCGCATAGTCAGCCGATGAATTGGGGCGCTTTCGATCTGAACCTCCTCATCGTTTTCGACGCGGTGATGCAGGAGCGCAGCGTCACCCGCGCGGGCAGCCGCATCGGGCTCAGCCAGCCGGCGATGAGCCATGCGCTCAACCGGTTGCGCCACATGCTGAAGGATGAGTTGTTCGTCCGCACGCCCGAAGGCATGGCGCCGACGGCGCGCGCCGAGATGCTCGCTCTGCCGCTCCGCAGGGCGTTGAGCGAAATGCAGCTGGCGCTCGAGCCGGCCGGCTTCGATCCCGCTTCCTCCGACCGGCGCTTCGCGTTGGCGGTCAACAATTACGCCGCCGTCGTGCTCGCCGCGCCGCTCGTGACCGCCTCGCTCGCCGTCGCGCCGACGGTTCACCTCGATATCAGGCCAAGCGGCACCCTGGACCTTGTCGAGCGGTTCGATCGCGGCGATCTCGATCTCGCGATCGGCGGCATGGAAGGGCCGGCCGAGCGCTTCGCCCTGGCGCCCTTGTTCGAGGACCCCTTCGTGATGGTGGTGCGGCGCGGTCATCCGGCCAGCCGGCGCAAGCTCACCGCGGCGGCTCTCGCGGCTCTTCCGCACCTCGATATCTCATCGAGCCGGGACGACACCAGCTTCATCGACCGCTCGCTCGCCGAGCGCGCGCTGGAGCGCCGCATCGCGCTGCGCGCGCCGTATCTCTCCGCCGCGGCGATCCTCGCCCAGACCGACATGGTGGCGACGCTGAGCCGGCGCGTGGCGCAGGAACTCGTGCGCGATCATCCGCTGCAGATCGTCGAGCCGCCGTTCGACTCGCCGCGGGTGCGGACGGCGATGATGTGGCATCGCCGGCTCGACGGCCACCCCGCCCATCGCTGGCTCCGTGAGCTGGTCCTGTCCGTGGCGAGCAGCTTGTAGCGCCTATGCACACGGCGAATTGCACTGTGCCATCAATGCATTTGCCTCATGCTGCGATCCGGTCGTACTCATCCGACCGAACAAGGCCTGACGGGCCTGACGCTGAGCCGCCCTGGCGGCGAACGAGATGGGAGCGGGCTATGCTGTTTTCCCAAGAATTTAGGCTCAGTCAAATCGCGCAGTGGTCGCCCGAGGCGCTGGTCGTCCTTCTGCATGACGACGCCTATTCCCTGCAGAAACTGAACCCTGTCGCGGAGCGCTGGGCGATGGCCATGCCTGGTACGGTCTTCGAGACGTTCAAGGCGATCGAGCAGCCCGATCCGCGCGCCACGCCTCGATCCCCGAGCGCCGCCGTCGACATTGCCGCGGCGAGCGCCGAGTTCGCGGCGGAGCTCGATCGTTCGATCGGCGATCTCGAGGCGGTTCTCCAGCGCCTATTGCGCGCCCGCCGGCTCGAGCCGAGCCAACTCGTGCTGGTCGGCTTCGGATTTGCGGCGACTGTCGCCCTCCATACGGCGCTGCGACTGAGCTGGAACTGCGCCGGCGCCCTGGTGTTCGGAGCGATCCTGCTGCGGCCGCTGCCGCGAGCTCTCAGGATGGACCAGAAAATCCGGCTGATCGAATGCACGCCGGACGGTCGCGCCGGCCACGCGAGCTTGCGCGATGACATCGGGTTGCTCGCCGCGCGGGGAATCGATGCGCGGGGCGCCGTGCTCAAGGGCTCGAACTCTATCCGATGAATCGGTTCGCCACGGCGGCGCCTATCTCGCCGAACTCGTCGCCAACGCGCAGCGGAGCGGGCGCTGGCAAGTCGACCCGGAGCGTCAGCGCGCCCAATAGAGCGCGCCTGAGCGCGGCGAGCGCCGCGGACCGCGCGGACGTCATTTCCGGACTCGCCGCGCAGGACCGTGTGATCGACAACCCTGGCTTTCGACGGCGACTTGCGCCGGCCGGCGGAAATGCGATGCTGGGTCGTCACGATGACGCGGCGTTGAGGAAAGAGATCGTCGATGCGCGACCGGATTGCGAGGACGACGGCGATCGCTTCGCTAGCGACGCTGTGCGGGCTCACAGCAGCGCCCGTCGCTCTCGCCCAAACAGGCGGCGCGACAACCATCAGCGGAAAAATGATTTCGACGGATAGTCGCCTTCCGCCAGACGAGGTGCGCGACATTGTCTCCGAAGCGCATTTCAGTTTTCGGCTGCTGGGAACCAATCACGTGGAGGAAAGCATATCGCGCGCCGTGATCGCGGCAAACGGCCATGGCGTCAGTTTGTCCGGGCCGGAATTCAGCGCGAACTCGAAGCTCGGCGAAGCCGGAGGCAAGATTAGCTGGCGCGTTCTCGGCGCGCATAGCCTGCAAAGAATATCGCTGGGGAAGCAGTTCATATTGATCATGAATTTCAATATCGACGACGCCAAGAACTGCCAGGCTTCGGCAAAATTCCTGCTGCAGAAGGGCGCCGCGTTCATTGTCGCCCGCCGATTTGACAATGGCCAGGACGGCCGCTTCACGCTTCCTCGCGTCGACAGTGTGACGTGTTCGATCGAATGAGAGCGTCGTGGGCGCGTCGTCGCCCGCGCCGTGCATCCCATCTCATTCAATCGTGCAGGATGCGCTCTCCACGTGCGGCAGCGAAAAATTCGACATCATTCCGTTGGTGGCTTGCCGCATCACGACGGACGTAAAGCCTTCCTGGCGCAGATATTTGACCTCGAGGCTGCAGGCGTTGTCGGCGCCGACCTCGATGTTCATGATCATCAGGAAATGTTGGCCGGGAAAGATGCGTTGCAGCTTCTTGTCTCCCAGCACGTGCCAGACCGCTTTGCCCGTGGTGGAGCCGATCGTCACGCTGCTCTCTCCGCCCGTGCGGATCAGGTGCGGTTGCGCTCGCTTGTGCTCTCCGGACGAGCGGGCGCGATTTTCGTTCGAGGCTCCCATGCCCGAGCGAACGTTGTTCCATTGCTCGGAGACGTGATTTCTTCCGGAAAGGGCGATCGTGAAATTATGCGTCCACTGAATGCCGGACGACACCGGCTGCGAGGGGTCGCCCGAGTCGGAAAGCAGATCGTGCGATTCCACGAACTGCCCCTTGATGGTCGTGCCGCGCCCCGCCGCGGAAGCATCGGCGGGCGCCGGCGCTTGCTGCGATTCGGCATCCGAATCGCCTTGGGGCGCCGCGTGCTTGGCGAGCAGCGGCGTTGTCGCCAGCGCGATCGCCGAAGCGAAGATCAAGGCCGCCGCGCGGTGTAAAGGCGGAAGTAGTCTCCAGGTAAATTCGCTCATGCGATCCCCCAGTTCGGGCATTTTCTTTGGCATTGCCGTTCGCCCAGAGTAAAACCCAGCACATTTGCGACGGCCGCGCAATGCAAAAGCGCCCCGACGGCGCTGCGGGCCGCTTCCGGGGCCTGATCGGCCGCGTCCACGCCCGACCGGCCGCTCCGCCTCGGTTCCCGCCTCTCGTCGGCCGTGTTATAGCCGCCGGCGTTGGCTTAGCCGCTATACGACCCTGCCCGGAGCCCCGATGAAACAGATGCTTGCCCGCCTTGAACGTCGCCGCGCCCGTGCGCGCCTGGGGGGCGGCGAGCAGCGCATCGCGGCGCAGCACGCCAAGGGCAAGCTCACGGCGCGCGAGCGCATCGAGCTCCTGCTCGATCATGGCTCGTTCGAAGAATACGACATGTTCGTCGAGCATCGCTGCACCGATTTCGGCATGGAAAAGACCAAGGTCCCCGGCGACGGCGTCGTCACCGGCTGGGGCACCGTCAACGGGCGCACGATCTTCGTTTTCGCCAAGGACTTCACCGTCTTCGGCGGCTCCTTGAGCGAAGCCCACGCGCAAAAGATCACCAAGATCCAGGATATGGCGATCAAGAACCGCGCCCCCATCATCGGCCTGTTCGACGCGGGCGGCGCGCGCATCCAGGAGGGCGTGGCGGCGCTCGGAGGTTATGGCGAGGTGTTCCAGCGCAACGTGCTCGCTTCGGGCGTCATCCCGCAGATTTCGCTGATCATGGGCCCGTGCGCGGGCGGCGACGTCTATTCGCCGGCGATGACCGACTTCATCTTCATGGTGCGCGACACCAGCTACATGTTCGTGACCGGGCCGGATGTCGTGAAGACGGTCACCAACGAGAGCGTGACCGCCGAGGAATTGGGCGGCGCGCAGGTTCACACCACCCGTTCCTCGATCGCCGACCGCGCCTACGACAACGACGTCGAGGCGCTGTTGCAGATGCGCCGGCTGATCGATTTCCTGCCGGCCTCGAATTTGGAGGCCCCGCCGAAGCTGCCGAGCTTCGACGATCCCGAGCGCATCGACATGTCGCTGGACACCTTGATCCCCGAAAGTCCCAACAAGCCCTACGACATCAAGGAACTGATCGCGAAGGTCGCCGACGAGGGCGATTTCTTCGAAATCCAGGAGGCGCACGCCAAGAACATCGTCACCGGCTTTGCGCGCATCGAAGGGACGACGGTCGGGATCGTCGCCAACCAGCCGCTGGCGCTCGCCGGCGTGCTCGACAGCGACGCCTCGCGCAAGGGCGCGCGCTTCGTCCGCTTCTGCGACTGCTTCAACATCCCGATCGTCACCTTCGTCGACGTGCCGGGCTTCCTGCCGGGCACCGCACAGGAATATGGCGGCCTCATCAAGCACGGCGCCAAGCTGCTATTCGCTTACGCCGAGGCCACCGTGCCCAAGGTCACCATCATCACCCGCAAGGCGTTCGGCGGCGCCTACGACGTCATGGCCTCGAAGCACCTGCGCGGCGACATCAATCTCGCCTGGCCGACGGCGCAGATCGCGGTGATGGGCGCCAAGGGCGCGGTCGAGATCATCTTCCGCGCCGACATGAACGATCCCGAAAAGATCGCCGAGCGCACACGGGAATACGAGGCGCGCTTTCTCTCGCCCTTCGTCGCCGCCGAGCGCGGCTATATCGACGAGGTGATCATGCCGCACGCGACCCGCAAGCGTCTGTCGCGCGTGCTCGCCATGCTGCGCAACAAGAAACTCGAGAATCCCTGGAAGAAGCACGACAATATTCCGCTGTGAGCTGTGGGCGCAAGTGCGCTCACGAGGTCGCAAGTGGACGGCTCCGTTTTCTACTTTGCTACATAGGGCTTGTGTTAAAGCCGGAACGCGACATAATGGGTGGATGAATCCATCAGCGGACTCCTGCACTTACGGTACGGCGCGGGTTTCTTTGCGATGAGCGCCCACCTTTCGACGGCAGTTTCCGGAAGTGCGTCGCGCAATCGTCTCGGGACAGGTGGGGTTCGCCACAGCAGATCAGTGGCTGTTCGTTGCCAATCGCGAGGGCCCTCTCAGTACCTGGTTGCCCGAGGTAGGGTGCTCCTGCAGCGAGTGTGCGCTGCTTGTCGGCATGCAGGCCGAATTTGACGCGCTCCGCGATCACGACGGTGCGAAGCTCGTACTGCCCTCCATTGGCAATTTGCTGGCCAACGACGAGCGGGTCACGGTTTCGATCTCCTGGTATAGCGAAACGCGTCATTTCATCATCCTCACCTCATCCGACGAAACCGTGAAGAACTACGCACGCTCGATCGATCGGAGATACGCCGAAATCCTCGTC
The DNA here is from genome assembly GCA_963813195.1 of uncultured Alphaproteobacteria bacterium. Taxonomy (GTDB): domain Bacteria; phylum Pseudomonadota; class Alphaproteobacteria; order Rhizobiales; family Beijerinckiaceae; genus Roseiarcus. Next base: position 124,440 of record CAWEYC010000036.1, on the reverse strand, counting down.
AGCCAACAGGCGGCGGCCGTGCTTGAGCGATCCCTTGTCTTGACCGCGCTCTATCGTGGCGATTCCAAAATTATTCTTTCAATACACATGTTCTCGAGCATCGCTGCACCGATTTCGCATGAAAAGACCAAGTCCCGCGACTGCGTCGTCACCGCTGGCACCGTCAACGGCGCACGATCTTCGTTTTCGCCAAGGACTTCACCGTCTTCGGCGGCTCCTTGAGCGAAGCCCACGCGCAAAAGATCACCAAGATCCAGGATATGGCGATCAAGAACCGCGCCCATCATCGGCCTGTTCGACGCGGGCGGCGCGCGCATCCAGGAGGCGTGGCGGCGCTCGGAGGTTATGGCGAGGTGTTCCAGCGCAACGTGCTCGCTTCGGGCGTCATCCCGCAGATTTCGCTGATCATGGGCCCGTGCGCGGGCGGCGACGTCTATTCGCCGGCGATGACCGACTTCATCTTCATGGTGCGCGACACCAGCTACATGTTCGTGACCGGGCCGGATGTCGTGAAGACGGTCACCAACGAGAGCGTGACCGCCGAGGAATTGGGCGGCGCGCAGGTTCACACCACCCGTTCCTCGATCGCCGACCGCGCCTACGACAACGACGTCGAGGCGCTGTTGCAGATGCGCCGGCTGATCGATTTCCTGCCGGCCTCGAATTTGGAGGCCCCGCCGAAGCTGCCGAGCTTCGACGATCCCGAGCGCATCGACATGTCGCTGGACACCTTGATTCCCGAAAGTCCCAACAAGCCCTACGACATCAAGGAACTGATCGCGAAGGTCGCCGACGAGGGCGATTTCTTCGAAATCCAGGAGGCGCACGCCAAGAACATCGTCACCGGCTTTGCGCGCATCGAAGGGACGACGGTCGGGATCGTCGCCAACCAGCCGCTGGCGCTCGCCGGCGTGCTCGACAGCGACGCCTCGCGCAAGGGCGCGCGCTTCGTCCGCTTCTGCGACTGCTTCAACATCCCGATTGTCACCTTCGTCGACGTGCCGGGCTTCCTGCCGGGCACCGCACAGGAATATGGCGGCCTCATCAAGCACGGCGCCAAGCTGCTATTCGCTTACGCCGAGGCCACTGTGCCCAAGGTCACCATCATCACCCGCAAGGCGTTCGGCGGCGCTTACGACGTCATGGCCTCGAAGCACCTGCGCGGCGACATCAATCTGGCCTGGCCGACGGCGCAGATCGCGGTGATGGGCGCCAAGGGCGCGGTCGAGATCATCTTCCGCGCCGACATGAACGATCCCGAAAAGATCGCCGAGCGCACACGGGAATACGAGGCGCGCTTTCTCTCACCCTTCGTCGCCGCCGAGCGCGGCTATATCGACGAGGTGATCATGCCGCACGCGACCCGCAAGCGTCTGTCGCGCGTGCTCGCCATGCTGCGCAATAAGAAACTCGAGAATCCCTGGAAGAAGCACGACAATATTCCGCTGTGAGCTGTGGGCGCAAATGCGCTCACGAGGCCGCAAGTGGACGGCTCCGTTTTCTACTTTGCTACATAGGGCTTGTGTTAAAGCCGGAACGCGACATAATGGGTGGATGAACCCATCAGCGGACTCCTGGACTTACGCTCGGGCGCGGGTTTCTTTGCGATGAGCGCCCACCTTGGGACGGCAGTTCCGGAAGTGTGTCGCGCAATCGTCTCGGGACAGTTGGGGTTCGCCACAGCCGATCAGTGGCTGTTCGTTGCCAATCGCGAGGGCACTCTCAGTACCTGGTTGCCCGAGGTAGGGTGCTCCTGCAGCGAGTGTGCGCTGCTTGTCGGCATGGACGCCGAATTTGACGCGCACCGCGATCGCGACGGTGCGAAGCTCGTACTGCCCTCCATTGGCCATGTGCTGGCCGGCGACGAGCGGATCACGGTTTCGATCTCCTGGTATAGCGAAACACGTCATTTCATCATCCTCACCTCATCCGACGAAACCGCGAAGAACTACGCACGCTCGATCGATCGGAGATACGCCGAAATCCTCGTCAGCCAACAGGCGGCGGCCGTGCTTGAGCGATCCCTTGTCTTGACCGCACTCTATGGTGGGGCGGACGTCGCAAGACCTGGGGATCTCGTTTACGCTCCATGGTCGCTCTCTCCTTCCGTCGCACGGCGTGTGCGCGAAGCTCTGCAGCATCCTGATGCGCTGGCGGCTTCGGGAGGCGAGACCGTCGGCGATCTCCTGACGTCGCGCGAGATCGCGATATGTAAGATGGTGGTCGAAGGGAAGGCCAACAAGGAAATCAGCCGAACGCTTGCCCTGGCGGAAGGCACTGTCAAAAATCATGTCAGTGATATTCTTTCGAAGCTAAATGTGCGCAGCCGGACGGAACTGACGGCGAAAGTGCTCAACAGACTGCGTTGACCCGCTGCGACTGTCGGCCTTCCGCCCCACCCAAACAGCGTCGCACGTTCACGGATGAACGTCAGGCGAGACAGGCGGACACGCCGTCCGTCGGGGCCTACTCCACCGTGCCAAGATGACCTCAGTCATTGACCTTTGGCACATGCACGCGCCGAATTTACGATTAACGATGTGGATTCCTGCCGGCGCGTTCGCAATGACGCTCGGGGGCAGAAGCAACGAATAGATTGCGTTGCGCCGCATGTTATGGCGGCAAAGCCCAATGTATCCTGTTCTGGAGGAACGACAGATGGACGCTTTCGCGATCGAGATCGCAGGAACAATCGCGGCGCGGCGCGGTTCGCGCCGGCAATGGCGCGCAAGTGCGCCGACTTCGGCTCGAAGTTCGCTGGGCCAGCCCGAGTTGGCTAGGGACGGACCCGACCATGTCGCTCGCTACATCGAAGAAATGACCACCGAATTGGCGTCGATGGCGCGCGCCGCCAATCTGGATTTGCTCGCGTATTTTCTCAGTATCGCCCACGCCGAAAGTGAAGCGATCATCGAGGCCTGCATGGCCGGAGTTCTGAACTCGCGCAGCGGCTGACGCAAACTCCGGCCTCGATACCGGTCCGCGTGTTCGGCTCCGGCGCGAGGTCATTGCCGGCCGGCGCTCGGTGTTGTGCGTCGAACAATGGCGTCCGCGAGTGCGGCGAATGATTCGCTTACCCCCTCGCCTGTGAGCGCACTGACATAGAAGAGATCGCTCAAATCTGCGTTCCGGATGGCGCCAATTCGCTCCCCTGGCGTGAGATCGATTTTGTTGATGAGTCGGCATATCGGGCGCCCGGGAAAGCGTTCCTCGAAGCTTCGCGCCAGTCGCGCCATTTTCACAATTGTTGGCGGACGTGACGCGTCGGCGACAATGATCGCGCCCGCGGCGCCGTGCACGTAGACGGTGTCGAATATGTCTTGCCCGAAGTTGCCGTCGGTGTCCCACAGAATAAGGCGCAAACGATCGTCGGCTATGTTTGCGGCGAGTTCGACATCGTAGGTATGAATGTCGACGCCGATCGTTTTTTTGTAGTGGCTCTCGAAGCCGCCGAAGGTCAAACGGCGCGTGAGAGAAGTCTTGCCGACGCCCATATCGCCTAGTGGATCGAATCTAACATTTGGTGCCCGCGTCTGACGGCAGCGATGATTTTGTCGGGATCGGCGACCCACTCGAAGGGCTTGGAATGGGCGTTGTGGTCTTCGAGGAAGCGATTGATCGCCGCCTGGAGGTCGACGACGGATCGGAAGACGCCGCGCTTGAGACGCCGCTTCGTCAGGGTGGCGAAGAAGCCCTCGACGGCGTTGAGCCAAGAGGCCGAGGTCGGCGTGAAATGGAAGGTCCAGCGCGGATGGCGCGCCAGCCATTGCCGCACGGCCGGATGCTTATGGGCGGCGTAATTGTCGAGGATGGCGTGGACGGTCTTTCCGGCTGGAACCTCGCGCTCGACGGCATTCAAGAAGCGGATGAATTCCTGATGGCGATGGCGCTGCATGTTGTGGCCGATGACGGTCCCGTCGAGGATGTTCATGGCCGCGAACAGGGTGGTCGTCCCGTGCCGCTTGTAATCATGGGTCATGGCCGGCGCGGCCCTTCTTCATCGGCAGGCCGGGCTGAGTGCGGTCGAGGGCCTGGATTTGGCTCTTTTCATCGACGCTGAGCACCACGGCGTGCGCCGGCGGATCGACATAGAGGCCGACGACGTCCCGCAGCTTGTCGACGAACTCGGGGTCCTTCGACAACTTGAACTGGCGCACGCGATGCGGCTGAAGCCCATGCGCCCGCCAAATGCGCTGCACTGAACTGACGCTGACGCCCGCCGCCTCGGCCATCGCCGCGCCGGTCCAGTGCGTGGTCTCGCCTGGCGGCGCGGCAAACGTCAGGCCGACGACGCGCTCGGCGACCGAGGGATCGAGCTTGGGGATGCGCGATGGCCGCGTCTTGTCGCGCAGAAGGCCCTCGAAACCTTCGGCGGCGAAGCGCTCCTGCCAGCGCCAGACGCAGGTCTTGGACTTGGCCGTCTCGCGCATGATCGCGCTCGTGCCCAAGCGCTCGGCCGTCAGCAGCACGATTTGCGCCCGCCAGACGTGCTTCTGAGGCGCGTTGCGGTCTTTAACGAGAGCGTGAAGCCGATCGAGATCGGAGGCCGTCACGGAAAGAGAAATGCCGGTTCGCATCCCGCAGACTCGCACGCCGCGAGCCCGCCGGGAATCCCTCCAGGGATTCAAATGTCAGACTTGATCCACTAGCAGCATGATCTTTGCGCTTTGCATCAACGTGCGGGCGCCCCGCTTAGCAGGGAGCCGAAAAGGACCCTGGGATCGACTCGGGAGACTCTCTGCATTTGCGCGGCCGACCGGTTTGTCCGACCCAGCAGATGTTCGGGGTCCCGCTCGATCACGACCACAGGTGACGTGGGCCCACCGTGAAATTGCGCCTCGAATTTTGCCGAACTTAGCGCCCCGCTATCGCCCAAAACGCCGATCTCCTCCACGACGCGTTCTTTCCACTAAAGTGCCATGGAATTGATGTTCTCGATAGTGGTTCTTCACGATTTTACGTTGACAATTGTGTTAATTCACAGATTTCCCCAACAGCAGCCGGTGAGGGAATCGAGGACGACGACAGTCGGACGCGTCGCCGATCGCCGATACGCGCGCCGCCTGTCGCGCGTGCTCGCTATGCTGCGCAACAAGAAACTCGAGAATCCCTGGAAGAAGCACGACAATATTCCGCTGTAGGGGCGGTTGATCGAATTGTAGAGAGGTGAATCTGTAAGGCGCGAACGCCCTCCTCACGAGAAAGGGGACCACTCTGCTTTCGAGTCACCTGATCGTGACGGCCGCATCGACGAGATGAACTACGAGGCCGCGCCGCAGCCGCCGCCAAAAGCGGAGCAAGGCCGGTAGGGCTCGGCGAATCCTCTAGACATATTGCCGCGCGCGAAATATGTCTTGACATATGACTGAGCGAACAACGGTCCGTCTTCCCGACGATCTGGTCAGGCGCGCCAAGCGAAAGGCGGCAAGCGAGGGCCGTACGCTGGCGGCCCTGATCGAGGACGGCCTGCGCCGCATCGTCGAAGAGCGCGCTTCGGGAAGCCGGCGGAACCGGGCGCTGCCGCCGGTCGGCCAAGCGAGAGGCGGTTTGAGACCAGGGATCGACCTCGACGACACCGCCGCCATGCAGGAGATGGACGATCTGAGCGACGCCGGGCGAGTTGAGTGATCCTCGCTGACGTCAACGTCCTGATCTACGCATTCCGAGCCGATTCGCCGCGCCACGCGATATGCAAGCCCTGGCTCGACAGGATTGTTGGGGGCGACGCGCTGTTTGGCGTGTCGACGCTCGCTTTGAGCGCTGTCGCGCGGATCGTCAGCAATCCCCGCGTCTTCGTTCAGCCGAGCCCGATCGAAGAGGTTTTCGCCTATTGCGACAACCTGATGAGTCAGCCGCATTGCGCGATCGTCGAGCCGGGCGAACGGCATTGGGCGATCTTCAAGCGGATATGCGCCGAGGCGGCGATACGCGGCCCCCGTATCACCGACGCCTGGTTCGCGGCTCTGGCAATCGAGAACGGCTGCACATGGGTCACCTTTGATCGCGACTACGCTCGTTTCCGGGAGTTGGATTGGCGCGAGCCGGAGCCATGAGCCGCGCGGGCGCTTTATCAGGCCAAAGCGTCGAAGAGAGGATGTGCGCCCGGTTCATCTTCGTGAAACCATTCGCCTTTGCAGCCCCTTAACTGTCTTGGCAGGCGTTTTAACGGATTCACGACCTGGCAAAGATTGCGGCTCACAGTCGTCCCAACAGAACAAGCCGTCCAACGAGACGGCGGGGGCGTCGAAGTGGGTTGCGTCATGGCGTTTACAGTCGATCGAAGCCGCACGATCATCTCCGCGATGATTCACGGCCGCAAGGTGAGCGCGATGGATGTCGCCTGGCTCCGGCGCGAAGTGTTCGCCGAGGGTTGGGTCTCCCGCGAGGCGGCGGACGAGCTCTTCGCGGTCGAGCGCGCGGGGCTTGCCAACGCACCGGAATGGACGGAATTCTTCGTCGAGAAGATCGCCGAATACGTCGTCTGGCAGGCGAGGCCGAGCGGAATCGTCAACGACGATCAGGCGGACTGGTTGATCGCGCGCGCCGACGAGTGCGCCTCGGTCAATGCGCTGGCGGCGCTGGTCGCGGTTCTCGCCGAAGCCCATCGCGCGCCGGCCTGGTTCGTCGCCGCGGTGCGCGCGCGCGCCGCGCGCGGGTGGCCGGGGGTCGAGGCGGCGCTGACGGCGGCGGGCGTCCGTTAGTCACCCCTGTCGCCGGAGACCCCAACGCGGCTGTTTACGCGCCGCTTGCGCTCCAATAGAACCGCCGGAGCGACAAGGGCCCGATCCGAGGGCCGTCCTCCGAGGGGGCAATGTTCAAGAAAATCCTGATCGCCAATCGCGGCGAAATCGCCTGCCGGGTTATCAAGACCACGCGCCGCATGGGCATCGAGACGGTCGCCGTCTATTCCGAGGCCGACAAGGACGCGTTGCACGTCGAAATGGCGGACGAGGCGATCGCGATCGGGCCGCCGGCGGCCGCCCAATCCTATCTGGTGATCGACAAGATCGTCGCGGCCTGCAAGGAAACGGGGGCCGAGGCGGTGCATCCCGGCTACGGCTTTCTCTCCGAACGGGCCGCCTTCGCCCAGGCGCTCGCCGACGCGGGCATCGTCTTCATCGGCCCGAACCGCAAAGCCATCGAGGCGATGGGCGACAAGATCGAATTGAAGAAATTCGCCAACGCCGCCAAGGTCTCGACCGTCCCCGGCTTCCTCGGCGTGATCGAGAGCCCGGAACACGCGGCTGAGATCGCCGACGAGATCGGCTATCCCGTGATGATCAAGGCCTCGGCGGGCGGCGGCGGCAAGGGCATGCGCATCGCCCACTCCCGCCAGGAGGTCGCGGAGGGCTTCGCGCGAGCCAAGTCGGAGGCTCTCTCCTCGTTCGGCGACGATCGCGTCTTCGTCGAGAAATTCATCGTCAATCCCCGCCATATCGAAATTCAGGTGCTGGGCGACAAGCATGGCGCCGTCATCTATCTCGGCGAGCGCGAATGCTCGATCCAGCGCCGCAACCAGAAGGTGATCGAGGAAGCGCCGTCGCCGCTGCTCGACGAGGCGACGCGGCGCAAGATGGGGGAGCAGGCGGTCGCGCTCGCCAAGGCGGTGAACTACGATTCGGCCGGCACGGTCGAATTCGTCGCCGGGCAGGACCGCAGCTTCTACTTCCTGGAGATGAACACGCGTCTCCAGGTCGAGCATCCCGTGACGGAGCTCGTCACCGGCGTCGATCTCGTCGAGGAGATGATCCGCAGCGCCTATGGCGAGCGGCTGCGCCTGACCCAGGCCGACGTGAAGCTGAGCGGCTGGGCGGTCGAGAGCCGCGTCTACGCCGAGGACCCGACGCGCGGCTTCCTGCCCTCGACCGGGCGCCTGGTCAAATATCGCCCGCCTGCGGAGGGGCGCGTCGAGGGGGTCACGGTGCGCAACGACACCGGCGTCTACGAAGGCGGCGAAATCTCGATCTACTATGACCCGATGATCGCCAAACTGGTGACCCACGCCGGCGATCGCTTGAGCGCGATCGAGGCGCAGGCGAACGCCCTCGACGCCTTCGTCATCGACGGCATCCGCCACAACATCCCCTTCCTTTCCGCGCTGATGCAGCACGAGCGCTGGCGCGCCGGGCGCTTGTCGACCGGCTTCATCGCCGAGGAATTTCCCGATGGCTTTTCCCCGCTCGTCGCCAAAGGCGAAACGCAACTCGCCATGGCCGCGGTCGCGGCGCATATCGATCACGTCCAGAACATCCGCAAGCGCGGGATTTCGGGGCAATTGCGCGATGCGGCCCGCCTGCGCTTCGAATTGAACCGGGCGGTCCTTCTGGGCGCTGCGCGCATCGACGTCGAAGTCGCGCCGCGCGGCGACGCCATCGACGTTGTGTTCGCCGACGGGCGCCGGATGCGCGTCGACTCGCCCTGGGCGCCGGGCGAGCCGGTCTGGCGCGGCGACATCGACGGGAAGCCTTTCGCGGTGCAGGTGCGCGCCATCCTCAATGGCTTCGCGCTCGCCCACCGCGGCGTCTCGGTGGCGGCGCGCGTCTATACGCAGCGCGAGGCCGCGCTCGCCGCGCTGATGATCGAGCGCAAGAGCGCCGATTCGTCGCGCGCGCTGCTGTGTCCGATGCCCGGCCTCGTCAAGTCGATCGCCGTGCGCGAGGGGCAGGAGGTGAAAGCGGGCGAGCCTCTGTGTATGGTCGAGGCGATGAAAATGGAAAACGTGCTCCTCGCCGAGCGCGATGCAACGGTGAAGAGGATTCTCGCCAAGGAGGGGGATTCGCTCGCCGTCGACGCGGTGATCATGGAATTCGCCTGAGGAGATGAGGTCGAGACGGGGATGCCGGAAAGCTTCGTCGCGCCGCCGATCGAGGGACTGCTGGAGAGTTCGCTCTACGCGCGCGATCTCCAGCGCACGGCGGCGTTTTACCGCGACATCCTCGGCCTCAAGGCTCTCGTCGAAACGCCGCGTCTCGTCGCGTTCGAGGTCGCCGCGCGCAGCGTGCTGCTGGTCTTCCAGGCGGGGGCGACCGAGGCCGACGTCGTCGAGGCGCGCGGGGTGATCCCCGGTCATGACGGACGAGGGCGGCTGCATTTCGCGCTGTCGATCGCCGCCGCCGATCTGGAAAGCTGGCGCGCCCGGCTCGCCGCGCAAGGCGTCGCCGTCATTGGCGAATATCGCTGGCCGCGCGGCGGCGTCAGTCTTTATTTTCATGATCCCGACGGCGCGGTGGTCGAACTGGCGACGCTGGGCCTATGGTGGTGAGCGCCGAGCGAATTGGCGCTGGACCCTCCGCTTTCTCATTCACCAGCAGGTCGATCATGTCCGCACGCCGCCTGATTTCGTCCGGTTCGCCCTTCGAAACCGCCAGCGGATATTCGAGGGCCGTTTGCGACGGCGATTTCGTCTTCATATCGGGCACGACCGGCTATGATTACGCGACGATGACGATGCCGGACGACGTCGCCGCGCAGGCGCGCAACATCTACAAGACCTTCGCGACCGTGCTCGCCGAGGCGGGGGGCGGCCTCGAACATATCGTCAGCCTGCGCACCTTCGTGACCCATGCCGACTATTGCGTGGCGGTGCTGTTGGTTCAGGGCGAGGTCTTCGGCGCCATCCGCCCCGCCGCTGCAATTTATGTGATCGCCGGATTGCTCAGAAGCGAAATGAAGGTCGAGATCGAGGCGGTGGCGCGGATCGCGCCGAAGGGCTGAGCCTCGCTTTCACGGCGTGGGCGTGCTAACGGCCTCGTTTCGCGACGGCCTGGCTGCCGGCGAATGGACGCAACGAGCAAGTTGATGAGCGACATATTTAATGAAGTCGATGAAGAAGTCCGCCGCGACAAGGCGGCCGAGTTCTGGAAGAAATACCAGAATTGGATCATCGGCGCGGCAATTCTCATCGTGATCGCGACCGCCGGCTATCGTTTTTATGCAGATCGCCGCCTCGCGGCGGAACAGGCGGCGGGGGGAGCGTTCCAACACGCCTTGGCGCTGGATCGCGACGGCAAAGGCGTCGAGGCTGATGCGGCCTTGGCCAAGCTCGCCGGCGAAGCGCCGGGCGGCTATCGGACACTCGCACGTCTCGCCGAGGCCGCGATCAAGGCCAAGACCGATCCGAAGGGCGCCGTCGCCGCCTATGATGCGCTTGCCGCCGACGCTTCGATCGGGGCGCCGTTGCAGCAGGTCGCACGCCTGCGCGCCGCCTTGCTGCGCATGGACTTGGGCGAGGCCGGCGCGGCCAAGCCCGCGTTGGAGGCGATGGCGGCGAGCGACGGTGTCTACCACGACACCGCGCGCCTCGCCTTGGGCGTCATCGCGTTGCAGGCGCAAGATTACCAGGGCGCCGGCAAATGGCTCGATCTCGTCGCCGCCGACCCGGATGCGCCAGATATGGAACGGCGCAGCGCGGAGAGCCTGCTAGGCCTCGTCGCCTCCAATCGTGCGGCGGCCAAGTGAGCGCCGCGCGCCGCGCTCGCCCAAGCGGGAGCGGCCGGCTTTGAGTTGTCGCACATGAGCGCGAAAGTCGCCATTATCGGTCGCCCCAACGTCGGCAAGTCGACGCTGTTCAACCGCCTCGTCGGGCGCAAGCTGGCGCTGGTCGACGATCAGCCCGGCGTCACCCGCGACCGGCGCGAAGGCGAGGCGCGGCTCGGCGATCTCCTCTTCACGATCATCGACACCGCCGGTCTCGAGGAGGGCGATGGCGCCTCGCTCGCCGGCCGAATGCGCGCGCAGACCGAGACCGCCCTCGGCGACTGCGACGCGATCCTCTTCCTCATCGATGCGCGGGCAGGGGTCACGGGCGCCGACCGGCATTTCGCGCAGGCGGTGCGGCGCGCCGGCAAGCCGGTCATCCTGCTCGCCAACAAGGCCGAAGGGCTTGCCGGGCGTCAGGGCGCCTATGAAGCCTTCGGCCTCGGTCTCGGCGACCCCATAGCGTTTTCGGCCGAACACGGCGAGGGCCTCGGCGAACTCCGCGACGCGCTCGCCGCGGCGCTGCCGGACGACGCGCAACTCCAGGACGACGACGAAGAGGATTCCGCGCCGCTGACCCTCGGGGACGAGGAAGACGGCAGCGAGGTCGACCCGACCAAGCCGTTGCGCATCGCCGTGCTCGGGCGACCGAACGCCGGCAAGTCGACCCTGCTCAATCGCATTCTCGGCGAGGAGCGGCTGCTGACTGGGCCGGAACCCGGGCTGACGCGCGACAGCATCGGCCTCGAAGCGGTCTGGCGCGATCGGCGCTTCAAGCTCTACGACACCGCGGGACTTCGCCGCCGCTCGCGCATCGTCGAGAAGCTGGAGAAGCTCGCGGTGGCCGATGCGTTGCGCGCGGTGCGTTTCGCCGAGGTCGTCGTACTCCTGCTCGATGCGACGATCCCGTTCGAGAAGCAGGATCTGACGCTCGCCGATCTCGTCGAGCGCGAGGGCAGGGCGCTGGTGATCGGCCTCAACAAGTGGGACCTGGTCGAGAACAAGAGCCTCAAAGCGCAGGAATTGCGCGCCGAGGCGGATCGCCTGTTGCCGCAATTGCGGGGCACCCGCGTTATCCCCGTTTCAGGGCTCACCGGCGCGCACGTCGACAAACTGCTCGAGGCGGTGATCGCCACCCACGAAGTGTGGAACAAGCGCATTTCGACCGGGCGGCTCAACCGCTGGCTCGCGCCGGTGGTCGACTCGACGCCGCCGCCGGCCGTCGCCGGCCGCCGCGTGAAGATCCGCTACATGACCCAGCCCAAGGCGCGTCCGCCGTTCTTCGTGCTGTTCGGCAACCAGGTCGACAGCATCCCCGAAAGCTACAAGCGCTACCTCGTCAACGGCCTGCGCGAGACCTTCGGCCTGTTCGGCGTGCCGATCCGGCTGTCGATGCGCTCGGGCGGCGCGAACCCCTACGCGCCGAAGGGCAGGCGCGGGTAGCGGTCCCGGCCGCCCCTTCCCGCGAGGGCGCGCGTGTGCCACATTCTCGCAACCCCGAAGGGAGAGCGCCATGTCCGAGGATCATCCGATCACAATTGCGCCGGCCGAGGGTCGCGTCGTCGTGCGCTGGCGCGGTCGAACCATCGTCGATACGCTGCGCGCGTTGGAGCTGCGCGAGCACCGCTATCCGCCGGTTTTCTACATTCCTCGCGCCGACGCCGACATGAGCGTCTTCGAGCGCAGCTCGCTGGAGACGACCTGCCCCTATAAAGGCCGCGCGAACTACTTCTCACTGCGCGTGGGCGACGAGGTGGCGACCGACGCGGTGTGGACCTACGAGAACCCGTTAGCGGGCGTCGCTTCGATCAAGGAGCATCTGGCCTTCTATCCCGACAAGGTCGAGATCACGCGCGAGGCGAACTGAATCGCCATGTCCAGCGAAGACTTCAAATTCGCCCGCGATTTTCTGCTCGCGCTCGGCGACAATTATCATACCGCCAAGGCGAGATTCGTCTGGCCCAAGCTCGAGCGCTTCAACTGGGCGCTCGATTGGTTCGACGGCGAACTCGCCAAGGGCGAAGCGGGCGCGCGCCCGGCGCTGAAAATTCTCGGCGAAGTCGTGGAAACCCATTCGTTCGCCGAACTCTCCGAGCGCTCCTCGCGGCTCGCCAACGGCCTGCGCGCGCTCGGCGCCAAGCGCGGCGATCGCCTGTTGCTGATGCTCGGCAATATCGCGCCGCTGTGGACTTCGATGCTGGCGGCGATGAAGCTCGGCGTGGTCGTGATCCCCGCCACGCCGCAACTCGCCGGGGCCGACATCGACGATCGACTGGCGCGAGGGCGCGCGCGCTTCATCATCGCCGACGCCGCGGATGCCGGCAAATTCGAGGGGCGCGGCGCGGACGTCCAGCGCATCGCGGTCGGCGGGCCGCCGCCGGGCTGGAGCGACTACGCCGCGCTCCTCAAGCACAGCGCGCATTTCGCGCCCGACGGTCCGACGCGCGCCGACGATCCGATGCTGCTCTACTTCACCTCGGGCACGACTGCGCGACCCAAGCTCGTCCTCCATAGCCACGCCAGCTATCCCGTCGGCCATCTCTCGACGATGTTCGGTCTCGGGCTCCGGCCGGGCGACGCGCATCTGAATATTTCTTCGCCCGGCTGGGCCAAGCACGCGTGGTCGAGCTTCTTCGCGCCGTGGAACGCCGGCGCGACGATCCTGGCTCTCGCCAAGAAGTTCGAGCCTCGCGTGACGCTCGACGATCTCGTCGCGCATCAGGTGACCTCGTTCTGCGCGCCGCCGACCGTCTGGCGCCAACTCGTCCAGCTCGATCTTTCCCAGTGGAAAGTCGCATTGCGCGAAGCCAATTCGGCGGGCGAGCCGCTCAATCCGGAAGTGATCGAGCAGGTGCGCCGCGCCTGGGGCCTCTCCTTGCGCGACTCGTACGGGCAGACGGAAACGACGATGATGGTCGGCAACGCGCCGGGCCAGAAGATCGTCGCCGGCTCGATGGGCCGGCCGCTGCCCGGCTACCGCGTCGTGCTCGTCGACGGCGACGGCCTGGAGGCCGATCACGGCGAGATCGCCATCCCGCTCGCCCAGCGCCCAGTCGGCCTGATGCGCGGCTACCAGAGCGACGAGGGCGAACTCGTCCCGATCGAGGGCGCCTATTACCGCACCGGCGACGTCGCGACGCGCGACGCCGAGGGCTACATCACCTATGTCGGTCGCGCCGACGACGTGTTCAAATCGAGCGATTACCGCCTGAGCCCCTTCGAACTGGAAAGCGCGCTCATCGAGCACCCCGCGGTCGCCGAGGCCGCCGTCGTCCCCGCGCCCGACCCGATTCGCCAGACGACGCCCAAAGCCTATGTCGTCCTGGCCGAGGGACACGCGCCCGACCGCGCGACGGCGCTCTCGATTTTCGCCTTCCTGCGCGACCGTCTCTCGCCCTACAAGCGCATCCGCCGGATCGAGTTCAGCGAGTTGCCGAAGACGATTTCCGGCAAGATCCGCCGCGTCGAGCTGCGCGCGCGCGAAGCCGAGCGGGCCGCGAAGGGCGAGCGCGCCGAGCGGGAGTTTCGGGTGGAGGATTTCGCGGAGCTGGGGTAGGCCTCGCCGCAGAAGCCGCGTCAAGGTCCGGCCAGCACGAGCTTGGCGACGTCGACGACGCTGTTGGCGAGCAGGGGAGCCGCGACTGCGACGAAGCTGGCCAAAACGTCCGGGACGGACATTGCGAGGCCGTGCTTGTCCTTCCAGTCCTTGACGACTTTCCAGCCGGCGACCCGATACGGCGGAACTGTCGGGTTGCGTTGGGAATCCGGGTGCATCTGCGCGGAGAGTTGGCTCGGCGACGGGGGCAGCGTGACCGACAACGCGCCGGTCACGCGATAGATCGGACTGTTGTCGCTCTTCATGTCGTAGGCGGCATGCGTCCGGCCAGCGATTTCGATGTCGTCGATCAGCACGAGGAAGGCCGGCAAGAACATCGCCAGCAGGACCAGCGACGAAACGCCGCCGAAATAATTGCCGAGCGAGGAGGCGTACGCCTTCAGCGCGTCGGCCGATGGGCCGCCGTCGGGCGCCTTGAGCTCCGCGACAAGCGCGCCGCTGGCCCCGATCAGCGAAGTCAAGAACAGGTTGGCGACGACGAGCAGGATCGCGGCGATGAAGAAGAGGCTCATCAACGCGTTGAGCTTTTCCCGCAGCACGTAGCTGTCGGACCAGTTGCCGTTGATGTCGTCGGTCTCGAAACGCCAGGCGAGGAACGCCACGCCCGCGCCGACCGCGAAGAGGGCCGCCGCCGCGCCGCCGCCGCCGAACTCGGCGAGGGCGGCCATCACGTCGGAAATTCCGCTGCCGCCGCCACTCACGGCGCAGGAGAACCCGGCCAGGATCGGCGCCAATAAGCGGGCGCAGAAACCGCCGAACCCACGGGTAGTCGCCACCCACAGAACGAGAGCCGCCACCGCCGCGCCCCCCGCCAGGCGTCCGCCGCGGCCCGAGACATGGACGCGATAGACGCGCCTGGCCGAGAGAATTCCAAAGGCGATCGCGACGGCGCAGACGACGGTCAGGGCGACCAGCGAGCCGGCAAGGCGGAGCCGTCCGGCTTGGTCGGTGAGGGCGTGATCGCCGATCGCCGAGCCGCAGGCGGCCGCCAGCTTCCGCGCCCAATCGCCGCCGCTGGTCCAGGCGGAGCCGGCCTTGAACAGGCGGCGCGCCAGAGCCAGCGCGCCGATGCCGATCACCGTCGGCAGCACGACGCTGAGCGCGGAATAGACCCACGGCGAGCGGCGCGTGCGGACATAATAGTCGAGAACTTGCGCCGCCCCGGGCGATACACCGGGCTCGGCCGGTCGCGCGGGCGCGGCCGCGGGGACACGTCGCGCATTCCGCGTCGCCACTTGCGACGGCGAAGGGCCGGGCGCGCGGCCGGGAACGCCGACCCGTTCGCTGAGCGGTCCCAGGGTGAGGAACATTCGCGCCCCCTCCGTCCAGCGCCGTTCTACCCCTCGTTATCAGCGATTGTCCGGCCAATCCGGCGAAATTGTCAATGTTGCGCCGGCTCTCGCCCTTACGCCGGCTTCCACTTGCGGATGAAATCTTGCGGGGTCATGCGGCGGGTCGGGAGCAAAGGCCCCGATTACCACGATTCGACGCGTCCGCCTCCTGGTCGCGGCATCGCCCACAGAAAACGGCCCCGCCTTCGCCAGGCGGGGCCGCCCATGCTGTGCCCGCTGGGACGCGAATTACATCTGGGTCAGCGTGCCATGGCCCTTCGGCGTCATCATGCTTTCGCAAGTGCCCTTGGCGACGTATTTCCAATGATGGGGGTCGTAGTCGACCGTCGACGTGCCCGCGCAAGTCGTGCCGGCGCCGGCGGCGCAATCGTTCTTGCCGGCGAGCGAGACGCCGTAGCACTTGTCCGCGCCGGGCTGCGCCGGGGCGGGGCCCGCCTTGGCGGCGGAGGCGAGCGCGAGCGCCGCGGCGAGCGAGCCGACGAGCGTGGCGGCGGTGATCGTGGTCTTGGCGTTCATTGGGGGGTGTCCTCGTTGAAACGAAACGGGTTTTCTTTGAGCGTCGGAGTTCGCCGCGCCCGCTGGCCGAACCTGTCGGCCGTGCAAAGGGTCATTCGCCGAGCCGCCGGCGAGGTTACCGCCGGCGCGATCACGAAATCGTGATCTTGCCCTGCGATGCCCAGCGCCGGCGACTTGCCCTTTGCGCGCCGATGGGGCCATAAGGCCGGGCGCGCTCCGTTTTGCGCGCGTCGACGATTCGCCGCGGCCGTTCGGCCCGAGCCACGAGAAGTGCGAACCCATGCGTCTTTCCCGCTATTTCCTGCCGATCCTCAAGGAAACGCCGAAGGAGGCGGAGATCGTCTCGCACCGGCTGATGCTGCGCGCCGGCATGATCCGCCAGGAGGCGGCGGGCATTTATGCGTGGCTGCCGCTGGGCCTGCGCGTACTCGCCAAGATCAGCGCCATCGTGCGCGAGGAACAGAACCGCGCCGGCGCCATCGAATTGCTGATGCCGACGATTCAATCGGCCGACCTGTGGCGCGAATCCGGGCGCTACGACGATTACGGCAAGGAGATGCTGCGCATTCGCGACCGGCACGAGCGCGACATGCTGTTCGGGCCGACCAACGAGGAGATGATCACCGAGATCTTTCGCGCCAACATCCGCTCGTACAAGGATCTGCCGCTCAATCTCTATCACATCCAGTGGAAGTTCCGCGACGAGGTGCGGCCGCGCTTCGGGGTGATGCGCTCCAGAGAATTCCTCATGAAGGACGCCTATTCCTTCGATCTCGACGCGGCGGGCGCGCGCCACTCCTACAACAAGATGTTCACCGCCTATCTGCGCACGTTTTCGCGCTTCGGCCTGACTGCGATTCCCATGGTCGCCGACACCGGCCCGATCGGCGGCGACCTTTCGCACGAGTTCATCATCCTCGCCGACACCGGAGAGAGCGAGGTCTTCTGCCACAGGGATTATTTGGAATTCGCGCCGCCGCCGGAGGGAATCGACTTCGACAGCGCCAGCGAAATGCAGGCCGTGTTCGACAAATGGACTTCGCTCTATGCGGCGACTTCGGAGAAGCACGACGCGGCGGCGTTCGAACGTCTCGATGCGGAATCGCGAATTTCCGCCCGCGGCATCGAAGTCGGCCATATTTTCTACTTCGGAGCCAAGTACTCCGAGCCGATGAAGGCGGTCGTCAACGGCCCCGACGGCAGGGAGCACTTCGTTCACATGGGTTCCTACGGCATCGGCCCGAGCCGCCTCGCGGCGGCGCTGATCGAGGCGAGCCACGACGATGCGGGCATCATCTGGCCCGAGGCGGCGGCCCCCTTCGCGGTCGGCCTGATCAACCTCAAGGTCGGCGACGCCGCCTGCGAGGGCGCCTGCGGGCGCATCTACGCGGCGCTCGGCAAAGCCGGCGTCGAGGCGCTCTACGACGACCGAGACGAACGCCCCGGCGCGAAGTTCGCCGCCATGGACCTGATCGGCCTGCCCAATCAGGTCATTGTCGGGCCGAAGAGCCTCGCCGACGGGAAAGTCGAGATCAAGAACCGGGCGAGCGGCGAACGCGAACTCGTCAGCATCGAAGCCGCGATCGCGCGGTTGCGTGGGATTGCGTGATGCGGGGCAGAGCAAGGCCGGGGATCGCATGACCGTCGCCGCCCTCGAGACGTCAGCCGTATCCCCCGCGCCGCTCGCCACCCGGCCGTTCTCGGCTTTCGAGTGGATGGTGGCGTTGCGCTACCTCCGGGCGCGGCGCGCGCACGGTTCGATTTCGGTGATCGCGGGTTTCTCGTTCCTCGGCATCGTGCTCGGCGTCGCCGCGCTGATCGTCGTGATGGCGGTGATGAACGGCTTCCGTCACGATCTGATGGACAAGATGATCGGCCTCAACGGCCATATGTTCCTGCAGGGCGTCGAGACGCCGCTCACCGATTACGACGCGGTGACGCAGCGCGTCGCCAAGGTTCCCGGCGTGACATTGGCGCTGCCGCTGGTCGAGGGCCAGGCTTTCGCCTCGACGGCCTACGGCTCGTCCGGCGTGCTCGTGCGCGGCGTCCGCGAGGCGGACTTGCGGCGTCTGCCCGGCGTCGGCGAGCACATCAAGCAGGGCTCGCTCGACGGCTTCGACGCCGGCCAGGGCGTCGCGATCGGCGCCAAGCTCGCCGAGCACTTGAGCCTGCGGGTCGGCGACAAGATCACGCTGATCGCGCCGCACGGCGCCGAGACGCCGTTCGGCGTCACGCCGCGCCTGAAGGCGTACAATGTCGCGGCGATCTTTCAGATCGGCATGGCGACCTTCGACGGCACGTTCGTCTTCATGCCGCTGCCGGAGGCGCAGTCCTATTTCAATCTCGACGGCCAGGCCAACGTCATCGAGGTCTATGTCGACGATCCCGACCATATGGACGCAATGCGCGCGCGCATCGATCCAGCCGAGCAGCGGCCGATGATCGACACCGATTGGCGCCAGCTCAACAAGAGCTTCTTCGACGTCCTCGCGGTCGAGGCCAACGTGATGTTCGCGATCCTGACGCTGATCGTGCTGGTCGCCGCGCTCAACATCATTTCCGGTCTGATCATGCTGGTGCAGGACAAGGCGCGCGCGATTGCGGTGCTGCGCACGATGGGCGCGACGCGCGGCGCGATCATGCGCATCTTCCTCATCACCGGCGCGACGATCGGCGTCGTCGGCACCGCCTGCGGGCTCGCGCTCGGGCTGCTCGTCGCGCACAACGTCGAGCCGATCCGCAAGGGCCTGAGCTGGCTGCTCGGCGTGAACCTCTTCCCCTCCGAGTTCTACTTTCTTTCGCAATTGCCATCGCGCGTCGAGACGCACGACGTCATCGCGGTCGTCGTCATGACGCTGTTCCTGTCGCTCGCGGCGACGATCTATCCGTCGTGGCGCGCGGCGCGGCTCGATCCGGTCGAGGCCCTGCGCTATGAATGAGGCGGTCCCGGCCCTGTGGCTGGAGAGCATCGAGCGCCGCTACGGGCGCGGCGAAACGACGATCGAAGTGTTGAGCGGCGCCGACCTCGCGTTGTGGCCGGGCCAATCGGTGGCGCTGATCGCGCCCTCGGGCGCGGGCAAATCGACGCTGCTGCATCTGGCGGGCCTGTTGGAAAAGCCCGACGCCGGCGAGGTCTATGTCGGGGGGGCGCCGACGGCGGCGATGAGCGACGACAAGCGCACCGCGCTGCGCCGCGTCGAGATCGGTTTCGTCTATCAGTTCCATCACCTGCTGCCGGAGTTCTCGGCGGCCGAGAACATCGTTCTGCCGCAGATGATCCGCGGCCTCGGCCGACAGGAGGCGACGGTGCGGGCGCGCGAACTGCTCGCCTATCTCGGTCTGGGGCAGCGCGAACGGCACCGCCCGGCGGAGCTCTCCGGCGGCGAGCAGCAGCGCGTCGCCATCGCCCGGGCGCTCGCCAACGCGCCGCGCGTCCTGCTGGCGGACGAGCCGACCGGCAATCTCGACCCCAAGACCGCCGACCACGTCTTCGACACGCTGACCTCGCTGGTGAAGGCGAGCCGGGTGGCGGCGCTGGTGGCGACGCACAACCTCGATCTGGCCGCGCGCATGGACCGCCGCGTGACGCTGCGCGAGGGGCAGGTGGTGGAGATGGAGTAGGGGCGGTTTGCGGACGGGGATAGCGATTTCATCGGCTTGCGAGGCGGTTGATCGAATGTGGCCGTCACACCGCCAGCCCCAACGCGCCGCTGGCTCCCACCGTCCGCAACGCCACGACGTTCCGGTCCACCGCGCCCTTCAGCGTCTGCGCGAGGTCGCGATAGAAATTCGCGTCGCTGAAATACCAGCTGTGTGAAAACTCGGCCGTCTTGATCGGGTTCGCAGGATCGGCGTCGGGCAACGCCGCGTAGCGGCTGGAGCAATCGACATTGACGGTCGACGCGGGCGCGCCCTGCGGGAGGCCGATGCGGCCGACGCGCTCCTCGACGCCGGCCCGCTTGGCGTTGGAGATCATCAGCGCTTCGTCATAAAGGTTGAAATAATTGGTCAGGCGATAGGCGTGGCCCATCATGCTCTGGGTGTCCTTGTCGCCCGAGGCGAAGGCTGAGGCCTCGACGTCGCCGGCGACCAGCGCGAGTTGCCCGAGAATCCAGTCGCTTCCCGTGACGATGCCGTCGTCGGCGTGCCCGAGCGCCGCGCGCAGGACGAAAGCGCCCATTGAATGGGCGAGCGCGTTGACCCTGACGAGGCAATTCTGCGTCTGCGCCTTCAGCAGCGGACGGACGCCGGCGTTGACGAGATCGATGGCGGTTTTCGCCGCCACGTCGAGATCGGGGAGATAGGCGAATGTCGAGCCGGCCGAAGGCCAGTCGAAGCTGATCAAGGTCGGCGCGTAACCTCCGCCATGGTTGGCCAAGCCCTGGCCTATCGCGTCGTGCAGAGAGGCGACGTCCGCCACGGTGTCGTTGAAGCCGTGCACGACGAACAGCGCGTCGCCCTGCACCGGAGGAGGGGCGCCGTCGGCCGCGGGCGTCCCGGTGGGAAAGGTCGCCATGACCGCGGCCAGCCAGACCCGCAGCGTCACTTCATGCGCGGGCGCCGGGGTCGCGCCACTGGGAACATTGAGATAGCGAATCTTACCCAGGCCACCGCCAAAGGCGCCGGCGTCGATCGAGCGTACGGTGATCATGAACCTCGCCACGATCGATCTCGAACCGGGGTGTCAGGCTTTTCCAACTATCGCATGATTGTCGGGCAAGACAAGCGAGGGGGGAAGGCTCGTGGAGTTCGGCCCCCCATCACCAGACCGGCGGCGTCGTGATCCAGAGCACGCGGGTCGTTCCCTCGACGAGATTGCGAAACTTGTGGGGCAGCATGCTTTCGAAGGAAAAGGCGTCACCCTCGTCGAGGTGATAGGTCTCGCCGTCGATATAGAGCTCCAGCCGCCCCTGGAGCACGACGCCGCCCTCTTCGCCCTCGTGATTGTAAGGCCGGTCGCCCGATCCCCCGTCTGGGGCGAGCACGACTTCCATGATCTGCAGCGCGCCGCCTTCGTGCGCGCTGAGGAATTGCTTGACGAAGCCCTTGCTGCCGAAGCTGACGACGCGCCTGCGTGACTTTCTGACGATCCGGCGCGCTTCCGGATCGTCTGCCGGTTGGCCGCCAAACAACGCGTGGACAGGAAGATCCAGGACCGCGCAGATCGCGCGCAGCGAGCGAACCGACGGCGACGAGATGCCCCGCTCGATCTGACTGAGCAGGCCGACCGAAACGCTCGCGCCTTCCGCCACCTGTTTGAGCGACAGTCCGCGCGCTTGCCGTGCTTCGCGGACGGCGAGGCCGAGGACGCGATCGTCGTCGCGCCCGCTCATGTCGCGCTCGGGGATGTCTTGGAGGCTCGAAAACGTCATTGTTCATTCAATCCTTCACGGCTGTGAAAATCGCGAATTCGCTTCGAGCCAAAGCGTTCGAGCCCGCCAGTCCGTCACGGCGAAGCCGGCTCGACCCGCCATTTCCGCCGCATTTCATAAATGTGAATATTGTGCTCCCGTCAGCATTGCGCGTGGGGTAGATTTCATTATTGTGGAATTCGCTGGGTCGCGCAACGCCAATTCTGGCGCCGACGGCGCAGCGGACCTGGGAGAAATCGGGTCGCTAGGCACAGGGGGAGGTTCACGATGATGAAATGCCTGTTCGCATGCGCCGTCGCCATCGGCATTGGTGTCGCCGCGCCCGCCCTCGCGGAAGATTCGATCACTGTCGGCGTGACCGCGACGGGCGTGCCCTTCACCTTTGTCGACACCACAACCCAATTGCCCACCGGCGCGATGGTCGACCTGGCGGGAGCGATCGCGGCCGATGCCGGACTGAAACCGAATTTCCAGGTGACCGCCTTCTCGGCGCTGGTGCCGGCGCTCACGACGCACAAGATCGATGTGATCTCGGCGGGCATGCTAGCGACAGACGAGCGCCGCAAAGTCATCGATTTCAGCGCTCCGGTCTATTCCTACGGCGAAGCGATGTTCGTTGCGGCGAACAATCCGGCCAATTATGCGGTGAACGACCTCAAGGGCGAGACGGTCGGCGCGCAGATCGGCACGACCTTCGCGGATTCGCTGCGCGCGCTCGGCGTGTTCGGTGAAGTCAAATTGTACGATTCGATCGCCGACATCATGCGCGACGTCAAGCTCGGTCGCATCAAGGCCGGCTTCGGCGACCAGCCGATCGTCGCCTACCAGATCGCCAAGAATCCCGCCGTCGGCGTGCGTCTCGTGCCGGGCTACAAGCCCCTCAAGTCCGGCGACGTGTGTCTGGGAGTCGCCAAGGACGCGCCATCGCTTCTCGAAAAGGTCAATGCGTCGATCGCCAAGCTGAAGGCGAACGGGAAGTTGAAGGAGATCTTCGCAAAATATGGTCTGTGACCGGGACGAGAAAGGGGGCTTCGGCTCTCGCGTTGCGGAATTGCTCAGACGCCTGCGTCGGTTGTTTTGATTTCTGGCCGCGGCGGCCCATTCTTGCCGGCCGCCGCGATGGGGCGATCCATGACGCAGTTCGTCTCTCAGTCCGTCGAATATCTGCCGCTGCTTCTCAAAGGGCTGTGGATGACGATCGCCGTCACGGCGCTGGCCTTGTGCCTGGCGACAGCGCTCGGTCTGGCGCTCGCGCTGCTTCGGACTTCCGGGGTCGCCCTGTTGGCGATGCCGGCCCGGATTGTCGTCGAGTTCGTGCGCGGCGTGCCGATCCTCGTCATTCTCTTCTACATCTACTTCGTGATGCCCGACATCGGCCTCGACCTGTCGGCCTTTCAAGCCGGCGTCATCGGTCTGGCGCTGACCTACTCCTGCTATATCGGCGAGACTTTTCGGGCGGGCATCGAGGCCGTCGATCGAGGCCAGATCGAGGCGGCCAAATCGATCGGCATGCGGCGCGCGCTGATGATGCGTCGCGTCGTACTGCCGCAAGCATTCAAGATCGTGTTGCCGCCCTACGCCAACAACATCGTGATGCTGCTCAAGGACTCGTCGCAAGTCTCGGTCATTTCGGTAGCCGAGCTGACGATGCAGGGCAAGATGCTGGCCTCCTCGACCTTCAACAACATGACCGTGTTCAGCCTTGTCGCGCTGCTCTATCTCGGCCTGACGATCCCGCTGAACTTCGCCATGCGCCGCCTCGAGGTTCACCTCGGGAGGCGCGGATGATCAGCCTCGAAAACGTGCATAAATCCTATGGCGCGCATGAAGTGCTGAAGGGGATCGACGCCGAGATCGCCAAGGGGGAGGTGGTCTGCCTGATCGGCCCCTCGGGCTCGGGCAAGTCGACGTTGCTGCGATGCGTCAATGGGCTGGAGAATTACCAGGCCGGTTGCATCCGTATCGACGGCGAGGCGGTGATCGCTTCGTCCGACCGCATCCACGACATCCGCACCCGCGTCGCGATGGTCTTTCAGCGCTTCAATCTGTTTCCGCATCGCACCGCGCTGGAGAACGTCATGGAGGGCCCCCTCCACGTGCGCAAGGAAAATCCGGCTGAAGCCCGCGCACGCGCGGAGGCGCTGCTGCGGCGCGTCGGTCTTTCGGACAAAATGAGCGCCTATCCCGCCGCATTGTCCGGGGGCCAGCAGCAGCGCGTCGCGATCGCGCGGGCCCTCGCAATGCGTCCCGAGGCGATCCTGTTCGACGAGCCGACCTCGGCCCTCGACCCCGAGACTGTCGGCGAGGTGCTGCAAGTGATGCGCTCGCTCGCCGAAGACGACATGACCATGCTGGTGGTCACTCACGAAATCCAGTTCGCGCGGGAAGTTGCGGACGGCGTGCTGTTTCTCGACGGCGGCAAGATCGTCGAGCGCGGACGCGCGGCGGAAGTCCTACGCAATCCGCAGCACGAGCGCACGCGGGACTTCCTTCGGCGCGTCACCCATCCGATCTGACCGCGAAACGAGGACGCTGTGACCGATACTGTCGATTCGCTTTGGGCCGCGACCGCCAACCCCGCGCCCGAGATTTCCGCCTTGACGGGATCTCACCGGGCGGACGTCGTTGTGGTCGGCGCCGGCTACACGGGACTGACTGCGGCCCTGCGCTTGGCCGAGGGAGGCGCTGCGGTCATCGTCATCGACGCCGCGGCGCCGGGCTTCGGAGCGAGCGGCAGGAACGGCGGCCAGGTCATTCCCGGCTTGAAGCTCGATCCCGACGCCCTCGACGCGATCTACGGCGAGGCGACGACCGAATTCGTCGGCGGAGCCGCCGGCCAGGTGTTCTCGCTGATCGAGAAGCACGGGATTGATTGCGAACCGATCCGCGGTGGCTGGATTCAAGCGTCGGTCAAGACCTCGCATCTGCCGGCGCTCGAACGCCGCATGAGGCAATGGGAATCGCGGGGCGCGCCCGTGCGAATGCTGGATGCGGCTGAGATGGCGTCGCAGACCGGCGCGACGAGGCTCGTCGGCGGTTGGCTCGACGGCCGCGCGGGCAGCCTGCACCCGCTCAATTACGCGCGCGGACTGGCGCGAGCGGCGCTTTCGGCCGGCGCCAGAATCTATGGACGCTCCCGCGCTGTCGCGCTCAGGAAGGACGGACCGGGCTGGGCCGTCGAGGTCGCCGGCGGGGCGAGGATCAGCGCCGCCGAGGCGATCGTCGCGGCCAACGGCTACAGCGACGGACTTTGGCCCGGGCTGAGAGCGACGGTCATTCCCGCCACCAGTATGCAGGTGGCGACGGCGCCGCTTGACGCCGCGACGCTAGCCTCCATTCTGCAGGGGCGCGCGGTCGTCTCGGATTCGCGACGGGTCGCCAATTACTTCCGCATCGGCCCCGGCGGCCGGTTGCTGATGGGCGGGCGGGGACCGTTCCGCGACCCGCGTTCAAGCGACGAATATCGCCGGGTGGCGGCGGCGCTGCGCGACTTCTTCCCCCAGGCGCGCGCCGCATCGCTCGAGTTTCGCTGGGCGGGGAGGATCGCGATAACGCCCGATCACCTGCCTCACGTGCATCAGCCGTTCCCCAACCTGACGATCGCGCTCGGCTACAACGGACGCGGCGTCGCGATGGCGACCGCCGTGGGGACCGCGATCGGCGCGCACCTGCTCGACCGGACTTTGCCGCTGCCGCTCAAGCTGACGGCGATCAAGCCGCTGCCCTTGCATGGGCTCCATCCGATCTACGCCGGGCTCGCGATCGAATATTATCGGCTGCGCGACGCGCTCGAAGCCTGAGGCGCGGCGCTCTCGACCCAAAGTTCCACAAACGGCGGGTGGCCGATCAATGGGTGAATGGGAGCCAGCGGTCGAACCGGCTCAAGGTCAAATCTGCTCGACCCCCGTCACCACGTCCGGCAGGAAGTGCTTCAGCAGGTTCTCGATGCCGTGCTTCAGGGTGGCCGTCGAGGAGGGGCAGCCGGAGCAGGCGCCTTTCATGCCGAGATAGACGATGCCGTCGCGAAAACCCTTGAAGGTGATGTCGCCGCCGTCGCCGGCGACCGCCGGGCGGACCCGGGTTTCGATCAGTTCCTTGATCGTCTCGACGGTTTCGGCGTCGTCGGCGTGGAAGAAGCCGTCCTCGTCGGCGGCGGCCTCGCCGCTCAGCGCCGGCGCGCCGGAGAGGAAGAATTCGGTGACGACGCCGAGCACCGCGGGCCTGAGGTGCTGCCACTCGCCCTCGGTCTTGGTCACGGAGATGAAGTCGGGCGCGAGGAACACGCCGCCGACGCCGGGCAGTTCCATCAACGCCTTGGCGAGCGGCGAGCGCTCCGCTTCGGTGAGGTCGCGCGCCTCGAACGTGCCGGCGTCGATCACCGGGCGGCCGGGCAGGAATTTCAGCGTCGCCGGGTTGGGCGTGGCTTCCGTCTGAATGAACAAGGCCGGCTCCTCGAAGGCTTGGCTTTATCAGTAGATAGGCGCGGGGCCGGTCGAGCGCAAGCGGCGCGTGCGCCGAGACGGCCAGGGCTTCGCCGCCGCCTCGCTATCTCTTTTTCTCGCGCCGCCCGCCTGAAAAAGCGGTTCCCAGCTCGCGAATCTTGTCGTTAGATAGCGCGACGAAGCAAGGGATAGTCATGGCCGATCCAATAGACGCCGAGGCTCTGCGCGTGGGCGAGGGGCGATGAGCGGCGCGTTCCGGTTGAGCCAGGGCGGACGGGTCGATCGCGCCAGGCCCATGCGCTTTACCTTCGACGGCAAGACTTACGTCGGTTGCGCCGGCGACACGCTCGCCTCGGCGCTGATCGCCAATGGCGTGCATCTCCTCGGCCGGTCGTTCAAATATCATCGCCCGCGCGGTCTGCTGTCGCTCGGCTCGGACGAACCCAACGCGCTCGTCTCGCTCGACGCCGGCAAGGGCCGCGTCACGCCCAATCTGCGCGCGACGCAGATCGAACTCTACGACGGCCTCAAGGCGTCGAGCCAGAACGCCTGGCCCTCGCTCGAATGGGACGCCCTCGCGGTCAACGGCCTCTTCTCGGCATTCTTTCCTGCCGGCTTCTACTACAAGACCTTCATGCACCCGAAGGGGGCCTGGGAGGCGATCTACGAACCGGCGATTCGCCGCGCGGCAGGCCTCGGCGAGGCGCCGCGCGACGCCGATCCCGACCATTACGCCGTCGAATTCGCCCACTGCGACGTCGCCGTCGCGGGCGCCGGCCCCGCGGGTCTCGCCGCTGCTCTGGCGGCGAGCCGGGCCGGCGCGCGCGTCATGCTGTTCGACGAACAGGCCGAATTCGGCGGTTCGCTGCTCGGCGAGAAAAAAACAGCGATCGATGGGGCGAGCGCCGCCGATTGGCTCGCCGCGGCGCTGGCCGAACTCGCGGCGTCGCCGCGCGTGACGATGCTGCCGCGGACGCAGATCTTCGGCTATTACGCGCAGAACTTCCTGGCGGCGCAGCAGCGGCTGACCGATCACCTCGCCGCTCCCGATCCGCGGATGCCGCGCGAGCGGCTGTGGGAGGTGCGCGCTCGCCAGGTGGTGATCGCGACCGGGGCGCACGAGCGCCCGCTGGTCTTCCCTAACAACGATCGTCCGGGAATCATGCTCGCCGAAGCCGCGCGCACCCTGGCGACGCGCTACGGCGTCAAGCCGGGTGCGCGCATCGTCGTCGCGGCGGCGCACGATTCCGCCTATCGCGCCGCGCTCGATCTCGCCGAGGCGGGCTGCGAGATCGCGATGATCGCCGATCTGCGCCAAGAGGCCCGCGGTCCGCTTCCCGAGGCGGCGCGTCGCGCCGGCCTGCGCGTCGAGCCCAACGCCGCGATCGTCGGCTCGCTCGGCGGCCTGCGCGTCACCCACGCGCTCGTCGCCAAGCTTTGGGCCAACGGCGCGCCGGGCAAGGGCGAACCGGTCGCCTGCGACGTCATCGCGATGAGCGGCGGCTGGACGCCGAACGTCAGCCTCTATTCGCAGTCGCGCGGCAAGGTCGTCTTCGACGAGGCGTCGCAGAGTTTCCTGCCCGGCGCCGCCGTGCAAGCGCAGAGTTCGGCGGGCGCCTGCCGGGGAATTTTCGATCTCGAGAGCGTTCTCGCCGACGGCGCGAACGCGGGCGCAGCGGCGGCGGGCGTCGCGGCGCCGGCGCCGCCGCGGGTCGAGGGCGCGCTCGTCGCCAAGGGCGGCGCGCTCGGGCTCGTCGCGCGCACCCCCGAGAGGGAACGCGCCAAGGCTTTCGTCGATTTCCAGAACGACGTCAGCGCGCGCGACATTCAATTGGCGACGCGCGAGGGCATGCGTTCGATCGAGCACATCAAGCGCTACACGACGACCGGCATGGCGACCGATCAGGGCAAGAACGCCAACATGAACGCCCTGGCGATCGCCGCCGAGGCGCTGGGCAAGCCGATCGCCGAGGTCGGCCTGACGACGTTCCGCCTGCCTTACACGCCGGTCACCTTCGCGACCTTCGCCGGCCTTGCGCGGCGCGACATGTTCGACCCCATCCGCGAGACGCCGCTGCACGCGTGGTCGGCGCGCCAGGGCGCCAAATTCGAGGAAGCGGGCTTTTGGAAGCGCGCCTCCTACTTCGGCAAGAGCGGCGAGACCTTGCACGAGACGGTGCGGCGCGAGTGTCTGGGCACCCGCGCCAGCGCCGGAATCATGGACGCTTCGACGCTCGGCAAGATCGAGGTCGTCGGTCCCGACGCCGCCGAATTCCTCAACCGGCTCTACATCAACTCTTTCACCAAGCTCGGGGTCGGGCGCTGCCGCTACGGGCTGATGCTGACCGAGGACGGCTATATCTACGACGACGGCGTCGTGATGCGCCTCGCCAGCGACCGCTTCCACATCACCACCACGAGTTCGGGCGCCGCGCGCGTCTTCGGCGTGATGGAGGATTACCTGCAGACGGAATGGCCCGACCTCAAGGTCTGGTTCACCTCGATCACCGAGCAATACGCGACAATTGCGATCAATGGCCCCAAGGCGCGCAAGATCCTGGAGCCGCTGGTGACCGGGATCGACCTCGCCACCGCCGCGTTCCCGCATATGAGCGTGCGCGAAGGCTTCATTTGCGGCGCGCCGACGCGGCTGGCGCGGGTGAGCTTCACCGGCGAGTTGGGTTTCGAAGTGAACGTGCCCTCGGATTTCGGCGAGAGCGTGCTCGAAGCGATCTGGGCGGAGGGAGCGAAGGTCGGCGCCGTCGCCTACGGCCTGGAGACGCTGCACATCCTGCGCGCCGAGAAGGGCTTCGTCGTCATGGGCCAGGAGACTGATGGCACGGTCACGCCCGACGACATCGGCATGGGCAAGATGGTCGCGATCTCAAAGCCTGATTTCATCGGCAAACGTTCGCTGACGCTGCCGGACTTGAAGCGCGAGGGTCGCAAGCAACTGGTTGGTCTGCTGCCGGTCGATCCGAACTTCACCGTCGACGAGGGCGCGCAGATCGTCGGCGACGCGGCGCCAGCTTTGGGAACGCCGGCGCTCGGCCATGTCACGTCTTCCTATATGAGCGCGACCTTGGGGCGCAGCTTCGCGCTCGCGCTGGTGGCTGGCGGGCGCGGCCGGATCGGTCAGACGCTATTCGCGACGACGCGCGACGGCACGACGCCGGTCGCGCTCGTCGAACCCATCTTCTACGATAGAGAAGGCCAGCGCCTTGACGCTTGAAGCCAACCTGCCCGACGCCCCGCCGCAGCAAGCCGAGCGTCGCTCGGCGCTCGAAGGGCGCGCGCTGCCGGACAATGCGAAGGTCAAGGTCGTCGCCTTGCCATTCGCGTCGCGCTGGATCCTGCGCGGCGGGCCGGACGTCGCCCTTCAGGCGGGCGCCGCATTCGGCGCGCCGCCGCCGTTGCTGCCGCTGCGCGCCGTCGTCGAGGGTTCGCGCGCCGCGCTATGGATGGGCCCGGACGAATGGTTGCTGATCGCCGAGGACGCGGCGGCGGGGCTCGGTGCCAAGCTCGAGACCGCGCTGGCGGACTTTCCTCACGCTCTTGTCGACGTTTCCCATCGCCAATGCGCGATCGAGGTCGCCGGCCCCGGCGCGGCGCGGTTGCTGAACGCGGGCGTTGCGCTTGATCTCGATCTCTCCGCGTTTCCCGTCGGCATGGCGGCGCGCACGCATCTGCTCAAGGCCGAGATCGTGCTGTGGCGTCTTGACGCAGAGCGTTTCCGCGTCGAGATAAGCCGCTCGTTCGGCCCCTATGTCGCCGCCGTCCTCACCTCTTCGGCGGGCGATCAGGAACTGTGCTGACGACTAGAGGGAGGAACAGCGCCTGATCCGGGTCTTCGAACTCTTCAAGGTCGGCATCGGCCCATCGTCCTCGCACACCGTGGGGCCGATGAAGGCGGCGTTCGCCTTCGTCGACGGCCTCGTGCGAAGCGGCGCCGTCGGACGCGTCGACAGCGTCGTCGTAACGTTGTTCGGCTCGCTCGCCTTCACCGGCAAGGGCCACGCCACCGACAAGGCCGTGATCCTCGGCCTCTGCGGCGAAAAGCCCGAGACCGTCGATCCCGATCGGGCCGAAGCGCTCGTCGCCACTGCCGATGTCGGCAAGTCGATCGTGCTCGGCGCGCGGCGCGCCGTTCGTTTCGATCCGCAATCCGACATCCGCTTCGACACCATGACCGCGGCGAAGCGTCATCCCAACACGCTCGCGTTTTGCGCGCGCGACGCGGCCGGAATCGTTGTGAGCGAGGAGACCTGGCTATCGGTCGGCGGCGGATTCATCGTTCGCGAGGACGAGGAGCCGGCGGGCGACGCGGAAGGCGGCGCTTTCCCCTATCCGTTCCGCAATGCCGTTGAATTGCTCGCCCGCGCAGACGAGAGCGCACTGCAGATCGCGCAGCTCGTGCGCGCCAACGAAATGGCGACGCGTTCCTGCGACGAGGTCGACGCTCATCTCGATATGGTGATCGGCGCGATGTTCGCTTCGCTCGATCGCGGCTTGGCGCGCGAGGGCCTTCTGCCGGGTCGGCTCAAGGTCAATCGGCGGGCCAAGGCGATTTATGATCGTCTCCTCGCCAACTCGGGACGCAACGCGCGCGCCGCCCACGAGATCATGGATTACGTCAGCGTCTACGCGATGGCGGTCAACGAGGAGAACGCCGCCGGCGGCCGCGTCGTCACAGCGCCCACCAACGGCGCGGCGGGCGTCATCCCGGCGGTCCTGCGCTACTATCGCGACCATTGCGCCGAGGCGACCGACGAGGGCCTGAGGACGTTCATCCTGACGGCGACGGCGATCGGGGCGCTGTTCAAGATGAATGCCTCGATTTCCGGCGCCGAGGTCGGTTGCCAGGGCGAAGTCGGCGTCGCCTCGTCGATGGCCGCGGCGGGGCTCTGCGCGGCGCTCGGCGGCTCCAACGCGCAGATCGAGAACGCGGCGGAGATCGCCATGGAACATCATCTCGGCATGACCTGCGATCCCGTCGGCGGCCTGGTGCAAATCCCCTGCATCGAGCGCAACGCCTTCGGCGCCGTCAAGGCGATCACCGCTGCGTCCTTGGCGCTGCACGGCGACGGCCGCCACAAAGTCTCGCTCGACAGCGTCGTCGCGACGATGCGTCAGACCGGCGCCGACATGCAGTCGAAATACAAGGAGACTTCGCTCGGCGGGTTGGCGGTGAATTTCATCGAGTGTTGAGACGAGCGCCCGCTCAGCCCCGCTCGACCCTGACCCAGCCGTTCAGCCCGAGCCGCTCCTGCGGGAGATAGGCGGCCTTGTAGGCCATCTTCCGCGAGCCTTCGACCCAATAGCCGAGATAGACGTGCGGCAGGCCGAGGCGACGCGCCTTCTGGATATGGTCGAGGATCATGAAGGCGCCGAGCGAGCGGCGCGACTCCTGCGGGGCGTAAAACGAATAGACCAGCGAAAGTCCGTCGGCGAGCCGATCGGTGAGACAGGCGCCGAACAAAGCCCCTTCGCCGCGCAAGCCGATATACGAGCCGACGCCGCGCTGGCGATATTCGGTCAGCACCGTGTCGATGTGGCTGTCCTCGATCATCATGGAATAATCGAGCATCGACATATCGGCCATGCCGCCGTCGGGATGGCGAGCGTCGAGATAGGCGCGGAACAAACCGTATTGTTCGCCCGTCGGCTTGGCCGGCATCACCTCGCCGACGAGGTCGGCGTTGGCGCGCAGGACGCGACGCTGGCTGCCGCTCGGCTCGAAGTCGTCGACCAGGACCCGGACTGACACGCAGGCGCGGCAATTCTCGCAAGCCGGGCGGTAGGCGATCGTCTGCGACCGTCGGAACCCAGTCTGCGTAAGCGTGTCGTTCAACGCGATCGCGCGCTTGCCCACGAGATGCGTAAACACCTTCCGCTCCTGCATGCCCTGCAGATAGGGGCACGGCGAAGGGGCGGTCAGATAGAACTGGGGGGCGTCCCGCAATTCTCGCGTCACACGTTCGCACTCCTCGAGGCGTCGCAAGAAAACGCAAGGCTAAAACGGATCGCGTCCGACGGGAATGGCCGCACGCAAAAATATTTGCGGAAAATTACATTCGGCGAACTACCGTCACGCTGGCGAGAATGTCGTGCAGGCAACGCTTCTCCGGATCGACGAGTGAAACCAAGAAAACGGGCGGGAAGAACCAGCTGATGTAAAAAAACAAGGCGTGCGCGGCGGCGTTAATGAAGGGGACGCGCGCGCCGTTGTCGTGCATCCGGATCTCCAGATCCAGCGCCCGCATGCCGGGCGTCGCCATCTTCGGACCGGACACGGTGAGGCCGTTGTAGAAGAACGCCACGAGCGGAAACAGCGGCGGCAGGACAAACAACACGAGGCCGAACGTCAGGATCACAAACGCGACCCACAGAAGCCCGGCCATCATTCCGACGAGGATGAGATCGAGGACCAGCGCAAGAATGCGGCGCGTGCGCACGCCCGCCAGAGCGTCGACGGGCGGCGCGGCGGCGCTGAAAGCATTGGACATGGGGAGCCTCCTCGAGGCTTTAGATGGCCTCGACAAAATGTGGGGAGCGCTCCGGGCCCGTCAAGGGCGCACCCCGAGGATGCCTCCCGGCCGCAATGCGAGGATGATCGCCAGCAGGCTGAACACCGCGACGTCGCGGTAGTCGATGGCGAAATAGGTCGACCAGACGGCTTCGATGACGCCGACCAGGAGGCCGCCCAGAAAGGCGCCGGGGATCGAGCCGACGCCGCCGAGAACGGCGGCGACGAGCGCCTTGAGCCCCAACGCCGTCGCCCCGCCATACCCGAGCGAACCGTAGTACATCGTCACGACGTAACCGGAGAGGCCGGCGAAACCGCTCGCGAGCGCAAAGGTTTGCCCGAAGATCGCCCGCGGGCTGACGCCGAAGAGGCGGGCGCCGATGGGATCGTCGGCATAGGCGCGCCACCGTCGCCCAAAGTGGGTCTTGCGCATGACGAGGATCAGAAAAAGTCCCGCAATGAGCGCAAAAGCGCCGGAGAGAAGCGCATTCGGCGCTGTCGTGACGATGAAGTCGCCGGCGCGCGCGACCCCGAACGGGCCGTTGAGGATCGGGCTGACCCAGA
Source organism: uncultured Alphaproteobacteria bacterium (assembly GCA_963813195.1). Lineage (GTDB taxonomy): Bacteria > Pseudomonadota > Alphaproteobacteria > Rhizobiales > Beijerinckiaceae > Roseiarcus. The sequence continues at coordinate 91,576 of CAWEYC010000036.1, read as the reverse complement.
TGGAGCGGTCGCCTTGCATCAGGCGAAGGGATTCCTGCAGGAACAGCGCCAGGCCGACCGAGGCGATCAAAGCCTGCTGACCGCTGGCGCGATGCAGCGGTTGAAAGACCCATCGGCTCGAGGCGACCCCACAGAGGGCCGCGCTGGCGACGCCGAAAGTCAGCGCGACGGCGAGGATCGTCGCAGGCGCTTGCGCGAGGGTCAGACTCGCGCCGAGCGCCGCCGCATAGCCACCCGCCGCCGCGATCTCGCCAAAGGCGAGATTGATGCGCCCGACCAGTCCGTAGACCAGCGAATAGGAGGCCGCGAGCAACGCGTAGACCGCCGCGAGGGGCAGGCCGTTGATCGCCTGCTGCAGCGCGTAAGCGACGCCGGGCGGAAGCCTCGGCAGGGAGCGGACGTCGCCGAGCGGCGCGGGATCGGCGGCGCGCGCGTCCGGCGTCGACAGCCAGTAGCGGATCAGCAGATAGAGTTGGGCGTCCGACAACGGTCCGTCGTCGGTCGTCAGGCCGATCAGGTCCTCGGGCCGTTCCGGGCGTCCCGGCATCTTGAAGCGGCACTCGGCGAAACCGGTCTCGGACGCCGCATCGGGACCGCTCAGCCGAAAATCGATGCGCAAGCCACGCCCGTCCGGATCTTCGCGCTGCTTCAGGATCGCGATGGCCTCGTCCGGCTCCGCCAGCGCCGGCAGCGCCATGCGGCAGAGACGCGCCTGATCGGTTTCGAGCAGTTGCGAACAACCGACGAGGGAAAGCGTCAAGGCGAGGAGAGTCAGGCGGCGCCACACTCGCCGAGCATGGCGCCGCGCGGGGGCGAAGGGAAGCGGCGCAAGCCGTTCGTCCTCGCCCGCCGCGTCGCCGCCGAGTCCGTGCAAGGAATTAAAAATCGTTAATCTTTTGAGAAATCGACGGAAAGTTCCCCTGTGCTACCGCGATTCACTCAGCGTTGCGGGCGTCGCTCGCGGCGGATGCCCGCGACGCTCCCGCGGAAGGCGATCGCCGCCAGACTGACGAAAGGAGCGCGAAATGTTGCAGAATATCACGCGTGACAGCAAGGATTCGGCCATCGACATCATCAACATCCTGATCGGCCTGGCTGTGGCGGTCTCGCCCTGGGTGCTTGGCTATCAGGGCGACACGATCGCAGCATGGAACGCCGTCATAGTCGGCGCGGTGGTCGCGCTGCTCGCCATCGGCGCGCTCGCGGCGTTCGCCGAATGGGAGGAATGGGCTAATCTGGTCCTCGGACTCTGGCTCATCATTTCCCCGTGGGCGCTACGCTTTCACGATGTTGCGGCGGCCGTCCGCATGGACGTGGCGGCCGGGATCATCATAGCCGTCCTCGCGGCGCTGGAGCTGTGGTTCGTCCATCACCGGCCTTTGTCGACGGCCTAGCCCCCGCGGCTCGATGACGTAACGCTTCGCCTCCGGCCGGCCCGTTGTCCGGAGGCGACAGTCGTCGCGGTTGACGCGCTTGCGAGCGCGGGCGCGGCTTTCCGTGCGCAAAATCCAACTCGGAAGTTGCCGGCGGCCGGCTGTGGTCAGGCGAAGGCGCCCCCCGCCATCGATTTGCCGATCTCATCAAGTAATCATGACGTTACAAACAACCACACGGGAGGTCGGCATGAGGTCGGCATTTCTCAAGGGCGCCGCGCTGATTTTCGCGGCGGCGCTCGTAAGCGTAAGCGGCGCCGCGCAAGCGCAAATCTCGCTCGGCGTGACGGGCCCGATCACGGGCGCCAACGCCTCGTTCGGGGCGCAACTGACGACGGGCGTGCATCAGGCGGTCGCGGACATCAACGCCAAAGGCGGCATTCTCGGCCAGAAAATCAACGTCGAAGAAGGCGACGACGCGTCCGATCCGAAGCAGGGCATTTCGGTCGCCAACAAATTCATCGGCGACGGCGTCAAGTTCGTGGTCGGCCCCTTCAACTCGGGCGTGACCATCCCCGCTTCGGAAGTCTACTCCGACAACGGGGTCCTGGCGATTACGCCGTCGGCGACGAATCCAGCGGTCACCGATCGCGGATTGTGGGACGTGTTCCGCACCTGCGGTCGAGACGACCAGCAAGGCAAGGTCTGGGCTGACCTCGCCCTCGGCAAGCTCAAGAACGACAAGATCGCGATCTTGCATGACAAGACTCCCTACGGCCAAGGCCTCGCCGAAGCGGCCAAGAGATTCATGAATGCCGGCGGCAAGAAAGAGGTCCTGTTCGAAGGCGTCAACGTCGGCGAGAAGGACTATTCGGCGATCGTCTCGAAGATCAAGGAATCCGGCGCCGATTACGTCATGTGGGGCGGCCTGCACACCGAGGGCGGCCTGATCGTGCGCCAGATGCGCGACCAGGGCATGAAGACCGTGATGATCTCCGGCGACGGCATCACCGACAACGAGTTCGCCTCGATCGGCGGCCCCGGCGTCGTCGGGACCCTGATGACCTTCGGCCCCGACCCGCGCAACAACCCCAACGCCAAGGCGGTCGTCGCGGAGATTCGCGCCAAGGGCTTCGAGCCGGAGGGCTATACGCTCTACTCCTACGCGGCGGTCCAGATCATCGACCAGGCGGCGAACAAAGCGAAATCGCTCGATCCGCACAAGGTCGCCGAGGTGATGCATTCCGGCATGACGTTCCACACCGTCATCGGCGACATCGCCTACGACAAGAAGGGCGATCGCACCTCCGTCGACTACGTCTGGTACGTCTGGAAGAAGGAACCCGACGGCAAGATCACCTACGTGCAGACCGGTACGGTCTGAAAGGGGAGGCCGCGCGGCGCTCGCGAAGGGAGAGGCGCGAGCGCCCGTTCGGCGCGGTCGTCCGAGCGCGGGATTAAACCGAACTCAACAGAATGCTCGTCTCGCTGTTGAGAACTCCGTCGATGGCGCGAACGTCGTGCAGGACGCGGTCGAACTCCTTGAGATTCGCCGCCTTGATCTCGGCCACCAAATCCCAAGTCCCGTTCGTCGTGTGGAGGGCGTGAAGTTCGGGCAGCCCGCGCAGCTTGTCGACGATCGCCGACGTCGATTTGCCCGCGACTTCGATCATCATGATCGCGCGAACGCCGCCGTCGTCGTCGTCCTGCCGCGCTCGGACCGTGAACCCGAATATGGCGCCGGATTCGATGAGGCGGTCCAGGCGGGCCTGAACCGTGGCGCGCGCCACATCCAGGATGCTCGCTAGCTTGGAGACCGGAGCGCGGCCGTCCTCTCTGAGGAGAGCAAGAAGCCGGCGGTCGAGGTCGTCGAAATGGCGCATGGACATATTGTAACCTACGGCTGAACAAAATGCATCATACAGAGTGAAAAATTATTATAGTTTCATATATCGTGTACACGCGAGCAGAGCGTATTCTAGCTTGGGGCTCGGTGTTGAGGAGAGGTTCGGTGGTGCAATATGTGGGCGTGCGGCATGTCGTCCGCCTGATCGCGCGGCTAGGGTTGCCGGACGTATTCACCGGCCTTTCAGGGTATCTCGAAGAGGACTTCCGCCGCTGGGAATCCTTCGAGAAGACGCCGCGCATCGCGAGTCATTCGCGGCATGGCGTGATCGAGCTGATGCCGACCAGCGACGGGCGCCTCTACGGGTTCAAATACGTCAACGGCCATCCGCGCAATGCGCGCCAGGGCTTGCAGACCGTGACGGCGTTCGGCGTTCTCTCGGACGTCGAGACGGGCCATCCCCGCTTTCTCTCGGAAATGACGATCATGACGGCGCTGCGCACGGCGGCGACTTCGGCGCTGGCCGCACGTTATCTCGCGCGCCGCGACGCCTCGGTCATGGCGATCATTGGGTTGGGGGCGCAGTCGGAATTCCAGGCCGTCGCGTTCAAGACGCTGCTGGGCGTCTCCCGCCTGCGCGTCACCGACATCGATCCCGCCGCCAGCCGCAAGTTCGTCGCCAATCTTGCCGGCCAGGGCTTTGAGATCGTCGTTGTCGGCAGCGCGCAGGAAGCCGTTCTCGGCGCCGACATCATCACCACCGTGACAGCGGACAAGCGACAGGCGACGATCGTCTCCGACAACATGGTCGGGGCGGGGGTTCACATCAACGCGGTCGGCGGCGACAGTCCAGGCAAGACGGAATTGCAGAAGGAATTGCTGCTGAGGGCCGATGTGTTCGTCGAATTCGCCGAGCAGACCCGCATTGAAGGCGAGATCCAGCAGATGCCGGCGGATTTTCCCGTCACCGAATTGTGGCGCGTCGTCGCCGGCCACTCTCCGGGCAGGGTTTCCGCGCGCCAGAACACGATCTTCGATTCCGTCGGTTTCGCCATCGAGGATTTCTCGGCCCTGCGCTATCTCCGCGATCGCGTTCATGGAACCGATTGCTACGACGAGATCGATCTTCTCGCCGAGCCCGACGATCCGCGCGACCTGTTCGGCCTGTTGCGGCCGAGTCCCGTCGACCCCGACGACGCGTTGATCGAGATGGTCGCGTGAAGCTCTGACGCCGCTTGTATCGGCAATCCCGTCAGTCCCGCGCAAGAGCGCTTGCGCGGGACTGACAATGGGACATGCTCTGGCGGATCGACCGAAAATCATCGCCTGAGAGCGCAACGGCTCCCGCCATTCTGCTATGTCTGGCGAGTTCGTCCGGAGGGGCTCGATGAAACCGATTCGCCGCGCCGAGTTGGCTGGGTGGACCGAGCGCGGCGTGCGGCTCGATTGCGGCGATGGCGTCGTTTGTCGCATCTCGTTTCTGCTTCCCGATCTCGCCCGCGTGTTGTTCTTGCGCGGCGACCGTCCGATAGCGCCGCGCACGTGGATGGTCCCCGCCCATGGCGCCTCGGACGTCCCCTGGGAGGGCCGCGACCGGCTCGACGAGAGCGCCTGGCCGAGTTGCGAACACGAGCCGAGCCGCGACGGCTCCGCGATCGTCATCACGACGAGAGCGCTGCGCTTGACGATCGCGCTCGAACCCTTGGCGCTCACCTGGGCCCTGCCGGACGGCAGGGTCTTCGCGCGCGAACGCGCCGCGCATGCGACGTCATTCGGCCGGACAGCGATCCGCCACGCCTTCGCCAGGGACGAACGCGACCGGTACTATGGGCTGGGCGATAAAACGGGCCCGCTGGACCTGCACGGCCGGCGGCTACGCACGGCGATGAAGGACAGCCTCGGTTTCGATCCCGAGCGGGGCGACCCGCTCTACAAGCACTGGCCGTTCCTGATTTCGCTCGACGGGAGAAACCGCGTCGCGAGTGGAATTTTCTACGACAACATGGCGGCGGCGACGTTCGATCTCGGCTGCGAACATGACAATTACTACGGCCCCTTTCGCAGCTACGAGGCTCAAACCGGCGACCTCGATTATTACGTCTTCCCGGGGCCGGAGATCGCCGACGTCACCCGGAAGTTCCTCGAGCTGACCGGCCGTCCGGCGCCGCCGCCGCGCTGGTCGCTCGGCTTCGCGCAGACGGCGATGGCGATCGCCGACAGCGCCGACGCGCAAGAGCAAATGGAAACCTTCATCGCCAAATGCGCCGCCGAGAACATTCCCGTCAGCGCGTTCCATTTCGGCTCCGGCTACACGACGATCGGACGCCGCCGCTACGTCTTCACCTGGAACCGGGACAAATATCCCGATCCGCAGGCGCTGATGCGCAAGTTTCACGACGCGGGAATGCGCGTCGTCGCCAATCTCAAGCCCTGCCTCCTCGACGATCACCCGCGCTTCGACGAGGTTAAATCGGCGGGCGCGTTCGTTGCGGAGAGTCGGCGGACGGCCGGCGATCTCGCAGTTTTGGGACGGCGAGGGGGCGCATGTCGATTTCACCAATCCCGCCGGCGTCGCCTGGTGGCGGCGGTGCTTGCGCGAACAGGCGCTCGATTTCGGAATCGACGCGGGCTGGAACGACAACAACGAATATTCGTTCGAGAACGACGACGCGGTCTGCGCGGGTTTCGGGACGCCGATGCCGCTCGATCTCGCGCGCCCGCTCCAGCCAATGTTGATGACGCGAGCCTCGCTGGAGGAGCAGCGCAACTCGGCGCCGTTCGAGCGGCAGTTCAGCGTCACGCGGGCGGGCTGTCCAGGCATTCAGCGCTACGCGCAGACCTGGAGCGGCGACAATCACACGAGCTGGCGCTCGCTGAAATGGAACCTTCGCACCGGGCTGCAAATGTCGATGTCCGGCATGGTCAACACCGGCCACGATGTCGGCGGCTTTTCCGGACCGGTTCCGGACGCCGAACTCCTGGTGCGCTGGACGCAAGCGGGATTGCTGCATCCGCGCTTCATCATGAATTCCTGGAAGCCCGATGGCGTCTACACATCGCCCTGGCTTCACCCGGAGGCGACGCCGGCCATCCGCGAGGCGATCCGTCTGCGCTACCGCTTGATGCCCTATCTCTACAGCCTGATGCACGCGGCGACGGCCGGCGAAGCGCCGCTGCGCCCGACCTTCGTCGCTTTTCCCGCGGATGAGCGCTGCCTGGAAGATTGCGACGATCTCATGCTGGGCCCCTTTCTGCTCGCCGCGCCGGTCGTCGCGCCCCACGAGCGGACCAGGAAGCTGTACCTGCCAAGGGGGCCGGCCCATTGGTTCGATTTCTGGAGCGAGGAACTCTTCGAAGCGGGCGGCGAGACGATCCTCGCGGCGCCGCTCGATCGGTTGCCCCTGGTCGTACCGGAAGGCGCGATCCTTTCGGTGACCGATGCGGGCGATGATTTCTCGCGCCTGCATGACGAGCCCAGCCGGGCGCTCCGGATTTTCCCAGGCCCGACAGAGGGCCACAGCCGCTTCGTGCTCGTGGAGGATGACGGCGCCAGCGCGGCGGGCGCGGCGACCCGCGTGGCCTTCGACCTCGCTTGGACGGCATCGGCGATCACGATCGCGGTCTCCGCCTCAGGCGACTATCCGCTGCCCTTTCAGCGGGTCCGGGTGGTTGCGCCCCGAGCGGAGCGTCGGCCCATCACGCTGCGCAGCGCCGACGGCGGTCCGGCGCTTTGGCTGGGATGACCGCCTTCTATCGCGCCGCCAGCAGCGCCTGCGCCACCCGAGGCGCGAAATACGTCAGCACGCCGTCGGCGCCGGCGCGCTTGAACGCCATCAGGCTCTCCATCATCGCCTTGTCGCCGTCGAGCCAGCCGTTTTCGGCGGCGGCCATGATCATCGAATATTCGCCCGAGACCTGATAGGCGAAGGTCGGCGCGCCGAATTCGTCCTTCACGCGCCTGACGATGTCGAGATAGGGCATTCCCGGCTTGACCATCACCATGTCGGCGCCCTCGGCGAGGTCGAGTTCCACTTCGCGCAGCGCCTCGTTGGAATTTGCGGGATCCATTTGGTAGGTGCGCTTGTCGCCCCTCAGCGCGCCCGCGGAGCCGACCGCATCGCGGAACGGGCCGTAGAAAGCCGAGGCGTATTTGGCGGCGTAGGCCATGATCTGCACGTCGATGAACCCCTCGGCGTCAAGCGCCTCGCGAATGGCGCCGACGCGCCCGTCCATCATGTCGGAGGGAGCGATCACGTCGGCGCCGGCGCTCGCCTGGTTGAGCGCCTGGCGCACCAGCGCCGCGACGCTCTCGTCGTTGAGGATCGTGTCGCCCGCCATGACGCCGTCGTGGCCGTGGCTGGTGTAGGGATCGAGCGCGACGTCGGTGATCAGGCCGAGTTGCGGAAACTCGCTTTTTATCGCGCGGCACGCCTTGCACACGAGGTTCTGCTCGTTGAACGCCTCGCTGCCGAGTTCGTCCTTGAGGCTGGCCTCCGTGTAGGGAAAGAACGCGATCGCGGGAATGCCGAGGCCGACGGCGCGCTCGGCCTCGCGAACCGCCTCATCGACGCTGAGGCGGTCGACGCGCGGCATCGCCTCGACAGGAATGCGCGTCTTGTGACCCTCGATCAGGAACAGCGGCCAGATCAGGTCGCCGGTCGTCAGCACGTTCTCGGCGACGAGCCGGCGCGCCCATTCAGCCTTGCGGTTGCGGCGCGGGCGGTGCGCGAGATCGAGACGCGGCGCGGCGGCGGGGTGGGGCGGCTTGGACATCGGCGAACTCCTTCGGCACGTCCATACACCCGAGGGAGCGGAAATTGCGAGGGGCCTAGGTGGGCAATCCCAGCAACGCATTGACCGAAACATCCTCGTCAATGTCCTGCCAATGGATCCCTTCGCCGCGCCCAATCAGCCGCCAATGCGCGCGCTGATCCGGCGTCGCGTCGCGCAGGCGGGGAAACCATTCCATCGGCGCTGAAATCTCGCGGCCGTCTGCCAACGTCACTCGCAAGGTGGCGGGGTCGCAGTGAACGTCGATGGCGGCTGGGCTAAGCCGAGCGACCGAAATGGGCATGCCAAGCCTCCAAGAATTCGCGACGGCGTTCGATAACGACTGCTCGCAATCGGGTCAATTCCTGCGGACGGAAGCCGTTGGACCGAGCAAGCTCCACCGGATCAAGCCAGAATTTGGCCGTCTTGTCATCGCTTTCCGCGTGGACATGTGGCGGCTCTCCATTTTCGAGACTGTAGAAGAAGAATTGGATTCCCTTCAATCGAATAATCGTGGGCATCGGCGCTCACAGTCTATGGCCGCTAAGAAAATCCGCCTGTCTGCGCCGAAGCCTACGACCGCACCCGCACATACTCCCCCGGCGCATCGCCGATCGGCTTCAGCTTGCCCGTGCCGGGCTCGCGCGGCGGGACTTGCTCGGTGGCTTGCGCCTTGATCCACTCGACCCAGTCGCCCCACCAGGAGCCGGGGTTTTCCTTGGCGGCGCCGAGCCAGGCCTCGAACGCGCCGTTCGGCGGCGCCCCGGTCCAATACTGGTATTTCGGCTTGTCCGCGGGATTGACGACGCCGGCGATATGGCCGGACCCGGCGAGCACGTAGCGCACCGACCCGCCGAAGTGCTTCGCGCCGGTGAAGACGGATTTGGCTGGCGCGATATGGTCCTCGCGCGTCGCCAATTCGTAAACCGGCATCGTCACTTTGGCGAGGTCGATCGTTCGGCCCTCGATCGACATGCGGCCGTTGGTGAGATCGTTCTGGAGATAGCAGTGCCGCAGATAGAATTTGTGATTGGCGGCGGGCATGCGCGTCGAATCGGCGTTCCAGACCAGGAGGTCGAACGGCATCGGCTCCTTGCCCTTGAGATAGTTGTTGACGAAATAGGACCAGATGAGATCGTTGGGCCTGAGCATATTGAAGGCGTTGGCCATGTGCGCGCCCTCGAGATAGCCGGTCTCGGCCATCTTGCGCTCGATCGCCTTGAGCTGCTCGGCGTCGACGAAAACCTTGAGATCGCCGGCGTCGGTGAAATCGACCTGGGTGGTGAGGAACGTCGCGCTGGAAATGCGCTTGTCGCCGATCTCGGCCATGAAGGCGAGCGTGATCGCCAGCAGCGTGCCGCCGACGCAATAGCCGATCGCGGCGACATCCTTCTCGCCCGTCGCCGCTTCGATCGCTTCAAGCGCCGCGAAAATCCCCTCGCGCATATAGGCTTCGAAGCCCTTGTCGGCGTGCCGCTCGTCGGGATTGACCCAGGAGATGACGAACACCGTCAGGCCCTGCGCCACCGCCCAACGGATGAAGGACTTCTCGGGATTGAGGTCGAGCACGTAGAACTTGTTGATCCACGGCGGCACGATCAGCAGCGGCCGCTTGTGGACGCTCGGCGTCGTCGGCGCGTACTGGATGAGCTCCATCAGTTCGTTGCGGTAGATCACCTTGCCCGGCGTCGCGGCGAGATTGACGCCGAGCTTGAATTTCTTGGCGTCGGACTGACGGATGCGCAGATTGCCGCGCCCGGCCGCGATGTCCTCGGCCATCATGCGCAGTCCGCGCACCAGATTGTCGCCGCTTTCGGCCAGGGTCGTGCGCAGCAACTCCGGGTTGGTGGCGAGGAAATTGGAGGGCGACAGAGCGCTCGTCACCTGGCGAAGATAGAACTGCGCCTTGTTGCGCGTGTGCGGATCGAGATCGTCGGCGCGCGAGACGAGGTCGTCGGCCCAACGCGTCGTCAGAACATAGGCTTGCTTGAGAAAGTCGAAATAGGGGTTCGACCGCCATTCCGGATCGGCAAACCGCTTGTCGCCCGCTTCTGGGGAGGCGACCGGGGCGGCGTCTTCGCCGTGCAGCCGACGCAGCGTCGTCGCCCAGAGATCGATGAATTGTTTCGAGAGAGCGGCCTGCGCCTCGAATGCGCGCTGCGCGTCGGAAACATAGTATTCCGCGACGCGTCCGAGCGCCGTCACGATCTCGACGATCTCGCCGCCCGGCTCCGCTTGAGTCTCGCCGGTCTCGCGCGGCTTGAGATAAGCGCCGATCACTTTGCCGCCTTCCTCGATGAGACGGGCGATGTTGCGCGACAGCGCTTCAAAATTGGGCAGCGGCGTTTCACGGCTCTCCGTCGCCACGATCTCGCCGGCGGCGGTCCGCGCGGGCTCGGCCTCCTTTTTTGGCGGCGCGGCCGCTTCGACCGCCGCCGACGGCGTCGCGGGTTCGCTTTCGACTCGGGGCGGGGTTCGCTGGGCCTTCGGGCGCCGCGCGCGCGGCGGCGCTTTCGTCTCTTCGGAGGCGGACGTCCTGGCCGGCGACGAGAGGGCGTCATTCGCGGAAGCCCGCAAAAGCGGTCGCTCGCGCGTCCGTATCGTTGGACGATCCGGTGGTTTCCTGGGCATACGTTTCCTCACGCGGCGCGCGCGCGTTTCAAGTCCCGTTTCCGACATAATAGGGCGCTAGCGTCGATCGAAGCTATACGTTAGTTCGTCTTGATGACGCCAGCGAGTCTTTCGCAGGGCTGATTTGCGTCGGGGAAATATGGGTTTCGACGATTTCTTAGAGGTGGGTGGGCGAAGGCGCGAAAACAAGCGAGCCGGGGGGGTCGTCATCCTCGCGACGCTGCTCGGAGCCCTCGCGACATCGCCGGCATGGGCGCAGGAAGCCTCGTCGGATTCGCCCCTGAGGTCGCTGATGAAGAGCGCGGGCATCGTCACCGACGTGGCCCCTCCGCCGGACTTCGTCGTGCAGTCGCGCCCCGCGCAGCCTCCGGCGTCGATTCCCCCGTTCACCAAGCCCGTCGAACCCTCGGGGAAGGTCAAGTCAGCCCACGAACTAGAAGTGGAGGACAGTGACCTGGAAGCCCTGGTGAAGCGCGACGACGCTCTACGCGCGGCGTTTCCGCCTTCGGCCAAAGCGGTCGCCGAGGCTGCGGCCGCGAAAAAGGCCAAAGCGAAGGCCAAACGGCCCTCAGGCGGCCTCCTGCCGACGTTTTAGATTTGCGGCGCGCTTTCCCGTGGTGGTAACAAATTCGACGCCCTGGCCGCGCCTGGGGCCGGTCGAGAAGGGGAATTTTTCGCGATGTCCGAATTCCACAGCGTGCGGCGCCTGCCGCCTTACGTCTTTGAGCAAGTCAACAAGCTCAAGGCCAAGGCCCGCGCCGCCGGGGCGGACATCGTCGATCTCGGCATGGGCAATCCGGACCTTCCGGCGCCCAAGCACGTCATCGACAAGCTGGTCGAGACTGTCGGCAAGCCGCGCACCGATCGCTATTCCGCCTCCAAGGGCATTCCCGGTCTGAGGCGCGCGCAGGCCGGCTATTACGCACGTCGTTTCGGCGTCAAGCTCAACCCGGAAAACCAGATCGTCGCGACGCTCGGCTCGAAGGAAGGCTTCGCCAATATGGCGCAGGCGATCACCGCGCCCGGCGACGTCGTGCTGGTCCCCAATCCCTCCTATCCCATTCACGCCTTCGGGTTCCTGATGGCCGGCGGGGTGATCCGCTCGGTGCCCGCCGATCCGACGCCGGACTTCTTCGTCGCGATGGAGCGCGCGCTTGCGCATTCCATTCCGAAGCCGATCGCCGTGGTCGTCTGCTATCCCTCGAATCCGACGGCGATGGTCGCTTCGCTCGACTTTTACAAGGACCTCGTCCTTTTCGCGAAGAAGCACGAGATCTTCGTGCTGTCCGATCTCGCCTACGCCGAAGTGTTTTTCGACGATGATCCGCCGCCTTCGGTGCTGCAGGCGCCGGGCGCCTTCGATGTCGCGGTCGAGTTCACCTCGATGTCGAAGACCTTCTCGATGGCGGGTTGGCGCATGGGCTTTGCGGTCGGCAACGAGCGCCTGATCGCCGCGCTCGGGCGGGTCAAGTCCTATCTCGACTACGGCGCCTATACGCCGATCCAGGTCGCGGCGGCGGCGGCGCTCAACGGCCCCGACGACTGCGTCAAGGAGATGCGCGCGATCTACAAGCGCCGGCGCGACGTGATGGTCGAGAGTTTCGCCGCGGCGGGCTGGGCGATCGATCCGCCGCGCGCTTCGATGTTCGCCTGGACCCCCGTGCCGGAGAAATTCCGCCATCTCGGCAGCCTGGAATTTTCGAAGCTGCTGATCGAGAAGGCCGACGTCGCCGTCGCCCCTGGCGTCGGGTTCGGCGAACATGGCGACGACTACGTCCGTCTCGCCCTGGTCGAGAATGAGCAGCGCATCCGTCAGGCCGCGCGCGGCGTGAAGCGCTTCTTCGAGGCGGCGGATGCGACGCTGCACAATGTGGTGAAGCTGAAGAAGCCGGCGTGAGCGGGCGAGCGCTCGCTCAGCTCAAGTCGAGTTCGTTCAGGCGCAAGGCGAACGCTTCCGGCGCGAACAGCGGCGCGAGCCGCTCGGCTGCGGTGAAGTCTCGCGTCTCGCCGTAGCCGCTCTGCGAGGGGGCGCGGAATGCGCGCGTCGTGAGCTTGACCGCGTCGACGACCCACAATTCGCGCACCCCGAAGCTCGCATAGAGCGTCGCCTTGCGCCCCATGTCGAAGCGCAACGAGGTATCGGCGATCTCTACGACGAGCAGCACCCCCGGCCCCGAAAGGCCCTTGAGGCCGGAAGCGCTGGGATAGACGACCACGTCAGGCTCCAGATAGGTATCCGCTGAGAGTCGGAATGTGGTTTCCGGTATTAGCCGACAATCCACGGGCGCGGCGCGATACCAGCGGTGGAGCAGCGCGCCCTTGACGACCTCGTGCTGATTCCCCTTCGGCGACATCGGAACCAGCTCCCCCCCGATCAATTCGACGCGTTCGTCCTCGTCCATCACGCCGGCCGCGACCATCGCCTCGACCTCGGCGACCGTGAAGCGCCGGCGCCCCAGTCCCTCGGCGGCTCGGGTGACGCGGTTGGCGGCGGAGCTGTTCATGATGTTTACTCTTCCATTGTGCGGCGCGGTGCCGCAACATTGGGTCGTCGCCAAGCTATCACAATTCCCACGCCTCGTCGCCCCATCGCCAGACCAAGGGCTTAGCAATGTCCCGCGCCATCGACCATCTCGTCATCCCCGCGCGCGATCTCGCCGTGCAGGCCGAACTCTACCGCCGTCTCGGTTTTCAGGTCGGGGGGCGCAACCGCCATCCCTGGGGCACCGAGAACCATATCATCCAGTTCGACGGAGCCTTCCTCGAATTGATCGGTCTCGGGGAGGGCTTCGCGGCGCCGGACCCCGAGCCCGGCATCTTTTCCTTCGCCGGCTTCGTCGCCTCGTTCCTGGCGCGGCGCGAGGGGCCGGCGATGCTGGTGATGCGCTCGGACAACGCCGAGGCGGACCGGCGGCAGTTCAAGGCCGAGGGGATCGGCGATTTCGCCCGCTTCGATTTCGCGCGCAAAGCCCGCCGGCCCGACGGCATCGAGGTGGACGTTGCGTTCTCGCTGGCCTTCGCCGCCAGCGCGGCGCTGCCCGAGGCGGGGTTCTTCGTCTGCCAGCAACGCTACCCCGAGAACTTCTGGAGCCGCGCGGCGCAGATCCACCCCAACGGGGCGAGGGGAATCGTCGGGCTCGCGATCGCGCATGAAAATCCTCGTGAGGCGATGGAGTTCCTCAGCCGCTTCGTCGACGCCGACGCGATGCGGCGCGACGGGCGGGGGTTTGTCGTCGAGGCGGATGGCGCGAGCATAGAATGCCGGCCGCGCGCCGCGCTCGCCGAGCGGTACGGCGCGACGGCGCTCGGGGCGGACGGTCCGCCGATCGCGCTGATGCGCATCGCTGTCGACGATCTCCCGGCGACGCGCGCGCGCCTGGAGGCGGGTGGCGTCGATCATCGTCAGCACGAGGGGGCGTTGGTCGTCGGCGCCAGCAAGGCTATGGGCGCGGCGCTCTCATTCGAACCGATCGCCTGAGCGGAGCGCGTAAGCGCCGAGCTAGCCCGAGACTCGACCGATCCGGCGATCAAAGCGGCGGCGACGAGCCAGTAGAGCGGCGCGACGCGCGCCAAAGCTCCTGCATTTGCGTCGGGGGCTGCGCCGACCCAGCGGCGGCGAATGCGGCTCGCCGCCCATGCGCGGCGAGCCCGTAGAGGCATCCGAACAACAGATAGAGGTGCCGCCAGTGATCGGTGTCGATCTGCAGCCCCTGCACCATCTGCGGGAACAAGCAGGACCATATCGCGATCGCATGAAACTGCATCGGCGAGCGCTGAAAGACGAGGCGCCAGCCCACATAGAGCGTCGTGGCCGTGAAGGCGATGAAGCTCAAGCCGCCGATCCAACCGTAGGACGCGAACGCGTTGACGTACATCTCGTGAGGGTCTTCGGGAAAGATGTGGCGAAATTGCATGGGACCAAAGCCGAGCGGCCGCTCCAGCAAAAGCGGCAACGAGCGCAACTGGTTGCCGAAGCGCCCCATTTCGCCCGAGTCGTAGTCCTGCAGTAGCGAGGCGCGTTCGAGCAGCACGCCGCGAATCTCGGGAAGCGACAAGGCAATCGCCAGAAGAATGAAGACGGCGAAGAGCCCAACGAGGCTGATCGCGAAAATACGCCGCCGCAGCGCCCATGAGGAGGTCGTGATAAAAGTAAGCGCCAGCATCAGCACGATCGAGCCGACGAACACGCCCCAGGCGCCGCGCGAAAAGCTGAGCAGCAGTGCGACAGTCATGAGGCCGAGCGGCGCGATGGTGCGAAGGAGCCCGGCGCTTCGCTTGAGCAACAGATCCTGCGTCAGCCAGACGATTGGCGGCACGAGAAATGGTCCGAACACGTTCGCGTCCTTGAAGGGGCCGGCGGCGCGCGTGCCGTCGTAGATCGTGAACTGCTCGCTCAATCCCGCGACATTGAAATAGCCGAGAATGCCGAGCGTCGCCGCAAATACGCCCGCGGCGACATAGGCCGAGCGTATCGTGCGCAGCCGCTCGTCCGGCGATTTGCAGAGGAGGCCGGCGAAGAAGACCGCTGTAAGCGCCATGTAGACCGAGGTAAAGGTGAACATCACCGCCCTGCTGTCGTCGACGAATGGCGGCAGCGCGAGCAGCCCGCCGGCGTTGAACGCCGCGAGCCCGATGATCAGCGGAATCATCGCTCGGTCGAACGTGAGGTCTCTAGGGGCCAGCGCGAGCACGGCGACCGGGAACATGAATTCGTAAGGGGACGGCTCGATCGCCACCGTGGCGCCGCAGAAAATGAAGATCCACAGGGTGACGCGCTTGAGCGTGCTCGTCCGGATGGAAAGCCGCGCGGCGTGCGGGCTGGGCGCGCTCGGGATCGGCGTCGCAAGCGCGCTCATCGCCGTCAGAACGCGTTCTTGGTCTTGACCAGCGAGGCCGGGGTGATGGCGAGAATGTAGAGGTCGAGCAGGATCGACCAGTTCTCGATGTAATAGAGATCGTGTTCGACGCGCTGCTGGATCTTTTCCTGCGTGTCGGTTTCGCCGCGCCAGCCGTTGACCTGCGCCCAGCCGGTGATGCCCGGCTTGACGCGATGGCGGGCGAAGTAGCCGTCGACGACCTCGTCGTACTGGCGGTTCGCGGCCTTGGCGTGAACGGCGTGCGGGCGCGGGCCGACAAGCGACAGATCGCCCTTGAAGACGACGTTGACGAGCTGCGGCAGTTCATCGATCGACGTCTTGCGGATGAAACGGCCGACGCGAGTCACGCGGGGGTCGTCGCGCGTGACGAGCTTGGAGGCGGTCGGATCGAGCCTGTCGACGTACATCGAGCGAAACTTGAAGACTTCGATCAGCTCGTTGTTGAAGCCGTAGCGCTTCTGCTTGAACAGCACCGGTCCAGGAGAATCGAGCTTGATGGCGATGGCGGTGAGCGCGAGGATGGGCGACAGCGCGACCAAGGCGAGGGTCCCGACGATCTTGTCGAACGCCAGCTTGATGACGACATCCCAGTCGGCGATCGGCTTGTCGAAGAGATCGAGCACCGGCACCTGGCCGACATAGGAATAGGAGCGCGGCCGAAAGCGCAGCCGATTGGCGTGCGCCGCGAGGCGGATGTCGATCGGCAGCACCCAGAGCTTGCGCAGCATCTGCAGGATGCGCTGCTCGGCGGTGATCGGCAGGGCGAAGATCACCAGATCGATGCGCGTCGAGCGCGCGAACTCGACGAGATCGTCGACATTGCCGAGCTTGGGAAGGCCCTCGACCGTCTCGGGCGAGCGGTCATCGCCGCGGTCGTCGAAGACACCGAGCAGGCGCACCACGGTCTCCGCGCTCTTGGAGAGATCGCGCAGCAGTTCCGCGCCGATTTCGCCGCCGCCGACAATGACGGCGCGCTGCTGCAGGCGACCCGAACGAGCCAGATTGGCGACGAAACCCGAGAGAACCGTGCGCTCGATCGCAAGCGCGCCGAGCCCGAGCGCGAACCATGCCGCCATCCAGACCCGCGAGACGGCGCCGTCGATCTTGAGAAAGAACATGGCTGCGAAGACGGCGAGAAACACCATTGTCCAGCCGCCGCTGATGCGGAACAACTGGCGCGCGGGATAGCGAAACGCCGGAACGGTGTAACATTGCAGGGATTGGAACGTGACGATAGACAGCGCGGCGACGGCGACGATGACCGGGAAGTAACCCGGTTGCTGGCCGATATCGCGAACGACGTAGGCGAAGTAGACCGCCATGCCGGTCAGCACGATCGACGCGCACTCGATCGTTCGCGCCACGCCCGCGATCACGATCCGCGAATAGGCCGGGCTTATCGGCTCCGAGGCGATTTTGCGCAAAGCCTCGGTGCTGGCGGAGGCCCGAGTCGGAGTGCGAACCGGAGTAGCGACCTTTCGCATGTCTCTTGCTGAATAAGCAGCCATGGTCCGCCTCAGTTGTGCGTTTGAACTGTCGCGACCGGCGCTCCGCCGAGCGCCGGACGGCGGCGCGCCATGGCTTCGCCGTAACCGCCCATCACCGAGTTCACCATGGTCTGGATCGAGAAATTCTTGGCCACATGCGCCGCGAGCTCGGCAGCCTGGCGCTGTCGCCGATCCGCCGCCGCGTCGAGCTCGGTCTCGATGCGGACGCGCAGATCCTCGGCGTCGTCAGGGGGCCCGAGCCGGTCCTGGTACGGCCCGTAGATTTCCGGAATACCCCCGACATTGGTCGCAATCATCGGCACGCGCGCCCCCGCCGCCTCGAGCACGACGTAGGGCATCGACTCCGCGCGCGAGGGCACGACGAGGGTGCGTCCGAGCCTGAAGGCCTGGCGAACCGGCATGGGGCCGGGGAAGGAGACGAACGGCGCGATGCCGAGGCGCTGGGCGCGCTGCGTAAGCATCGCCTGATCCGGTCCTGAGCCGACGAGAACGGCGCGCGGAACGACGCCGCGAGTGCGACCGATGAGCGCAATGGCTTCGAGCAGCGTGTCGATGCCCTTGGCGGCGCGCAACTCGCCGACGTAAAGCAAATCCGCGGCGTCGTCGTTCGGCGCGGCGGCCTCGAATTCGGCCGGGCCGATGCCGTTGGCGACGATGCGGCGCACGCCGTTCCTCGCCCCGACGAACCGATCGAAACGACTGACGATATAGGCGCTCTCGAACAAGAAGACGTCGGTCATCGGCGCGAGCAGCCGTTCGGCGAGCATGTAAGCGCGGTGCAGCGTCGAACCGGGCCGGTAGTTGAAGCTGCCGCCGTGCGGCGTGTAGGCGCGAATGGGGCCGTCTCGGCGCCCCAAGCCGCTGATGCGGGCATAGACGCCGCCCTTCGAACCGTGGCCATGAACGATGTCGGGCTTGACCTTGCCGATCCAGGTCAGGAAGCGCGCCATGGCCAAAACGTCGGCGGGTCCGGGGTCGCGGTGGATCGAAGCCGTTCCGACGCCAAGCTTCAATCCGCCGGGAATGCGCGCGAGCGCGTTTTCGACCCGCTCGCAACGGCCGCCGCCATGGAAGAACATGCCGACTTCGTGGCCGCGTGCGCTCTGCTCGGCCGCGAGGTCGACAACATGCCGAAAGAGGCCGCCTAGGGGCGCTCGAAAGACGTGAACGATCCGCAGCTTGTCGCTTTGCGATTTACTCGGCGCGGCCATAATCCCAACCTTCAATGGATTTAGGCCTCTGAGCTAGCGCGATATCCTAAAAGAACCGTTCCCGAACTTGAATTGTATCGCCGGGCCGAACGGCGAAAGTCAGCGGCACCGAGGCGATGATTGGCCGCCCGTCGATCATGCGGGTGAGATCGACGCTATCCTGCGCGCCGCGCGGGGTGAACCCGCCGGCGACCGCGATTGCGTTCTGGACGGTCATGCCGTTGACGAAGGGGTATTGGCCGGCGACGCCGACTTCGCCGAGAACGAAGAAGGGACGATAGGCCTCCACTTCGACGGATACGCTGGGCTCGCGCAGGAACCCCTGGCGCAGGCGCGCCTCGATCGCGCGCCCGAGTTCCGCCGTCGTCAGTCCCTGCGCGTGCACGAGGCCAATCAGCGGCAAGGCAATGTTGCCGGCGCCGTCGACGGAGAAGGAATTGGACAGGTTGTCCTGGCCAAAGACGATCACGCGCAGCCGATCGCCGCTTGCCAACTGATAGGGCGCGTTGATCGGCGTGCGCAGGAGATCGGCGCGGTAACCCGGGGTCGAACACCCCGCCAACGCAGTCAACCCGATAACCAGGGCGACGCAAACGACTCGATTCATGGACCAGACCGCGCTTTGAGATCTTGCCCTGTTGATTTAGCGAGGCATGGTTAACGAAAGGACAATAGGCGATTTGGGCTTGCGCCCTCGCTTAACCCGCCGGCAACCTTAATCGCTCATAAACTCTGACAAGTGGGGTTGTGTCGGCGATTTGGAGCGGCGGATGAACGGCGATGGATTCGAGGACGGCGACGCGCAGGCGGTCCGCGGCGAAGCCATCGACTTCGTGCGTCTTTCGCAAGCGTTGTGGGGGCGTAAATGGTGGATCCTCGTTCCGACGCTGGCCTCGTGCGTTGTCGCGCTGGTCGTCGTCACAGTGATCAGTCCGCGCTACACCGGCGTCGCCAAGGTGTTGCTGGAGAACCAGGAGAGCTATTTCACGCGCCCTGACAAGGCCGTCGCCGAGCCCGGCGCCAACTTCGATCCTGAGGGCGTGCAAAGTCAGGCCGAAACGGTCGCCACCACCGAACTCGCGCGCCAGGCGATCGACAAGCTCGGCCTCGCCGCGACGGATGAATTCAATCCGAAGGTCTCCACCAACCCACTGGCGCTCGTGTTGTCGCTCCTTGGCGGCGGCCGCGGCGCCGGCTCGGCGCAGGACCACGTCGTCGACGCGTTTCTTGGCCGCCTGACTGTGTTTCCCGTCACCAAGTCGCGCGTGCTGCAAATCGAATTCGTCAGCGAGGACCCCGCTTTGGCGGCGCGCGGCGCCAATACCGTGGCCGGACTTATCTCGCCGAGCAGGAAGACGCCAAAAAGGACGAAGCGAAGGCGGCCAGTTCCTGGCTGTCACAGAAGATCGCGGAACTGCGCGCCAAGGTCGCCGACGCCGACTCGAAAGTCGAGGCCTTTCGCGCCCAGTCGGGCCTGTTCGCCGGCGCCAACGGCTTGACCGTGCCCTCCCAGCAGCTCGCCGATCTGACGACCCAACTCGCGACGGCGCGCGCGGCGCACGCCGATGCGACCGCCAAGGCGCAGTCGCTGCGCGCGATGCTGCGCGAAGGGCGGCTCGACGAAATTCCCGACGCCGCCAAAGACGAGTTGCTGCGCCGCTACGTCGAGCAGCGCGTGGCGCTGAAGGCGCAAATCGCCTTGGAGTCGCGAACGCTGCTGCCCCAGCATCCCCGCATGAAGGAATTGGCGGGGGAACTTGCCGGGCTCGACCGGGAAATCCGCTTGGCGGCCGACAAGGCGGTGCTCGGCCTGGAGGACGACGCGAAGGTGGCGGGGGCCGAGGTCGACAGCCTGAGCGGAGCTCTGGCCAAACAGTCCAACGCCGTGGCGGCTGGCAATGTCGAGGACGTGCGGTTGCGCGCGCTCGAACTCGACGCGAAGACGGCGCGCGATCAACTCGAATCCTACCTGCAGAAGTATCGCGAGGCCCTGGCGCGCGAGGCCGACAACGCCGCCCCGGCGGACGCCCGCATCATCGCCACAGCAACGGAACCGCGGACGCCGACCTTCCCCAAGAAGGCGCCGACGGTGCTGCTCGCCACGCTTGCTGGTTTCCTCGTTTCCGTCGGCGTCGCCGCCGCGCACGCGCTGCTCACCGGCGCCGCGACCACAACGAATGGCGCGGCTGCGACGCGGCGGGAGGGCCCGGCCGAACCGGAGGTCGAAGCGGCGCAGACCCGCGAAGGGCCGGCAGCGGACGTCTCGGAGCCGGTCGAAATTCCCGACTCCTTCGTCTCCGTCGAAGCGCTCGCCGACAAGCTCGCTGAAGCCGCGCGAGGCGATGCGGCGTTGACGGCGCTGTTCGCAGGCGAGGGCGCGAGCCGGACCCTGAGCGTCGCGCTGACCGCGGCGCGCCAGCTGGCGAAGCGAGGGCCGGCTGCGCTCGTCGATCTCGGCGCCACGGAGGACTGGCTGTCCGGCATTCTCGATCGGGAGGCCGAAAACGGCGAAAGCCTGGACGGTCTGGCGGAGCTTCTCGACGGACGCGCGACGTTCGAAGAGGTCTTGCACCGCGACCTGTCCTCGAGCCTCGATATCATTCCCGCGGGCGTCGGCGAGATCGACCTCGAGGGCCTCGGCGAAGTGCTTGCGGCGCTTGCGACCAGCTACGATTTCGTCGTGCTGCACGCCTCGGACTGGCGAGCCCAGGAGGTCGGCGCCGCGCTCGAGGCCATCGCTGTCTTCGTCATGGTGGCGCCGGCTCGGCGCCTCGAGGGCGCGGTGCGACGGCTGCGTGAAAATCTCGAGGGGACGACGATCACGACCCTGGGCCTCGCCTCGGGCGAACGCGCGACGATCGACCGGGCGGCTTAGCCAAGCGCTCCGCGCGCAGCCGCCCTGCGCGGAGCGAGATTGCCAAAACGAAGCCGTTGGGCGACTCTGATCACGGATTTCTCGATCGCCGGAAGCCCGTCCCCCAGGGCCTGCTTCCGACTTGGCTTGGACGGGCGGCATCCCTATCTCCAGCCATCGCGAGACCTTCGTTCGTTCGATTGACAGGAGTGCACGCCGATGGCGCAGCAAGACAAGCCGGTTTGGTTCATCACGGGTTGCTCGACCGGTTTCGGGCGCGAACTCGCGCGCTATACGCTCGATCGCGGCTACGCGGTGGTCGTCACCGCGCGCCGGCCGGCTGAGGTCGCGGATCTGGCGGCCGGACGCGAGGCGAATGCGTTGGCCCAGCAACTGGACGTGACGAAGCCCGCCGAGATCGCGGCCGCTGTGAAAGCGGCGGAGGCGAAGTTCGGGCGGATCGACGTGCTCGTGAACAATGCGGGAGTTGGCTATTTCGGGGCCGTCGAAGAGAGCGACGACAACGAAGTGCGTCGGATGTTCGAGATCAATTTCTGGGGAGCGGCCAATATGGCGCGCGCGGTCCTGCCCGGCATGCGTGCGCGCCGCTCGGGCCATATCGTCAATATTTCCTCCCAGGGCGGCATTCGCGGCGCGCCGGCCGTCGGCTATTACAACGCGACCAAATTTGGCCTCGAAGGGCTCTCCGAAGCGCTTGCGCAGGAAACGGCGCCGCTCGGGATTAAGGTTCTCGTCGTCGAGCCGAGCGGCTTCCGCACGGATTGGGCAGGCCGGTCGGCCAACGAAACGCAACATCCAATCGCCGATTACGATTCCACCGCGGGCGAGCGAAAGCGGATGATTCGCGGCTACAGCGGCAGTCAGCCGGGCGATCCCGTTCGCGCGGCCGCCGCGATCGTGAAGGCCGTCGAGGCGCCGGACGCGCCGCTGCGCCTCATGCTCGGCAAAGCGGCGCTCGCAGCGGGTCGGGCCAAGGTCGAGGACCTGAGGCGCGACTTCGAAGCCTGGGCGAAGGTCAGCGAGGGGGCGGACTTTCCCAATTCCTGAGGCCGCGTGGATCAGGCCTGTGCGCCAGGAGAGCGGCACGGGGCGGACGAAAGCGACCGGCCGGATTAATCCATTAACAATCAATCTCGTCCATCGTCCACCATCGCGATAAATCTCATTTACGGGATCTCCCGAATGGTGACCCCCGCTGTCTGCCCGTCCGACGAATCCGAGCACGGCGCGAGGTTGTGGGCCAAGCTGGAGCATTGGCTCGGGGTCACCCCGGCGATGCTCCACTCCATCGACGCGCAGGGCCAGCTCATCGCCGTGAGCGACGCCTGGCTGGCCAAGCTCGGTTACACGCGCGACGAGGTCATCGGCAAGCGATCGTCCGACTTTCTGACGCCGGAATTGCGCGAGCACGCGCTCAAAAACGTTCTCCCGGAATTCTTCCGGACCGGCCACTGCGAGAACGTCGAATATCAGATGGTCTGCAAGGATGGGCGGGTGATCGACGTGCTGCTGTCGGCCGTCATGGACAATAGCCTGACCGACCGTGGCCGCGCCTCGCTTTCCGTCGTCACCGATGTGACCACGCTCGAGGCCGCCAAAAGGAAGTTGTCTGAGAGCGAGTCTCGCTACAGGGGACTCATCGAGGACCAGTCGGAACTCGTGTCGCTCGCCACGCCGGAAGGCCAGTTGCTGTACGTCAATCACGCCTATGCCAGGCACTACAGCCGGTCGCCGAGTGAACTCGTCGGGCGGAGTTTTTTCGATCACGTCCCCGAAGACTCTCACGCAGAGGTTGCCGAGCACCTGCGGGCGGTTTGCCGCGCCGACCGAAGCCTCGAGGCCGAAAACCGTGTGCTGTTGTCCAACGGCCAAACCCGCTGGGTGTCATGGACCAATCGGGCGCTGAGAGACAGCGAAGGGAATGTGACGGCGATCCATTCCGTCGGCCGCGACGTCGATCAGCGCGTCCAAGCGGAGCAACGCCTCAAGGAGAGCGAGGCCCGTTATCGTCTCTTGGCCGAACACAGCACCGACATGGTGATCGAACTGGATCGCGACCTCAAGCGTCGATACGTTTCGCCGGCCTGCCGCGAGATTTTCGGTTACGAGCCGGAGGAACTGACTGGCGGAACGTCTGGCGGCATGGCGCATCCCGACGATGCCGAGCGTTTGGCGCAGGTTCTCCAATCCCTGCTCGACGGCCGAGCGGATCGCAATATCGCCGTCGCGCGCCGGCGCCACCGGGACGGGCGCTGGATTTGGGTCGAGGCGCAATATCGCGCGGTCAAGGATCCGAAGAGCGGCGCGGTTACCGGCATAATTGGTTCGGTGCGAGACATTTCGGCGCGAAAGGCTGTCGAGGATCGGCTCGCCGAAGCCTATTGGCGCCTGGAGGCGCTGGCGCGGGAGGATGGCCTGACGGGATTGGCGAACCGGCGCACCTTCGATGACGCCCTGTCGCGCGAATACAGGCGAGCGAGACGCGACAGAAGAAGCCTCGCTCTGGTCATGATCGACGTCGACATGTTCAAGGCCTACAATGATCGTTACGGCCACCCGGCGGGAGACGAGTGCCTGCGGCGGATCAGCAAGACGCTGACGGGCGCGCTTTTCCGTCCGGGCGATCTTGCCGCTCGATACGGCGGAGAAGAATTCGCCGTGCTCTTGCCCGACACCGACGAATTCGGAGCGACGGCGATCGCGGAGCGGATTCGACAGGCCGTTCAGCTCTTGGCGATCGAGCATGACGGCTGTCAGCGCCGTTTCATGAGCGTCAGCGTCGGCGTCGCCTCAGTCGATCGAAATGCACACAAAGGCGGCTCGGCAAGCCTGCTGCAACATGCCGACCGAGCCCTCTATCGCGCGAAGGAGGGCGGGCGGAACATGGTCATGCGCGCTTCCGATGCCGCGCAGCGCGATGCGATGCCGTCCACCGCCGCCTGATTGGGCGAAACTCAACGCCTCAGCGCTCCGTTCAGCCGCGTGAACAAGGCGAGGAGCCGCGGCGAGCGCTTGATGCGGCGTTTGGCGCGCTGTTTGACCTTGAAGGCGAGCGCCGCCAGGCGGCCCAGCGGGGTGACGGCGAAGGCGCTGTCGAACAGCTCTTCCGTCGCCTCGCAAGCGTCGTCCTTGTAGCGCGCCTCGCCGACGCCGAGATCGAAGGTCGCGAGGCCGCGGCCGATCGCCTGGCGTATAGCGGCGTGCACCAACAGTTCGCCGGGGCTCGAACGCGCGATGTCTGGATCGCCATCGTAGGATAGAAACAGGCCGCAAAGGCGATCGCCCGCGCTCAAGGCGCCGAACGTTGCAAGGATGCGATCGGCAAGGCGCAGCGCATGCAGTTCCAGTCGCGGCGCGCCCTGAGCGAGGCCACAGTGGGCGAGGCGCCGCAGGAACTCGCGCGCCTCATCCCCTTCATAGGCGTCGGCGATGCCGAGCGCACGCATGCGCGCTCGCTTCTGCTCGTGGAATGCGCTGAGGACGCGATCGACTTCGACGGGATCGGCGGCGCGGCGATGGACAAGGGCGCCCATCGTCTCCAGACGCTTGCTCTTTTTGCGCAGCTTCTTTTGCGCGTCCTTGGAGGCGTGCGCGTCGAGCCAGATGGCGAAGTCAGCCGGCAATGCGCTCTTATAGGCGAAGCTCGGGCTGGGCTGGTTCGGCGCGCCGGCCAACGGGTTGGACCTTCCCTGCCATTCCCGCGGCTGATTGACGAGAAGGAACGCGTCGACGCGCGGCGCGGCGATCCGAGCGGCTGCGGCGAGAAGCGCCGCGATCTCCTCCGGCGGCCAAGCGAGGCCGGGTCTGAACAGACCCATGCAGAAGTTGGCGTCCTTGCCGCCGAGGAAGGCGGCGAGCCGCAACGGCCCGAGCGAAAATGCCCCTAGCGGCAGAAGCGCGACGATCCGGCCGGCGTCGTCGCGCGCGACGACGATCAGCGGCGCGACGCGGCGGGCCGCGCCGAGGGTTTCCAACCAGATGCGCGCGAATTCGAAGTCCTGGTAGGGGCTCGCCGACGCGATTTTATAGATCTCCGCCCATGCCTCCCGCGCCGCCTCGATCGCATAGAAGACCTCGACGGACGCGAAGGCGCACGGCGCGCCGGCGGCGGCGTGCGGCGGCGGCGCGGCTCGGTTCGGCGGCGATGGGCGGGCGAGCGCGGTCGCGAGAGGCAAGGGCGGAATCCGATGGGCTGTGCGCGCTACTCTTAGGGCCGATGCGTCAACGCATTGTTTAAGGCCGACCCTTTCGTTGCGGAAAGGTCTCGCTGGTAAACCCTTGGCAAGGACCCGCGGCTAGATTGCGCTTGGGTGCGAGGCATGGCGCTGAAGAAGATCATCATCGACGCCGGCTTCGCGGCTTTCCGCGCCAGTCGGTTGCACAAGGCGTTGGCTCCGCTGACGCGCGGGCAGGGCGTCATACTGACCTTCCACAATGTGCGCCCGTGGCGACCTACGACGGGAGGCTTCGCGCCGAATCGTCTGCTCGAGATCACCCCGGAGTTTCTCGATCGCGCGCTCGCCCTCACGCGTCGTCTCGGCTTCGAGTTGGTCACGATCGACGAGGCGCGGCGAAGGCTCGTCGAGGGCGGCGCACGCTTCGCGGCGTTGACTTTCGACGACGGATATCGCGACACGCGCGACTTCGCGCTTCCCGTCCTCGAGCGGCACGGGGCGCCGTTCACCGTCTTCTTCGTGCCTGGCTTCATCGAGCGCGCCGCGCGGCTCTGGTGGCTGGAGCTGGAAGAATCATTGCGCCGGCTCGACGAGGTTTCGATCGATCGGGCCGGGCTGGCCCTGCGCCTTTCAACGCGCTCGAGCGCCGAAAAGGGCGCCGCTTTCACCAGGATCTACTGGGCGTTGCGGGCGGGTCCCGAGTCCGAGCTGCTCGACGTCGTCGGCGCGCTGGCGTGTCAGGCCGGCATCGATGGCGCCGCGATCGCGGACACGCTGTTCATGGATTGGGACGAGGTCGCCGCATTCAGCCGCCACCCGCTCGCGACCGTCGGCGCGCACACCCTGACCCACCGAATGCTGGCGAAATGGCCGCAAGAGGTGGCGCGCGAGGAGATGGCGGGTTCGAAAGCGGCGCTGGAGGCGCGGCTCGGCCTGGACGTCCGCGTCTTCGCCTATCCCGTGGGCGACGCGACGAGCGCGGGCGCCCGGGAATTCGAGTTGGCGCGCCAAGCCGGCTTCTGCTGCGCCGTCACGACACGCCCGGGGATGCTTTTTCCCGAACACGCGCGCCATCTCGCCGCGCTGCCTCGCGTTTCCGTCAACGGCCTCTGGCAGAGCACGGGCGCGCTGGAGACGCTTCTCAGCGGCGCGCCCTTCATGCTGTGGAATCGCGGTCGGCGAGTGAACGTCGACTAAACAGCGACGGCGACACCCCGCGTCCAGACCGATCGGTCAGGGCGTGACAGGAACAGGAACTGGCGTCGGGCACCCGTAGTTCACCGTCTCGCCCCAGGGCTGCGGACCGTGCGCACAACCGCTGTCCTTGGAAACCGTGGGTCCGGGGTTCATCTTACTTGTAGCGACTTCGACACAACCCCCGACCGGCAATAAAAGCGGAAGCAACACGATTGCGTGTCCGAAGCGTACCTGCGGCACCGCAAGTCTCCCCTCTTGGCTTCACGGCGGCGAGAGAGCGCTGTCGCGCAGCGTTCCCCCGAGCGCGTCGCAATCGTCGCATGAACGGCTTGCAATCACAAGCAGAACGCCGGATTCACCAACAGCCAGTAAGGGCTGCAATAATAGTAGGGGTACCCGTAGCCGTAGCCGTAGCCATAGCCGCCGTATCCGCCGTAGCCGCCATAGCCGCCATATCCGCCATAGCCAAATCGGCCGTAACGACCATATCCGCCGGCAAAACCACGACCCCTGAAGCCATAACCGCGCCCACCGAATCCACGCCCACCGAATCCACGCCCGCCGAACCCATGCCCGCCGAACCCGTGGCCGCCAAAGCCGCCGCCGCCGCCGCCGTGGAATCGCGCCGCGGACGCTGGCGTCGTGGCGCTGACCGTGGCGACAGCAAGCACCGCCGCTGTGGCAATGCCGGCGAGTGTCTTTTTCAGCGAAGTGCGCATTGACGATCTCCTTGTAATGCGGCGCTTTCGAATGCCGCCAATGAAAGCGTCATTCCTGTTACAGTAATTCACGTAATCGTCCGTCCAACCGACGAAAAGGGACGAATGAAAAAGTAAAGACGATTTTAATATGTTAATGGCGGCAACACTATTTCTCGTCGCTCAACCATTTTGCACTGCGGCGCCTCGACGATCAGCGGCCCGCCCAGTTGCCGCCCGTGAAGCAGGAGAGCGACACAAATATCAAATTCGCCAAGAGGTGGAAAAGTTCCTCGCGAACGGAAATGGCGATTTCCGAGCAGCCGGCGCCCTCTACGATCTCAGCTCTCAGGCGTTACCGGCGCGACTTGTCGCGGCGGCAGGGAATCGCGATCAACTCGCGCCACCGCGACAGCGCAGGTCGTGCGCTGCGCGGTGGAAGAGGGATAGGCAATCGCCGGCCGGGGGCCGCGGCCGCTAAGCGCGGCGCGTGACGAGTACGCGGCGGCCGAACAGCGAAGTCAGGAGATAATAGACGCCGCCGCCGATCGCGACGCCGAAGAACCATCCATAGACGCCCCACCAACTCGGCAGCAGCGAAGTGAAATTCGGCAATATGCTTGAGAACAGGGCGCCGACCGCCGCCGCGATCACCGCATTCAGGTTCCATCCGCCGGAATAGCGATACGCGCCGTGCTCCTGATAGAGGGCGTCGACGTCGATCGCGCCTTTGGCGATCAGATAATAGTCGACCATCATGATGCCGAAGATCGGCCCCATCGTTGCGCCGATGGCGCCGACGAACGCCGCGGCGCCGCCTTCCCAGGGCGCGAAGGGGTAGAGCACGAGCGCGATCAAAGCCGCGATGTAGCCGCCGCGCTTAAAGTCGATGACGTTTGGGAACGTGTTGGAAAAGTCGAACGCCGGCGAGACGAAGTTGGCCACGACGTTGATGCCGAGGGTCGCCACGGCGAAAGTCAAAGCGGCGACGAGCGCGAGAACCCAGCTGTCGAATTTGGCCGAAATCTGATCGGGATGGAGCAAAACCTCTCCGTAAACCTGATACGCGGCGATGGTGGTGACGCCGGCAACCAGCGAAAACAGGATAAGGTTGACCGGCAATCCCCAGATGTTGCCGGTTCTGAGCGCTTTCGCGTCCGGCGCGTAGCGGGAAAAGTCGCAGAAGTTGAGGTATAGCGCCGCGAAATACGTGATCCAAGTCGCCGCGACCGCCATCAGCGAAGCGACGGAGCCGGGCACGCCGGGCACGCCCGCGTCTTTGGTTTTCTCCAACAGCACGTCGTTCGCAATGCCGGCCGATAGGCTGATGCCTCCGGCCTTGACGACGAGGCTGACCGCGAGAATCAGCATCATGACCCAGACCGCGGGACCCGCCCAGTCCTGGAATCGCCGCACCGTCTCCATTCCGCGCTGGATGATCAGAAGTTGCAGCGCCCACACCACGACGAAACAGATCACTTCGAGACCGGAATGACCCAGGAAATGCGTGGACTCGTGGAAGGACCGGAACGCGTCGGCGCGAATCAGCAGCGCCACGATCGCGCCGGACGCCGCCGCCGTCTGCGCGCCGTACCAGAAGCAAGCGACGATCGCCCGCACCAGCGCCGGCAGGTTGGCGCCCCAAACGCCGAACGAAGCGCGGGCCAGAACAGGATACGGAACGCCCGTGCGAACGCCGGCATTGCCGATCAGACTCATGAGAATGAAGATTACGATCGATCCAAGCCCGATCGCGATAATAAAATTGACGAAGTTGCCGCAAAGAAGAAACAAGCTCGCCGCGAGATAATAGCCCCATAAGCTGTGAACGTCGGAGGTCCACACGTTGAAAATGCTGAACGGACCCCAATTTCTCACCGCTGCCGGCGCAAGGTCCTCGTTGTAGAGGCCGGGAGAGGCATTCGGAATGGTCATCGCGCTTCCTCCTGGCGCGGTGGCGTTTTTGCCGTCGCTTACGGAGCAGGGCCGCGCGACATCATATTATTGGCCGGGGCGCCCAAAAAAATAGCCATAAATTAACGCTGTCCCCGCAAAAGTCCTGTCGCCGACGTCCGAAGGCGGGACGCAACGAGCCGTACTTACACGATCGTCACCGCGCGCCCCTTGCTGGTTCGCTCCTGCCAGCCGTGGCGCGCCAGTTCGGGATCGTCGTGTTCTTCGCAGGGCCAACCGAGACAGAGATAGGCGATCAGCTTGTGCTGCGCGGGGGCGCCCAGATCGTGCGCCGCCGCGGCCGGGTCGAGGATCGATATCCAGCCGAGCCCGAGGCCCGCAGCGCGGGCGGCGAGCCAAAGCGACGCGATCATCCCGACGACGGAGTAATCCAGCGTCTCCGGCATCGTGCGCACGCCGAGCCCGTGGCCCTGCGTCGTCGATCGATCGCAGAACACGGCCAGTTGGACCGGCGCCGCGTCGAGGCCGGCCAGTTTCAACCGGGCGTAGAGCTCGGCCCGTTCGCCACATTGCGCGGCCAGCGCCTCGGCGTTGCAGCGCTCGAAATTGGCGCGGATGGCGGCGCGCTTCTGCGGACTCTCGACGCTCACGATGCGCCACGGTTGGCTATTGCCGACGGATGGCGCGAACTGCGCGAGATCGAGCAATTCGTCGATCAAGTGCGGGGGAACAGGATTGCTGTGGAAACGCCTGACGTCGCGCCGCCAGGCGAGCAGCAAGGCGAGCCGCTCGCGAAATGCAGGGTCGAAGTCGGGCGGCTCGCGATTCATGATCCCTTGTCCGAGCTCACGCGCGCCTGTCGGGGCGCTCCATCCATTTGATGAGCGGCGCCAGCGGCAAAGTCCACGCGAGGCCCAGCACGATATAGCCGAAGGTCTGCAACAGGGCCGGCGCCTCCTGCAGCGGACGCGACTGGGCGAGCGCCATCGCGATCATCGCATAAAAACAAACAAAGACGATCATGGCGACGCCGCCGATGAATTTGCGGATGCGCGCTGACATGGCGAACCTTTTCCAGAGCTCGCGGCGCGTGCGATTTGCGGCGCGAGGCGCGACCGCTTATGTCTTGCCGGGCGCAAGGACGCAAGTCGGGAAACAGGACGAGTTGAGAATTGGAATGCCCCAGCAAGGCCATCTGTCGTTCAGCCGAGCGGCGACCCACCCGCCCGCCGGCGCCTCCGGCGCAGTGCGCGCTTGGCTTCTCGCCGTCGCCGGATTGATCTTCGTGATGGTCCTCGTCGGCGGGGCGACGCGGTTGACCGAATCTGGCCTGTCGATCACCCAGTGGCAGCCGGTCACCGGGGTCGTGCCGCCGCTCAACGAAGCCCAGTGGGCCGAGGAATTCGCGCGCTACAAGCAAATCCCGCAATTTTCCGCACTCAACCCGGACATGGATCTCGCCGGCTTCAAGTCGATTTATTACTGGGAGTGGAGCCACCGCCTGCTGGCCCGCCTGATCGGCGCCGCCTTTATTCTGCCGGCGTTGTGGTTCTGGCGACGCGGTCGCTTCAAAGGTCGGCTCGGGCGTCAGGTCGCCGTCGCGACCGGCCTCCTGGCGCTGGAGCCGATCGTCGGCTGGTGGATGGTCAGCTCCGGCCTCGTCGACCGTACAGAGGTCGCCCAGGAGCGGCTCGCGCTGCATCTGCTCATCGCCGCCGCGACTTTCGCCGCCCTGATCTATGCCGCGGTTGGGCTGGGCGGGCAGCCGCGCGAAAGGGTCGGCCCTGGATTCGCGACGGCCTCGGGCGCCCTCGTGGCGCTGATTTTCTGCCAACTCGGCCTCGGGGCGCTGGTCGCCGGGCTTCGCGCCGGCCTCATCGACAATACTTGGCCGCTGATGGAAGGGCGGCTCATTCCTTCTGGCGTCTTCGGCCTCTCGCCGTGGCCGCGCTCGATCGTCGACGACCCGACGACGGCGCAATTCGATCACCGCATCGTCGCCTACATCGTCGTTGCGTTCGCGGTGGCGATTGCCGTCGTCGCGCGACGGCGCTCGCCGCGCTCCTCGCTGGCGCGCCGCACCGCCGTCGTCGCCACGCTGGCGGTCTTGCAGGCCGGATTGGGGATCGCGACGCTCGTCCTGGTGGTGCCGATCGAAATGGCGCTCGCCCATCAGGCGGTGGCGCTGCTGCTGTTCGGCATGGCGGTGGCGCATTGGCGGGTGACGGCGATGGAGCGGGCGACGTGGAGGGCGCCTCGGTCAGCTCGGTTTGGCCCGGCCCCGCATGGTCCCGCCGAGCGCCGAGCGCCGTGAGGATCTCCTTTTCGCGTCGACTGCTCGTGACCCTGGCGCACCTTCGCGCCTTCGTCCGTTCGAGCGAACTTTCGCAGGTTGTCGTCGCGGTCTTCGTCGGCGCCTTGGCCGGTCTGTGCGTGACGGCGATGACATTGATCGTCGACGTCGCGCATGTGGCGTTCTACGGCATCCCGTTCGATGTGCGATTGAGCGCTGCCGAGCGCGTTTCGCCTATTGCAGCATTCCTCGTGCCAGCGCTCGGCGGCCTGACGCTGGGGCTGATCGACATCTGGCGACGCCGTAAGAAATTGTCGCCCGCGGTGGATCCGATCGAAGCCAATGCTTTGCGCGGCGGCCGCATGTCGCTCGGCGAGAGCGTGCTCGTCAGCGCGCAGACCGTGATCTCCAACGGTTGCGGCGCGTCGGTCGGACTCGAGTCGGGCTACGCTCAGATCGGCGCGGCCATCGCTTCGCGCCTCGGTCTCGCACTGCGATTGCGCCGCCAGGATTTGCGCATTCTGGTCGGGTGCGGCGCCGGAGGGGCGATCGCGGGCGCCTTCGGGGCGCCGCTGACCGGCGCTTTCTATGCGTCGGAGCTGATCATCGGCGCTTATTCGCTTGCCAACGCCGGCCCGATCTTCGCCGCCGCGCTCGCGGCCACTTTGACCACCAAGGCGCTTCTCGGCGCGCCCTATGTCATCGTCGCGCCGCCGGTCGCGCCGCTCGCCGCCGCTCATCACCTTGCCCTGGTCGGCCTGGGGCTCATATCCGCGGCGCTCGGCGTCGGCGCGATGCGCGCCGCCGCTCTGCTCGAGCGGGGTTTCGCGGCGACGCGCGCGCCGCCATGGGCGCGACCAGTCCTCGGCGCTCTGCTGCTCGGGGCGATGGCGGTCTATACGCCGCAGGTGCTGGGCGCCGGACATGGCGCGCTGGGTCTCGATTTTTCGCGCGCGCTTCCCGCTTCGACGCTCGCCATCCTTCTTGCCCTCAAGTTGAGCGCCAGCCTCGTCTCGCTCGCCTCGGGGTTTCGCGGCGGTCTGTTCTTCGCTTCGTTGTTCGCCGGCGCGCTGCTCGGCAAGCTCTACGCGCTCGGCGTCAGCGCCGCGCTGCCGGGCCTTGGGCTCGATCCGACCGCCTGCATCATGGCGGGCATGGGAACCCTGAGCGTCGCTGTCGTCGGCGGCCCGCTGACGATGACATTCCTCGTCTTGGAGAGCACCGGCGACCTCGGCGTATCCGGGGGAGTGCTGGCGGCCTGCATCGCGACCAGCCTCGCGGTGCGCGCGACCTTCGGCTATTCGTTCACCACCTGGCGGCTGCATCTGCGCGGCGAATCGATCCGCGGGGCGCAGGACATCGGCTGGCTGCGCGAGCTGACCGTCGCGCGCATGATGGCGCCGGCGCGGACAACTCCGGCCGAAGTGTCCGTGCGCTCCTTTCGCGACGCCTATCCGCTCGGCAGCGCCTATGTCGTCGTCGCCGTCGACAAAGCGGGGCGGTATCGCGGACTGGTTCAGGTCGCCGAGGCGCATGCCGTTCCCCTCGAGGGCGAGGAGGACGGCGGCCCGATCTACGCCCTGGCGCGCATGCCGAACACGACCCTGCATCCGGACGTCGACGCACGCTCGGCGCTGGCGATATTCGACGCCGCGGCCGCCGATACGCTCGCGGTCACGGAGCGCGCGACCGGCGCCGTCGTCGGCACGCTCAGCGAAGCCTTCGCCGCCCGCCGCTTCGCGCAGGAGACCGATCTTGCCGCGAAGGGCGTGCTGGGAGGCGGGTAGGCGGACGGCTGGCTCCGACGCAACCAACCCATCCGAGCAAGCGGGGAAGGAAGTGGACCGATTGCCGGTTTGATCTCACCCAGGCCGAGATTTATTCAGGCTGAGATTTATTTTTTCACTCCTGTTCCCGTGGTGGGGGCAGTCGGTTTTCCATTGCCTGTGGGGGCCTGATATCCTCCCTGAAACTTGCCAGGGACTGTGCCGGACTTCGAAGGCGACGCAGGCGCTGCCGGGCTCGGGCGATAGCCGTCGTTTGCCATTTGAGGTTGGGATCTGTTGCTAGAGTGATTTCGCAAACGCGGATTGTTGTTAGTCATTGTGATGCCTCTAAGGTTCCCAAAACTCGATGTTTCGGATTTCCTTTACAGGAATGAGAATACCCACTTTCGCGGGGCGAGGTAACCAGGCTCCAGTGTCGCCTACGGAATATTCCTCTTCGATATATATGTCACGTTCGCCTCCATCAGATGATGCGAACGAGTTGGGACCGAAAAATCCGGCGACGCTTTCGCCGGTTGTAAGGGTCACCATCACAAACATCCCACCGCGGGGAATTTTGGAGAATCTCCAATCCCATGCAGCCGGGATCACGTGGATCGTGCTCAGTCCGAGCCCAAGAGCAATCTGTGCTCCCCACTCTCTTTGTGCCCAAACACCCAAGAAGAGACCGAAAAGCGCGGGTCCAACTAGGGTGAGCAAAATCCAAACAGCGGCTCGTGCGACCCACGGTTTTTCGATGCTGAGCACAAATTCGATGATCGGTAACGTAAGAGCATAATATACAAGGGAGATCGTCACGTATCCGAGAATGTTTTCTGTATGCGAAGGGGTTCTACCAGAGATAAATCGCGATCGTGCGTACACAATCACTAGGCCAGGTACAATGAACGCTAATACCAGATAGAAGTTATCAATTTCCTTGAAATCCGGCACAGCAGCGCTCCAGAATTCGGGGTTGGGAAGCGCTTCTGCCTATTATCTCAACGCCTGATCCAGATCCGCGATCAAATCCACCACGTCCTCCAGCCCGATCGACAGCCGCACCACATCCGGTCCGGCGCCGGCGGCGATCTTCTGGGGGTCGGCCAGTTGCCGGTGCGTCGTCGAGGCGGGGTGGATGACGAGCGAGCGGGTGTCGCCGATGTTGGCGACGTGGGAGAACAATTGCAGCTTCTTGACGAGGTTGACGCCCGCGTCGTAGCCGCCCTTGACCCCGAAGGTGAAGACGCCGCCCGCGCCGTTCGGGCAATAGCGCTGCGCGAGCTCGTGGTAGCGATTGCCGGGAAGGCCGGCGTAGGAAACCCAGCCGACCTTGTCGTGTCCGGCCAGATGCCGGGCGACCACGAGCGCGTTGTCGCAATGGCGCTGCATGCGCAACGATAGCGTCTCGATGCCGGTGAGAATCAGGAACGAATTGAACGGCGAGATCGCCGGGCCGAGATCGCGCAGGCCGAGCACGCGGCAGCAAATCGCAAAAGCGAAATTGCCGAAGGTCTCGGCGAGCGTCATGCCATTGTATTCGGGCCGCGGCGCAGACAGCATGGGGTAGCGCGCATCGCCCATCCACTCGAACGTGCCGCAGTCGACGATCACGCCGCCCATCGAATTGCCGTGGCCGCAAAGATATTTCGTCGCGGAGTGGACGACGATGTCGGCGCCATGGTCGATCGGCCGGATCAAATAGGGCGTCGCCAGCGTATTGTCGACGATCAGCGGGACCTTCGCTGCCTTGGCGATGGCGGCGATCGCCGCCATGTCGGTGACGACGCCGCCGGGATTGGCGATCGACTCGATGAAGATCGCCTTGGTCTTGTCGCTCACCGCGGCCTTGACGGCGTCGAGATCATCCGGATCGGCCCATTTGACCACCCAACCGAAGTTCTTGAAGGCGTGGTTGAACTGGTTGATCGAGCCGCCGTAAAGCTTTGTCGAGGCGACGAATTCGTCGCCCGGCTGCATCAAGCTGTGGAAGACGACCGCCTGCGCCGCGTGGCCCGAGGCCACCGCGAGCGCGGCCGGCGCCCCTTCCAACGCCGCGACGCGCTCTTCAAGCGCCGCGGTGGTCGGATTGGTGATGCGGGTGTAAATATTGCCGAAAGCCTGCAAGCCGAACAGCGAGGCCGCATGATCGACGTCGTCGAAGACGAAGGCGGTGGTTTGATAGATCGGCGTGATGCGCGCGCCGGTCGTCGGATCGGGCCTCGCGCCGGCGTGGATCGACAAAGTCGAAAAGCCGGGCTCGTCGTTGGTCATGGTTCCCCCTTGTTTGACCTCGCGCCCCTATGTTGGCAAAATAAGGCGGCGAGGGGAAGCCGGCCGCGCCGCCGCGGTCGCAGGCCTCGGCTCTTGCCAGATGACGGCGCCGAGGCGCGGACGGGCCATCGCATCATGTCGCGCCTTCAACCCAAGTTCGAGATCACGCCCGACATTCTCCTGCGGGCCTACTCGATCGGCCTCTTCCCGATGGCCGAGAGTCGCGACGCGGACAATCTGTTCTGGGTCGAACCGAAGGTGCGCGGCGTTTTCCCGCTCGACGGCCTCATCGTGTCGCGAAGCTTGGCGAAGACGGTGCGCGCGGAGCGCTTCGAAATCCGCGGCAACCAGAATTTCGAGGCGGTCATCGAGGCCTGCGCCGCCCGCGACAAGACTTGGATCAATGCGGAGATCGTGCGCCTCTATTGCGAGTTGTTCGCGCGCGGCCATGCCCATTCGATCGAGGCCTATGAGAGCGGGGCGCTCGTCGGGGGTCTCTATGGCGTGAGCCTCGGCGCCGCCTTCTTCGGCGAGAGCATGTTTCACGTCGCGCGCGACGCCTCGAAGGTTGCGTTGGTTCACCTCGTCGCGCGCCTCCGTCTCGGCGGCTTTCGCCTGCTGGACGCGCAATTCGTGACGCCCCATCTGGCCGCGCTCGGCGCGGTGGAGATTCCTCGCGAGGCGTACCGGCGGCAACTGAGCGCCGCAATCGACGCGCCGGCCGATTTCGAGGCGTGGCCGGCGTGTGAATCAATGACCGGGGTCCGGACCCTGGAGCTCGCTGCGCCGCCCCGCTGACGGCACGAAGATTGCTTCCCATCGCTTGAATCGCGAGGGCTCAGAAGGGGTTGCAGATGGGGGCGGGGCGATCTTTCGACGAGATGGGCGTGGGGGCCGAATGTGTGCGCCCGCTCTACCGGAAGATCGCCCGCTGGCTCGCGGAAACGCCGGCCGACGTGCTCGCTTCGCGCCGGGCGCAGGCCGAATACATGTTTCGCCGCATCGGCATCACCTTCGGCGTCTACGGCGACAAGGACGCGGCCGAGCGGCTGATTCCCTTCGACATCGTGCCGCGCGTCCTTTCGCGTGGCGAGTGGACGCGGCTGGCGGCGGGCCTCACCCAGCGCGTCAACGCTCTCAACATGTTTCTCAAGGATGTCTACGGCCAGCGCGCGATCCTGCGGGAGAACATCGTTCCCGACGAACTGATCCTGCGTAATCCCTACTATCGCCCGGAAATGATCGGCCACCGCGCGCCGCATGACATCTGGGTGCAGATCGCCGGCATCGACATCGTTCGCGTCGACGAGAACGACTTCTACGTGCTCGAGGACAACGCGCGCACGCCGTCGGGCGTTTCCTACATGCTGGAAAACCGCGAAGTGACGATGCGCCTGATGCCGGATCTCTTCGCCCGCCACCGCGTCGCGCCGGTCGACGACTATCCCGACGAATTGCTCGCCTGCCTGCGCTCGGTGACGCCGCGCCCGAGCGCCAGCGACGCCTCGATCGTGCTGCTCACGCCCGGCCCCTACAATTCGGCCTATTACGAACATTCGTTCCTCGCCGACAAACTCGGCGTCGAACTGGTCGAGGGGCGGGACCTGTTCGTCGACGAGGACGTCGTCTTCATGCGCACGACGATTGGGCCGAAGCGCGTCGACGTCATCTATCGCCGCGTCGATGATGAATTCCTCGATCCCCTCGTGTTCAATCCGGACTCCCTTCTCGGCTTGCCCGGCCTGCTCGGCGCCTATTTGGCGGGCAGTGTGACTATTGCGAATGCAGTGGGGACGGGCGTCGCCGACGACAAGGCGATTTACAGCTACGTTCCCGACTTGATCCGCTTCTACCTCTCCGAGGAACCGTTGTTGCAGAACGTGCCGACCTACCGTTGCCGCGAGCCGGACATGCTGACTTTCGTACTCGAGCGGCTCGATAAGCTGGTGGTCAAGGAGGTCAACGGCTCGGGCGGCTATGGGATGCTCGTGGGTCCGCATGCGAGCGCCGCGCAGCGGGAGTTCTTCGCCGGCAAGCTCAAGGCCGATCCGTCCAACTATATCGCTCAGCCGACGCTCGCCTTGTCGACCTGCCCGATTTCGTGCGAGAGCGGCGTCGCGTCGCGCCATGTCGATCTCAGGCCGTTCGTGCTCTCCGGCGCCAACGGGGTCCGGATCGTGCCCGGCGGCCTCACCCGGGTCGCGCTGACCCAAGGCTCGCTCGTCGTCAACTCCAGCCAGGGCGGCGGCACCAAGGACACCTGGGTCGTCGATGACGACGCCGCGCCGGGGGAGGGTTGAACCATGCTCGCCCGCACGGCGGACAATCTCTTCTGGCTCGCGCGATCGATGGAGCGCGCCGACTTCACCGCGAGGATGATCGAGGCGACGCTGCGCCTCGAATACCTGCCGCGCAGCGGTGTCGACGATCCGGCGGTGGAATGGGCGAGCGCGCTCAATGCGGCAGGCGTCGACGAGGAGTTCCACGCCGCGCGAGGGGAGATCGACGAAGCCAGTGCGATCGACTTTCTCACATTCGAGCGCGCCAACCCATCCTCGATCTGCAACTGCCTGGAAAACGCCCGCGCCAACGGCCGCGCCGTGCGCACCGCGCTGACGATCGAAACCTGGACCGCGATCAACGACGCCTGGCTCGAACTCAAGCGTTTCGAGGCGACGCGGCGCCCCGGCAAGGATCTGGACCGCGAGGCGCTGGCGCGGTTCCTCGACTATGTCAAAAAGGCCTCGCTCGATTTCGACGGCTCTTGCTATCGCACGATGCTGCGCAATGACGCCTATTGGTTCAATCGGCTGGGGATCTTCGTCGAACGCGCCGACAATACGGCGCGTCTGCTCGACGTGAAATATCACCTGCTCCTGCCGTCGACCGAAAAGGTCGGCGGCTCGCTCGACTATTTCCAGTGGGTGGCGATCCTGCGCGCCGTGTCGGCGGCGACCGCCTATCACTGGGTCTATCGCGACCGGGTGAAGCCCTGGCTGATCGCCGACCTCCTGATCCTGAAACCGGCGATGCCGCGCTCGCTGATCTTTTGTTACGAGAGCATCGATCTGGCGCTCGACTCCCTGGCGCGCCAAGACGGCCGCAACGGCGCGGCGCAACGTCAGGCGCGCGCCATGCTCGCCGGGCTCGAACGCGCCAGCATGAGCGATATCTTCCAGGCAGGCCTGCACGAGTTCATCACGACGTTTATCGAGGAC
This sequence comes from uncultured Alphaproteobacteria bacterium, assembly GCA_963813195.1. Lineage (GTDB taxonomy): Bacteria > Pseudomonadota > Alphaproteobacteria > Rhizobiales > Beijerinckiaceae > Roseiarcus. The sequence continues at coordinate 52,950 of CAWEYC010000036.1, read as the reverse complement.
AACGCGCGCCTCGCCGCGACGATTTCCGAACAATACCTGTTTATTTGACGGCCCTTCAGCGCCCCACGCGAACCGAGAGCGACGCGCGCATGCGGATCAAGATCTCTCACCAGACCACATACGCCTATGCGTCGGCGGCGCGATCACTCATCCAGAATCTCAGACTGACGCCGCGCAGCTTCGAATCTCAATATGTGATGCGCTGGCGCATCGGCGTCGACGTCGACGGTTCGCTGCGCCAGAGCGAGGATTCGCTCGGCAATATCCTGCACGCATTTTCCTATCAGGGCGCGATCGAGCGCATCACCATTTCAGCCGTGGGCGAAGTCGCGACAAGCGACACGGTGGGCGTCGTGCGTGGCGCGGTCGAGCCGCTGCCGGCGCAAATGTTCCTGCGCGCGAGCTCATTGGCGCAGGCCAATGGCGTGCTGCGTGAATTCACCCTCGATGCGGTCGGATCGACGGTCGATTCGCTCGAGCGGCTCCATCGCCTGATGGACGCGATCCACGTCGCGATGACCTTCGATCCGGAGGCCGCGGAAGGCGCCAAAGGCGGCGCCGCCGAGGCCTTTGCGCTGCGGCGCGGCGGCGCCCAGGATTTCGCGCATACGTTCATCGCCTGCGCGCGCTGGCTCGGCGTCCCCGCGCGGTTCGTCAGCGGCTATCTCGCGCCGCGCGACGCTCCGCCGCCGCAAGGCCTGTTCGCCTGGGCCGAGGCGGAAGCGCCGGTGCTCGGCTGGATCGCTTTCGACCCTGTCCACAATCAATGCGCCGACGACCGCTATGTGCGCGTCGCCGTCGGCTTCGACTCGCAAGGCGCCGCACCGTTCCGCGTCGCTCAGTCGGGCGGCGGCGGCGAGGCGATCAGCGCCGCAGTGCGGATCGAGCAGGCCGCCGGGCAAAGCCAGAATTGAGGGACGACTGTGGCGCCTTGCGCGTCGATCAGGTCGGGCAGCCGGCGTCTATTCGCACTCGCCGCTCTCGAGGCGTCGGGCCACCGCCTGAATTTCGGCGAGGCTTAAAATCGCGCTGCGGTTGACGGCGAGGTGTCGCCCGAGCCGCAGCGCTTTGGCCTCGCAGGGCGCCCGCCGGTCGGCATCGAGGATGTGTTCGAATTCAGCGATGTGGGCGAGACCGAGAATTCGCCGGTGCATCTCGACGCCGGCGAAGCCGAGCGCGTCCTGCCAGATCTGATGCAGCAGGTCGGTCAGCGCCTGTTCGGCGGCGAGGCCGTGTCCCTGGGCTTCATAGACAGCGTGGGGATAGAGAATGCCGGTCCGCTCGGTGCGCCACAACCGGGCGAACTCGGCGGCGAAGGTTGACCAGATCGTCGTCGCGACGCCGAGAATCCAGTCGCGATAGGCATCGCGTTCCCGCGGCCGTCGCTCGTGGCCGGATTGGGCGAAGAACGCCATGAGGAAGTTCGCGATCAGCACGCCGACATCGAAGCCGAACGGGCCGTAGACGGCGAATTCGGGATCGATCGCGCGCGCGTCGTCCGCGTGAACCATGATCGACCCCGTGTGCAGGTCGCCGTGCAGCAACGCCTCGGCATGCGCGCAAAACTTCATCTTGAGATGCTGCGCGGCGACCTTCAGATCCACGTCGGCGCGCAATTGCGCGACCAGCGGATCGAGTTGCGGGCTGGTGTGCCGGTTGAGCGGCGCGGCGAAGTAGGGGTCGGTGAAGACGAGCGCCTCGGTGATGTCGCAGAGCGCGACATTGTCGGCGAAGAGCGCGAGATCGGCCTTTCGCTCAGCGGTGGGCATCGAGAGATCGGAGCCGCGGAACAAGGTGCGGGCGAGGAAGAGGCCGAGCGTCTCGCCGAGCGCGGGATGGACGACGCCGGCCTCGAGGCTGCGCCGCAGGATCACGTGCGGCGTCAGATATTCCATGGCGATCAGCGCTTGGCGCTCGTCGAAATGATAGATCTGCGGAACGCTGCCGGGATCGCGCGCGTTGTGGCGGGTCAGCGCATGAAACTCGAAGAAGGAGCGCTTGAGCGGCAGCGGCCAGCTCTCGCCGACGAGCCGCACGTAGGGCAGCGCCTGCTTGACGACCACGCCGCCGGCCGGCCCCTCGACGATGAAGACGAGATTGAGATTGCCGTCGCCGACTTCACGCGCCCGCCACTGAGCAGGGTCGGGCCCGAGGCGCTGCTGGAGTGCGGAAACGGCGCCGAGGCGCGCCCCGAGCGTCTCGACGCTCAGCGCCTGGTAGGCCGGCGGCGCCGGCGTCTTGCCTTCGACCTGCATGTCGCCGCCCGCGCTAAGAGCCGACTTCGCGCGTCGCGCGCAGACGCTCGGCATAGACGTTGATGACCAGCGCGACGAGCAGGATGAGCCCGCGTATGAGAATCTTCAGGAAGCTGTCGATCTTCACGTAGTCGAGGCCGTTGTTGAGCACTCCCAGCACGAACAGGCCGACGATGGTGTTGCCGATCCCGCCGCGCCCGCCGAACAGGCTCGTGCCACCAACTACGACCGCAGCGATTGCGTCAAGCAGAAACGTGTCGAATTCGTTCTGTTGCGCGCTGCCGAAATAGGCGACGCCGAGCATGCCCGCGAGCCCCGAACATATCGCCGAGATCGTCATGACGGCGCCGATGATGAGGCGCACGTTGACGCCGGAATATTCGGCCGCTTCGCGATTGCCGCCGACCATATAGACGTAGCGCCCGAAGCGCGTGTAGCTCAGCGTGAAATGCGCCGCCAGGAGCAGCAGAGCGGCGACGATGATGATCCACGGGATGCCGGCGATCGATTTCGAGCCGAGCGTGAGCACCAGCGGCGGAACGGAATAGGCGATCTGGCCGCGCACCAGAACGGCGGAGATCCCGGCGCCGATCTGCATCATGGCCAGCGTCATGATGAAGGAGGGGATGCCGATCTTGGTCACGCCGAAAGCCGTGATGAGGCCGAGGGCGCAGCATGCCGCGACGGCGAGGACGATCGCCAGCCAGCCGGGCAGGGGAACGTTGGCGATGTTGACGTAATCGGGCTGCAGCGTGAAGAAGGTCAGGACGATCGCCGTCGCGTTGGCGATAGCGCCGACGCTGAGGTCGATTTCCGCGGTGAGGATGACGAAGGTGAGGCCGACCGCGATGATCGCGGTGATCGACACCTGCTGCAGAATGTTCTCGAGATTGCCGAGCGTCGCGAAGGAGGGCGCGGCGATCGTGAAGAATCCGACGAGAATCAAAAGCGTCGCGAAGGGCGCGATATTGCGGAGCTGATCGCGCAAAGTTCGGCCGAGATTGAATCGGGAGCGGCGCGTTACGGCGTCGGCGTCAGGCGCATCCATGTCCCCGCTCCTCAGGCTGCCGCCAGAAGGCGGTCTTTGCTGATCGCGCAATTGGCGAATTCGCCGGCGATCATTCCCTTGCGCATGACGAGCACGCGATCGGCCAGCGAAAGCACGGTCTCCGGCTCGGTCGAAAGCACGATCACCGCCATGCCCTCGGCGGCGAGCGAGCGCACGATGCGCACCACGTCTTCCTTCGCGCCGACGTCCATGCCTCGGGTCGGCTCGACCAGCACCAGCGCCTTGGGCGCACGGGTCAGCCATTTCGCCAGCGCCACCTTCTGCTGATTGCCGCCCGACAGGGCGCCGAGATTCGCTTCGACCCCGGCCGGCCGCACACCCAAGCGCCGAGTCTGGGTTGCGGCCTGCAGGCGCTCCGCCGCCGGCTTCAAGAGCCAGCGCGAGACGTGTTCGAGAAAGGCGATCGACACGTTGCGATAGATCGGCTCCTCGCGAAACAGCATTGCGCGGCGGCTCTCGGCGACATAACCGATGCCGGCGTTCTTGCCGGCGGTCGTGTTGGCGAGCCGGACAGCGGCGCCATCCATCTTGAGGCTTCCGCTTGACGGACGGAGCTTGCCGAACAAGGTGCGGGCGAGCTCGATCTGCCCGCAACCCATGAAGCCGTAAACGCCGAGCACTTCGCCCGCGTGCGCGACGAAGGAGACGTCGCGATAGAAGGGCGCGAGCGTCAGGCCTTCGGCTTGCAAGACGGCGGGCGCGTCCGCCTGGCTCTTCAGAGCGATGTCGCCGAGGTAGCTCTCCTCGAGTTCCTCGCGGCCGGCGCCGATCATGCGCTCGATGATCCAGCTCTTGTCGATCCCTGCGTCGACCTTCGCGGTGGCGACGCGAGAACCGTTGCGGAAGACCGTCACCTCGTCGGAAATGGCGAGAATGTCGTCGAGAAAATGCGAGATGAAGATGAGGCTGCGACCGCTCTCGCGAACGCGCCTGAGCACGGCGAACAGCCGCGCGATCTCCGGCGGCGACAGCGCGGAGGTGGGCTCGTCGAGGATGACGATGCGCGCGCCGGAGAACAGCACGCGGGCGAGTTCGACCAGCTGCTGCACCCCGATCGGGAAATCGCCGAGGCGCGCCGTCGGATCGATCTCCAGCCCGAGATTGCGGAGTTGGCCGGCGGCCTCCCGCGCCATCCGCCGCCAAGCGACGATGCCGAAGCGGCCGACTGGTTGCGAACCGAGGAACACGTTTTCGGCGACCGACAGTTCGGGCGCGACGCTGAGTTCCTGATGCACCATGCCGACCCCCGCCGCTCGCGCGTCGCGCGTCGAACGGAAGTGGACCGGTTGACCGTCGATGCGCATCTCGCCGGCGTCGCCACCGTGGACGCCGGCGATGATTTTCATCAGCGTGCTCTTGCCGGCGCCGTTTTCGCCCGCGATGCCGTGGATCGAACCCGGCTGCAACGCGAAATCGACGCCGCGCAACGCGTGGACGCCGCCAAACGCCTTCGAGACATCAGTCATTTCGAGGCGCGGCGACGCCATGTTGCGCTCGCGGCTCAGATGAGGAACTGATCCTCCATCCACAACATGCCGTCCGCGTTGGCCTTGGTGACGACGGGGCCGTCGGTGACGATGTTCTTGGGAATGTCGGTTCCCGTCTTGTCGCCGTTGATCACCGCGCCGACGCCGGCGATGATCGCGCCGCCGTGAATGCGGCACGAGGGATTGCGGACGGTCGCGTACATTTGGCCCGCCTGCACCGACTTGATCGCGGGCGGCATCGCATCGACGCCGCCGATCTTGGTCTCCGTGCGGCCCTTGGCCTGCATGACCTTATAGGCTGCCAGCGCCATGTCGTCGTTATGGAAGAAGGCCGCGTCGATCCTGGGATATTTGGTGAGAAGGGCCTCCCAGATGCGAGCCACCTTGGTGACGTCCCAATCCGCCGGCTGTTCGTCGAGCACCTCGATCTTCGGGAACTTCGAGACGACCGACTTGAAGCCGCGCGCGCGCCCCTGTGCGCCGGTGTGGCCGAGCGCGCCTTGGGTCATGACGATCGTGCCTTCGCCGTTGATCGCGTTGACCAGCGCCTGGGTCACCGAGGCGCCCATGAATTCATTGTCCGGGGCGAGGAATGTGTGGACGTTGATGGTGTCGAGCGGCGCGATCAGCGTGTCCATGTCGATGACGGGAACGCCGGCGTCGATCATCTTGTTGACGGGCGCCGTCAGCGTGCCGATGCCGAACGCCTGGATCGCGACGAAGTCCCACTTCTGCGAGGCCATGTTGTCGATCGCCGAGCGCTGCTTGACCGCGTCGAGCTGGCCGTCGAACCACGTGACGTCAACGTTGAAGAGCTTGCCCCAATATTCTGCCGCCTGCTTGCCCTGCGCGCACCAAGTCGCTTGCAACCCCGCGTTGGAGAAAGCCGCCTTCAGCGGCTTCGTCGCCTTGCCGGCCTCTTTGGCCATGGCGCTGGCGACCAGCGGCCCGACGCCCATCCCGCCAAACAAGGCTACCGCGCCTCCGCCGACCGCGGCGCCGCGAATGAGTTCACGCCGTGTATGCGAGTTGAGTTTCGTCGTACTCATCGTGCGATCCTCCCATGTTTTCGCGCTATGCCATTGGGGGCTGCGATCGTTCTCGTCGCCGGCGCGATAAAGTATGATAACATGCGCGCACTTGAGCGCAAGCAATGTGGAGCGCCGACTAGCCCGCCGATTTCGACGTCGCCGACCCGGTCGCCACCGGACAATCCGCTCGCGCGCCCCATTCGGCCCAAGATCCGTCGTAGAGGCCGGCCACACGACCGCCCGCTTCCTCGACCGCCAGCGTCAGAATCGCCGCGCTGACGCCCGAACCGCAGGTCGTTATGACCGGCTTGGCGAGGTCGACGCCACGGGCGGCAAAGACGGCGGCGAGCGCCGGGCCCGTTTTCAAATGCCCGTGCTCGACGATGTCGGCAAACGGCAGGTTGAGGCTGCCCGGCATGTGGCCGCTGCGCAGGCCCGGACGCGGCTCGGGGGCATGGCCTGCGAAACGCTCGGCCGGGCGCGCGTCGACGATCTGGGCCGCGCCGGTCGCCAGCGCCTTGCGTACGTCGTCGATCGAGGCGACGAAGCCGTGGTCGAGGCGGGGAGTGAAGCGCCGTGGCTGCGGCCGGACGTCGTCATGCTCGAGGGGACGGCCTTCGCGTTTCCATTTGGGCAGTCCGCCGTCGAGAATTGTCACCTCGGAGACGCCGAAAGCGCGCACCATCCACCACACCCGGGCGGCGGCGAACAGGCCGAGCGCATCGTAGACGACGAAATGCATGCCGTCGCCGAGCCCGAGCGCGCTCATCTCCTGCGCGAACTGATGCGCGTCGGGCAGCATGTGCGGCAGACCGCTCGACGTATCGGCGATCGCGTCGATGTCGAAGAAGACAGCGCCGGGAATGTGCTCCGCCCGGAATTCCGCCGCCCCGTTGCGCCCGGTCGGCGGCAGGTGCCAGGAGGCGTCAATGATTCCGAGCCCCGGTTCGCCGAGATGGGCGGCGAGCCAGTCGGTGGAGACGAGATTCTCTTGAGCCATGCTGAATCCTGAGTCCCTGCTGGAGCCGCGAGGCGACGCAACGCTAATCGGCGGTGTTCTCAAGCGCAATGCGGACGCGCCGGTTGATTTTGCCCTTCTTCTCGATGCCGGTGACCAGCGCCCGGCCGATTTCGCCGGTCCGCGCCACATGGGTGCCGCCGCAGGGCTGCAGATCGAGGCCGACGATCTCGACCAGCCGGACGCGGCCGGTCCCGGTCGGCGGCTTGACCGACATCGTCTTGACCAGGGTCGGATTGGCCGCAAGTTCGTCGTCGCTGATCCAGCGCGTGCGGATTTCGGCGTCCGTCGCGATCAACTCGTTGAGCCGGCGCTCGATCTCGGCCTTGTCGAGGACGGCTTCGCCCGAGTCGAAATCGAGCCGGCCGTCGCCGTCGCCGACCGAACCGCCGGTGACGGGGTAGGGCAGCACGGCGGTCAGGAGATGCAAGGCGGTATGGGCGCGCATGCGCGAAAAACGCAGGTCCCAGTCGAGCCGCGCCACGACGCTTTCGCCAGGGGCGGGGAGTTTGGCGCCCTCGGCGGGAACATGCAGGATCGTGCGGCGGTCGGCGTCGTAGACCGCGTCGAGAATGGCGGTGGAAGAGCCGTCGCCGAATAGGAACTCGCCACGATCGCCCGACTGGCCGCCGCCGCGGGCGTAAAAGACCGTGCCGTCGAGGACGATTCCGTTTGGCTGGGCGGCCAGCACGCGCGCCTCGACTTCGCGCCGGTAGGAATTTTCGCGGAAGAGCGGTTCGGTCATTTCAGATGAAAGCCTGCGGGGCGCTGGCGCGACGTTCGAGCCAGGATGGGACGGGGAGGTTCTTGGAGCGTAGAAAAGCTGCGTTGAACAATTTCGAGGCATAGCGCGCCCCGGAATCACAGAGCAGCGTAACGATGGTGTGGCCAGGGCCGAGTTCGCGCGCGAGACGCATCGCGCCGGCGATATTGATCCCCGAGGAGCCGCCGAGCAACAGGCCCTCGTGTTCGACGAGGTCGAATACGATCTGCACCGCCTCCACGTCGGGAATGCGGTAGGCGAAGTCCACCGGTGCGCCTTCGAGATTGGCGGTGACGCGCCCCTGGCCGATCCCTTCGGTGATCGAAGAGCCCTCGCTCTCGAGCACGCCCTTCGTGTAAAAGGCATAGAGCGCCGCGCCGTAGGGATCGGCCAGCGCGATCTTGATGCGCGCATCGCGCTCTTTGAGCGCCATGCCGACGCCCGCGAGCGTGCCGCCGGAGCCGACGGCGCTGACGAAGCCGTCGACGCGCCCTTCCGTATCGGCGTAAATCTCCGGCCCGGTCGTTTCGTAGTGGCCGCGGCGATTGGCGACATTGTCGAACTGATTCGCCCAGATCGCTCCGTTTGGCTCGGATTTCGCAAGAATCTCAGCGAGTTGTCCGGAGTATTTAACGTAATTGTTCGGATTGGAATAGGGGACGGCCGGCACTTCGACCAGCTCGGCGCCGACAAGGCGCAGCATGTCTTTCTTCTCCTGCGCCTGCGTGTCGGGGATGACGATGACGCTGCGAAAGCCCAGCGACGAGGCGACCATGCCGATGCCGATGCCGGTATTGCCGGCGGTGCCCTCGACAATGACCCCGCCGGGCCGCAACGCGCCGCGCTCAAGGGCGTCGCGAATGATGGCGAGCGCGGCGCGGTCCTTGACCGACCCGCCGGGGTTCATGAATTCGGCCTTGCCGAGAATCGTGCAGCCGGTCGCTTCGGAGGCCGCCCTGAGTTTGATCAGCGGCGTGTTGCCGATCGCTTCGACCACAGTGGGGCTGAATTGCATGGGAACCTCTTTCCTGGGAGCAGGCTAAGCGAACGCGCGCCGCCGGACAAGAACGCCGGGGCAGGAGCGAACGCACAGACGGTTAAAACGATAAACGCAGTAGACAAGACGAAAGTCGGCGGCGATGAGAAAATCTCAATACTCGCTTGATAACGGACTCTCTCGGTCGGCGCGGACCTGCTGTCCGGGGTCGGCGGCCGGAGGCGCGGGGGCGCCGGCTCGCAACGCGACGCGAGGCGAAGGCGGGATCGAAACCAATGTTCTTTGTCGCCTCCAAGATACTGTGGTTCGTCGCGGCGCCGGTCACGCTGCTGTTGATCGGCGCAATCCTCGGCGTATGGCTCATTCCGCATGGGGTTCGGTTCGCGCGCGCGCTGGCGCTCGTCTGCTTGGGCGCGCTCCTCGTCGTGAGCATGGCGCCGGTCGGCGCAACGTTGATCGAACCGCTGGAGGACCGTTTTCCGCAGTTCCCCGCCGACGCTCCGGCGCCCTACGGCATTATTGTGCTCGGCGGCGCGATCGACGACGACGCGAGCGCGGCGCGCGGCCAGACGACTTTCGAAGAAGGCGCCGCGCGCCTGACCGAGACGGCGATCCTGGCGCGGCGCTACCCTCAAGCGCGCCTTGTCTACACCGGCGGCAGCGCGACGCTTTGGAATTCGCGTTCGACCGAGGCAATCGAGGGGCGCAAGCTCCTCACCGCCCTCGGCGTCGATCCCGCGCGGATCACAATCGAAGACCGGTCGCGCAACACGGACGAAAACGCCCGCTTCACGGCCGCGCTGGTGCATCCCCAGCCGGAGCAGACCTGGCTCATCGTCACCTCCGCCTATCACATGCCGCGCGCGATGGGATTGTTCGTCAAGGCGGGGTTCACGGCTCGCGCCTATCCCGTCGACTACCGCTCGCTCGGCGGCGGGCGCGATTGGCGGATGAATCTCGAACCGGCGCGTGGCCTGCGCCTGTTCGATCTCGCCATCCACGAATGGATCGGCCTCCTCGCCTACCGCGCGAGCGGGCGGATCGACGATTGGTTTCCGGGGCCGTGAAGCCGGACCGTCATTCGACGTTCGGCGCGCCGAGGCGATAGACGCCGCGAAAGTCGTGCGGATCCACGGGCTTGCCCTTGCGGTAGATGACGATGCGGCCGTCATCGGCGAGGCGCACCGCGGCGGCGCGCACGCCTTGCAGATGCGCACGCCAGCCGAGTTCCCCCTCGCCGCGCGCGGCGGCGAACGCCTGGGCCGCGTCAGTCGGGCAGATCGTGCGCCCGGCGCGCGCCTGCGCGCAGAGCGCGAGGATCACGCTTTCCAGCGTCGGGGACGAATCGGATGTTTCGGGCGCAGCGCTCATGGCGCGCCTCTTGGGACGCGGGGGCGATATGGTCAAGGCGCAGGGGCGCGGAGGGCTAGTTGAATTTCGGCTATCGGGACCCCAAGCGGTCATTCGACGCCGACCGCGGGCTGGCGTATGAAGTCAACTCCGTTGCAGGCACGAGTCGCGCTTCACAGTGTACAAGTCTTGCGGCCCAACGTCCGCCACGCCCGCGAACATCGCCTTCGAAATCACATTGATCCCGCTGTCCAGCCGCGGTCGATCAGCAGGTTTTACAGTAACAACAAACAATCGAATTCGTTGGCAGCGTTGCGGTTGACTAACTTTTCGATTGAGCGCACGGTTATTTTTTTGCTGCTAATGGGGTTGCGTAATGAGCGCTCTGTTAGAAATGATCGGCCGCGGTTGGGATAATTTTCTCGCGCGGCCAAGTGGCCCCTTGAGCTTGCGATTCCTCGTCCAGCCGACGATGGCGAGCTTGTTGGCGCTGCGGGCCGGCATCCAGGATGCACGGGAGGGACGGCAGGGCTATCTATGGGCGATGCTTACACGCCCTGAGAGGCGTTTGCAGTTGCTCCACGAGGGCTGGCGGGGAGCGATGACGCCGTTTCTGCTAGCGATCGCGCTCGACTGCGTCTATCAGATCTTGACAGTCCAGTTTATCTATCCGCTGGAGCTGCTGTTTACAGCGACTGTCCTGGCGCTCGTGCCATACGCCCTGTTGCGGGGACCGTTCAATCGCCTTGCGCGGCTGTTCTTGCCGGCGGCTCCGGCGCCGCCGGTGGAACCGGTCCACGACAACAGACGCATTCCCTGAGGAAACACATCAAGGAAGGGCCGACGCAATGGCGAGCGAATCCGAAGACACAGGACTGGTCGAAGCCGGCCGCGATGGCGATCCCCAAGGGCGGCTACTTCGAGGACAAGGTCGAACAGGGGCGCTACGGGCCCATCTTTCCAAAGACTTCGGCCTGCTACGGCTTCTCGATCTTAGCCAAGATTATCGCGGGCCGGGAAGAAATCTTCTACAAATACGCCAAAGAGATCGAGAAAACGATCGCGGCGCAGCCGGACGCCCTTGCCGTCTTGCAGCTGCATTACCTACGCTGGGTGCTCTTTCCCATCAAAGGGGACACCTACTTCATGTATCAGGGCATTTTCGACACCGACTTCGATAAGTATACGGAAGACGCGGTTACGCTGTTCGGCATCACCGGCCTGCGGACGGTGTTCGAGAATCTCGAGGGTTTCCCGGTGGACTGGCAGACGAACCCCGCCGCATTCGTCAAGTTTGTCCGCGATCATCAATGTCCGAGCTTCCTCGAATACGCGGAGTATCCGTATGCGAGCGCCACTGAAATCAAAAAGGCCCTCAAACTGAAGGCCGCGTTCTCGACCATGCTTGACGAGATGCAATGATTCCTAGGGACAAGATTGTCGGGCGGAGGATGACGTGGCTGGCAACCCCCCGAGAGAAATCCAGACCCTTATCGACAATCACATCAACGGTTTCAACACCCAGAATACAAAACTTTTCCTCAGTGTTTTTGGAGACACCGCCATCATCATTGACGGCATCGCACCCTATCGCTGGTTGAACCCGAATGCTCCGGCCAATTGGCTTGCCGACGTAGAAAAGTGGCGTGAGGACCTTGGGGTCTCGCACGAGCACTTGTCGTACGAAATGGGGTTCTGGAACGTGGAGGGCTCCGATGCGTATGCCGTCATAGCGGGGACGCTCACGGTAACCATCAAGGGCCAAACCGTCGCTCGGACCGGCACCCTCGCATATACGTTTTCAAAGCGCGGCGATAAGTGGAAGATCGACGCACAGGCGTGGGGACGCACGTCGTAAAGCGTGCAAGCCCCATCGCATGGGCCGGGATGCGATGATCGGTAATCTGCGATTTCCGCTCGAACGAGGGACAAAGGAATGTCGCGATGCTCGAATTCGACGACATCCAGCACATCCTGCTGACGCGCGCCCCGGCGCTCGCGGCTCGATACGAATTTCTGTCGTTTCGCGATAGAGCCGGGGGGCGTGCCTGGGTGTCGGCGATTAAAGAGACGATTCATTCGGCGGCCTCGATGCGCGCTGGCGTCGATGCCGACAAGCGCTGGGTGACGGCGGCTTTCACCTGGAACGGCCTGCGAGCGCTAGGTCTGGACGAGGCTTCGCTCGCGTCGTTTCCTGAGGAGTTCAAGCAGGGCATGCAGGCGCGGGCGGAAATGTTGGGCGACACCGGCAAGAGCGCCCCCGAACATTGGGTCGGTGGGCTTGCGAGCCCGGATCTGCATGCGATCGTCATTCTCTTTGCGCGGAACTCGGCGGAGCACGACCGATGCGTCTCGGAACACCAGAAGCTTGTCGCCGGCTGCCCCGGCGTCGAGGTCCTCTCCGTGCTCGACCTTCAGGCCATTCCGCCGTTTGGATACGCGCATGAGCATTTCGGCTACCGCGACAGGTTGTCGGAGCCGGCCATCGAGGGAAATGACGTCGAACCGACGCCGGGAACCGGCGAGCCTTTGAAGCCAGGCGAGTTCATCCTTGGCTATCCCGACGAATACGGCGTGGTCGCCGATAGTCCGCGGCCCGAAATTCTTGCCCGGAACGGCAGCTACATGGCCTACCGGCGGCTCGAGGAGCATGTGGGGAAGTTTCGCGAGTTTCTCCGCCAGCACGGCGATAGCCCGGAGGAGCAGGAACTGATCGCGGCCAAGCTGATGGGGCGCTGGCGCAGCGGCGCGCCGCTCGTGCTCGCGCCCGAGAAAGACGATCCGGCCCTGGGCGCCGACATGCAGCGCAACAACGACTTCTCCTACAAGGAGAAGGACCCGCACGGCTACGCGGTCCCGCTTGGCTCGCACATTCGCCGGATGAATCCTCGCGATACGGCGCACAACATGAATTCGGCCGCCGGATGATCAGGCGGGGCGCGCCCTACGGGCCTCACCTGCCCGAAGGCGCTCCCGACGACGGGGTCGAGCGCGGGATCGCCGCCTTCGTTATCTGCGCGAGCCTCATTCGCCAGTTCGAGTTCGCGCAGAACGTCTGGACAAACGACCGGAACTTCAACGAGTTGGGCAACGAACGCGACCCGATCATCGGCGCGCAGGACGGAACGCTCGAGTTCAAGATTCCCAAGCGACCCATTCGCAAGAAAATCGTCGGGTTGCCGGCCTTCACCACGTTAAGAGGCGGCGCGTACTTCTTTCTTCCGGGTCTCAAGGCGCTTGGCTATCTCGCGTCGCCGGACGCCCACGGGCGAGCCTGAGTCTGCCGCACGGCAAATGGGAGGATCCTATGTCAGCGCAAGCTTCCGCCCGGACCTACAATCAGGATCACATTCCGCGCAAATACACAGCGGGCAAGCGGCGCGTGAGCATATATTGGACGTGGAGCTATCCCTGGGAGGCGCAACGCGATCCGGCGGCGATGGAGAATTGCTTCTCCACCATGACCGAGGTTCGGAACGTCCTCTGGCCAGCCTATGAGACGCCGGAATGGAGCGCGGCGCAGTTCCTTCAAGGCATCGCCGGAACGCTCGAGTTGTTTCACCGCTCGACACTGAGTTTCCAGAAGATCGCCGGCGAAACAACGGGCCATCCGGTCGCCGTTTTCCAACGCATCGACCAGGCCGGATACAAGCTGCCGATCGATGAACGCATTCTCGCCGACGCCGACACGCTGATGGTGTTCGGACTCGACCATATTCTGTCCGAACAGGAGGCGGCGCCGGAGGAGATCGCCGCGATCCGCGAATGGTTGAAGCGGGAGGGCGCGTGTCTCCTGCTTGCGCCCCATCATGACGTCGGCTTCACCGAGGACATGAAGCAACGCCAGGTGGAATATCTGCACCACGGCGACAGGCTCGTGCCTCGCCAGCAGCGGTTCGGGCAGTATACGCGATCGTTGATGAAGGGCCTTGGCGTTCCCGTGCACAACACCTACGGCCTTCGGCCCGCGCTCGTGAAAGGCACGAGCGAAATCGCTCCGCTCACGCCCTTTCACGATCTCGACAGCCTTGGCCTCTTGCGGGACGTCCCGACCCTCAACTTCCACCCTCATCTGCCGCACTATGAACTGACGGGAGACGCGGGCTCCGTCCAGGTGCTCGCGCGGCAGCCGATCGACCTCGATCGTCCGCATCCTTTCACCGAGGCGGGTAACAAGGAGTTCAACTGCCTCTTGTGGATGCCGCCGAACGATGAGAGGGCCGGAGACATCGTTCTGGTCGATTCAACCAATTTCACAACGCTGTTTGGCGGCACGAAGAGTCTCGAGGCCTTTTGGAGGAATCTCGCGGCGATGAGGTGATCTGTGCTCTTGAAGCTTCCACGCACGTTGTCCGCGCAAGAGAGACGATCGCTTGTCACTCTTGCGCGTTGCGCTGCTGTCGCTGTCGCTCTGAGCTTCGCGGGCCCCGTTCTCGCCGACTCGGATCGCCCTGACGTCACGAACGCGACCGGCGACGGCGACGATCCGACTTAGCCATTGGGCAAGATCGAGCTTCTTGACCGCTATACCGAAGCCCCCGGTCCGGGCGTCGAGGCGGGATCGACCAAACAAGTCGAAACGAATACGCCGTTCGCCCGGATAGAGGCGCCAATCTGGCTGGCGCCGCAATGGGTGTTGAACTTCCGCGCCGAAATTCCGGTCGTGTGGACAAACGGCGTGACGCCGACGAATCCAACTGGCGCGACAGTGTCCGGCTTCGGCAACGTGCTGACTCAGGCGTGGATCGTGTACGACCTCGATCAACGCTGGGCCGTCGCGCTCGGCGGGCAGCTCATCGCGCCGACCGCAACGAACGGACTGGCCTCCGACGCTTGGGAACAGGTCACGGGTTTCGTCGTCCGCGCCATGCTTCCGGAGATCAGTCCCGGCAGCTACTTCGCGCCGCAGGTGCGTTACGGAGTCGATTTCGAAGCCAACGACGACGGCGCCATGTTGAGGCAGTTGCGCATTGCGCCGACCCTCAACGTCAACCTGCCGCACAACCTGTTCTTCACGCTCTACCCGAGCCCGGACATTCGACTGAACTATGGGACGCCGGTGTGGAACCAGACGGGCCGATTATTTCTGCCGGCCAACTTTATGGTCGGCTGGAAGCCGACCGAGCATACTGTTGTTTCGGCCGAGTTCGGCTTTCCGATCATCAGGGATTTTCCCGTTTACACGTTCAAAGCTCAGTTGAGGGTGGGCTATTTGTTTTAATTCCAGAGCCAGCGTCAATTGCCCCTGATCTCTTCCCGTAATCCGGGTTCTCGATCCAACCTGCGGGGCGCAAGCGATCTTGTCCGCCCGTGGGCGTTGCCGCAATTCGCCGCTGGCAGCCAACCTCTACAATTCAGACTGAGGCCTGTCGCTATCAGCAAGATCAACGTTGATCTGCCTCTGACGTTTCATCCACCGGCGGTCAGAAAGTCTCGGCGGGTTTTGCTCCGCTACCCATTGTTGAACCGGCGGAAGCTAGATTTTTCCGGCTAAGTTTGTAGGTCCGCTTTCCCTCCGCAGCCGACGGGCGAGGCCTGAATTCCGTCGACGCCCTACGAAACGCACGGAATTAGCGCGGCGCGACGCGCCGCCTTCCCGCCGACCGGCCGGGGACCCCGAGCGAGCCCCGCAATGACAACAATCTCTTTCTGATTGTCAGAATTTCGGCTATCCTGTCACTTCGGCGATCGCGGCGCCTCGCCCTCGGCCGAGAGAGCGGCACGGGTCGGGGCGTCAAGACATTGCGGAGGCGGCGTTTGTCAACTCGTTCTGCGCTAACTCATTGATATCGTACAAGATGCTGTCAAGCGAATCCTTGACATGGCTTGACATGGCTTGACAAAACTTGACATGGCTTGACAAAAGTTGCGCGGACTTGACGAAGGGATTGACGAGCGGCGGCGGCTCGGGCGCGTGGCGGCCGTCCCCGTGATGGGGCCCTTTCTTCGGCTGGCGAGGGAAGCCTTCGCCACTACGCGGCGGCGGAAAATCGCCTCGCAAGCCCTTGATAGGAAGCCATCGCGCCGGAAACCCGTCTCGGCCGGTTGGGGCGTCAGTGCGGACACGGTTGCGATACGCCTCCATGTCCGCTTCCCCCATTGCAGCAATTCAAAATTGCGCCGCCACACCATCGCTCCCTTGACTCGGTCCCACCGCGCGTCGATTGATCCGCCACGTCCGCTTGAGGGGGGAGCGCCCAATTGCCGTTGAAGCTCGTCATCGCCAACAAGGCCTATTCCTCCTGGTCGCTCCGGCCGTGGATTCTGCTCGCGCATTTCAAGATTCCGTTCGAGGAGATCGTCATTCCTCTGGATCAGCCAGAGACGCGGGCGCTGATCCTCGAACACTCTCCAGGCGGCAAATGCCCGGCCCTGCACGATGGGGCGATCACGGTCTGGGAGTCGCTGGCGATCACGGAATACATCGCCGACCTCTATCCGCAGAAGGCGATCTGGCCGCGCGGCAAGGCGGCGCGGGCGCATGCGCGCTCGCTATCCAGCGAGATGCACGCCGGATATCAGGCGCTGCGCCAGCACTGCCCGACCCAATTCCTTCGGCCGGTGCGCGAAATTGCGCTCCCCGAGGCCGTCGAGGCGGATGTCGCGCGCATCGAGGCGGCCTGGGCGCAGGCGCGCCAGGCCTTCGGCAAAGCCGGCCCCTTCCTGTTCGGCCGTTTCAGCGCCGCCGATGCGATGTTCGCGCCGGTCGTCAACCGCTTCCATGTTTATGACGTTCCAGTTTCGCCCGCCACGCGCGAATATATGAACGCGGTGATGGCGCTCCCGGCGTGGAAGGCGTGGATCGCGGATGCCGAGGCTGAGCCATGGCGCATCGACAAATACGAAGCGATCTAGCCTCGCGCATGCGAGCGATCTTCGCCGCGCCTCGCGCCAAGCGGACCCGCTCGCAGACGCGGCATCTGGGGCAGGGGCGAAGAGTCATCGCCGACGGGCTCGAGCGCGGCCTGTGGACCGACTTCTATCACAATGCGATGACGGCGAGCTGGCCGAGGTTCATTGGCGTGCTCGCCTCTGCCTTCGTCGCGATCAATGTCGTTTTCGCCTGCGTCTACGCGGTCGGTTCCGATCCGGTCGCCAACGCGCGGCCGGGCAGCCTGTCCGATCTCTTCTTCTTCAGCGTCGAGACGACTTCGACCGTCGGCTACGGCGACATGCATCCGCAGACGCTCTACGGCCACATCGTCGCGACCGCCGAGAACTTCATCGGCTTGTTGATGTTCGCGGTGATGGCCGGGCTGGTGTTCGCCCGCTTTTCGCGGCCGCGCGCGCGGCTCATCTTCGCGCGAAGCGCCGTCCTCGCCGTCCATGACGGCACACCCACCTTGACTTTCCGCCTCGCCAACGCCCGCAACACCTTCATCAGCGAGGCCACCGCGAAGCTCTGGATGCTGCGCGCGACGACGACCGCCGAGGGGCGAAAATTCATCGGCTTTGAGCAGTTGCGCCTGCTCAAAAGCGAGAACCCGGTGCTCGCCCTGAGCTGGACCTTGTTCCACCCGATCGACGTCGACAGTCCGCTGCGCGGCATGAGCGAAAGCGAGCTTCTCGGCAGCGAGACCAATTTCATCGTCAGCATCAGGGGACACGACGAAACCTCGGCGCAGACCGTGCACGCGCGCTGTACGTTCGCGGCGCAGGACGTGCGGCCGGGCCACGAATTCGTCGATATCCACAGCCTCGACGAGCAAGGGATGCGCCACATCGACTACGGCAAGATTCACGACACCAGGCCGGCACGGTCACTGCCGACTTCGCCCTCGTGAGATGGCTAGCCCTTCTTTCTTCGTGGCTGCTCGCCCGATACGCCCTAATTTCGGAAAAATACGTTCGGATGTGATCGCTCTCGAGATCGGAGATTAAGCCCATGGCGGTGATCGCCAGCGCCCCGCGGCCCGACGCCGCAGCCGACGAAGCCAACCGGGCCGCGTGGCGGCGGCTCCTCGATGAACTCGCCGAGCGCCGGCGCATCGCCGCGGAGGGGGGAGCGGCAAAGGCGCGCGAACGCCATGTCGCGCGCGGCAAGCTGTTGACGCGCGAACGCGTCGCCCGTCTCATCGATCCGGACTCGCCCTTTCTCGAGATCGGGGCGCTCGCGGCCTTTGGCATGTACGAGGGCGACGTGCACGGCGCCGGCATGGTCGCCGGAATCGGGCGCATCCACGGCCGCGAGGCGATGATCGTCGCCAACGATCCCACCATCAAGGGCGGCGCCTATTACCCCATGACGGTGAAGAAGCACCTGCGCGCGCAGGAGATCGCGTCCGAAAACGCGCTGCCCTGCGTCTATCTGGTCGATTCCGGCGGCGCCAACCTGCCGCACCAGTCCGAAGTCTTTCCCGACCGCGAGCATTTCGGGCGCATCTTCTACAATCAGGCGCGCATGTCGGCGGCGGGCCTCGCGCAGATCGCGGTGGTGATGGGCTCGTGCACCGCGGGCGGCGCCTATGTTCCCGCCATGTCGGACGAGACGATCATCGTCGAGAAGCAGGGCACCATCTTTCTCGCCGGACCGCCGCTGGTGAAGGCGGCGACCGGCGAAACCGTGTCGGCGGAGGACCTCGGCGGGGCCGATTTGCATACCCGCGTCTCCGGCGTCGCCGATACGATGGCGCGCGACGACGTCCACGCGCTCGCCCTGGCGCGCCGGGCGCTGGCCAATCTCAACCGCGCCCCAAAACTCATTCCCGACCTCGCGGCGGCGGTCGAGCCGCTCTATCCCATCGAGGACCTCGCGAGCATCGTTCCCGTCGATTTGCGCAAGCAGGTCGACGCGCACGAAATCATCGCGCGCCTCGTCGACGGCTCGGAATTCGACGCCTTCAAGGCGCGTTACGGCACGACGCTGATCACCGGCTTCGCCCGCCTCAACGGCATGCTGATCGGCATCGTCGCCAACAATGGCGTTCTCTTCTCCGACAGCGCGCTCAAAGGCGCGCATTTCGTCGAACTCTGCGCCCAGCGCAAAATCCCGCTGCTGTTCATGCAGAACATTTCCGGCTTCATGGTCGGCCAGCGCTATGAAGCGGGCGGGATCGCCAAGGATGGGGCCAAATTGGTGACCGCAGTCGCCTGCGCTGAGGTGCCGAAGATCACGCTGATCGTCGGCGGTTCGTTCGGCGCCGGCAATTACGGCATGTGCGGGAGGGCCTACGGGCCGCGGTTTCTCTTCACCTGGCCGAACGCGCGCATCAGCGTGATGGGCGGCGAGCAGGCGGTGAGCGTCCTCGCGACGCTTCGGCGCGACGGGTTCGAAGCGCAGGGCAAGTCCTGGTCGGCCGAGGAGGAAGAGGCCTTCAAGGCGCCGATCCGCGCCCGCTACGACAGCGAGGGCTCGCCCTATTTCGCGACCGCGCGGCTGTGGGACGACGGCGTGATCGCGCCCGCGCAAACGCGCCGCGTGCTCAGCCTGGCCTTTTCGGCTTGCTTCAACGCGCCGGTGGAGCCGACGCGCTTCGGCGTGTTCAGGATGTGAGGGGCGTAGAGACGATGTCAATGAGAGAGCTGCGTTCACCGATAGCGAGCGATCAATCAGGTGCTTCTTCCGAGGTTTCGACATCGACGACAGTACCCCTCGACGGCTTGGATGCGCTTCGGGCCGAAATTGGGATTCCAGAGATCGCATCTCTGATCGAGCGTACGGCTCGGTGGGTCGCGCCTGAGACCTTTAGGCTGCTGCCGGTCTGGTTCCCTGAGCACGGTCGCGGCCACCAGCTCTACAAGGCAAACTGGACCGAAATTCAGACGAATACAAAGCGAACAACTGGCGCGTCGTCGCCGAAGGTCGAGGGGAACATCAACGCGAACCAAGCCCTCACCTTGGCTCTCGGCCTCAGGAAGGCGGAACGGCCGAACTGGTCCTGCTGCCACATATGGGGGATCGACGATCCCGCATTCCAGAAGTCCAACGACGTCGTGAAGGATCGGCGATACTTCTCCTGCATCGCAAACATGGTCTTGCTGCCGACACCCCTGAAAGCGTTCACGGATACGATGCCCGACGTGAAAGCGATGCTCAGAATTTGCGCGCGCAACCTATACGGGTGGACGTGCGATCACGAAAGCCTGCGGGAAGCGGTCACTGCGCTCGATGCGTGGAACGCTTGGGACGGCTATCCGAAAAGTTGGCCGCGGTCTCCCGGCGAGAAGCGCCCTCTTGGAACCGTACCATTGTCGGCGGCCATTGAGCAGATTGCTGGGGAACGGAAGCGGGCGATTAAGCGGGATCTCGATCAGGCGGGCCCGCGCTATCCACGTAAAGAAGTTCGTGAGGTACTCGCCTATTGGCGAGTTACGTTCTGACAGTGAATTGCACCGTCTGCAGTGTCGGTGCCGGAATCTTCTCATTTGAACAATAGCGTGGCAGCTGCGGGCTAGAACGAGTTCGGGCGCGCGGCGCGCGTCCGTCCCCGAAGTCGCCGCGAAGCGACTAGCCCGGCCGGTACTCGCGCGTCGCCTCCGGGTCGTCGGTCGATGCCGGCGCCGCCTTCAGTTCCTCCCACACCACTTCAGGAATTGGAAACCGCGCCCAGTCGAGCGTCTTGTTGACGTGCCCGGGCTCGGCGACCCCGCAGATCGTCGAGTTGACCCGCGGGTCGCGCATGGAAAAACTGCAGCGCCGCAGCCCCCGTGGGCACGCCGTGACGGGCGCAGATCGCCTCGATGCGGCGAATGGGATCGAGCGCGGCGGCGGACGCCTCCTGATAGACATAGCGGGGGTACTCGCTCGACCCCTTGGCCAGGACGCCGCCGGCATAGGGCGCGGCGTTGAGGACGGCGATGCCTCTGGACTGCGCGAGGTTCAGCATGGCTTCAGCGTTGCGATTGGCGAGGGTGAAGCGATTATGCGTGATCAGCACATCGAAATCCCAATCGCGCAGCAGCGGAATCATCATTGTCACCGATCCCGCCGCCAGACCCACCGCCTTCACCAATCCCTCCTCTTTCATGCGGAAGAGTTCGCCCAGGGCTCCGTCCCGGGCGGTCGCCTCCTCCAGCGAGCGCGAATGCTCGGGATCGTGCAGATGCAGCATGTCGATCTGCGTGAGCCCAAGCGCGGCGAGGCTCTGCTCGATCGAGCGGCGCGCCTGCGCGGCGTCGAAGACATTGGTCTCGGGATCGCGGTCCAACTTGGTCGAGATGAGGAAACCCGACGGCAGCCCGCCGCGCTCCCGGATGGCGGCGCCGATCCTCTCCTCGCTGCGACCCATGCCGTAGATGCGCGACGTGTCGATGAAATTCACCTCTCCGTCGAAAATGGCCTGCATCGTGGCCTTGGCGCGCTCCGAATCGAACTCGGTAGCCATAGGTGTCAGGCATATCTCCGAGCCCCGCCGCCCCGAAGCCGACCGGAGTGACCATGAGCTCCGTTCGCCCCAGGCGGACCTTCTTCATGACGTCCTCGGCCATCGCTATTCTCCAGTTTTTTGATCGTCGCGGCTTCACTAGGGCGCCAACGAAGAGCCGGCAAGGCTCGGCCACGGAGGCGGGGACTGCGAGGCGCGCTTTATGCGCGCCGTCCGGATCGAGAATCCGGCGCCCCCAACCCCGCTCGCTGGCCTTCCTCGTCGCTTCCGTTATACCGGGACCGCGCTAAGGGAGCCGTCATGTTCGCCAACGTCCTCATTGCCAATCGCGGCGAGATTGCGTGCCGTATCATCGCCACGGCGCGGCGGCTGAGGATATGGACGCTGGCGATGGCGACGCCGGCCGATCGCGGCGCTTTGTTCACCCGCCTCGCGGACGAGACGCACGAGATAGGCGTCGGCGCCGACGGCTATCTCGATGCGGAGCAGATCATCGCGCTGGCGCTCCGGATTGGCGCGCAAGCCCTGCATCCAGGCTATGGCTTCCTGTCGGAAAACGCCGATTTCGCGGAAGCCTGCGAGCGGGCCGGGATCGTCTTCGTCGGGCCGCCTCCGGCCGCGATGCGCGCCATGGGGCTGAAAAGCTCGGCCAAGGCGCTGATGGCCAAAGCCGGCGCGCCGATCGTGCCCGGCTACCACGGCGACAATCAAAGCGCCAAGTTCCTCAAGGAGAAGGCCTACGAGATCGGCTATCCCGTGCTGATCAAGGCGATCGCGGGCGGCGGCGGGCGCGGCATGCGGCGCGTCGACGCCCATGTCGACTTCGACGCCGCGTTCGACAGCGCGACGCGCGAGGCCGAGACGGCGTTCGGCGATCCTCGCGTGCTCATAGAGAAGTACATCTCCGCACCGCGCCACGTCGAAGTGCAGGTGTTCGGCGATTCGCATGGGAACGTCGTGCATCTCTTCGAGCGCGATTGCTCGCTGCAGCGCCGCCACCAGAAGGTGATCGAGGAGAGCCCGGCTCCGGGTCTGCCTGAGGAGACGCTGAGCGCCATGTGCGAGGCGGCGGTCTCGGCGGCGCGAGCGGTCGACTACGCCGGCGCGGGGACGGTGGAGTTCATCGTCGATTCCGCCCGCGGCCTCGGCGTCGACTGCTTCTATTTTCTCGAAATGAACACGCGGTTGCAGGTCGAGCATCCCGTCACCGAGGCGACGACGGGGCTCGACCTCGTCGAATGGCAGTTCAGGATCGCCGCCGGCGAGCCGCTGCCGCTGCGGCAAGATCAAATCCGCCGGTCCGGCTGGGCGATCGAGGCGCGCCTCAACGCCGAAGATCCGGAGAACGGCTTCCTGCCCAGTCCCGGCAAAATTCTCGCGCTGCGGCTCGACGCGAGCGCGGGCCTGCGCATTGACGCAGGCGTCGAGACCGGCGACAGCGTAACGCCGTTCTACGACTCGATGATCGCCAAACTGATCGCCCACGCGCCGACGCGGACGGAGGCGCTGGCGAAATTGCGCCGCGCGCTGGCGGGCGCCGTGGTGATCGGCCCCAAGACCAATCTCGCTTTCCTGAGCGCGCTCCTTGGCGCGCCTGAAGTCGAGGCGGGCGCTTTCGATACCGGCTTTATCGACACTCACACGGCGGAACTCGGCGCCGAGCCGCGCGAAACCGATCCGCGCGCCGTTCTCGCCGGAGCCGAGACGCTGCTCGCTCCGGCGCCGGATCGCGAGGCGGCCAGCGTCACCTCGGATCCCTGGAATGTCGCGGATTCCTTCGAGTTGACGGGGTCCCGGCGCGTCGGATTCGAGGTCCGCGTCGATGGTCACGTCGAGCGCCTCGTGACGATCAGCGGGGAGGGGCAGCGAAGTCTCGCCTTTGCCGACGGCCGCGCGCCCAGCCCAGTCGACGTGGCCGAACCGCCGACGGTGCTGGCCACGGACGAGGCGACGTTCGTGCTCAGCGGCGGCCGTCAGTTTCGCGTCGCCCGAGTCGATCCGCTTGCGGGCGAATTGGCCGGGGCCGGCGAGAGGTCGGGCGAAATCGTCGCGCCGATGCATGGCCGCGTGATCGCGCTTCATGTCGAGGAGGATGCGGCCGTCGAGGAGGGCGCCCGTCTCGCGGTGGTCGAGGCGATGAAGATGGAGCACGCGCTGGTCGCGCCGCACGCCGGCCGCGTCGCCAATTTGACGGCCCGCATTGGCGACACCGTGGAGCAGGGGCAGCGACTTATGACGATCGAGGCGCAAATGGAATAGCCCAGCGCTGCGCGGTGCGTTTTCCCTCGTTGACGACCGCGAGTTCATCATTTTTCTCTACAATCATTAAGAGGCTGTACAGCAAGAAATGCTACCATAGCGGGTATTGACGAATTTTCACCCGCTACCGGACGCCCCAATTCCCGTGTCGAACGCCCAGAGGCTCGAGAACGATCGCCGGCTCGGCGGCGGTGCGGCCAATCGGCTCTTGGCCAGGCGCATCGGGCCGTGGGTGGCGAGGATCGTCGCGCGGCTCGGGCGATGGTTCGACGGCGATTGCCTGGCCTTCTCGCATCGGCCGCTCGCGCCGCTGGAAATGGCCAGTGTCCGTGTCGCACAGCTGGCGGCCGTGCAAAGCAACGGGGTGCCTCCGCTGGCGGCAGCGATGCTCGGCGCCGCTCTGCTGCCGCTTGGCATGTGGCACACCCCGGCGCGCGCGCCGCTGATCGCGTGGGCCCTCGTGCTCGCCGCGTACACGGGAATTTCCCGCGCTCTCCGGCGGTCCATCGCTACCGACGATGCGGGCTCGACGCCCGACGCGGTTCGCGAGTTCAGGCGTACGACGATCCGCGCGATCGTCAAGGGCGCGATCTGGGCCTGCGGTCTGGCCTTGGCTCAGACCTACGCCGATGCGGTTCAGCGAACCCTGATCGCGACGCTATCGATGAGCGTGATGAGCGGCGGCGCGCTGCAACTCGCGGTCGCATTGCCAATGGCGTATGGTTTTATCGCTCCGGTCGCGCTTGGCTGCCTATTCGCCGCGGTTCACGCGCCGCCCGCCGCGGCGCTTCCCATTGTCGCCGCGCAGCTCCTCAACGCCGGCTTCCTTGTGTTCCAGGCGCATTCTCAGGCGAGCCAACTCGCGCGCCGCACGATCGCCCGTTTCGCCGAGGAAGCGGCCGCGCGCCGCGATCCGCTGACCGGCGTCGGGAACCGTCTGGCGCTCAACGAGCGATTGGCGGCTGCGTTCGAGCAGCGCGCCGGCGCGGGAGAGAGATTCGCGCTGATGTGCTTCGATCTCGATCCCTTTCGACTGTTCAACGAGACGTTCGGCCACGCCGCGGGCGATGAAATGATCGTTCGCGCCGCGCTCGTCTTGCGCAAGGCCTGCCGGGCGGACGATTTCGTCGCGCGGCTCGGCGGCGACGCGTTCGCGCTGGTCGCCTCCGACATGCCGAGCCGCGACGCGGCTGCGGCGCTGGCGCAACGGATTGTAGCGGAATTTCGGCGCCCATTCGTTTTCGCCTGGGGCGAAAGCGTGTGTTCGGTGACGGTCGGCGTCGCCTTGGCGCCGGATCACGGCGAGAACGGCGACCGCCTCGCGCGCAATGCGGACGCAGCGCTGTTCAGGGCCAAGCAGCACCACAGTTCGATCGCCTTCGTCGACGACGCCGAGAGCCGCGAAGCGCGCGAGCGGCGCGAAACGGGAGCGGCGCTGCGTCAGGCGCTGCGTAACGGCGAAATGCGGCTGGACTTCCAGCCCCTCGTCGACGCGGCGAACGGCGCGACCAAAGGATTTGAAGCGCTTCTGCGCTGGCGCCGTCCCGGATTCGCCGAGGCGCCCGCAAGCCTTTTTCTCGTCGCGGCGGAGGAATGCGGCTGTATCGAGGAGATCGGAGTCTGGGCGCTTCGTGAGGCGACGCACATCGCGGCGACTTGGCCGAACCATTTGCGCGTCGCCGTCAATGTCTCCGCCGCGCAATTGAAGTCGCCGTCCTTTATGGCGACGATCCATGAAATCGTCGAGGCGCGAGGATTCGATCCGCGCCGGCTCGAGTTGGAAATCACGGAATCGTCGTTCATCGACGATTTCGAGGCTGCAGCGGCAAGCCTGAACGCCTTGCGCCGCTTCGGCGTGGCGATCGCGCTCGACGACTTTGGCGCGGGCTATTCCTCGATGACCGCGATAGCGCGCCTGCCGCTCGACCGCATCAAGATTGATCGCGGTTTCGTTGTCGACGCCTTGGCCAATCCGAGATGCGCGGCGGTGATCCGCTCGGCGGCGAGGTTGGCGAGGGAACTCGGCCTTGCGCTGACCGGGGAGGGCGTCGAAACCCGTGAGCAGTTCGAATTGCTGCGATCGGCGGGATGCGACGAAATGCAGGGCTACCTCTTCATGAGGCCGATGCCCGCCGACGCTCTTGCGGCAGCGTTCGAGCGCTGCCCTCCGATGCCCCCCATGGCTGAGGCGGGAATGCGCCGCCGGTCGGCGGTCGCGGGTTGAAACGCGATCTCAGGGGCCGCCGATGGCGCGCGAAATCGTGAAGATCAGCAGTCCGACCAGTCCGCCGCTTCGGTTTTTCATCCGAACGCGTCATAATGCCGACATGGCCCTGAATCTCGTTAAGCTATGTGTCGGCGCGGACTCGATCGCCGACCTTGAAGACTGGGTGGAGCTGCGCGTCGCGGAACGCGTCGCCCGCGGTGAGGCGCCGCGGCACGCCCATGTCACTCGCATGGTCCCCAAGCGCGCTGAAGCGCTCGTCGACGGCGGCTCCCTCTATTGGGTGATCAAGGGCCAACTCGCCGCGCGCCAGCGGCTCCTCGACGTCGAACCCTTCGTCGATGCCGACGGCATTGGTCGCTGCCGGCTTTGGCTCGATCCCGCGGTTACGCCGGTGCGGCCGCGACCCATGCGGCCGTTTCAGGGCTGGCGCTATTTCTCGCCTAAGGACGCGCCGCCGGATCTCGCCGCCTCGGGCGAGGGCGCCGGCGCGATGCCGGAGGAATTGCGTCGGGCGCTCGGCGAACTCGGCCTGTTGTGAAATCCGGCGGTTGCTCTTGCGGCGACGTGGCCCGGCGCCGATCTTAGTCGAGCGCGCATCTCGCGCGAGGAGAGGAATCATGGGCACGCAGGGCGGCAAACCGCCGCTGGCGACGCGCGAGTCCGAGGCGCAGATCGCCGCCTTCGTCGAGGCGGCCCGGTCGACGCCGGCGCCGTCGGCGGGCCAACGTGGACGCATGATCTTCGCCCTCGATGCGACAATGAGCCGCCAGCCGACCTGGGACCTAGCGCAGAGTTTGCAAGGTCGGATGTTCCAGGCCGCTGCGGATCTGGGCGGCCTCGACGTGCAGCTGGTCTATTTCCGCGGCATGAACGAATGCCGCGCCTCGCGCTTCGTTTCCGGCGGCCAGGGGCTCGGCGAACTGATGAGCCGCATATCGGTGCGCGGCGGCACGACGCAGCTCGGCAAGGTGCTGGCCCATGCGCGCGACGAGGCGCGCCGCGCCAAGGTCGGCGCGCTGGTTTTTGTCGGCGATGCGATGGAGGAGGGCGTCGACCGGGTGATGGGGATTGCCGGCGAACTCGCGCTCGCCGGCGTCAAGGCTTTCATGTTCCAGGAGGGCGACGATCCGTCGGCGCGTCGCGCGTTTCGGGAAATCGCCCGCCTCACCGACGGCGCCTATAGCGCGTTCGACGCCGGCGCGGCGGCGCGGCTCGAAGCGCTTTTGCGCGCCGCCGCCGCCTATGCCGCAGGCGGGCGCGCCGCGCTGGCCGCCCAGGCGATTGGCGACGGGCACGCGCGCGCGCTCCTGGAACAGATGCGCGCCGGGTGAAAGAGGGATAAATTGACTCCGCGCGGCGCCACGGACCTCCGAGGCGCAGATCGGGCGCGCGACGGTCCGACCCACAGTCGCGGTAGAGATTTCTCATCATGCCGACTTTCATCGCCGGGCTCTTCGCCCTTTATCTCCTGCTCGCGGCTATCAAGCAGTTCGGCCGGCTGGACCCAGCGACAGCGGCCAAGATCGCTCGCAAGGGCGGCGCCGCTCTGAGCATCCTCGGCGTTGTTTTGATCGCGTTGCGCGGCCGCTTCAGCCTCGCCTCGATCCTGGCGAGCCTCGCCTTCAGTCTGGCGGGACGGAACCGGTCCAGCCCTTTCGGCGCGGCGTTTCGCACGGCCGGACAGGGCGGGCGGTCGGGACGGACTTCGACGGCGCGCTCGGCGATGATCGAAATGCGGCTCGACCACGATTCCGGAGTCATGAGCGGCTCGGTTCTTGCCGGTCGATTCCAAGGACGGCCGCTGGACGGGCTGACGCGACCCGATTGCCTCGAACTCTACGCGACGTGCCGGCGCGACGATCCCGAGGGCGCGACCCTCTTAGAGACTTATCTCGACCGCCGGTTTGCCGGCTGGCGTGACGCAGACGAGGGTCAGGGCGAGGCGGGGGGGCGGGCTCGCGGCGGCGGCGCGATGACGCGCGACGAGGCGTATGAAATATTGGGCCTGGCGCAAGGCGCGGGCGCCGAGGAAATCGTCCGCGCGCACCGATCGTTGATGAAGAAGCTTCACCCAGATCATGGCGGCTCGACCGCTCTCGCTGCGCGGGTCAATCAGGCCAAGGATGTTTTGCTGCGTCATGGTTGAACCTGATCTCAATCGCGCGCTGCGAAGCAGGAGAATCCGCTCCTCTTGAGGGACCGGCAGGCCGCATCGGCGCTCGCCGAGTCGAGGCCGGCGAAGCGGGCGCGGTAGAAAACGTCGTCCCCCTTCTTGACCTTTTCCGTGAGCGGCTTGGCCGAGGCGAGCGCCGCCCGGCTCTTGGCGCGGGCGCGGGTCAGAAGCTCGTTCGCCTTGTTGGCGTCATCGGTGGCGCCGATCTGGACGATCCAGCCGTTGCGATCTCCGCCGCCGGGCTCTTCGTTGGCGCGGGGCTCTTCCCTGCGCCCAACCTCAGTCTCCTCTTTCGCGCGGGCGACCGGGGGATGGGGGGTCGGCGAGACGATGGGACGAGCGGCCGGCTCCGCCCTGAAAGCGGCTTGCAGTTTGGCGACGCTCGCCGGATCGGGGCCCTTGACCCAGCCGAGCTCGGCTGGCGTCGCCTGCGCGACCCGCTCGGGACGCGCCGGCTCGGGACGAACGGTTTCAGCGCGAACGGGCTCGGGACGCGCGGGTTGCGGACGAACGGTCGCCGCATGAACGGGCTCGGGGCGCACAGGTTCCGGAGCGCGGGCGGCCGCGCTCGACAGGCGCTGAGCGACTTGCGCCGGCGGCAGCACCGCGGCCACGTGCGGAGCCTCGTCCTCCTCGTCCTCGGCGTCGCCCTCGTCGACCTGGGCAGCCACGGGACGCGCCAGCGGAGGGGGAGTTTCGGCGGCGACGAGCGCCGGGAACGAGCGAGCGGGGGACGCCGCCGCGACAGGTTGAGCCGAGGGAAAGCGCGCCGCGACCGGTTCGGCAGCTTCGGAATCGGCGATCATCGTCGCCGTGTGGCCTCTGTTCGAGGCCTCGGCGATGTGGTCGGCGATCAGGGACGCCATGACGTCGTCGCGCGATCTCGCCGTCCTGCCGCCCATGACGACCGCGATGAGAGAGCGCCCGTCGCGGTGCACGGAGGTCAGCAGGTTGAAACCCGAGGCGCGGGTGTAGCCGGTCTTGATGCCGTCGACACCGTCGACGCGACCGAGCAGGTGATCGTGGTTGCCGATGATTTCGCCGCCGTATTCGAATTCGTGGGTCGAAAAATATTTGAAGTAGCGGGGAAAGCGCTCTTCGGTCGCGCGGCCGAGGATGGTGAGGTCGCGCGCGGTCGTGAGCTGCCCGTCGTTCGGCAAGCCCGACGCGTTGACGTAGAAGGTGCGCGACATGCCCAGAGCGTGCGCCTTCCGGGTCATCATTGCGGCGAACGAGCTCTCATCGCCGCCGATCTTTTCCGCGACGGCGACAGCGATGTCGTTGGCCGACCGGGTGACGATCGCCTTGATCGCATTTTCGACGGAAATCGTTTGGCCGGGTTCGAGGCCGAGCTTGGAGGGCTCCTGCGCGGCGGCGTGCTCGGAAATCGGGATTGGCGACTGCAGCGTCAGCGCGCCTTTGTCGAGCTGCTCAAAGAGAAGATAAAGCGTCATCACCTTGGTGATGGAGGCGGGATGGCGCAGCTCGTTTTCGTTCACGGCGTAGAGCGTGCGGCCAGTGTTGGCGTCGACGACGATTGCCGCGAAGGCGGGATTTGCCGGCGCGGCCAGCCTGCGACCGCCATAATTTCCATGAAATCTCGCGGCGTAATGGACGTGGCGATGGTAATGGCGCCAGGCGCGCGCCTCCGCCGGCGCCGCGCACATCGCAATCGCCGAGAGCGTCACGCAGGCGCCCGCGGCGATTTGAACGAGACGAAATATTCGAGAACGGAAGCCACGCAACGCCATGAACGCGTCCTATCGAACCATTTTTTCGCGCTGCGGCCGCTGGACCGTTGCGCGATACACACAGTTGGGGACGGTATGGGAATGCGGTTACGGCGGCGTTAACGGCGCGCGATTTTCTGCCGATTATCGCCGACAAGCCAATGAGAAATCAGGGAAATCGTTGCGATCACCTCTCAGGGGCAATATCAACGGATTTTATTAAATCATTGTAACATATCAAAAAAGTGCGCGTTGCGCGGCGCGTGCGCTTTGCGCCCGCTGCTGTGCGGCCTCTCTTGTTGCAATGCAACATTTTGCTTGACTCTTTATTGTGCATTGCACATATTGCGTGCCAACGATGCCGGCGCTTCGCGGCATCCTGCAGTGCCGAAGGAACGAAGCCAACCTGAGGATCCGCCATGACGACTCCGAATTTTGAAGACTTCCAAAAGCTCAGCAAGCAGCAACTCGATGCGGTCAGCGCCGCCACGGCGACGGTCGCCAAAGGCCTTCAAGAGATCGCCTCCGAGTTCCTCCGAATATTCGAAGAAGGCATTTGCCCAGAACTCGGCAGTGGTCGAGCGGTTGCTCGGCGCGAAGTCGGTCGAGACCGCCATCCAGATCCAGACGGAATATGCGAAGTCCGCCTATGAAGGCTTCGTCGCGCAGGCGAGCAAGATCAATGAAATTTGCGTCAAGCTCGCCGCCGAGGCTTTCAAGCCGGTTGAGACCGCCATCGCCAGGGCTCAGGCTTCGGTCAAGTAAGGATTCGCGCAACAGCGCGCGTCGGTCAGGCGCGGTTCAATTCGGGCGCTTGAACCAATAGAGATTTCACGAGTTTAGGGGTCGGCTTCGCAGCCGGCCCTTTTTTGTGGCGCGCCTCTTGCGTAGCGACCACAAATTGGTGATCCTGTCGACGTCGCGTCGGCCTCTGGCGCCCAGCGTTCGCGGCGCCTAGATGAGGCAATTGGGGAATGTGCGGCGAGCCCCTGACGCGACGGCGTCGGGTCGCCCGTATTGATAGAGGTCGAACGTGGTCGCCGAGTCGCATCCGTTGGTCAGTCGCTTCCGGGCTGGAATGGCGCGATTGGCGCGTTTCTTCTTCATGCCGCGCGGGGCGGCCTCCGATCACCCCGTCGGTCCGGTTGTGGCGTCGCGCGAGCCACGGCGCGGGGTGGAAATCCCCGGCAACGGCGCCGCCGTCATCACGCGAACACGGACGCAAACCAAGCGTCCGAATATGTATCGGGTTCTTTTGCTCAACGACGACTACACCCCTATGGAGTTCGTGATCGCGATCCTTCAGGCCTTCTTCAACAAGAACCCGGAAGAGGCCACGCAGATCATGTTGCACGTGCACAACAACGGCGTCGGCGAATGCGGCGTCTACACCTACGAGATTGCCGAAACGAAAGTCGCGCAGGTGATGGACCACGCCCGCAAGAACCAACACCCGTTGCAGTGCATTATGGAAAAAAAGTGAAAGGCTCGTGATGCCCGTTTTCTCCCGCGCCCTCGAAAAGACCCTGCGCAAGGCGCTTGCGCTCGCCAACGAGCGCCGGCACGAATATGCGACGCTGGAGCACCTGTTGCTCGCGTTGATCGACGATCCCGATGCCGCGGCGGTGCTGAGGGCGTGCAATGTCGACCTCGACGCGCTGCGCAAGGGCGTCGTCCATTACATCGACACCGAGCTCGAGAACATCATCATCGAGACGGCCGACGAGGCCAAGGCCACCGCCGGCTTCCAGCGTGTCGTTCAGCGCGCCGCCATCCATGTGCAGTCCTCCGGCCGCGAAGAAGTGACCGGCGCGAACGTCCTCGTGGCGATCTTCGCCGAGCGAGAAACGCACGCCGCCTATTTCCTGCAAGAGCAGGACATGACCCGGTACGACGCGGTCAATTACATCAGCCATGGCATCGCGAAGCGTCCAGGCATGTCCGACACGTCTCGCTCGCCGAGGGGCGTCGACGAAGATCCGGAGTCGCGAGAGTCCAAAGAGTTGAAGGAGCCGTCCGATAGTAAGAAAAAGGAAGGTGCGCTCGACGCTTATTGCGTCAACTTGAACAAGAAGGCGAGGGACGGCCGGATCGATCCGCTGATCGGTCGCGAGGCCGAGGTTCAGCGCACC
Organism: uncultured Alphaproteobacteria bacterium; assembly: GCA_963813195.1. GTDB lineage: Bacteria > Pseudomonadota > Alphaproteobacteria > Rhizobiales > Beijerinckiaceae > Roseiarcus. Next base: position 21,135 of record CAWEYC010000036.1, on the reverse strand, counting down.
ATCCAGGTGCTCTGCCGTCGCCAGAAGAACAACCCGCTGCTGGTCGGCGATCCCGGGGTCGGCAAGACCGCGATCGCCGAGGGCTTGGCGCGCAAGATCATCGGCGGAGAGGTTCCCGAAGTGCTCGCTGGGGCGACGGTCTTCGCGCTCGACATGGGCGCGTTGCTCGCCGGCACGCGCTATCGCGGCGATTTCGAAGAGCGTCTGAAGCAGGTGATGAAGGAGATCGAGCAGCACAAGGACGCGATCCTCTTCATCGACGAAATCCACACGGTGATCGGCGCCGGCGCCACCTCCGGCGGCGCGATGGACGCTTCCAATCTGCTGAAGCCGGCGCTCGCTCAGGGCTCGCTGCGCTGCATCGGTTCGACCACCTACAAGGAATATCGGCAGTACTTCGAGAAGGATCGCGCGCTGGTGCGCCGTTTCCAGAAGATCGACGTCAAGGAGCCGAGCGTCGCCGATGCTGTGGAGATCCTCAAGGGCCTCAAGCCCTATTTCGAGGAGTTTCATAAGGTCCGCTACACCCAGGAGGCCGTCAAGGCGGCGGTCGAACTGTCGGCGCGCTACATCCACGACCGCAAATTGCCCGACAAGGCGATCGACGTCATCGACGAGACCGGGGCCTCGCAGATGCTGGTGGTCGAGGCCAAGCGCAAAAAGACGATAGGCGTCAAGGAGATCGAGGCGACGATCGCCTCGATGGCGCGCATTCCGCCCAAGTCCGTCTCGAAGGACGACACCGAGGTGCTCCAACATCTCGAGCAGACGTTGAAGCGCGTCGTGTACGGCCAGGACGAGGCGCTCGGCGCGCTCGCCTCGGCGATCAAGCTCGCGCGCGCTGGACTTCGCGATCCGGAAAAACCGATCGGCTGCTACCTCTTCTCCGGGCCGACCGGCGTCGGCAAGACCGAGGCGGCGCGCCAGCTCGCCTCCAGCCTCGGGCTCGAGCTCACGCGCTTCGATATGTCCGAATATATGGAGCGCCACACCGTTTCACGGTTGATCGGCGCGCCTCCCGGCTACGTCGGCTTCGACCAGGGCGGTCTGCTCACCGATGCGATCGACCAGCATCCGCATTCCGTGCTGCTCCTCGACGAGATCGAAAAGGCCCATCCCGACCTGTTCAACATCCTCCTGCAGGTTATGGACCACGGCAAACTGACCGATCACGCCGGCAAGCAGATCGACTTCCGCAACGTGATCCTGATCATGACGACCAATGCGGGCGCGCAGGACCTCGCCAAGGAGGCGTTCGGCTTCCACCGCTCCAAGCGGGAAGGCGACGACACCGAGGCGATCAATCGGCTGTTCTCGCCGGAATTCCGCAATCGGCTCGACGCGATCGTGCCGTTCGCGCGGCTGCCGGAAACGGTCATCGCGCAGGTCGTCGACAAGTTCATCATGCAGCTCGAGGCGCAGCTCGCCGATCGCAACGTGAGCATCGAGCTTTCGGACGAGGCGCGCGCCTGGCTGGTCAAGAACGGCTACGACGAGGCGATGGGGGCGCGGCCGATGGCCCGCGTCATCCAGACGCAGATCAAGACGCCGCTCGCCGACGAAGTGCTGTTCGGGAGGCTGAAGAACGGCGGCGTCGTGCGCGTCGTCGTCACCGCCGACGAGACCGGAGTGAAGAGGCTCAGCTTCGTCTATCCCGAGGGGCCGTCGCAACCGCGGCTCGAACGCGACCTCATTGTCGCCGGTCGCCAGCGCGCGGAAGGCGAGCCCGAGGCGCGCAAGGGCCGCGCGCGCAAACGCGCTGACGGCCCGACCGGGCCGAGCGAAGACGATGGCGCGCCGGACGCGCCGGACGAGGTCTCGCCGAGCGAACCGCAGGCGATGTGAGAGAGGCGTCGTGCGAGCGGACGGAGTTCCGCTCGCCGTCGCTCACGCATGCCGCGGTCGGGCCACCGGCTCCCCGATCGGTGCAAGCCCGCGCCTCAGACGGCCCGCCGCTCGCCGAACCCGGCCAACAGCGACGCGACGATGCCGGTGAGGAACACGCCGTCGAAGGTGCCCGCGCCGCCGATCGAGGCGACTGACGCGCCCAATGTCTTCAACTGGCCGAGATTGCTGAGGTCGGCGCCGATCAGCACGCCGAGCGAGCCGCCGACATAGGCGAGCGGCGCCGGGTACCGGCGAGACAACAGCCACGCCGTCAACGCCGCCAGGATCGGCGGAGCGAAGATCGGAACGGAAATACCGACGCCCGGGATGGGCGTCGCGAGCTGATGGACGATGACCGCCAGCACCGCGGTCGCGATCACGCTTGGGATTAAAATGCGATCATGGATGATGAGATAGATCGACAGCAGAACCGGAATGAGCGCGCCGCCCACGTTGATCGCGAGGATCGTACCGGGCCAATCGACGGTTTGCGGCACGAGATAGGGCATGCCGAAGGCGTCGATGTAGGCCCGCGCGACTATGTGCGCCTCGGGTATCTGCGTGATCGGAATGTTGACATAGCTGCCGACCATCGACGCAAGCAGCACCAGCATGGCGACGCGGGGCTCCAACCCGAGCCGACGATAGGCGGTGTCGAGGATGCCGATCTGCAGTAACACCAGCAGGCCGAGGACGAACCCGCCGAGCAGGATATAGAGGAGTAGCTGGGCGGGAAGGTAATGCAGATGGCTCGAATACATCGGCGCCTCTCTTCCTTGGTCACTCGGCGCCTTTTTGCCTAGATCACCCCAAGGAGAATGTCATCCGCCGGATAGTGGAATTGCCGTGCTAGGCCTTCAGCGCCGCGCGAATCTTGGCGGCGTGGGCCTCGAGTTGGTCGGCCGGAACGATCGGGCCGCCGGGCGGCCGCAACGCGACGCCGCTCCAACACGGCAGCACGTGGAAATGCAGATGGAACACGACCTGCCCGCTGGCCCTTTCGTTGAACTGTTGCACCACGATCCCCTCGGCCGCCATGCCGGCCTTCACGGCCAGCGCTGCGCGTTGCACCGCCGGCATGAGTTGGGCGAGCGCGCCGGGCGCGATGTCGAAGAGATTACGCGCCGGCATCTTCGGGATCACGAGGACGTGCCCCTCGGCGCGCGGCATGATGTCCATGAAGGTGAGCGAAACATCGTCCTCGTCGACGCGCACGCAGGGCGCTTCGCCGCGCAGGATCTTGGCGAAGATGTTGTTGGGATCGTAGGGCACGGTCATGACTTCTCCGGGAAAGATGGGGCTTCAGGGACGTCAGTTCTCCCGCCGAAAGGGCAGGAATTCGGCGTATTCGGAGATCGCCTCTTTGACGGCGGCGCGCTCGCGCGTGAGATAGTCCGCCACTGCCCGCTGAAAGCGCGCATCGGCGAATTCATGCGCCGAATAGGTCGGAACCGGACGGTAGCCGCGGGCCAATTTGTGCTCTCCCTGAGCGCCCGCCTCGACGCGGCGGAGCCCGCGGCTGATCGCGAACTCGATCGCTTGATAATAGCAGATCTCGAAATGCAGGAAGGGGCGCTCGATGACCGCGCCCCAGTTGCGCCCGTAGAGCGCGTCGTCGCCGAGAAAATTGATCGCGCCGGCGACGTAGCGCCCGCCGCGCTTGGCCATCACCAGCAGGGTGCGCGACGCCATGGTTGCGCCGATGCGGTCGAAGAAGTCGCGGGTGAGATAGGGCCGCCCCCATTTGCGCGATCCGGTATCCATGTAGAAGGCGAAGAACGCGTCCCAATGCTGGGGCTTGATGTCGCTTCCCGTGAGCAGGTCGACGGTGATGTCGTCGCCGAGGGCGTCGCGGCGCTCGCGCTTGATGGACTTGCGCTTGCGCGAGGCGAGGGCGGCGAGAAAATCGTCGAAGTCGCGATAGCCTTCGTTGACGAAGTGAAACTGTTCGCCCGTTCGCGCAACGAAGCCGGCGCGCTGAAGCGCCTCGCAATCGCCGCGCGCGGGGAATGTGACGTGAATCGACGAGGCGGCGACCGCGTCGCGCAACGCGCGCAAGCCCGCCACCAGCCCCTCGCGGGCGCCGGATGGCGCGTGCGGCGCGACCAGAAGCCGGCGCCCGGTCACCGGCGTGAAGGGAACAGCGACCTGCAGCTTCGGATAATAACGCCCGCCGGCGCGCTGATAGGCCTCCGCCCAAGAATGGTCGAAGACATATTCGCCCTGGCTGTGGGACTTGAGATAAGTCGGGGCCGCGGCGACGAGCCGGCCGCCTGAATCTTCGACAAGCACATGTGCGGGCGCCCAGCCGGTGCGCCCGCCCACCGAACGCGACTGCTCCAGCGCCAGCAGAAAGGCATGCGCCACGAAAGGATTGAAGCGCTCGCCGTCCGCCTCGTCCTCGCCGAGCCCTGGCGGATTGGCGCAGGCGTCCCATGCCTCGGCGGGGACCTCGGCGATGCCTTCGATCGAGCGGACGGTGAGCGGTTTGGTCATGGCTCTTCGGGGCGGAGCGCGTAGGAGCGAACGCGCGGCCCATCATAACGCGCGTCCGCCGCACGCCAAGCTCGAAACCTCCACGCGCGATCGCGGAACCGGTGAGTTGCGGCCGTTGCGCGGTCGCGGCGCTCTGGTCATTGGCCCAATAAAGACCTAGCAGATAGTGTGTTCGTTCGCCCTAAACCGAGACCCACCGCCATGCGTTTTCTTCATTGCACGTTGCTCGCCATCGCATTGCTCGCCGGCCCCGCTCGGGCTGGCGAAGCCAATCCTATTTTGACCTCTCCGCCGCCGCTCGCCAAAGACCTCGCGGCCTTTCCCAAGCTCGCCGCCGGCGACGCGACGGCCAACAAGATCAACGCCGCCCTCCGCAAGCTGGACGAACGCGTCCGGAAGGCGAGGGCGGAATGCGTCGCTTCGAAGGACGCCGACTGGTCGCGCTCGATCGACGTCACCATGCGCGGGCCACGCTACCTCAGCTATCTCGTGTCCGATTCCCTCTACTGCGGCGGCGCGCATCCCGACGCGTCGAGTTTCGCGCTGGTCTACGATCTGACCACGGGCGCCCCGGTCGACTGGGCCAAGTTGCTGCCGAAACCGATCGTTGAGACATCGTCATTGGATTCGTCGGCCGACGGCGCGAAGATCGGCGTCGTCGGCTCGAAGACGCTAACTGCCGCCTATATCGCGGGGCTCGGCAAAGGCTTGGACGCCGACTGCAAGGAGGCCTTGACCGCGACCGATCTGAATTTCGTGCTCTGGCCGGACGCCAAGACGAAGTCCCTCGCCCTGCAGACCGACAGTCTTCCGCACGTCGTGCAGGCCTGCGCCGACGTCGTGACGATTCCGACGAAGACGCTGCGCCAATGGGGCGCGGCGCAAAGCCTCACTGACGCGCTCGACGCAAAGTAACTTCTCGCTCAGCCCTGCCGCAAGCCTCTAGCGCGATGCGCGTGCGTCGACCCTTCCGGCGCGCGGATTGTCGAGCGCGCGGTAGAGCGCGCCGTAGCGACGCGCGGATTCGTCCCAACTGAACTTCAGCGCCATTGCGGCGCGGCGCAATTCATTGAGGCCTTTGTTCGAGGCGTAGATTTCGAAGGCGCGACGGATGGCGCTTTCAAGGTCGGCGAGGTCGGCCCGGCCGAACAGGAAGCCCGTCTTGCCGTCGTGGATCGTCTCGGCAAGGCCGCCGGTTCGGTGAGCGATGGGGATGGCGCCGAAACGTTGGGCGTACATCTGGCTGAGGCCGCAGGGTTCGAAACGCGACGGCATGAGAACGAAATCGCTGCCCGCGAACAAAGCGCGCGCGTCCTCCGCGTCGAAGCCGACGCGCACCCCGACCGCGTCCCGGAGGCGTGACCCCAATGCGGCGAAGGCGGCCTCCATGTTCGGCTCGCCGCGCCCCATGACGACGAGCTGGCCGCCGAGATCTGCGATGAGCTCGGCCGCGCGGAGCACGAGATCGGCGCCCTTTTGGTGAACCAGCCGCGACACGAATGAAAAGAGGGGCGCGCGCGACAGCGAGAGCCCGAACATGCCGCGGACATAGTCGGCGTAGCGGCCCTTCCAGCGTTGCGGATCGTAGAGATAGGGGCACTTGCGGTCGTGTCGCGGATCCCACGTCTCGTCGACGCCGTTGACGATGCCGGTCAGGCGCCCTTGCGAGGCCCGTTCGAGCAACAGGCCGTCCAGCCCACAGCCGAACTCCGGGCGCGTGATTTCTTCCGCGTAGGTCGCGCTGACGGTGGCGATCTGCGCGGCGTAGTTCAATCCCGCCTTGAGAAACGAAATGTGGCCGAAGAACTCGACGCCCTGCATCGTGAACGCGCGCTCAGGGATGCCGAGCGCTCTCATTCGGGACGGCTCGAACAGGCCCTGATGGGCGAGATTGTGGATCGTCAGCAGCGCCGGCGCGTCGACGCCGCCCCACGCGAGGTAGCCCGCCGTCAGCGCGGTTTGCCAGTCGTTCAGATGGAGGCTGGCGGCCTTCCAATCTCCGTGGGCGCGGGCCGCCCATTGGGCAGCCGCCAAGCTCAGCCGCGCGAAGCGCAGGTCGTTGTCGGCGAAGTCCACGCCGGCTTGGTCGGCATAAGGCGAACCCTCCCGTTTGAAGAGTTCCTCACACAGGACGACGTAGACGATCAGGCCGTCGCTGAGCCGCGTCGCGCCGATCGAGCAGGGAGGCAGCGCGCCGACGCCCGGCAGATGCGCGACGATTTCCATCGCGGATGTCCGCTCGAGCACCTGCCGATAGCCGGGCAGCATCACCCGCACGTCGGCGTAGCGCCGCAGCGCGCGCGGCAGCGAGGACGAGACGGCGCCGAGGCCGCCGGCCTGCACAAAATCGCTCATTTCGGAGGTGACGAACAGTACCCGCGACCGCGGCGGCGTCAGCGGGACGACCCGCGCCGATGCGCGCTGGCTTGGCGGTCCGGGTTCGCTTGCCGGGACTTTGACACTTACGGCGGCCGGCTTGATCACGAACACTTCCCGCGAACTGACTTTGAACTGCGGCAAAAGATAGGCGGCAAGCGTAGCGGAATGGTTAAGCGAGGATAAAGCGGACCGGGAAAATTCTGGGGCGCGACCGGTCTCGTCCGGCGGGGTTTCCGCTCCTAGGGCGCTCCCGTCTCCCTGTCGACAAGTTTTAACGCCTGTAGCGCCTCCAAGGGCGCTGTTTCCTCGGGGATACGGCCGACTCCAAACCGCGACAGCAGGGTTCCCGCCGAGGGCGCAGCGGTGACGACCGCGAATGGCACGGACAACGCCAATCCTCCGGCGGCCATGAACGCGAGGCTGACTTCGCCCGGTCTCGTCGCGGCGATGAGCCCGATCGAGGCGACGCCGGTCAGCGTATGCGGCCAAAGTTTGGCCCACGCCAAAACCCAGGGAACAGCGTGGCGTTGGCGCATGTGGCTGTTCCACGCGCCGCCGCGCCTCAGCAGAAAGAGACGCAAGAGGAAGGCGGTATGGGTGAGCGCCATAATCGGCGTCAACAGCAACGAGAAAAGGATCTCACTCGCGACATTGGAAAGGAACCGCGCAGCGCCGCCGTAAGAGCGGCGCGAGCTTCGCCGGAGGAGCACGTCGACCCCGCTCGCCGCCTTCGGCGCGAAGATCATCAGCAGCATGATCGACAACAGCGCGGAAGCCGCGCCCCGCGCCAAATGGACGGTCGGAATGATCGACATCTTGGTGAGCGCGACCTCGAGGCCGCTGATCGTCACCAAGGCCATCCAGGCCGGCGAGCTGAGATACATAAGGATCGCAAGCGCCAATTGAACGCGGCTGATGGCCTTGAGGCCCGGCCAACCCAGGAGCGCCCAATATTGCATGTTGCCCTGGCACCAACGAAGATCGCGACGGATGTACTCCATCAGCGTCGGCGGATTTTCTTCCCAGCTCATGGCTTCCACGGGAAGAACCCTCACCTCGTAGCCGGCTCGGCGCATCAGCGCCGCTTCGACCTGGTCATGGCTGAGGATGTGGCCGCCGAGCGGGCCGCCGCGCGGGAGCACCGGCAAGCGGCAATGCGCTATGAACGGCTGGAGGCGAAGAATGGCGTTGTGGCCCCAATAGGGTCCGCAATCGCCCTGCCACCAGGCGGATCCCAACGTGTAGGATCGCATGCCGAGGCGCATGCCGAATTGGAACAGGCGCGCGAAAGCGCTTTCAGAGGGCAGTCCGATAACGAGAGTTCTGGAGAATGCCGAGCGTCGGATTTGCCTGCATTATGCGGACCAGTCGCAGGAGCGGCTCCGCCGGAATGAAACTGTCGGCGTCCAACGTCAGGGCGAAGTCGTATCGGTCGCCCCAACGGTCGCAGAAATCACGGATGTTGCCGGCTTTGAACCCTGTGTTCACCGTGCGGCGACGGTATGTGATCGGGGTCTCGGCGCCGTGACCCGCGGCAAGGGCGGCAAAGGATGTCTCTTCGGCGGCGACGATCTCGGGATCGCCGGAGTCGCTGAGCAGATAGACATGGAACAAATGCGCGACGCGAGCCGCTGCGAGTCCGTCGAGCAGCGGTCGCAAATTGCGGGTCACCTGCGCCGGAGCCTCATTGCGGACGCACATAAGGATCGCGGTCCGAGCGAGGATCGGCTCGTCGCCCCGGATGCGCGCGGCCATGGGATTGACCGCTGCGACCGGATCGCGAGCGCCGCACATAAGGAGGAATCCGATGGCGGCGTTCCAGAAACCGACCACCGACCAGGGAAGCGTCACAGCGAAGAGCGCAAGAAAAACGACGGCGCCCGCGCCGCGAGGCGGAACGGCTACCGACGCCAGCCAGAGAATTCCCGCCATCGTGGAGCCGACCAGCGCGACGAACAGCGCCCGTCGGCCGGCGAGCAGCGCCAAGGGGCGCGCGGCGTCGACAACCGGCGCGACGGGACGATCCAACATTTCCATTGTGCCCGCTGCTTCTTCTTGGTCACATAGGCTATAGCGTTAGAGTCGACATTAAGTCCAACGCGAGACTCGCATGGCGAGAGGCCAACCGGAGCAGGGCGCCGAAGCGCTGTGGTATGTCGGCCTCGGCCGCGTCGAAATTCGCCGTGAAACGCTCGTCGAGCCAGAGCCCGGCGAGGTGCGTGTTCGGGCTTTGTACAGCGCGATCAGTCGCGGCACCGAAAGGCTGGTGTCCGCGGGGCGTGTGCCCGAGACGGAGTACGAACGGATGCGCGCGCCATTCATGGCCGGCGCATTTCCGTTCCCGGTCAAGTACGGCTACGCCATCGTCGGCCGGGTCGAGCGCGGACCGCTGGAATTGCTGGATCGCATCGTCTTTGCGCTCCATCCGCATCAGAGCCTCTTCAACATGCCCGCCGAGGCGGTCTTGCCAATCCCCGATGGCCTGCCGCCCGCCCGGGCGGTGCTTGCCGCCAATATGGAGACCGCGCTCAACGCGGTCTGGGACGCCGCGCCGGCCCCGGCGGATCATGTCGCCGTCGTCGGAGCGGGCGTTGTCGGCTCGTTGGTCGCCTGGTTGTGCGGCCGAATTCCCGGCGCCGAGGTCACTCTGGTCGACATCGAGCCGTCACGAGACGGCCTCGCGCTTGCGTTGGGCGTGGGTTTCGCTGCGCCGGATGGCGCGCCCGACAATTGCGATCTCGTCGTCCACGCCAGTGGGACCGCGGCTGGTCTTGCGACCGCGCTGCGCCTAACAGGCGATGAAGCGACCGTGCTCGAGCTGAGTTGGCATGGGGGCGGCGACGTCGCCATCCCGCTTGGCGGCGCTTTTCATAGTCGCCGACTGCGGCTCGTCTCCAGCCAAGTCGGTCGTGTCGCCCCATCGCATCGCGCGCGCTGGACGACGCGGCGCCGATTGGCGGCGGCGCTCGGCCTGCTCGCGAATCCGCAGCTCGATGCGCTGATCGCTCCCGCGATTGAATTTCACGAGCTTCCGGTGCGACTGCCCGATATTCTCGCCCGAGAGAGCGGCGTGCTTTGCCAGCTCGTCGCGTATCCCGCGGCTTGAGAGGCTCCTGACTCGGAGAGGTGTACGCATGTTCGCGGTCGAAGTTCGCGATCACATCATGATCGCTCATTCGTTTCGAGGCGATGTGTTTGGTCCGGCGCAGGCGCTTCACGGCGCGACCTTTGTCGTCGACGCCGCGTTCATCGCCGAAAGCCTCGATGAGAACGGAATCGTCATCGACATCGGTCGAGCGCACGAGGCGCTCAAGGCGATCCTGCAACCTCTCAACTATCGAAATCTCGACGACGTGGCCGAATTCAAGGGCGTCAACACAACGACCGAATTCCTGACGAAGCACGTGTTCGACTGCCTGGCGGCGGTCGCTCGCGAGGGTCGTCTGGGGCGCGACGGACGCGAGCTCAAGGCGATCCGCGTCACCATTTCCGAGTCGCATTTGGCGCGAGCGTGGTGCGAGGCGCCATTGTGGTGAGATCGGCAGCCTTCGCGGCGCCCGGCGAACTGACGACGCCGACCGGCGGCTTCGTCTACGACCGGCGCATTGTCGAGGGACTGCGCGCGCTAGGCTGGCGGATAAAGACGCTGAATCTCGGCGACGGATTTCCGTTTCCGAGCGCCGGAACACGGGCGTCGGCAAGGGCTCGTCTCGCCGAACTGTCGACGGGACAACTGATCGTGATCGACGGATTGGCGCTGGGCGCGCTGCCCGATGTTGCAATGCAGCTCCGAGCCAGCCACGCTCTGGTCGCGCTGGTGCATCATCCGCTCGCCCTGGAATCGGGGCTCTCGTCAGACGACACCGCCACGTTGCGGCTGAGCGAGGCCGAAGCGCTCGCCAGCGTGCGGCGCGTGATCGTCACCAGCCCATCCACCGCGCGCCTCATCGTTGCCGACTACGGCGTCCTCAGAGATCGCGTGGCGGTCGTGCGGCCCGGCAACGATCGCGTGGCGCCAGCGCAAGTCAAGGCGGGGGGGATAATCGAAATGCTGTCCGTCGGCGCCGTTGCGCCCCGCAAGGGTTACGACGTGCTCCTGGCTGCGGTCGCCAAGCTCCTCGACTTGCAATGGCGGCTAACCATCGTCGGCGACCTCGGACGCGACGCCGATACGGCGGCGCGCCTCCATGCCGACATTGCGCGTTTTGGTCTCGCGGATCGAGTCCGGGTCATGGGCGCGATCCCCGCGGACCACCTCGCGACGCTATATGCGACGTCGGACATCTTCGTGCTGGCTTCGAGATTCGAGGGTTATGGAATGGCGTTCACGGAGGCGATTGCGCACGGATTGCCGGTGATCGGCACGACAGCCGGCGCCATTCCGGAAACCGTGCCGGCGGGGGCTGCGCTGCTCTCGCCGCCGGACGACTTTCGTGCGTTCTCCTCGGCGGTGCGGCGGCTGGTCGTCGATTCCGCGGAGCGTCAGCGGCTCGCTGCAACTGCGCGCGCGGCGGCGGCTTCGCTTCCGACATGGGAACAAGCGGCGGAGTCGTTTTCTCAAGCGATCGAGAATCTCGCGTGACCCGTTTTTCGGCCGATTGGCTTGCTCTGCGTGAGCCCTACGACGCCCGTTCGCGCAATCCAACCGTTCTCGATGCGCTCGCCGCCGCGGTGATGGGCTACGCCTCCCTCGCAATCGTCGATCTCGCCTGCGGGGCTGGCGCAACAGCGCGCGCGATCTCTCCGCGCTTGCCGCGACGGCAGAACTGGCGGCTCGTCGATCATGACCCGAGCCTGCTCGAACGAGCATTGTCCGCTTCGGCTGCGCGGGCGGATGTTGTGACGTCTCTAATCGATATAGCCCGCGACATCGAAACCGCTCTCGACGAACCGGTCGATTTGGTGACCGCGTCGGCGCTGCTCGATCTCGTCTCCGCGGATTGGCTCGGTCGCCTCGCGAGGGAGTGTACGGCGCGCCGCCTTCTGGTCTACGCGGCGCTCACTTATGATGGGCGGGTCATGTTCGAGCCCGCGGATTCGTTCGATGCCGAGATGATCGAGGCCGTGAACCGACACCAGCGCGGGGATAAGGGATTCGGGCCGGCGCTCGGGCCGAGCGCGGACGTGGAGGCGATCGCGTGCTTCAAAACGGCGGGTTACGCCGTCGTCAGTGGAGCGTCGGACTGGGTTCTCGGCCGAGAAGACGTCGAGATTCAACTCGATCTGCTTGCCGGATGGGCCGCCGCGGCAAGCGAGGTTGGGGGCTTGAGGCTCGGGGAAGTCGACGAATGGTTCGATCGCCGACGCAATTGCGTCGCCTCCGGTCGCTCGTCGATCCGCGTCGGTCACACGGACTTCTTTGCGAGTCCAATCGGCGCCCGCTGAGCGCTGAAATCGCAATCGAACAGCACCTCGCCGTCGAGCGGATGGATTCGCACAGGGGGACACAGCGCCTGTTCGACGCGGTCGATCGGGCCGAGCAGGAAACCCGGTCGCCCATCGCCCAGGATGATCGGCGCGACGACGACGTGCAGGCGATCGAGACAACCTGCCGCGAGGAAGCGCGACAATGTTTCCGGACCGCCCTCGACGAGCACGCGGCGCAGTCCAATTTCAGCGAGGCTGGCGAGGATCGCGGCCGGCGCTATATGCCCGTCGACCGATGGCAGGGCGACAATCTCGACGCCGCGAAGCGCGCAAGGCCCGCCTTGCTCCGTGACGACAATCCGGCGCGCGCCGTCCTCCGCCAGCAAGCGGGCGGTCGGCGCAAGTCTGCCGCGGGGATCGATGACGACGCGCGCCGGATTTGGGCCGGAAACGTGACGGGCCGTCAATTGTGGGTCATCCTTCAGCGCGCTGCCGACGCCGACGATGACGGCGTCGACAAGCGTGCGCAGCCGATGCAGATGCGCAAGTCCGCCGGCCCCGTTGATGTAATGGGAACGCCCGGTCGTCGTGGCGATGCGTCCGTCGAGCGATTGGCCGACTTGGCCGACGACGACGATTTGATCGATCTTTCCCCTGCGCAGCGGTCCGAATATCTCCTCCCACGGCGCAGGAAGCTCGTCGTCCGAAGCCCGAAACATCCGGGGGATCGCGCGCCAGGATTCCGCCGGATCGTCGGTAGGACGACGAAACGCCCGGTCGGTTTGCGGCCAGATCGGGGAAGAACGAGGACGGATCAAGGCGGCACCGCTTTCTTGAGGAATGGGTCCGACTCGAGAGCGACTCAAATCGCGAGACGGTACGAAGTTCCTCTGGGACGACGGTTGAGCCGCCGACTCCTCGTCGAAGCGCTTCAGCCGTCACTACTTCGCTGACGCTCGCAACGACGACGGATGGCCCTCAATATAGCCGCAACGTGCCCGATGCGCCATTCATGCCAATTTCAAGGCGCACCCAGAAATCGGGCAGGCGGAAGGGACTGTCTGCCAACGGCTGCCGCGCCGGAACTCGGCGTGCGGCCGGTTCGGAAAAAGCCGTCGGCGCAAGGCCCGGTCTCGATGGCGTCGTCTTAGCTGGCCGCCAACGTATGATCGGTCACGGCAAGCATCTCTTTGCCTCGCGTGAAGACGACGTCCCGGATGCCGAGAACGGAGCGCAGCTTGTCCGCCGGAACCACCAAGGGCGTGGGCGCGGGAGCCGTGCCAGGCGCCGGCTGCGGAAAGGCTGTCGATCTAGCCGTATAGAAGTTCACCTGGCCCTCGACCTTCTGCATCAATTGGTGAATGTGACCATTGAGCACCGTCACCGAACCGAAACGCTTGAGCAGGGACAGCGCCTGCTCTGAATCGTCGGTGCCCCAGCCCCAATCCCTGGATATTGTCCACAACGGGATGTGCGCGAAGACGACGATGGGTGTGGAGGCCGACAGATCTTTCACATCGTCGGCAAGCCAGGCCAATTGATCGCTCCCCAGCATGCCCATGCCGCCGGCCTTAAGGTTCATCACGTTGACGAGACCGATGAAGTGGACGCCGTTCTGATCGAAAGAATACCAACCCGAGCCCTTGGTGTTCTTGCCGTATCGCTCGAGATAGGACTTACCCGGCACGTCATCGAGGTTGTCGTGCTCGCCCGGCACATAGTGCACGTCGAGACGTGCGCCGCCGATCACGTGGTCGGCGTCGTCGAATTGCTTGGGCTTCGACAGATGCGTGATGTCGCCTGTGTGGAGCATGAAGGCGGGCTTGTTGGGGAAGGCTTTGACTTTGTCGATGGCCTCTTGCAGCGTGCCGAGCGCGTTCGGATTGGCCGCCTTGTCGAATCCGACATGGCTGTCCGAAATCTGCAAGAACGTGAACGAACTCGCGGCGGTGGCTGCTTCCGCATTACTCAGCAGGCTGAGCGACTTGGGCACGCCGCCCGCGACCGTCCAGAGAACGCCTGAGCCCGCCCAGAGCATGCATTCGAGAGCGTGACGGCGGCTGACGCCGTCTTCGCGATTGTCGTGATCGTTCGCCATGTGGTCTCACTCCTGTTTGGACGCCCTTCGATTGGGCCAGACAAGAGAGAGACCGGACGGGCGATCGAATTATTCCCGCGCCGCCAAAATAAAAGCGCCTGGAATGGTCCTAGCGCCGCCGATCCGACTAAACTTGCGCGGGTTCGTCGGCGCCGAACTCGGATAGCGGGCGGCCCATATCAATCCAAGGGCGACAAGACCCTCGTACGACGAGGCTCGCGGGCAGAACGACGCGCTCTGGATCGCCGGTTCGCGCTCCGGTCATTCGTTCATGAAGGAGGCGAATTGAAGCGTCCGCAAGTCCCTGAATTGGTTGTCGGACGGTCGTCAGTCTGGGCGAGAATGTATCGGCCCAGGGAAAGTCGTCGATCGCAGCTACGGACACGTCCTCCGGGCACGACAGCCCCAGCACCGTCAGTGCACGCATGACGCCGATCAGCATCTGGTTGTTCGAAACAAAAAGCGCCGAGGGGCGATCGGCCGACGACAGAAGTTGCAGCGCTAAATCATAGGCTCGGTCTTCGCGGAAATCGGCGTAGACAATGTGGTTCGGGTCGACAGTCAAACCATGCGCTGCGAGCGCCCGGGTGAAGCCGGCAAGCCGCTCGCTCGTATTGGCGAGATGGCGGGCGCCGGCAATGATCGCGATCCGCTTGTGGCCCAGCGTCAGGATATAATCGGTGACATCGAAGCCCGCCGCCTGGTTGTCGATCGAGACGGCATCGAAGGGCGCGCTCGGAATCAGCCGGTCAACCGTCACGATCGGCTTGGCGAAATTCGAGAACGGCGGCTGGAAATAATTGGCCGTCGGCCCTGTCGGCGCGAGGATGACGCCGTCGACGCGATGCGCGGCTAGTAAGTTCAGCGAGGCGATCTCTTTCGCTTCGTCGTGGTCCGTCTCACAGAGCAGCACCAAGTATCCGAGAGCCTGGGCCGCCGATCCCAAGTTACGAACCAGTTGAGCAAAGAAAAGATTGGTGATGTCCGCGACGATAACCCCAATCAGACGGGTCGTTTGCGTTCGCAAGCTCCGCGCGGTTCCCGATGGCGAATATCCAAGCTGCAAAATCGCCTCCGCGACCCGCTCCTTGAGGCGGGGACTTACGTAAGACGTTTCGTTGATCGCAGCCGAAACCGTCGCGGTGGAAACGCCCGCAAGTCGAGCGACGTCCTTGATCGTCGGCAAATTCGCAGCTTTATTCATTTTTCCGTACTCGGTCCGTCCAATATTTTGATCCGGACTGTGAGGGCCTGCGGGCGCGATCTTGGGCTATCAGCTTTTGGATTATGCCGCCAGAGGCGCAGCGCACCCCGTCCAGTCCCATGGGTGCGGTAGAGCAGAAAAATCGCCCTTGCGCCACGATTTATTCCGTGAAACGATTAGCTAATCGATACGCTGGCCGTTAGAATCTAAGTCAGGCCGCTCGGAAGAGGCGCGAGATGAGGCGTTTTGGATATCACGGCAGAGTTTTGCACATCGACCTGACAAATCGATCGTCTCGTCTCGAGGAAAAGGACGATGCGTTTTGGCGCGTCTACGGCGGCGGCGGCCTACTGGGCGCCTATTATCTGCTCAGTGAGACGCCGGCCGGCCTCGACCCGTTCGACTCAGACGCACGTTTAGTCTTCGCCTCCAGTATCGCGGCAGGGCATCCCTACGCCGGACTGGCGCGGTTCACCGTCGTGGCGAAAAGCCCGCTCACCAACGGCATCGGCGAGGCGCGCTGCGAGGGGCCATTCGGTCAAGGGCTGAAAGGCTCCGGCGCGGACGCCCTGGTATTCCACGGAGTTGCGAGTGAGCCGCTCGCGGTCTTGATCGAAAATGCAAGGGTGAGTTTTTTGCCCGCTGAGGGCCTGTGGGGGCAGACCGTGTCGCACACGGTCGATGAACTCGAGCGGCAGCTTGGCCCGGAGATCTATACCGCTGCGATCGGTCCGGCCGGGGAGAACATCGTTCGTTACGCCAGCATCGTGACCCAGAGAACCTATCAAGTCAGCCGAATGGGACTCGGCGCGGTCATGGGCTCAAAGAAACTGAAGGCAGTCGTGCTTCGCGGCGACAACCGTCCGCCAGTTGCCGCTCCGGAGCGATGCGCGGAGTTGACTGACAGCTATCGGGAAAGAATGGTTGGCAATCCGCTGACCCGGTGGCAGCTCGATCCGCCCGGCTTCTCGGCGTGGATCCATTTGCATGGCACGGATGCCGCTCTCTGCACCCGAAACTACAGCGAAAGCGTCTTCGCCCACGCGGAAAATTATCGACCAGAGGAAATTCTGCGGCACTACAGAAAAGACGCGCCGTGCCCTGGCTGCCCCAATAATTGCATCAAGGTCCTGGCCCCGAACGAAAGCTCGGCTGCCGATTTGGGCGCCGCCGGCATTCATCAAGAGATAACCGGCGCGTTGGGGTCCAACCTCGAACTCAGCGACATCAACGCGGTCTTCGAGGCCAACGTCCTCTGCAACGAACTCGGCCTCGACCCGGTCTCGCTCGGGTTCACGTTGTCAATGGTCATGGAGTGCGTCGAGAGGGGCATCGTCAAAGAAGCAGATATCGGCCTGCCGCTCCGTTTCGGCGCTTCGGGCGCTGTCCTCAAGATGATCGGCAAGATCGCGATGCGCGAAGGATTTGGCGATCTTCTCGCCGAGGGCGCCGCACGAGCCGCCCGGCGCATCGGCCCGGAGGCGGCGAAATACGCATTGCATGTCAAAGGGCTCGAAATGGTTCCTTTCGAGCCGCGCACCCAAACCAACCTGGCGCTCGGCTATGCGACGGCGCCCGTAGGTCCGCGATATGAAATCTGCGAGCATGACTGGGACTACGATACGTCCATCGGCTGGCCGCACACGCTCGAACACTCGCGCACGCTCGGGATCCTCGAACGGATTCCGATGGCGCATCTTGGCGCTGACAAAGTCCGAAACTACAAGGCGCTCAACACGATCTGGTCAGGCGCGGACGCCCTCGATCTCTGTCTGTTCGCGATCGCGCCGACCAGGATATTCAGTTTGCATGAGATGGCGGAGATGGTCGGCGCCGTCACCGGCTGGAACACTTCGTCGTACGAGATCATGCGCTATGGCGAGCGCCGCAACCACATCATGCGCGTCTACAATCTGCGTGAAGGCTTGACCTCGGAGCAGGACACGCTGCCCGATCGATTTTTCGACGACCCCATTCCCTCGGGTTCCTGGGCCGGTCATCGACTGGACCGTGAAGCGTTCTCGTCGGCCGTCCAGACGTATTACGCGATGATGGGATGGGACGAGATCGGTCGCCCCAGGTTCGAGACGCTGATCGACCATCACCTCGAATGGTTGGAGGAGGACGGCCATGCCGTGCGGTGTTGACTGCGGGGCGCGGGGGGTAGGCGGTCGCAACGGAGGCGGCGCGATGACCGCCCCTCTTCTTGAAGCGCGAGGTCTGACGCTTCGCTACGGCCATGTTCATGCGCTGCGAGATGCCAATTTCACTGTCTACCCGGGCGAGATCTGCGCACTGATCGGCGACAACGGCGCGGGCAAGTCGACCTTGGTGAAAATTCTCTCGGGGGCGAGCCGACCGGACTCGGGCGAAATCCTGTTGGAAGGCAGAGCGTGCGCTTTGTCCTCGCCTGTCGCCGCACAGCGGCTTGGCATTGCGACCGTCTACCAGGACTTGGCGCTCGCCCCGGATCTGCCCGCGGCCGACAACTTGTTCCTCGGCCGGGAAGAGCTTCGCGGCGGCTTTCTCGGGCGGCTTGGATTCGTCGACCGTCCCAAGATGAATGCGCTCGCGGCGGCGCAGTTCGCCAAGCTCGGCGTCGTGCTCCGCTCGCCGCAGGTGCGGGTCGCCTCGCTATCGGGGGGGCAGCGTCAATCCGTCGCCATCTCGCGCGCCGCAATGTGGGCGAGCAAGCTGATCTTCATGGACGAGCCGACCGCCGCGCTCGGCGTCGTGCAGACCGAGCGCGTTCTGCAACTGATACGACAAGTCCGCGAGCAGGGCCTCGCAGTCGTGCTCATAAGCCACAATATGCCCCAGGTCCTGCAAATCGCCGACCGTATCGAGGTCCTTCGTCTCGGCCAAAGAGTTGCGCAATTCAAAGCCAGCGAAACGACCGTGGAACAGCTCGTCGCGGCAATGACCAGCGGCGTCGCGACACCGAGGCAACCGGGATGACCCAACCGATAGCCGACAATCTGGATCGTTCGGCCGACGAGACGGAGCCTCGGCTGAACACCTGGTCGCGCCTCGTGGGCGGCGGCTGGATCTTGCTGCTGCTGATCGCGCTCGTCGTGGGCTTCTCCGTCGCACGGCCTGCTCAGTTCGCGTCCGCCTTCAACTTGTCCACGCTCGCCACCAATGCCGCGATCCTGCTGGTTCTGGCGATTGGTCAGACCTTCGTCATCGTGACCGCCGGCATCGATCTTTCGGTCGGCTCGGTTCTCGTCTTTGCTTCCGTCGCGGCCGCGAAGCTGATGCTGGAGCTGTCAGGCGCTCCCGGGTCGACTTACGGCACTACCGACGCAGGTTGGGGAGTGGTGTTCGTCGGAACCGTCGTCGCCGTCGCTTGCGGCGGCGCCTGGGGTATGCTGAACGGGGCGCTTGTCGCGGTCGCTCGAATCCCCGCGCTCATCGTCACCTTGGGCACGCTTGGGATGGCTTTGGGGTTCGCCCAGATCCTGAGCAATGGGCAGGACGTTCGCGCCGTTCCGGAAAAGCTCGTCGATGTCATCGGCTCCGGAACGCTCTTCGGCGTCCCGGCGCTCGTCGTCATTGCCGCATTGGTCAGCGTCATCGCAGCCGCTGTCCTCCATTTGACGCGGTTCGGCGTCCGCACCTTCGCCGTAGGATCGAGCGCGGAGGCGGCCCGCCGCGCGGGCATTCCAGTCGCGAGCCAGTTGATCCGCGTTTACACGCTCGCCGGCGCGCTGGCCGGATTGGCCGGGGTGATGTCGCTTGCAAGATTCTCGACGACCACGATCGGCGGGCATGCCGGCGACAACCTCGCCGCCATCTCGGCCGTGGTGCTCGGTGGAACCAGCCTGTTTGGCGGCGTCGGCACGATCGCCGGAACGATCGTCGGGGTGTTCATCCCGATCGTTCTGCTCGATGGCTTCGTCATTCTTGGCATCCCGCCCTTCTGGCAGACCGTCACGATGGGCGCCGTATTGGTGGTCGCCGTATGGGTCGACCAGCTCAAACGCCGCGCAAGAGAACGCGGATGACCTGAAGAAAAGGCAATCGCGAGAAAACCTGAAGGAGTGGGATATGTTAAAATGCAGCTTAATGCTGAGCACGGGTCTCATGCTCGGCCTCGTCGCCTTCGCCGGCGAGTCATATGCGGCGGGCAAGGACGTCGCGCTGATCCTCGGCGTCAAAGGCAGCCCGTTCGATGATGCGCTCGCGTGCGGCGCCATCGACGCCGCCGCCAAGCTCGGGGTCAAACTGACCGTCTTCGCGCCCGATCATTTCACCGGAGAATCGCAAGCGCCGGTCATTGACGCCGTGACCGCGCGCGCACCGGCCATCACGATCATCTCGCCTGCCGATAGTCAGAGCGTTACGCGCCCGCTGCGGCAGATGCATGACCGCGGGACGCAGATCATCACCGTCGACACAACCATTATCGACCATTCGTTTGTCGCCAGCGAAGTGATCACCGACAACGAGCAGGGCGGCAGGGTCGCCGCTGACGCAATCAACCAGGCGCTTGGCGGCAAGGGGTCCGTATTCGTTCTCACCAATCCGCCCGGCGCAGCGGCGCAAGACGCGCGCACTCGCGGTTTCGAAGAAGAGCTCAAGAAATATCCTGGGATCACCGATCTCGGCGCGCAATACCAGAACGACGATCCTCAGAAAGCGAGCGAGATCATCACTTCGATGCTCGCGGCCCATCCCGACCTTGGCGGAATCTTCGCGACCAACGATCAAGGCGCGATCGGCGCGAGCACCGGATTGAAGCAAGCCGGAGCTGCCGCACGCGTGAAGGTTGTCGCCTACGATTCGGCGGCGGCCGAGGTCAGCGCCCTGAAGAACGGCCTGATTTCAGTTTTGATCGCGCAGGACCCGAAGCGTGAAGGCGAAGTCTCAGTCGAACTCGCGCAGAAGCTCCTAAAAGGCGAAACGATTCCCAAGACCGCCCTGACCGACACTGTCGTCATCCGATCGTCTGAGAAAGAAAAAGCAGAACGATACGAATATAAGAGCGATTGCCAGCTCAACTATTGACGTTGCCGGAGCTGCATCGCCCCGAGCTGCAGCTCCGTCCCGGCGGCGGGCGTTCTCGGGGCGCCGACACGCCGCCAGCATCGCGACCGTGCGAAAGCTGAGTCGAGACGCAACCGCGGCGTCCGCTGGGCTACTGGAACCTGAACGAGGCGGATTTCGACGGACCGACGCCGTGTTCCTGTTGCCGTTCAACATGTCCGGCCCGCCGGCGATGTCTGCACCACGCATTTGAGCCGCGTGATCGCGCAAGGACCGGGCGGCATCCATCCCGCCCTGTCGCAAGGGTTAAAGGTGTTAGCAGGCGGCTCCGGTTTGAGGCTATTCCGGCTACTTGAGAGCGCCGCTGACTTCGGTGAACTCGCTGCTTATACCGGTGCCGAGCACCTGCAAGGCGCCGATGATGAAGACGGCGATCAACGAAGCGATCAGCGCGTATTCGATCGCCGTCGCGCCGGAGTCGTCGGCGGCAAATATTTTGAATGGTTTGAGCATGGCTTATCTCCCAGCCGATGGTTAGTCATCCCATCTGCGTCAAGATGATGCAGATGGGCGGATTGAATATTTGGGCGCTCTATTTCCACGGAGTTAAGTCAACTGTGGGAAAACGGTAAACATTGGGCTTATCACGGGAATGTGAAGGGCCGCGCCGCGGGCGCACATCGTTTGGGGTTTAGGCCTTTGCCGCCAGGCGCGA
>CAWEYC010000035.1:0-87881 GCA_963813195.1 uncultured Alphaproteobacteria bacterium | reverse complement strand
GCGCGGCCTTTGCCCAGCGTCATCCCCGCCCATCCGCCGAGTTGCATCGTCTCGACTGCCGTGCTCGGCACGATGACGATGGTGGCGTTGTCGCGCTTCAGGCCCTCGTACAGCATGTTCATCGCCCTGAGGTGAAGGGCGGTCGGATTGTCGGTGTAGGTCCTCGCCGCCTCGCCGAACTTCTCCGCCACCTGGCGTTCGGAATCGCCGAGGATGACGCGCGCCTGACGCTCGCGCTCGGCTTGCGCCTGCATCGACATCGCATCCTGCAGGGCAGGGGGGATCAGCACGTCCTTGAGCTCCACCGAAATGACGCTGACGCCCCAGGGCTCGGTCCGCTGATCGATGATCCTCTGGAGCTCGACGCTGATCCGATCCCGTCCTTCCAGCATGTCCGCTAGCTGGGTCTTGCCGATGATGTCGCGAAGCGCGGTCTGCGAGGCCCAGTTGATCGCCCCGCTGTAGTCGGCGACGTCGAGCGCGGCCTTTTGGGGATCGACGACCCTCCAGAACAGGACGGCGTCGACGTCCACCGGCACGGTGTCCTTGGTCAGGGTCTTCTCGGCTTTGAAGGCGCTGGTGATCACCCGGGTGTCGATCCAATAGGCGACGGTCTCGATGATCGGAATGATGAAGAACAGGCCCGGACCCTCGAGAGAGCGGAACCGCCCGAGCCGCAGCACCACCACGCGTTCCCACTGATCGGCGACCTTGATGGAATACGAGACGATGAAGGCGAGGATCACGGCCACGACCATGATCGAGGCGCTGCGATGATAATCGGACGGAGCGGCGACCGAATAGGCCAACGCCAGGCCGAGCCCGACGATGACGAAAAAGATCAGCGCCGGCAGTGAGTTGGGCTTCCTCATCCTCTCGCTCCTTATGCAAGCCGGCGCGTTCGTTTCGCGAGCGCCATTGAATTCGGGCGCGCCCGGATGCTCTTTCGCACGAGGGAGGGCCGTTGCCCGGCCGCAGCCCTTGGCGTCGGGGCAGGGGCCTCGACGCGGCGCGCGCCCATCAAACGCCGCGATCCATGGCAGCGCAAGTCTGTCGCAACGGCAGCGCGCCGCGATTGCGAGGTCGCCTCGACGAGGGCATGATCGGGGAATGAGGAGGACTGGGAACCGGACATGAGCGTGGACGCCTCGGAAGTCCTGACCAACGCGAGCGCCCGCCCGCGCGGCTCCCTCGCGCATCTCTTCGTTGCGACGCCGCGCAATCTCGCCCTGTGGAGCACATTGGTCTTCGCCGGCTCGCTGGCGCTGTTCTGTTGGGGCCTCGGGGCGGCGCGCGACCTCTATTTCGACGAAACCTGGTACGTGCCGACCGCGCGGACGCTGATCCAATCAGGGGTGATGTTGCATCAGGAGCATCCTCCGCTGGGCAAGCTGCTCATCGCCTGCGGGATGCTGCTCTTCGGCGACGACCCCGTCGGCTGGCGCGCGATGAGCGCGCTGTTCGGCGGCCTGACGATGGCGGCGATGCTGCTCTGGTCGTTCGCGCTGCTGCGCGACCTCGGCCAGGCCCTGTGGGCGACCGCAATCACGTTGTTCGCGTCCGTGGTCTACGTCCAGGCGCGCATCGCAATGCTCGATATCTTCCTGATGGCCTTCTGCGCCTTGGCGCTCGCGTTCTTCACCCTGAGCCTGAAGGAGCGGCGATCGCCGGAGAGGTCGTTCGTCTGCGCGTTGCTGATGGGCGCCAGCCTCGGCTTGGCGGGCGCATGCAAATTGTCCGGCTTCTTCCCGCTGGTCGGCGTCGTCGCCGTGCGTCTGCTCCTCGCGCTTCTCAGGGTTTGGCGGGTGCGCTTCGAAGATCCCAGGCCGACGGATTTCTTCGCGCCGGACCTCTGGGCGGCGCTGACCCCGACGAAAACGTTCCTCGCCTTCGTCGCCGCGCCGTTCCTCGCGTATTTCCTCGCTTATCTCCCGCAGATGATCCACGAGGGCTCGATCCTCGAGTTCTTCGCTTCGCAATCCCGCATGATCACGATCATGATGGGGAAGTCGGCGACGCATCCCTATTCGAGCCTGTGGTTCTCGTGGCCGGCGATGACGCGGCCGGTCTGGTACCTCTTCCATGTCGAAGGCGGCGGCGCGTCGGCGTGGGGCGCGCAGAATCCCGCTCAGGCGATCGTCGCGCTCGTTAATCCCTTCGTCTTCTATTGCGGCGAGGCGGCGATCGCCGGCGCGGCATGGCGGTGGATCGCCAGGCGCGAAATCGACGGGATGATCGTCACCGTCGGCTTCTTCTCGCAATATCTGCCGTGGGTGCTCAATCCCAAGGGGCTCGAATTCTTCTACTATTATTTCCCGCCGCTGCTTTGTCTCGGACCGGCGCTGGCGCTGGCGTTCTTTCGCGGCGGCGCCCCGGCGCGGCTATGGCTGGCGTTCGGCTTTCTCGGCTTGGCCGGGCTCTCGTTCGCCTTTTTCCTGCCGGTCCTCTCCGCGCAATTCCCCATCGGCCCGAGCGCCTTTTCGCTCCGCATCTGGTTCGATTTCTGGCGGTGACGCCGGGCCGCCGGGATCGCGCACGGTTTCAGGGACGGCCAAACGGAAATCAGCTATAGTTCTTCGCTGAGGGAACCAGCCCGATGCCCGACAAGTCGAACGCCTCGCGTTCACCCCCGCCTCGCCGGGACGAGGCGCCCGCGCACCGCCTTGGGGCGTGGGCGAAGAAAGAGGCGCGAAAATTCTTTGGCTTGTTTCTCTACTTGTGGGTCTTGTTCAGCGTCTTCGTGTTGAACCAGAGCGTTGTCCTGCGTGAGCACGGGATAGGGTTCACCGCGCAGGGTTTTGCGCTCCTCAATGCACTCGTCCTCGCAAAAGTGATGCTGCTGTTCGAGGAGTTCGATCCCGGCCGCTTTCTCCGTCGCAGGCCGCTCATCTTTCCGATCCTGTTTGAGGCTCTGCTGCTCACGGTCTCGTTCCTCGTCGTCCATATCGCCGAAAAGGTGATCGAGGGCGCGTTGCGGGGACAGTCGGTTGCGGCGAGCTTGCCGCGGATTGGCGGCGGCGGCTTGGTCGGACTGGCGAGCGTCTCGGTGATCCTGTTCGTCGCCATGATTCCCTTCTTTGCGTTCCGGAACCTGAGCCTCGCGCTCGGCGCTGACCGGCTGAAGTCGCTGCTGTTCAGCGCCCCTGGAGACAACGCGCCACCATAAAGGCGCACTCGCTTAGCGGGGGCCCGATCGTGAGATTGCTGACGCGCCTGTTGCAACGCCTGCTGATCCTCGGCTTGGGCATCGTCAGCGTCTGGCTGATCGTGTTCGTCGTATTCAAAACAGCCGACCGCCGGTTGCCGTGGATTCTGGCTGTGAGTCTCACTTACGGACTGGCGGCGTACGTCATCCTCCCGCGCGTCGTCCTCATGGGCCTGAAGATACTCAAGCGCAAACTTGTGCCGCGCTTCACGATCGCGGGCGATGGTTTGCCTGCCGATCCAGTCAATCTCGTACTCATCGGCACGCTTCAACAGCTTCGCGACGCATTCGCGACCGCCGGCTGGCAGGAGGCCGATCGACTTGGGTTGGCAAGCTCGTGGAGAATGGCCCGAGCGTTCGTGTTCAACTCGCCCTATCCCACGGCCCCCTTCAGCACGCTCTACCTTTTCGGGCGTGGCCAAGACGTCGGTTTTCAGATTGCGATTCACGACAGCCCGCGAAAACGCCATCACATACGCTTCTGGGCACTGAACGTGGCGCGCGCCGATGACAGCATGGGAACGGCAGGCTTTTGGCTAAATACCGACCGGCCGCCGACCGATGCGTGCGTGCTTTGGGTGGGCGCCGGAACCAGAGATACTGGTCTATCCCTCACCCGGCTGACGTTCCAAATCACCCACGCGACCGACGCGGATACGAACGCCGAGCGCGACTACATCGTCGATGAGTTGCGGCGCAGACGGGTGATCGGGGACGTCAGCTTACATCTGGCCGGCGAACAACTGCCGACCGAGCATGTCAATCGCTACATCACCGACGGGGAAGTCGCTTTCGCCAGCCTACGGATGCCCCTCGAGGCCAGCCCCGCCGCTTGATTTCGTTTTCGCCGCGCTGCGTTTAAGAAGCGCCCATGTCTTTCGGCGACTCGCCCCTGTCCCAAGCGCCCGCAGCCCGCATCTCCCGCTCCGACGCAGCGTTCTGGCGCGTCACCGGGCCTTTGTTCGTTGGCGGTTTCTCGACCTTCGCGCTGCTTTACAGCGTGCAGCCGCTGATGCCGGTGTTCGCGCGCGAATTCGTGGTCTCGCCGGCGGTCGCCAGCCTGTCGCTGTCGGCGACGACCGCGGTGCTCGCGGTCGCGATGATCGGGGCGGGCGCGGTGTCGGAAGCGGTCGGGCGCAAGCGGCTGATGGTCGCCTCGCTCGCCGCGTCCTCGCTCGCGACGATGCTCGCCGCGCTGGCGCCCGGCTGGCCGACGCTGCTCGGTTTGCGGGCGCTCGCAGGCCTCGCGCTCTCCGGCTTGCCCGCTGTCGCGATGGCCTATCTCGGTGACGAGATGGATGCGCAGGCGATCGGCCTGGCGATGGGGCTCTATATCGCCGGCAGCACGCTCGGGGGCATGGCCGGACGCCTCGCCGTCGCCGCCCTCAGCGATCACGTCGGCTGGCGTCCGGCGATCGCCGCGGCGGGGGCGGTCGGACTCGTCGGCGCGGCGCTGATCGGCCTCGCCCTGCCGGCGACGCGCGGGTTTTCGCCGCGGCGTCCTAACCTCCGGAGCCTGACGGCCGCGCTGATGGGGCATTTTTCCGATCCCGGCCTGCGGCTGCTGTTCGCCGAGGCGTTCCTGCTGATGGGTTCGTTCGTCTGCGCCTACAATTACACCGGCTTTCGTCTGTCGGCGCCGCCGTTCTCGTTCAGCCAGACGACGATCGGGTTCATCTTCGTGCTCTATCTCGTCGGCGCGGTGAGCTCGATGGTGATGGGGGACCTCGCCGGCCGGTATGGCCGCCGGCGGGTGCTGTGGATCGCCATCGCGATCCAGCTCGCCGGCGTCGCGGCGACGCTGCCGGACAACATCGTCGCGGTCGTCGTCGGCGTCGGCCTGATCACCTGGGGATTTTTCGGCGCGCATTCGATCGCCTCGAGCTGGGTCGGCCTCAGGGCGCATGGCGCGCGCGCGCAAGCCTCGGCGCTCTATCTCTTCTTCTACTACCTCGGGTCGAGCCTCATCGGTTCGGCGGGCGGCGTGTTCTTCGAACGGCTGGGATGGAGCGGCGTTGCGGGCCTGCTCGCGGCGCTGACGGGAGCTGCGCTCCTCATCGCCCTGCGTCTTTCAAAAGTCCCGCCGCCGCGCCATCTTACCGGGCGTTGAGCGGGAGCGGCGCGATGGAATGGCGCGACGAAGGCATCGTCATCGGCGTGCGCCGCCACGGCGAGAATTCGTCGATCGTCGAGGCGATGACTCGCAGTCATGGACGCCATCTCGGGCTGGTGCGCGGCGGTCGTTCGCCGCGTCTGCAGAGCTCGCTTCAGCCCGGCAACACGCTCGGCCTCGTCTGGCGCGCGCGTCTCGACGAGCATCTCGGCGCCTATGCCGTCGAGCCGCTGGCGCTGCGGGCGGGGCGCCTCATCGCGAGCAGCCTGGCGCTGTCCGGCGTCGTCTATCTCGGCGCGCTGTTGCGCCTGTTGCCCGAGCGCGATCCGCACGAGCCCCTGTTCGAGGCTCTGGCGCTGATCGCCGAGCATCTCGACGAGATCGGCGTCGCGCCGGCGCTGGTCGCGCGTTTCGAGGCGCAGGTGCTGGCCGAATGCGGTTTCTCCCTCGATCTCGAAAGCTGCGCGGCGACCGGCGCGCGCGATAATCTGATCTATGTCTCGCCGAAGTCGGGACGCGCCGTCAGCGCCGCGGCGGGAGCGCCCTGGAAGGATCGTCTGCTGCCGCTGCCCGCCTTCTTGCGTCCCGGCGCCGCCTCGCCGGCGCCGGAATCCCGCGAGATCGCCGATGCCTTCCGTCTCACCGGCTATTTTCTGACGCGCGACCTCTTCGCCCCGCGCGGCCTGCCGCTGCCGGATTCGCGCCGCGCGTTTCTGGCGGCCGCCGCCAAAGCTGGCGGCGTGGAATAGCAAACGGGCTCGCGCCTCCGACGCCGTCGATCGCACGTTTCGCCCTCGCTGCGAGGTCGGCGTCTTCGCGGTGTTTCCGTACAGTTGAAGAAGTAAATCTTCGTCGTATTCGAAGGGCATGACGCCACGGCTTGCCGATCCTGCAGCGTCCGCGGCGGCGCGCCTCGTTTTCGCCGCAGTTCATCCGCCCACATTGCTGACATATTTCTCGCTATAAACGCTGCCGACCGTATTGCAGAATAGAACAGACGGTTTGAAAAAATGAGAGGAACGAAACTGTAGCACACAGTACGGTCACATCTGTCCGCATTGGTCGCTTATCCCCAGAGATAGGAGAGCTTGATGACGGAATTATTTTGCGTTGAAGAACAATGGAGTGAGTTGTTGAGTGGAAGGTTTATTGGAGCCGCTGTCATCGCGGCTTTTTTGTTGCCCGCAACCGCGCAGGCGCACGGGGCGCCCGCGCCCCGGTCCGCATTCGGTCCGCAGGCGCGGTCGCGCGCCGGTAGCGACGTGCTCGCCGAGGCGGATCGGTGGCTCGGCTCGGGCAACATGACGGGCATGGCCGGCCCATGGTGCGCCGACGCGGTTTCATTCTGGCTGCGACGCACCGGCCATCGGCCGCTGGCCAACCGCATGGTCGCCTCGGCGCTCAATTACGGCCCGCGCCTGTCCGGCCCTAAGGTCGGCGCACTCGCGGTGATCAGCACGCGTAGAGGCTGGGCCGGGCATGTCGGGGTCGTCGAGGGCATCGAGCCCGACGGCTCGATCCGCGTCATTTCCGGCAATTGGGGCCGCCGGGTCGCCCATGCCATCGTCCCGCGAAGGACCATCGTGGCGTTCGTCGACGTGCCATGACGGCCTTGGGAGCGAGGCGCGTTCGCTGGCAATGCGACCTCGCTCTCTTAGCCCCGCTGGGCGGCGGAAAATCGGTCTGCAACCCCTTGAAAACGAACGCGCGTTCCGGAAAGCCGCGCTGGCGCTCTATGCTCCGAGCGGCGCGAAGCGGATGATGCGGCAGGCCTCGCCGGCTTCGGCGGGCGGGGCGTGCGGCGCGCGTATGACCAGCGCATCGGCGCGGGCGAGCGCCTTGACGAGCGAGGAATCCTGCGAGTCGATGGGGCTCGCCAGATAAGCCCCGTCGCGATCGCGCGCGAGAACGGCGCGCATGTATTCCTGCCGCAGCCCATTGGCCGGCAGGTTCGCGGCGAGTCGCGCGGGTTCGCCGGGGTCGGCGCCGGCGTCGGGATCGCCGACCAGCGCGCGCAGCAACGGCCTGACGAATATAAGAGCGCACACTGTCGAGGATGTCGGATTGCCCGGCAGGCCGAGCACTTTCATCGCGCCCAGACGCCCGTGGATCAGAGGCTTGCCCGGCCGCATGGCGATGCGCCAGAAGCCGAGTTCCATGCCGGCGTCGATGAGCGCCTTCTGCACCAGATCGTAATCGCCGACGGACGCGCCGCCGAGCGTGACCAGCACATCGGCTTGAGCTTCGCGCGCCGCCGCGACGCTCGCCGCCAGGGCGCGCGGATCGTCGACGGCGATGCCGAGGTCGATCGGCTCGCCGCCGGCCGCGACGACGATGCCGGCGACGGCGTAGTTGTTGGAGGCGACGATCTGGGCCGGGCCGCGCGCCGCTCCGGGCGCGACCAATTCGTCGCCGGTGGCGAGAATGGCGACGCGGGGGCGGCGGCGCACGGCGAGCGTCGGGTGATTGGCGGCGGCGGCCAGCGCGATGTCGCGAGGCGTGAGGCGGCGGCCAGCGGCCAGCGCGAATTCGCCGTCCTCGAAATCGAACCCCGGCAAACGCACGTTTTCACCTGGGGAGACGCTCGCCGTGAGCGTGACCATGGCGCCGTCCCGATGCGCCTCCTCCTGCATCGCGACGGCGTCGGCGCCGTCCGGGATCGGCGCGCCGGTGAATATCCGCACCGTCTCTCCCGGTTCGACGCCGCCGTCGAAAGCGCGACCTGCCGCCGACTCGCCGACCACCTGGAGGCGTGCTCCGGGTCGCGCGCCATCGGCTGCCCGTAGCGCGTAGCCATCCATCGCCGAATTGGCGAACGGCGGCTGGGAGCGCAACGCGCGCACATCCCGCGCGAGCGTGCGCCCGAGCGCCTCGCCGAGAACGACCGTCTCCTCGCCGAGCGGCTTGCGCGCCGAGGCGAGCACACGCGCAAGCGCTTCCTTGACCGAGATCAAGCCGCCGCTGGTCATGGCGCGGGTCCCTCGGCGCGCCACAGTCCCGACTTGCCGCCGCGCTTCTCGACGAGGCGGACGCCTTCGATCCGCATGCCGCGATCGACGGCCTTGGCCATGTCGTAGATTGTGAGGCAGGCGACCGAGACCGCAGTCAAAGCCTCCATCTCGACGCCCGTCTGGCCGTGCGTCTTGGCCTCGGCGCGCACGATCACGCCGGGCAAGGCTTCGTCGGGGGCGAGGTCGAGGGAGATCTTCGTCAGCGCGATGGGGTGGCAGAGCGGGATCAACTCATGCGTCCGCTTGGCCGCCATGATTCCGGCGATGCGCGCGGCGCCGAGCACGTCGCCTTTCTTGGCGTCGCCGGAGAGGATCAGCGCCAGTGTCGCGGGCTGCATGGCGACGCGCCCCTCGGCGACCGCGACGCGCGTCGTCGCCTCCTTATCGGAAACATCGACCATGCGCGCTTCGCCCGAGGCGTCGATATGGGTGAGCGTGCTCATGCCTATATCAAACAAGTTTTGCCGCCGCTGGCAATGCCCTTGCCCCCGAACCTGTTGCCTCGCGCTGCAGCCTCGGATAAGCCGATGCGGATGGTCCAGACCCTATCCCAGCCGGTCGCCGCTGTGCGCCGCGAGTGCGGAACCTGCGCTTTGTGCTGCAAGGTTTATCACGTCCCGGCGGTCGACAAGCCGGCGGGCGTCTGGTGCCGCCACTGCGAACCCGGCGTCGGTTGCTCCATACATGCGACGCGCCCGCAGCATTGCCGCGAGTTCTTCTGCCTGTGGATCACCGATTCCAAAGTTCCGGAGGCGTGGAAGCCGGATCGTTCGCGAATGGTGCTGACGTTCTTTCCCGGCAACGGGTTTCTCTACGCGCAGGTCGATCCCGGCGCGCCGCAGGCCTGGCGAAAGGCGCCCTACTACGACGATCTGCGCCGCATGGCGAAACGCCTTAACGAGCAGAACCGCCATGTGATCGTCTTCGTCGGCGATGTCGCGACGCTGATCATGCCTGACGAGGCGGTGCCGCTCGGCAAGATGAGCGCGCAGGACAATTTTCGCGTCGAGCCGGCTTTCGGCCCGAAGGGGCCGACCTTCCGGGCCGTTCGAAGCTAGCGCCTCGCTCGCCCGCGGCTATCCGAATTCGCGCGCTTTCCCCTTTGCAAAGGCGCCCTTCGACGCCCGCGTCACGCATGCGCGGCGACGCTGCGTCCGTCAGCCCTTCCACGAGGAATTGAGGATGACTTCGCAGAAATCCGTGCGCTGGAAATGCGCGTCCTTGTGCGCGAGCACATCGTCGTTCACGGTGCCGAACGTGCTATCAGGCCGATTCTTCATGCCCTCATAGAAAGCATCGATGATCGAAGTTTTGAAGTGACCGCCGCGCGGATGAGCGGCGACGACTTCCGACCGCTGCCGTTCTGTGAACTGCTCATAAGCAATGCCGAGGACGTCCATCTCGACGCCAGCGGTGACGAGGGCGACCTCCGGCTTCTTGAACTCGGGGATGCCCGGTGTGGTGTGGAGCGAAATCGCATCCCAGACGATCTCGACATCGGATTCGGGAACCCCGTATTTTCTGAGAAAGTCGCGCGCGGCGTTGGCGCCATCGACTTCAAATCGCAACTGCGATTTGCGATAACCCTCGGTCAGCGCGATGTCGTGAAACATAGCGCCGACATAAAGGAGTTCGTGATTGAACTTCAGACCTCTGCGCTCGCCGGTCAAAGCGCCGAAAAGATAAACGCGTCTCGAGTGATTGTAGAGAAGGTCCGGCTCGGTGTCGCGGATCAATTGGGTTAAATCGTTGGCCATCTTGCTGTCGGGAATTTTGATGCCTGCGACGGTGTTCGACATGGATTTTCTCCGATCTTCACTGGCGATTAGAATGTCGACATAGGTGACAGAACGGCGACGTCAATCGGACGGGGTCAGCGCTCCTATCGGAATCTTATGGGGTTGTGGCGGGATTGACACGTTTGAAGTTGTGAGAGTTTCCCGCGGCCTTCGCCGAGGAAACGTCGGAGCCTGGCGGGAGCCCGCGCCTCCCTGGGGCGGGGCTTGAGAAAGCCGCACAACCCTGAAACATTCGCCGGTGGTTCGTTTCCTTGGAGGCCCTTCGTGCTCAACACCACCGGCGCCGTCAATCGGGAGGGCGCGCGATGAGCGACGCCGCCGCCTATCTCTCGCGCTCCATCGAGCAGGGGCGTGGCCTCGCGCGCGCCGATCTCGTGCTGAAGGGGGGGCGCATTTTCGACCTCGTCACCGGCGAAGTGACGAAGAGCGACGTCGCCATTTCGAACGACCGGATCGTCGGAACGCACGGCTCCTATAGCGGCGCGGTCGAGATCGACGTCGCCGGCAAGATCGTCGTGCCCGGCTTCATCGACACGCATCTGCACGTCGAATCCTCGCTGATCACGCCGCTCGAATTCGATCGCTGCGTGCTCGCCCACGGGGTCACCACGGCGATCTGCGATCCGCACGAAATCGCCAACGTGCTCGGCGCCGCCGGCCTGCAGTATTTTCTCGACGCCTCGATGGCGACCGCGATGGACCTGCGCGTGCAGCTGTCAAGCTGCGTCCCCGCGACGCATCTCGAAACCTCCGGGGCGCGCCTGGAGGTCGACGATCTCCTGCCGCTGGCCCGCCATCCCAAAGTGCTCGGCCTCGCCGAATTCATGAATTTCCCCGGCGTTCTCGCCCGCGATCCCGCCTGCCTCGCCAAGCTCGCGGCGTTCCAGGGGCGGCGCATCGACGGCCATTCGCCGCTGCTGCGCGGCCTCGATCTCAACGGCTATCTGAGCGCCGGCATTCGCACCGATCACGAGGTCACCAATGTGCCCGAGGCGATGGAAAAGCTCGGCAAGGGCATGCAGATCCTGGTCCGCGAGGGTTCCGTGTCCAAGGATTTGCACGCGCTGGCGCCTATCATCACCGAGCGCCTTTCGCCGTTCATCGCCTTCTGCACCGACGACCGCAATCCCTTGGACATCGCCGAGGAGGGCCATCTCGACTTCATCATCCGCACCGCGATCCAATTGGGCGCGCCGCCGCTCGCCGCCTATCGCGCCGCGAGCATTTCCGCCGCGCGCATCTTCGGCCTTCTCGATCGCGGCCTCGTCGCGCCGGGCTGGCGCGCCGACCTCGTCGTGCTCGACGATCTCGAATCCTGCGCGGTGTCGCGCGTCGTGACGGGCGGGCGCATCGTCGGCGACGAACTTTTCGCCGCTCGGGGCGCCGTCGCGCCGGTCGGACGCCACAGCGTCAAGGCGCGGCGCGTTTCAGCCAGCGATTTCGCCGCGCGCGGGCAGGGGCCTTCGACGCAGGCGATCGGCGTCGTCCCGGGCAAGATCATCACCGAGCGGGTGCCGGCGGTCCTGCCGTTCGCCAATGGCCTGCGGGGCATCGATCTCGACCAGGATTTCGTCAAGGTCGCCGTCGTCGCGCGCCACGGCGTCAACGACAATATCGCCACTGCCTTCGTGCGCGGCTTCGGGATGAAGCGCGGCGCCATTGCGTCCTCGGTCGGCCACGACAGCCACAACATCACCGTTGTCGGGGCCGACGAGGCGGACATGGCGGTCGCCGTCAATCGCCTGATCGAAATCGAGGGCGGGTTCGCGGTCGCCGAGGGCGGCCGCGTCCTGGCCGAGCTGGCGCTGCCCATCGCCGGCCTGATGAGCCTCCTGAGCTTCGAGGACGTGCACAAGGCGCTGATTCCGCTGCGGGCCGCGGCAAAGAGTCTCGGCGTCGTTCTCGCCGAGCCGTTCCTGCAGGTCGCCTTTCTGCCGCTGCCGGTGATTCCGCACCTGAAGATCACCGACAAGGGCCTGGTCGACGTCGACCGTTTCGAACTCGTGCGTGATTAGTCCTGCGCGCGCGTGGCGGCGTAGTTGAAGACGATCGCCACGGCAAGCCACGACAAGATCATCAGCGACCCGCCGATCGGAGCGGCGAGCGGGAAGAGCCGGGAGGCGAAAAAGGCGCGAGCCGCCAGATCGCCGCTGAACACGATCGCGCCGATCGCCAAGGCGAATCCGGCGATCAAGAGGGCTTTCGCGCCCTCGCGGACGCGCACCTGGGCGCTTAGTCCGAGGAGCGCGGCGGCGTGCAACATGAGGAACAGCGACGCCGTACTGGCCAATTGGCCGCCGTCGGCATGAGCGCCCAACGCCGCGAGCGCCACCCCGCCGCCCCCCATGAGAGCCGCGACCGCAGCGAGAGCGTCCGAGGCGCGATGCATGGCGGAACCCCTTGAAAGCAGCGTCGTCGCGCAATCACACCGATCCTTTCGCCGAGTCAACGCGGCGCGCAAGAATTCTTGACGCGCTGCAGCATCCGTGGAACTCTACGGCAATCCCTACCATTAATCCCCCGAGTTCGAGCCGAGCGCGCGAAAATCCCGCCGCCGATATTTAAGGATATGACCGCATTGCGAAATCGCCTTAGCCGTTCGTCGCCGATCGTCTCCTCGCTTCGGCGCGCGCTGCTGGCGGGCGAGCGCGGGGCGGCCGAGGGCGGCGAGCCGCTTTTGCCTGCCGAACGGCGCGAGGCGATTGCGCAGGATCGGGCCGTGCAACCGGATGCCGCCCCGAAGGCAGCCGACCTGCCGGCATTCGAGGTTTTAGAGGAGGACCACGCAATGGCTCGATTGACCAAGCGGTCGCTGCGCATGGCGGCCTCCACCGCGCGCGCCGGCGCCGATGCGGCGGTGACGATCGCGGCGCGCACGCAAAACTTGCTCATTCCGGGTCTCGACAGCTCAGGCGCGCAGGCGCGCGAGGCGCGCCGGATGATCGAAGAGAAGGTCGCGGCGCTCTACGAAGGCGTGTTCGCCGCTCAGGTCGCCTGGGGAACGTTTCTCGTCAGCGCCGCGTTCGGCGGTGTGCGCACGGCCGAGGACGTGACGCTCGGTCTTGCGGACATTGCCGAGGCGGCGCTCGCTCCCGCGCATCGGACGGTGCGCGCCAATGCGCGCCGACTTACCCGCGGCTGAATGCTGGAGGAGGCACGACCGGCCGTTGGGTAGCGTCTCAGTTTGCAATCTCGACGCGATCTCGCCTTCAGAGAACGGAGGGTTTTCCAATGGCCGATGCCCGATGCAGTTGCGGCGCTCTCACACTAACGCTTTCAGGAACATCAAAATTGGTTGTCGCCTGTCATTGTCTCGACTGCCAACGAAGAACCGGCGCGCCATTTGGGGTAGGCGCCTTTTATCCTGTCGACGCCGTCGCCATTTCTGGAACTCCGAAAGAATTCACCCGCGATGCAGCTAGCGGCGGGAAGATCCGCGCCTACTTTTGTCCAAACTGCGGGTCAACGATCTATTGGAAGGCAGACAACCTACCGTCGCTGATCGGCGTTGCAGTCGGCGCGCTAGCAGACCCAAAATACCCGGCTCCCGTCAGATCGGTTTTTGAGCGATCGAAACATAGTTGGGTTCAAATTGATGGCGCCGTCGAACACTTCGAGCAAAGCAGTATGGCAAAAAATTCAAACTGAGACACCATCGGCCGTTCGCTTCGCGCGCCGGGAGACCCCTCCATGTCGCTCTTTCATCACTTGCACCAATTCGTTGCCGAATACGGCTACCTCGCCATCTTCGTCCTGGTTGCGCTGGAAAGCGCGGGAGTGCCGATGCCGGGCGAAACGGCGCTGGTGAGCGCGGCCGTCCTGGCGGGACGGAACGAGTTGCACATCGGGCTGGTCATCGCCTGCGCGGCGGCGGCGGCGGTCGTCGGCGACAATGCGGGGTATTGGGTCGGGCGCGAATTCGGCTTTCCCCTGATTTACCGATACGGCGCCGCCATTCACATCGACGAGGGGCGGCTCAAGGTCGCCCAATATCTGTTCCAACGCCACGGCGGCAAGATCGTGTTCTTCGGCCGCTTCGTCGCGGTGCTGCGCGCTTTCGCCGCCTTTCTGGCCGGCGTCAATCATCTGCCCTGGCCGCGATTCCTTCTCTTCAACGCACTCGGCGGAATTGTCTGGGCGACGGTTTTCGGGCTCGGAGGTTACTTTCTCGGGCTGGCCTTCGAGCATTACGCGCGTCCCGTCGGCTTTGCCGTGCTGATCGCCGCGCTCTTGGGCGCCGTCGTAGCAAGCCGCTTCATCGCCCACCACGAAAAAATCCTGCGCGCCGAAGCCGAGGCCGCCCTGCCGGGGCCCCTGGTCGCGCCCGGGCCCCGCTGAGTCCGCGAGTTATCCCCAGCTCATTCTCAGCTTATCCCCAGCTTATCCACAGTTGTTCTTGGTCTGTTCTCGCGCTACTTGATGGCGACGC
This sequence comes from uncultured Alphaproteobacteria bacterium, assembly GCA_963813195.1. GTDB lineage: Bacteria > Pseudomonadota > Alphaproteobacteria > Rhizobiales > Beijerinckiaceae > Roseiarcus. The sequence continues at coordinate 73,324 of CAWEYC010000035.1, read as the reverse complement.
GGCCAAGTCTCCGATCGCCGCGCCGGTCGTGTCCAGGCGCCTTCAGCTCGCGCGCGACAACGCCGCCAGGGCGCGGTCCTGCGGCCCTATCCACACCCGCAGCTGCTCGGAGCGGCGGATGAAATCGACGCTCACCGTGCGGTTGATCTTATCGGCGTCGAGAAGGCGCACGAGGTCGCCGATGCTGGTCACCGCCTTGCCATCGAGGGCAACGACAAGATCGCCCGTCAGCAGCCCCGCGTGCGCGGCGGGGCCGCTCTGATCGACGCTGAGCAGACGCGCGCCGCTCGCCTGAGCAAGCCCCAATCGCAATGCGGTGCGGCGCGGGATCGGAATCGTCGCGGCGCCGACGCCAATGTACGCTCGGCGCACGCGCCCATGGCGCGCGATTTCGCCGGCGACGAAATTCGCGGTGTTCGACGCGACTGCGAAGCAGATGCCCTGCGCGCCCATGATCACTGCGGTATTGATGCCGATGACCTCGCCCGCCGAGGAGACCAGAGGTCCGCCCGAATTGCCGGGGTTCAGCGCCGCGTCGGTTTGAACCACGTCCTCGATCATTCGGCCGGTGCGCGATTGCAGCGACCGGCCGAGCGCCGAAATGACGCCGGCCGTCACCGTCGCGTCGAATCCCAGCGGATTGCCGATAGCGATGGCGATCTGCCCGCGCTTCAACTGAGAACTATCGCCGAGCCGCGCCGCCGGCAGCGTGACGCTTTCGTCGACGCGCAACAGAGCCAGATCAGTGTCGGGATCGTCGCCGAGCACGCGAGCCTGCAATTCGCGCCCCTCCAGCGTCGTCAACGCGACGCTGCGCGCCCCCTGGACGACATGGCTGTTGGTCAGCGCGAGGCCATCCGGCGAAATGATGACGCCCGAGCCGGAGCCCGCGGCTCTTCCCGCGCGACGGACGTCGATCCGCGCCACGGTGGGTCCGACGCGATCCACGACGTCGGTCACGGCGCGCGAATAAGCATCGAGCATCGCGTGTTCATTCGCGGAAGAGGGCGCGCTGGGACCGCTCGACGCTCCGTCGCCGTCGAGGGCAAAGAGAACTTCGGGAGAGGAGTTGAAGCTGAACATAGCGGGAATATGGGAGGGTCGGGGGCTCGCGGCAAGACGGCGCTCCGAGCAGCGCGTCTTTGCGCCTTTTCCAGTTCTCATCGGTCGGGCCAACTTGTCGATCGCGCGGCGGCGGACAGATCCCGACCGCCGCCGGCCGACGCAGCTCTCGTCCCGCAATGGCACAAAAAGCTGCGGCGCGAAATTTGCGGCGTCGGAAATCCGGGGAGATAGAGCCCAGAATTGGACGCCGCGTCATGGTCGCCGTCTTTAGCTTCGCAAGGAATTGTGTCGGGGGGCCGCGAGATGCGCGACGAGAGCCCATGAATGATCACGATCGATACGCCGCTGGCGGGGGCGGTCAGCCCCAAACTGCGCTCGCGACGGCAAGCGGGAGGTCGGCGACCGCCGCGCGCATCGTGCTGATCGAATCCCGAACGTTGCTTCGCGAGTGCCTAGCCTACGCGCTCACCTCGTTCCTGCCCGGCCTGTCGATTGACGTGGTGAATTCCGTCGCCGAGATCATTCCGGGACCGGCCAGACTTCTTTTGATCGGTCTCGACACGCGTTCGGAATGCCAACCCGACCAACTGCGCGAGACCGTTCAACAATTGCGGCGCGTCGGCGAGGGATCGCCGATCGGCGCTTATCTGCACGTCGACAGCGTAGAAATTGCCGCTCTGCTCTCGGCGCTCGGCGTCGCGGGAACCGTGTTGCCGAGTGCGAGCGTGGAGATTGCGATTGCCTCGGTGAGGCTGATGGTCGCAGGCGGCGCCTTTCTGCCCGCCATCCCGCCAGAGGCTCGCGAACCGCCGGAACTCGACGCCAGCGTGGCGGAACTCGCGCCCCAGCGCCCGCCTGCAGAGGCGATCGCAGTTCCGAACGAATTTCCGCTTCCTCTTCCGGACATCACGGCGCGAGAACGCGACGTTCTCAAGAGCCTCGCCCGCGGTCGCGCCAACAAGATCATCGCCTACGATCTGCAAATATCGGAAGCGACGGTCAAGGTGCACCTGCGCAACCTCATGCGAAAGCTGCATGTGACGAATCGGACGCAGGTCGCCATGCGATTCGGCGCTTCGGAACCCGAAATCGTGAAGTCCAATGGGTCGAGCGATCAAAGTCCCCGCGAGGCCAAATAGCCGCGGCCGCCCAGCGTCATGTCTGGCTCTGCTAGACCTAGAGGCGCCGCGCCGCCATCGCCGCCAGGATATCCCTCGCGCGGGGCGCGGCGAACAGCGTCTCGATGTCCAACGCAAGCTTATGGCGCCAATTTGGGCGCTCGAGATCGGTGCCCGGAAGGTTGGTCGCTTTCTTTTCCCCGGATAGATCGTCGAATTGGGCGCTGGCCAGCAGCGAGCCCGCGCTCGCCAGGAAAGCGTGAACCGCTGCGGCAAACTCGTCCGACATTTGCGCGGCCAGGTCCGTATCTTCGCCGGCGAGACCGAGACGGGCGAGGGCGGCGACGAGTGCGCGCTTGTCGCTCGAACGCTCGCCGATCTGCTTTTGCGCGTCGTCGAGACTGATGAGCTCGAGGGCTAGGCGCTCCGCGATGTCGGCGCCCGACCACCACCCGGCCAACGTGGGCAGGTCATGGGTCGCGACACACGCCGCCGACAGCGCGGGATAATCGGAAGGAGGCAGGAATTCGCCGCCGCGCCGTTCGAACCACAACACGCGCATGCCGAGAACGTTGGCGCGGGTCAGCGCGTCGCGAAAACCTTCGGGCACCGTGCCGAGATCCTCGCCGACCACCATGCAGGCGCGTCGCTGGCTCTCCAGCGCGACATGACCGAAGAGGTCATCGCGGGGATAGGCGAGATAGGCCCCTTCGGCTGGCTTCGCCCCGTCCGGCACGACGAACAAGCGAGTGAGGCCCATCGCGTGATCGATGCGCAGCATGCCGGCATGTCGCATGTTGGCGCTCAGGAGGGCGCTGAAGCCGCGCCAACCCTCGCGCGCCGACGCATTGGGATCGGGCGGCTGGACGTGCCAGATCTGTCCCTGCGCCGAGAACGGGTCGGGCGGCGCGCCGACGCTGGCGTCCAGCACGAGTTGGTCGGCGCGCGCCCAGCTCTCCGCGCCGTCGGGCGCGGCGCCGACCGCGAGATCGCGATAGAGCCCGATCTCCAGCCCGCCAGCCTTGGCGCGCGCCGCGGCGCTCGCGAACTGTCGATCCGCCCGCCATTGCCCGAAAAGCACAAAGTCGACCCTTTCGGCGAGCTCGCCTGCCTTGTCCTCGAGCGCGGCCGCTTCGGCGTTGCGAAGCGCCTGCGGCCAACGGCGCCAATCTTCGCCTTTTCGCTCCTCCGAAATAGCCTGGAAGATGGCAAAATGCCTGAGCGCCGCGCCGCCCTCGGCGACGAAGCGCGTGTGGTCCGCGAAGAGTGGGTCATCTGGGCGATTGGCCCGCGCCCGCTTGAAGGCGGCGAAACGCGCTTCGAGCGCGCTGCGCTTGATCGTCCACACCGCATCGTAGTCGACAGCCGCAAGGCCCGCCGCCGCGTGGATCGCGGCGGCTCGCGCGCCGAGCGCCCTCTCAAGCTCGTCATCCTCCGGCAACCCAGCGCGCTCGAGAACGTCGATATGGATGGGGTCGAGAAAGCGCCGGTCCGAGGGATGGTACGGGCTGCATCGGGCGCGGTCCGATTCGAACATCGCATGCAGCGGATTGATCCCGAGGAAGGCGGCGCCGGAACTGCCGGCCTTTTCGCCCGCGAGCCCCAGAGTGGTGAAATCGCCGATCCCTTGGTCGCCGCCGCTCGATCCTCGCCGGCGCAGGGCGTAGAGCTGGGCGGAGAGGCCGAATCGACGGCGCAGCGCCGCCTTGGCGCCATAGGCCTCGGGCGGCGCGATCGTCAGCGCGCATTCCACGCCGTCGAGTTGAAGCCGATGGCGGCCGATCGGCAGGTTAGGCAAGGCGATCTCGCGCTCGACGATCGAGCGCCCATCGGCGAGAGGACGCTGCGTCGCTTCGCTGTCGCCCGCTCGCCATGTGATCGTGCGGCCGTCCTCGGTGACCACGGTCGGTTCAATGAGCGTGGTTGGCGCCGATGGGTCGGACCGTATGGGGACGCAAAGAGATTCGTCGAAACGCCGAACCAATGAGAGTGGCAGGCGGCGCGCGCCGGTTTCGTCGACGAGACGCGCCAGGCTTTCGCGAAGCTGCGCTTGCGAGCCAGCGGGCAGACGCAGGGCCGCCAGCAGCGCCAGCTTGGTCTCCGAGGAAACGATGGTGCGGCGGCCGGCAACGTCCCACCAGTCCGAGGCAATCCCGGCGGCATCGGCGAGCATATCGATCTCCCGCGCATCGGGGGCTCGAATGCGCGTCGCGCCCTCCGGCGCGTCGACCTCCGCGATGACGAGCGTCGCCCGCGCGGCGATGCGCGCGCGGTCGGCGACCGGCAAACCCGCGTCGTCGATCGAATCCTCCGAGGTGTCGACGAGCGTGCGCCAGACTTTGCCGTCTCGGGGCTCGGGCAGGCGCAGCGAAGCCGCGCGAGCGCCGCGGTTGAAGGCGAGCGCGACACGATCGACGCCGTCCGCCGACGGCGCCGCGAGAACCGCGACGAGAATATCGCTGTCCGGCGCCCCCCATTGAGCGGCGGAAGTCAGCGGCGACTCGCCGTTCCGCCATTCGACGTCGGGCAGGCCGCTGTCGTCGAACGGCTGGCCGGTGAGCCAGAGTTGGCGCGAGAGCGCGGGATGTTCGCGTCGCGCTTTGGCGAGCCGGCCCGTGAAGGCGATCAGACCGGCATCGGCTCGGCTCCAGTCGATCCAGGAGATCGCGTTGTCCTGCGCGTAGGCGTTGTTGTTGCCGTTCTGGCTGTGGCCCAATTCCGAGCCCATCGCGAGCATCGGCGTCCCCCGCGCGACCAACACCAGCGCGAGAAGATTGCGCATGTCGCGCGCCCGAGCCGACTGGACCGCGACGTCGTCGCTGGGGCCTTCGACACCGTGATTCCATGAAAGATTGTCGTTGGCGCCGTCACGATTGTGCTCGCCGTTGGCCTCGTTGTGCTTGCCGCGATAGGCGACGAGATCCGCGAGGGTGAAGCCGTCGTGCGCGGTGACGTAGTTGACGCTCTTGGCCGGGGAGGCGGCGTTGGCGAACACATCGCGCGAGCCGGCCAGACGCGTCGCGATTTCGCCGCGCATCCCTCCGTCGCCGCGCCAGAAGCGTCGCGCAGCGTCGCGGAAGCGATCATTCCATTCGCCCCAGCCGTCGGGAAACGCGCCCAGGCGATAGCCGCCGGGCCCGAGGTCCCAGGGCTCGGCGATCAGCTTGGCGCGACTGAGAACCGGGTCGTCGGCGAGCGCGGAAAAGAACGGCGCATGCGGATCGAAACCCGCGGCGCGGCGCCCGAGCGCGACGGCGAGATCGAAACGGAAGCCGTCGATCCCGCCGAATATCATCCAGCGCCGCAGCGCCGCGAGCGCCATTCGCATGACGATGGGGCGATCGAGGGCGAGGCAATTGCCGGTGCCCATGTCGTTGACGTAGCGGGCGGGGTCGTCGGACGCGAGTCGGAAATAGGAGGCGTTGTCGAGGCCGCGAAACGACAGAGTCGGCCCGAATTCGTCGCTCTCGCCGCTGTGGTTGAGGACGACGTCCAGGATCGCCTCCATGCCCGCGGCGTGAAGGGCGTCCGTCGCCGCGCGCACCTCGGCCCAGCCGTTGGGCGCTAGTCGTGGGTCGGGCGCGCCGAGCACGACGGGATTGTAGCCCCAGGCGTTGGAAAGGCCGAGCGGCGGCAGATGCCGCTCGTCGACGAACGCGTCGGCCGGCATGATTTCGACCGAGGTGACGCCGAGCGCGCTCAGATGAGCGATGACGTTGGGATGCGCGAGGCCGGAAAAGCAGCCGCGCGCCGCTTCGGGAACGTCGCCGCGCAGCTTGGTCAGGCCGCGCAAATTGGCCTCGTAGATGACGGTGCGATCCCACGGAATGCGTTGACGTCCGGGCTCGCCCGGCTCGGGCGCCAGCGCGATCGACTTTGGCGCATAGGGCCCGCTGTCGAGACCGAAGGAGAACATCGACGGGTGCAGATGAAAAGGGCGGTCCAGCGCGACCGCGTAAGGATCGGCAAGCAGTTTTGAGACGTCGAAGCGGTTGCCGCGCAGGGGATCGAATGGACCGTCGGCGCGCAGGCCGTAGCGCGCGCCGGGGCCGACGCCGTCGATCGAAGCGCTATGGACGCCGCTCGCATCCGCGCGAAGCCGCACGCGCGCCGTCTCGCGATCTCCAGACGCGTCGTAGAGGCAGAAATAGACGGCGCTCGCGTGCGCGGAATAGACCGCGACCTCGGCGCCCTCGGGCGTGAGCGTGACGCCCAGAGGCGAGGTTTGGCCGCTCGCCCCGCTCATGCGGCGACCCGCGCCAGCGCCCGGTAGATCGCGGCGTAACGCTTGGCCGGGCCGCGCCAGGAGACGTCGGCCCGCATGCCGTTGAGACGGATGCGCCGCATCGTCGCCACGTCGCGATAAAAGGCGAAAGCGCGCTCGATGCCGAAGGACAGCGCGGGCCCGTCGGGCGGCGAGAATTGGACGCCAGTGGCGACGCCGGCGCTGATCGCTGCGTCGTTGGCGTCAATGATCGTGTCGGCAAGGCCGCCGACACGCGCGACGACCGGCGTCGCGCCATAGCGCAAGCCATAGAGTTGCGTCAGTCCGCAGGGCTCGAAGCGCGAAGGCACGAGTATGAAGTCGGATCCCGCTTGCATGAGATGCGAGAGCGCCTCGTCATAGCCGAGGTGGCAGCCGATCGCGCCCTTATGGGCGAGCGCCGCTTCCGCAAAACCTGTTTCGAGCACCTTCTCTCCGGAGCCGAGTATGGCGACTTGCGCGCCGCGAGCCAGGAGTTCCGGCAGCAGCGCGAGGAGAAGATCGAGACCCTTCTGACTGGTCAAGCGCGAAACAACGCCGAACAGCGGAGTCTCGTAGCTCGCAACCAGGCCGAAACGCTGCTGCAAAGCAGACTTGTTGCGCGGGCGCATGTCGATGCGCAGGGCGCTGTAATTCTGCGCGAGGTTCGGATCGGTGGCGGGATTCCACACCGTATCGTCGATGCCGTTGACGATGCCCTCGACGACGCTGGCGCGCGCCCGCAGCAGGCCGTCCAGCGCCATGCCGAATTCCGGCGTCAAGATCTCGCGCGCATAGGTCGGCGACACCGTGGTGATGCGGTCGGCGAACTGCAAACCGGCCTTCAGGAATCCGACGCCGTCGAAATATTCGACCCCGTCGATCGACAGGGCGTGCGGCGGCAGCCCGAGCGCGCCGAGCAGCGTCGAGGGAAAATGACCCTGAAAGGCGAGGTTGTGGATGGTGAGGATAGTGCCTGGCCGCGGCCCGCCGTCGTAGTGGAGGTACGCGGGCGTGAGGCCGCCTTGCCAATCGTGGGCGTGGACGACCTTGGGCGCAAAAGCCCCGATCGCGCCCTTCGCGATATCCGCGCCGACGCGCGCCAGCGCCGCGAACCGGTGGGCGTTGTCGCTCCAGTCAAGGCCGCTCGGCGCAAGATAGGGGTTTCCTGGCCGGTCGTAGAGATGCGGGGCGTCGAGGACGAAGAGATCGAGGCCGCGCGCTTTGGCCGCGAGAACCTTGGCCGGCCCGCCAAACAAAGTCGGATAGGCGTGCGCCGGCTCGGCCGCTTCGATCTGGGCGAGGATTGCGGGATAGCCCGGCGTGAGCGTGCGAACCGCGATCTGCTCGCGCGCCAGGGCGCCGGGCAGGGCGCCCGCGACGTCGGCGAGTCCGCCGGTTTTGACAAGCGGGTAAATTTCCGAGCTGATCGAGAGAGCGACCAGCGCAGTCATTGGCCAAGCTTGTCGAGCATGGGCTGAGTGATCAGGGTGACGCCGTTCTCGGTCCGACGGAAGCGTTTGGCGTCGAGTTCCGGATCTTCGCCGACGATGAGGCCGTCAGGGATCATGACGCCGGAATCGATCACCGCCTTCCTCAGCCGGGCGCCCCGACCGATGCGCCCGTTGGGCAAGACGACGGTCTCGTGGACGGTGGCGTAGGAGTGCACATGCACCCCGGTGAACAGCAGCGAACGCGAAATCGCCGCGCCGGAAATGATGCAACCGCCCGAAACGAGTGAAGAGATCGCGACGCCGCGCCGGCCATCGACGTCGTGCACGAATTTGGCGGGCGGCGTGATTTCGCCGTAGGTCCAGATCGGCCAGGCGCGGTCGTAGAGATCGAGATCGGGCACGATGTCGGTCAGGTCGATGTTGGCCGCCCAATAGGCGTCGACCGTCCCGACGTCGCGCCAATAGATGTGCGACTCCTCGCTGGACACGACGCAGGAGTGCGAGAAGTGATGGGCGATCGCTTTGCCCTTCGCAACGAGGTAGGGAATGATGTCCTTGCCGAAATCGTGCGCCGAATTGGGGTCGGCGGCGTCGCGCTTCAGTTCATCGATCAGAAACTTCGTTTCGAAGACATAGATGCCCATGCTGCACAGCGCCGCGTCGGGCTTGCCCGGCATCGGTGGCGGGTTGGCGGGCTTTTCGAGAAAGGACAGGATCTTGTTCTGTTCGTCGACGTGCATGACGCCGAACGAACTGGCCTCTTCCAGGGTGGTCTCGAGGCATCCAACGGTGACGTCGGCCTTCGAACTCGACGTGCTGCTGGAGCATCTTCTCGTAGTCCATCTTATAGATGTGATCGCCAGCCAACAGCACCATGAAGTGCGGCGCATAGCTCTCGATGATATCGATGTTCTGGTAGACCGCGTCGGCCGTGCCGAGATACCACATCGTCTCCGAGACGCGCTGCGAGGCCGGCAGGACGTCGAAGCTTTCGTTGCGCTCCGGCCGGAAGAAGTTCCATCCGCGCTGCAAATGGCGGATCAGACTGTGGGCCTTATACTGCGTGGCGACGGCGATGCGGCGAATTCCAGAATTCAGCGCGTTCGACAGCGCGAAATCGATGATGCGGGACTTCCCGCCGAAATAGACGGCAGGTTTGGCGCGCCGGTCAGTCAATTCCATGAGGCGGCTGCCGCGCCCGCCAGCCAAGACATAGGCCATCGCATGACGCGCGTAGGGCGGGGCAGGCGGCGGATCTCTTGTCGCATCCTTGGTGTTCATTCATCCCTCCTAGCGTTTCCAATCTCGTTTCGCGCTCGCGGCGAAATCGAGGGTCACGTCTCCAATTCGAGGAAGACCGTCGCCAGCGGCGGCAAGGTCAGCGCCGCCGATGCCGGAAGTCCGTGCAGCGGCCGCTCATCCGCTATGACGGCGCCGAGATTGCCGACGTTGGAGCCGCCGTAGAGTCGCGCGTCGGTGTTGAGCGCCTCGCGCCAGCGGCCGGGGTGGGGCAGCCCGATGCGGTAGTTTTGCCGCACCTCGGGCGTGAAGTTGCATACGACGACGACTGGCGCGTCATCCTGCGCGCCCATCCGCAGGAACGCCAGCACCGACTGCGCATCGTCGTTGACGACGATCCAGCGGAAGCCTTCCGGTTCACAATCTCGCGCATGGAGCGCCGGGGCGCGGCGATAGAGCCGATTGAGATCGCGCACCAACGCCTGGAGACCTTGATGCGGCCAATAGTCGAGGAGCCACCACGGCAAAGGCTCGTCGGAGTTCCATTCCGTGGTCTGGCCGAACTCCTGGCCCATGAACAATAGCTTCTTGCCGGGATGGCCCCACATGAAGCCGTAGTAGGCGCGCACATTGGCGAAGCGCTGCCACTCGTCGCCCGGCATTTTGCCGACCAGCGATCCCTTTCCGTGAACCACCTCGTCATGGGAAATCGGCAGGACGAAATTCTCGGCGAACGCGTAGAGGAGCCCGAAGGTCAGCTTATCGTGGCTCCAGCGCCGATAGATCGGGTCGCGCGACATGTATTCAAGCGTGTCGTGCATCCAGCCCATGTTCCACTTGAAGCCGAAGCCGAGGCCGCCGATATTCGTTGGCTTCGAGACCCCCGGGAAGGCGGTGGATTCCTCCGCGATCGTCATCGTGCCGGGGAACAGACCGTAGAGCAGCTCGTTCGCGCGTTTCAGGAATGCGATCGCGTCCCGGTTCTCGTTGCCGCCCTCGTCGTTGGGCAGCCATTCGCCGGGCTTGCGTGAATAATCAAGGTAGAGCATCGAGGCGACGGCGTCGACGCGCAGACCGTCGACGTGATAGCGGTCGGCCCAATAGAGCGCGCTGGCGTAAAGGAAATTGGCGACCTCCTTGCGGCCAAAATCGTAGATCGCGGTGTTCCAGTCGGGGTGAAAGCCGCGGCGCGGATCGGCGTGCTCGTAGAGCGGGGCGCCGTCGAAGTGCGCCAGGCCGTGCTGGTCCGTCGGAAAATGTGCGGGGACCCAATCGAGGATCACGCCGAGCCCGGCGGCGTGCGCGCGGTCAACGAAGCGCGCGAAGCCCTCCGGCTCGCCGAAGCGCCGCGTCGGCGCGAAGAGGCCGATCGGCTGATAACCCCAGGACATGTCGAGCGGATGCTCGGTGATCGGCAGCAGTTCGAGATGAGTGAAGCCAAGATCGACGGCATAGGGGATCAATTGATCCGCCAGTTCGTCGTAGCTGAGAAAACGACCGCTTTCACCCCGCCGCCAGGACCCGAGGTGGACCTCGAAGATCGAAATCGGCTGGCGACGCGCTTCCCCCTGTTGGCGCTTTTCGAGATAGTCGTCGTCGGTCCAGGAAAAATCAGTTGTGCGGGCGACGACCGAGGCGGTCGAGGGCCGCATCTCCGCCTCGAAGCCGAAAGGGTCGGCCTTGAGCGGCTGCAGGACGCCGTCGCGCGAGACGACTTCGTATTTGTAGACCGCGCCCGCGCCGATGTGGGGGATGAAGATCTCCCAAAGCCCGCTGTCGATGCGCTTGCGCATCTGGCAGCGACGGCCGTCCCACCGGTTGAAGTCGCCGACTACCGAAACGCGCGACGCATCGGGCGCCCAAACCGCGAAGAGAATACCGTCGACCCCCTCGTGGTGGACGAGTTGCGCGCCCAGGCGTCGGTAGAGCTCCCGGTGCGCCCCCTCGATCAGAAGATGATCGTCGAGCGGCCCGAGCGAAGGACCAAACGAATAGGCGTCTTCGTAGGAATCGACGGCGCCGTCGGGATACCAAACCTCGAGGCGGTAAATCGGGCGCTCCTTGGCTTTGGGGATCAATGCCTCGAAGAAATCGCTGTGACGGCGCTCGAGTTCCGCGATCGAGACGCCCCCTCGGGTCGACGCGCGAACGCGAAGCGCGTCGGGGGCGAAGGCGCGGATCACCCAGCCGACCTCGGTCTGGTGCGGCCCAAGCACGGCGAAAGGATCCTTGTGCAGCGCGGCGGCGATCGCGTCGATGTCTTCCTCTTTCGCCCGCCAGATCTCGCGCATGGCGCTCTCCGTCTCAGGCGAGGGGGCGGAACGGAGCGTTCCAGATGTCCTGCGCATATTCAGCGATCGTTCGGTCGGACGAGAACCAACCGACGTTCGCTGTGTTGAGGATGCTTGACCGCAGCCACTTTTTCTTGTCGCGCCAGGCTTCGTCGATCTTCATTTGGGTGGTCCAATAGGCGTCGAAGTCCGCGCAGACCATGAAATAATCGTGGTGCGTCAAGGTGTCGACGAGGCCGCGATAGCGTCCACGATCGTCGGGGGAGAAGATGCCGGAGGCCACTTCGTCGAGCGCCTCGCGCAGGATTGGCGAGGTCGCGATCCGCGAGCTCGAATCGATGCCGAGCGCGCGCGAAGCCTCGACTTCGGCGGCGGTGAGACCGAAGATGAAGATATTGTCGTCGCCGACCAGACCTTTCATCTCCACGTTCGCCCCGTCGAGCGTGCCGATCGTCAGCGCGCCGTTCAGCGCCATCTTCATGTTGCCGGTGCCCGAGGCCTCCATGCCCGCGGTGGAAATCTGTTCGGACAGGTCAACTGCAGGGATGATCGCTTCGGCGAGGCTCACGTTGTAATTGGGCAGGAACACGACCTTCAGCAGGCCGCGAACCGTGGGGTCGGAATTGACCACGCGCGCCACGTCGATCGCCAGCTTGATGATCAGTTTGGCCTGCACGTAGCTGGCTGCCGCCTTGCCCGCGAAGATCTTCACGCGCGGCGCGAAATCGATCGTCGGATTGGAGCGGATCGTATTGTAGCGGCCGATCGTTTCGAGGATGTTGAGCAACTGCCGCTTGTACTCGTGGATGCGTTTGATCTGAACGTCGAACAGCGAGTTGGGGTCGACGCGCAAGTTGAGCGTCTCGGCGATGTGGCGCGCAAGGGTGACCTTGTTGGCGTGGCGAGCGAGAGCGATCTGCTCCTGCATCGCCGCATCGTCGGCGTAGCGGGCGAGGCCGCGCAGCGCCGCCGCGTCGTCGAGCGCCTTTTCGCCGAGCGAGGACGTCAAGATCTGGGTTAGTCGCGGATTGCACTCGATCAGCCAGCGTCGAAAAGTGATGCCATTGGTTTTGTTGGTGATGCGTCCGGGATAGACGACGTCGAGGTCGTGGAAAACCGTCTCCCGCATGAGATTGGTGTGCAGGCCCGAGACGCCGTTGATCTTGTGCGAACCGACGAACGCGAGATTCCCCATTCGGACGCGCCGGCCGGCGTGCTCGTCGATAAGCGAAATCGACGCCAGCAAATTGGGATCGCCGAGGCCGCGCCTGCGTGCGCCGTCGAGATGCGTCGCGTTGATGAGGTAGATGATCTGCATGTGGCGCGGCAGCAGCCGCTCCATCAGCGGCACCGGCCAGCTCTCCAGCGCCTCGGGCAGCAGCGTGTGATTGGTGTAGGAAAACACCGCCTGCGTGATTTTCCAGGCATCCTCCCACTCAAGACGATTCATGTCGACGAGAATGCGCATCAGTTCGGCGACGGCGATCGAGGGATGCGTGTCGTTGAGCTGCACCGCCACATGGTCGGCCAGAGTGCGAATGTCGCGATGCTGCTTGATGTGGCGGCGAACGAGGTCAAGCAGGGAGGCGGAGGCGAAGAAATATTCCTGCCGCAAGCGCAGTTCCTGGCCGGCCGGCGTTGCGTCGCTGGGATAAAGCACCTTCGAGATCGACTCGGCGCGCACGCTGTCGGTCAGCGCGCCGATGTAGTCGCCGGCGTTGAACGCATCGAGCTTGAGCGGATCGAGCGCGCGCGCCGACCACAGCCGCAGCGTGTTCACATGCCGTCCACCCCAACCCACGATGGGCGTATCGTATCCGATCGCTTCGACCGTTTCATCGGGATGCCAGACGTGATGGACCTGCTCCTCTCCGTTCGGAACCGCCTCCACCCAGCCGCCGAAGCCGACCGCATAGTTGCTCTCCGGCCGTTCGAATTCCCACGGATTGCCGTGCGTCAGCCAATCCTCGGGAACCTCCTGTTGCCACCCGCCGCGAATGATCTGACGGAACAGCCCGTTATCGTAGCGAATGCCGTAGCCGTGCGCGGCGATGGAAAGGGTCGCCATACTGTCCATGAAGCAAGCCGCCAGCCGTCCGAGACCACCGTTGCCAAGCGCCGCGTCCGATTCGACGCGCCGCAGGGCGCCAAGATCGAGCCCCAATTGCGACAGCGCCGTAGTCATCGGATCGACGATCCCGAGATTAGTCATCGCGTCGAACAGCATGCGTCCGATCAGAAACTCGAGCGACAGGTAGTAAACGCGTTTGCGGTCGTCGGCGTAGGTGGCGTTGGTGGAATTGATCCAGCGCTCGACGACGATGTCGCGCGTGGCGAACGCCACCGCCAAAAACCAGTCGCGCTGGCTCGCGGCGACGGGGTTCTTGCCGACCGAATAGGTCAATTTGGCGAGAACCGCCGCCTTGAGTTCCTCGGCTGTATAGCGGCGCAGGGCAGGGGTTGCGCGCTCTGCCGCGTCGTCCGCCTTCGGGGCGCTCTTCTCGTCCATTTTTACGCATCTCCGTTGGGCGCCAGTTCCTCGGTTCTAACATGGTTGAGAATCTTCTCAATCTTCTCTATCGATCGGCCGGGCAGCGATAAGGCGAGTAAAAGGCGGAAGTTTCACGAGCGGGAGCCGAATCGATGAAAGTGGACGGGCGCGCCTATCGCACGATCTGGCCGACGCCGGACGGAACGGCAGTCGAGACGATCGATCAGACCCTGTTGCCGCACCGGTTCGCCACAAAGCGAATCGACGACCTCCACGGCGCGATCGCCGCAATCAAGACCATGGTCGTGCGTGGAGCCCCATTGATCGGCGCGACCGCGGCTTACGGCCTGGCCCTCGCCCTGCGGCGCTCGGCCGACGATGACGCGCTGCAGAGCGCCTACCGAGGCTTGCTGGCGAGCCGGCCCACCGCCGTCAACCTTCGCTACGCGCTCGACGACGTTCGTGCGGTCGTCGCGCCGCTCGCGCCGGCCGCTCGCGCCGAGGCCGCCTGGGCCCGCGCCGGCTTGCTTTGCGAGGAGGACGTCGAACTGAACCGGCGCATCGGCGAAGCCGGCCTGCCGCTGATCGAAGCGGTCCATCGCGAGCGCGGACGGCCGGTCAACATCCTGACACATTGCAACGCCGGATGGCTGGCGACGGTCGATTGGGGCACGGCGACGGCGCCGATCTATATGGCCCACGATCGCGGCATCCCGGTGCACGTTTTCGTTGACGAGACGCGGCCCCGCAACCAGGGAACGTCATTGACAGCCTTCGAACTTGGCCAGCACGGCGTGCCTCATACGATCATCGCCGACAACGCCGGCGGTCATCTCATGCAACACGGGCTCATCGACCTGGCGATTGTCGGCGCCGACCGGATCACCGCGCGCGGCGACGCCGCCAATAAGATCGGCACATATCTGAAAGCGCTCGCCGCGCGGGCGAATAGCGTGCCGTTCTATGTCGCCGCGCCGCATACGACGATCGACTGGACGATCCGCGACGGTCTCGGCGAAATCGAGATCGAAGAGCGCGATCCCAGCGAGGTGACCCATATAGTGGGGCGTCTCGACGACGGCCGGGTCGCGCGCTTGGCGCTGGCGCCGCCCGGCAGCGTCGCCCTAAATCCGGCGTTCGACGTGACGCCGGCCGCACTGATCGACGGTTTCATCACCGATCGCGGACTATGTCCGGCGAACGAGGCCGACCTTACCGCGCGCTTCACTTAGAGCGCGCTACTTTGGCGCCGCGTCCTCGGGCTTCGGAGCCTCCTCCGGCTTTGGCGCGGCCTCCTGTTGCGCTTTGGTGGCCGCGTCGAGGCTCTGCTGCGCAGCTTGCGCCTTTGCTTGGAGGTCGCTGAGACTGCGTGTGGCGTCGTCGATCCGCCGCTGCAGGTCCGCGAATTGCGCCTGGGCCCCGGCGATCTTGCCCTCGAGCGCGTTCAACTGATCTGTTTCACCCTTCAGCCTCGCATCGACGTTTTGAAGATCGCGAGCCTTGGCGCTCGCCTCTTCTTGCGTCCCGGAAACGGCGAGTTTGGCCTCGCTGACTTGCTTGGTGAGATCGGCAAGTTCGTTTTGCGCCGAAGCGCGCGCCGCCACGGCGTCCGCCAGCGCCTTTTGCGCATCCTTCGCCCGCTTCTCCAAATCGGCCGCGCTGCCCGCGGCCTTTTGCAGGTTTTGCAGATCGGCCGCCATGCCTTCGCGCGCCTGCTCCGCGCGCTTCAACGCGTCGTCCATCTGAGCCCGCACGTCCGCAGCCTGGGACCAGAAGTAGGAAACGAGCAGCCAGCCGACGACCGCAAGCGCCGCGAGGGCCAAAGGCACGGGTCGGCGGAAATCGTCCGTCACGTCATAGGCCATTGCAGACTCCCTCTCGCGATGGCGCGCCGATCGATACCGATCGGCGAGCCCAGCTAGGTCATATTGAAGCCGACGCTGCATTCCGCCAAGTGCAAAATGCGCAAAACGGCCATTCGAGCGCCGCATTTCAGCCACGCGCGATCCGCGCATGACAAAGTTGCGGGCGCGCATTGAACAATTGGGTGCGCTTTCGGCTCGTGGAAGCCTGTAATGACTAGACGAAGTGCGCCGCAGGCGACAAACTCGCGCGCCCGCTTTGGAGACTTCGCGCCTTGAAATTCTCAATTGCCAGCCTCGCCCGTCAAGCTTTGAGCGGGCATCAGGGATGGACGGAACAGTGGCGTTCGCCGGAGCCCAAGCCGTCTTACGACGCCGTGATCGTCGGCGCGGGCGGCCATGGGCTCGCCACCGCCTACTATATGGCGAAGGAGCACGGTCTGAGGAACATCGCGGTCGTCGAGAAGGGGTGGCTCGGCGGCGGCAACACCGGCCGAAACACCACGATCGTTCGCTCCAACTATCTCTGGGAGGCCTCGGAGGCGATCTACGGCCACGCGCACAAGCTATGGCCGACGCTGTCGCAGGAGCTCAACTACAATGTGATGTTCTCTCCGCGCGGGGTCATGCTCCTCGCGCACAGCCATCACGACGAACACGCGTTCAAGCGTCACATTCACGCCAATCGCCTCGTGGGAACCCCCAACGAGTGGCTGACGCCGGAACAGGCGAAGGCATTTTGCCCGATCCTCAACATCGATCCGGGGATTCGGTATCCCGTGGTCGGCGCCGCGTTGCAGCGCACCGGGGGCACGGCGCGCCACGATGCGGTCGCGTGGGGCTACGCACGCGCCGCTTCGGCCCTGGGGGTCGACATCATTCAGAATTGCGAAGTCAAAGGCATCAATCGCGACGCCGCAGGCGCGGTCAGCGGCCTGGAGACGACGCGCGGCCCGATCACGACCAAGAAAATCGGCGTCGTCGCGGCCGGCAACACCAGCGTCGTCATGGCGATGGCCGGCGTGCGCCTGCCCCTGGAGTCATTTCCTTTGCAGGCGCTCGTTTCCGAGCCGTTGAAGCCAGTGATGCCTTGCGTGGTGATGTCCAACACGGTTCACGCCTATATGTCGCAATCGGACAAGGGCGAGCTCGTCATCGGGGCAGGCACCGACGCGTTCGTTTCCTATAGTCAGACCGGCGGGCTGCATATCGCCCAGGCTACGCTGGAGGCGATCTGCGAGATGTTTCCGGTCACGTCGCGCGTCCGCATGATGCGCAATTGGGGCGGCATCGTCGACACCACGCCGGATCGCTCGCCGATCATCGGCAAGACCCCGGTTCCCGGGCTCTTCGTCAACTGCGGTTGGGGCACGGGCGGTTTCAAGGCGACGCCGGGCTCTGGCCATGTCTTCGCGCACCAGGTGGCGACCGGCGAACCGCATCCGATCAACGCCCCGTTTTCACTCGACCGATTCCGCTCCGGCGCGCTCATCAACGAAGCGACCGCGGCCGCCGTCGCGCATTGAGGCAACACCCATGCTGCTGATCCGCTGCCCCTATTGCGAAATGGAGCGCCCCGAGACCGAGTTCAAATACGGCGGCGAGGCGCATTTGACCCGCCCGAGCCCGAATTCCGCCAGCGACGAGGAATGGACCGACTTCCTTTATTTTCGCGTCAATGATCGGGGGCCACACGCCGAGCGCTGGCGCCACGCCGTCGGCTGCGGACGGTTCTTCAATTGCGTGCGCGACACGGTGAGCGACCGCATCGTCGTCACCTACAAGAACGGGGAGAAGCGGCCGGAGGCGGGGTGAATCGCCGTCCTCGCTACTCCATCACCGCGGTATGATCCACGGCCGCGGGCGTCGCGGGCTTCTCGAGGAGCAGCACGAGAGGCAACGCTCCAATCGACAGAAGCATCAGCAGCTTGAAATCATCGATATAGGCGATGATGACCGCCTGCAGGGTGATTATGCTGTCCAGCGCAGCGCGACCTGCGGCGGTGAGTGGATTGAGCGCGTGCATCACGACGGGCGCGTTGAATGCATGGTTGAAGGGGGTGACGTACGCCGCGATGTCGGCGTGGTTGATCTGCGTGTTTTGCGTGATCAGCGATCCCATCACGGAAATGCCGACGCTCGACCCGATGTTGCGTGACAGATTGTAGAGGCCCGTTCCCTCGCCGCGCATTGCCGCTGGCAGCGTCGAGAACGCGGTCGTGGTCAGGGGCACGAACATGAAGCCGAGGCCCATGCCCTGGACGAAACCGACGGAGACGATGGTCCATTGCGAGACGTCGGGCGTCCAGCCCGACATCAGGGACATCGACCCGGCGGTCAGCGCAAAACCGATCGTCAACAGCCATCGCGTGTCGACGCGTCCGATCAGGCGGCCGACGACGAACATGCACAGCATCGTGCCGAGCCCTCTTGGCCCCATGACGAGTCCGGCGGTCATGACGGGGTAGCCCATCAACGTCTGCAGGTACGGCGTCATCAACGCCAACGAGGCGAGATAGGTCATGCCGACGATAAAAATGAAGATGAAGCAGAGCGCAAAATTACGATCCAGGAACAATCGCGGGTTCACGAAGGAGCGTTGCGCCGTGAATGTGTGGACCAGGAAGATGTAGAAGGCCGACAGGCAAACGATCGCCTCGATGTCGACCTCTCCCGAGGAAAACCAGTCGAGCTGCTCGCCGCGATCGAGGAAAATTTGTAGGGCGGCGATGCTGACGCTCAACGCGGCGAAGCCGAGCCAGTCGAGCTTGCCGGTGGCGTCTCTCTTGGTTTCGACGACGAACGCGCTGACCCCGGCGAAGGCTAGGATGCCGATCGGCACATTGATATAGAACACCCAGCGCCAGCTGATATTGTCGGTCAGCCAGCCGCCGATCACCGGGCCCAGCACCGGTCCGACCATGACCGAGACGCCGAACAGGGCCATCGCGGATCCACGTTCCTCGATGTCGTAAATGTCGAGAAGGATGCTCTGCGACAACGGAACGAGCGCTGCGCCGAACAGGCCCTGCATCAAGCGGAACACCACGATCTCGATGAGCGATTGCGATAGCCCGCAGAGGATCGAGGCGATGACGAAGCCTGCGATCGCCGTCAGCAGAATGCGCTTGCGGCCGAACCGCGCGGCAAGAAAACCGGACGGCGGCGTCATGATCGCCGCGGCGACGATGTAGGAGGTCAGCACCCAGTTGATCTGGTCGGCGCTCGCCGAGACGCTGCCCTGGATATAGGGCAGCGCCACGTTGGCGATGGTGGTGTCGAGCGCCTGCATGATGACCGCAAGGATCACGCAAGCGGTGATGAGGCCGCGATTGGCGACCCTGGGCGCGGCGGCCGAGGGAACCGACTCAGCCATGGCCCTTCTGGTCCCGACCCAGAAGCTGCGTGACGAACTCTGGCACACCGCGTGCGTGGCCGGTGTCGACGTCGACCGTAACGCTCATGCCAACTCGGAGCGGCGGTTTGCCGTCCATGTTTTCGATGCGCACGCGCATCGGAATGCGTTGGACGACCTTGACCCAGTTGCCGGTCGTGTTCTGTGCCGGCAACAGGGAGAAGCTGGACCCCGACGCCGGGCTGATGCTGTCGACGGCGCCCTTCCATTCGACGCCGGGATAGGTGTCGACGGTGATCGTCGCCGGCTGGCCCGGCCGCACGTAAGTCAATTCCGTTTCCTTCGGGCTCGCCTCGATCCAAACGTGGGTTGTCGAGACGAGACTGAAAGCCTGCTGCGAAGCCTGCAGATAGGAACCGATCCGGATGGCTGCGACGTTGGTGACGACGCCGTCGAAAGGCGCCCTCACGACGGTGTCGTTCAGATCGCGCTCCGCGTTGTCGACGCCCGATTTCGCCAGGAGATAGAACGGGTTCTTCTCGATCGTCTGGTTCGGGTCGCCGCCCAACTGGGCCAGCGCCGTCACCGCCTGAGCCTTCGCGACCGCAATCCTCTGCTCGGTGGCTTCAAGGTCGTGCTGCGCGGTGTCGAAGGCGGCCTTGGTCCCGGCGCCGGTCGCCAGGAGATCCTGCTGCCGTTTGAAATTGGTTTGATAGAAGACGAGGTCGGCCTGAGCCTGGTCGACTTGGGCAAGCGACAGCTTGTAGCTCGCCTGCAGCGTCAGAACCTGATCATGAACAGTGCCGAGTTGGGCCTTCGCGCCTTCCAGCGCGGTCCGGAACGTGTCCTGTCTAAGGCGGTAGAGGACCTGGCCTTTTTTGACGACCTCGTTGTCGTGCACCTCGATCGCGACGACCGTCCCCGCGACATCGGTGGATACGCCGACCATGTCGGCCTGGACATAGGCGTTGTCGCTCGACATGACCTTGCCGCCGGTGACGTAGAAGTAACCTCCGGCGGCAAGCGCGACCGGCAGAAGGGTGAACAGGAGGAGCCGCTTCCAGCCGCGCTTCGGCGGGGTCTGCGGCTTCGCCGCGGCGGGGTGGGCGGGTTGTTCGTGGGGCGCCTCCGCCTCGGTGGCCGGCTTCCTCAATTCGCGCACGGCGTCGAGGCGGGCCGGCGCAGGCGGGCTCGCCGCCACGGCGTCCGGCTCCGTTGGCCGCCGATGAATTGCGTTTCCGTCAGCCATAATACGCCTCCTTCTCGGCGATCGGGGCGTTGCAGGCCGCCGTCAGATTCGATTTCATGAGTGTGAGCGTCGCCGTCAGCCGGTCGCGATCCTCGGTGGAAACGCCCTCAAGCGCCTCGGCGCGCGTTGCTTCTCCGAGCGGCTGCATCGCGAGCAGCAACGGGCGGGCGCCCTTTCTGAGATACAGCAGCCGGGCTCGGCGATCGTGAGGGTCCTGTCGGCGCTCGATCAGGCCGCGCTGCTCGAGTCTGTCGAGAATGCGCACCAGCGTGATCGGCTCGATCTCAAGCATTTCCGCAAGCGAGTTCTGGCGAATGCCTTCGCTCTTCGAGAGATAGCTGACGGTCTGCCATTGGGAACGGGTCAGGCCATAGTGCCCGGTCCGTTGTTCGAATCGCTTGCGCAAGAGGCGCGCGACCTCATGCAAGAGAAAACCAAGGGTCGGATGTTGGTCCGTCATTGTAATCGATAGTCGCCGTTCGGTCGGCCGATTGACACATTAATAAGCACGCTTATTATCAGTCGCCATATAACAAGGATGGGCTGGTTTCGCAAGCGCCGCGGCAAACTCATGACCGAAATTAGAAGGCATGGTCGCGCTGTCGCGAAAAGAACACGGCGCCTAAGGTGCAAGAAAGTGCCACAAGTGACTGGAAATAGACGGTTTAACCAATGTGTAGCAACGTGCGCCGGACTCGTGCTGCCGATCGCGACGGCAGGCCCGGCGCTTGCCAAGGCCGTCGTCAGTTGCGCCGGCGCGGCCCTTTTGGGTGGCGCCCAGCTGCTATGCAGCCACCTCGATCCGACGGCGCCGGCGCAACTTTGCACTTTCAGCTGGGCGCTCGCGACCCCCGCAAACCAAACCCAGGTTGTCGAAGGCTCATTCCTGTTGCCGCCCGGAGCTACGAACTTCGAGGTCTACGAAGGCGCCGGTTTTGTCCGCGCGATGTCGGAGCCGATCGTGCTCTGCCACGGTCCACGCGGCAAGCCGTGACTGCGGAGCCGCGAAACGGGCTGAACCGAGGCGCGAACATTACAATTCCGTAAATACCATCATCGGGCGGATCGGCGTAACTTCGAGGCCTCGCGACGGCACGCTGCGCCCTCGCCAAAAACCCCACAACTGATTTGGAGGCCCGATGCAGAACGACGCTGCTTTCGTCGCGCTGAGCAAAGTTCCGCAGGTTACGCTGGGGTTCTGGATCGTCAAGATTCTCGCGACGACATTGGGAGAAACGGGCGGCGACGCCGTGACCATGTCGATGGGTCTGGGATACGCGGTAGGCAGCGCAATTTTTCTCGCCATCTTCGCTGTCGCCGTGGTCGCCCAGATTCAATCCAGAGCCTTTCTTCCCTCGGTCTACTGGATCACCATCGTCGCCACCACGACGCTCGGGACGACGACCGCGGACTTTGTCGACCGTTCGCTGGGCGTCGGCTATCTCGGGGGAACCTCGATCCTGGTCGCAGGCCTGATCCTGTCACTGGGCGCATGGCGCTGGTCCGCGGGCTCCATCGCCGTGGAAACGGTGAAGACGCCGAAGGTCGAGATCTTCTATTGGGTGGCGATCCTTTTCTCCCAAACGCTTGGCACGGCGCTCGGCGACTGGATGGCCGACTCGAACGGACTCGGCTACGAGGGCGGCGCATTCGTGTTTGCGGGAGCGCTGGCGCTCATCGCCGCCGCGCATTATTTCACCAGGGTTTCCAAGACGACGCTGTTCTGGGCGGCGTTCGTCCTCACCCGGCCCCTCGGCGCGACGCTGGGCGATCTCCTCGACAAGCCGCATAAGCTCGGCGGGCTTGACTTCAGCCGCCTTTACGCCTCGGCCCTTCTCGGCGCGATCATCGTCGCCCTCGTCCTCACCCTGCCGCAGCGGGCCGGGGGCCATGCCGAGGCGGCCCGGGAGAGGGCGTAGGTCGTCCCGGCCGACGGATCGGAGCGGGCTCTCCCAGTCGCGCTCCACGCTGCTCTTGCCGCGACTCATGGGAGCCGCTAACCCCTGCGGCCATGGCCAAAGCCGCACCGCCCCCTCCTCAGGCGCCCTCGGCGCCGATCGACGTTCCCTTGCGCGAGGCGCTCGAGGAGCGTTACCTCGCCTACGCGCTCTCGACCATCATGGGCCGGGCGCTGCCCGACGCGCGGGACGGGCTCAAGCCCGTGCATCGGCGCATCCTGTACGGCATGCATATCCTCAAGCTCGATCCGGGCACGGCGTTCAAGAAGTGCGCCAAGATCGTCGGCGACGTCATGGGTTCGTTCCATCCCCACGGCGACCAGGCGATCTACGAAGCTCTGGTGCGCCTCGCGCAGGATTTCTCCTCGCGCTATCCGCTCATCGAGGGCCAGGGCAATTTCGGCAACATCGACGGCGATAACGCCGCCGCATATCGCTACACCGAAGCGCGCATGACCGACGTGGCGCGCCTCCTGCTGGAAGGCGTCGACGAGGAAGCGGTCGACTGGCGGGACAATTACTCCGGCGACACGAAGGAGCCGATCGTCCTCCCCGCGGCGATTCCAAACCTGCTCGCCAATGGCGCGCAGGGCATCGCCGTCGGCATGGCGACTTCGATCCCGCCCCACAATGTCGCCGAGCTCTGCGACGCAGCTCTTTATCTCATCGCCCATCCCAAGGCGGAAACGCAGGCCCTGCTGACCTTCGCGCCGGGGCCGGATTTCCCGACCGGCGGCATTGTCGTCGATGACCGCGCCGCAATCGCCGAGACCTATCGCACCGGGCGCGGTTCGTTCCGCCTGCGCGCGCGTTGGATGAAAGAGGAGACGGGGCGCGGCGGCTGGGTCGTCGTCGTCACCGAAATTCCCTACGGAGTGCAGAAGTCGCGGCTGATCGAGCAGCTCGCCAATCTCCTCAATGAACGCAAGGCGCATCTGCTGGGCGATGTCCGCGACGAATCGGCCGAGGACGTGCAAATCGTGCTCGAGCCGCGCACCCGCGCCGTCGAGCCCGCAATGCTGATGGAGCAGCTCTTCAAGCTCAGCGAATTGGAGACCCGCGTCGGCGTCAACATCAACGTGCTGGTCGATGGCGTGACGCCGCGCGTCGTCGGCCTGTCCGAAGCCCTCCAGCAGTGGCTCGACCATCGCCGCACTGTTCTGCTGCGACGCTCCGCCCACCGCTTGGCCGCGATCGAGCGCCGGCTCGAATTGGTCGCCGGCATGATCATCGTCTTTCTCAATCTCGACGAGGTGATCCGCATCGTCCGCGAGGACGACGAGCCGAAGGCGGCGCTGATGGCGCGGTTCACGCTTTCCGAGGCGCAGGCCAATTACATCCTCGACACGCGGCTGCGGGCATTACGGCGCCTCGAGGAAATGGCGCTGCGCAAGGAACAGAGCGAACTCGCCGAAGAGAAGGCCTCGATCGAGGCTTTGATCGCCAGCGAAAAGAAACAGTGGCAGGCGATTGCCTACGAAATTCGCGACACCAAGAAGAAATACGGGCCGGAGACCAAACTGGGCAAGCGGCGCACGACGTTCGAAGCGCCCCCGGAGGTCGTCGTCGATCTCGCCGAGGCGATGATCGAGCGCGAGCCGGTGACGATCCTCGTTTCGCAAAAGGGGTGGATTCGCGCGATGAAGGGGCACGTCGCCGACCTCTCCGGCGCCACCTTCAAGGGGGACGACGCCCTCAGCACGTCTTTTTTCGCCGAGACCACGTCGAAGATTCTCGTTCTCGCCGGCGACGGCAAGGTCTTCACGCTCGATGCGGCGAAGCTGCCCGGCGGGCGCGGGGCGGGCGAGCCGATCCGCCTGATGGCCGATCTCGACGAAGGCGCCGACATCGTCGCGGTCTGGCCCTATGGGCCCGGAGAGAAAATGCTGCTGGCGACCACCGACGGCCGGGGCTTCGTGGTCGGGCAGGACGAAATGCTGTCTTCGACGCGCAAAGGCAGGGCGGTCGTCAACGTCGACGCCCCGGCCAAGGCGCGTCTGGCCGCGCCCGCCGCCGGCGACCATGTCGCCACGATCGGCGAGAACCGCAAGATGCTGGTCTTTCCGCTCTCGCAGATTCCGGAAATGGCGCGCGGCAAGGGCGTCCGGCTGCAGCGCTACAAGGACGGTGGTCTCTCCGACGCGCGCGTCTTCGCGCTCGCCGACGGCATGACTTGGCGCGATTCGGCAGGGCGCACGTACACTATCGGTAAGACCGATCTGCAGGATTGGATCGGCGCCCGAGCCGAGTCGGGCCGACTTCCGCCCAAAGGGTTCCCGAAGAACAACCGCTTCGAGGGATAGGGCGCGGCGCCCTTGTTCTTTACGAAGTCGTCGGCCTGCGCCGCAAAATAGAACATGATCCGAAGCGTCCAACCCTGGTTCTAAGCGAAGCTAGGGTCGGGCGCCGACTCGCCGCCGAGCGGAGCGCGTTGTCAGGCCTTGTCGGAGGCGCGGGGCTCGTCGCAGGCGGCGGCTGAACGATTTCGCCGAGACCGATCGGCCGAGGGGTCCGCTTGCCAGATCGCAATTGCGGGGATATACCCGCATTATGAATTCGATCTGCTACTGCGCGGCGCTGCGCGCCGCTACGCGCAAGGCGACATCGGTCTACGATGCCGCTTTGACCCCGGCGGGGGTCAATGTCGCGCAATTCAGCCTGCTGCGCCAAATCCAGCGCGCCGCACCGCTTTCGCTGTCCGAGCTTGCGCGTCTTGCCGAATTGGACCGCTCGACGATCGGCCGGAACGTCAAGGTATTGCAGCGGATGGGATTGGCGCGCGTGACGCCCGGCGCCGACCAGCGCGAGGCGACGGTGACGCTCGACGATCGGGGCCGTGCCGCGCTGCGCGAAGGCGCGCCGCTGTGGGACCAAGCCCAGCGGGAGATCGAAACGAGGCTCGGACAGGACGGGGCGACGCGTTTGAGCGCGCTGCTCGAAGCCCTGTAGGCAATCGTATCCAGAGACGGGTTTATACACATTTGAGGCGTCATCGAGCGCGCCTCAATTCACGAAAGGCGCGGGGCATGATTTCCACACGATTGGCCGCCTATCTCGAGGCGCGTGGCGTCCATTACGGATGGATCATCGTCGCGATCACGTTCGTCATCATGCTCGCCACCGCGGGCGCCATGGGCGCGTCGGGCGTGATCCTTGAACCCCTGCAGCGCGAGTTCGGCTGGTCGAACGCCAGTATTTCCGTCGCTCTGGCGGTACGATTGCTGCTGTTCGGGTTGATGGGGCCCTTCGCCGCTGCATTCATCAATCGATTCGGCGTTCGCGCCGTCGTCATCGTCGCTGTGGCGCTGATATCGATTGGCATCGCCGGAACGATGGCGATGCGCGAAGTGTGGCACCTTCTGTTGTTCTGGGGGATCGTCGTCGGGCTCGGCACGGGCATGACGGCGCTGGTGTTGGGCGCGACAGTAGCGACGCGCTGGTTCGCCGAGCGGCGTGGGCTGGTCATGGGCCTGCTCACGGCCAGCAACGCCACCGGTCAATTGGTTTTTCTGCCGCTGCTCGCCAGCGTCACGCAACAATGGGGCTGGCGCGCGGCGCTTGGCCTCGTCATTGCGCTGCTGCTGGCGGCGCTCGCTCTCATTGTCGCGTTGATGCGCGACCGGCCGTCGGACATCGGGCTGGCGCCGTTCGGCCAACGCGCGATCGTCGCGGCGCCGGGGCAGGGCGCAAACCTCAACTCGTTGCTCCTCTCGCCGTTGGTCGCGTTGCGCGAGGCCAGCGGCAACCGAGTTTTCTGGACCCTGGCTGCCACCTTCTTTGTTTGCGGCCTCAGCACCAACGGGCTGATCCAGACCCATTGGATCACGCTCTGCGGCGACTATGGCGTCGCCCCGATCCGCGCCGCGGGCATCCTGGCCGTCATCGGCATGTTCGACTTCGTCGGAACCATCTTCTCCGGCTGGCTCTCCGACCGTTACGATAACCGTTGGCTGCTTTTCTTCTATTACGGCTTGCGCGGGTTGTCGCTGATCTACCTCCCTTACAGCGAGTTCTCGGTCATCAGCCTTTCGCTGTTCGGCGTGTTCTACGGTCTCGACTGGGTCGCGACGGTGCCGCCAACGGTGCGTCTCTCGGCCGACGCCTTCGGTCCGGAACGCGCCAACATCACCTTTGGTTGGATTTTCGCCGCCCATCAGATTGGCGCCGCCTGCGCCGCCTACGGCGCCGGCGTCGCGCGCACCAACTTCTCCAGCTACCTGCCGGCGCTCTATGTCGCGGGCGCGGCCTGCCTCGTGGCGTCAGGATTGATCGTGACGCTGGCCCGCCCGCGCCGGCGCGTAGCGGCGCTAACTTAGCGCCCGCCGGACCCCGGCGTCCCTCGCGCGTGTCCGGGCGTCCCCTATGCGTCGGGCGGGCTTCCTAGACCGAGAAGCTCACGCCGCAGCCGCAAGAGGCGACGGCGTTGGGGTTCTTGACCTTGAAGGCCTGACCCATAAGGTCGTCGACGAAGTCGAGCTCGGAACCTTTCAACATTTCCAGGGAGACGGGGTCGACCAGCACGCTCGCGCCATCGCGCGTGACGACGAGGTCGTCCTCAGCGGCCCCTTTTTCGATGTCGAATGCGTATTGGAAGCCCGAGCATCCGCCGCCTTTGACGGAAATGCGCAGCGCAGCGCCGGCCTCCCCAGCCAGCACCTTATTTA
Organism: uncultured Alphaproteobacteria bacterium; assembly: GCA_963813195.1. Taxonomy (GTDB): domain Bacteria; phylum Pseudomonadota; class Alphaproteobacteria; order Rhizobiales; family Beijerinckiaceae; genus Roseiarcus. Next base: position 46,335 of record CAWEYC010000035.1, on the reverse strand, counting down.
GACGGCGCGCCGCGCTCGCGCTGATCGAAAGGGGCGTCGTAGCGTCGGCAGTTTCGGCGGTCTCGCTCATTAGTCCCATCCGGGTCGAAAACGATCTATGATAACATAAGACTTGTCGGGCGAAGCGCAATGCAGGGGCGTGGGATGAAGGGCGAGGCATTCGCAGGACGCGCGCCCTACGCCGCCGATCCCGCTCGCTCGCGCGGGCGGCTTCATCCAGAACCGCCTTCGCCGACGCGCGGCGAGTTCCAGCGCGACCGCGACCGCATCATCCATTCCACCGCCTTCCGCCGCCTCGCGCACAAGACGCAAGTCTTCGTCTACCACGAGGGCGATCATTTCCGCACCCGGCTGACCCATACGATCGAGGTCGCCCAGCTGGCGCGCGCGCTGGCGAAGGCGCTCGGGCTCGACGAAGAACTCGCCGAAGCAGTGGCCCTCGGCCATGATCTCGGCCACACGCCGTTCGGCCATACCGGCGAGGATGCGCTCGACGCATGCATGTCGGCCTATGGCGGCTTCGACCACAATAGCCACGGCCTACGCCTCGTCACCGAACTCGAATGCCGCTACGCCGATTTCGACGGCCTCAATCTGACGCAGGAGATGATCGAGGGTCTGGTCAAGCACAACGGCCCGTTCGTCAATGCCGAGGGCCGCCCGCTCGAGCGCTATCGCGAGCGCGGTGTGCCAGAGGCGATTCGTTCCTACGACCGCCAACAAAACCTCGCGCTGGCCGAATTCGCCAGCCTCGAGGCGCAAGCGGCGGCGATCGCGGACGACATCGCCTACGACGCGCACGACATCGACGACGGGCTGCGTGCCGGCCTCTTCGATCTCGATGCAATCCGAGCCGTTCCGTTCGTCGCCGCGCTCCTCGAGGAGGTCGCGGCGCTGCACCCTGGCCTGGAGCGCCCGCGCGTCATCCACGAACTCGTGCGCCGCGTGATCACGCGCTTCATCGAGGATGCGATCGGGGAAAGTCGCGCGCGCATCGTCGCGTCCGGCGTGACCAGTCTCGAGGACGCGCGTCGCGCGGGGAGGGCGCTGATCGGCTTTTCTCCGGCGCTGCAGGCGGCCGATCGCGGCATCAAGACATTTCTGTTCGCCAACATGTATCGCCATCCGCAGGTCAAGCGGGTGCGCGAAAGGGCGGACGACATCGTTCGCCGGCTGTTTCGAGCCTATTTCGAACAACCCAATGCGATGCCGGCGGACTGGGCCGCCAAGGTCGGGGAGGGCGAAGCCGTGCGCGCGCGGGCCGTCGCCGACTATATCGCGGGCATGACCGATCGCTTTGCTCTCGGCGAATATCGGCGCCTTTTTGACCCCGCGGCGAAGTTGGGTTAAAGCCCGCCCGCGCGTTTCCAGGCGGAATTCATGAACATTTTTGAGGATTTTGAGGCGCGGGTCCGCGCATTGCTGGCGGCCATTGTTGCGGCCGGACGCCTGCCCGCGGAACTCGACCTGGGCCGTTTCGTCGTGGAGCCGCCGCGCGAATCGGCGCATGGCGACCTCTCGACCAATGCCGCAATGGTCTACGCCCGCGAAGCCAAGGCGGCCGGCTCCAACCCGCGCGCCATTGCGGTGGAACTCGCGGCCGGGCTCGCCGAGCAGCCCGACGTCGACGCCGCCGAAGTTGCCGGCCCTGGGTTTATCAATATCAAGCTGCGTCCATCGGTTTATTGGGATGTCTTAAGGTCAATTCTTAATGAAGGCGCCGACTACGGCCGCCGAGCGCATGTCGCCGACGACAAAGTCGACGTCGAATACGTCAGCGCCAACCCAACCGGGCCGATGCACGTCGGCCACGCCCGCGGCGCGGTCTTCGGCGACGCGCTGGCGAACCTTCTGAGTTTCGCCGGCAGGAATGTGACGCGCGAATACTACATCAACGACGCGGGGGCGCAGGTCGATGTGCTCGCCCGCTCCGCGTTCCTGCGCTATCGCGAGGCGCTGGGCGAGCAAATCGCCGCCATCCCGGAAGGCCTTTATCCCGGCGACTATCTGAAGCCGGTCGGCGAGGCGCTGGCGCGCGAATTCGGCCTTTCGTTGCGCGATGATCCGGAAGCGCTGTGGCTCGCCCCTGTGCGGGCGCGCGCCGTCGAGGCGATGATGGCGATGATCAGAGAGGATCTTGGCGCCCTCAACATCAATCACGAAGTCTTCGCCTCCGAGAGAGCATTGACCGGCGCCGACGGCGGCGTCGATCGCGTGCGCGAAGCGATCGAGGACTTGCGCCGGCGCGGCATCGTCTATGAAGGCCGACTGCCGCCGCCCAAAGGCCAACCGTCGGATGATTGGGAAGACCGCCAGCAGACCCTGTTTCGCAGCACCGACTTCGGCGACGACATCGATCGGCCGCTGATCAAGTCGGACGGCGGCTATACCTATTTCGCCAGTGATATCGCCTACCACAAAAGCAAGATCGATCGCGGGTTTCTCAGCCTGGTCGACGTTTGGGGCGCCGACCATGGCGGCTACGTCAAGCGGATGCAGGCGGCGGTGGCGGCGCTTTCCGACGGCAAGGCGACGCTCGACGTCCGGCTATGCCAGCTCGTTCGATTGATGCGCGCCGGCGAACCGGTGAAAATGTCGAAAAGGTCGGGCGACTTCGTCACCTTGCGTGAAGTTGTGGAAGAGGTCGGCGCCGACGCCGTCCGCTTCATCATGCTGATGCGCAAGAATGATGCGCCGCTCGATTTCGACCTCGCCAAAGTGATCGAGCAGAGCCAGGACAACCCAGTCTTCTATGTGCAGTACGCCCATGCGCGCGCGCGCAGCGTGCTGCGCCAGGCTCGGGCGGCGTTTCCCGATCTCGATCTCGCCCCTGCGGCCCTCGCGGGCGCGGACTTTTCGCTGTTGGCCGACGAAGGGGAACGCGGACTCTTACGCGCGCTCGCCAACTATCCGCGCGCGATCGCTCAGGCCGCAGAGGCGCATGAACCGCATCGCGTGGCCTTCTATGCTCACGACTTGGCGACGCTCTTTCACGCCCATTGGAATCGCGGCAAAGATTCGCCGCATTTACGGTACGTTAACGAAGGTAACGCAAATTTAACTTTTTCACGTATAGGTCTGGTTACGGCGTCGGCCCTGGTGTTGGCCTCAGCTTTGTCTATTTTGGGCGTTAGCGCGCCTGAGGAAATGCGCTAGCGGGAGCCGAGTGGACGGGCCAGGGGGCGCTGAGGCGCGGAAAAGGTGGTCCCTTGGGACGTCTCGCGGGTATTTGGCGGGGCGGCGCGGCGACCGCCAGCGAGGTTCAACATGAGCGGGTCCCCTGCCAAGAATGTCCCGGAAATCAATCTCGACGAGTTTGAGAGGCGCCTGCGCACTGCGAGCCCGACCGAAGGCGGCGCCGAGGATCCACTCGTTGAGCTGACGAGGCTGGTCAACATGATCAGCCGGGAGAGCAACAGGGGCGAGACGGCAGCGCACTCCGGGCCGCCGGTTATGCCAAGGGCGGAAGGTTTTCCACAAGCCGCCAACGACGAGACGGCCCCGCGATTCGAAGCTGGCCCAAGCCAACCCCGCGACCCGGCGCCGAGGAGAGAGCCGCCATTGCCGCCCGCTGCGTCGGCGTCGGCGCAGTTCGACCACCCCGAGGATTTTGAGCTCACCCAGCAGGAGCGGGCCGCGCTACTGGCGGAAGCCGATGAGGTCGGCGCGGGACGAAGCCGTTCGCGCAGCTGGTATTTCAAGACGGCGGGTCTCGCCGCTATCGGCGCCATGCTGCTAGCCGGCGCGGGCGCTCTCAAGATTGGCGTCGTGCCCGGCCTTCCGAAGAAACCGCCGTTCATCGCGGCGGCCGCAGGGCCGAACAAGATTCAGCCGCCGAGCGACGCGACTGTGCAGTCGGGCGGCGACACCGCGGCATTGCTGATGAAGGATTCTGACGAGTCCGACCCCGGTCAAAGTCGTCTCCACGGAGGAGCAGCCGGTCGATCTCAGCGCGCAGACGCCGACCCCGATGCCCGCTGCGATCGTTTCGCCGCCCGCCGCCGCGAATTCGCCCGCGCCAAGCCCGCCTACACCGAGCGCCCCATCGCCGAATGCGTCATCCCCTGTAGCGCCGTCCGCCGATACGCCGGTCGTCCCGCCCGCTGAATTGTCGGCGACTGTCGCTCCGCTTTTTCCGGAGGCCAAGCCAGTCAAGACGGTTTCCGTACGCCCGGATGGATCCCTGATCTCAGTCAATTCCACGCCGACGTCCTCGTCGCCCGCGTCGCCTTCGCCTGCCGCGCCGGAGACCAAAGCGGCGTCGCTCGACAGCGACAATGCTCCAGCGGCTGTGGCCGAGCCGGCGACGCCGAAGCTTGATCTCCCGACCAAGTTGTCGCCGAAGTCCTCGGCGCGCGTCGTGGCCAAGACCGACACGACGGCTCCCGCAGGCGCGACGGACACCACGCCGAACGCGCCGCTGCAAATCACCCCGATCCCGCGTCCGACCAAAGCAGCAAAGAGCCCTCCCGCCAAGCAGCCCACCGTCGTCGCGGACGCGGCCGCAACGGACGCGGCCGAGGTTGCGGAACCGGCTCGGACCAGCGGAAGTTGGTCGGTCCAGTTCGCGGCCCCGCGTTCCGACGCGGATGCTCAAAGAGCGATATTGCGGCTGAAGAGCAAATATGCCGACGCGCTCGGCGGCACGGAAATCGGCATACACAAGGCCGACGTCAGGGGAGAAACGATCTACCGCGTGCGCGCGAGCGGTCTTTCCAAGCCAGACGCCGCGGCTGTGTGCGCCAAGGTGAAAGCGAGCGGCGGCGATTGCTTCATCGCGAGAAATTGATCGGTCGCGGTTTATTGGGGAGCCAACATGACGCTTGCCTTCGTATGCGGCTGCGCGGGCGCGGCGCTCGGGCCGGAGGAACTCGCCTTTATTCGCGACGCGCGTCCCTGGGGCCTGATCCTCTTCAAGCGCAATGTCGTCGATCGCGCGCAATTGCGCGCGCTGACCGATTCGTTTCGCGATTGCCTCGGGCGCGCCGATGCTCCCGTCTTGATCGATCAGGAGGGCGGTCGCGTACAACGCATGGCGCCGCCGCACTGGCCGGCCTATCCCGCGGGGGCGAGTTTCGAGGCCACGGGCGAGCCGGCGCGCGCCGCATGGCTCGCCGCGCGCCTCATCGCCAATGATCTGCGGGAGGTCGGGATTTCGGTCGATTGCGCGCCTGTGCTCGACGTCGCCGACCCCGCCATGCACGCCGTCATCGGCTCGCGCGCGTTCTCGGGCGCGCCCGAGCGCGTCGCGACGATCGGCCGCGCGGTCTGCGAAGGCCTGCTTGCGGGCGCGGTCGTCCCGGTCGTCAAGCACATTCCCGGACATGGCAGGGCTAGGGCCGACAGCCATCTCGAGTTGCCCGTCGTCGCGGCGGGCCGGACCGAACTCGCCGCGCGCGATTTCGCGCCCTTCGCCGCTCTGCGCGACGCGCCGATGGCGATGACGGCGCATATCGTCTTCAACGCGATCGATCCCAACCGCCCCGCCACCGCATCGCCGATCGTCGTGAAAGAGATCATGCGGGAGGCGATCGGTTTCGACGGTCTGATTCTCAGCGACGATCTCTCGATGAAGGCGCTTGGCGGCCCGTTTGCAGAGCGCACAAGCGCCGTCTTCGCCGCCGGACTCGACGTGGCGTTGCATTGTAACGGCAATCTTACCGAGGCTCGGGCGGTCGCCGAAGCGACGCCGGAACTGGCGGGCGTTTCGCTGCGGCGCGCCGAGGCGGCGCTAGCGCGCGTCGCGGGCGGACCGCAACCTCTCGATGTCGCGGCGGCGCGAGCCGAACTCGATGCGATGATGCGGGCGGCGTCGGCCGCCTGAGGCGCTCCGACGAGAGAGATCGGTTCGGCTCGATTCTGTGTGCTAACCCAAGCTGGGGTTGGCGCGACGGTTCCAGCCGACGGCGCGACTCTCAGTAGAGCGGAATTGAAAGCCGGGGCCAATCATGACGCCTCAACTTGCCGTCATCATCGTTTGGGTTCTCTGGGTTGTCTCGTGGTTGGTTGCGGCGATTTGGTCGGACCCCGCGACCAAACGGCCCGCGTTTCAGGCAGAGTGGCTTTACCGGATCCTGACGCTTGCGGGCGGCTTTCTGCTATTTGCCCATTTCGGCCGATTCGACGCCGGTCGCTTCCGGCTCTGGGACGTCAGTCCGTCGATCGGCTGGGTCCTCGTCGCCGTCGCCGTGCTCGGTTTCGCGTTCACTTGGTGGGCAAGGCTCTATCTCGGGCGACTCTGGTCGAGTTCCATCACGAAGAAGGCCGATCACTACGTCGTCGACACCGGCCCGTACGCGATCGTGCGTCACCCGATCTATACGGGCATCATTGCAGCCGTCGTCGCGACCGCGGTTCTGAAAGGCGCGCCGACCGGCATCGTCGGCGCGATCCTGATGACCTTCGGATTCTGGATCAAGGCCAAGCTCGAGGAACGATTCCTGCGGGAACAATTGGGGCCGGACGCATACGATTCCTACCGCCGCAGGACGCCAATGCTTATACCGTTCGGGCCGAAATCTACGTGAGGGTGCCGACGTCGACAGATGGATGGCTGGCGCGATGGAATTCGGCCGACCCCGCTAAGCCGCGTCCGCGCTGACGCGATTGCGTCCTTCCGCCTTCGCCCGATAAAGCGCGCGGTCGGCGCGGCGATAGAGGGAATTCGCGTCGCCCTCGACGCCGCGCTCGGCCAAGCCGATCGACACGGTGACGGGGATCATCCGGCCGGTCCGGTCAATGACGAATTGCTCTTGCTGGATCGCCAAGCGCGCGCGCTCCGCGATGCGGGTCGCCGCCTGGACGTTGACGCCCGGCATTACGATGACGAACTCCTCGCCGCCCAGCCGGCACAAAAGGTCGCCGCCGCGGATGATGCCGCGCAGTCGATCGGCGAAGCCCTTGAGCACTTCGTCGCCGCAATCATGGCCGTAGGTGTCGTTGACCCGCTTGAAATGATCGATGTCGAGAATCATCAGCGTCAGCGGTGTGCGGCGCACGCGAGCGTTGTCGAGCATCGTGGCGAGATGGTTTTCCATGAACCGGCGATTGTTGAGGCCGGTCAACGGATCGAACAGCGCCATTTCAATCGACTGCTGCACCTTCTCGCGTAAGCTGTCGGCGTAGCGCTTCTGGCGCAATTGCGTGCGAACGCGCGCTAGCAACTCGTTGCGGTCGACCGGGCGGGTCAGGCAGTCATTGACGCCGAGGTCGAGGCCGCGCAACACGCGCTGGCGATCCTCGATGTCGGCGACGATGAGAATCGGAAGGTTGCGGGTGCGCTCGAGCGAGCGGATCTGGCTGCACAGCCTCAGCCCATCATAAGCGCTCAGGCCCAGACTGACGATGATGAGATCGATATTGTCCTCGGCCGCCTTGAATAGGGCCTCATGCGCGTCCGGTTCGACGTACGCGTTGTGGTGCGGGCTCAGCGCTTGGGCCAGGCGCTCGGCGGAACTCGCGCGATCGTCGACGATCAGGACGCGGCCACGCCGTCCGTCATCGGCGTTCGGCATCGAATAAGGCGCGATCATGCCCAGCGCGACAGTCGTATTGGCGCGATTCCGCAATTCGTCGATGACGACTTTAAGCCGGGTCAGCGATCGGACCCGCGCAATCAACGAGACCTCGTCGATTGGCTTGGTCAGGAAGTCATCGGCGCCGGCTTCCAGCCCGCGCACGCGGTCCGCCGGCTGGTCGAGCGCGGTGACGAGGACGATCGGCAGGTGCGCCGTGGCGAGTTGGCCTTTCAAACGGCGGCAAACTTCGAATCCGTCCATATCTGGCATCATGACGTCGAGCAGGACGATGTCGCACATCCCTTGCTCGCACAGGGAGATCGCGTCCGTTCCGTTGGTCGCAGTCAGCACGTCGAAATATTCGGCGTTGAGGCGCGCCTCGAGCAGCTTGATATTGGGAGGGATGTCGTCGACGACGAGGACGCGGGCGGTCATCGCTTCACTTGGCTCCCAGGAAATGGTCGATCGTATCGAAGAACTTGGCTACTGAAATCGGCTTCGACAGATACGCCTCGCAACCGCCCTGCCGGATCTTTTCCTCGTCGCCCTTCATCGCGAATGCGGTGACGGCGATCACGGGTATCCCGCGCAGTTCTTCATCGTCTTTCAACCACTGGGTCACTTCGAGACCGGACACTTCCGGCAGCTGAATGTCCATGAGAATGAGATCGGGGCGATGACGCCGCGCGAGTTCCACCGCCTCGATGCCGCTCCGGGTCTGCAAGATGCGGCAGCCGCGTGTTTCGACGAGGTCGTTGAAGAGCTTCATGTTCAGCTCGTTGTCCTCTACGATGAGCACGGTTTTTGGCATGGAATGGTCCGCGTGAGGCGCCGAAGAGCGGCCCGAATTTCTAATCCGAGCTCGGCAAGGTATATTAGGCGCGAGACCTTGACGAAAGGAAAACCGGATCGTGCGGCAAAGGGTTAACGCCAAGCTTTCCACAGGCGCGCCTGCTGGGGAATCTACCGCAATTTCCGCGCTTGCCTTTCTCGCCGGCGAGGAGACGCGGCTGGAGCGTTTTCTGGCGCTTTCCGGGCTCGGGCCGCACAATCTGCGACAGGCCGCGAGCGACCCCGGATTTCTAGCCGCGGTTCTCGACTACATCGTCGCGGACGAGCGCCTACTCGTCGCCTTCGCCGCGCAGGAAGGAGTGGACCCCGCCGCGGTCGCGCGGGCTAGAGAGAGCCTCGGCGGAGCGCCGCCGTCGTTCGATCCTTGAGGCCGGGCGAGACGGAGGCGACCGTCCGCTTTTGCCGAGACTGCCTTGTCGGGGTCGGCGACGGCTGCAGCGTGCGTTGTCCTAATTGTGGGTCGCCGCGCGTTCTGTCGTTGCGGCGCGCCAGCGACCTGACGATCGCGCATGTCGACTGCGATGCGTTTTACGCCTCGATCGAGAAGCGCGACGATCCCTCGCTCGCCGACAAGCCGCTCATCGTTGGCGGCGGCGGGCGTCGCGGCGTCGTCTCGACCTGTTGCTATATCGCCCGTACTTTCGGGGTTCGCTCGGCGATGCCGATGGGGCGGGCGCTCTCGCTCTGTCCACAGGCGGTGGTCGTCAGGCCTGATATGGCCAAATACGTGCGTGTCGGCCGAGAGATTCGGGAACGGATGCAAGGTCTGACGCCCTCGGTCGAGCCGTTGTCGATCGACGAGGCCTTCCTTGATCTGACGGGTTGCGAAGGCGTGCACGGCGCCAGCGCTGCTTTGACCCTCGCGCGTTTCGCTCGCGCGGTCGAGGCGGAGGTCGGGGTCACCGTCTCCGTCGGCCTCAGCTATTGCAAGTTCCTTGCTAAGCTTGCCTCGGATCTCGACAAGCCACGCGGCTTTTCCGTCGTGGCGCGCGAGGATGCGATCGGTCTGCTCGCGCCAATGGGGGTCAGTCGACTTTGGGGGGTCGGCAAAGTCGCGGAAGAACGGCTTGGCCGTCTCGGCCTGAAAACGATCGGCGATCTTCAGGCGCTCGACGAGCCGGCGGCGGCGCGGCTCGGGGATGACGGGCGGCGGCTGTGGCGGCTCGCGCGCGGCATCGACGATCGACGCGTGACGCCGGATCGGGAAACGAAGAGCGTGTCGAGCGAAACGACGTTCGAGGACGACGTTTCCGACCGGGCGGAATTGACGCGGGTGCTGCTGGCGCATTGCGAGCGCGTCGCGGCGCGATTGCGCAAGGCCCGCCTCGCGGCGGGCGGCGTGACGTTGAAATTGCGCACGCCCGACTTCAAGTTGCTGACGCGCAGCCGCTCCGGACTCGCGCCGACGCAGATGTCGCCGCGCCTCTTCGCCGTCGCGCGCGCGCTGCTCGAGGCCCAAAAGGAGGGGACGCCCTATCGGCTGATCGGCGTCAGCGCCAGCGATCTCAAACCGGCGAGCGAGGCCGACGAAGCTGACCTCATCGAGGGCGATCGCGGTCGCGAGAAGGCGCGCGAGGCGGCGATTGACACGTTGCGGGACAAATTCGGCGCGGCGGCGATTCAGCGCGGCCTCGCGTTCAAGCCTGTCGCCGCGCCGCGCAAGGGGTGATTATTTCGCGCAAACGGGCGTCGGCAGCATTTCCAGCTTACTCAGTTTGGCGATCAGCGCGAACGAGCCGTAGTCGAGCTTCAAAGTGCCGGATACGCCGTTTTCATAGAGGTCGAAGCTGAGAATATATTCCGGCGGACCGTCGCGGGCCGATTCGTCGAAATACGAGACCGTGACGGGCCAACGACGGATCTTGCCGAGCGTGTCGGCGAACTCGGTCTCGGGCGTCGGCGAGCTCGCCTGCTTGCCGATGACGGTCAGGGTTTCGAACACCTTCTTGCCGGTGTCGGAGCCGTCGTAGACGCGCGCCTGCATCGCGCCGCCGCCCTGCTTGGCCTTCGCGATGATGTGCTCGATATGCTGGGTGGGGAAGAGAATGTCCTTGCCGAGATTCATGGTTTCGGTCGACGGTTTACTCAGGGCGACCGTGATGTCGCCGCTCTCCGCGCGCTGGGCCGCGCCGACGATCGCGGGGCTGGGGTTTCCTTCGGTTTGCGAGTCGATCTGGAATTTCAGGCTTTTGGCGTCGCCATCCTCGAAGGTCAGGGCGCGGACGTCGGAGGAGATCGGTTCGCCTTCGCTGCGCTCCAATTCAGTCAGTTGGCGAAAATTCGACGCATAGCCCTCGCAGGATGAACCGGTGAACTCGTAGGCGATGAGACCGGAGGCGGCGATCGGCGTCTGCGAATTGGGCATACGCCCCGCGTAGGAGTCAACGAGGGAGATTTCGTAGGCGGCGCGGTGCGCCGCCAAGGGCAAGACAACTTCCGCGCGCGCGCCGCCGAGCGTCGCCGAAAAGGCGAGCAACAGAAGGCAAACCCTAAGTTTCATCAATCGCTCTCCCGCGCTTCACGCCCTTGCGGCGCGGCGGCTGTAGGTTGTTGTTGTCGTCGCGATTTCCGGCGCTTTCGTGGCCGCGCCGGTCCGCGCACGAGACCGCTCAGGCTTCGTCAGAAGTCTTCCACGGCGCCCCAGGCCTGTTCGAGCGGCGTCGGTTCGTCGAGAGGTTCCTCGTCGGCGCGAAGCACGGAATCGTCGTCGGGTTGAGGAACGCCGAAGCCCGGCGGCAGCTTGCCGTCGAACAGGCCGGCGCCCTGCAATTCGTCGAGCCCCGGCAGATCGCCGATCGCGTCAAGGCCGAAATGGACGAGAAAATCCGGTGTAGTGCCGTAGGTGATCGGACGGCCGGGCGCTTTGCGGCGACCGCGCATACGCACCCATCCCGCCTCCATGAGAACGTCGAGGGCGCCTTTGGAGACGGCGACGCCGCGGATTTCCTCTATGTCGGCGCGCGTCACTGGCTGATGATAGGCGACGATGGCGAGCGTCTCCAGCGCTGCCCGCGACAATTTGCGCTTTTCCTGATCCTCGCGCGCCAGCAGCCACGACAAATCGCTCGCGGTGCGGAATGCCCAGCGCCCGGCGACCCGCACAAGATTAACGCCGCGTCCCGTGTAATGACGCTGGAGTTCGGCCATCACCGCCGCGACGTCGGCTCCCTCGGAGAGGCGCGCCGCTATCGAAACCTCGTCGACCGGTTCGGCGGCAGCGAATACGAGCGCCTCGGCGGCGCGCAAATCCTCCGGCGCGAAGCGCGGCGGGACAGCGGTTTCGAACAATTGCGCGACAGTTCCCATGAAGTTTTCTCGTCTCAATTCAACTCGCCGCTTTGCTCGACGGCGTCCGCGCGGACGGCGCGGACCCACAGCGTCGAGAAGGCCTGATCTTGCCGCAACTCGATCTGACCTTCGCGAACCATTTCGAGTGAAGCCGAAAACGAGGAAGCCCGCGCCGACCGGCGCATTTTCGGCTCGACGCCATACGCGATCAGCCAGGAGTCGAGTTCGGTCCAGTCGCTCGCTTGCCCCACCAGGCGCGTCAGCGCCTCGCGCGCATCGGCGAGCGACCATACCACGCGGACCTTGAAGCGCACGTGGGCGCGGGCGTGCTTCTGGCTCTGCCGCGCGTAAGCGGACAACAAGTCGTACAAAGTCGCCTCGTAGACGACTGCCGTGGAGTTCGTGATCGGCTCCGGCGCGCCGCGCACGAAGACGTCGCGTCCGAGTCTCGGGCGGTTGATCAGCGCCCCGGCGGCCTTGCGCATCAGTTCGAGACGGCGCAGGCGCTGCGCGAGGGCGTCGGCGAGTTCGGCCGCCCCGCCGGCTTCCGCTTTTGTGGGCGCCGGCAGCAGCAGGCGCGACTTGAGGTAGGCGAGCCAGGCGGCCATGACGAGGTAGTCGGCCGCCAATTCCAGGCGCAATTGACGCGCCGCTTCGACAAAGGCGAGATATTGTTCGGCGAGCGCCAGCACGGAGATGCGGGCGAGATCGACCTTCTGGCGCCGCGCAAGTTCGAGCAACAGGTCGAGCGGCCCCTCGAAACCGTCGACATCGACCGTAAAGGCTGGCTCACTGTCCGATCGATCGATGTGAAAATCGTCCTTCAAGGTCGCAACGGCGGCCACGAATCACCTCAATTACGCCAATCCACAATTTGACCCGCGATGACGGCGTTCGCAAGGCGGCGAATTGGGGCGTCCACAGCGGCGGGGAGGACGGCGGCGCACGATTTTCCTAAGGACTAAGCAATCCGTGCAGCGATCAGCCGCGCGCAAGGCGGTTAACGTCTTTGATAGTTTGGTAATTCCTGCACCTTAAGAGGAAGGACTCATTGGGGTCGTCCAGGAGCCTTTGTGAAATTCTCAGGCGATGCGCCGTTTCCAGGGCGAGGGCATTGGTCCTCGTTCGTGGCTTGGAATTTGGGGCGGTCGAATCGACGGCGGTCCGTAGCGAACGGCGCTGCCGCTGGCCATTCCACTCTGCGACAGCCCTCTATTTACCTCGGCATCGCGCGCATCCTCGTCATCTGGTTTGTGGCTTGGGCGGTGTACGCTCACGAGCGGGACACATGGCTCCGCGAAAGCGAACGCGATGCAGCCAACCTCGCGCTGACTTTTGAACGCAACGTCGGTCATATCGCCGGGGATTTGGACCACATTCTCAAATCTCTGCGACGGGCCGGCGGAAACCGCGGCGATGTCGCCAATTGGCGGTCCCTGGTGAAGGAAAGTTACGCCATCGACGATCAGCCGGTTCAAATCGGCGTCATCGATGCGCAGGGAATCGTGATCGCCGGTAGCGAGGCCCCTTATCCCGACGCGAAAATTGACCCCGTCGAGCGCGAACACTTCGACGCGCGCCCGCAAGCGGGCGAAGACAGGCTATTCATCGGCCGGCCGTCGCCGGATCACGTCGGCGAGTGGAGCATCCAGTTCGCCCGGAAGATCCGCGACGGCGACGGACAATTCGCTGGCTTGCTCGTCGCCTCGCTCGATCCATCGGTCTTCGCGGGTGGCTACGCCGATTTGATGGTCGCCGGGGGCGGGGGATTCGCGCTCATTGGCGACGACGGTTATGTGCGCCTGGGAACAGGCGTCTTCAGCGGCTCTATAGCGAGGCAAATTCGCGCGCCGGACGTCGTCCGCTCGTTCAACGGCGGAGAGGTGGTGTCGCTCGCCCAAGCTCCGAGCGGAGAAAATCTGTTCGGGGTGATGCGGGCGGTCAGAGGCTTACCGCTCAAGGTCGTGGTCGCCATATCCAACTCCGAATTCGACGAGGTGTTGGCGTGGTGGCGCAGGGCCGTCATCGCCGCGGCGGCGGCGCTGACCGGGGTTGTGTTGCTCGCGACCGCCGGCATGGCGCTCAACAGCGCTCGGTTCGAGAGAAAAATCGCGGAGTTGGCGCGGCGCGATCCTCTCACCAACCTCCCCAATCGGCGGGTGATCGGAGAAACTCTCGACCAGTTGTTCAATGCGGCCGCCGCCGCGCGCGACTACGCCCTGCATGTCGTCGATCTCGACCGCTTCAAATTCGTCAACGACACCTACGGGCACGCGGTTGGCGACGAATTGCTGGGGTTGGTGGCCGGTCGCCTCAGCGATCTCGTGGGGCGGGACAGCCTGGTCGCGAGACTGGGGGGCGATGAATTCGCCGTCGTTCAGCCGGTCGAGGATTTTGCGCGCGACGCCGCCGCGCTAGCCCAGCGAATTTGTCGTGAGTTGTCCAGGCCATACAAGGTCGGTTCGATCAACGGCATCGTCGGCGCGAGCATCGGGATCGCGTCCACGAGGAGCGACGCAGGCGCGACCAGCGAGCTCCTCAAGGCCGCCGATTTGGCGCTCTACGCGGCAAAGTCGAAAGGCCGAGGGAACTTCTGCTTCTTTCACAGCGATATGAACAAGGCCGTGCAGCACAAGGTCATGATCGAGAACGGTCTGCGCTTTGCGATCGAACGTGACGAGCTCCGCGTGTTCTATCAGCCGATCAAGAGCGCGCGCAGCGAGGAGACCGTCGGGTTCGAGGCGCTGCTGCGCTGGCGCCGGCCGAGCCTCCCCGACATTCCGCCGAGCGAGTTCATTCCGATCGCAGAGGAAACCGGTCTCATAGTTCCGATTGGCGCTTGGGTCCTCGAGCGCGCCTGCACGGACATGGTCCGGAACTCGCAAAGCATGCGCGTCGCGGTGAATTGCTCGCCGGTCCAGCTCGAATCCTCCGACGTCGCCGCCGTAGTGGAAAAATGCCTGGCGGCCTCGGGTCTCTCCGCCCACCGTCTGGAGATTGAGGTCACGGAATCGTACCTCATCAACGACAGCCCGCGCGTGGCCTCGCAACTGCAACGGCTCAAGGCAATGGGCGTCCGCATCTCATTGGACGATTTCGGAACCGGTTATTCCAGTCTCAATTGCCTCGAGCTGTACCCGTTCGACAGCGTCAAGATTGATCGCTCCTTCATTCAGAAGCTCACCCGGCGTGAGGAGACGCGTGCGACCGTTCGCGCGATCATCGAGTTGGCGACGAGCTTCGGCATGACGACGATTGCAGAGGGAATCGAGACCAGCGCTCAACTGAGGGCGGTCGTGGAACTCGGTTGCGCGGAGGCTCAGGGCTACCTCTTCAGCGAGCCGAAGCCTCTCGAAGAGATCATGTTGCTCACTTCGCTCGAACGGGCGCCGATGGGATCGGTTCGATCGGCTCGCGCCGGATGAGCGGCCTAGAGCATTTTCCACTTAGGTTGAGCCATATCCGACATGGCGGAAGTAGTGCTGGCATTCCTGTGGGGAGAAGGCGCTGAGGAGTTCGCCGATTTTATCCCAGAGCAGAGGAATGGTGCGCATGGCGGCTTTGCGCAGGAGCGCCTTGAGCTTTGCGAAGGCCATTTCGATGGGATTGAGGTCGGGGGAATAGGGCGGCAGATAGAGAAGCCGGGCGCCTGTCGCCTCGATGGCCCCGCGCACGCCGGCCACTTTGTGGGCGGGTAGATTGTCCATGATGACGGTGTCGCCAGCCTTGAGTGTTGGCGCGAGCCCCTGTTCGACGTAGGCGAGGAAAATCTCACCGTTCATCGGCTTGTCGATGACGAAGGGGGCTGTAATGGCGCCGTTGCGCAGGCCTGCGACGAAGGTCGTTGTTTTCCAATGTCCGTGCGGCAGATGGCCGAGGAGCCGCTCGCCGCGCGGGCAGCGGCCGCGCAGCCGTCCCATATTGGTTGTCGTTCCCGTTTCGTCAATGAAGACGAGCGTCTCAGGGTCCAACGACGCCTGAGCGGCCTTCCAATCAGCGCGCGCCGCAGCAACGTCAGGCCGCTTTTGCTCGCTGGCGTGAACGGTTTTTTTTAAAGCTGATCTTGTGCCGATCAAAGAAGCGCCAGAGGGCGCTGACCGCGGGCGTGATCGCGTGCTCCTGCTCGATACGGCCCCGGATTTCCTCCAAGGTGAGGTCCGGCTCTTCGGCATTCAGCGCCAACAGCCAGGCCGCATAGGCCTCCAGAGGCGAGCGGCTTTTGCCTTTCAAAGATTTGGCTAGCGCGCTTCCGGTTTCGCGAAAGCGCTGGTCCCATTTGATCGCCGAGGAGGCGCTGATCGAAAACTGCGCGGCCGCGGCGCGTCGCGAAGCTCCCCGCCCCACCGCCAAAATCACCCGCTCCCGCAAATCCTGAGAATAGGCCTTGGCCATCTCACCCCTCCGAATCAATCGATCCAGAGAGACTCGCCTAATTAGCCCCACACGGGAATCCCTCCCCTCAGCGCCTCACGATTCAGGCAAACTGGAAAATGCTCTAGTGGCGCGAGTCATTCGAACTGAGGGTACAATCTTTTGAGTTTCACGCGGGCGTCGGGGGTTGTGAATTGCCAGTCCGCGCTGGCGTGATGTTTGTTTCGGCTTTCCTGCCAGGCGTCGATTTCGCGGACAAGGGATGGCTTGTCGGGAATTCGGCGGGCGAGACATTGGGCGGCAAGAACGCCGAGTTCGGATTCGGCCATGTCGAGCCAGCTTCCGTGTTTGGGCGTGTAATGCCATTCGAACCGCTCGACGAGACGGCGCGCTTCGGGGGCGGGAAAGGCCGCGTAGAGGGAGGCGGGCGTGTGCGTGCTGAGATTGTCCTGAATCAGCACGATCTTGGCCGCGTCGGGAAAATGAGTGTCGCAGAGGTCCTTGAGCGCGTGGGCGTAATCGACGGCGGCATGACGGTCGGTGACTTTCACGTGTCGCCAACCTTCGAGCGGCGCGAACATCATGAACAGATTGGCGACGCCGTTGCGTTCGTATTCATTGTCGTGGCGCGCCGGTTTCCCAGGCTTGGCGCGGAGCGGCTTACGCGTCTCCATGACCAACTGCTTCGACGTTTCATCGAGACAAACCAGGGGCCGCTGAGGATCGTGCGGTCTTTGGTAGACTTCCAGAACGTCTTCCATCGCCGCGACGAAGGCGGAATTGGCCTCGGGCGCGATCACCCATTGCTGCTTTCGATGCGGCTGGAGGATGTTTTTTTGAGCGTCCGGCCGATTGTGTTGTCGCTGGCCTTCTCGACGATGTTCAATTCGACGACCTTCTCCTCCAGAAGGCGCAGGCTCCATTTGGCGAAGCCCTCTGGCGCGGGTCCGCACGTCAACGCGATCAGCTTCGCTTCCGCCGCGCCGTCGAATATCCGAGGCCGCGCCGATCTCGGATTGTACTTGCGCGACAGAACCGCTTCGAGACCCTCCTCGACAAGCAGCTTTCGCGTCCGCTCGACCGTCGCATCGCCCGTGTCCAAAGCCTCGGCAATGCGGCTGTCGCTCCAACCCGCGCCCGCCTCCGACACGTCGGCCTTCAACAAGATCCGCGCCCTCGTCAACAAATGCGCCGCAGGCTTGCCCTTGCGAATGAACTCTTCAAGCCGGCCCCGCTCCTCCGGGCTCAACCTCACAACGTACTTCTTGACGCTGATATCCTTCCCCGCCACGAATCACCTCCGCCGTTGCCGCACGACAGAATAGATTCAGAAAATAGCACCAATGCCAAGGACGCGGGCTACTAGAAGCTCATGACAGCATCTTGCGATACTGGACGAAGCCCGAACGTTCGGCGACCTTATCGTAAAGGCGCATTGCCTGCGTGTTCGTGGCCTGGGTCAGCCAGTGCACGCGCGAGCAGCCGAGGGTGCGCGCTTGGGCGGTCACCGCTTCGATCAACCGTTCTCCGACGCCGGAACCACGGGCCTCGGCCGCGACGAACAGATCCTGGAGATAGCAATAGTCGCCCGCCGTCCAGCAGGAGCGGTGAGTGATCCAATGGACGAGACCGATCGCCGCGTCATGTGCGTCGCGAGCGAGAAAGCCGCCCATCGGGTCGGCGCCACCCGTCAGGCGCGCGAAGGTCAGCTTCGTCGTCGCCTCGTCAATGGCCGCCCGATAGAAATCGAGATAGCCGCGCCACAGGGGGGCCCATGCCGCGAAGTCGTCGGCGGTCAAGGTCGTGACTGCGATCAACGGAGTTTTCCTGGCCATGCGATCCATCTTGCCGCGATTCAATACAGACTGTCGAGATAGGAAGCGAAGAGTAGCGCGACGCCAGCGACGACCGCGAGAATCAACGCACCGATGACGGCGACTGGGTCTTGGCGCCAATTGGGCGCGCGTTCAGTTCCGTCGGGCGCTTGCGGCTCGGGTAAGGGGGCGCTCGCGCGTGGCGGCTCAGGCGTAGCGGCGACGTTCGGCATCGCACTGCGAGGAGCTGGCGCAGGGAGGGCGCGATTCGCGGCGCGAGGCGACGCCGGGTTTCGTCCGCCGCACAAGTAGACGAACGCCGCGCCGAGCGCCGGCGCGATCGCGACGAGACCGGGCGCGTTGGAGTTCGCCCAATCGGCGACGAGGGGGTCGGATATCGCCATGTCGCCTGCGATCCAGCCCAGTAGCGCCGCGCCGATCTTGATGAGGCCCGGAGCTCTCTGCAGCAGCGTCGCCAGGATCAGGCCGCCATAGGCGAGCACCGGGATAGAGAGGGCGACGCCCGCGGCGAGCAACCAGAAATTGCCCCGCGCGATCGCCGCGAGCGCGACGACGTTGTCGAGGCTCATCGCGGAATCGGCGACGACGATGACGGTCGCCGCGGACCATAGATCGGCGCGTGCGACCGGGAAGGAACGGCCTTCGCCGTCATCCGATCTCCGCTCCTCGGCCACGTTGAGCGCAATGACGATCAGAATCCAGGCGCCGGCGAGCTTGACGAGCGGCAGTGCGAGTAGAGAACTCGCTATCACCGTCAGCCCGAGCCGAAAGAGGATCGCGCCGGTGGTCCCGAGCAAAATCGCCTTGCGTGTCTCTTCGGGGCCGAGCGAACGACAGGCGAGGGCGATCAACAAAGCGTTGTCGGCGCCGAGCAACAGATCGACGAAGAAGATCTGAACGGGAATGGCGAGCCAGGCGGCTACGTCGCCGATCTCCATCCTCAATCCCTCCGGCGGGGGAGGCTCGGCGCGTGCGCCACCGCGCCGAGCGTCATGGCGCGCTCCCGGCCGCCGCGGCGGGGGGCGGCGGGGTTGCGGGCGTCGCGGCGGACGGTGTGGCGGCCGGCCCCTCGGGACCATTCTTGAGGACGCGGAGGAAGTCCGCGTCGGGCGACAGCACCAGGGTCGGGCCGGAGTCGGCGAGCGCGCGACGGTAGGTCTGCAGGGCCCGATAAAACTGGTAGAATTTCGGATCCTTGTCGAAGGCGTCGGCGAGCAGTCGGTTGGCTTCGGCGTCGCCTTCGCCGCGGCTGATCGTCGATGCCCGCTGGGCCTCCGAGAGGATGATGGTGCGCTCGCGATCGGCGCGCGCTTGAATCTGCTGCGCCCATTCGAAGCCTTGCGCGCGCAACTCCTTCGCTTCGCGCTGACGCTCCGATTTCATGCGATCGTAGATAGCTTGGCTGGTCTCGAAGGGAAGGTCGGCCCGATGGAAGCGGACCTCGTCGATTTCGATGCCGAGCGGCCGCGCCTGGGCCGCGACCTCGTTCTTGACCACGTCGATGATTGCAGCGCGCCGGTCGGTCAGAAGCGCCTGCAGAGGGACCTGACCGAGCTCGCGGCGCACGGAGGAACTCACGAGCTGGGTGAGCTGGCCCCGGGCCAGGTTGATTGTCCGCAGGGCTTGATAGAAGCGCAAGGGATCGACGATGCGGTAGCGCGCGTAGGATTGCACCTCGAGACGCTTCTGATCGCCAAGGATTATTTGTTCGGTTGGCGGTTCGAGAAGCAGAAGGCGGGTGTCGTAAACGAACACGCTGTCGATGAACGGCGCCTTGATCTTGAGCCCCGGCTTAGAGGCGACGCCGATCGGCGCCCCGAGGCGCACCAGCAGCGCCTGTTCGCCTTCGCCGACCGTGTAGAGCGACGAGGCGAGCACGAAGACGGTCGCCGCGACCAGGGCCAGAATGATGAACCGAGCCCGCGATATCATTTGACGTCTTCCCGGGGTCGCCCCATCGTTGGCGGGGTGTACGGCCGCGCCCTGAATTCACTGACAGGCATGTACGGCACAACGCTTGAAACGCCCTTGCCGGAAGTGTCGACGATGACCTTGGTGGCCTTCTTCAGGACCTCGTCGATGCTTTCGAGATAGAGACGCCAGGAGGTGACGTCCTTGGCGGCCTGATAGCTGCCGTAGACCGATAGAAACGCATCCGCCTCGCCCTGGGCGAGATTGACGACCTGGATCTTGTAGGCTTCCGCGTCCTGACGAATGCGCTCGCCTTCACCGCGCGCACGCGGCAGAATGTCGTTGCTGTAAGCCTCCGCCTCGTTGCGCGCGCGCTCTTGATCGGCGCGCGCGCGCTGCACGTCGTTGAACGCGTCGATCACGGCGAGCGGCGGCTCGACGCGTTGCAACTGCACTTGCGTGATCTGGATGCCGGCCTGCTCGGAATCGAGCAACTTTTGCAGGAGTTCGCGGGTTTGATCGGCGATCTGCTGGCGCTTGTCGGACATCGCGGCCTGGATCGGCGTGCGGCTGACGACCTCGCGCAGCGCGCCTTCCGCCGCGATCTTGACCGCGGCCTCGGGCGCGTTGACGCGAAACAGAAATTGCCCAGCGTCGCGGATTTTCCAGAACACCGAGCAGTCCGCCTCGACGATGTTTTCGTCGCCGGTCAGCATCTGCCGATCGCGTCCCGAGGCAGCCCCGCCTGACGACGAACCGGTGGCGTCGCCGAGCTGAATTTCGTTGATCTTCGTCACCTTGGGGAACAGGACCGTCTCGATCGGATAAGGCCAATGGAAGTGTAGGCCCGGCGATGTCGTGTCCACCCATTTGCCAAAACGCAGGACGACGCCTTGTTCGTCCGGTTGCACCCTGTAGATCGTCGTCGCGGCCCAGCCAATCGCCACTAACGCGACAGCAAACCAGCGGCTGCGGCGGTCGAATCGCGGCAGACGCACGATGCCGCCGAGGCTGGCGCGCAAAATCTCAAGGAATCCTTCAAGACGCCCTTTCGGCGCATCCTCGGCGACGGGCGATTCGGTCATAGGCCGTCCTTCATCGCGGCGGTGACATCGATCTCGGCAAGGCCGGCGCTACGACGCTTCGAGTGCAAAATCGGCGAAGGCCGACTGGCGCCGCGTCAATCGAGGCCAACGGCGAGGTTCTCCTCCAGCATCATGCGGGCGCGGGCGCGCAGCTTTTCAGTTTCGCTCTTCAACTGGCCGCAGGCAGCGAGAATGTCGCGCCCGCGCGGCGTGCGAACCGGGCTCGCATAGCCGGCCGCGAATACGATGTCGGAGAACCTCTCAATGGTCGGCCAATCCGAACATTCGTAGGGACTGCCGGGCCACGGATTGAATGGGATCAGATTGATCTTCGCTGGCAACCCCTTGAGGAGACGCACCAGCGCCTTCGCCTCGGCGGGCGAGTCGTTGACGCCCTTCAACATGACGTACTCAAAAGTGATGCGTCGGGCATTGGAGGCGCCGGGATAGTCCCGGCAGGCCCGCAAGAGCTCTTCGATCGGGTATTTCCGGTTGAGCGGCACCAGTTTGTCACGAAGCGGGTTGTTGGTCGCATGCAAGGAGACCGCGAGCATTGTGCCGCATTCCCGCCCCAACGCGTCCATTTGCGGCACGACCCCGGAGGTCGACACGGTGATGCGCCGCTTCGACAGCGACAATCCGTCGCCATCGGTCAGGATGCCGATCGCCTCGCGCACGTCCTCGAAATTGTAGAGCGGCTCGCCCATGCCCATGAAGACGATGTTGGAGACCGCGCGCACGCCTTCGCCCGATGGCACCAGCCCATCGGTCGGCGCGACGCCGCCGGGGAAATCGCCGAGCCGGTCGCGCGCGACGAGAACTTGCGCGACGATTTCCGCGCTGGTGAGGTTGCGCACCAGCGCTTGGGTGCCGGTGTGGCAGAAAGTGCAATTGAGTGTGCAGCCGACCTGGCTGGAGACGCAGAGCGTGCCGCGATTGGTTTCGGGGATATAGACGCACTCGATCTCCGCCCCGTTGTCGTGCGGGCCGTTCGAAGGCATCTTAATCAGCCATTTGCGCGTGCCGTCGGCGGAAACCTGTTCGGCGACAACGTCAGGCCGCGCCAGCGTAAAGCGTTCAGCCAGCCTCTCGAGCAGCGGGCGCGCAATATTCCGCATCGCGGAGAAGTCGCGTGCGCCGCGATGATAAATCCAGTGCCAGAGTTGCGCCGCGCGCATCCGCGTCTCGCGCTCGGGGACGCCGATTTCTTCGAGCGCGAGCGTCAGTTCGGCGCGCGTCGCTCCGGCGAGAACGACGGGCACCCTCGGGAAAATCGCAAGAGCAGGTGCGGTCATGGCGAGGCTTGTACCACGGCCGGGGCGGCGGAGAAACGTTCCAAGTTGTCAACTGGGCGCGTCTTTCTCGCGAAAAACGGGTTCCCACTTTAAGCGAGACGCGCTAAGGGCGGGCGACCCGAAGGCGTGTCGGTCGCCGGGGTGAAACGATCCTAGGAGGCGTCGAAATGAATAAGACGATCACGCGCGACGAGCGCGGGCGCACATACGCCAATCTGATCGGTGGCGTGAGCCGCGCGGCCGTCGAGGAACGGACGCTCGATGTCGTCTGCCCCTCCGATGGCGCGCCTTTCGCCACCATCCCTCGCTCCGGCGCAGCCGAGGTCGACGCAGCGGTCCACGCGGCCCGGGCCGCCTTCGAGGGCGACTGGGGACGGCTGACGGCCATCGAGCGCGGTCGGCTGCTGATGAAGCTCGGCCAGGCAATTGCCGATCATGCGAGCGAACTGGCCGCGCTGGAGGCGCGCGACACGGGCAAACCGCTCAAGCAAGGAGCGGCCGACATGGTCGCCGCGGCGCGCTATTTCGAGTTCTACGGCTCGTCGGCGGATAAGCTCCACGGCGATACGTTGCCATTTCTCAATGGCTACACCGCGGCAGTGCTCCGCGAGCCGCACGGCGTCGTCGGCCATATCATTCCGTGGAACTACCCCGCGCAAATTTTCGGTCGGTCCGTCGGCGCCGCGCTCGCCTGCGGCAATTCCAGCGTCGTCAAGCCGGCCGAGGATGCGTGCCTCTCGGTCATTCGTATGGCTGAACTCGCGCGCGAGATCGGATTCCCCGACGGCGCCCTCAATGTCGTGACAGGACTCGGCGCGGAGGCGGGGGTAGCGCTATCGAGCCATCCCGGCATCGATTTCATCTCGTTCACCGGCAGCCCGGCGACCGGCGCAGCGATCCAGGCGGCGGCGGCGCTCAACAATATCGGCTGCACGATGGAACTCGGCGGCAAATCGCCGCAGGTCTTGTTCGCGGACGCCGACATCGAGGCGGCTGCGCCGGCGATCGTCAACGCGATCGTGCAGAACGGCGGTCAGACCTGCTCGGCGGGCTCGCGCGTGTTGATCGAGCGCTCGGCCTACGCGGCATTCGTCAAAGTCATCGCCGAGCGGATTTCCCGCGTGCGCGCGGGCGCCCACGACCAGGATCTGGAAATGGGCGCGATGATCAACGCCAAGCAGAAGGGGAGGGTGGAGGGTTACCTCGCCCGGGCACGCGCCGACGGGCTGGAATTGCTCGCCCAGGGCGTGATCGATTCGCAGGCGCCGGCAGGCGGCTTCTACGTCGGCGCGGCGCTGTTTGGCGACGTGCCGCGCGATCATCCGCTGGCGCTCGAGGAAGTATTCGGTCCCGTGCTCGCGGCGCAGCCGTTCGAGGACGAAGCCGACGCCGTGCGCCTCGCCAACGGCACGCCCTACGGCCTCGTGGCAGGCGTATGGACGCGCGAGGCGCGCCGCTCAATGCGCGTCGCCCGCGCGATGCGCTGTGGCCAGGTGTTCGTCAACGCCTACGGCGCCGGTGGCGGCATCGAACTTCCCTTCGGCGGCGTAAAGAAGTCCGGTCATGGCCGCGAAAAGGGGTTTGAGGGGCTCTACGAGTTCTGCGCCACCAAGACGATCGTGGTGAGCCACGGGTGAGCGGGGCCTCGGCGAGGTCATGAATATCGCAGGAGGCGTGGAGGCGGACCCCAGCCTCCCGTTTAGGGATTCGGCTTTCACGTCCGCGGCGCGGATCAAGCGGTCTTCTCCATGCGGAGCATTATCTCAGCGGTTTCAGCCGCGGGCAGCGACGATCGCCGGGCCAGCCCAAGGACGACCAGGCTCCAGATCGCGACAGCGATGACGCCAGGCCAGAAACTCAGCAGGCCATACCCGCCATCGACGTCGCCGAGCGCCGAAAGCGCGCACATGCCGCCGAACCAGGGCAGAAGCCATGCGATGTAGCGCCAGCCGAACTCACCTGGCGGCAACCGTGCGATGAGATGGTAATAGGCCGCGTAGATGATGAAGCCTACGGCGATCAAAGCGAACAAGAACGAATTCGTCTTGAAGCCGGTCCAATAGATGATCCAGTTGCTGGCGATGAAGGCGACGGGCGCAAGGATGTCCGCGCCCCAAAGCCGGAATGGCCGGTGCAGCGAGGGTTGGTTGTGGCGCAGGACCAACAGCACCACCGGCCCTAGACCATAAGTCAGCACCGTGACCGAGGTGATATAGCCCACCATCAGTTTCCACGCGGGGAAGGGCAGCAGAAAGAGAACGCCGACGATCCACATGACGAGGACGGCGATCCACGGGGCCTTCGCGGCGTTCAACGCCGTGAGCCAGCGTGGGCCCCCATTGGTTTCGCCGGTGGCGAACAAGATGCGCGATCCACCCGTCATGTACATCAAAGCGGTGCCGGCCGGCGATATGTAGGCGTCGACATAGAGCAGCGTCGCCAGCCAGCCGAGGCCCAGCGTAGCGGCCAATCCGGCGAACGGGCCTGCTTGCCCGCTAAAGCTCAGGTGCGCCCAGCCATGCGCCAAATCGCCAGGACGCAGAGCGACCAGGAAGGCCAACTGCAGCATGATATAGATGACTGCCGAGATCATCACCGACCCGATCACCGCCATCGGGATGTCGCGGCTGGGATTTGAGCTCTCGCCGCCGAGATCGATCGCAGTGCGAAACCCGAGAAAGCTGAATACAATTCCGGCTGCCGGCAACGCGGTAAAGATGCCCGAGAAACCGTAGCTCTTGGGGTCGGCGGCCCAGACGTCCCAGTGCGAACTGGCGAGAATCAGCACGACGAAGGTCAGCCCGGGCACGGCAATCTTCCACCACGTCACGGTGGAGTTGACTTGCAGCAACATGCGCACCGCAAGCAGGTTCAACAACGCGAATACTCCGAGCAGCGCGGCGCACGCGACAAATCCCATCGTCGTCAAAAGCCCGGCGCTGTTTGGCTGGATGAAATAGGGAAGATAGTTGTTGGCATAGGTCACCACCGCCTCGGCCTCGACGGCGGGAACCGCGACGTACGCCAAGAACAACATCCAGCCCCAGATGCGCCCGAGACCTGCGCCATGACTGGCGTGGCTCATGTGAACCGGCGCCCCGCTGCGCGGAAACAGCACGGCGAGCTCGGCGAAGCAAAGAGCGATCAGCATGATGATCGCGCCGCCGACCACCCAGCTCCAGACACTAAGCGGGCCGGCGATCCGCGCGGCGTGATACGCGCCGAAAAGCCATCCGGAGCCGATCATGCTGGTGGTGCTGGCGAAAAGCAGGCCGAGGATGCGCGCGTCGCGGCGCAGATGGCCGGAAAGGTTCGTTCCTAAGACTTGAGCCATATGATCCTCCCTCTGACGCTTTGATCTGACTGGCGGATCAATAGGATCAGGGACTCGGGAGACTGCGAGGGGCACACGCACGCCATCCGACACGCCGGGTATGCGAACCGCACCTCCCAACCGCGTCCATGCGCGCGGGCGCAAGTCGCGCGGACGCCCATCTAAATAGGCAGCGCGCACGACTTCGCGTAGGGTATTACAAAAATTTAAGGTTGCTAGCGCCGCCGCT
This sequence comes from uncultured Alphaproteobacteria bacterium, assembly GCA_963813195.1. Classification (GTDB taxonomy): domain Bacteria; phylum Pseudomonadota; class Alphaproteobacteria; order Rhizobiales; family Beijerinckiaceae; genus Roseiarcus. The sequence continues at coordinate 20,618 of CAWEYC010000035.1, read as the reverse complement.
ACGGCCGCTAGTCGAGCACGCGAAGCCGCGGCCCGCGCTGCGCCGTCACCCGCCGAACACGTCGTTCGTCTGTGCGGTGACGCGCACGAAGGTCGTGCGCTTGGGCACCTCCTTGAGTTGCGTTGCCCCGATATAGGTCATCATCGAGCGCACGCCGCCCATAATCTCGCCCATCGTGCCGTCGACCGGACCGCGATAGGGCGTTTCGACGCTCTTGCCCTCGGCGGCGCGGTAATGGGCGACGCCGCCCGAATGCTTCCTCATCGCCGCTTCCGACGACATGCCGTAAAAGGTCATGGCGACCGGCACTTTCTTGCCGTTGCGTTCCTCGTAGCGGATTTCGCCGGCGCATTCGTCATGGCCGGCGAGCATGCCGCCCAGCATGACGAAGTCGGCGCCCGCGCCAAAGGCCTTTGCGACATCGCCCGGAACCGTGCAGCCGCCGTCGGCGCAAACCTGCCCTTTGAGGCCGTGGGCGGCGTCGGCGCATTCGATAATCGCCGAGAGCTGGGGATAGCCGACACCGGTCACCTTGCGAGTCGTGCAAACCGAGCCCGGGCCGATTCCAATCTTGACGATGTCGGCGCCGGCCAAGACGAGCGCCTCCGTCATATCGCCGGTAACGACATTGCCGGCCATGATGACTGAATTCGGATTGTCGTCGCGCACGCGTTTGATCGTGTCTAGGAATTTTTCCGAATAGCCGTTGGCGACGTCGATGCAGAGAAAGCGCACCGGCGCGCGTTTGCGCACCGCCGCCAGTTTTTCGAGGTCGGCGGCGGTTGTGCCGAGAGAATAGAAGGCGTGCGCCCCATCGTCGCTGGCGAAGAACTCAGCCAGATCAGTCTCGGGATAGTGCTTGTGCAGTGCGGTGAGCGCGCCGTGCCTTCCCAGGGCGCGCGCGATCGCCATCGTGCCCGTCACGTCCATGTTGGCGGCGATGAGCGGAAATCCTTTCCACTCGGCGCCGGTGTGCAAAAAGCGAAACGCGCGATGAATGTCGACCTCATTACGCGAGTTGAGCGTCGAGCGCTTGGGGCGAATGAGCACATCTTTGAAGTCGAGCTTGACGTCGTTTTCGATACGCATGCGACTTTCCGGATGGCGACGCGCGATTCGTCGCCGCGTGAGGGATTGGATAAGTGCAGGCTTAGCATCCGCCGCGACGATCGGGAATGGCGCTCGTCTCGCCGACCGGAGGTAGGCCCGCCCTCCGTGTCGCGGGGAATTGAACGCGGAAGATCCGGGAACCGCCACTTCGCCGTAACAATTGGGCGATCGGCGGTTCGGGAAGGGGGCGCGGCGTGTGCGACTTCGCTGTCCTGATCTCGCGTCGTCCTCGATCCTGGAGGGGCGTTTTCGGGGGCGCTAGCGAAGCCGCTGCCAGCGTACTGCGGTCCAGCGGCGGAGTATCTCAGGGCGCTGTTTGAATGTGCTACAAGCCGCCCCGTCGTCGCGTCGTGGTTCACGCCGTCAATGGAGAACAAAATGGATACGTCTAATGACAAGGCCAATGCCGAGTCAGACGCCGATGAGGCGGAATTTGATCGTGGGTTTGAGTTGGGGTTCGCTACGGAATTCGGCGAGTTCCGGCGCGGCCTCAAGGCGGGAATTTCCTCGGTCGAAGAGTTCGAGGAGGGATTTGCCGCCGGACTGAATGCAGGGCTGATCGCGGGATTGAAGCACCGCTTGGGACAAAAGGACGTCGAGGCCGTCGACGCCGAAGACGATGGCGAGTTTGCCGACGGGTACGCGGCAGGCTTCGAGGCGGGATTGAAGGAAGCCGTCGCGTTCGTTCCCGACAACGAAGAATCCGGCGAGTTGGCCTAGCCCCTACCTTATGAGCCCCGGCCATCGCGCCAGGGCCTTTTTTGCAGCGCACGAAGAGGGAGTGCGAATATTTCTTCGAGGCGATGCGGGACCTATCGATCCGCGCGGCGCCCGCGCCAGCAAGCCGTCGGCCGTCGGCCTATCATTCGGAACCCCGGGGTTTTTCGGGCACGTATTTATAGGGGTAGTCAGGCTCCTTGTAGCCGTCGGCCTTTTGCCGCTTCGGTAGCTTCGTCTCCTCGAGTTCAGGCTCCTCGTACGGGATTTTGCTCAGGAGGTGGGAGATGACGTTCAACCTCGCGCGCTTTTTGTCGTCGGATCGCACCACGAACCAAGGCGCCCACGACGAATCCGTAGCTGCAAACGTTTCGTCGCGGGCGCGCGAGTAGTCGTACCAATGTTGATAGGACTTCAGGTCCATCGGCGATAGTTTCCAGATTTTCCGGCGGTCGTTTATTCGCGCCTCCAGGCGACGTTGTTGTTCTTCCTGACTTACCTCCAACCAATATTTCAGAAGGATGATGCCGGATTCGGTGAACGTTTTCTCGACCAGGGGCGTCATCGCAAGAAACCGCTTCACCGCGTCCATCGAGCAGAAACCCATAATCCGTTCGACGCCGGCGCGGTTGTACCAGCTGCGATCGAAGATGACGATTTCGCCGGCGGCCGGAAGATGGCGCATGTAGCGCTGCACGTACATCTGCGATTTCTCGCGCTCGGTCGGCGCTGGAAGCGCGACCACGCGAAAGACACGAGGGCTCACACGATCGACGATCGCCTTGATGACGCCGCCCTTGCCGGCGCCGTCGCGGCCCTCGAAGACGACGCAGACCTTCATGCCTTGCTTTACGACCCAAAGCTGCAGCTTGACCAGTTCGGCATGCAATTTGGCCAGTTCGCGCTCGTAGGGCTTGCGCTTCAGCTTAGCGTCAGGGGACGCGACGTCCACTTTCGGCTTTGCCTGGCTTTTCGTCCCAGCCATAGGAATCGACCTCCACTCACATCAGACGCCAAATTGGGATGGGTCGCGAAAGAAGTCGAACTGCGCCATGTCTTTGGCTGTCCACGCCGGACGCGATAACGCATCCTCCTGACGCGCACGTTGCGTCGTTGTTTATTTATTACGACGGAATATTGTCCGTTCGGTTGATCCGAATCAAGTTTACTCGTTACATAGTGTTTAAATAAAAAGTTTGGGCTAAATCGGAGCGGAATTTTGCCGCGAAGGGACAGTTGTATGCTTGGCGGTTGGATTTGGGTATTGTGAACCAAGTCGGCCCCGGTAGGATTATAATCGGGGTGCTGGCTAGACGTCCTCGACGGGGGGGAGTTTCGCATGACACTCCGCATTGGCACAGCCCTTCTCCTAACTGCGCTACTCGCCGCTGGCGTCGCGATTACGCCGTCGGGGCCGCCGGTCCTCTGGAAGGGAGTTGGCTTCATCTCCGAGGCGAATGCGCAGTCGATGATTCGCGATTTGATCGCGCGGTTGCGCGGCGAGACCATGCCCACGGGGATCGTCAAGTCGAACGGACGCCTCGAGGCGACACAGGTCGACGTCTCCTCCAAGTACCCTGGACAACTCGCCGAGGTGACGGTGGAGGAGGGCTCCAACGTGACGCTTGGGCAGGCGATCGCGCGCATTTCCTCTCCCGAATACGAAGCCCAATTGCGAGCTGCGCAAGCCGATGTGCAGCATTCCAAGGATGCTTTGACGGCGGCCGAGTCGGAAATCGCGTCTCGCCAGAGCGCTCTCGAATACGCCAAATCCGATTTCGAGCGTGGGGCGGAGCTGCTGAAGACCGGAACAATAACAAAGCAGACCTACGAGCAGCGCAAACGGAACTACGATGCGGCGGACGCAGCGGTCAAATCCGTGATCGCCCAGCGGGATCAGGCGCGGTCCAAGATCAAGAACTCAGACGCTGAAGTCGATCGCATCCAATCGATCATCAATGATCTTACCTTGGTCTCGCCCCGACTCGGAAGGGTGCAATACCAGCTCGCTCGCGCAGGCGAGGTCGTCGCCGCGGGAGCGCCGATCGTCACGATCCTCGACCTCACCGACGTCTATATGACCATCTTCCTGCCCGCGGCGGACGCTGGCAAAGTCGCCATGGGCGACGAGGCCCGCATCATCCTCGACCCCGTCCCCGATTTCGTCGTTCCCGCGTCGGTGAGCTTCGTCGCCGCGGACGCGCAGTTCACGCCCAAAACCGTCGAAACCACGGACGAGCGGGCGAAACTGATGTTTCGCGTCAAGCTCAAGATAGATCCGCAGGTTCTCCAGCAATTCTACACCCGTGTGAAGACCGGCGTCCGGGGCATGGGGTTCGTCCGTACGAAGGCGGACCTTGAATGGCCCGACGACCTTCAGGTCAGGCTTCCGAAGCCGCCTGAAACGAAGCTTCCTGGAGCGACGCCGCAGGCCCAAGCGCCCGCAGGCGAGGCGCCGGGCAACAAAGCACCTGAAACGAAATCGCCCGACGCCAAATGACCGACGAACCCATCGCACGGGTCACGAACGCATCGCACCGGTACGGCGCCACGGTTGCGCTCAATGACGTCAGCATCGACATCCCCGCGCGCATCATGGTCGGCGTCATCGGGCCGGACGGCGTGGGCAAGTCCACGTTGCTCGCGCTCATCGCGGGGGTGCGGAAGATTCAGCACGGCGAGGTCGTCGTTTTCGACAAGGACATCCGCAATTCCCACAACTTGAGGGAAATCCGCGGCCGCATCGCCTATATGCCGCAGGGGCTGGGACGCAACCTGTACCCGACCCTGAGCGTGTTCGAGAACATCGATTTCTTCGGCCGCCTGTTTGGACAGGGCGCGGCGGAGCGGCGAGCGCGCATCACGGAGCTCCTCACCGCGACCGCGATGGAAAAATTCGAGGCCCGCCCCGCCGGCAAGCTCTCCGGCGGCATGAAACAGAAGCTGAGCCTCTGCTGCGCGCTCATCAATGATCCGGACCTCCTCATTCTCGACGAGCCGACCACCGGCGTCGATCCACTGTCGCGCGGCCAGTTTTGGGACCTCATCAATTCGATTCGCGCGCGGCGTCCGCAAATGAGCGTCATCGTTGCGACCGCCTACATGGACGAGGCGCAGCGCTTCGACTGGTTGATGGCGATGGACGACGGCAAGATCATCGCGACCGGCGCCCTGAAGGAACTGCTTGCCAAGACCGGCGAGCCCAATCTCGACGAGGCGTTTATCGCGATGATGCCCGAGGCCAAGCGGGCGCTGCACAAGAAGGTCGTCGTGCGTCCTCGCGTCGCCTCGCCCGACGAGACTCCAGCGATCGAGGCCGAGGGACTGACCCGGCAGTTCGGCGACTTCATCGCCGTCGATCACGTCAGTTTCAAAATCCCCCGCGGCGAGATCTTCGGCTTTCTCGGCTCCAACGGCTGCGGCAAGTCGACCACGATGAAGATGCTGACGGGATTCCTGCCGGCGACCAGCGGTTGGTGCAAATTGTTCGGCCAGCCAATGGGTTCGAGCGACATGGAGGCGCGGCGCAACGTCGGCTACATGACGCAGGCGTTCTCTCTCTACGGCGAACTGACGGTCGGCCAGAATCTCGAGCTGCATGCGCAGCTCTATCACTTGCCGCGGGAAAAGATCGCGGGCCGGCTCAAGGAGTTGCTCGAGCGCTACGATCTGAAGGCCTCGGTCAACACGCGACCGGACAGCCTGCCCCTCGGCATCAAACAGCGCCTTCAGCTCGCTGTCGCGGTGCTGCACGAGCCCGCAATTCTCATCCTCGACGAGCCGACGTCGGGCGTCGATCCGATCGCGCGCGACGCGTTCTGGCGCACCCTGATCGATCTCTCGCGCGATGACGGCGTGACGATTTTCGTTACGACCCATTTCATGAACGAAGCGGAACGCTGCGATCGCATCTCGCTCATGCACGCGGGCAAGGTGCTGGCGGTCGGCCCGCCGCTGGAATTGGTCAAGGAGCGTGGCGGTGATTCGCTCGAGGATACGTTCGTCGGATACTTGGCGGAGGCGGCCGGGATCGATCGGTCGAAAAAGATCGAGGCCCCGCAGCCCGGCGCCGAGACGGTCGAGACGGAGCCGCTCCTGGCCCCGAAGCACTTCGATCCGGCGCGTCTGTGGGCCTACGCTCGCCGCGAAACGGTCGAGCTCTTGCGCGACCCGATCCGGGTGGCCTTCGCCGTCTTCGGGCCGATCATATTGATGTTCGCGTTCGGCTACGGCATTTCGTTCGATATCGAAAATCTGCAGACGGCGGCCTTCGATCAGGACGACACGCCGCAAAGCCGCGAGCTGCTTCAAGGTTTTGAGGGTTCCCGCTACTTTTCCATGCAGCCGCCGATTACATCAGCCGCGGAGACGGAGAGACGCCTCAAGAGCGGCGCCACCCAGATTGTCGTCGAGGTGCCCTCTGGGTTCGGCCGCGACCTGACGAACGGCCGCAAGCCGGAGGTCGACGCGACGGTCGACGGTGCGATGACGTTCCGCGGCGAAACGGCGAAGAACTACGTCAGCGGTGTGACGCGCAAGCAGGGCGAGGAGCTACAGCGCGAAGTGCGCCGCCCCGGTGCGCCGAACGCGTGGAACGAAGACAACATCGAGACGCGCTTCCGCTACAACCAGGCCTTCCTCAGTGTCAACGCCATGGTGCCGAGCGTGTTCATGCTGATGCTATGCCTGATCCCCGCGATCATGTCGGCGATCGCGGTCGTGCGCGAGAAGGAGACCGGCTCGATCGCCAATTTCCGCTCGACGCCGATCACCAAGTTCGAGTTCCTCATCGGCAAACAGCTCCCCTATGTCGCGGTGGCGATGGTGAATTTTGTCTTCCTGTTCCTTATGGCGATCTTCATATTCCATGTGCCGATCAAGGGGCCGTTCCTCACTCTGCTCATCGGCACCATCGTCTATGTCTTCGCCACGACCGGGTTCGGGCAGCTCATTTCCTCGTTCGTGCGCACTCAGGTGGCGGCGGTGTTCGCGACAGCGATTCTCTCGATCGTTCCGGCTGTGAACTTTTCCGGACTGTTCGCGCCGGTGTCGTCCCTGTCGGGAACGGCGAAGATCCTCGGGCTGTCATTTCCCTCGGCCTGGTATCAGCCGATCACCGTCGGCGTGTTCGCCAAGGCGCTCGGAATGCTCGACCTCTGGCGCAATGTCGCCGCGATCACCATTATCGCTCTCGCGTTTCTCGCGCTGTCGCTTCTCCTGCTCCGCAAACAGGAGGCGTGAGATGACGTCAATTCCCTCCGCCGGGACGCCGCATCTCGCAGAGGCCAAACCGCTGACGTTCAGCGGCCATGTCGTCAACGTCTTCCGCCTCGTTATCAAGGAGCTCAGAAGCATACGGGCGGACCCGACCATGCTGGTGCTGGTCGTCTACGCCTTCAGCTTCTCGGTGAACACCGTCGCGACCGGCGCCGTGACCGAGGCGACCAATCTCTCGGTCGGAATCGTCGACGAGGACGGCTCGGACCTTTCGCGGCGGATCGCCGCGGGGCTCAGGCGCCCCACCTTCCAGCCGCCGGTGTCTATCAGCGCCTCCGAGATCAACTCCAAGATGGACAAGGGCGAACTCCTGTTCGTCGTCGAAATTCCACCCAACTTCGAATCCGACATTCGGGCCCAACGAAAGACGGGTATCCAGATCAATGCGGACGCGACGGCGGTTGCCCAGGCCGGCAACGGCGCGAGCTACCTGAGGACCGCCATCGCCAACGAAATCCAAAGGTTCATTTCCGGGAGGGAGAACTCCACCGGCACGCCGATCAATCTCGTCGTGCGCGCGGCCTTCAACCCGAACCTGAAGACGTCCTGGTTCTCGGCGATGACGCAGGTCATCAATCAGATCACGCTGCTGACCGTCATTCTGACCGGCGCCGCGCTCATTCGCGAGCGCGAGCAGGGCACGGTCGAGCATCTGCTCGTGATGCCGGTCGTGCCCACCGAAATCATGCTGGCGAAGATGATCGCCAACGGCCTCGTCATCCTGGTGGCGGCGATGCTGTCGCTGCAGTTCGTCGTGCACTGGTGGATCGGCTCGCCGATCAACGGCTCCTTGCTGCTATTCCTGCTCGGCGCCGGGATCTACGCTCTCGTCGTGGCGGCGCTTGGCATCATGCTCGGCACGCTGGCGACGACGATGGGGCAGTTCGGTTTGCTCGCGATGCCGGTGCTGATGGTCACACAGTTGCTTTCCGGCAGCAGCACCCCGATGGAAAGCATGCCGGTCTGGCTGCAGTATATGATGCAGACGATCAGCCCGACGCCGCATTTCGTCGCGTTCGCCCAGGCCGTGCTCTTCCGCGGCGCGGACATGACCCTCGTATGGAAGCCGCTCGTGGCGATGCTGATCATCGGAGCGGTCTATTTTGCGATCGCGATGCGGCGCTTCCGCCGCGTAATCTTCGGCGGCTGACCGCGCGCGACGGTTGGCGGCGCGATCAGTTCGCCTTCGATCTTGCGTCCCGTCTTCTTCGTCATCATCCGCTCCGTCTAGCAAACGGAGCGGCCGCTCTCCGCGCGATCCGAGCGAGCTTGGCAGTCGTTGAGTAGCCCCGCCGACTACGCCACGCCAAAATTCATTCACGCGACGAAGCGGAGTCCCAACTTAAAACGACCCGTGTCCGATGCTGCTCGAATGCGACGCCCGACCTATCGGGAACAGGCCCTAACAAGGTGGATAAGGATCGTAGCCGCAATAGGCCTGCCCGCCATAATACGGCGCCGGATAGTAGGCGCTTGCCGCCGCGGCGCCGACCGCTGCACCGGCGACGAGGCCCGCGCCGCCGTAATAGGCTCCACGATAGCCAACGCCTCCACGATAGCCCACGCCGCCAACCGCGCCTCCACGATAGCCCACGCCTCCAACCGCGCCTCCACGATAGCCGCCGCCGCGGAACCCGCCGGCGCCGCCGCGGAACCCGCCGCCGCCGCCGCGGAACCCGCCGCCACCAGCGCGGAACCCGCCGCCACCGCGGAAGGCGAAGGCGTCCGGTGTGACCGTCGCAATAACGAACAGGCTAAGGCACACCAACGATAGGAAGCGTCTCATTGCTTGTTCTCCTTCTTCTCGGGAGCGGCCGCCTGCAATTCCACCTCCTTTGCCCCAGCCGGAGGCGCAAAGACGAATTCCGCGTCCGATAGGTGGGGCGAGAAGTTCCAATCCGAGAACTCGGCGATGAAGCTCGGTTGGCCCGGCATCAAGCGATAAGTCACGATCAGCCGTTGCGGCGCTGCCTGTTCGGTCTTGTCGAGCCAAAGCTCGAGCTCGATGCCGCCAGCCTGGGAAAAGAATAGATGCCGGGCGGGTTTGCCGTCGATCGTGACGGGGCCGAGCTCTTTGCCGCTCGTCACGCCGGACAGGAACATCTTTCCTGGATCGACATCCAGGAAGTCCGCGAGGGGGAAGTCGACGTTGAGGCGATCGCTGACCTCATCTAGCATACCTCCGATGTTGTTCGACGCATTGACGCGCGCGTACTTGTTTTCGTTGGCGCCGAAGAGAGCCACCGTCTTTCCGTCGTAGAACAAATCGGTCGCCCCATCGTCGCCGGTGCGGTGCACGGCGAGCTGATCCGGTCGATGCGCAAAGACCTTGATGGTGTGGAAAACGTGAAGCGGCTGACCGTCATCATCCTGATAGACACGGATGGTTCGTGCCTGGAAGGAGAATTCATCCGCCGACAGCGCCTTGCTCATTTGTCGTATCGCGGCGCTGGCGTCTGCGCTGATTCCTGGCTGCGGCGCTTCGGCGGTCTCTGCGGCGCGAGCATCCGGCATCAACCCGATCAGCCCCAAGGCGAACAGCCCAAATGCGGTGTTGGTGTATCGCAATGTCATGAACTTACCTCCTGAGATGAACGTCCCGTGCACCGCTTCCATTTTGCTACTGAAGCCGAAATGGAAATCTTGATCGTCGCGCATTGCGCGGAGGTAGCTCAGTTTAAAGCCCACTCGGGCGAGCATCCATGATGTGAATCAAACGGCGTCTCATCCAAAGACACGGATCAACTTCGTCATTCGTCGTTAGACGTCGACAGCGCGCGGCACGACCGGCCCGAGCCGCCCACGCGACATAAGTGACGCCGGAAATCCAGAGGTGGTTCGGACCGTCGCGCGTCACCGCCCCGTCCGATCGGGAACGCGCCACAGCCGAACGTGGGGCCAATCAATTGACCGATCGCAAAGCGGCTGATGGGCTTCGGGCGACGATGTGCGGGCTAAAGGAGACCGCGCCATGTTCGCGTCAGTTCTATTTCTGACTTTTCTCGCCGTTCCGGTTGCATTCGCGGTCGCGGCGTTGCGGGGGGTCCGATCTGCGCGCGCGCAGTCGCTCGTTCCGTTGAAGACTGCATCGAGCCACGACAAGCGGCGGCGGGGATCGGCTCGCTCGTAAGTAAACCGTGCGAGCAATTCGATCGGCGTTGGGATCGCGCGACCCTCTGCGCCGATGGAGCAATTTGGTGATAGATAGGGTTGAACCATCGATTACCGCCGTGATCGCCCCCCAATGCTTCGCGATGGCGCGGATCGTGGCGAGGCGCCTTGTCGAGTACCTCGATCGCGCGGGCTTCGTCGTCATGAAGAAACCGCCGATTGGTGGGAGCGCGCCGGTCGCGCGGTGACCCTCCACGACGCAATTCCGATCAACGGCCAATCACGGCAAATCGTGGGTTTTGTGTTCGAGCCCCGGATTGAATGCGCCAGTTTTTGCTCCCATCTAGAGACTAAAGAAATGGAGGGCACCGGACTCGTCATGGAGACTAGTGGGCGGAGGACGTAACCATGCGCTCATCACTTTTCAAATCGATCGCCGGATCACTGGCGGCGATTACGTTCGGCAGTTTGGTCGCGACGTCCCCGGCCCTGGCCATTCGCATGGGCGGCGGCGGAGGAGGAGGGTTCCACGGCGGCGGTTTCGGCGGCGGCGGCGGAGGATTCCACGGCGGCGGCTTTGGCGGCGGCGGTCTCGGCGGCGGAGGATTCGGCGGTGGGTATCGTGGCTATGGGTATCGTGGCTATGGGTATCGCGGCTATGGCGGTGGGTATGGCGGCTACGGGGACTACGGGGACTACGGGGACTACGGGGATTATGGGGATTACGGCTATCCCTATGACTTAGACTATGGTTACGGGGGCTATGGTTACGGGGGCTATGGTTACGGGCCCGATTATGGCGGCGCCTACACGAATGGCGGGGATGCGGGCTGCGTCCGCCTTCAGCGAATATATGATCGACATGGCCATTACCTCGGACGCCACTATGTCGACTTGTGCCGATAACCGATTATAGATCGACGGCGATCAGGTCCGCCCTTGGGCAAGGCGCGCCTAACAAGTGCGATCTCCCACCTCGGCAGGCGCCAGCGCCGTAGGGCGCGGGGTCGACACGCGATTCTTTAAGCATAACCTACCATAGCCAACCCGCGTTCAACATGATTCAAGATATTTCTGGCGGTTGCGCGCCTGTTCATCAACTATTGGCGCAGCGCGGGTGCATCCGCAACTTGACGCGGTGCCGCCGGCGCGAACGCGAGGACCCGCGGGTCCCCCGATCAATGCCGCGAAGCGCGCGAAATTCTCAAATGGACCCGGCGCGAGCTTTCCGACGGTGCTGGCGTCACGCTTTGGGTTATCGCGGCGTTCGAAAACGGACGAGAGGTTTTGCCGTTCTATGAGGTCGAAATTCGCGCGGCGCTGGTGGCGGTCGGAATCGGCTTTCTCGTTGAGATCGCGAAAGGGCGATTTAGGGCGCTCGGAGTGACATATTGCCGCGGGGAAGGGACGAAGTGAGGTTGCGGCGGGGGCGTTCGCGGGCTTGGGGCCGCTTATCAATTTCGCTCGGGGAAATGGCCTCTCGCGCCCGGTGCTTATCAATTGCCTATCAGTATCGGATTTCCCTGCTTATCGGTCGGCTAAATCATTGAAAAGATTGGCTGGGGGACCTGGACCCCCAGCAAACATCGGGAATCCCAAGGAAACTCAGGCTTCTTGCGACATCCCCACGAATCAGAATGGACCAGCGAATTGGGTCATGCAACTGCGAAATCGAGCTGGGACAAACCCGGTTTGGTTTTCATTGCGGCCCCCCCTCCGTCGGTTGAGCTGGGCATGCTGAGAGGTTGCCGCGCTTGGCGTCGAATCCGGAAAGGGGAGGGGGGTAGGCGTAGGGTCCACCCTCGGGAGCATTCGACCCGACCTCAAAGCGATCGAGATTTCCGACGCTGGTCTTGCGGGGCGATTCCGATGTGAGTGCGCCGTTCCCTCTGACGGGTCCAAAGACGGCCGCCTTAATTCGCGACCGCAAAACTGGTTGAAAACGCGCGTTGCCGTTTAGGCGCGGCGACCGGTTTTGGCGAAGTGGTCAAACTTCGCGGCGGGATCAGTCGCCCGCGCCCCCATCGCCGTACCGTGTGGCGGCGAATGTTACCCGACCGCCGGGCGCTGGCCGGAGCGCCAGGATTCCCAGCAGGCTTTCGGAACGCTCCGCGATCCCCGCAAAACCGGGCGAAGACGGCTGCGACGGAAACCGATGTAGCAACTGGGTGCGGCGCCACGCAATCGCAAAGCGGCCGACGCGCGACGAGATCGTCGGAGGGGACGCCTCGTTTTTTGGCCCGGTTGGGATCGCGCTCAACCGCAGCAGGGCGGAGAGCACACAGGACGGGCTGCGCCGTGATCTTAGGAGGGTGAGGAGGGCGACTGACGAAGCCAACGCCTTACGCTCATAACCTGAAGGCCGCAGGTTCAAATCCTGCCCCCGCAACCAAATTTAGCGAATAAATTCAATGCCGTTAAACGATGCCCGGAGAAATCCGGGCATTTTTTTGATTTTCTGCGACGGATCTGCGACAAATGTACATCCGATTGTCGCAAATGAATTGTCGCCGCCATGCCCCGCAAGCGTTCGCAAGCCGCCGCCGCCAAGACCGGCCGGACCTGGTCGCCGATCAAGGGCCTGACGCTCACCGAGCGCGGCCCGCTCCAGTTCCAGGCCCGCGCGCGCCGCACCGGCCGGCCGGCGCAGACGAAGACCTTCGAGAGCGTCGCCGACGCCGAAGCTTGGGGGCTCGGCATCCTCGACGGATTCAACCGGAATGGGTTCGTCGATCGGCGCCGAGAGAGCCGGACCACCCTGGCGGTCGTTCTCGAAAAATACAAGGAGACGGGGCTGACCGGTCTCAAGTCGGCCGTCCAGGCGCGCAGCCAAGTCGACCAACTCCTAAAGAGTCCACTGGCGCCGCGCTTCATCGGCGAGATCGAGCCGGCCGACGTCATCGCCTGGCTGCGCGAAAGGCGCGCTTCGACCGTCCGGCGGCGGAAACGCGACGCTGAGGGGCGGATCGTTCGGGTCAAGCAGGGCCGGCGTTTGGTCGTCCAGCATGAGCATGTCCCCATCGGCGAGAAGACGGTGCTCAACGAGCTGATGCGCCTGTCCGCCGTGTTCGTGTTCGGCCGGGCGGAACTGGGCATGCAGGGGCTGCGCAACCCGGTCGAGGGCGTCCCGGCGAAGGACAAGCCGAAGCGCCGCGAGCGGACGCGCCGGCTGCGCGGCGACGAGGACGAGCGGCTGCTAGCGGCGTGTGGCGAGAGCCGCTGCCAGCCGCTGGCGGCGATCGTCGAACTGGCGTGGGAAACCGCTTGTCGCCGCAGCGAAATCGTCGAATTGCTGCGGTGGGAGGACATCGACTTTGCGGCGCGGACAGCGATCCTCCGGGGCACCAAGTCGACCGATGGCGCCTACCGCCAGCGAACGATCGGCCTGTCCTCCCGGGCGATCGCGATCCTGCGCACCCTCTCGCCCGCCCGATCAGGGCGGGTGTTCGCCAACCGCGCCGACAGCATCTCCCGAAACTTCCGCGCCGCATGTGAGCGCGCGGGCATCAGGGACCTGACCTTCCACGACCAGAGGTCCGAGGGGGCCTCGCGAATGGCGGGCGAGCGCGGCCTCGACATCGTCGAGCTGGCCGAGCAGGGCGGATGGCGCTCGCTTCAGGTCTTGAAGAAATACTACCGGCCGGATCCTCGTCGGATCGCGGCGAAGCTCGATGCGGGAGGGTAGGGGGAGAATCGCTCCCTCTCCGCCAGTAAAATACCCCTCTCCGCCATTTCCCGGGTTGATGGAACCCCTTGAAAATCCTCGCCTCGGCCTGCGCGAGCAAGCCCATGGCGAAGCGTGCATCCCCCGACGTAGTCCGCAAGGTAGTCCGCGCGAGGCCGTCGGCTGAGGCGGCCGAATCGCCGCGGCCGCCCGGCGGCGGCGCCTATCTCGTCCGCCGGCGCGAGGTTTATTTTTTCCAGATCCGCGCGCCCAAGGCGCTTGTTCCTTGCCAGGGGATCCCGCCTCTTCGCGTGAGGCTCGGCGAGATGGCGCGCCGCTAGGCCCAGGACCGGGCGTCCTGGCTGGCGCGTCTCGCCCGGGCCGCGTTCGCGGTGCGGGTGAGGGCGGATCGAGAGATGGCCGGCATCGTCGAAGGGGAGATTGGTTTCCCGCCCGCCAGGCGAAAGCCTTGCGGAATTCCTGGCCAACATGCTGGCGTTCCTCAAGGACGCGCTAGCCCAACTGGACGCGCCGTCGCCGCCGGATTCGCCGGCGACCCTGCGTCAGATGGCCTTCGTGCAGCAACTGGTCATGCTCGACCAGGAGGTGCGCAAAGGGCCCCGTGGGCATCCTTTGGTCGTCGATCACGCCGACGTCCCGCGCGACGAGATTTGGCGCCGTCGGCTGGCCGGCGATGGGATCGTCGAGTCGTGCCCGGCGCCGATTTCACAAGTCCTATCTACGCGGGCCGGCGCGGTCGACAGGCCGGCGCAGGACCCGGTCGCCGCGACGGCGACCCCGCTTGCGGCGACCGTCGAAGCGAAGGGGTCGGCTCCCTCAGAGCCGATTGCGCCGGCGAACTCGGGCCCGGCGCCGCTGCTCAGCGTCGCCCCCGCGAATACCTCGCTTGGCGCGCCGGCGCCGGCGCCGATTCGGCCACCTTGAGCACCGCGCGCATGCGCTTGGACGTGTTCTTGGCGCTGATGCCTGACCTGCCGATCACCGAATATCGACCGCGTGACCTTCAGCTCTACGTCAACAAGCTGCAATGGCTGCCGCTTGAGTATGGCCGTGAGGGCAAGCACTCCGCTAAAATTCGCGCCCTCGGCCCCGCCATGGCGATCGAGCGCAACAAAGCGGAGCAATGTTGGGAGCCGATGGCGCGCAAGACCATGGAGGACGGGTACCTCCAGGTCATGAAGGCGGTGATCAACGACGCGGTCCGCAACGGCGGTTTCACCCATCCTCTTGCCGGGGCCAGGATCGCCTGGCCCAAGAACGCCAAGCCGAGCGTCGCCCGCGAGGCGTTGGACGACGAGCGGTTGAACGCGGTGTTTCGGCTCTGCCAGTCAGCCACTCGGACCCAACACGGACCAAAACAAGCCAAGACACTTAACCCGCGAATTGGTCGGCAATTGTCGACGACGAATGCGGCTCGGCGGCAGGCCCTATCTAGTGGATCAAGTCTGACATTTGAATCCCTGGAGGGATTCCCGGCGGGCTCGCGGCGTGCGAGTCTGCGGGATGCGAACCGGCATTTCTCTTTCCGTGACGGCCTCCGATCTCGATCGGCTTCACGCTCTCGTTAAAGACCGCAACGCGCCTCAGAAGCACGTCTGGCGGGCGCAAATCGTGCTGCTGACGGCCGAGCGCTTGGGCACGAGCGCGATCATGCGCGAGACGGCCAAGTCCAAGACCTGCGTCTGGCGCTGGCAGGAGCGCTTCGCCGCCGAAGGTTTCGAGGGCCTTCTGCGCGACAAGACGCGGCCATCGCGCATCCCCAAGCTCGATCCCTCGGTCGCCGAGCGCGTCGTCGGCCTGACGTTTGCCGCGCCGCCAGGCGAGACCACGCACTGGACCGGCGCGGCGATGGCCGAGGCGGCGGGCGTCAGCGTCAGTTCAGTGCAGCGCATTTGGCGGGCGCATGGGCTTCAGCCGCATCGCGTGCGCCAGTTCAAGTTGTCGAAGGACCCCGAGTTCGTCGACAAGCTGCGGGACGTCGTCGGCCTCTATGTCGATCCGCCGGCGCACGCCGTGGTGCTCAGCGTCGATGAAAAGAGCCAAATCCAGGCCCTCGACCGCACTCAGCCCGGCCTGCCGATGAAGAAGGGCCGCGCCGGAACCATGACCCATGATTACAAGCGGCACGGGACGACCACCCTGTTCGCGGCCATGAACATCCTCGACGGGACCGTCATCGGCCACAACATGCAGCGCCATCGCCATCAGGAATTCATCCGCTTCTTGAATGCCGTCGAGCGCGAGGTTCCAGCCGGAAAGACCGTCCACGCCATCCTCGACAATTACGCCGCCCATAAGCATCCGGCCGTGCGGCAATGGCTGGCGCGCCATCCGCGCTGGACCTTCCATTTCACGCCGACCTCGGCCTCTTGGCTCAACGCCGTCGAGGGCTTCTTCGCCACCCTGACGAAGCGGCGTCTCAAGCGCGGCGTCTTCCGATCCGTCGTCGACCTCCAGGCGGCGATCAATCGCTTCCTCGAAGACCACAACGCCCATTCCAAGCCCTTCGAGTGGGTCGCCGATCCCGACAAAATCATCGCTGCCGTCAGACGCGGGCACCAAATGTTAAATTCGATCCACTAGTTTCTACGGCTGCAAGATCATCGGGACGGAGGATCGCACGCCTAATCGAACGATAATCATCCGGAGGAACGTCAACCTGCGATCCGTTGTCCAAATCGAACAGCCCGTGTGGCGCCTTCGAAGTGGTAATCAAATCAACATAGCAACCATAGTCAATCTTGTAAACGTCGAAACGTTTTCCCGGCTCGTCGTTGGACGCAACGCTCTTCTTGAGAACGTGTAAGAGTTTTGCGTCGTACAATTGCTCGATATCAGGGTGCGTAATTCCTGATGGGAATAGGAACGCTCGTGTGCGCCGCTGTTCTATGACCTCTGCAATAATATAGTTTAGTACAGCCGAAAGACGTTTACTGCTCTTAGTTGCAGACATTTTGTCCTGCATAAACCATTCCCGCGAGGCGCGCCGAACATCCTCGACCGCGATTTTCCTTCCATAAGCAATCCTAGCCATTAGAGCAGCCAAGTTCAGCGCGTCTCTTGGAACTCCCTCGACTGCCCGAACGAATTCTTGAAACGCCGTCGTCTGAGTGAAAACTTGTGATATCAGCGAATCTGGCGATGTGATGTCTTGATCCGCCTTAGGGCTGACGGCGTAATGCTTAAATATCAGCTTCTTAAAGAAATCGATTGCACGGGTTTGATCAACGTCGTAGACGACAAAATCATCAAGATTAATATCAGCCGTCACATCAGCGCCTAGTTCTAATCCAATATATGATTTTGTATCAACTCTATCTGCGAATACGGATCGGTGCTCTATCGCCGCTATCTTCAGCATTATATTATCTTGTGGCAAGATAGTCCGTCTCAATAAATCTGCCAAATACGGCTGCAGTTCCGCGGGGATCTCGCTCCATTCATCTATCAATAGAACCACTCTTGTTCCCAAGATATTTATTAATCCCGCCAATGCTGCTTGCAAAGTGCCGAAATCTAGACTGGGTCTAAGCTGGCCGCTTTCTTTTACGCGCACGGTCGCCGATCTTTCGGAGTGTTGGTTTGCGCTCGCTTTCAACTTTCCGGCGAGGGCAATCGGAGTAGTTTCGAGGCTAACTCCGCCTTCAGAGCTTTGTTCTTGCCTGGCCGCGCCAATTATCTCACGCTCTGCGCTTGGGTCGCGCACTTCGACGGTGCGAATGGCTCTGGCCAAATCGTCAATTCGGATAGTGACTTGTTTCTTGTCCGGCGCGTCATCAATGCGAGTCAACGCGAGTTCGATGAGTCCTGACTCCACCGCCTCCAAGACATCCAAAATAAGACGGGTGGCACGCTCTGAAAGCGATTTTTGTTGGTCGGCGTAAATCGATCCGTTCGAACCTATGGTTCTAAGGTCTAAATAAATCGGATAATTACCGTCATCGCGTACTTGATCAGCTAAATATTTAAACGCATGTGTTTTTCCTGTTCCCCGTCGCCCATAAATGACTTGATTATTCGGCGCGGACAACTGAACCATCAACGGAGCCGCGTCAACGAACGTTTTGGTGAGAATTTCTTCGTGAACTTTTTCGGCGCGCAGGGAGAATTGCATGAAACATTCTTGAATTCTCGTGATGGAGCTTTCAGCCACGGTTTAACCCCCCCATTTACTAATTCTAGTTAAAAACTTTGGGTTCGGACCATGACCCTGCCCGCAGCAGAACCTCGATCTCGGGGCACAACGGCCTCCCAATCGTTCCGTAGGTCGACTAACGCGCGATGTCCAGCCGTAGATCGCGCCCCCTTGGCCTCGCGGACGAAAGCGGCGGGTCCGGCACGCGCGACCCGTCGAGCCTTCCCGGCGGAGCGGGTGATCAAAGCGGTCATCGCTCGCAGCGTAATGAAGGGCGCAGATGGGGGGATTCCGGACGTCAACATTCAACCACAGCCCTTATTCGCCAGCAAAGAAAGCCGTCACCTGTATCGGGGATCCTTGCAATTGTTGGACGTAGAGAATGACGGAGGAACCCGCTCCTTTCCCCAGATCTTGTTTCCCGCCCTGCGAGGATGATCGAAAAAATGGCGATTGCGTTCTTCGAAATATCGGTCGATGGCCTCCTTGGCTTTGTCGACGCTTCCGTAGTCGCTGTTGTGAATGATCGCCCGCGCCATGCCGCTGAAAATCGACTCGATAACGTTTAGGAACTGCGCCCTCGCTGGAAGTGGCGCGGTCTCAACAATTGGGCCGTCATCTGTCACAAACACCATCCGGTTGTTTTCTTCGATCCTCTCGAAAAGTCTCTTTGAGATATGCCACGACGCGGCATCCCACGAAAGGTAAAGCTTTTTCTTTTCCTTGTACCGCTCCAACAGCAATTCCATCATGGCGATCATTTCCTTTGTATTCTTTTTAAGGCTGTAGAAATGCGTCACCTGATTGCCCGAAAGCTCAAGGGCGGCGGTGAGGATGAGGCACCCCTTCGACTTCTGCCATTGCTGAACTTCCCGCTGCTCTCCCGGTGCCGTCAGGGAGCGCCCAGACTTCGCCTTAACGGCAAACGGGCCGAACTCGTCGATAGAAAAGAACGCCTCGTCTGGTCCAAGCGCGGAGAGGATCGACCGAATCCGGGAAAGTTTCTCGTCGTAATCGGGATCGTTCGACGTCAACACGACGCGGGCCTTGCGCCATTTGTAACCTGCTGCCTTGGTAATTATTCTGACGACACCCGCGCAGGCCGGCTTGCCGATCTTGGCAAGAACTCCGCACAAATCTGCCATGATCCATCCGGTACGATTGAAGCCATGATTGCTCGGTGGTTCGTGAAGGACACTGAATATTGCCGCCTTAAGTTCGCTGTCATCAACCTTCCGATGCGACCTCCTCTTCGGAGCAAAGAGGTCGGAAATATCGCCGCGGAATATTTCTCGGGCGCGGCGGACTGTACTGCGGTTGACATTGAGTGCGACCGCGACGGAGTGATCGCTAATCCCATGAAGATGAGCGAGAACGGCCATTGCGCGGTGTCGGTGCGTCTGCCGGCTCCCGTATAGGTGTTGGATAATAGCGGGAAAATCGGGGAGGTTTCCGAACTCTTGGCGAAGCTCTTTCAGAGAAACTTCCCTACGCAAGACATCTTGTATCCACTCGATATGCCTGTCGATACGTGCCCTTTGGGCACTTACTTGACTACGCGATTTCATCAGGTTGGCTGCTTCGTTGAAGAATTTCTGAACTCGGATTGGAGAAAATACTGGGTCCTTGCCGCATGAAATCAATCGCATGAAATCGATGGCGCTGGACTTGTCTAGCGACACAATCAAATTGTAGGCGTCGTTCCAAATGTCGATATCATGATGACGAGACGGACCGAATTTTTCCGTTACATAATCCTTTACAGCTCCGTAGCTTCCTACATATTCCTCGTTGCTTTGAAGGTGCCGATATATTTCCGCAACGGATAGTCGGAGTTCCGGTGGCGACCAAACGTTGGCGCCGGCAAGCTGATCGATTGTTTTCGTATGTGGTCCGAGCTTTGGATGTCGCGGCGCTCGGGGCCCATAGGCCTGCGGACATCCGTGTAGAAGCATCTTTCGGACGGTCTGTCGGCTGATGCCGGTCTCGCGCACGATTTGCCGGCGAGAAATGCCCTCAGCTAAAACCCGTCGTCGAACCATCCCCCACTGTGAAAGATCGCGATACATGACAATACCCCCTTGATCCAAGAGGTTTCGACAACTCCAACAAAATGACGAATTTCGGAAGGAGGCAAACTCTTACTTACGTGGCGATCTTGGTTCTGGCGCGCGCCTTGAAATCTGCGCTTCAGCGAGCGCTGCCGTTGAACACACTGGGCTGAGGTGCGACGCCGCTCGACCGTCCCCTTTGGAACTGCCGCCGAGGGCACTCTTACCAGACGGCAGTTTTCCGCGCTCTCCGCCGGAATCCTGCCAGCCCGCTCTCGGCCCAGTTCGGCCATTGGCGATTCGCAAGCGAATGTCTCAGATGGGTCCGATAGCGCCAGTTCGCTCCTTCACCGCGGGACGTCGCAATTGGGGGGAAGCAGACCCCGGCATCCGCGGACTCGCCAAAGACTTTCTCGCGATGATCGCCGCCGACGGCGTGTTCGCGCGGCAGATGAAGGCGAGCCCGCGGGAGGCATTCCCACCCAAACTGTTCGGGCTCGACGTGCTCGTTGACGCCGACGGCAAGCCCTGA
>CAWEYC010000034.1:0-425184 GCA_963813195.1 uncultured Alphaproteobacteria bacterium | reverse complement strand
TTTAGCCCTCCTGCAAATTCATTGCGCCACTCCAAAGTTCCGGAAGGCCCCCGCCGGCTAAGCGGTCGGCGTGGCGAAGACTGATCTTGGCAGCGTAGCATGATTTTTGTTTTTCAGAAACGTAATGTCGAGTCGCGGCGAATTCCGGGCGCCGTCCATCACAAAACTCCGCGGAAGCTACCCCGGACGACTGGCTGGAGTCGACCCAAACCGGTCCTTTGTCCAGGGCAATCGGGTGAAGGACTTCGTGACAACGGGGTGAAATGCTGAATCTGTAGGAATCCTCTGATCTGCATTCGGGGGGATTTTATGGACGACGGCGCCGAGAATTTCATGGCTTTGGCCGAAACGACGGTTTTCCTGGAATATTTCAAAGATATGCCGGATAGGCGCCAAACGGGGAAGGTGATCTATCCGCTCGACGAGATTTTGCTCTTGTGCCTTCTGGCGGTGTTGGCGGGAAGCGAGGCGTTCACCGAGATCGCCCGTTTCGGCGAAAGGAAGCTGGCGCTCTTGCGTCGGTTCCGCCCCTTCAAGGACGGCACTCCGGCCCATGATCATCTGGGCGACATTTTCGCCACCCTTGACGCGGCGGCGTTCCAACGGTGCTTCGTCGCTTGGGCGGCGGCCCTGACCAAGACCCCGGTCGAGGTGATCGCCATCGACGGCAAGACCTCGCGCCGCTCTTATCAAAAGAAGGGATCGAAGGAGCCGATCCACATCGTCTCGGCTTTCGCCGCGCGCCAGCGTCTCGTCATGGGTCAAATCGCGGTGGCGGAAAAATCCAACGAGATCGTCGCCATCCCCGCCCTGCTGGACATGATGGCGATCGAAGGAGCCGTCGTCACCATCGACGCGATGGGATGTCAACGCAACATCGCCAAGAAGATCATTGACAAGAAAGCCGACTACCTCATCGCGCTCAAAGGCAATCAAGGCACACTGCACGACGACGTCAAACTCCTTGCCGTCGAGCAGAAAACCAACGGTTTCAAGGACGTCACGATCAGCCGACACGAAACGGTCGATGGCGATCATGGGCGGATCGAAACACGATCCTACACCGTGCTCCACAATGTCGAATGGCTTCAAAAGCGCCATGACTGGCCCGGCCTCAAGGGCGTCGTCATGGTCGAGAGCCAGCGTGAGATCGAGGGTAAATTCTCAAAAGAGACGCAATTCTACATCACCTCGCTGACCTTGCTCGCCAACACGATCGGGCCAATGATCCGCGATCATTGGGCGATCGAAAACGGCCTGCACTGGTTGCTCGACATGCTCTTTCGCGATGACGAATGCCGGGTGCGAACCGAAAACGCCCCCGCCAACTTCACAACCCTAAAGCACATCGCAAACAACCTATTTCGCATCGCTCCTGGAAAAGACTCCCAACGTCTCAAGCGAAAAACCGCCGGATGGGACGACGACTACCTCGCAAGCCTCATCGCCGCTTAATGCCTTCACCCGATTCCCCTGGTCCTTTGTCGGACGGTCCGCGGAGGCGCAATTGATTGGGAGAACTGCCGTCGGACCAGAAAGGCTGGCGCCGACGCCGGCGAAGCAGATCGCAGGCCAAATGGTCCGAGATAGGTTCAAGCCGATCCTTTGGCGACGAGTGCGAATCTTCGAAGCTGGCTTCTACTCGCTCAGCTTGCACTGTGAGTGATTAGTTCTGAGTCCGGCACCTCTGCCACTTCCGTCCGCGCGGCCGCGACAGCGTCCGCGAGCTTCGTCTTGAACCGAACGTGCGGCGGGCGGACACCGTGGGTTAGCAGGATGCGCCTGATCTGTGGTCGTGCGCCCGCGACATAGAGGGCTGCGCCTTGGCGGCGCGCCTTGCGGGCAAACCCGTCGATCGTCGCAGCGGCCGTCGAGTCGAGGACCGGCACGGCTGAGAAGTCGATGACATAGGCCTTCGGATGCTCGCCGATACGATCGAGCGCTGCCCCCACTGCGGCCGCGGCGCCGAAGAAGAACGCTCCAGAGATCCGGTACACCACGACGTCGGGATCGGTCGCTAGCTCTGCGTCATAAGCGGTTCGGCCGTTGCCATTCACGGCGTCGGCCACATCCTCCTCGACCATTGGACGGGGGCGTTCGACCTCGACTGCTTGGGCCATTCGATGCAGGAATAGGAGCGCACCGAGTCCGAAGCCGACAAGGATTCCCTCGGTTAGGTCGCGGAAGACGACGAGGAAGAAAGTCACGAGCAGCACCAGGGCGTCGCCGCGTGAAGCGCGGACGAGTGTCGCAAACTCGTTTTTCTCGGCCATGTTCCAACAGACCACAGCCAGCACCGCCGCCAGCGCCGCGAGCGGAACATAGCTCGCTAGCGGTGCGGCCAACAGCATGAACAGAAGCAGAAACACGGAGTGCAGCATGCCTGCGACGGGACCACGCGCACCGGCCCGCACGTTCGTCGCGGTTCGGGCGATTGTGCCTGTGACGCAGATGCCGCCAAACAGTGACGAGGCGATGTTCGCCGCCCCTTGAGCTACCAACTCAGCGTTAGAGCGGTGCCGGCGCCCGGTCATGCTGTCGGCCACCACGGCCGAGAGCAAGCTTTCGATGCTGCCGAGGAGCGCGAAGGAGAGCGCAGCCGGCAGCACGGCGCTGACCTTGTCGAGCGACAGCGCGGGTAGATGCGGGGCTGGAAGGGATTGCGGAATGCCGCCAAAGCGAGTCCCGATAGTCTCCACCGGTAGACCAAGTAGCCGAGCCAGGACGGCCGCAAGGCCAATGGCAATCACAAAGACAGGCCAGTGCGGCCGAAAGCGCCGTACTGCAATAATAGCTCCGATCGTGAGCACCGTGACTGCGATGGCCGACATGTTGACCGAGAGCGCCCCAGCCAGCGCCTCGAGCTTCGGGATAAACGCCCCTGGCTCCTTGCCAGTCAGCGTCAAGCCCAGAAGCTCTTTGATCTGGCTGGCGAAGATGACGACGGCGATGCCCGACGTAAACCCAACTGTGACCGGATAGGGAATATACTTGATGAAGGTGCCAAGCCTCAGAAATCCAACCGCGAGTAGGATCAGACCGGAGAGCATGGTAGCGAGGATGAGGCCGTCCACGCCGTGCCGTTCGACGGTTGCCGCGACGAGCACGATGAAGGCGCCCGCCGGGCCGCCGATCTGAAACCGACTGCCACCTACCGCTGAGACGACGAAGCCACCGATGATCGCCGTGTAGAGGCCACGGTCCGGCGTCACACCGGAAGCGATGGCGATAGCCATTGAGAGCGGCAGTGCGACGATCGCGACAGTAAGGCCTGCCACGACGTCGGCCTTTAGGTCGCCGAGCCCGTAGTGCCCGCGAAGAATGGTAACGAGCTTCGGAGTGAATAGCTCGACAAAGGTGGGCTCACGAGTTCGGACGACCATCACAATCCTCTTTCTTTTCTTTTGCCGCTTGAACGGCGGGATCGTCGGCTTCGAGAACCTGGCAGTCGCCGACAGGTGTCTGTCGTCAGTCGGAGCCGCTCTGCGGGATCTTGGGGCGCTTGAAGCGCACGCCGCGACCGTGACCGATGCTTTTGGCGTTCTCGCCGATCAGCTCGACGCCGGCTGCATCGAACGCCTCGACGACCTTCGTGAGCGTATCGACAACGCCCCGCACGTTGCCTTCGCTCGCCTCCATCCGTTGAATGGTCGGCAGCGACACGCCCGACAGCTCGGCGAGCTGCCGCTGGTCGATGCCGAGTAGGGCGCGCGCGGCCCGCATTTGCGCGGCGGTGATCATAAGGCTCCATCCGTCCGTGGTCCATATACGATACTTGCATAATGATGTATATACCATCATTACAGTATCGCAAACATGCGGAGCTAAGTGCTTTTGCATATACGCTGCATACTTGTTAAATTGGACTCATTGTTAGAGGCTGCCGCACGAGGGCCTTGTGAGCTTTCTAGAAAGAGCGAACCGCAGTCAGGTCAGCCTGTTACCGGCCTGCGTTGAGGACTATGTCGAACCCCATGCCCTCATGCGCGTAGTCGATGCTTTGGTCGCCAGCGTTGTTCTTGGCGCTCATGACGTTGAGCGGTGCGTACCGAGCGAACTGGCGCTATCGACCCAAAGCGGCCGGTCGGCGATGATTTTCTTGGGATCGGGGACCCATTCGACGGCTATCTGTCGAATGCCGACGAATATGTGTAGTAGGATAATAGCCTTGGCTCGCTTAGAGTGCCGAGCCCCGGGGGCGAGGGCTGAATTCATGAACGCGATTTCGATGGCCGTTATCTTTGCGCTGCTCGTATTTGCAGCCGGCAGCGTCGGACTGGAGTTACAGCGCCTGCTTCCGGAAAGCTATACCACGGGAAGCTCGCGCGACACGATTGGAGCGATTTCTGGTCTTCTTGGCCTATTCCTCGCGCTAGTACTTGGGTTGCTCATATGGACGTCCTACGGCGTCTATTCCACTCAGAAACTATCGTTGCAAACCTTGGCTTTCAACGTCTTCAAGTTCGATGCGGCGTTGAAGGAGTATGGGCCGGAAACGAATGATCTGCGCAGGGCGGTCAAGGAAGGCGCAACCCGCGCGATCGTCGAGACCTGGGGCGAACGCGACCCGAACGACTTTGTCGTGAAAGTGTTCGGGCGGGCGCTCAACGGCCTCAAGCAACGCGATGTCTTGCTTGACGCGCTCAAGCCTTCGACCGACGATCAGAAGGCCCTTTTGTCGGCCGCCAAGCAAGCCTCCGCAGCCATCAGTCAGGCGCGTGTGCAAATGGCTCTGGCGCTCGTCGATCCGATTTCCTATCCGCTGGTCGGCATGGTCATCGCATGGGCGACGATCCTGTTCTTCGCATACGGCCTCCTATCGAAGCGCCACTCGATGACGATCCTGTCGATCGCAGTCGGGGCCGTGGCGGTGGCCTCGGCGACCTATCTGATATTGGATTTCAGCGACCCCTACTCGGGGCTGTTCAGGCTCAGCCCGGCGCCTATCGAAGATGTGCTGAAAGTTTTGCCCTGACCGAGGCCGCCCGCGTCGATAGGGACCGAGAGGTGGCCAGTCGCTCGATGGAAGACGATGCGCACGCGGTCACCGCGCTGTGATTTTCTGAGAACCTGCGCGACCGTCCGCTCACCCCCCAGAGCGGCCCTCCCAAGGGGTGCCAAGCGGTTGATTTTGATTACTAGATCGTTGTCGTTTCCCAAGCCTCAGGGACGCCGACTATGTCGGCGACTTCCCAAAAACAATCGGTCACGCCAGCCGCCATGGCTGGCGTTGTCTTAAGTATCCTATGAATGTTGTATTAAGTATCCTATGGATACCGACTAAATTGTAGTATACGAAGTGGTGCGCACTACCGTACGTGCGGGGTTTTCTATCTTCTTTGAGAAGCCGTTGGTCGATTTTTGCCTCGTCCATTTAGGCCAGGCAGTTTTCCCTCAAACGTTTGCAATTCCCACCGCCGCCTCCACCGCGTCGCCCAGCCGCTCGACGATCGCATCCACCTGCCCCGGCTCGACGATGAACGGCGGGGCGATCAGCACGTGGTCGCCGGCGCGGCCGTCGATGGCGCCGCCCATGGGGTAGACCATCAAGCCGCGCGCCATCGCCTCGCGCTTGACGCGCGCATGGAGCTTCAATTCGGGGTCGAACGGCGCCTTGGTCGTGCGGTCGGCGACGAGTTCGACGCCCTGGAAGAGGCCGCGCCCCCTGATATCGCCGACGGCGGCGCAATTGGCGAAGCGTTCCTCGAGCCGCCGCCGCAGGCGTTCTCCCATCGCGGCGACGTTGTCGAGCAAATGGTCGCGGCGGATGACCTCCTGCACCGCGACGCCGGCCGCCGCGGCCATGGGGTGGCCCATATAGGTGTGGCCGTGCTGGAAGAAGCCGGAGCCGTTGGCGAAAGCGTCGTAAATGGGCTGGCTCAGCAGCACGGCGCCGATCGGCTGATAGCCGCCGCCGAGGCCCTTGGCGATCGTCATCAGATCCGGCGATATGCCCTCCTGCGCGCAGGCGTGCAGCGTGCCGGTGCGGCCCATGCCGCACATCACCTCGTCGAGGATCAGCAGCACGCCGTAGCGGTCGCAGATCGCCCGAATGCGCTTGAAATAGTCGGCGACGGGAGGAACCGCGCCGAGCGTCGCGCCGACCACCGTCTCGGCGACGAAGGCCATCACGGTTTCCGGACCGAGCTCGACGATCATGTCTTCGAGCGCCTGCGCCGCGCGCGCCGCATAGGCCTCGTCGCTCTCGCCCGCGCGCCGGTATCGGTAGGCGTAACAGGGATCGATGTGATGAGCTTCGATCAGCAGCGGGCGGAACGGCTCGCGCCGCCATTCGTTGCCGCCGGCCGCAAGGGCGCCGAGCGTGTTGCCGTGATAGCTCTGCTGGCGCGCGATGATCCGCCGGCGCTGCGGCTCGCCGATCTCGACGAAATACTGCCGCGCCATTTTCAGCGCCGCTTCGACCGCCTCCGAGCCGCCGCTGACGAGATAGACGCGCTGCAGGCCGGGCGGGGCGTCCTCGATCAAGAGATCGGCGAGCCGCTCGGCCGGTTCCGAGGTGAAGAAGCCGGTGTGGGCGTAGGCGAGGGCGTCGAGCTGCGCGTGCAATGCGGCGAGGACATCGGGATGGCCGTGGCCGAGGCAGGACACCGCGGCGCCGCCGCTGGCGTCGATGTAGCGGCGTCCATCACGGTCGAAAATCTCGATTCCCTTGCCGCCGACGGCGGTCGGGGGGACGCCGGCAGCGGAGCGGTGAAGGAGGCGCGTCATCGCGAAGTCCTCGCTGGCGGGGCCGGGCAGGGGGGCGGCGCGCGCTTCACGGCCTCCTCAACTCGCTGAGCGCCGCCGCGAGTTTTTCGATGCGCTGGCTCAATTCGCCGAAGGCCTGCGCCGCCGCGACGGCCTGGATTTCGGCGTCGTGGCGGGCGGCGCGTTCGCGCTCCGCGCCGCGTTCCGCCTCGGCCTCGAGCGTCGCGATCCTTTGGCGCGCCTCGGCGTATTCGTCGGCGAAGGTGAGAGCGGTCATGACGATCAGCCGCTGATCGCCGATCTCGCCGAACGCCTGGTGCATCGCCTCGAACTTGGCGTCGACCTCGCGGGCCAGCGATTCGAGATGCGGTTCCTCGCCTTCGTTGCAGGCAAGGCGATAGGAGCGTCCGCCGATCGATACGTTCACTTGCGCCATCGCCGCTCGCCCCGTCTCGGTTGCCCCACGCAATTCGCGGCGCGGTTCAATGGACCCCCAGCTCGATCGCCCGCTCGATGAGTTTTTCGAGCGCGGCGCTGGCCTGGGCCAACCGCTTGGCCGCCTCGGCGTTCGCCGCCTCGAGCGTGCGGTTGCGGCCGAGCGCCTCGTCCAGTTCCAGCGCGAGACGGGCGCGGTCGTCCTGCATCAGCGCGAATTCCTCGTCGGCGTCGCCCCGCTTGGCGTCGAGCCGCGCTCGCCGCTCGACGGCGGCTTCCAGCATATCGATCGCCGCGCGCATTCGCCTCAGGGACGGCTCGAAGGGACCGAGGGCCATTTCACTCCATCCTTTACGACATATTGTTTACGCGATGCTTGAAGCTGCCGTCAACGCGCGCGCGGCGCGATTGACAGGAGATTGCGCCGGCGCCTATCAACACCGCGCCAATATGGAAAAGCCGCTGCCGCGGCGCGAGGCAACGGAGAGCGCATGACGGCCCCAGTCCCGCACGACTCGATGGCGAATGCGATCCAATTCTTATCGATCAACTCGGTCGAGAGAGCCCGCAGCGGCCATCCTGGGCTGCCGATGGGCGCCGCCGACGTCGCGACGGTGCTGTTCCGCGACGTCCTCAAATTCGACGCCGCCGATCCCCAGTGGCCGGATCGCGATCGCTTCGTCCTTTCGGCGGGGCACGGCTCGATGCTGCTTTACTCGCTGCTCTATTTGACCGGCGTCGGCGGCGACAAGGGGTTGACGATCGCCGATCTCCAGTCGTTCCGCCAGACCGGCTCGAAGACGCCGGGCCATCCCGAACATGGCCATACGATCGGCGTCGAGACGACGACGGGGCCGCTCGGGCAGGGGCTGGCGACGGCGGTCGGCATGGCCCTCGCCGAGCGCATGCTGGCGGCCGAATTCGGCGACATCGTCGACCACCACACCTATGTTCTCGCCTCCGACGGCGACCTGATGGAGGGCGTCAGCCAGGAGGCGATCGCCATCGCTGGCCATCTGCGTCTCGCCAAGCTGATCGTCCTCTACGACAACAACGGCATTTCCATCGACGGCAAGACTTCGCTTGCCGATTCGGTCGATCAGATCGCGCGCTTCCGCTCCGCCGGATGGCGCGCGGTCGCCATCGACGGCCATGATCCGAAGGCGATATTGCGCGCCTTGCGCGCCGCCAAAAAGGCGGACCGGCCGACGATGATCGCCTGCAAGACGACCATCGGCTACGGCGCGCCGACGCGGGCGGGAACCAACAAGGCGCACGGCGAGGCGCTCGGCGCGGCAGAAATCGCCGGAGCGCGCAAGGCCTTGAACTGGCCCTGCGAGCCCTTCGTCGTGCCGGAGGGGATTCTTGCGGCCTGGCGCACCGTCGGGGCGCGCGGCAAGCGGCAGCGCAACAAGTGGCGGCGCGCGTTCAAGACGCAGGCCCCCGAGGTGCGCGCCGAATTCGAGCGCCGGATGCGGGGCGACCTGCCCAAGGGGCTGGACGGGGTGATCGACGCCTACAAGCGCGAACTCGCCGCCGCCACCCCCGACGTCGCCACGCGCAAGGCGGGCGAATCGGCGCTGAAGGTGATCGCCGCCGCGGCGCCGGAACTTGTAACGGGCTCGGCGGACCTCACCGGCTCGACCAACACCAAGGTCGAGGCGACGCGCGAGATAACGCCCGACGATATGTCGGGGCGCTATGTGCATTGGGGCATTCGCGAACATGGCATGGCGGCGGCCTGCAACGGCATGGCGCTGCACGAGGGCTTCATTCCCTCCGGCGCCAGCTTCCTCGTCTTCACCGACTATTGCCGCCCCTCGTTGCGTCTTGCGGCGCTGATGGGGCTGCGCGTCACCCATGTCTTCACCCACGATTCGATCGGCCTCGGCGAAGACGGACCGACGCATCAGCCGGTCGAGCATCTTGCGGCGCTGCGCGCGATCCCGAACCTTCTCGTCTTCCGCCCGGCCGACTCGGTCGAAACCGTCGAGTGCTGGCAGGCCGCGCTCAACGCGCGCCGCTCGCCCTCGATCCTGGTGCTGACCCGGCAAAGTCTGCCGGCGGTGCGACGCAGCCATACTCCGGAAAACCTGTGCGCGCTGGGCGCCTATGAGGTGTCGCCGGCGCCGGTGGGCGAGAAGGCGGCGGTGTCGATTTTCGCCTCCGGCTCGGAAGTCTCGGTCGCCGTCGCGGCGCAAGCGCTGCTCGTCGACCAAGGCGTCCCGGCGCGGGTCGTCTCCGTTCCCTGCATGGACCGTTTCGCCCAACAGAGCGAAAAATACCGTCGCCATATCATAGGGGACGCGGCCGTGCGCGTCGGCGTCGAAGCGGCGATCCGCCAGGGCTGGGACGAGCTGATCGGCGATGGGCCGTTCATCGGCATGACGGGCTTCGGCGCCAGCGGACCCTACAAGGAACTCTACGAGCATTTCGGGATTACGCCGGCCAAGGTCGCCGAGGCGGCTTTGGCGCGTCTGGGGGGCTGAGCCGAAATGCGGCGGATTGCCGCGATTCGCGTTTCGACCCCATCGCCACGCCCTCATCCGGCCCTTCGGGCCACCTTCTCCCGCAGGCGGGCGAAGGGAGGCGCCGCTTTAGCCCCTCGCCCGCTTGCGGGAGAGGGGTTGGGGTGAGGGCGGCTCCGCCAAGCGGCAGAACGCGCTAGACTTTAGATGGAGGATCGACGAAAAGGCCAGCTTATGCCGTTCGCTCCGCCGCGCGGCGGAGGCCTGCCCTGAGATCAATCGGAGGAAAGTGACGATGGCGATTAAGGTTGCGATCAACGGCTTCGGGCGCATCGGGCGCAATGTTCTGCGAGCCATCGTCGAATCCGGGCGCAAGGACATCCAGGTCGTCACGGTCAACGATCTCGGCCCGGTCGAGACGAACGCCCATCTGTTGCGTTTCGACAGCATTCATGGCCGTTTCCCGCATGAAGTCGAGGTCTCGGGCGACACGATCAGCGTCGGCGGCGGCGCGATCAAGGTGACCGCGATTAAGGATCCGGCGCAGCTCCCCCATAGGGAACTCGGGGTCGACATCGCCTTGGAATGCACCGGCATCTTCACCGCGCGCGAAAAGGCCGCGGCGCACCTGACGGCCGGCGCCAAGCGCGTCATTGTTTCCGCCCCGGCGGACGGCGCGGATCTGACGGTCGTCTACGGCGTCAACCACGACAAGCTGACGAAGGACCATCTCGTCATTTCCAACGCCTCCTGCACGACGAACTGCCTCGTGCCGGTCGTCAAGGTGCTCAACGACGCGATCGGCATCGAGCATGGTTTCATGACGACGATCCATTCCTACACCGGCGACCAGCCGACGCTCGACACGCTGCACAAGGATCTCTATCGCGGCCGCGCCGCGGCGCTGTCGATGATCCCGACGACGACGGGCGCGGCCAAGGCGGTCGGCCTCGTGTTGCCCGAGCTCAAGGGCAAACTCGACGGCTCGTCGATCCGCGTGCCGACGCCGAACGTCTCGGTCGTCGACCTCAAGTTCGTCGCCAAGCGCGCGACGTCCAAGGAAGAGATCAACGAGGCGATCCTGGCGGCCGCGCGCGGATCGCTCAAGGGCATCCTCGGCTATACCGACAAGCCGAACGTCTCGATGGACTTCAACCACGACAGCCATTCCTCGGTCTTCCATCTCGATCAGACCAAGGTCATCGACGGCACGTTCGTGCGCGTCCTCTCCTGGTACGACAACGAATGGGGCTTTTCCAACCGCATGGCGGATACCGCCGTGGCGTTGGGCAAGCTGATCTAAGGGCTCAGACGCGGTGAGCGACATCGCTCCAGACGAATGGCGACGAGAATTGGAAAGCGCCCGCGCGGCCCTGCGCAAGCGCTTTCCAGACATGCGCTGTCTACGGCGCCAGCAGGATGCTTTTCTGCTCCGCATGTGGCCGGACGCGACGCTTGTTCCGGGCTTAGCTTCGACCGACGACAACCGGGTGATCGAACTGATTTGTGAGAATTGCGGCTTTCAGAAAAAGCACGCCCCCGAATGTCGGCGCCGACGGTCCGAAAGGCCCAGAGGGTCCAACGATGGAAGAGCGCGTAATCCGACTCGAGCAAAAAGTCGATCGAATCGAGAATGTTCTCGCGCAACTCGCGCCGAAGATCACGGAAATCCTGCTGACTGGGGCAAAGCAGTCAGATATTCAGAAAATGCATGTTGAGCTTGCCGAAGTGAAAGGCAAAGTCTCGATGTTGCCAAACTGGTGGATGCTGGTTGTCGCGCTCATCGCGACCTGGGGCGCAGGCGCCGGCATCGTGTTCGCTCTCGTCAAGGCGTCTCACCCATGACCAATTCCTTTCGCACGCTCGATTCCGCCACTCTCAAGGGACAGCGCGTGCTATTGCGCGTCGACCTCAACGTGCCCATGGAGAACGGCAAGGTCAGCGACGCGACGCGCATCGAGCGGGTGCTGCCGACAATTCGCGAGATTGCCGACCAGGGCGGCAAAGTGATCCTGCTGGCGCATTTCGGCCGCCCCAAGGGCGGTCCGGACGAAGCCAATTCGTTGCGCCCGGTCGCGGCGGCGGTCGCGGAGCGCCTGGGACGACCCGTCGGCTTCGCGCCCGATTGCATCGGCGAGCCCGCCGCCAGCGCCATCGCCGCGATGAAGGACGGCGACGTGCTGTTGCTCGAGAACACCCGCTTCCACAAGGGCGAAGAGAAGAACGATCCCGCCTTCGTCGCCGAACTCGCCAAGCTCGGCGACGTCTGCGTCAACGATGCGTTTTCCGCCGCCCATCGCGCGCACGCCTCGACGGAGGGCGTCGCGCACGCGCTGCCGGCCTACGCGGGCAGGGCGATGCAGGCCGAACTCGACGCGTTGACCCTGGCGCTCGGCGCGCCCGCGCGTCCGTTGGCGGCGATCGTCGGCGGCGCCAAGGTTTCGTCCAAGCTCGACCTGCTCGGCAATCTCGTCAAGAAGGTCGACATGCTGATCATCGGCGGCGGCATGGCGAATACGTTCCTGTTCGCGCAAGGCAAGGCGGTCGGCAAATCTTTGTGCGAGAAGGATCTCGCCGACACCGCGCGGTCGATCCTGGAGGCGGCCCGCGCGGCAAACTGCCAGATTCTGCTTCCCGTCGACGCGACCGTCGCCAAGGAGTTCAAGGCGCACGCCGCCGCGCGCTTCGTCGATGTCGATCACGTCGCCGACGACGAAATGATTCTCGACATCGGCCCGCGTTCGATCGTCGCGGTCGAAGAGGCGCTCGGGCGCGCCAAGACTCTGGTGTGGAACGGGCCGTTCGGCGCCTTCGAGACGCCGCCGTTCGACGCGGCGACGATGCGGATCGCCAAGACCGCGGCGGCCTTGACCAAGGATGGCAAGCTCAAGTCCGTCGCCGGCGGCGGCGACACCGTCGCTGCGCTCGCCGCCGCTGAAGTCGTCGATGAACTCACCTATGTCTCGACGGCGGGAGGGGCCTTCCTCGAATGGATGGAGGGCAAGGCGCTGCCGGGGGTCGAAGCGCTTCGCGCGAAATAAAGCATAAAACGGGGGGGAACCATGGCACGCATCACGCTTCGACAATTGCTCGATCACGCCGCGGAGTTCGGCTATGGGCTGCCGTCGTTCAACGTCAACAACATGGAACAGGCGCTGGCGATCGGCGAGGCCGCCAACGCGCTCGACGCGCCGGCGATCATCCAGGCCTCGCGCGGCGCGCGCTCCTACGCCAACGACATCATGCTGCGCCACATGATGGACGCGCTGACGGAGATGTATCCGCAGATTCCGATTTGCGTGCACCTCGATCACGGCAACGGCCCGGCGACCTGCGTCACCGCGATGCAGGCGAACTTCACCTCGGTCATGATGGACGGCTCGCTGCTGGCCGACGGCAAGACGCCGGCCGACTGGGCCTACAACGTCGGCGTGACCAAGACCGTCACCGATATGGCGCATCTCGGCGGCGTCTCGGTCGAGGGCGAACTCGGCGTGCTCGGTTCGTTGGAGATGGGCCAGGGCGAGCAAGAAGACGGCCATGGCGCCGAGGGCAAGCTGAGCCACGATCAGTTGCTCACCAATCCGGACGAAGCGGTGAAATTTGTGCGCGAGACCAAGGTCGACGCCCTCGCCATCGCGATGGGCACCTCGCACGGGGCCTACAAATTCTCGCGCCAGCCGACCGGCGACATTCTCGCCATGCACGTCATCGAGGAGATCCACAAGAAGCTGCCGACCACGCATCTCGTCATGCACGGCTCGTCGTCCGTGCCGCAGGAGCTGCAGGACATCATCAACAAATTCGGCGGCAAGATGCCGCAGACTTACGGCGTGCCGGTCGAAGAGATTCGCCGCGGCATCAAGCACGGCGTGCGCAAGATCAACATCGACACCGATTTGCGCATGGCGATCACCGGCCAAATTCGGCGCGTCCTGACCGAGAGCGGCGGCGAGTTCGATCCGCGCAAATATCTGACGCCCGCGCGCGAGGCGATGACCAAGGTTTGCAAGCAGCGCTACGAGGAATTCGGCGCGGCGGGCATGGCCTCGAAGATCAAGCGCGTCCTGTCGCTCACCGAGATGGCGAAACGCTACGCGACCGGCGAGCTCGATCCGAAGTTTGGGTGAGCGGCGGATGCGGCGAGGTGGTTGAACATGCCCTCCTTCAAGACGATCCGTGCGCGCGCCGAGGCGCGCAAAGGCGGCGCCGAGGCGCTAGCGCGTTTGCTGCCGCCCGAGCCCGATCCGAAGGCGCTCGCCAAGCTCGGCGACGACCGCATCCTCGCGGAGATGACCAAGCGGGTGTTTTCGGCCGGCTTCGCTTGGAGCGTGATCGAGGCGAAGTGGCCGGGCTTCGAGGAGGCGTTTCACGGCTTCGAGCTGGCGCGGCTTCTCTTCGAGCCGGATGAATTTTGGGGCCGCCTGACCGCGGACGCGCGCATCGTGCGCAACGGCGCCAAGATCATGTCGGTGCGCGACAACGCGCGCTTCGTCGCGGATATCGCCAAGGAGCACGGCGGCTTCGGCAAGTTTCTTGAGAAATGGCCGTCCTCCGACGAGATCGGGCTGCTCGAAATGCTCGCCAAGCGCGGCAGCCGTCTCGGCGGCAATACTGGGCAGATGTTGCTGCGTTTTCTCGGCTGGGACGGCTTCGTGACCTCGAGGGATGTCGTCGCGTGCCTGCGCGACGCCGGGCTCGACATTGCGCCGGAGGTCAAGTCGAAGCGCGATCTGGCGAACGTGCAGGCGCAGTTCAACGCCTGGGCCGAGGAGACCGGCGTGCCTTACGCCACCCTTTCGCGGATTTGCGCGATGTCGACCGGCGAGAACCATGCGGCGAGCGAACGGCGCGGCTTCGCCGACGAGGCGGATTGACGGCGTCGGCGCGGCAGGCCCGGTGATGGGGAAGACCTCACGCGCGCGGATCAAATCAAATGCTCGGTTTCCCACAGCGCGACCGCTCAGGGGGGATTGCGGCCGTTCGCGCCCCCAAGTTGGCAGCCCGAGTCATGATTGATCCCCGGCCGCTTTGATCGCGGTAACTAACCGCATCGCCTCCGTGATCGCCGGAAACTCCGGCGTCGGCGAAAAGCCTGCCAGCGCCGGTCCCAGGACGTCGTGGGCGTCGATCGGGCGGCCGGTGGACTCGTAGAGCTTGGCCAGCGACAGCGCGGCGCGCAGTTCGAAGCTGCGGGCCTTTTGCTGTTGCGCGACGGCGATGGCGGCGAGGAAGGCGGCTTCGGCGGCGGCGGGGTCGGCGGGGTTCTGTTTGAGAAGGATTTCGCCGCGGATGCGATGGAGCCCGGCGTCGAACCAATGCTCCCCGGTCTCGCCCGCCAGCGCCAGCGCTTCGTCGATCACCGCCAGTGCGGCTTGCGCCCCTTCGCGCCCGGCTTCAGTTTCTGCGAGCCGCCCTTTATAGAACGGCAGAAGAACCTTGTTGCCTTGTCGGGTGTAATCCGCCAGCGCCTGCCGAAGTGCGGTCAGGCCGCCGTTACTTTCGCCGATCTTCGCGCGCGCACATGCCAATTGCAGCGCGCCCCAGACCAGATAGGACGAAAGACCGTGCTCACGGCAGAGCGCCACCGCGGCTTCCGCGGCGCGGCGGGCCGCTTCAGCGTCGTCGCGGAGGTCTTCGAGCCAAGCCTGGAAGAGATAAACGCCGACAATCGTCGGGACATGCGCGGACTCGGCCGCGTGCGCGACGGCCTCGTCCATGAGCGCCGCTGCGCGTGAAACTTCGCCACGGCGCCAAGCCGCGTGAGCCAGATAAGAGGTCGCCATGGCTCGAGTGTCCACTCCGAGTCGGAACTTGGCTTCGCGGTCTCGCTCGGGGTCGTAAATTCGCAGCGCCTGTTCGCAATGCTCGCGCGCTTGCGCGAAATCGCCCTGGACGAGGCGAGTCAGTCCTAGAAGGCGATGCCCGGTCGCCGCCTCCGTCGGACGCGCCGCACGTTCCGCCCCGCGCAGCAAGCTCTCGGCCGCTTCCGAGGCTAACCCAAGCTCGCCGCGAAAATAACTGTGAGCCCAACGAGCGACATAGGTGTCGAGCGGCGCCTCAGGGCCATCTATCCGCGTCGCGAGCTCGGCAGCGCGAGCGAAGGCGTCTTTCGTTTCGTCGGCGGCGAAGCCTTTGCCCCACAAGACGGCTTGGCCGTAGTCGGTCTGCAATTTCAGCCGCTGGCTGGCCGAGGCGGTCGCGCCAGCTTCGCGCCCTGGCGCAGCTGCGCCTGCCTTATCCGAGAGTTCGATCGCCTTGCCGAGATGCGAGATCGCCTCGGCGAAGGCGGAGCGGCGCAATGCCTGGTCGCCGGCCTTGGCCCACCATTCGATCGCAAGCTCGGTCTGACCGCCTAACGTGAAGTGATGCGCGAGCGCCTCGGCCTCCGGCGCGGGCGAGGCCAGCAAGACCTCGGCGGCGCGCCGGTGCAGCGTCTGGCGGCGGCTCTTCAACAGGCTGTCGTAGGCGGCGTCCTGGATCAGCGCATGCTTGAAGCGATAGCTCGCGTGCGGCGCGACGCCTTCGACGAACAGCAGCTCGGCGTCCGCAAGCCGGTCGAGCGCGGCGTCGAGGAAACTGTGGCCGGGGTCGCTGACCCCGGTCTGGCCGCGGTCATCGACCGCGGCTACAGATTTCAGCAGCGCATAGGAAAAACCACGCCCGAGCACCGCGCCGATCTGCGCGATCTCGCGCGCGCGGCCGAGCCGGTCGAGACGGGCGGCGAGCGATTGTTGCAAGGTCGGCGGGATCGCCTGCACGCCTCCCTGTTCGCCGCGCTCGAGCAGCAGCCGCGTCACTTCCTCGACGAACAGCGGCACGCCGCCACTGCGTTCCGAGACGCCCGCGATCACGTCCTTCGACAAGGCGTGGCGCGTCGCGATCTCGCCGACCATGCGCGCGACCTCGCCCGCGTCGAGCGGCGCGAGCGAGATCACGCCGTGATGCGAGCGCAGCTTCCAGGCCGGGCGGAATTCGGGCCGCGTCGTCGCGATGATCAGCAACGGCGCCTGCGCGCCCCGCTCGGCCAGCGCCTGCAGAAGGTCGAGCGAGGTCGGATCGGCCCAGTGCAGGTCCTCGAAGGCGAGCACCAGCGGCTGGGTGCGGGCGCCGGCGAGCACCCAGGCGGCGAGCGCCGCGAGCTGGCGGCTGCGCAGTTCTTCGGGCGACAGTTTCGGAATGCGGCTCAGCGGCAGCGGCGCGTCGATCACCGGCGCGAGCAAAGGCGCGTATTCGGCGGCGTCGAGCCCGACCGAGCCGAGCGCCGCTTCGAGTTCGGCGAGGCGCTTTTCGCCAGCGACTTCGGCGCCGCCGAAGCGCGCGCGGCCCCATTCGGTGACGGGACGCAGCGGCGTGTTCTGCAACAGTTGCGAGGACGCCCACTCGACCCAGGTGTGCGGCGTCTCCGCGAGCCGGGCGCGGAACTCCTCGATCAGCCGCGATTTCCCGAGCCCCGGCTCGCCGACGATCAGCGAAAGCTGCCCCTCGCCGCGGCGCGCCCGCTCCCAGCGGCGCGCGAGCAGGTCGAGTTCCTCGCCGCGGCCGACCAGCGGCGTCGGCGCGCGCGAGCCGCCCCGCCGACCGCCGCCGCTGACGCGCACGATGCGGTAGAGCTGCGTCTTTTCGGGAACGCCCTTCAGTTCATGCTCGCCCTTGTCCTCGGCGACGAACAGGCCCGCGATCTGCCGGTGCACGCCGCGCGTGATCCAAATCTCCCCCGGCGCCGCGGCGCTCTGCACCCGCGCGGCGACGTTCGGCGCTTCGCCGAACACCTCGCCGGAGGAATCGACAACCACACGCCCGCTTTCGAGCCCGATGCGGGCGGCGAGTTCCGGCGCGCCGGTCGCTGCGCCCAGCGCGTTGAGGTCGGCGAGCGCCCGCTGGATCGCGAGCGCCGCGCGCACCGCGCGCTCGCCGTCGTTCTCCTGCGCCTGCGGATAGCCGAACAACGCCATCAGCCCGTCGCCGAGCTTCTTCAACACATGGCCGCCGAGGGAAGTCACGGCGGTCGAGGCGGCGTCGAGATAGCCGCCGACGAGGTTGCGCCAGTCCTCGGGATCGAGCTTCGCCGCGAGACTCGTCGAGCCGACGAGATCGCAAAACATCACTGTGATCGGCCGCCGCTCGGCGTCTTGGCCGGGCGGCGGGGGCGGCGGCGTGGGCTGAGGCGCTGGTGATTTGGCGGTCAGCGCCGCGGCCGCCGCGAGCAGCTTGCGCCGATGCCCGAGCGAAGCGACGCCGATTTCCTTCAAGTCCGCGTCGGTGAGCGTCGCCGCGAGAGCGAGGTCGATGTCGTTGTCGGCGAACGCCTGGGCGTATTGCCCGAGATCGAGCCCCTTCAGCCAATCGGCGACGCTCATTGCGCAACCTCAGTCCCGGGACGGCGGGACGGCGTCTCGCCGCCCGTTCCCCCGTCGCGAGCCTATTGCAGAATCGCAACGTGCGACAGCCTGCTACCGAATGACGGCTATGGGTCGACTCCGGCCAGCCTCCAATTGGGCCCCAAGCGTCAGATTTTCACCCGTAGGTTCCGCCGCCGAGCAGCGCCGTCGCGATCTCTTCCCATTCGTCGTCGAGCGCGGCCGATGAAACCGGCTTCCCCGCGCGCCGATACCAGTAGGCGGCGTTGAGGCGGTCGCCCTCCTTGCGGTGCAGGTAGGCGTGCACCCAGCAACCCGCCGCGCCCTCGTCATCCTGGGCGAGCTGGTGCGCGCCGTCCCAGTCGCCCTTGGCGTCGCGCCACAGGGCCCGCAGCGCCTCGCTAAGCCCGGGCGGGGGGTCCGATCCGGTAAGCGAGGCGCGCAAATCCGCGAGGTCCATAGCGAGCTCCTGGCGCAATGCTGGTCGCCGCAAGCCTTTCCGATGCGAGCGCGATTGTCTAGATGAGGCGCGTGGCGTCGGCGTGGCGCCGCGTATGGGGTTAGAACGATGGATGAGACGGGCGCTCTGGTGCTGTTCTCCGGCGGTCAGGATTCGACGACCTGTCTCGCCTGGGCGCTCGATCGTTTCGATCGCGTCGAAACGATCGGCTTCGATTACCGCCAGCGCAACCGGATCGAACTCGACGTGCGGCCGCGCGTGCGGGCGGCGCTGGCGCAAGCGTTTCCGAAATGGGGGCGCAGGCTCGGGGAGGACCACCGCATCGATCTCGCGGCGCTCGCTGAGGTGAGCGAGAGCGCGATGACCCGCGAAATCGCCATTGCGACGGAGGCGGGCGGTCTGCCCAACACATTCGTGCCCGGCCGCAATCTCCTGTTCGTGACGTTCGCCGCGGCGCTCGCCTATCGGCGCGGCCTCAAGCGCCTCGTCACCGGCGTTTGCGAGACCGACTTTTCCGGCTATCCCGACTGTCGCGACGACACGATCAAGGCGTTGCAGGTCGCTCTCAATCTCGGCATGGAGGCGCGCTTCGTCGTCGAGACGCCGCTGATGTGGATCGACAAGGCGGCGACGTGGCGCCTGGCGCGCGATCTCGGCGGCGAGGCGCTGGTCGCGATCATCCGCGAGGAGACGCACACCTGCTACAACGGCGACCGCACTCGCCGTCACGACTGGGGATGGGGCTGCGGGGCGTGTCCGGCCTGCGCGCTCAGGGCCACGGGTTACGCGAAGTTCCAGGCCGAAAGCTAGCTAGGGTTCGGGCTCGATCAGCCGCCAACGGACGGTCCGGTCAGTCTCCCTTCTCAGAAATTGGCGTGCCAGGCGACGTTTCGACGCTCGCGATCCGATCGAGGTTTGCGATCAGTCGCGTGAGCAGGGCAATGAGCAGCCCGGCCTCCTCGTCCGTGAAGCCGCGCAGTACCTCACGATTACCCCGGAGTAAGGCAACAACCGCGTCCGGCAGGCGTGCTTCCGCGACGTCCGTCAGTGTGATGCGGCTGCTGCGCCCATCGGCCGGGTCAGGGGCGCGCTGGATCAGCCCGTCCCGCTCCATGCGGGCGAGCATCTGCGCCATCGGCGGTTGCTCGATCTTGGCGAAGCGGGCGAGATCACGTTGCGTGCTTGCCCGGCCATCCTGAAGCGCGACCAGGACTGGCAGATGTCCAACGCCGAAGCCAAGCAGCTTGAGGCGCGCTTCGCTCAGGCGGGCGAACCCGCGCGCCGCGAGACTGATCAGGTGCCCAGGCGTCGAGAGCACATCTAGATCCATCACGCTCACCCCTTGCACCCACCGTCACGATAATGCATACGTGCATATGTAAAGCTATATGGCTTCTGGCGCAACGCGGGCGCCATGCCAAGGAGAGAACCAATGGATGGTGACGTCGAACTCCTCAAGCGCATCTACGATCGCTTTAACGCGCGGGACATTGACGGCGTACTGGCTGTGCTCGCCGATGATGTCGCCTGGGCCAACGGTATGGATGGCGGTCACGTTCATGGGCGCGAAGCCGTACGCGAGTACTGGACGCGCCAGTGGACCATGGTCAGTCCGCACGTCGAGTCGGTGAGCTTTCATCGAACTGCGGATGGCGCGATCATCGCAGAAGTCCGGCAGTCCGTCCGCGACCTCGAAGGCAAACCGCTCCAGGGGCAGACGCACGGGCTCAAAGACAAGACTGTCGGACACGTTTTCCGTCTTCGAGAGGGCAAGGTGGCTCGCTTCGACATACAGGATGCTGCGGAGGAGCCTCGGCCATCCTGAGGCGCCGCGGACTTTACTGCGGCGTCAGCGCCCAGCTTGCCGTCACGCTCTCGGAAAGCGTGATGAGGCCCGGCTCGACCGGCATCGGCGTCGCCGCCGCCGCCATGCCGAGGTTCCTCGGCGCCGCGCTCCCGACCCGGAAAAAGGGCTGAGTGGCGTCGGCGCTGATCGACTGGAGCGGTCCGAGCTTCATCGCCGCGCCCTCGGCGTAAAGCGCGGCGCGATGCATCGCGTTGGCCACCGCCTTGACGCGCAACGCATCTTCGCGGGACTCGCGATCGGAGAGGTCGAACGCCACGCCTTGATAGTCGGCGCCGTTCTGGACGCTTTGTGCAATGATCGCGCCGGTCTTGTCGATGGCGCGCACGCGCGCGCTGAGCGTATTCGAGGCGCGGTAGCCGGTCAGCGTGCGTTTGACGACTTGACCGGTCTTGGGGTCCCGCTCGTCGGTCCACAGCGGGGACAGGCTGAGGTTGACCGTCGCAATGTCCTTCGCCGCGACCCCTAAGTCCTTCAGCCCCCCGATCACGGCCGCCGTCAGCCGCGCGTTCTCGCTCGCGGCGCCGTTCGCGTTGGGGCGTTCGTCCGTGATGTCGAAGGTCACGGTGGCGATGTCCGGGGCTGCGTCTTCCGTGGCCACGCCGGAGACCGAAACCGTGGCGGCGGTCTTTGCGGCGCTCGGTTCCTGGGCGAGCGCCGATTCGGCGAGCGCGAGGCCCGCAAGGGCGAGGACAGTTGCGAAGACAGGCTTGCTGGGCATCGAGACCTCCTGCGCCGCAGTCTTATCATCTTTCGGCTGAGAGCAGGACATTGCGCGGCCCGCCGCGATCGGGCGTCGTCCCCGATCCTAACGCTAAGTTAACCTTAACAACCCCTAATGGCGGCGACGGCCCCGCGAAGGTTTCGTAAGGCCTGAGTTTCGTTGACGCCCACAGATGCCCATGATATCCCAACCCATCCCATTAGAAGACCGTCGGTTCGGTCTGTCGTCGGCGAGTGCAGGCAGGCGGACGATCTGGGATTTCGCGCGCGCCTTTGGGGGTGGGCTGAGCCTTGGATCGCTTCCTCTCCCACTTCACCAATCGCTTCGACGCCAAGGGCCGGCTTTCGGTGCCGGCGCCGTTCCGCGCGGTGTTGGCGAAGGATGGCTTCGAAGGGATCTTCGTTCATCCCTCTTTGGACGCGCCGGCGCTCGATTGCGGCGGTCACTTGTTGTTGCGCGAGATCAACGCGCTTTTGGAATCGATGCCGTCTTACTCGCAGGAGCGCGAGGACTTGGCGACGGCCCTGCTGGGCACGAGCGAAGTTCTACGCGCCGACTCCGAGGGGCGCATTCTTCTCAGCGAGAGGATCCGCGCGTCCTTGGGCTTGCGGGAGGAGGCGGCATTCGTCGGCCAAGGCCACAAGTTTCAGATTTGGGAGCCGATTCGGTTCGCGGCGTATCTCGAGGAGGCCAAATCTCGAGTGCGCCGTCTTCGGGCCGAGTTCGGCGTCCGGGCGGCGCAAGCCGCCGCGCAGGGAGCACGGGAATGAACGCGGGCCGCGGCGAGCACGAAGTCGCCGCAGGCGGACCGGCCCGCCACATTCCCGTGCTGCGCGCCGAAGCGCTGGCGGCGCTGAACGTTCACGCCGGCGGCCTCTATCTCGACGGCACCTTCGGCGCCGGCGGCTACGCCGCCGCGCTGCTGGAGCGCGGGGCGCGCGTCGTCGCCGTCGATCGCGACCCGACCGCGATCGCCGGCGGCCAAGACCTCGTCGC
This sequence comes from uncultured Alphaproteobacteria bacterium, assembly GCA_963813195.1. Classification (GTDB taxonomy): domain Bacteria; phylum Pseudomonadota; class Alphaproteobacteria; order Rhizobiales; family Beijerinckiaceae; genus Roseiarcus. The sequence continues at coordinate 403,169 of CAWEYC010000034.1, read as the reverse complement.
CGCCTCGGCGGGCCGCTTGACGCTGGTCGAGGGACGTTTCGGCGACCTCGACGCAATCGCGCGCCGCTTCGGCGCGGCGCCGCTCGACGGCGTCGTCCTCGACGTCGGCGTGTCCTCGATGCAGTTCGACGAGGCGGCCCGGGGATTTTCGCTGCGACAAGACGCGCCGCTCGACATGCGCATGGAAGCGTCGGGCCGCAGCGCCGCCGACATCCTGCTCGAAGACGACGAGCAGAGACTGGCCGACATTTTCTTTCACTTCGGCGAGGAGCGCGCGGCGCGGCGCATCGCGCGCGCCATTGTCGCCGACCGGAAAACCAGGCCCTATGTCTCGACGTTGCAACTCGCCGAGATGATTGCCCGCGTCGCGCCCGCCCGACCCGGCGAAATGACGCATCCAGCGACCCGCGCGTTCCAGGCGCTCCGCATCGCGGTCAACGACGAACTCGCGCAGTTGTTGCGCGGTCTGGAAGCGGCGGAGCGCGCCTTGGCGCCGGGCGGACGCCTCGTCGTGGTCACCTTTCATTCGCTCGAGGATCGCATCGTCAAGCAATTCCTGGCGTTTCGCTCTGGCCGGGGCCGGGCCGCCTCGCGCCTCCTGCCCGGCGAGCCGGCGATCGCCGCGCCGACATTTCTCGCGCCGCCGGGTCAGCCAATCCTGCCCGCCGATACGGAGCGCGCCGCCAATCCTCGGGCGCGCTCGGCCAAATTGCGCTTCGGCGAACGCGCCGCAGCGCCGGCGGTCGGCCGGGAGGCGCGGCTTGACGCCCTCACGCGCTTGCCATCGATCCGGTCAGGGAGGGGCTGATGTGGCGCTTTCTTCACGTAGTCGCCATTGGCGCGCTGATCGCTTCGGCGGCGTACGTCTATAGCGTCAAATACCAGACGATCTATGCCGCCGAGCAGATCGTCAAGACGCGCCATCTCATCAACAAGGAGCGCGACGCGATCAGCCTTCTGCGCGCCGAATATGCCCATCTGATCCGCCCCGACCGGCTGCAGACGCTCGCCGACCAGCAACTTGATATGCAGCCGCTGGCGCTCAATCAGATCGTCAAGGCGGACGATCTGCCGGAACGGCCGGCGAAGGTCAACTCGATCGGCCGCAAGCTCGAGTCGCTCGGTCTTCTCGGGCAGTCGGCGACGCCGAACGCCGGCATCACCGGCGCGACGCCATCCCTGAGGTAGGGCATGTCCGAAACGTCTCCCAACGTCGAGAACAGCGCCAGAGCCGGTGAAAGCTGGATCGCTCGCGCGAAGACGGCGGTGCGCAATCTCTTTTCGACGCGCCTCGACAAGAGCTGCGGCCGCATTCGTTCGATCGCCCTCGCGATGCTCGCCGCCTATGTCGGCATCGCGATCAAACTCGTCGCGCTCGGGCTTTCGCACGACCCCCCGCAAACCTTGAAGGTGGCGGCCGATCAGGCGGTCTCGGGCGCGCGGCCGGACCTGCTCGACCGCAACGGAGCGATTCTCGCCACCGACGTCAAAACGATGTCCGTCTTCGCCGAGCCGCGCCGCATCATCGACAAGGACGAGGCGGTGGAACTGCTTACGGCGGTGCTGCCCGACGTCGACGCCAAGGAGCTGCGCGAACGGCTCGGCTCGAAGAAGGGCTTCGTCTGGGTCAAGCGCCAAGTGACGGCGAAGGAGCAGGCGGAGGTCTTCCACCTCGGACTTCCCGGCGTCGGCTTCATCCCCGAGAACAAGCGCATCTATCCCAATGGACCGCTCGGCGCGCATGTCATCGGCTTCGTCGACAAGGACAATATCGGCATCGCCGGGATGGAGAAGTATCTCGATCAGCAGAGTCTGACCGATCCGCATGTCGCGGGCTTCAGCGTCGATCCGGCCGCGTTGAAACCGGTCCGCCTATCGCTGGATCTCAAGGCGACCCACGCGCTGCGCGACGAGTTGCTGGCAGGGCTTCAGCGGTTCCACGCCAAGGCCGCGTCCGGGGCGATCATGGACGTCAACACCGGCGAGGTCATCGCCCTCGAATTGCTGCCCGATTTCGACCCCAACGATCCCGCCGACGCCAAGGACCCGGACAAAATCAACCGCATCAATGTCGGCGTCTATGAAATGGGTTCGACCTTCAAGGCGCTGACGATCGCGATGGCGCTCGAGTCGGGCAAGGTGAATCTCGGTTCGCGCATCGACGCACGCCAAAGCTTACGCTACGGACGCTTCACCATTCACGATTTCGACGCCACTCATCGCGTTCTCACCGTTCCCGAAGTGTTCACGCATTCCTCGAACATCGGCAGCGCGCGCATGGCTCTGATGGTGGGGGTCGAAGCGCATCAGGCCTTCTTGAGGAAGATGGGAGAGCTCGATCGGCTGCGCACGGAATTGCCGGAGAGCGCCGAGCCGCTGGTGCCGAAGCACTGGAGCGAGCTGAACACGATGACCATCGCCTTCGGCCAGGGTCTCAATGTCGCGCCGATCCAGGCGATGATGGCCGTTTGCGCTTTGGTCAACGGCGGCAACCTGATCAAGCCCACCTTCCTGAAGCGCAGCGAGGCCGAGGCGGCGGCCACCGCCCATCGCGTGGTGAGCCCGCAGACGTCCGAGTCGATCCGTTACCTCATGCGCGCCAATGCGACGCACGGGTCGGCGGGATTCGCCAACATTCCCGGCTATTACGTCGGCGGCAAGACCGGCACGGCGGACAAGATCGTCCACGGCCACTATTCCCATGACAAGGTGATGACGAGCTTCATGGCCATCACGCCGGCCGACAAGCCGAAGTATCTCTATCTCGCGATGTACGACGAACCGCAGGCGTTGCCCGAGGACGGCGGCTTTCACACCGCGGCGCACAACGCCGGCCGCACCGTCGGACGATTGATCGCGCGGATCGAGCCGCTGGAAGACCAGCCCCCCTCAGCCAAGTTTCCGGACCAGCCGTTTCCGATGATCGCGCGCCTGGGATATGGTTACGACGCGGACAAGGTGGGCAAAGAGTGAGGCGGCTGGGCGAAATCCTCGATTTGAGCGGCTCCGACGAAGCCCTGGCTTCGCGCGCGGTCGGCGGACTTTCCGCCGACAGCCGCAAGATCCGGCCCGGCGACGCCTTTTTCGCGGTTCCCGGCTTCAAGAGCGATGGCCTCGCCTATGCCGCGCAGGCGATCGAGCAAGGGGCCAGCGTGATCGTCGGCGAGCGCGCGCCCGATTTCGCCACTCCGGCGTTCGTGCGCGTGGCCGACGCGCGGGCCGCGCTCGCCCGCGCCGCAGCTCGCTTCTATCCGCGCCAACCCGAAGTCGTGGCCGGGATCACCGGCACCAGCGGTAAGACCTCCGTCGCCGCCTTCGCGCGGCAGATCTGGGCCTCGACGGGGCTCGAGGCGGCCTCCCTCGGGACGATCGGCGTCGTCTCGCGGCCTCTCAACGTCTATGGTTCGCTGACGACGCCGGATCCGATCACGCTGCACGAAACGCTAGAAAACCTGGCGGGCGCCGGCGTCACGCGGCTCGCCCTGGAAGCCTCGTCGCACGGTCTCGACCAGAAGCGCCTCGATGGCGTTCGCTTCGCCGCCGGCGCCTTCACCAATCTCTCTCGCGATCATATGGATTACCACGCGACGACCGAGGAATACCTCGCGGCGAAGTTGCGGCTGTTTCGGGAGCTTTTGCCCGCCGGCGCCGCGGCGGTCGTCAACGCGGACAGTGACGTCGCCGATCGCGTCGGCGCCGCTGCGTCGGAGCGTTCCTTGCGATTGTGGACCGTCGGCGCGCGCGGCGTCGATCTGCGCCTTGTCTCGGCAATCCGCGAGGGTTTCGCAACGCGCATCGCCTTCGAATGCGCCGGGCGCGTCTGGCGCGCGCTTCTGCCGCTGCCGGGCGATTTTCAGGTGTCCAACGCGCTGGTGGCGGCGGGGCTGTGCATCGCGACGGGAAGCGACCCGGGCGCGGTCGCTCAGGCGCTCGAGACGCTCGAGGGCGCGCCGGGCCGACTGGAGCGGGTCGGCGAGAAGAGCGGCGCGCCGGTCTTCGTCGACTATGCCCACAAGCCGGACGCCTTGGAGAAGACGCTGGCCGCCTTGCGCCCGTTTGTGCCGGGTCGCCTCATTGTCGTCTTCGGATGCGGCGGCGACCGGGACCCCGGCAAGCGCCCGATAATGGGCGCCATTGCGGCACGCGGCGCCGATGCGGTGATCGTCACCGACGACAATCCGCGATCGGAGGACCCGGCGATGATTCGCGCTGCGATCCTGGCGGCGGCGCCGGGAGCGCGCGAGATCGGCGATCGCGCCGAGGCGATTCGCGCCGCAATCGCAATGCTCGGCGCGGGCGATGCTCTGGTCGTTGCCGGCAAAGGTCATGAAACGGGCCAAATCATCGGAGAACGGGTGCTGCCGTTTTCCGACGCCGAAGTGGTGCGGGCGGCGCTGCAGGAGGGGGCATGAACGAGGCGCTGTGGACCGAGGCCGAACTGACCGTGGCGCTGGGGGCGCCGAGCGCGCCGCTCAGCGCGGCTGTCAGGGGCGTTTCGATCGACACCCGCACGCTTCAGCCCGGCGATTTGTTCTTCGCGATCAAAGGCGAGACGCACGACGGCCATGACCTTGTCGCGCGCGCCTTCGAGGCGGGCGCGGCGGCTGCCGTGATCGCAAAGCCGCGCGGCGGCGGTCTCGCCGCGCACGAGACGACCTTCACGGCCGAAGATACGTTGCGCGCGCTGGAGCGGCTCGGGCGCGCGGCCCGCTCGCGTTCGCGCGGGCGGATCGTCGCGGTGACCGGGTCGGTGGGCAAGACGAGCGCCAAGGAAATGCTGCGCGTGGCGTTGGCGACGGCCGGACCGACGCACGCCTCGGCGGCGTCCTACAACAATCACTGGGGCGTGCCTTTGACCCTGGCGCGCATGCCCGCCAACGCCGCCTTCGCGGTGATCGAGATCGGCATGAATCATGCCGGCGAGATCACGCCGCTGGCGGCGATGGCGCGCCCGCACGTGGCGCTCGTCACCACGATTGCGCCGGTTCATATCGAGCACCTGGGCTCGATCGAGGGCATCGCCGACGCCAAGGCCGAGATTTTCTCCGGCCTCGAAGCGGACGGCGCGGCAATCCTCAACCGCGACGCGCCGCAATTCGACCGGCTCGAGCGCGCGGCGCGTGCGCGCGGCGCACGGGTGCTGAGCTTCGGCGCCGATGCGCGGTGCGACGCACGGCCGCTCGGCGCAGCCGAGGAGGGCGACGCGACGCGCGTTCGCGCGCGCATCCTCGGCCGCGACCTCGACTTCGTGCTCGGCGCTCCAGGCGCCCACATGGTGCAAAACGCCCTCGGCGTCCTGCTCGCCGCCGAAGCGCTGGGGGCGGACGTCGCCCGCGCCGCGGCGGGGCTCGCCGAATTCGCGCCGCAAAAGGGGCGCGGCGAACGCTTCACGCTGCAAACTCCGAGCGGCCCTTTCACCATCATCGACGAGAGCTACAACGCCAATCCCGCTTCGATGCGCGCCGCTTTGGCGCTGCTGGGCGCCGCGCGGCCGGGAGCCGGGGGGCGCCGCATCGCGGTCATCGGCGACATGTTGGAACTCGGCCCGGGCGGCGCTGAAATGCATGCGGCGCTGGCCGAAAGTCTCGGCGAGAACAGGGTCGACTTGCTTTTCGCGGCGGGGCCGTTGGCGCGCGCCCTCTTCGACGCGGCGCCTGCGCCGATGCGCGCGGCCTGGGCCGAACGCTCGCGCGACATTCACAGTGAATTGGCCAGCGCGCTGCGCGGCGGCGACGTGGTGATGATCAAGGGGTCGAACGGAAGTCGAATGGGGCCGCTCGTCGCCGGGCTCCGCCAACATTTCTCATCCGCCGAGGCGCGGCGCTAGGGAATCTCAATGCTGACTTGGCTGGCTGATCTTTCGCATGTCGCGGGCATATTCAATCTGTTTCGCTATCTCACGTTCCGCACGCTCGGCGCGGCGACGACGGGACTGCTTCTCGTCTTCTTTTTCGGCCCGATGATCATTTCGGCGTTGCGCCTGAAGCAGGGCAAGGGTCAGCCGATCCGCGTCGACGGGCCCGCTTCGCATCTCCTGACGAAGAAGGGGACGCCGACGATGGGCGGCCTGATGATCCTCTTCGGCCTCGGCGCCTCGTCGCTCCTGTGGGCGAATCTGGAGAGCCCGTACGTCTGGATCGTGCTGTTCGTCACCACCGGCTTCGCCGCGATCGGCTTCTACGACGATTATCTCAAGGTGACGAAGCAGTCGCATCGCGGCTTCTCCGGGAAAGCCCGGCTCGGCGGCGAATTCCTCATTGCGCTGATTGCCTGCTACGCGCTCATGCGCACGGGCGCAGCCGGCGCGACTTCCCTCGCCCTGCCGTTCTACAACGGCTACGTCGTCGATCTGAGCTGGGCCTACCTCCTATTCGGCCCCTTTGTCATTGTCGCCTTCGGCAACGCGGTCAATCTGACCGACGGGCTCGATGGGCTGGCGATCGTGCCCGTGATGATCGCCGCGGCGACGCTCGGGCTCATCGCCTATTTCGCCGGCAATCTGCTTTATTCGCGATATCTGCTGATCAACCACGTTGAGTACGCCGGCGATCTCATGGTCGTTTGCGGCGCTCTCATCGGCGCCGGCGTCGGGTTTCTCTGGTTCAACGCTCCGCCGGCGCAAATCTTCATGGGCGACACCGGCTCCCTGGCGCTCGGCGGATTGCTGGGCACGACGGCCGTGGTGATCAAGCACGAAATCGTGCTCGCGATCATCGGCGGCCTGTTCGTGATGGAGGCGCTGTCGGTGGTGGTGCAGGTCGCCTCGTTCAAGCTGACGGGCAAGCGCGTCTTCCGCATGGCGCCCATTCATCACCATTTCGAACAGCTCGGCTGGTCCGAGCCGCAGATCGTCATGCGCTTCTGGATCGTCGCCTTCGTGCTCGCGATGGTCGGCCTGGCGACGCTGAAGCTGAGGTGATCATGACGCCGGTCGAGACCTTTCGCGGTCGGAAAGTCGCGCTGTTTGGGCTCGGCGGGTCAGGCATTTCGACCCTGCGCGCGCTCGTCGCCGGCGGCGCCGACGTCGCCGCCTGGGACGACGACGAAAAGGCGCGTGCGCGCGCCGCCGCCGCGGGCTTCTCGCTCACCGACCTCAGCGGCGCCGATTGGCGCGATTTCGCAGCGCTCGTGCTCGCTCCGGGCGTGCCGTTGACCCATCCAAGGCCCCATTGGACGGTCGACCGCGCCAAGGCGGCCGGCGCGCCTGTCATCGGCGACATTGAACTCTTCGCCCGCGAGCGCGCCGCGCGGGCGCCGGGCGCGCCTTTCGTCGCCATCACGGGAACCAACGGCAAGTCGACGACCACGGCGCTGATCGCGCATATCCTCGAGCAGGCGGGCCGCGAGGTCGCGATGGGCGGCAACATCGGCGTGCCGATCCTCGATCTGCCGCCGCCTTCCGATGCGCGCGCCCACGTCGTCGAATGCTCCTCCTTCCAGATCGATCTCGCGCCGTCGCTGGCGCCGAGCGTCGGCGCGCTGATCAACATCACGCCCGATCATCTTGACCGGCATGGGACGCTGGAAGCCTATGCCGCGATCAAGGAGCGTCTGGTCGCGAGTGCGGCGACCGCATTGATCGGCGTCGACGACGCGCCTTGCCGTGCGATCGCCGCGCGCCTGCGCGCCAGCGAGGCCGCTGGCGGAACGCCGCATGTCGTGACGATTTCCGCGGCGCCGACGCCGTTGGCCGATTTGTGGTTCGACGCTCCGTACCTTCTGGCTCGGGAGAGCCCGGACAAGCTGGCCGATCTTCGGCTCGCCCCGGCTTTGCGCGGCGCGCACAACGGCCAGAACGCGGCCTTCGCTTTCGCCGCCGCGCGAGCGTTAGGCCTCAGCGTCGAGGAGATCGCGCTCGGACTGGCCTCGTTCGGCGGCCTCGCCCATCGCATGGAGCAGGTCGGGCGGCTCGGCTCCGTTCTGTTCGTCAACGATTCAAAAGCCACCAACGCCGACGCGGCGGAGAAGGCGCTTCTGTCGTTCCGCGACATATTCTGGATTGTCGGCGGCAAGGCGAAGGAAGGCGGCATCGAGCCGCTGCGCGCATTGTTCCCGCGCGTCGCCAAGGCCTATCTGATCGGTGCCGCCAGCGAGGATTTCGCGCGCACGCTCGGCGCCGACGTGCCGTTCGAGCGATGTGGCGTCTTGGACAATGCGGTCGCGAGCGCGGCGCGCGATGCGGCGCGGAGCCGGGCGGCGGAGCCGGTGGTGCTCCTATCGCCCGCCTGCGCCTCCTACGACCAGTTCGCGAATTTCGAAGCGCGTGGCGATCGTTTCCGCGAGCGCGTCGCCGCGCTGATCGCGTCTTCGCGCGATGTCGAACAGCCCCCGACCCCGAGGAGGAGCCGATCATGATGTCCAGAGCGGAGCGTGGTCCCGTCGCCGATTGGTTTCGCACCGTCGATCTCTGGCTGCTCGGATCGTTCGGCGCCCTGATGGTGATCGGTGTGGTGATGGCGCTCGCCGCCAGCCCCGCGGTCGCCGAGCGGCTCAATCTGCCGACGTTCCACTTCGTCAATCGGCAGGCCGAGCTTCTCGTTCCCTCCGCCTTGCTGATGATCGCGACGTCGTTTCTCTCGCCTCGCCACGTCCGCCGCGCGGCGCTGATCGTGTTCGTCGTCAGCATGGCGCTGATCATTCTCGCGCTGCTGTTCGGCGCCGAGATCAAGGGTTCGCGCCGCTGGATCGCCGGCATACAACCCTCGGAGTTCATCAAGCCGGCCTTTGTCGTGCTCTGCGCCTGGGCCTTCGCGGAAGGCGGCCGCGCGGGATCGCCGGCGCTCGCGGGCAAGATCTTCGCGTTCCTGCTGCTGCCGGCGACGATCGTCCCGTTGATCCTGCAACCCGATTTCGGTCAGACCATGCTGGTGTCGGTGGTCTGGGCGGCTCTGTTCTTCATGGCCGGTCTGCATTGGTTCTGGGTCGGGGGCCTCGGCGGCGTCGGGGCGATCGGCGGCATCCTGGCGTTCCGATTTTCGCCGCACGTGCACGAGCGGGTGCTGCGCTTCATCGATCCCGATTCGACAGGCGGCATGGTCGACACGTTCCAGGTCGACACGGCCCTGCAGAGCATTCTCTCCGGCGGCTGGTTCGGGCGTGGGCCGGGCGAGGGGGTCTACAAGCGCATTCTGCCGGATGCGCACACCGACTTCGTGTTCGCGGTCACCGGCGAGGAGTTCGGCATGATCGCGTGCCTGGCGCTGATCGCCTTCTTCGGCTCCATCGTCATTCGCGGGCTGTGGCTCGCCCTTCGCAATCAGGATCCGTTCTGCCGCTTCGGCGCCGCGGGCCTGACGGTGATGTTCGGTGTGCAGAGCTGGATCAACATGGCCGTCAATCTGCGGGCCATCCCGGCCAAGGGCATGACGCTGCCGTTCATCTCCTACGGCGGGTCGTCTCTGCTCGCCCTCGGGCTCGGGATGGGCTTTCTCGTCGCGCTGACGCGCAAGCGGCCGTTCGTCGAGGTCGGCGCGAAGCCGGCGCCCGCGACATGAGCGCGGCGCGCTGCATTCTCCTCGCGGCCGGCGGCACGGGCGGACATCTCTTTCCCGCCTCCGCGCTCGCCGCCGCGCTCGGCCGACGCGGCGCGGCGGTCGAACTCGCGACGGACGAGCGCGCGCTCAAATACGGCGGCGATTTTCCAGCCCGCGCGATCCATGCGATTCCCTCCGCGACGACGACCGGCGCAGGCGCGCTCAACAAGGCGCGGGCGGCGTTGGTGCTGGCCGGCGGCCTCGCCTCCGCGTTGCTCCTGCTCGCCCGGCTGCGGCCGCGCGCGGTCGTCGGCTTCGGCGGCTATCCGACCGTGCCGCCGCTGATGGCGGCCCGCCTGCTCGGCGTGCCGAGCGTGCTGCACGAGCAGAATGCGGTGATGGGCCGCGCGAACCGTTTTCTTGCGCCACGCGTGACGCTGATCGCCACCGGATTTCCCGAGTTGAGGGGCGTCGACGCCGCCGCGCGCGGCAAATCGCACTACACCGGCAATCCCATGCGTCCCGACGTGATCGCCGCCGCCGCGACGCCTTACCCGGATTTCGAGGCGGGGCGCCTAAACGTGCTGATCACCGGCGGCTCGCAGGGAGCGCGGGTGATGGCCGATGTCGCCCCCGCGGCGCTCGCGCTGCTCACCGCGCGAGAGCGTTCGCGCATCCGCCTCACCATGCAGGCGCGCGGCGAAGACAAAAGTCGCGTCGCGGCGGCCTGCGCGGGTCTCGCCTTTCCGGTCGAGCTCGCCGAATTCTTCGCCGATCTGCCGGCGCGCATCGCCAGCGCGCATCTCGTCATCGGCCGCGCGGGCGCCTCGACGGTCTCGGAACTTGCGCTCATCGGCCGGCCCTCGATCCTGGTGCCATTCCCGCATGCGCTGGATCAGGACCAGGCGGCCAACGCCGCCACTTTGTCGGCGAGCGGGGCCGCTACTGTCGTGCCGCAGAGCGAGTTCACGGCCGAGCGCCTCGCCGCGCTGCTGCGTGGAGCCCTCGCCGATCCCGCCGCGTTGATCGCAGCCGCTCGCGCGGCCAAAGAGGCGGGCGTCGCCGATGCGGCCGAGCGGCTGGCGGAGCTGGTGCTTGGGGTGGCGCGGCCCGAGGGGTGAGCGAACAATCGACGATGCGTCGTTGTCGCTTGCAAAGACGACGGACAGCGCCCTCCTAAGCCGTCGCGGCCAGCGCTTCGCGAAACCTCGCGACGCAGGCCGGGAGCCGCGTGTAAACGTATTCGGCCAAGCTCTCGTTGTAGGTATGAACGGTGTAATACGGTTTCCGGGTGATCACCTCGGGTTGGCGATTTTCGGCCACCAATGGAATCCGGCCTGGCTCTTGATCTTTTCGCGTTCGCTGGCGAGAGCGGCGCATCGCGTGGAGATGATTTCGTCAAGGGCCTCGATGGTGGGGATGTGCTTGTTGACGACGGGTTCGTCGACCAGCGACCAGAGCGTTTCGGCTGGCTGCACCTCCGGGGTGTAGGCGGGCTGAAAGACGAGGCGAACGCCGTCCGGGACGACGAGGCCGGCTTCGCCGTGCCAGCCGGCGTTGTCGAGCATCAGCACGATGCGCCGCTCCCGCCCGGCGCCGGCTTCCTCGGCGAACAGCTGCAGCAGCGCCTCGAAGAACGGCTTGGACACGCCGTTCGAGACGTACCAGAAACTTTCGCCCGTGGCCGGAGAGACGAACGCCGTCACGTACAGCCATTCGAAGCGATGATGGCCGTGCGCGGTCGGCCGCACGCCGATCGGCGCCCAGACCTGGCGGGTCACCGGCTTCAGGCCGAGCCGGTGTTCGTCGGTCGCAAAGGCCTCGATCGGCGTGTCGGGATGGAGCGCCGCTTCCTCGGCGACGACTTCGGCGAGTTTTTTTTGAACGCCTCTTGCTCCTCGGGCGTCGCCGCTTTCGCGTTGCGCGGCCGCGGCTTCTGGATCGACCAGCCGATCGCCCGCAACGCCTCCCAGCCGCGTTGCGGCGCGAGCGAGGCTAGCCCCAGTTCGCCCGCCATCCAGCGCGCGACCTTGCCGCTCGTCCAAACTCCGCCGTCGGGCGGCGGATCCGCCAAACGTGCGCGCAGGCGCTCCAACAGTTCGGGCCTCAGAACCTTCGCCGACGCGCCGTTGCCGCGACGCAGATCGCCCATCGCCGCAGGCCCAAGCGCGTTGTAACGCTCCACCAGTTGTTCGATCCAACGCCGCCCAAACGAGGTCATCGCCGCCACCTCGCCGGTCGAATGCCCCTTCGCCAATAGCCAGATCGCCTGAAAATGCCGCGAAGACGTCACGTCCTCGCACGCCTCGTACCGCTCCTCCAACGCCGCAACGCTCAGATGACCGGCAACGTAGGCCATGCCCGCCTCCCGCGATTCATGGCCGTTCTATCTATCAGCAGAAATCCCCGACGGGAATCCACAACCCGTCGAGTCAATCAGCCGGAAACCGTATAATTGCGCAATTTCGTCATATCGATCCAGAAAGGATCGTCGCCGATGAGCGCGTTCTTGAACGCCGCCTTGAAACACGTGCGCGGCGACGTACAGATGGCGTTGTGCTCCTCTTCGAGGAAGGCCTTGAGCATCTTCCAGCACAGTTCGAAAGCGATTTCGAAACGCTGAATTGCCGAATCCCGCACGATGGAATCCTTTGGCAAGGCGAGCGCTTCCTCCAGGCGCGTGATCGCGGACTCGAGGTCTTTTCTCAGCGAGGCGAGTTTCGTCATACGATTTCGACGATGTGCTCGAGTGCGACGGCGCGAAATTGTTCTGGGACGCGTTTGAAATCGACCACGTCGACTGAATACAGCGTCGGCAATTCTTCGATCTCGGCGGCGATCGACGCGAGAATTTCGTACGGTACGGGGGAGGGACCCTCGATCCCGATATCGATGTCGGATCGCGCGTGCGCGGTCCCCCGGGCGCGCGAGCCAAACAGGAATATCTTATACGCTTCGTCCGGCAGATGGCGCCGGATGACGTCCACGCCCATGCGGCGCGCTTGTTCCACGGCGAGGCTGTCGGGGCTCATGAGAACACAATACCTCATGCGGGGGTCTTCGTAAAAGATCGGCGGAGGACGGAATATCGGGGCAGCGCGTCGGGGCCGGTCCGCAACTCGACGGCGTCACGGATTGACCGCCTCGACGATCCAGATCGCGGCGCCGAGCGGTACGCTCATCCCGCGCTGGTGCGGCGCCAGCGCAGCGCGGATTTCCGCGACGGCGGCGGCGCGCAGATGGTCGGGTTGGCCTTCGAGCGCCCGGCTGGCGGGGCCGATCTCCTGGACCGCGATGAGCGCCGCCTCGAAGCCCCGTCCGGAGGCGATGTCGAGTTCGAGGTCGACGGGCGTCAGCGCGATTCTCTCAAAGCCGGCGCGGTCGAGAATTCGCCGCACGCGCGCTTCGTCCGCGAAAGAGAACGGGCCGGGGTCCTCCGGGCCGAGGTCCGGCAGGCGGGGCACATGTTTGCAAGCCGCCTTCAAGGCGATCATTAGCCAGGGATTGACCTTGGGCTGGCGCCAACAGGCGAAGACCACACGGCCGCCGCGAACCAGGCCCTTGCGCAGGTTGGCGAAGGACGACACGGGATCAGCGAAGAACATCACGCCGAAGCGCGAGAACATGAGGTTCGCCCAGTTCGGCGCGAATTCATGCAAGGTGGCGTCGGCGACGACGAACTCGACGGCGGCGTCCGCCGGCGCCCGCTCGCGCGCCCTCGCGATCATCGGCGCGGAAACGTCGACGCCGAGCGCGCGGCCGTTTGGGCCGACGCGGCCGGCGATCTCGAGCGTCGTCACGCCGCAGCCGCAACCGACGTCGATGACGCGCTCGCCGGGCGCGACGCGCGCTCGTGCGTAGAGCACGTCCGCGATCGGCGCGAGAACCGCGTCCTGCGCCTCTTGCCGGTCGATCCAGTGGCGCCCGCCCGGACCGTTCCAATAGGCGATCTGATCCGCATTGGCGGCATCTGCGAAGGGAGTTGACATCGAACCTCCGTTTCCGATCGACAGCTTAGGTCGACCCACCCCCCTGCGTGAATGTCTCTCCCTGATTCTCACCCGGCCGTCACGGCGCGGGCGCTTCCTCGGGCGCCTTCTCGAGCGAGACGTCGTGGCCCATCGCCAGGGCGATGACCAGCGCGATAGCGGCGCAGGCGGCGACGGCCGCCAGGCCCCAGGCGAAACTGCCGGTCTCGCCTTTGATCCAACCGATGGCGAAGGGGCCGAAATAGCCGGAGAGGTTGCCGATCGAATTGATCGCCGCGATGCCCGCCGCCGCCGAGGCGCCTGAAAGGATCGCCGTCGGCAAAGTCCAGAAAATCGGCAAGGATGCGAACACGCCGAAGGCGCCGAACGTCAGCGCGATCATTTTGAGGAGCGGATCGTCGATGATGGCGGATGCGCCGACCCCGATCGCCGCCATAGCCAAAGCTATCACGAGATGCCACAGGCGCTCCATCCGCGCGTCCGATCGCCGACCCCACCAGATCATGCCGAGAAACCCGACGATGTAGGGGATCGCGTTGATCCAGCCGGTCATCGCGATCGACACGCCGAATCCCTTGACGATCGTCGGGAGCCAGAAGCCGACCCCGTAAAGGCACGCGACCACGCCAAAGTAGACCAGCGACAGCGCGAGCACGCGACCGTCATAGAGGCTCGCCAGGATGCTGACGGGCGAGACGGATTCGCGAGCCTTGTCCTCCGAGGCGAGCCGGGCCGTGAGCCACGCGCGTTGCTCGGGGTCGAGCCATTTGGCGTCCGCCGGCCGATCGGTGAGATAGAAATAGGTGACCACGGCGAGGACGAGCGAAGGCGCGGCTTCCGCGATGAACAGCCATTGCCATCCCGCGAACCCGCCGACTCCTTTCAGTCCGAGCAGCGAGGCGGAAATCGGCGAGCCCACGGCCGCGGAAAGCGGGACCGCCGACATGAAATAGCCGACGATGCGCGCGCGATAAGTCGCGGGAAACCAGAGCGTGAGGAAAAAGATGATCCCGGGCAGGAAGCCGGCCTCGGCGAAGCCGAGAAGGATTCGCAACGCGTAAAATGTGTGCTCGCCGCTGATCCCCGTCGCCCTGGAGATATCGGGGATGAACGCCATCGCGCCGGAAATCAGCCCCCAGGAGAACATGATGCGCGCGATCCAGCGCCGCGCGCCGAATCGATCGAGCAACAGATTCGAGGGGACTTCGAACAGGAAATAAGCGAGGAAGAAGACGCCGGCGCCGAAGCCGAACATCGTGTCGGTGATGCCGATGTCCGCATCCATGGTCAGTTTGGCGAAGCCGACGTTGATGCGGTCGAGATAGGCGACGAAATAGCACACGATCAGGAAGGGTATGAACCGCCAGGCGATCTGTGCTGTCGTGCGCTGCTCGATATCCGTGGCCGCCATCCGCATTCCTCCCCGAGCGCCCGCCTCTTCGCAGGCGTTCCAGCCTATTGAGCGTGATTTCGCCCGCCGTGCAATGGCGGCATCGCGTCGCGACGCCCGTTGTGCTCAAATTTTTGTTACGATCGCGGGCCGCGCCTTGCTTCGGCTTCGTCTTGCGACGAAGGCCGGAGTTCCATGTCGACAGGCTGCGACAGTGAAGCTCACGGCCATGTTCGTTCTCGCGCCGCCCTCAGGACTCCAGGTCGACGCCCTTGGTCTCGGGCGTCGCGAGGATCGCGAAGATGGCGGCGACCGCGTACACCATCACGAAGAGGCCGATGTAGATGTATGCGCGATGGATCCCGTACGCACGCAGGATGAGGCCCGCGATGATCGGGATGAGGCCGCCGCCGTAGACCTGCGCCACCTGATAGCCCGCGCTCGCGCCGGACGCGCGATAGCGGGTCGGGAAATTCTCGGTGTAGAACGTGGGAATCGCGCCGTAGCCGAAGCCGAACACGAAGCCGAAGCCGATCACTTCGGCGAGCACCGCGAGCCAGAAATTGCCGGTGTTGAGCAGGTAGAAGTACGGGATCGCCCAGACAAGGAAGACGATCGCCGAGACGAGCAGGATCGTGCGGCGATTGATCACGTCCGCGAGATATGAGCCGATCAGCATGAACACGAACATCGACGCGGCGGCAATGAGGCCGATCGTCTCCGCCTCGGTGCCGGTGAAGCCGATCGCCTTCATGTAGCTCGTGCCGAAGACGAAGCTCAGGAAAAACGCGCCGCCGAACATCGCGTTGACGAGCGACGTGCGCAGGATGCGCAGCGGCATCTCCTTCCAGACGCGCGCGGCCGGACTCGACAGCGTATCGCGCTCGCTCTTGAAGCGCTCGAACACGAAGCTGTCCACCGTGCGGCTGCGGATCACGATGCCGACGATCGCGACCGCGAAGCCGATATAGAAGAAGATGCGCCAGCCCCATGAGTTGAATTGCTCGGGCGACATGATCGATCTCACGAAGATCACCGAGCCGAAACCGAGCAGCAGGCCGAGCGGAATCGCGAACCCGACCCACGCGCCCCAGAACGCGCGGTGCTTCGAGTGCGCCGCCTGCTCGACGACCCACGTCGAGGCGGTGCCGAACTCGGCGCCGAAGCTGATGCCCTGCATCAGGCGAAACAGTATGAGGAGCATCGGCGCGGCCGGGCCGATGCTGTCATACGTCGGCGTCAAGCCTATGAGTAGCGTGCTGACGCCCATGAGGAGGAGCGCGTAGACCATCGCGTCCTTGCGGCCTTGCCGGTCGGCGATGTTGCCGAAGATGAATGCGCCGACCGGTCGGATCACGATCCCGAGGCCGTAGACGCTGATCGCCGCCGCGACCGCGGCGAGATTGGGCAGCTTGAAGAACACGTCGCCCCAGACGGTTGCCGCGATGATGCCCGTCACGAGGAAGTCGTACTGCTCGATCACTGAACCGATGATGCTGGCGACCGCCACCTTGAGGATCTGTTGCTGCGACGCCGCTGGCGCCCGGGCCGCCACGCCGGCCGCACCATTTGCACTTATCGTCATTGCCTGTCTCCATCCCCGTGTTACGCTGGTTGAATTTCCTTCGGGCGCCCTGCGCCCACTGCTTCAGCCGCCGAGAACCAGCGCGCCGACCGGCCGCATCGCGAAGCCGGCCGCGAAGCTCAGGAAGGTCCGTTTGGGGGAAACGAATTGGCTCTCGTTGGGAAAGAAAGCCTTGGCGATGTAGCTGGCGTAGACGCCGAACAGGAAGAAACCGAACGTCTCCAGGAAATTGCCGCCTGTCGCCTGGACGACCGTCCTGAATTTCCGGTGTCGCGCCGCCGCAGCGTCCAATTGCGTATCCTCCCCGAACCGCCCGCAGGCGTTTGCCGGGCAGCCTACGCCATTTGCCGATCGAGCCAAGCGATGTTTGCGAGAAGCCGCGTTCTCGGGATCACGGCATGACGTAAGTCGCACGGCCCTTGCCGAGCAGCGCGGCGCGGATCGCGCCCGGTTCGTTCACCGAGAAGACGACGATCGGAATCCGGTTGTCGCGCGCCAAGGCAAAGGCCGCGGTGTCCATGATCTGAAGATTGCGGGCGATCGCTTCGTCGTGGCTGATGCGCTCGAAGCGAGTCGCCTCGGGGTCCTTCTTGGGGTCGGCGGAATAGACGCCGTCGACCTGCGTCGCCTTCATCACCGCGTCGCAGGCGAGTTCGGCGGCGCGCAATGCGGCGCCGGTGTCGGTGGTGAAAAACGGATTGCCCGTGCCGCCGGCGAGCATGATGACGCGGTGCTTGACGAGATGAGCGAGCGCCGCCTGGCGCGAATAGGGTTGGCATTGCGAGGGCATCGCAACCGCGGACAGAACGCGCGCAGGCTGGCCGATCTGCTCCAATGCGCCCTCCATCGCCAGGGCATTCATCACCGTTGCGAGCATGCCGATTGAATCGGCGCGGGCCCGCTCGATGCCCTTGTCCGCGCCGAGCAGGCCGCGAAAGAAATTGCCGCCGCCGACCACCACGGCGACCTGCACGCCCAGTTCCGCCGCAGCCTTCAGATCGGCCGCGATGCGCTGCACAGTTGGCGCGTGCAGCCCGAAAGCGTCCGGCCCCATGAGCGCCTCGCCCGAAAGCTTGACGACGACGCGGTCGAACAGGGGTTTGGCGGGCGCGCTGTCGGTCAAGGCATGTCTCCTGTCGATGGGCCGGCCGATACAAAAAGGGCGGCCCGTGGGCCGCCCGGATGACTCGAAATTCTACGCCTCCTCGGCCGGCTTTTCGATGCCCTCGCCGAGCGCGTAGCGGACGAAGCCCTTGAGCGCGATCGGCGCGCCCACCGTCTTCTCCGCCTCCTTGAGCGCCTGGGCGACGGACTTGGAGGGGTCGTGAACGAACGGCTGATCGACGAGGCAGACTTCCTTGTAGTAGGTCTTCAGCCCGGATTCGACGATCTTTTCCAGTACATGCGGCGGCTTGCCCGCGTTTTTGTCCGCGAGGACGGATTTCTCGCGCGCGACGACGGCCGGGTCGATCGCCTCCGAGTTGAGCGCGATCGGGCTGGCGGCGGCGACATGCATCGCGACCTGACGGCCGAGGGCGACGAGCGCGTCGTGGGCGCCGGTCGATTCGAGCCCGACGATGACCCCGATGCGGCCGAGGCCATCGGCAATCTGGCCGTGCACGTAATGGCCAATCGCCCCGTGAGCGACGTGAAGCCCTTGTGCGCGGCGGAGCGTTATGTTCTCGCCGATGGTGGCGATGGCGTTGGCGACCGCCTCGGCGACCGTGCCGCCGCCGGGGTAATGAGAGTCCTTGATCGCCCCGGCGTCGACCGATGCGCCCTTGTCGATCGCAACGGCGAGGACGCCGCGAACGAGCGCCTGGAAGTCGTCGTTGCGGGCGACGAAGTCGGTCTCCGAGTTCACCTCGACGACGACGCCGAAATTAGCTTCGACGGCGACGCCGACCAGCCCGTCGGCCGCGACCCGACCGCTCTTCTTCGCCGCCTTGGCGAGACCTTTCTTACGCAGCCAATCGATGGCCGCCTCGATGTCGCCCGCGGTCTCGGCCAGCGCGTTTTTGCAGTCCATCATGCCCGCGCCAGTCTTCTCACGCAGGTCTTTCACCAGCGCGGCGGTAATCGTGGCCATGAGTTGTCCCTCGAAATTGAATCCAATGTGGTGGGCTCCGGCGCCCCAAAAGCGCGGGTAAGGGCAGGCGATCCCGCCCTCACCCCGGTCTCTCCCGCATAGCGGCGCTCGGAAGAACGCCCGTCTCTCGACGGTCTACGCTGGGAGAGGCAGGAAATCACGCCGCCACGATCAGCGAACGCGCCTGTTCGACCCAGTGATCTCTGGCGATGCGACCGTTGAACTTGAGGTCGGCGTCGAGCTTGTCGGCTTCTTCCTGGGTCATCGCAGCGACCTGCCAATAATGGAACACGCCGTGGTCGTTGAGCTTCTTCACGATTTGCGGGCCGACGCCGGTGAGCTTGGCGAGATCGTCGGGCGCGCCGCGCGGGGCGGCCAGCAATTCGAAATGCTCGGCCGTAGAGATTTCCGGCTCGCTCGCCTCCGGCAACGGTTCGGCGACCGGCGCCTCGGATTCGCCGAGGTCGACGCCGTGCGAACCCTGGCTGCGCGAAATGCCGTCGATCGCCGCGCGCGCCATCAGATCGCAATAGAGCTGGATCGCCCGGCTGGCGTCGTCGTTGCCGGGAATGGGCATCGCGACGCCGTCGGGATCGCAATTGGTGTCGAGAATCGCGATGACCGGGATCTTGAGCCGGTTGGCTTCCTTGATCGCGAGCGCTTCCTTGTTGGTGTCGATGACGAACACGAGGTCCGGCGTGCCGCCCATGTCCTTGATGCCGCCGAGCGCCTTTTCAAGCTTTTCGCGCTCGCGCGACAACATCAGGCGCTCTTTCTTGGTCAGGCCCTTGGCGCCTTCGCCGAGCATCTCGTCGAGTTTGCGCAGTCGCGAAATCGACGCTGAAATGGTCTTCCAGTTGGTCAGCATGCCGCCGAGCCAACGGGAATTGACGAAGTACTGCGCCGAGCGCTTGGCGGCTTCGGCGATCTCGGCAGCCGCCTGGCGCTTGGTGCCGACGAACAGCACGCGGCCGCCCTTGGCGACCGTGTCGGACACGGTTTTCAGCGCCTGGTGCAGCAGCGGCACGGTCTGGGCGAGGTCGATGATATGGATGGAATTGCGGGCGCCGTAGATGAAGGGCGCCATCTTGGGGTTCCAGCGATGCGACTGGTGGCCGAAATGCGCCCCCAACTCGAGGAGTTGGCGCATGGTGAAATCAGGCAGAGACACTGCGTTGTCCTTTCCGGTTGAACCTCGGCGGATCGATGAGGCGAGGAACTCGCCACCGGAGCGAACCCTTGAAGCAGGGTCCACGAAAATCCGCCTGTGGAATGATCGCGCGTATAAAGGAGGGGGGCGGGAAAGGCAAGCGTTCCGGCCGCTCCAAGCCGCTCTATGCGATTGCGAATTACGCCTGTTCCGGTTTCACTGCCCGGCGGCGTGTCGGACTCGATTATTTCAATATCCTGAGACCGTGAGCGGCGGGACCCCACGTCACTTCGCGGAAGTGCTTGTCGCGCCTGGGGTGGGGCGCGTCGAACTCCGCCTCCAACTCGTACGGCGAGCTTTCGCTCGCCGGGCTGTGGGCGCGCAGCCGCAGCCGCGCTGCGGAACCCGGCCAGCAGCGCATCGCCTGGATGCGCTCGATCGCGTGCGGCGCGAGCGTTGCCGGCTGGGCCGCGCCGAACAGGAACCCTTGCGCCTCGGTGCAGCCCTCCGCGGCGAGGTCGTTCAATTGGTCCGGCGTCTCGACGCCCTCGGCGGTCGTCGAGATGCCGAGCGTCGCGCCTATGCTGACAGCGGATCGCACAATCGCGAGGCTCTCGTCCTTCGAGGCCATCTCGTGAATGAACGACTTGTCGATCTTGATTTTGTCGAATTTCACCGAGCGAAGATAGCCGAGGCCGGAGAAGCCGGCGCCGAAATCGTCGAGCGAGATCCGCACGCCGATGCGCCTGAGTTGACGCAGCATTTCGATCGTCTGGTGATTGTCGCCGAGAAGGGCGGATTCAGTGATCTCCAGTTCTAGCCGTCCGGGAGGAAGGCCAGAGCGCGCCAAGGCGTCCATGACCACCGCGACCAAACTTCTGTTGCGGAACTGGATGGCGGAGAGATTGACCGCGACCAGCAGGTCGGCCGGCCAGCGCGCCGCCTCGGCGCAGGCCTGCCGCACGATCCATTCTCCAATGGGGACGATCAGGCCCGTGTCTTCGGCGAGGTTGATGAATTCGTCAGGGGAGACGAGGCCCCGATCCGGGTGGTTCCAGCGCAGCAGAGTCTCGAAGGCGGTGATGCGCCGCTGTCTGATGCTGACGATCGGTTGAAAGAATAATTCGAATTCGCGTTGCGCCAGCGCGGCGCGAAGCGCGAGGTCGAGCGCGCGCCGGGTTTGGGCGCGCGTGTCCATGTCCGGATGAAACAAGCGATATTGTCCGCGCCCGTCGGCTTTCGCCCGGTACATCGCGAGATCGGCGCGCTTCATCAGAGTGGCCGGATCGACCGGCTCGTCCTGGGCGAGCGCGATCCCGATACTGGCGCCGATGAACACCTGATGGCCGTCGGCCATCTGGCAGGCGCTTACGATTTCTATCAACTGACGAGCCAAGGTGATCGAGCTCGTGTCTAGGTCGCTCGACACGTGGAGGATGGCGAATTCGTCGCCGCCGAACCGCGCCGCGAAGTCGCCGGGGGGCAGTATCGAACGGATGCGTTCCGCAACTTCGCGCAACAATGCGTCGCCGACGGAGTGGCCGAGCGTATCGTTGATGTGCTTGAACCCGTCTAGATCGACGAACAAGACGGCGTAACCCAATCTTTGGTCGCGTGCGCGGACGCCAGCCGCCTCCAGCTTCGATTCGAAGTGGAATCGATTTGCGAGCCCGGTCAGCGGGTCGTGATGGGCGAGGAAGGCGATCCGATTTTCGGTCGCCATCCGGCGCGCCGTCTCCTCGCTGATCGTGGCGTTGGCCTGAATCAGCTCGGCGCTTCGCTCGGTTACGCTGTCCTCGAGCTGCTTGCGGGCGTCCTCGAGCGCCTTGTTGACGCGGCGCAGTTCGAGTTCGGCGCGTCGTCGCGCCACCTGTTTGATGACCCGCTCCAGCGCGACCGCGAAGTCGACAGGTTTGGTGACGCAATCGTTCGCGCCGAGTTTCAAGAATCCCGCGACATCGTCGGAGGCGGCCTTCTCAGCCATCATGATGACGGGCAAGATGGCGGCCGACCAGGTCGCGCGAATGCGCCGCAGCACCTCGACGCCATCGAGCCCAGGCATCGTCGCGTCGAGCAGGACGACATCGAAGGATCGCTGCTCGATGAGGCGCAGCGCTTCCTCTCCGTCTCCGGCTTCTTCGATCTCGAAGCCACGTCGTCGAAAGAGGCGCGCCAGCACCACGCGATTGTCGGCGATGTCGTCGACGATCAGCGTCCGCCCGGCAGCTTCCCTGTCAGCGCGAGGCGCGGTCTCGCGCGGCGCGTCCATTTTAAGCGTTTGACGGATCATCCCTGGCTTCTCTCATCGAGCGGAAGCGCATGTCCCTCTGCGCTTCCGTTGCCCAAAGTCGAAATGCAACATGCCGTAAGGTACTCAACGGAGGTGAATCAGATGTTGCCAATATTGATATTGCAACCTCTGGCAAAGAATAGGTCGCGCTTTGACTTGTCATGGTTACCGCAACATTTTAACCACGGTAGAGCAGAAATTGCCTGTAAAAGATATTTACCGATCTGTCCTGATGGTTATGGTGGACAAGCGAACGCAGATACATGCGGGGCCGAGCGGAGTTTGACCATCTGACTGCGCGCGACGCTGGCCGCTAGTAGGAACTCTACTGGAACAGTCGCCGCGCCACGGCCTTCGTCACATTGGCGACGTTCACGTTCTCAATCGCCTTGACGTATTGGCCAGAATAGAAATGGCGGATCATCGCATAGCGGACGGCGAGCGATCCGTCGAAACTGACCGCGAACGAAGTTCGGTCGGCGCGAACGATGCGCGCCTCGACGACGCAATCTCCAATCCGGAAGTCGATCGCGCTGCCTTTCGGCGCCGGCGCGACGCCGCAGACCTGCGCGCCGGAAATGGAAATGTCGATCAGCTGCCGCAGATGATTGGCGCCGTCGGCAGTCAATTTGACGAGTTCGCTGGTCTCGAACCGCTCCGCCTTTCGGCGCCTCGGCTGTTCGACGCATACGAAGCAGGCAACCAACAGAATGGCGAAATTATACCAGCTCCAGAACAGCGCCAGCACGCCGAATTCGACGCCGTCGCCGCGAATATTGATGTGGAAGGCGTAGCCGATCGACGCGACCGTCAGGAGAAGAAGGGCGCCGAAAAACCTGAGGAGCGGCCACTCGACGAAGCGGCGTCCGCGGTCGCCGCCCTTGGCGGTCACCTTGAATTTCTGACCTTGCGGCTTGGCGAGACCGATCACCACCGCCTTGATGACTTCCGGCGCCGCGATGATCTGGCAAACGTCGGACATGATCGGGATCAACCGCCCGCGCGTCATCCAGTTCATCGCCGCGGTGTGCCAGATGAAAAAGGGAAGAAAGTAGAGGGCGACGTCGCCCAGGTCCGCCCGCACCGACTTGATGTTCAACAGGAAGTAGAGGATTGGGATGATCAGGCCCATGAGCCGGGCGGGAAACACCGCGGCCCAATTGAGGAAGGACTCGACGAGCGACAGCCTGTCGATGAACGTCAGACGGCTTGTGCGTGAAAATGGCCCGCTGCGGCCGCGCACGATCTGCATGAACCCCAGGCACCAGCGGCTGCGTTGAGTGATGTATTCCTTGAGGCCTTCAGGCGCCAAGCCGAGCGAGAGCGGCTCGTTCAGATAGGCCGTCGTGAAGCCGGCCTCCTTTATCCGCAAGGTGAGGAGGTAGTCCTCGGTGACGGAGTTGGTCGGGAAGCCGCCGATTGCGCGCAAGGGTTCGAAACGGATGATCGACGAAGTGCCGCAGCAAAAGGCCGCCGACCACGCGTCCTTGGACGGCATCACGACGTCGAAGAAGAATCGTTGGTCGTCCGGCCACACGCGCGTTGCGAGCAGGTTGGATTGGATCGGGTCGGGATTGATGAAATGCTGCGGCGTCTGGACGATTCCGATGCGATCGTCGCGAAATAGCGTCATCGCTCGCGACAGAAAGTTCGGCGCCGGGACGAAGTCGGCGTCGAGAATCGCAATGTAGGCCGGCGGTTTCGGCAACTGCGCTACTTTTCGCAGGGCGTAGTTGATATTGCCCGCCTTGGCGTGAGCATTGTCAGGCCGCGCGATATACCCGCACTTGAGCTTTTGACACAGAGCTCGCAGCCACGGCCGCCCGCCGTCGTCGAGCATCCAGACCCGAAAATTGGGATAGTCCATTCCGGTTGCGCCGATGATGGTGCGCTCCAGGATGCTCTCCTCTTCGTTGTAGGAACAGATGAAGAGGTCGATCAGCGGCTTTTGGGACAGGCCGTCGAACCACGGCGTGTTACGGTTGGCCTCCGGCGAACGGTCGCGTGTGCGCGTCAAAAAAATCAGTGACAGAGCCGCCGCGGCGAGTCCGGCGGATTCAACCAGCATGAAGAGCGCGCCGAACGCAAAGTCGAGCGTCAACCCGGCCGGCGGCAGCGTCGAGGTCGCGCGCCACAGGAAGTAGCGCGTCAGGAGCGCCAGGCTGACCGTCATCACGGCCAATCGCACCGGCGGCCAGTCTCGTCGCACCGAGGCCATGAACGCGAGACCGGCCCCGAGCAGGACCAGCGAGGGCCAGAGCGCGACGATGAGCTCCGGCAGGCCGACTCTAATCACTGCGCAGCCCCAATGCGCGGGCGTCGGCCGAAGTCGCGTCGACCGACGCGGCGCCTTCGTCGAACGTGACGCGCCCCGTCCGCCCGACGCTGCATTCGCCGCTCTCGGCGATCCCGGGAACCGCGACCGTCACGTGATACGTCTCTTTGATCAGGCTGCTTGGCAGAATAGCGAAATTGGCCGGCGCGCCGGCGCTTCCCGTCAGGTTGACCACCGACCCGGCGTAGGCTTGACGGCCTGTCGAAGGCCGGAACGTCGCGGGACTGCCGATCTGCAGCCGGTTGTAGACGGATTCGCCGACGTTGGCGGTGACGACGGCGCTGCCGCAGTCGAGCAGCCGGATGAGGTCCTGACCGCGACTGACGTGCTCGCCCGGCGCCGTCAGCACTTCCCAGACACGCCCGCTGACGGGCAGCGCGACTTCGACATCGGAGCGGAGCTTGTAACGCGCTTCCTCCTCGGCGACGGCGGCGCGCAATCGTTCGAGCGCGGCGTCGTGGGCTTGCAGGTCGGCTGCGAGATCGCCGATGCGCAGGCGCATTGCATCGGCCTGCTGCGCCGAACTCGGTCGGTCATTGTAGCTGTCGCCGACGAAGACGCCTTGATTGGCGGCGGCGAGTTCGACGGAAGCTTCTTCAAGGCGTTGGCGAGCGCCTGCTTCTGTCTCGGCGGCGACGATCTTGTCGCGCCGCAGCCGTCCGGTCTCGGCCGACGAGATCGTACCCGAATTCGCGAGCGTTTCAGCCCTTGCGAAGGCGGCGTCGGCCTCTTCGCTCCGCGCGATGGCGGCGGCGAGATCGTGGTCCAAAGCGGCGATGCGCGCGCCGAGTTGGCGGATACGCCCTTGGGTGAATTGTTGCGTCTGCTTGGTCAGTTCGTCGAGGCTCGCCTGCGCCAGTTCGAGCTGGCGCGCCAGTTTCGGCCGCTCGTCCTGCGCATTGCCGAACTGGCGGCGCAAATCGTCGAGACGGCTCCGGTCGGCCAGGTCGTCGCGAACGCGAAGCACCGGCGCGCCCTTGTCCGCCGACCACGCCTTGAATTCATGCGGCGCCGCCGCGACGATACCGTCGATTGGCGAGCGGATCGTCACGATCCGCGAGTTGACGACCGCCTCGACGCTCGACGCGAGAAGGAGTGTCTGCAGCGGCATCCAGCCGAATATTACGAGAAGGGCGATGCCTACCCCCGCTTTGATGAGCCGGTTTGGCGAGAGCCGCGACGCGAAGCCCCGGCGCGTCGCGGTCCTCCGCGCGTCCTCCGGCTCTGTTTCCTCCGGCGGCGGCGCCGCCCCGCCCGACTCGGGAGCCGACTCCTCGAATGCCAGGGCAAGCTGAGAGCGCATGTCGTGAACGCCGAGCGTTGACACGCGCTCGGCGTGATCCGCGGCGGCGGACCCGTCGACGGCGGCGAGGGTCGGGCGTTCCACGGCTCGCTCGGGCGGTTCCGGCGCGGGAACAAAGATGGCGGCCTTACTCGACCTCAGATTTTTCATGAAAATCCACGTTCGCGAAGTGTTGATGGGCTATTCGACGAAGCTGGCGATCCTGGGCGAGGAGTAGAAAATAGGCTGATCCTCGCCCAGCTCGCGGCTGGCTCCGTCTCGAAGATCGCACCCCGGCAGGGCGCATGTTTCCATTACTTGCTCGAAGGTCGAGTGATAATAAGTGTGTGAAGTTAATCGTCGATTATCGTCTTACGCAGAGAAGTTAATTCAGGACGTATGGTAAAATAAGTCTTCGTTGCTCCCCAGAAGTTGAGGAGGCGTTCAGTACGCCGCGTATTGTTTCGACCATCGATCCCATCAGTCGCGCCGAAACAGCAATCCGTACTGGGTCGCCGCGCCTTTTCCCTGGATATTCGCGTTTCGGAGCAATGCAGGAACATCCAGCCCTGCGACGCAAGAAAGGGCGGGACTACACGTGCTCCACGGCCACGACGCCGGCCACCGCCTTCAGCGCGCCAGCCATCGCTCCGCTGACGGCGTAGCGCCCCGGCAGCTTCACCTCGACCTCGCCCTCGCGCGGCCCCAGCATCACCACGAGCCAGACTTCGCCGTCGCCCTTGCCCCGCAAGCGTTCCTCGATCGAGGGGAGCGGGGCTTCGTCGCGCACGAAGACGCGCAGGCCCTTGTGGACCTTGGCGGCGGCCTGGCTGAGCGATTCCACCTGGACGATACGCGCGCGCACGTCCTCGCCCTCGACATTGGCCTGCAACGTCACGAGAACGTCGGCGCCTTTCTCCAAGAGGTCGCGATATTGATTCAGGCCCTCCTGAAAGATGATCGCCTCGTATTGGCCGCTGGGATCGGAGAGCTGGATGACGCCGAGCATGGAGCCGCTCTTGGTGCGCCGCTCGGCGCGATCGAGCACGCTGGCGCCGAGCCGCGCCGTTGTCGCGCCGCCGCGAACGCTGCGCGAGAAATCCGCCCAGCGAGTCGCTCGCAATCGCTTCAGCGCGGCATCGTAGGCTTCCAGCGGATGGCCCGAGAGGAAGAAGCCGACCGCGTCGAATTCGCGCCGCAGCCGGTCGGCCGCCGGCCAGGGGTCGGCGCGCACCTTGAGCGGCGCGCTGTCGACTTCGCCGAACAAGGCGTTTTGCCCCGCCGCCTTCTCCACGGCGTTGCGATGGGCGAGCGCCAGCATTGGCTCGATCGAGGCGAAGGCGATCGCACGGTCGCCCTCCAATTCGTCGAAGGCCCCGGCGGCGGCAAGACTCTCCAGCGTCTTCTTGTTGACTTTGCTCGGATCGACGCGCCGCGCGAGGTCGCTCAGCGAGGAGAAGGGGCGGCCCTC
Source organism: uncultured Alphaproteobacteria bacterium (assembly GCA_963813195.1). GTDB lineage: Bacteria > Pseudomonadota > Alphaproteobacteria > Rhizobiales > Beijerinckiaceae > Roseiarcus. The sequence continues at coordinate 376,115 of CAWEYC010000034.1, read as the reverse complement.
GCGCGCTTCCACCAGCGCCGCCGCCTGACCTTCGCCGACGCCCTTGATCGCGCTCAGCGCATAAGCGATGGAGAGCGCGCCGGCGGCATCCTGGCGGACGTCGAAATCGACGTCGGAACTGTTGATCGAAGGCGGCGCGACCTTGATGCCGAGCCTCTGCGCCTCGGCGCGAAATTCCGCCAGCTTGTCGGTGTTCGATTTGTCGAGCGTCATCGACGCGGCGAGAAACTCGGCGGGGTGATTGGCTTTGAACCAGGCGGTCCAGTAGGCGATCAAGGCGTAGGCCGCGGCGTGGCTCTTGTTGAAGCCGTAGTCGGCGAATTTGGCGAGCAGGTCGAAAATTTCGTCGGCCTTGGCCTTGGCGATCCCGCGCTCGATCGCGCCGCTGACGAAGCGCGCGCGTTGCGCGTCCATCTCGGACTTGATCTTCTTGCCCATCGCGCGACGCAGCATGTCGGCTTCGCCCAGCGAATAGCCGGAGAGATCGCGCGCGATCTGCATCACCTGTTCCTGATAGATGATGACGCCGAAGGTCTCGCGCAAAGTCGGCTCGACCTTGGGATGGATATAGTCCGGCGCCTCCTGCCCGAGCTTGCGCGCGCAATAGGTTGGGATATTGGCCATCGGGCCGGGGCGGTAGAGGGCCACCAGCGCGATGATGTCCTCGAAGCGGTCGGCGCGCATTTCGACCAGCGCCTTGCGCATCCCCGCGCTTTCCACCTGGAACACGCCGATGGTCTCGCCGCGCCCGAGCATCTCGAAAGTCTTGGCGTCGTCGAGCGGGGTTTTTCCCAAATCCGCATCGAGCCCCCGCCGCGCCACCAGGATTTGGGCTTTGCGCAGGGTCGTCAGCGTCTTCAGTCCGAGGAAGTCGAATTTGACCAGGCCGGCCGGTTCGACCCATTTCATGTTGAACTGCGTTGCCGGCATCTCCGACTTGGGATCGCGATAGAGCGGCACCAATTCGACCAAAGGCCGATCGCCGATGACGACGCCGGCGGCGTGGGTGGAGGCGTTGGAATACAGCCCTTCCAGCCGCTCGGCGATCGCCAGCATTTTCGCCACCCTCGGGTCGGCGTCGGCGGCTTCCTGCAGGCGCGGCTCGTCGGTGACGGCCTGCTTCAGCGTCACGGGCTTGGCCGGGTTCTGCGGCACCAGTTTGGCGAGCTTGTCGACCTGGCCGAGCGGCATTTCGAGCACTCGGCCGACGTTGCGCATCACGCCGCGCGCCAGGAAGGAGCCGAAGGTGATGATCTGCGCGACGCGATCGTCGCCATAGCGACGCCGGACATAGGCGATCACCTCGTCGCGGCGGTCCTGGCAGAAGTCGATGTCGAAGTCCGGCATCGAAACGCGCTCGGGGTTGAGAAAGCGCTCGAACAGCAGGCCGAAGCGGATCGGATCGAGATCGGTGATCGTCAGGGCGTAGGCGACCAGCGAGCCGGCGCCCGAGCCGCGGCCCGGTCCGACAGGAATCCCTTGCGCCTTGGCCCATTTGATGAAATCGGCGACGATGAGGAAATATCCGGGGAACTTCATGCGCACGATGACCCCGAGCTCGAATTCGAGCCGCTCGCGATACTCGTCGACGCCGTAGCCAGGCGCGCAGCCATAGAGGGCGATCAGGCGCTCGAGCCCTTCGCCCGCCTGACGGCGCAATTCCTGCTCTTCGTCGACCGCCTCGCCGCCGGGAATCGAAAAGCGCGGGAGGATCGGCTTGCGCGTCAGCGGACGGTAGGCGCAGCGCATCGCGATCTCGACGCTGTTCTCGGTCGCCTCCTTCAAATCGGCGAACAGAGCGAGCATTTCGGCGCGCGTCTTGAAGCGATGCTCCGGCGAAAGGCGGCGGCGCTCGGGCGCGCCGACGAGGACGCCCTCGGCGACGCAGAGCAGCGCATCCTGAGCTTCGTAGTCGCTAGCCGCCGCGAAATAGGGCTCGTTGGCGGCGACCAGCGGCAGACCGTTGCGATAAGCGAGATCGATCAGCGCCGGTTCGATGGCGCGCTCGCTCTCCAGGCCATGGCGTTGGATTTCGACATAAAGGCGACCCTCGAACAGCGGGGCGAGGCGCATCAGGCGCGCCTCGGCGATGTCAGCGAGGCCGAGCGCCAACGCGCGATCGATCGGCCCGGCCGGGCCGCCGGTGAGCGCGATCAGGCCCGAGACGTCGTCGAGCGCGGAGAAGCCGACATGCGGCTCGTCGCCGTCCTTGGGATCGAGCCAGACTCGGGAGGCGAGCCGCATCAGCGCGCGATAGCCCGGCTCGTCCTGCGCGAGGAAGACCAGCGGCGCGCGCGCTCCCCTGGCCTCGACGAGCCGCGAGGCGGCCGGCGTGTCGGCGAAGTCGACCGTGATCTGCGCCCCGATGATCGGCTGCACGCCGGATTTGGCGAGCTTCTCGGAAAACTCCAGCGCGCCGAAGAGATTGTTGGCGTCGCTAATCGCCAGGGCGGGCATCGAATCCGCTTTGGCGAGCTTGGCCAAAGCCTCGATGGTCAGCGCGCCCTCGCGCAGCGAAAAGGCGCTGTGCACGTGCAAATGCACGAAACCGACGGCTTTGAGAATCGACGAATCCATGGGCGCTCCGACGCGTGTGGGCAACTGTTTAGGTTTGGCTGCGCCGTTGTCGAGGGAAATGTCCCGCTGGGGATCACCGCATCAGACTCCACTTCCGAAATGTGATATTTGGAGCTCGGCGGCGCGCGAGGGGGATGCGATGCTGGCCTACGATGCCGCGTATTTTTCTTTTTCCGGTCGGGCGAGCCGGGGCGAGTTCGCGCGAGTGTCGCTGCGGCTGGTTTATGCGACGGTTTTCGTCGTATTGGCGGTGATATTCGGCGCGATGCAAGGTTTGGCCGCCTCCGGCTACCTAGCGGCGGCGCTGATTGCGGTAATTTGGCTCGCCAATGTCGCGGTCGCGGTGCGAAGGCTGCACGACCGCGGGCTCTCGGGCTGGTTCGCCGTGATCGTCTTAGCCTTCCCCTTGGTCGAGGCGGCCGCCCGGGGCATTCCGATCCTTCTTCTCCCAATTGTCTTGCTGGACATTTGGCTGTTCATCGAGGTGTGCATTCGGCGCGGGGTGCGGGGAGCCAACCAGTACGGCGCGGATCCACTAGCCGAGGCTTGAACGACGCGACGCTGCGGCCGATCTCTTGCACGCACGCGCTGGCCGCCGTAAAGGGCAGGGCGATGTGGCGCTCCGCGCGCGAGATCGACCGGAGGAGACAGGACGCATGTCGCACAAGATTCTTGTCGCGCAAGGGGGCGGTCCGACGGCCGTCATCAACCAGTCCCTGGTCGGGGTCGCCCTGGAGGCGCGGCGGTTCCCCGCGATCACACACGTCTATGGCGCGGCGCACGGCGTGCGCGGAATCGTCGACGAGGACCTCGTCGACCTCGGCCAGGAGACGACGGCTAATCTCGAGGCGGTCGCGGCCACGCCCGCGGCGGCGCTGGGCTCGACGCGCGACAAGCCGGACCTGAAGTATTGTCGCGAGATTTTCAAAGTTCTCAGCGCGCACGAAATCGACACGTTCCTCTATATCGGCGGCAATGATTCCTCGGACACCGTGCGAATCGTAGCGGAGGAGGCCGCGAGGGAGGGGCGTCCAATTCGGGCGATCCACGTCCCCAAGACGATCGACAACGATCTCGTCGGCTTCGACCATACCCCCGGCTTTCCCTCGGCGGCGCGGTTTGTCGTCCAGGCGTTCATGGGCGTCAATCTCGACAATTCAGCGCTGCGCGGCGTCTATTGCGCGGTCATCATGGGCCGGCACGCCGGTTTCCTCACCGCGGCCTCGGCGCTCGCGCGTCGCTATCCCGACGACGGGCCGCACCTCGTCTATCTCCCGGAGCGGACCTTCGTCATCGATAAATTCCTCGCCGACGTGAAAGCGGTCTACGAGAAATACGGCCGCTGCGTCATCGCGGCGTCGGAAGGCATTCACGACGAGCACGGCGCGCCGATCCTCGCCAAGCTCGCCGGCGGGCTCGAGCGGGACGCGCACGGCAACGTGCAACTCTCCGGCACCGGCGCGCTCGCCGATCTGCTGTGCGAGGAGATCAAGGCGAAGCTCGGCATCAAACGCGTTCGCGGCGACACCTTCGGCTATTTGCAGCGGTCCTTCCTCGGCTGCGTTTCCGACGTCGACAGCAGGGAGGCGCGCGAAGTCGGCGAAAAAGCGGTGCAATACGCCACGTGGGCGGGCAGGAACGGCTCGGTCGCGATACGCCGCACCGCGGCTTATGCGGTGGATTACCCCTTGATCCCGCTCGAGTCGGTCGCAGGCAAGACGCGGGTGATGGAAGACAATCTCATCGCTGACGCCGGCAACGACGTCACCGCCGCCTTTCACGAATATTTGCGCCCGCTGCTCGGCTCGAATCTGCCGGAGGTTTCGCGCCTGCGCGCCGCCAAGGTCGCAAAGGCGGCGACATAGGGGCGCCGCGCCCTTTAGGCGTTCGCCGGCGCGAGACCGAGGAGCCGCAACGCCAGCTTGGCGGTGAGCCCCTGCACAAGGATCGAAAAGGCGACGACGCCGAAGGCGGCGACGAGGATGTCGTCGCGATAAGGCGTCGCCGGCGGCAATGACAACGCAAGGGCCAGCGCCAGCGCGCCGCGCAGGCCGCCCCACCAGAGAAATCGCTGCTCCGAGGCTGAAATCGCCCAGCGCGACCGCGCAAAAAGAAGCGCGATGGGGTAGACGGTCGCAGCTCGGCCGGCCAGCGCCAGCGCGATGGCGACGACGAGCGCGCCGAACGCCCTTGTCGGCGTCGCCGCCAGGGCAAGGCCGATGAGCAGGAAAACCAGCGAATTGGCGACGAAGGCGGCGAACTCCCAGAACTCGATGACGAAGGCGCGCCCCTGCGAGGAAAGCGCGAAGCGATCCGCCTCGGTCGCGAGCACACCGAGATTGCCCATGAGGAGTCCGGCCGAGACGGTCGCGAGCACGCCTGAAGCCCCGATGCGCTCGGCCATCAGGAACGAGCCATAGGCGGCGACCGCGGTCAGCGCGGTCTCGATGAGATGGTCGCTGGTGCGCCCGGCGAGCACGATCGCGATGGCCCCGGCGAGGAGACCGACGGCGACCCCGCCGCCGCCGATCAGCGCCGTCTCGCCGAGAACGCCGAACAGTGTCGGCGCGCTCGCGGCTTCGCCGAGCGAGGCGACGACGACCGTGAACAGCAGCGCGGCGACGCCGTCGTTGATCAGGCTCTCGCTTTCGATGACCAATCGAAGGCGGCCTTTGACGCCGGTCTCGCGCAGCAGCGCGATGACGGCGATCGGGTCGGTGGCGGCGATGAGGGCGCCGAAGGCGAGGGCGGGGCCGACGGGCCAGCCAAGCAGGGCCGTCAATCCCGCCGCGACCACGCCCGCGCAGAGAACGACGCCAAGCGTCGCGAGCGCGAGGACGAACGGCAGTTCGCGCCGCAGTTCGCGCCAGGGAATGCTGATCGCCGCCTCGAAGAGCAATGGCGGCAGGATCACGTCGAAGATCACGTCGTGGGTCAGCGTCACCCCGATCTCGACCCGCGCCAGCGCCAGGGCGAGCCCCGTCAGGACCAGCCCGACGGTGTACGGCAGGTTCAGCCGACGCGCGAGGATCGCCACCAACATGGCGACGCCGAGCAGCTCGATCGTTCTTCCCAACACGAAGTCCATGACCCAATCTAGCCTGGGGTTGGCGAAAGCGGAACGACCGGCGACGTTGCGAGGATCTGCGTCGTCGCAGTAGCTTCGCAATGTCCTGCAAATCTCCGTGAGAAAAAAGGGGGATGACTGGTGGATCAAACGAGATGGAGCGCAGTCGACGCCTATATCGTCGAGAAGATCGCGACTTCGGACTTTGCCCTCGACGCCGCGCTGGCGGCGAACGTCGCGGCCGGCCTGCCGCCGCAAGACGTCTCGCCGCCGCAGGGCAAGCTCCTTTATCTCCTGGCGCGCCTGGCGAGGGCGCGCAAGGTGCTGGAGATCGGCGCGCTCGGCGGCTATTCCACGATCTGGCTCGCTCGCGCGCTGCCGCCGGACGGTTTTGTCGTGACACTCGAGGCGGTTCCCAAGCACGCCGAGGTGGCGCGCGAAAACATCAGGCGCGCCGGCCTTTCCGGCCAGGTGCGCGTGCGCGTCGGCCCCGCGCTGGAGACGCTGCCGCGCATCGCGGCGGAGGGGCTAGGCCCGTTCGACCTCGTTTTCATTGACGCCGACAAGCCGCGCAACGCGGAATATCTGGCCTGGGCGCTGCGGCTGACGCGCGTCGGCGGCGTCATCGTGTGCGACAATGTCGTCCGCGAGGGCGCCGTCGTCGAACGGGCGAGCGACGATCCGTCCGTCCAGGGGATCAGGCGCATGTTCGACCTGATCGCCAAAGAGCCGCGCCTGACCGCGACGGCGATTCAGACGGTTGGCGTGAAAGGGTGGGACGGCTTCGCGGTCGCGATCGTCGATCGAGCGTGAATGGAGCAGGCGTTCGCCCGCCCTCTATTCCGAAGCGAACAACGGCGCGCCGGCTTGGAGGAAGCGCTCCGGATCCACGGGCTCGCCGTTGACGCGAACTTCGTAATGCAGATGCGGGCCGGTCGAGCGGCCTGTCGAGCCGATGCGGCCGAGAACGGCGCCGGCCTTCACGTCCTGACCTTCTTCGACCAGGACCTCGGACATGTGGCCGTAACGTGTGGCCAGGCCGTTGCCGTGATCGATTTCCACCATGTTGCCGTAGCCGCCCATCGGTCCCGCATGAACCACCCGGCCGGCCGCGGTGGCATGGATTTCCGCGCCGTATTCCTGCACTAGATCGACGCCGGGGTGCAGCGCAAGGCGGCCCAAGAACGGATCGCGGCGATAGCCGAACGGCGACGAAACCCCGGTTTGGCCGATCAGCGGCGGGCGGACCGGGATGATCGGCATCAGTCGGGTCAGGCGATCGGCGGAGGCGACGTCGCGCTCGGCGCCCGCGAGCGCCTTGTCGAACGCCGGCGCGTCGGCGTCGACGGAAACAGGAATGAATGGCCCGCCGACGCCGCCCTTGGCCGTCGGGGCGACGAGCGCGTCGGCTGAAAGGCCGGTTTGGGCGACGACGGCTCCTAAACGCATCGCGTCGCGTCGCGCGGTCGAACCGATCTCGCCGAGGGCCGCGGTCTGCCGCCGCTCAATCCGATCCAGTGAATAGGCGATGAGGCTTAGGCGCGCGGATGGGCCCAGTGCAGGGTTGTCAGCGGCCGCCGCGAGGTCGGCGAAGGCCTTTCGTTCGGGATCCGCCTTCTCTATCACGCTCACGTGCTCGCGCGGTTCCTCGACGGGCCTCGGCTTGGGCGCGCTGTCAGGGAGCGCAGAGTTCGGTTCCTGTGGCGCAAACGCCTGTACCGTCGCGCCGATCGGGCTGGTGGAGACATCGAGGGGGCTGGCCGCGCCGATGGCCGAGAGGGCATTGGTTGGCGCATTGGCTGCGCTGGCGGGCCGCGGGCGGGCCTTGCCGGCGTCGAGACCGTCGCGGGAGGCCTGATCGACCAAAGCGGCGACGATCGAGCCGCGCTGCTCCAACTGGGCCTGGCGCGACAACAGCTCGTGGACCTTGCCTTCGAGGGAGTTCTGGTCGAGCAACTGGCGGCCGGCGACGCGGTCGAGTTCGGCGCGCGCCTCCGCAAGGCGATCCTCATAGGCGTACTGCATTTCGGCCTGCCGGGCGGCCAGGGCGCCGAGCATGTCGTCGTGAAACGCGAGGTACAGCGTCGCCGCGCCTCCCCAGGCGAGGGAGATCGGAATGATCGCGACCAGTGACCAGAGCGCGATCGGATGCAACGCGAAGGAGCGGATATCGTCGCCACGAGCCCGCGAAAGGAAATAGTGCGAGCGAGGCGCTTTCGGCCGCGGGCGGGAATCTCGCAAAGACATGCGGCCTCAGGCTCCGGCGCCGACGCTCAGGGCGCCACTGTGCGTGATTACACCTCATTAGGGTTAACCGTTGGCAAATGCCCCCGGAGCGCCTCGGTCGCGGCTAGGACCTCCTCGGCGTGGCCGGGCACTTTCACCTTGCGCCAGACGCGCTCGACGCGCCCATCGGGGCCAATGAGGAAAGTGGTGCGCTCGACGCCCATAAACCGTCGGCCATACATGCTCTTTTCCCGCCAAACGCCGTACGCTTCGAGCGCGGCCCTCGACTCGTCCGCCGCCAGGATCAGGGACAGACCGTGCTTGCGTTTGAATTTGGCGTGACTGGCGACGTTGTCCGGCGACACGCCGAGGACAGCGGCGCCCGCCGCGCTGAATTTATCCCGCAGGGCATCGAAGGCGATCGCCTCGGCCGTGCATCCCGACGTATCGTCCTTGGGGTAGAAGTAGAGGACGACCGGCTTGCCCCTAAATCGCCGCAATGAGACGACTTGCCCCACGTCCTCCGGAAGTTCAAAATCTGGGGCCACGTCGCCGATGTCTAAAATTCTGACCATTTTGCCCTCGTTTGAGCCACTTTCGTCTTCAATGTCCAACCCGTGGGGTTCGTGGCGCCCGATAGTCAGATTGACCCTTGCCCGGGGTCGGTTCAAGAGCGTCAAAGGACTGCGACCGATTCTCGGCGGGTCTGCGAGCGGGACTGAACGGCTGTTTTTTGCCGTGCGGAGCTCGCCGAAGTTGTCGACTTGATCGAGTACAGAAGCGGAGATCTCACCGGGTTGGTCAACGGAATTGACGCAGCGACACGCTCGAAGGCGCGAGCAGCGATGCAGCATCTGCTGCGCAGCGGCCATGGGCCGACGCTGCCTCGGACGTGGCGTCGGATGACAGCTGTCGGTCTTCTGCGCGGCCTGCTGGGAATTGGGGCGCTCGTGGTCCTCTGCGCGGTCGGGGCGATCGGATCTTTCGTGTTCCTGCTCGCCACGGGCCCGATCAATGTCGAGAGTATGAATCCGCGCATCGTCCACAGCCTGGAGGAGCGCCTCGGCGCGCGCTACACGGTTGCGATCGGTCCGACGTACCTCATGCGCGATGACGGCGGCGTCTCTCTCGGCTTCGGCCGCATCACCATTCGCGACCGCTCCGGCCGCGCCGTTCTTTCCGCGCCCGGCGGCAGGGTCGGACTTGACGCGCTCTCGCTGCTGACGCTCGAGGTCAAGGTCCGCAGGCTCGAACTCGACGGTCTCGATTTGCGGTTGCGGTTGCGATCCGACGGCGCCCTTTCGGTGGCGGCCGCGGGCGGGTCCGATTCGGACGCCGCGACGATCGAGCTCCCGGCGCCAGCGGCGCCCGAATCGGCGTCCACCACCGCCCCCGATTTTGGCATTCTTGCGTTCCGGATTATCGACGCGATGACCGGCGCGAGCCAAGCGCTCGATCGCGTAGGTCTCGTTCACGGCCATCTCGAGATTGCGAACGACGCGCTCGGCAAGAAGACTGTATACGACGATCTCTCATTGTCGTTCGACAAGAACGCGGACTCGGCCACCGTCCACGCCTCCGCGCGCGGCCCCGCCGGGCGTTGGTCGGCTGACGCGACGGCCCGCGGCGGCGATGCCCGCGAGGTCTCGCTCAGCGCGCGCGACCTTAGTCTGGACGACATGCTCCTCATGCATGCAAGCCGGCCGCCCTTTGAGGCCGACATGCCGATTTCATTCAAGATCGAGGCGCGGCTGGGGGCCAACTCGAGGATACAGGCCCTCCAAGGGCGCTTCACCCTCGGGGCGGGCTATTTCAAACTTGAGGATCCCGATCACGAACCCTTCCTCGTCGACGAGGCGACAGGGCAGATCGCTTGGGACGCGACGGCAAATCGCTTTGATTTCAAAGAATTGCAGCTGTTGTCCGGAGCGACTCACATTTTCGCTGCCGGCTGGCTCGCGCCGCCGACGCAGTCGCAGCCCGCGTGGGTCAGTCATCTGGAATCCAACGACACGGTTTTCGCGCCGGAGCGCCCGGGCGAGACCCCAATCGTCGTCGACCAGGCGTTGTTGGACGCGCGTTTTCTGCCGCAGGAGGCTCGCTTCGTCCTCGATCGACTGTCCGTCCACGGCCCCACCGTGAACGGCGTCGCGAGCGGAGAATTGGCAACCGTTGCCGCGGGGACGACTCTCAAGGTGAATTTACAAGTCGGCGCAAGCGTCGTCGACGATGTCCTCAGGTTGTGGCCGAGTTTCATCAACGCCGACGCGCGCAATTGGTGTCTTCAGCATGTTCATGGCGGAAAACTCCTCGCCGCCTCGATGAACGTGGACTGGGACGCCGCCGCGTTCGACCTCGCGATCCACAAGCGTGCGGTGCCCCGCGCGAGCGTGCATGGCGAATTTACCGCCCATGGCACGTCCGTCGATCTGTTGCCCGGGGTCCCCGCACTCACCGATCTGGACGCCAGCGGCGTCATCACCGGCCACGATTTCGTCGCCAGCGCCAAGAGCGGCGTCCTCGAACTTTCGCCGTCGCGGCGCATTCAGGTCGCCGACATCGTTTACACCGTTCCCGACACCACGCCGGCGCCCATTGTACCGGCTCAGGCCGCCGCCCACCTGCAGGGCGGCGCAGACGCGCTCGCCGATCTCCTGAATCGCGACGCGCTCAAGCGCTATGCGGGCTTCAGCGTCGATCCCGCCACCGTCAAGGGCCAATTCGAGGGCCAACTCGCGCTCGATCTGAAACTCGGAAAGACGGCCCGGCCGGAGGACAATCAGTTTCGCGCCGAAGGAAATCTGACGAATTTTCGGATCGATCGATTTCTCGCCAACGAACGCCTCGATCAAGCCGCTCTGTCCGTTCTGGCCGATCACGGCAACCTGAAGATCGTCGGCCAGGGCCAGATGTACGGCGTGCCGGTCGCGGTCGACTTGACGAAAGGTCCCGCCGACGAAGGCTCGGTCGTTCTGTCCCTTTCATTCGACAATGCCGCGCGCGCCAAACTCGGCATCCCCGGCGCCTCGCTGCTGAACGGCCCAATGGGTGTGCGCGTCAAAGCGCCCTTGTCGAAATCGAGCGCGGAAATTGAAATCGATCTCACGCATGTCGCGATCGAGAGTCCGCAGACGGGAACGCTGAAGGCCGCCGGAAGGCCCGGCAAGGCGACGTTCACTGTCAAGCCCGACGCCGATGGCGATGGGGTGACGGTCAACCCGATCACGGTCGATGCGGGGCCGATCGCAATCCGAGGGACGGCGCAAATGGCCGCCGACGGGGCCTTGCAGAACGCCAAGCTGACGCAAGTGCGCTTGTCCGCCGCCGATGACCTCAAGGCGGACATCCAAAACGGAGCGTCGGTGGTGAAGGCGACGGTGCGCGGCGCCGCGCTCGACGCCCGAAGTCTCGTGAAAGGCTTTGTCAGCGCGGGCGGACCGGCGGGCGGGGGCAAGGATCTCGATCTCGATGTCAAGATCGCCAATGTGATCGGCGCCAATTCGCAGGCGCTGAGCCAATTCCAATTGAGCGGACAGTGGCGCGGCGGAGCGATGAAGTCGATGCAGGTCGACGGGCGCATCGGCGGCGGCGTCCTGGCATTGCAGCAGGACGACGCGGGACGCGTACATGCTCATGTCACCGACGCGGGCGCACTGATTAGGTTCCTCGATTTGTACAGCCGCATGGAGGGCGGAACGCTCGATCTTACAATGCGCAACGCCGACGACGTCAGCCGCGGCAGCGCGAACGTCACCAACTTTACCTTGCGGAACGAGCCGGCGCTGCGCCAATTGGAAGCGGCGGGGCAGGCGCCGGTGGACAATCGAACCGACGATGGCCCGGTCATCGATCCCGACGCCGCGCATTTCGAAAAAATGTCGGCGAGCTTCACGCGCTCCGCCGGGCGACTCGACTTGCGGCAAGCCGTCATTTTCAACAGCCGTATGGGACTCACCACCGAAGGCTTTATCGACTACCTCCACAATCGCGTCGACCTCAACGGAACCTTTGTTCCCGTCTATCAGGTCAATAGCCTCGTCACCCACATTCCCGTGGTCGGCACCCTGCTTGGCGGCGGCGACCACGAGGGTATCTTCGGCGTCAACTACCGCATCGTCGGGCCGGCGACCGGCCCGACTCTGAACGTAAATCCGCTATCGGCCATGACCCCTGGTTTCCTGCGCAAGCTTTTCGGGGCTGTCGATGGCACGACGCCATTTATCGGCGGGCCGTCGCCGGACGACTCGGAACTCGTCGGGCGCGCTGTCCTACGGAAGGACGCGGTAGGGAAACGCGCCGTTATACGGCGCGAAGCAAAACGTGCTTTTTGCGGCCGAGCGACAGCTTGACGATTCCCGAGCCTTGTAGCGCGTCGCGACCGATCGTAGCCTTTTCGTCGTCGAGCGCCACATCGTTCACGCGCAGGCCGCCGCCGCGGATCTGGCGGCGCGCCTCGCCCGTCGAGGCGACGAGGCCGGCGCGAACAAAAGCCGAGAGGGCGCCGAGGCCGGCGTCGAATTCGGCGCTGGCGACGTCAATCGTCGGCAGAGACTCCGCGAGCGCCCCTTCTTCGAACGTCTTGCGCGCGGTGGCGGCCGCTGCCTCGGCCGCCTCGCGCCCGTGCAGCAGCGCCGTCGCCTCGTTGGCGAGGACTTTCTTGGCTTCATTGATCTCCGCGCCGCCCAGCGCCTCCAAGGCGGAGATCTCTTCGAGCGGCAACAGCGTGAACAATTTGAGGAAGTGCCCGACGTCCGCGTCCTCGCTGTTGCGCCAGAATTGCCAGTAGTCGTAGGGCGACAGCAGCGCCGCATCGAGCCATACCGCGCCCGCCGCCGTCTTTCCCATCTTGGCGCCCGACGCGGTCGTGATGAGCGGCGAGGTCAGCGCGTAAAGCTGCTCCGTGCCGAGGCGGCGGCCGAGATCGAGGCCAGTGACGATGTTGCCCCATTGATCGGAGCCGCCCATCTGCAACGTGCAGCCGCATCGCCGGTGAAGTTCGACAAAATCATAAGCCTGTAGACACATGTAGTTGAATTCGAGGAAAGAAAGCTCGTGCTCGCGGGTCAAGCGCATCTTCACGGAATCCATCGCCAGCATGCGATTGACCGAGAAGTGTCGGCCGATGTCACGCAGGAATTCGATGTAGTTGAGCTTGGCGAGCCATTCCGCATTGTCGGGCATCGCCGCATCGTGGGCTCCGTCGCCGAAGCGCATGAAGCGTGTGAACACCTTGCGGATGCCAACCTTGTTCGCTTCGATCTGGTCGACGGTTAGCAGCTTGCGGCTCTCGTCCTTGCCGGAGGGGTCGCCGACCAGGGTCGTGCCGCCGCCCATCAGCGCCAGCGGCTTGCCGCCGGTTTCCTGCAGCCAATGCAGCATCATGATTTGAAGCAGCGAGCCCACGTGCAGCGACGGAGCGGTGCAATCGAAGCCGATATAGCCGACGAGCGAACGGCTCATCGCCTTCTCGTCGAGACCCCCGAGGTCCGAGCATTGGTGAACATATCCGCGCTCCAGCAGGACGCGCAGAAAATCGGATCGGGGCTGAAACGCTTCGGTCACTGAAGGGTCCTCGGGCGGAGCTCGCGCAAATGTTTAGGGACGCAGCGGTGGATATGCAATCGGCGGGCGGCGCCGCGGGTTCATTCGTTGGGGAACTTCGCCTATACCGATTCCATCGTGACACGTGTTTGTTCGGACCGATGGACGCATTCCCTCGGTTGATTTGCTATATCGGGAGACCAATTATGAGGACTAAAATTGCTCTGATCGCCCTTGCGCTCGCGCTCAGCGCCTGCGCCGGCCCGCGCGATCAAAGAATGGCTGGCGACGCCGCGATCGGCGGGGTGAGCGGCGCGGTCGTCGGCGGGCCGGTCGGCCTGGTCGTTGGCGCCGGGGCTGGCGCCGTGGTAGGCGCGACCGGGATGCATTACCGCCGCTATCATTGCCATTACAGCTATAGGATGCAACGGCGCGTCTGCCACTATTGGTGAGACGGAGGGCCTACAGACCCGTCGAATCGAAGCGGAGGCGGCGACATTTCTCCGGGACGCTTGGGGAAGACAGTCCCAGAGGGAAGTCGTCCGCCGCCTCGCCGCGCGTCGAGGCGGCGGCTGAACCGAGTCCAACCGAGCAATCGATGGTGCGACGCGACACGGCGTCGGTTTTGCGCTAAGGCGGCGGGATGACCGACCGCCCCGGCGAAGACGATCTCATCGCACGTTATTTTGCGCCGCTCGCCGGGCCGGCTGGGCTTGGCCTGAGGGATGACGTTGCGCTGCTGAGGCCACCGGCAGGCAAGGAACTCGTCCTCACCACCGATGCGCTGATCGCGGGCGTTCATTTCTTTGCCGACGACCCAGCCAATTCGATCGCGCGCAAAGCGTTGCGGGTCAATCTCTCCGATCTCGCGGCGAAAGGCGCGGCGCCGATCGGCTTCGTTCTCGATCTCGCGCTGCCGAGCGACTGGACGGCGCCCTGGCTCGAAGACTTCGCGGCCGGTCTGGGGGAGGACGCCGCGTCCTTTGATTGCCCTCTGCTCGGCGGCGACACGGTCAAGACGCCGGGACCGCTGACGCTTGCGATCACCGCGCTCGGCGCGGTTGGGGCGGGTCGCATGGCCGCGCGCGACGGCGTCCGGCCTGGCGACCGCCTTTATGTCTCGGGCACGATCGGCGACTCCGCTCTCGGACTGAGGCTTCGGCTGGGGCAGGGGCCCTTACTCGACGCGGGCAGCCGGCGGCATCTGCTCGAGCGCTATCTCTTGCCGTTGCCGCGCCTGGCGCTCGCGCCGGCGATGGCGGCGCACGCCCACGCCGGCATGGACGTCTCCGACGGGTTCGTCGGCGATCTCACAAAAATGCTGCGGGTCAGCGGCGTCGGAGCGCGCGTGGAACTCACGCGCCTGCCGCTTTCGTCGGCTGCGACGGCGGCGATCGCAGCCGACCCGGCGCTGTTCGAGATTGCCGCGACGGGTGGCGACGATTATGAACTTCTCGCCGCAGTCGCGCCGGAGGAATGCGCCGGATTCGAAGCGGCGGCGGCGGCGGCCGGAGTCGCCGTGACCTACATCGGCGACGCCCTCGCCGAGGCTGGACAGCCGCAATTCGTCGGCCGCGACGGACGCGAAATGGCGTTCCGAAGCGGCGCTTTCAGCCATTTCTGAGCCTGGACTCTTGTAGAGGATTTCAACATTGACCGTGGACGCGCGCGCCCTGACGACCCGTTTTCTCGCCGCTGGCGCGCTGGCGCGCACGGCCGGCGAAATCGCCAAGCAACGGTTCCTCCACCGCGAGTTGTTCACCGTCGCCTTCAAAGGTCCGCAAGATTATCTCACCGAGGTCGACGGGGAGGTCGAGCGCGCGATCGCGACGCGTCTGCACGAGATCTTTCCCGACGACGGCTTCATCGGGGAGGAGGGCGACGGGCGCGTCGGTAAGCCCGGCGCGCCGGTCTGGGTGGTCGATCCGATCGACGGCACCTCGAATTTCGCCCGCGGCGCGCCGCATTTCTGCGTCTCGATCGCCGCCGTGCTCGACGGCGAGATCGAGATCGGCGTCATCTACGATCCCATGGTCGACGAGTTGTTCGCGGCGCGGCGTGGCGCGGGCGCGACGCTGAACGGCGTCGCGTTGCGGGCTTCGTCGACGGTCGACCTTAAAGCGGCGTCGGTCGAGGTCGGCTGGAACATGCGCGCCGGCCCGGAGATGTTTCTCGGCCTGCTCGGCCGGGTGGTCGACGCGGGGGCGGCCGTGTTCCGCTCGGGCTCGGGGGCGCTCGGCCTCGCCTATGTCGCTGCTGGGCGGCGCGACGGCTATGTCGAGAACCATATGCAGGCCTGGGACTGTATGGCGGGAATCGCGCTGGTTCGGGAAGCGCGCGGCTATGTCAGCGACTTCCTCTCGGGCGACGGCCTTCACAAGGGCAACCCGATCGTCGCCTGCGCTCCCGGCGTGAAGGATGCGCTACTCGCGACCGCGGCGATCACGGAACTCGTTCCATGACCATGGAATCGCTGACGCTGGCGAGCGGCGCCGGGCGCGCGGTCATTTCGCGGCGTGGCGCGGAGGCGCGTTCGTGGACCGTTGGCGGGCGCGATCTCCTCTGGCCGGGCGATGCGGCCATTTGGGATCAGATCAGTCCGATCCTCTATCCCGTCGTCGGTTGGACCCGCGACGGCGCGCGCGTCGCTGGGCGCCAGTATCCCTTGGGGCTGCACGGATTCGCGGCGACGCAGGTGTTCGATGTCGAGGCCGCGCAGGCCGATTTCGCGCGCCTGAGCCTGCGTGACAATGCGACGACGCGGGCGATCTATCCGTTCGCTTTTCGCCTCGCGATCGAATACCGCTTGAACGCGGACGCGCTCGAAATGGCGATCGAAGTCGACAATCCCGGCGCGGAGCCGGCCCCTTACGCCTGCGGGCTTCATCCCGGGTTTCGTTGGCCGTTCGCGGGCGGGCCGCGCGAGGACGCCCGCATCCGCTTCGAAAAAGAGGAAGCCGCCGAAATTCCGGTGATGGCGCCCGGCGGGCTGATCGGCGCCGCGCGGCGCGCGATCCCGTTACGCGGGAGAGATCTGGCGCTGAGCGACGAACTCTTCGCCAACGACGCGCTGTGCTTTCTGAACCCTGCAAGCCGTGCGCTGCGTTTCGAGGAGGCGAGCGGCGCCGCGATCGAAATGGACTTCCACGGCTTCGACCATGTTGGAATATGGACCCGGCCCGGCGCGCCGTTCCTCTGCCTGGAGGCCTGGACCGGATATAGCGATCCCGAGGGCTTCACCGGCGATCTCTTCGAGAAGCCGTCGATGCGACGGCTTGACGGGGGTCAGCGGGCCCGGCATGCCGCGCGGTATCGGTTCGTCGCCGCGGCTGGAGGCGTCGCGCCCAATACTCCCATGCCCTACCAAGGTTAGTCCGTCGACGAATTGTCGCCGAACCGCGGACTGATTCGAGCGAGTTGAGGCGGCCGCGAACGCCGCCGCGCTTTCGCTCCGCAAGCGTGGCCGGCGTTGTCGGGCTCACGCGCGAGAGCCGCGACCAACTCGAGTTGGCCAGCGGGACTGCACGTGCGTCAGGCATAAGTTTTTTCGAATTAGATTGAGGCTTAGACTTCAAAATCCAGAGTATTCGCCCTAGAGAATGGCGCCGAAATTTTTTCGGCGACAGCGTCGGCGAGTCTCGCCGCGCGAAGAGGGGGAACTCTGATGAAAATAACTCTTGCGGCGCTCGCCATTGTCTTAGGCGGTCTCGGCGCGGCGCATGCGCAATCCGACATGTCCTGCGCGGACCTGCTGAAAGCGAACGCGCAGATCGACGCTGCGACCAAGGCCGAAATGAACAAGGACCCCAGTTCCGCCGAGATGGACAAGAAGATCAACGACTATTGCACCAAGAACCCCACCGCCAAGGCGTCCGAGGCGATGGAAAAGGCGTTGGCCCAATAATCAGTTGAACGGTCGCAAAAACGCGGCTCGCCTCGAGCCGCGCCGCCGCGTAATTTGCGCGCGGGCGGCGTGACTCGGGCGACGCCTGTCGCTAAACAGCCGCAGCCGACGTCGCTGGCCCGAGGGAAGCGGCGTCGGTCACGCAACGCACCGGACGCGACCTGCCCCATGACGTTCCCATCGGAAGCTCCGAACCACGCCGCCGCTTACGTCCTCGACGGAAAGGCCGTCTCGCAGGACATCGTCGCCCGCGTCGGCGCCGAAGCGAGCGCGCTGGGGGCGCAAGGCGTCCGGCCGGGACTTGCGGTCGTTCTGGTCGGCGAGGATCCGGCCAGCCGGGTTTATGTCGGCGCCAAAGGCAAGGCGGCGAAGGCCTGCGGCTTTCACTCGCTGCAATATGATTTGGCCAGCGACACCAACGAGGCCGATCTGCTCGCTCTTGTCGAGCGGCTCAACGCCGATCCGGCGGTGCACGGCATTCTCGTGCAACTGCCGCTGCCCAAGGCGATCAATTCGGCTGCGGTTCTAGAGGCGGTCGCGCCGCGCAAGGACGTCGACGGCTTTCATCCGATCAACGTCGGCCTCGCCGCGATCGGCGAATTCGGTCGCGCGCTGATCCCCTGCACGCCGGCTGGCGCGATGATCCTGATCGACAGGGCCTGCGCGGCGCTCGGGCAGACGCTCGACGGCAAGGAGGCCGTCATCATCGGCCGCTCCAACATCGTCGGCAAGCCGATGGCGCAACTGCTTCTTCAGCGCAATTGCACGGTGACCATCGCCCATTCGCGGACCCGAGATCTTGCCGATGTCGCGCGGCGGGCCGACATTCTCGTCGCCGCCGTCGGCAGGGCTGAAATGGTGCGCGGCGACTGGGTGAAGCCGGGCGCCGTCGTCATCGATGTCGGCATCAATCGCGTTGCGGGGCAGGGCGTCGACGCCGCCGGCCGGCCGAAGACCCGTCTGGTCGGCGACGTCGCCTACCAGGAGGCCGCAACTCGCGCCGGGGCGATCACGCCAGTCCCTGGCGGGGTCGGTCCGATGACCATCGCCATGCTGATGGCCAACACGCTGATCGCCGCGTGCCGGGCCTCGGGCGTCGAACCGCCAAAATTCTAGCCGCATTTGTTGCGCTCGCCAGCGATTTAGTTCATCGACGCGACGGAACCGGTCAATGTTCGGCCCCGTTTTGCCGGTAACGCTTGCTCGTGTTCACATCGGCGTAGCGGGGTTTCGATGTTGCGACAAATGGCTCCGAAGAGGCATGTGCCCGCGACTTTCGCCGTTCGGGCGAGCGCGGCGCTGAGGACAGCCGCGCTCTGCGGCGCGGCGGCGCTGCTTTTCGCCACCCCCGGGCTCGCCGCTGAGTGCGGCGACAGTCCGGCCGGGTTCGACGATTGGCTCGCGTCGTTCAAGCAGCAGGCGGAAAGCGCGGGCATCGCGCCTTCGGTGATCGATTCGGCTTTGGGGGACGTCGCCTACGAAGACTTGGTGATCTCGCACGATCGCGGGCAAGGCGCGTTCCACCAGGATTTCGTGCGATTCGCGACCAAGCGCGTCACCGCCTATCGGCTCAAGAAGGGCCGGAACATGCTGCTGAAATACGCCGAGGCGCTCGACGCGATCGAGCAGCGCTACGGCGTGCCGGGGCCCGTGCTGGTGGCGATCTGGGGGCTGGAGACTGAGTTCGGCGCCGGCTCGGGCAACTTTCCGACGTTCAGCGCGCTGGCGACGCTGGCCTACGACTGCCGCCGGGCGGAACAATTTCGCGTCGAACTCTTCGACGCGCTAAAGATCGTGCAGCGCGGCGATTTCGAGCCCGCGCAAATGCGCGGCGCCTGGGCCGGCGAAATCGGTCAGACGCAGTTCCTGCCCTCGGCCTATCTGAAATACGCTGTCGCCTTCGACGGCGCCAGCGCCGCCGACATCATCAGCAACCCCGAGGACGCTCTCGCTTCCACCGCCAACTTCCTCCATGCGAAGGGATGGCGGCGCGGCCAGGGCTGGGACGAGGGCCAGCCGAACTTCGCCGCACTGCTGCAGTGGAACGAGGCGGCGGTTTACGCCAAGACCATTGGGTTGTTCGCCGACAAATTGTCGGCAGCGAGGGACAACGGCGATCGGTGATTGGAGGGGTCATCGGATCGGACCGTGAGCGGTAACCGCCCGTGACGCCCCGCCCTGAGAGTCCAACGGACGGTCTGCCGCCAGCGCAATCATGCCCGCCGCGGTTTCAGGCGCGGGCTGGGAATTTCAATTGGTTGCGGCACGATTTTCCGCCGCGTCGCTCTGCGCGACGAGTTGGCTGCCGCCAGGGGTTGCGCATCGTTCAGTGCACGCGGACGCCCCAAGCAATGAAGAACTGCGCGGCGCGGCCAATGAAGCTGACGGCCAAACGCCCGCTTCGCACAAAGGACAGCGCGCCGATTATTGCGATAAGTTAACATTTGTAACGACAAAAGCACAATGATTTGAAAGATACAGTGTCGTGGTCGCCGAATGATCATACTTGCGACACGAATGCGCCAAATAAATATGGATAATGTCGCCATAACATCTACAAGGCTGCGCACAGTTGCTTCGCGAATGCGAAGCGCACAAGCCGCACGTCACAGGAGGGAAGCTTCAGCGGCGCGTGACGTGGCCGAGATAGTGATCGCATCGTCTCGGCCCGCCAGCAGAAAACAGGAGGTCAACCATGCGCGTGCTTTCGAAGTCATCTATCGCTGCGACGGTCTCGGCGGCAGTTCTCGGGCTCGGCCTCGGCGTCTCGGCGCCAGCAGCCGCGGCGTCTCGCGTGCCGCACGGCCAGGTCGCCTTCGATCGCAACCACAATATTGGGATCGGCGCCGGCCGGCACGGCTCCATCTACGGGGACGACGAGTATGGGTACTACGGACCGTACGGACCGTACGGACCGTACGGGTACTACGGACCGGGCGTGCTCGGCGGTCTTGGCCTCGCCGCAGGCGCGATCATCGGCGCCGCAACGGCGCCATTCGAATACGGCTACGCCGGGCCATATTACAACGGCGGATGCTACCAATACCGTCCGTCCTACGATCAGTTCGGTAATTATGTCGGCGACCAACTCGTCGATATCTGCGGCTGATCGGTTGAAATAGCGAGGATTGGCCGGCGTTCCCTCCAACGCCGGCGAATGACCCGGCGCCCCGGCGCCGGGTCTGGGCGAACCCCAAAGACGGCGAGAGCGCGCCGGACTGGTGAACTCGCTTCACGCCTCCTCCGCCGGTGGGCCCGGCGACCGAAAGGGCGCGGTCGACGCCGGCTCGTAGAATTCCGCGCCGGGATTCCTTTGCGCCTCGGAGGGCGGCAACCGCGTCCCAGGTGGCTGCGGCGACCCTAAGCTGGACTGCGTCTCGAAAGTGAGGGACGGTAGACCGCTGACGCGACCTTCAGAACGCCGAACCCGCGCCAACGTCGGGGAACGGTCGCGAGCGGACGGAGACGCGAATCGTGCCCGCTGGCTCCCCGATAGGTCGCGATGCGACGCGACGCCTGCGCGGGATTGTCGATCCGATCGGCAATCTGCTTTCCGAGGCGTTTCATCTCCTCGGCCTGTTTGCGATCGGAGCGGCGACGGTCTGGGCGGCGGTCCACGCATTCATGACGATGGTCGTCAGGGGTCACGCCACAGTCGATGATCTGCTGCTGCTGTTCATCTACCTCGAAATCGGGTCGATGGTCGGCATCTATTTCAAGACCAAGCATTTGCCGGTGCGCTTTCTGATCTACGTCGGCATCACCGCGGTGACGCGGCACATGATCGTCGTCGTGCAGAGCGAGCCGGCCCCCGATATCGGCGTCTTGGTCCTCGCCGCGGGCACGCTTCTCATGGCGCTCGCTGTGCTCGTCGTGCGCTTCGCCTCGTTCCACTATCCCAACAGGAACGACAAGGGCGACGAGACCGCGCCGGACTAGTTACCCTGTTTCGAGTCGGCTTCAGGCGCTCACTTGCGCCCTGGTCGGAACGGGCTTCCGAGCGCCGGCCTGCCGCTCCGTCATCGAACGGAGCTTCAGCCGCGGCTCGCCGCGACGACTTTGATCGCAGACGCAGCACAAATCCGCGCTGCCGCGTTGCAGCGCGGCGCGGTTTCTGGCAAGAGGGCGACCGAACCGGGCGGCGCGCGGCGCCGCGTAAACTGGGATTTGGGGGCTGAACGCCATGATTTTGGGCCTGATATTCGTATGTGGTCTGCTTTCGCTGGTTTATGGCGGCTATACCGTCAGCCAGTTGCTGGCGGCCGATGCCGGCTCGCAGCGCATGCAGAAATTCCCGGCGCGGTCGCCGAGGGCGCGCAGGCCTATCTCAGGCGGCAATATTCGACGATCGGCATTGTCGGCATCGTCATCTTCATCAGCCTCGGCCTGCTGCTGGGGTGGGACGGTGGCGATCGGCTTTCTCATCGGCGCGATTTTGTCGGGCGCAACCGGTTTCATCGGCATGAACGTCTCAGTACGCGCCAACGTCCGGACCGCACAAGCCGCGACGAAATCGCTCGGCGCCGGTCTCGACATTGCGTTCAGGGCCGGCGCCGTGACGGGCCTTTTGGTCGCCGGCCTCGCGCTGCTCGGCGTATCCGGCTATTTCTGGGTCCTCACCGGTCCGCTCGGCCACGCGAACACGCCGGGTAGTCGTCGATGCGCTTGTCGCGCTGGGTTTCGGCGCCTCGCTCATCTCGATCTTCGCGCGACTCGGCGGCGGCATCTTCACCAAGGGCGCCGACGTCGGCGCCGACCTCGTCGGCAAGGTCGAGGCCGGCATCCCGGAAGACGACCCGCGCAACCCCGCGACGATCGCCGACAATGTCGGCGACAACGTCGGCGACTGCGCCGGCATGGCCGCCGACCTATTCGAGACCTATGTCGTGACCGTGGTGGCGACGATGGTGCTCGCCTCGATCTTTTTCGCCGACACGGACATCGCTCCCCGACAATGGTCTATCCGCTGGCGATCTGCGCGCGTGCATCGTCACCTCGATCGTGGGCACGTTCTTCGTCAAGCTCGGCGAGACCAACTCGATCATGGGCGCGTTCTACAAGGGCCTGATCGCGACTGGCGGTCTGTCGATCGTCGGCCTCGCGATCGCGACGCAATTCGTGGTCGGTTGGGGCGAGATCGGCGAAGTGCAGGCAAGACGGTGACCGGCGCCAGCCTTTTTCATCTGCGGCCTGTTCGGACTGGCGATCACCGGCTTGATCGTCGTTATCACCGAATATTACACCGGCACCGGCAAACGCCCGGTCGTTTCGATCGCGCAGGCCTCCGTCACGGGCCATGGCACCAACGTTATCCAGGGCCTCGCGGTGTCGCTCGAAATCGACCGCGCTGCCCGCTTTGGTCATCGTCGCCGGCATCATCGCGACCTATCAGCTCGCCGGCCTGTTCGGCACGGCGATCGCGGTGACGACCATGCTGGGCCTCGCCGGCATGATCGTCGCGCTCGACGCCTTCGGACCGGTCACCGACAACGCCGGCGGCATCGCAGAAATGGCGGGCCTGCCCAAGGAAGTGCGTCAGTCGACCGACGCGCTCGATGCGGTCGGCAACACCACCAAGGCGATCACCAAGGGCTACGCGATCGGCTCGGCGGGTCTCGGCGCGCTGGTGCTGTTTGCCGCCTACACCAACGACATCAAACATTTCGTCGATACGGGCGTCCCTTATTTCAAGGATGTCGGCCCGATCGATTTCGGCCTGGCCAACCCTTACGTCGTCGCTGGCCTGATCTTCGGCGGCCTGATCCCCTATCTCTTCGGCGGAATCGCGATGACGGCGGTCGGCCGCGCCGCGGGATCGGTGGTGGTCGAGGTGCGCCGGCAGTTCAAGGAAATGCCCGGCATCATGCAGGGAACCCAGCGTCCCGACTACGGCCGCGCCGTCGACATGCTGACCAAGGCGGCGATCCGGGAGATGATCGTTCCCTCGCTGCTGCCGGTGCTGGCCCCGTTCGTGGTCTTTTTCGGCGTGCTGCTGATCTCCGGCTCCAAGGCCTCGGCCTTCGCCGCACTCGGCGCCTCGCTGCTCGGCGTCATTGTCAACGGCCTCTTCGTCGCGATTTCCATGACCTCGGGCAGCAGCGCCTGGGACAATGCCAAAAAGAGCTTCGAGGACGGCTTCGTCGATAGCGCCGGCGTGAAGCATTTGAAGGGTTCCGAAGCGCACAAGGCGTCGGTGACGGGCGACACGGTCGGCGATCCCTACAAGGACACCGCCGGCCCGGCCGTCAATCCGCTGATCAAGATCATCAATATCGTCGCGCTGCTGTTGCTGGCGATCCTCGCGCACTGAGGATTGCCAGAGCGCAGTGGTTTCGGCCCACCCGCCTCGGCGGGTGGGTGCTCTTGCACTTGTCATTCCCGCGAAAGCGGGAATCCAGGGGAAGAGTGCAGCGGCCGCCAAGCCTGGATTCCCGCTTGCGCGCGCTTTCGCGGGAATGACAGGACTGATAATTCAAACTAAGCGCGGCGGGGCTAGAGCATCCTGCGTTCCGGTTGGGCGCCCCGTCTCCCCGCGTACGGGGAGAGGGCCGGAGTGAGGGGCTGGGTGATTGGCCGCCCTGTTGCGGCACATCTCCAAGCCCTAACCTTCTTCGCCACAAACGCGTAGCGTTCGTCGGCGAAAGCGGGGAGAAGGGACACCGCGTATCATTCTCGTTACAGACGGCTCTAGGCGACGGGCGCCGCCGCCGCGCGTTCCAGCGCGGGGTTGTGGCCAAGCGACGGCGCGAGGATCGCGCCGACGACGGCGGAGCAGGCCAGGAAAATAAGGCTTGCCGTGTCGCCGCTGGTCGCGGTCTTGAGATAGCCGAACGCCTGCGGTCCGAAATAGCCGCCGAGATTGCCGATCGAGTTCACAGCGGCGATGCCGGCCGCCGCGCCGGCGCGCTCAGGAACGCCGTCGGCAGCGTCCAGAAGACAGGCAGGATCGAGAAGAAGCCCCAGGCGGCGATGCACAGCACCACCATCTTCGCCGTCGGGTCGGCAATGCTGGCGGCAAGGCCAAGTCCGACGACCATGGCGAGGAAGGGGATGACGCAATGCCAGACGCGTTCGCCGGTGCGGTCGGAGTGACGGCTCCACAGCACCATTCCGGCGGCCCCGGCGACATAAGGCAGCGCGGTGATGAAGCCGGCCTGCACGTTGCTGACGCCGAACGCCTTGACGATCTGCGGCAGGAAGAAGCTGACCCCGTACTGCGGCACGTTGCAGCGCCATGTAGACGAAGCCGAGCAGGACGACCCGCGGATTGGCCATCGACTGCAGCCAGGACATGCGCACATGGGCTTCGCGGTTGGCGCGCTCGGCGTCCAACTGGTCCCGCAGCCATAGTCGCTCGTCGGGGCCAGCCACTGCGCGTCGGCGGGGCGGTCGGTCAGATAGACGAGCACCGACCACCGACATCAGGAGCGCCGGCACGCCCTCGATGAGAACATCCACTGCCATCCGTGCAGTCCGAACGCCCTCGAGCCCCAGGATCAGCCCGGAGAGCGGCGCGCCGACGACGGTGGAGATGGGATCGCGAACATGAACAGGCCGATGATACCGCGATAGGCGCTGGGAAACCACAGCGTCAGAAAGAACATGATGCCCGGAAAGAACCCGGCTTCCGCTACGCCGAGCACAAATCGCACGACGTAGAAGCTCTTCTCGCCGGTCACGAAGGCCTTCGCGGCGGCGATCATCCCCCAGGTGAACATGATGCGGATGATCCAGCGGCGGACGCCGAAGTTGGCGACGGAAGTTGCTGGGCACTTCGAACAAGAAATAGCCGATGAAGAAGATGCCGGCCGCCGGTGCCGAAGACGGTCGCGGTGAAGCCCAGATCCCTGCTCATGCGTGAGGGCGGCGAAACCGACATTCACCCGATCCACGTAGGCGACGAAATAGCACAGCATCAGAAAAGGCACGAGCCGCCGTGAGACCTTGCCATCGTGCGCGTTGATCTCGCTCCCGGCCGGATCAGACATGTTTCCTCCACGTGACTTTATTGTTGTTTCGGCGTTCAAGCGGCGCTGCGTCGAACGATCACCCGTATTCGGGCGTGGGATGGGCTGGGGATTCCACTGCCTGGCAATTCCTGGGTCGCCGACCCGGCTCGCGCCGCTTTTCGCATTCGCGTATAGGCTTTGCCCGCGAGGCGCCCGGCGGCCGCCCGCATGCGCGTGAACCGTACCGTCTATGTCTTGAATGGACCTGCTCTAGTCTCCGGCCTTTTTTGCGCTGACGGTTTGCGTCATCAACCGAAGCGGCGCGCGTCAACGCGCGGGAAGGCGTTGTCCACGCGGCTCTCTGTCCGGGGCCGCCTCGTTGCGGCGTCCGTCAGGTGAACTTGAACAGTCCGGTCATGATGTTGCGCAGGAAGTTCGGCTCCTGGCCGCCGGTCGGCGTCGTGCGCGAGACGAAGTCGAACACCTTGCCGTCCTTCATGCCGTAGTTGGCGATGCGCGCGACCTTGCCCTTCTTGTCGAAGTAGATCGCCAGCACGTTCTGGTCGGTCATCTTGGCCGGCAGGAAGGCGAGCGCGCGATGCATTTCTGGCCGATATAATACCAGGCGTCGCCGCCGACCGTCGACGTGGTCGAGGGCGTGCCCATCAGCGCCAGCGCGTTTCCTTGGTGGTGTCGCCGACCTTGACCTGGTCGAGGCTTTGCGGGTCGACCTGATAGCCGCGGTCGAAATCGCCGTCATACCCAAGGCACCCGCTGAGCCCGCCGCCGAGCGCCGAGACGCAGGCCAGCGCCGCCGCACGGGGGACGCCGAGAGAGAAATTCGCCCGCATGACTGGTCCCCGCTACGCCCCGCTTTTTCGCTTGCCAGATCGTCCGGTGATGCCTAACCCAACGCGCTGACGAAAAGCAAGGCGCCCATGATCCCTCGCTCGCTGGCGCCTCCGGCGCGCCAACCGCTCCCTGATCGACCAAATTCACGGCGAGATCGTGGCCGCCTCGCGTGCGCCGGCGCTCTACCAACAATTTGGCGTCGCCGACACGCTCGAAGGCCGCTTTGAAATGGTCGTCCTCCACGCCGCCTTGCCGGTGCGCCGTCTCGTCGCGCTTGGCCCGGTGGGGGGAAATGGCGCAGGAACTGGTCGACGCCGTGTTTCGTGAGCTTCGAAGACGCCTTACGCGAAATGGCGATTGGCGATGCCGGCGTCGCCCGCCGGCTCAAGAGAATGATGGCGGCGGACTTCGGCG
The DNA here is from genome assembly GCA_963813195.1 of uncultured Alphaproteobacteria bacterium. GTDB lineage: Bacteria > Pseudomonadota > Alphaproteobacteria > Rhizobiales > Beijerinckiaceae > Roseiarcus. Next base: position 349,585 of record CAWEYC010000034.1, on the reverse strand, counting down.
GCCGCAGCCGCGCCTATGGCGCCGCGCTTGAGCGCCGGCGACCACGCGGGCGCGCTGGCCGCCGCGCTCGGCCGCAATGTCTACGGCGCGCCCGACGCCCCCGCCGCGCCTGCGTTGGCGGAGCGCGTCGCCGCTGACGCCGCCGCGATTGGGGCGATCCCCTACGAGGGAAGACTTCGCCGCTGGGCGGTTCCGTTTTCCTCTTGCCGCAGACGGGAGGCGCGATGAGCGCCGCCCCGCCTTTCAGTCGCCCGGTGCGGGTTGACGCTTTGCCAGCTGACGGCGTCACCCTGACCATCGTCGCCGACGAGGGCGAGCGCGCCGCGCTGGCGGCGCTCAATCGTCTGCCGGCGATCGCCAAGCTGAGCGCGAGTTTCACGCTGCGCCGGAGCGGGCGCGATGGCGCGAAGGTGAGCGGCGCCGTGCGCGCCGACGTGACGCAAGTCTGCATCGTCACGCTGGAGCCGTTCGCGGCGAGCGTTGATGAGCCAGTCGATGTCGTGTTCGCTCCGCCGGCGAAAGCGGTCCCGGCGCGGCGCGGCGTGCAGGAAGAGGTGAACCTCGACCTTACCGCCGATGACCCGCCCGATACGATCGTCGACGGCGTGGTCGATCTTGGCGCCCTGGCGGCCGAGTTTCTGGCGCTCGGCCTCGATCCCTATCCGCGCAAGCCCGGAGTCGAATTTGCCGAGCCGGCGCCGAGCAAGACGAACTCGCCCTTCGCCGCGCTGGCCGGACTGAAGCCAGAGCCTGGTGCGAAGCCGAAGAAGAAGCCGAAGCGCTGACAGGCGCGCGTCAGTAGCCGGGCGGCGTTCGATCGAACCACGGCTTGGCCTCTTCCAACTGCGCAGCGAGCCGGAACAGCGTCGCTTCGTCGCCCCAGCGCGAGGCGAATTGCATGCCGATCGGCAGGCCGGCTTGGTTCCAGTGCAGCGGCAGCGACATCGCGGGCTGGCCGGTGACGTTGAACAGCGGCGTGTACGGAATGAAGGAGAGCGATTTCTTCACCAGCGCGGGGCGAGCCCGCTCAGCCTGATGAACCAGCCCGCGTCGAGACGACCGACGACGTCGAGAATCGCCGCTTGGATCGGCCTCGGTTTCACGGCGCCGATCAAGGTCGGCGGCGCGGCGAGCGTCGGCGTCAACAGCACGTCGAAACCGGCGAAGAACGCGCCGACGCCCCGGGACCAGGTCTGCAGATACCGCGCCGCGCCGGCGTAGTCGGCCGCGCTCCACGATTTGCCGAGCAGGCCGAGGGCATGGGTCGCGGCTTCGAAATCGGCGAAGCCGAGACGGCCCCGACGATGCGTGCGCCTGCTTCGATGTCGGCGCGGGTCTCGCCGGCGATGATTGTCATGAAAGCGTCGAACCAGCGGCTCGCGCTCGATCGGCGGCGTCGCCTCGACGACCTCGTGACCGAGATCCTTGAGTAGCGCGACGGTCGCCTCGACGCCTTCGACGCAATCGGGATGAACGGACGGGGCGAGGAAGGGCGAGGTGGTGTAGGCGATGCGCAACTTTCCCGGGGGGGCGCCGACTTCCTCGAGATAAGGCCGAGCCGGCGGCTTGATTTCATAGGGCGCTCCGACGTCGGCCCCTTGAGTGGCGTCGAGCAAAGCGGCGCTGTCGCGCACGGTGCGGGTGATCGCGTGGCAGGCGGAGAGCCCGCGCCAGATTTCACCCGCCACGGGGCCGTGCGGCGTGCGACCGCGCGTTGGCTTGAGGCCGACGAGCCCGCAGCACGAGGCGGGCGCGCGGATGGAGCCGCCGCCGTCGGTGGCGTGCGCCATCGGCGCGAATCCCGCTGCCACCGCCGCCGCCGAGCCGCCGCTGGAGCCGCCTGGGGTGCGCGCGAGATCCCAGGGGTTCCGGCAAGGTCCCAGAGCCTCCGATTCGGTAACCGGCGCAAGGCCGAATTCGGGAACGTTCGTCTTGCCGACGAAGACGAGTCCGGCCTTGCGATAGCGTGTGACGACCTCGGCGTCGGCTTCGCGCATGACTGTGGCCAGACGCCGATTGCCCTGGCTCATGGGCGCGCCGGCCACGGGCGCCATGAGATCCTTGATGAAGAACGGCACCCCGGCGAAAGGGCCGGACAGGGGGCCGGCGGCGGCTTTGCGCGCGCTGTCGTAGAGCTTCCAGACGACGGCGTTGATTTGCGGATTGCCCGCTTCGACGCGCGCGATCGCCTCCTCGACCAGTTCGGCGGGGGGGACGTCGCCCTTGCGCACCAGTTCTGCGAGCCCGAGGCCGTCGTAGCGATCGTATTCCGCGAACCCGCTCAAATTTGCCCCCGACGGCGTCGCGAAAGAAATTTGGATCGCGAGACCGAATATGCCTCTCGCGATGATCTTCAGATGGCTTGCCCTGATCGACAAGCCCCAACCCGGTCGACAAAACGGGAGACGGCCGCAATTTTGTCAAATCAGGTCGCGCTTGTTGCGCGTCGTTTGCCTTGAGCGACGAAGCGGCTATTGTCCCGCGCGCCGCCGGGCCTCAGGGTTGATGTTTGGATGAAAAAAGACATTCGCATAGCGCTCGACGCGATGGGTGGCGACCACGGCCCCGCCGTCGTGCTGAATGCGGCGGCGATTGCGCTCGAGCGGCGACCTGATATCGAATTCATTCTGTTCGGCGATGAGAAGGTGATCGCGCCGCTTCGGGCCGCGCGTCCAGCGTTGGCGCGCAAGTCGCGGATCGTCCATTGCGACGTGGCGATCAAAATGACCGACAAGCCGAGCCAGGCGTTGCGATCGGGGCGGCGGGCCTCCTCGATGTGGCTCGCAATCGAAGCGGTCAAGAAGGGCGACGCCGATTGCGCGGTGTCGGCCGGCAACACCGGCGCCCTGATGGCGATGGCCAAGATCTGCTTGCGCACAATGCCGCTGATCGAACGCCCGGCGATCGCCGCGATGTGGCCGACGCTGCGCGGCGAATTCGATCGTGCTCGACGTCGGCGCGACCATCGGCGCCGACGCCGAACACCTGATCGATCTCGCGATCATGGGCGCGGCGATGGCGCGCATCGTGTTCGACATCGACAGCCCGACCGTCGGCCTGCTGAATGTCGGCGTCGAGGAAATCAAAGGCATCGAGGAGGTCAAGACCGCCGGCCGCGTTCTGCGCGAGGCGACGTTGCCCCATATGCGCTATCACGGCTTTGTCGAGGGCGACGACCTCGGCAAGGGAACGGTCGACGTCATCGTCACCGAAGGCTTCACCGGCAATATCGCGCTGAAGACCGCCGAAGGCACTGCAAAGCAGATCGGCCAATACATCCGCGACGCGATGAGCCACAGCTGGATGTCGCGGCTCGGCTACTTCCTCGCGCGCCACGCATTTGACGTCCTGCGCGCCAAAATGGACCCGGGACGGGTTAACGGCGGGGTCTTTCTTGGGCTTGACGGCGTCGTCATCAAGAGTCATGGCGGGGCGGACGCCGAAAGCTACGCCGGCGCGATCGAGGTCGGCTACGACATGGTCCGCCAGGAACTGCTCGTCAAAATTCGCGATATGATCGTCCAGGCCAATGAGGCGCGGGCCCCGGCCGCGACGCCAGCGGTCTCTTGAAGCCACATCTTCGTTGGAAGCGCCACCGTTCATGAACGCCACAAAAATCCGTTCCGCCGTACGCGGCGTCGGCGCCTATCTGCCCGAGCGCGTCGTCACCAACGCCGAGATGGCGACGATCGTCGATACGACTGACGAATGGATCCAGCAGCGCACCGGGATTCGGCAGCGGCATATCGCCGCCGAGGGCGAGACCACGTCGATGCTCGCCGCCAGGGCCGCTGAGGCGGCGCTGGCCGACGCGGGGCTCATGGCCGGCGACATTGATCTCATCGTCGTCGCCACCTCGACGCCGGACTACACGTTCCCGGCGGTTGCGACCCAGGTCCAAACCCTTCTCGGCATGACGCACGGCGTCGCGTTCGACCTGCAGGCGGTGTGCTCGGGTTTCGTCTTCGCCGTCGCGACCGCCGACAAGTTTCTCGCCTCCGGCTCGCACAAGCGCGCGCTGGTGATCGGCGCCGAGACATTTTCGCGCTTGCTCGATTGGACCGACCGCACGACCTGCGTCCTGTTCGGCGACGGCGCCGGCGCGATCGTGCTCGAGGCGGTCGCGAGCGACGGCGGCCTCCATTCCCAGGGCGTCATCTGCAGCCAGTTGCGCTCGGATGGGCGTCATCGCGCCAAGCTCTATGTCGACGGCGGCCCGTCGACCACCAAGACGGTCGGGCATTTGCGCATGGAGGGCAAGGAAGTCTTCAAACACGCCGTCGGCATGGTCACGGACGTCATCAGAGCGTGTTTCGACGACGCCGGCGTCACTGCCGCCGACATCGACTGGTTCGTCCCGCATCAGGCCAACCGTCGCATCATCGACGCCTCCGCCGACAAGCTCGGCCTGGCGCGCGAAAAGGTCGTCGTGACCGTCGATCGGCACGGCAACACCTCCGCCGCCTCGATCCCGCTGGCCCTCGACGTCGCGGTGCGCGACGGCCGCATCAGGAAGGGCGACCTCGTGATGATCGAGGCGATGGGCGGCGGCTTCACCTGGGGCGCCGCGCTGATCCGTTGGTGAACGCGCCGCGCTTGCAGGCGCGGGCGCGGGGGAGGCGGGATGTTGGCTCTGGCGCCGATCGTAGCTGCGGTCGAAGAACGCGGCCTTGTCGCGCGGGGCGCCTTCGCGCTGGACGAATCTGATCGGCGCCTCGATTTGGACGGCGTGAACGCGATCGTCCTCGTCGGCGCCGCGGGCGCGCGAGGGTGGAGCGCTTTCGCGGGCTCGCCCGAAGCGCGCGACGGCCTCGCCGATCCGCTCGACCGCTGGAGCCGGCGCGTGATCGGCGCGCTCGCCGCCGCTCTTGGCGCGCGGCCGCTCTATCCCTTCGGCGGGCCGCCATACCTGCCGTTCCAGCGTTGGGCGATGCGCGCCGAGGCGGTGCACGTTTCGCCGCTCGGGATGCTCATCCACCCCGATTATGGCCTGTGGCACAGCTATCGCGGCGCGCTCGCCTTCGCGCAGCCGATCGCGATTCCGCCCGTCGCCCGGCGCGCCAACCCCTGCGAGACCTGCGCCACGCGCCCGTGCCTAAGCGCCTGTCCCGTCAGCGCGTTCACAACGGAAGGCTACGATGTCGCCGCCTGCGCCGCGCATCTGCGTAAATTAGAGGGAAGCGCCTGCATGGAGGGCGGCTGCCTGGCGCGCCGAGCCTGCCCGGGCGGGGCCGGCCACGCGCAACAGCCGGCACAGGCGCGCTTTCACATGCGAGCGTTCCTCAGTGCGCGCAGGGCGCCCGGCTAGCGGCGGCCTCCACATCTCATCGAGAACCACCAGATATTCCCTGACCGCCAGGTTGGAGTTGGGCGTCCGTTCGTTGGAAATGCCGGCGTCTTGACCTTCCCACGGTGGGAAGCCCCATCTGTTCGACAGTGAAGTTTGGAGGAGCAAATGCAAGCCCTCGGCGGCGGCTGCGGCGCTGGCGCCCGGCCGCCGGAGAGACGCGGCATGAATATCGGTGCAGCCGCGCGCGCATCTGGCGTTTCCGCGGGCCGCCGAATGCGCCGGTCTGCTGCGAGGGAGGGCGACAGAGGAGGGCATAACCGCGAGACCTACAGGAGACTATCGAGATGAAACTGACGCGACGTGAAATGTTGATCGGCGGCGTTGGCGCTGCGATGACGGCCGCCATGCCACGGGCGCTCGCCCAGCCGGCAAAACGGCTGACCGCGACCACGCGCAGCCTGGAGGTCAACGGCAAGGCTGCCCGCGTGTTTGCGCTCGTTGGCCCCAACGGCCAGCCAGGCGTCACGCTTTCGCCCGGCGAACGCTTTGCGGTGACGCTGGCAAATCAGACGGCCGGCCCAACCATCGTCCATTGGCATGGTCAGTTGCCCGATTGGAAGCAGGACGGCTTTCCATGGCCGGAGACACCACCGATCCCTGCGGGAGACTCGGAAAATTACGATTATCCCCCCATCGCTGGGACTTACTGGATGCACTCGCATCAGGGATTGCAGGAGCAGCGGTTGATGACCGCTCCGCTGATTGTGCAGGATCGGGCGAGCGCCGCCGCCGACGTGCAGGAAGTGGTGCTGATGCTCCATGACTTCAGCTTCAAAAGCCCGGAGGCGTTGCTGGCGGGACTCACCCATGGGGGTGGGGGAGCGATAGGCCCAATGCCCGCCATGAAGATGGACAAGACGGGAGGCGGCATGAGGGAGGGAAGCGATCTCAACGACGTCGATTACGACGCGTATTTGGCCAATGACCGCACTCTGGCGGACCCGCAGGTGGTGCGGGTGGCGACGGGGCAGGATATTCGGCTCCGGATCATCAATGGGGCTTCGTCGACAAACTTCTGGATCGATCTCGGCCACCTCGCCGGCAAAGTCATCGCCGTCGACGGGCATGACGTGGCGCCGGTTTCGGGCGCCAAGTTTCCCATCGCCATGGCGCAACGGCTGGACATCCTGCTTCATCTTCCGAGCCCGGGCGCTTACCCCGTCCTGGCGCAGGTGGAGGGCAAGACGGACCGCACCGGGATTATTCTCGCTACATCGGGCGCCAATATCAGTGCGTTGTCCGCGCAGGCCGCAATGCCCGCCCCAGCCGTGGATCTATCCCTGGAAAGCCGATTGGCCGCGGCCGATCCCATAAGCTCCCGCGACGTGGATGTCACACTGCCCCTGACGTTAGCCGGCAGTATGAGCCCGTATATGTGGTCGCTGAACGGTAGGACTTGGCCGGACCCTGAGGTGCTGATGGTCAAGCGGGGCCAGCGTGTCGCAATCGACATGGTGAACCGCTCGATGATGTCGCACCCGATCCATCTGCACGGCCATGCGTTTCAGGTGGCGGGAATCAACGGTCGCAAGGTGGCTGGCGCGATTCGCGATACCGTTCTGGCGCCGGCGATGAGCCGAGTGACGGTCGCGTTCGACGCGGATAATCCCGGTCGCTGGCCGCTCCATTGCCACAATCTCTATCACATGGCGACCGGCATGATGACCGAGCTCAGATATTCAGGAGTCGCCCTGTAGAGGGCGGTCTTAACCCGGCGTACGACGCCGGCGCCGTCCGGCAGGGTGGCGGTTGCAATGTAAAAGTCGCGTTGAAATCTCATCCGTCAGTCCCGCCGTAAGAAAGGCGCTTGCATCCCTTTACGGGCCGTCCGGCAATCCCTGCGGGTGCATGAAAATCGCGTGAATCTCATCCGTCATCCCGCCGTAAGAAAGGCGCTTGCATCCCTTTACGGGCCGTCCGGCAATCCCTGCACGAGAACAACCGCATGTTCTTCCTGGGCGCCGCCTTCATGCTGCTTGAAACCAAGGCGGTCGTGCAGATGGCGCTGCTGTTCGGCAGCACTTGGTTGGTCAATTCCGCCGTGTTTCTGACCGCCCTTGTGTTGATCCTCGCGGCCAATCTCTACGTTCTGAGGATGCCCTCGGCCAGACTTGGCCTTCATTACGTGGCGCTGCTGGCCTTCCTGGCGGTCGCGATGCTGGCGCCTCTCGATACGTTTCTGAGCGGCGGAATAGTCTGGCGCTATGTCGTGCCCTGCGTGCTCTCGCTCGGACCGATGTTCTTCGCCGGCGTGATCTTCGCCCGCTCGTTCCGCGACGAACCCGACCCCGATCAGGCCTTCGGATCAAATATTGCGGGGGCGGTGATCGGCGGGTTGAGCTACGCCGAGGGTTTCCCCGAAAGAGGAGACGGCCTCGCCGTCTCCTCCTGCGCTAGTCGCGCTATTTGTGCGAATGTTCGTGGGCGGTCGAGGTGTGTGTGTGACCGTGCTGGCTATGTTCGAGAGCAGCCATCGCGTGCTGCTTCGCGTCCTCGTGCTGGCCGAGATCGTGATGATGAGCGGCTTGGTGGTGATGGTGGGCGGCGGCGTGGTGATGGGCCGCGGCCTGATGGTGATGCTCGCTCGCCGCATGCTTCGGGGACTTTGCCATTGGACTATTCCTCCAAAACAGACTTCCAAGACTGCTTGGTGTAGGTCACCTCTGCGGCTTTTTGCTGTTCATACCGATTGGCGTGTTTCGACTGGCGAAGAGGCCCGGCGAACCGGGATAATCTCTAGTCCATCACGGCGGCGTGGCCGTCCGGCTTGGCGGCCGGCGCCGTCTTGGCCGAGCGGATCAAGGCCAGCAAGGGAAACGCGCAGAGCGAGACGAGGGTCATCAGCAGAAAGTCGTTCGAATAGGCCATGATCGCCGCCTGCTGCGTCACCAGGCCGTCGAGCGCGGCGAGGTTGCCGAGGCTGCGCCCGGCGAGCCCCAGCGCGTCGGGCAGGCGCAGGGCGTCGTTGAATGGCGTCACATGCTCGACGAGCTGGCTGTGGTAGGTGGAGATCATGTTGGTCAATTGCGCGATGACGATCGAAATGCCGACCGACGAGCCGATGTTGCGGATCAGCGTCCATAGCGCCGCCCCTTCGGTGCGCAGGTGGCCCGGCAGCGTCGCGAAGGCGATCGTATTGAGCGGCACGAAGACGAACCCCAGGCCGACGCCTTGCGCGATCGAGTCGATGGCGATGGCGCGCGCGGAGACGTCGGTGTTCCACCCGACCATCACCCAAAGGGACGCCGTCGCGAGCGTCAGCCCGAAGAAGATCATGAGGCGCGCGTCATATTTGCCGAGCAGGCGGCCGACGATCATCATCGCGAAAAACGTGCCGATGCCGCGGGTGCCCAGCAGATATCCGCTGGACAGGACCGGATAGCCCAACAGGTTCTGGATGAACGGCGTCACCAGCGCCATCGTCGCCAGCAGGATGATGCCGATCAGGAACATGAAGATCAGGGCGATGGAGAAGTTCCAGTCGCGGAAAATGCGCATGGCGATGAACGGGCGCTTCGAGGTGAAGGCGTCGACGAGGAAGAAATAGAAGCCGACGACCGACAGGATCGCCTCGACCACGATCTCGCTCGATTCGAACCAGCCCTGCTCCTGGCCCCGGTCGAGCATCATTTGCAGCGCGCCGATGCCGAGCGACAGCGACAGGAATCCGAACCAGGAAAATGGCGTGTCGCGACGGATCGGGCTTTCCCGCATGAAGGCGGACAAGCCCAAGACGGTCAAAATCCCGAAGGGAAGATTGACGAAGAACACCCAGCGCCACGAATAGTATTCGGTGAGCCAGCCGCCGAGCGTCGGACCCATGATGGGGCCAAGCATGACGCCCATGCCCCAGATCGCCATCGCCGAGCCGCGCCGGGCCGGCGGATAGGCGTCGAGCATCACCGCCTGGCTGATCGGCACCAACGCCGCGCCGAAGACGCCCTGCAGCAGGCGAAAGGCGACCATCTGCTCGATGCTCTGGGCGACCCCGCAGAGCATCGAGGCGACGGTGAAGCCGGCGGTGCAGACGATGAACAGCTTCTTGCGGCCGACGCGTGCCGCCATCCAGCCGAGCGGCGAGGTCATGATCGCCGCGGCGACGATATAGGAGGTCAGGACCCAGTTGACCTGATCCTGCGTCGTCGACAGCGAGCCTTGCATATAGGGCAGGGCGACGTTGGCGATGGTCGTGTCGAGCGCCTGCATGATGGTCGCCATCATCACGCAGACCGTCAGCATGGCGCGCACAAAAGGCGCCATATCGTCGGCGGCCGGCTCGCTCATCGCGTCGGAGCGGACTTGGCCTGCGTCAACCCATCGAACCAGGATCGCGCCCAGGCGGTCAAGTCGTCCCACAGCCCGCGCAGCGAGCGGGAGCGTCCGGTGTCGATGGAGAGGATCGCGCTCATCCCCGAGCGAAGGTTGGCGAGGTCCTGATCAGCGTCGAAGGAAAAGCGCAGCGGCACGCGCTGCACCACCTTGACCCAATTGCCGCTCGCATTCTGAGGCGGCAGAATCGCGAATTGCGCGCCCGTTCCCGGGGCGATCGAGGAAATCCTGCCGCGCCACTCGCGCCCCGGAAACGTGTCGATCGTTACGGTCGCGCCCTGGCCGACGCGCACGTAGGTGAGGTCGGATTCTTTCGGGTTGGCGTCGACCCAGAGGCCAGTGTTCGCGACGATGGCGAAGACGGGCTGTCCGGCGGGCGCGACGCGGCCGAGTTCGATCTGGTCGACCTGCGTCGCTTCGCCCGCGATCGGCGCCGTCACGCTCGCGTTCTTCAAATTGCGTTGTGCATCTTCAAGCTGCGCCTTCGCCTGGATGTAGTCGGGGAAGGTCTCGATCGACGTATCGAGGCCGCCGCCCAGCTTGACCTTGGTGGCCGCCTGCTGCTCGCGCACGAATTCGAGAATCTGCTTGGCCTGCACCAGAGCCGCGGCCGAAGTATCGGCGTCGACGCGCGTGCCGGCGTGCGCCGTCACCAGTGCCGATTTGCGGTCGTAGTCGGCCTGTCGCAGGTCGACGGCTTCTTGGCCCATGGTGATCTGGTCTTCATTGCTCGTATAGGCAGCGTGGAGATTGGCGAATTCCACCCGCGCCGCCCCCAGTCGCCCTTGCGCCAGCGCGAGCGCGGTGCCGAAGGGCGCCGGGTCGATGTCGAACAGCGGATCGCCGACGGCGACGCGTTGTCCCTCGACGACATGCACGGCGACGATGGCGCCGCTGACCTGCGGCGTGATCAGCACCTTATCGGCGCCGACATAGGCATTGTCGGTCGAGACGTAGCGGCCGCCGGAAAGCCACCACATAAACCCGAGCGCCAGCGCCGCGATCGGCACGATGACGATCAGGAAGGAGCGGACGGCTCCGCGGCGACGCCGCGGCGCCGGCGCCGGCGAGGGCTCTATCGCGGAAGGCGCCGGCTTCGTCGGCGCGCTCGGCCCAACGGGCGCATGGGGAGCGGGGGTCCGGCTCAGCGGGGTCGGCTCGGACGAACGGTCGCGAGAACTGGTTGAGGCTTGCGACACGTTGCTACACTCCGTTGCTCAATTCGGTCTTCAGATTGGACTTGATGCGTTGCAATCCGGCCCTCAGCCCGGCGATGGCGGCTTCGTCGAGACCGGACAGCGCACGGGCCATCACGTCCTCGCCGAGAGCGTCGAGCCGCGCCAGCGTCGGCGTGGCTTCCTCGGTCAGGAAGAGCCGGTGGGCGCGCCGATCCGTCGCGTCGTCGCGCCGCTCGACGAGTCCCGAAGCGGTCAGCTTGTCTATGAGACGCCCGAGCGTGATCGGGGCGAGGTCGAGCGAATCGGCGAGTTCGCACTGCTTGACGCCCTCGGCGCGGCGCAACCGAGCGAGCACGGCCCATTGCGCCCGCGTCATGTGGACCTCGCGAGCGCGTTGGTCCGAATAGGTGCGCAACATGCGTGCCGCATCGTGGAGCGCAAATGCAAGTTCGCGGGCGGGGGAAGTCGGCATCTTGGCCAATCTCGCTTATTATATGCCAGCTTATAATCGCGCCGCTCGCTGACGCAAGGTGAATATGGCGAGACTAAGGAGAAATCCTTAATGCGGACTTTTCCGGGGCAGGCGTTCGTCACGATTTTACGGCGTCGCGGAGCCAGAATGACCAGTCTTGGCACAGCCAGGTTTGAATTCGAAATCGTTTTAGCGACGATGGATCATGTTTCTAAACAGCCGGTCGTGATTTTGACGCAACGTCAACTGCCCCGATACGTCGCGTAGCTCCACGGCGTCACCACGAGCGGGACATGATAGTGCGCCTTTGGATCGGCGATGGCGAAGCGGATGGGCACCGTATCGAGGAACGGCGGATCGGCGATCGCCGCGCCTTGCTCGCGAAAATAAGCGCCGACGTGGAACGTCAGTTCGAAGTGTCCGACACGCGCCTGCGAGGGGTCGATGAGCGGCGCGTCGGTGCGCCCGTCCGCATTGGTGCGCACGCTCGCGATCAGCGTTCGCGCCCCGTCGGCGGCCAGCGCATGCAATTCGACCGCGACGCCGGCGGCAGGCCGGCCGCGCGTCGTGTCGAGCACATGTGTCGTCAACCCCGCCATGCGAATTCCTCATCGCCTTGGCTCCGCTTAGCGGATAATCTTCGCCTTTGGTAGTGGTGAGCGCCGATCTCAGTCGTTTTGCTATGCGTATTCCGCATGTTTGAGCCGCCGGCGTCGGCATTGCCAATGGGCAAGCGCCGTGACACACAGGCAGCGCTCGGACACCGACGAATTCGGCGGCCGACGGCGTGAGGGAGGCTCAATGACCGACGATCCCAAGGGCGACGCCGCAGAGATGCGGGAGTGGCTCGATGCACTCGATTCAGTCGAGGCATTCGAAGGTGTGGAGCGCGTCGACGAGTTGCTCGACGCCGTCGTGACATCGGCCCGTCGCAAGGGCGCGCGCCTGCCGTTCGCCGCCAACACGGCCTACGTCAACACGATACGCCCTGAAGATCAGCCGGAGCATCCCGGCGACCGGACGCTCGAGCAAACCATCCGCCACTATGTCCGCTGGAACGCGGCGGCGATCGTGTTGCGCGCCAACAAGGAGTTCTTCCGAGCTCGGCGGCCATATCGCGAGCTTCCAGTCGGCGGCGACGCTGTACGACACGGGTTTCATGCATTTCTGGCGCGCGCCGGACGAGACGCAGGGTGGCGATCTCGTCTATTTCCAGGGTCACAGCTCGCCCGGCATTTATGCGCGCGCCTTCCTCGAGGGACGCCTCGCTGAAGATCAACTCGTCAATTTTCGCCAGGAGGTTGGCGGCAAGGGGCTGTCGTCTTATCCGCATCCCTGGCTGATGCCGGATTTCTGGCAGTTTCCCACGGTTTCGATGGGGCTGGGGCCGCTGATGGCGATCTACCAGGCGCGCTTTCTGCGCTATCTCCAAGGGCGCGGACTCGCCGACACGACCGGGCGCAAGGTCTGGGTGTTCTGCGGCGACGGCGAGATGGATGAGCCGGAATCGCTCGGCGCGATTTCGCTCGCGGGGCGCGAGAAGCTCGACAACCTTATCTTCGTCGTCAATTGCAATTTGCAGCGCCTCGATGGGCCGGTGCGAGGCAATGGCAAGATCGTGCAGGAACTGGAGGCCGATTTCCGCGGCGCCGGCTGGAACGTCATCAAGTGCCTATGGGGCTCGAACTGGGACGAATTGCTCGCCAAGGATAGCGGGGGCAAGCTGCGCCAGTTGATGGAGGAATGCGTCGACGGCGAATATCAGGACTTCAAGTCCAAGGACGGCGCCTATATTCGCAAGAATTTCTTCGGCCGTTATCCCGAGACCGCGGCGATGGTCGCCGACTGGAGCGACGACAAAATCTGGTCGCTGACCCGAGGCGGCCATGATCCCATCAAGGTTTACGCCGCCTACAAGGCGGCCGCCGAGCATAAGGGTCAGCCGACCGTCATTCTCGCCAAGACCGTGAAGGGGTACGGCATGGGGGAGGCGGGCGAGGGCCAGATGATCGCCCATCAAGCAAAGAAGATCGGCGACCACGCCCTGAAGGCCTTCCGCGATCGCTTCCACATTCCGATTACCGACGACGAGATCGACAAGGTTCCCTTCCTGCGCCTGCCCGAGGACGGCGCCGAAATGAAATACTTGCGCGAGCGTCGCGCCGCGCTCGGCGGGGCGCTGCCGTCGCGCCGTCGCGTCAGCGCGCCGCTTGAGATTCCGCCGCTCGCCGCGTTCGACGCGCTCCTGAAACCGACCGCCGAGGGGCGCGAGATTTCCACCACGATGGCGTTCGTGCGCGTTCTGACGACGCTGCTGCGCGACAAGGCGATCGGCTCGCGCATCGTGCCGATCGTGCCCGATGAAAGCCGCACCTTCGGCATGGAGGGGCTGTTTCGCCAGGTCGGCATCTTCAGCCAGGTCGGCCAGCTTTATCGGCCGCAGGACGCCGACCAGCTGATGTATTACCGCGAAGACCCCAAGGGGCAGATCTTGCAGGAAGGGATCAACGAGCCCGGCGCCATGGCCTCGTTCATCGCCGCGGGAACGTCGTACTCGACGTCGAACACGCCGATGATCCCGTTCTACATCTACTATTCCATGTTCGGCTTCCAGCGGGTCGGCGATCTCGCGTGGGCGGCCGGCGACATGCGCACGCGCGGCTTCCTGATCGGCGGGACATCCGGGCGCACGACCCTCAACGGCGAAGGGCTGCAGCACGAGGACGGCCACAGCCATGTGCTCGCTTCGACCATCCCCAATTGCATCGGTTACGATCCGACTTACGCCTACGAACTCGCGGTCATCATTCAAGCCGGCCTGAAGCGCATGTATGCGGACAACGAGGACGTCTATTATTACATCACGACGCTCAACGAGAATTACCCCCATCCTGGAATGCCCGAAGGCGCGGAGGGGGGCATTCTCAAGGGCATGTACAAGCTGCGCGTCGTCGAGGCGGAGAAATCGGGTCCGCGCGTCCGACTGCTCGGCTCGGGCGCGATCCTGCGCGAGGTCGAGGCGGGAGCCGAACTGCTCGCCAAGGACTTCGGGGTGTCGAGCGAAATTTGGAGCGTGACGAGCTTTACGGAATTGCGTCGCGACGGGCTGGAGGCGGAGCGCTGGTCGATGCTGCATCCCGAGGAGCCGCCGCGCGTTTCCTACGTGGAGCAAGTGTTGCGCAAGGGCGTCGGACCGGTCGTAGCCGCCACGGATTACGTCAAAACGATTCCGGACGGCATCAGGCCGTTCGTTCCCGCCCGCTACAGAGTTCTCGGCACCGACGGATTCGGCCGGTCGGACTACCGGCGCCGGCTGCGCTCGTTCTTCGAGGTCGATCGCTATCACGTCGCGCTGGCCGGCCTCAAGGCCCTCGCCGACGATCAGCTTCTGCCGAGCAAACGCGTTTCCGAGGCGATCGCGCTCTACAAGATCGATCCGGAAAGAGCGAGCCCCGCGCGGAGCTGAAAGGTTTCGTAATTCTCTGGAACTGACCTGGCACGCGCGAAGGAGAGGCGCCTGTGGCGAAAATCGAAGTCAAAGTCCCCGACATCGGCGACTTCAAGAACGTGCCGATCATCGAGATCCTGGTCAAGCCAGGGGATAAGGTGACGGCCGAGCAACCGCTGCTGACTCTCGAATCCGACAAGGCGACGCTCGACGTCCCGGCGCCGGCGGCGGGCGTCGTCGGCGAGATCGTCGCCAAGATCGGCGACAAGGTCTCGATGGGATCGGCGCTGCTGACGTTGGACGAGGCGGGCGGCGCCGCGCCGGCCGCTCCGGCTCCTGCTTCCGCTCCGTCCGCTCCAGCGCCTGCCGCGCCGGCCCCAACGGCCGTCGCGCCAGCTCCGGCCGCCCCGCCGGTCGCCAAGGCGAGCTCTGCTTTGGCTGACTTCTCCGGTGTCTTCGCTGGTCCGGCGGCGCGGCGCCTCGCCCGCGATCTCGGCGTCGATCTCACCTCGGTACGTGGTTCCGGCGAGAAAGGCCGCATCACCGTCGAAGACGTAAAGGCCGCCTTCGGCGGGGCCGGAACAGGCGGCGGCGCGGCGCTGCCAGAAATTCCCGCGGTCGATTTCGCCAAGTTCGGTCCGGTGGAGACCGTGCCGCTGTCGCGCATCAAGCGCATTTCCGGCCCGCGTCTCCATGCTTCGTGGGTCAACGTGCCCCATGTCACGCATTGCGACGAAGCCGACATCACCGAGGTCGACGCTTTCCGCAAGACGCTCGACGACGAGGCCAAGGCCGACAAGAAAGCGCCTTATCGCGTTTCCCTCCTTCCGCTGCTGATGAAGGCGTCGGTCGCCTCCCTGAAGGCCTTTCCGACCTTCAATTCCGCATTAGCCTCGACAAAGGACTCTTTGATCTACCGTCACTATTGGCATATCGGCGTCGCCGTCGACACGTCCGAGGGGCTCGTGGTCGCGGTCGTCAAGGACGTCGACAAGAAGGGCGTCATCGAACTCGCGCGCGAATTGGGCGCGCTCTCGGCCAAGGCGCGCGACGGCAAGCTTTCACCGGCCGAAATGCAGGGCGCGACCTTCACCATCTCCTCGCTCGGCGGCATCGGCGGCACGGCGTTCACGCCGATCGTCAACGCGCCGGAAGTCGCGATCCTCGGCGTCGTGCGTTCGAAGATGGCGCCGGTCTGGGATGGCGAGGCTTTCCGACCTCGCCTGATGTTGCCGCTGTGCCTCTCTTACGATCACCGCGTCATCGACGGCGCCGCGGCCGCCCGGTTCATGCGCCATCTCTCGGGCCTCATCGAGGACATGCGGCGCGTGCTGCTCTGAGGCGACTTGCGACAGTGACGAAGTTTTCGATCGACGAGGGAGCGTAGATCCATGGCGGGTGAAATCAGGCTTCCCGACATCGGCGACTTCAAGGACGTGCCGATCACCGAGGTGCTCATCAAGCCCGGGCAGGCCGTTGCGAAAGAAGACGTCATCCTGACGCTCGAAAGCGACAAGGCGACGCTCGACGTGCCCGCGCCGGAGGCCGGCGTGATCAGCGAAGTCAAGGTCAAGGTCGGCGACAAAGTAAGCCAGGGCGCCCTGCTGGCGTTGTTCGAGGAAAGCGCCGCGGCGCCTGCATCCTCTCCGGCCGCGGAGAAGCCGGCGGCGTCGCCAGCGGCGGCGAAGGCTGACTTCGAGTGCGACATCCTCGTTCTCGGCGCCGGGCCCGGCGGCTACACCGCGGCCTTCCGCGCCGCCGATCTCGGCAAGCACGTCGTGTTGGTCGACCGTCGGCCGACCTTGGGCGGCGTCTGCCTCAACGTCGGCTGCATACCGTCCAAGGCTCTATTGCACGCCGCTAAAGTCATAGACGAGGTGTCGGAAATGTCCGAGCACGGCGTCGCCTTCGGCGCACCGCGCTTTGACCTCGACGCTCTGCGTCGCTGGAAGGAGGGCGTCGTCAAGCGATTGACGACAGGGCTGACCGGCCTCGCCCGCCAGCGCAAGGTGACTGTAGTCAGGGGCGAAGGCGCCTTCACCTCCCCCCATACGCTGGCGGTCGAGACCGCCGACGGCCAGCGTGTGATCCGTTTCACCTCGGCGATCATCGCGGCGGGTTCGGAGGCGGCGACGCCGGGCTTCATTCCGCGCGATCCGCGCATCTGGGATTCGACCGACGCGCTCGAATTGAAATCCACGCCCAAGCGGCTGCTGGTCCTCGGCGGCGGCATCATCGGGCTGGAGATGGCGACGGTCTACAACGCGCTCGGCTCCAAAATCACCGTCATCGAGATGATGGATCAATTGATGCCGGGCGCGGACCGCGACATCGTCGCGCCCTTCGCCAAGCGCGTCGAAAAGCGTTACGAGAAGATCCTGCTCGAAACCAAGGTGACGGCGGTCGAGGCTCGGCCCGACGGCCTGCACGTCGCCTTCGAGGGCAAGGGCGGCGCGGGCAGCGACGTGTTCGACGCGATGCTGGTTTCGGTCGGGCGCCGCCCGAACGGCGCCGCGATCGGCGCGGCGGCGGCAGGGGTCGAGGTCGACCAGCGCGGCTTCATCGCCGCCGACAAGCAAATGCGCACCAATGTCCCCCATATATTCGCTATCGGCGACGTCGTGGGCCAGCCGATGCTTGCGCACAAGGCGACGCATGAAGCCAAGGTCGCGGCCGAAGCGGCCAGCGGTCACAAATCCGCCTTCGACGCCAAGGCGATCCCGTCGGTCGCTTACACCGATCCGGAAGTCGCGTGGGTCGGCGTCACGGAGACCGAGGCCAAGGCGAGGGGGCTCGCCTTCGGCAGGGCGGTTTTCCCCTGGGCCGCGAGCGGACGCTCGCTGTCGCTCGGCCGCGACGAGGGCTTGACGAAAACTCTGTGGGACGAGGCGAGTGGACGCCTCATCGGGTGCGGCATCGTAGGCCCGAACGCCGGCGACCTGATCGCCGAAGCGACGCTGGCGATCGAAATGGGCTGCGACGCCGAAGACGTGGGCCTGACTATTCATCCCCATCCGACGCTGTCGGAGACGTTTGCGATGTCGGCCGAGGCCTTTGCGGGCACGCTGACCGACCTCTACATGCCGAAGAAGAAGAAATAGCGGGCGATTTGCGCCGGCGCTGTTTTCACCGCGAAAGGTGGCTGTGAGCGAACGGTGTGGGCGAGGTAGCCGGCAACGCCTCGATGAGCGCGCGTTCTTCGCTCGCCATCGTCATGGCGCACGGGGCTGGCTGGCGCGAGCGGCTGGCGCCGGCCGCATCCGCTCGCGCCAATTCCCGGTCATGCGCGGCCCGATCGCGCTATCGCCGAGCAGGATCGGCGGCGAGAAGTAGTAGCCTTGTCCGACGCGAATATTTGTACAGTCGCGGAGGTAGGCGAGTTCTTCGCGGGTCTCGACGCCCTCGACCATCACTTTCGTGCTCAACGCCTCGCCGATCGACTCGATTGCCTTGAGCAGACCCTGATTTCTCGGCTTTTCGTGAATCGCGGTGATGAACGAACGATCGACCTTGATTTCGTCCGCGGTGATCTCGGCGAGCGTCGACAGCGAGGAATAACCGACGCCGAAATCGTCGATCGAAATCTTCGCGCCGACCTCGCGCAACATCGGCGCGACCTGAAGCTGGAATTGGCTGGCAAGCAGAAACGCTTCTTCGGTGAGTTCGATCATGAAGCGGTGTGCGTGACCGCTCGCGGCGAGGCGATCGGCGAACGCGCGCATGAAGCGGGCGTCGCCGGCCTGTTGGGCTGCGATGTTGAATCCGAGCCGCAGATTGGGGCCGAATGCTGCATCGATGGCGTCGAGCGAGGCCAGAGTTTCCTCGAAGACAAGGTGTGTGATCTCATTCATCAAGCCGGCGTTCAGGGCGAAGGCGATGGAGTCGCCCGGAGTGCGCGCCGCTCCATTTTCGTCCTGCCAACGCATGAGGATCTCGAGCCCGTCGATCTCGCCCGAGCGGAAATCGACCTTCGGCTGCAATGCGCAGCGAAAACGTCGGTCGCGCACGGCCAGACGAAGGTTCTGCTCAAGGCGGGCGCGTTCGTGCGCGCGAACGGCGAGAGCCGGTTCGTAAAGACGCGCCTCGCCCTTGAAGCGCCGTTTGGCCTGCGTCAGCGCGGCATCCGCCTTGGAAATCAAGCCGTCCACCGCTGCGTCATGGAGAGGATACAGACTGAAGCCGGCCGACGCCGAAATGAGGATCTCCAGACCGTCGACGAAGAAGGGATCCTTGAGCCGGGACAGAACGCGACCGATCTTGGCCGTGACATTATCCCCGCCTTGGCGCTTTGCCACCAAGAGCGAGAACTCATCGCCGCCGGTTCTGGCCGCCATGTCGCCGTCGTCGAGTTCGGCGGTGATGCGCCGGCCCGCTTCGGCGAGCAACGCGTCGCCGACGACACGCCCGTAGAACTCGTTGACGGCGCCGAACTGATCGAGGCCGACGACGGTCACGGCGAATTCCAGATGGTTCCCGCCCGATCGAGTGGATTGGCCGATCGCCTCCTCGAAGAACCCTCGGTTGGGCAATTTTGTCAGGCTGTCGAAATAGGCCCGTTGGAACAACTCGTCCTGCAGGCGGCGCTGATCCTCGATGCCGGTGGCGGCGCAAACCCGATATGCGCGTCCCTCGGCGCTGAAGTCTTGGCGCTGGATCAGGACGGCGCGGCCATCGCGGACCGTCTCCTCGCATTCGGCGCCGTCACCGACCGGCGTAAGGGCGCGCTGGGCGGCCGGATTGACAAAGACCCGGTTGCCGTCGCGCGCGAGCACCTCGATTGGGATCGGCAAGGCGGCGATGGCGGCGCGCAGCAGCGAAGATCGGGGTTCGGGGCGGAGAGCGTCGTCGTCCCTAGCGCTAGGCATCGCCGTCTCCCGCAATTGCCGCGCCGACGCCCATCAACGCTTCAGGATCTGCGCACGGATCTGTTCGACACGGCTGGCGATGGGCGAGGCAGCGCTCGATCTGGGGGCTCCGTCCCCGTCGACGCCCAAATCATCGTTCGCGGCGCTCTTCGCGCCGGCGGAGCCGCGCCAACGCTCGACGACCGTCTTGACGAACGCGCGTTCGTCGCCCGGCTCCCCGGCGCCGCCGGCGCGCTGGAAGGTCTCGCTGCGCGGCAGGCGATCGGCCCGCAACGCATTGAACTTCATCCGCGTCGGCAGGGGAAAGCCTTCGCCGAAGCCGACGAGTTCCCGCGTCCCCAAGGAGGGAACGAAAGCGATGAGGTTGGCCGCCGCGTCGGTGACTGCGGATCGCAGCAGCGCCTGATCGCGATCGTTCGCCATTCGCATCGCGAACAATGTGCTGCATTGCGCGATGATCGTGGGATCGAGCTCGGCGGGGCGCTGGGTGACGAGGCCGAGACAAACGCCGTACTTGCGCCCTTCCTTGGCGATACGCAGCAGGGCGCGGCGCGTCGGGGCGAATCCGACCGAGCGATCGGCCGCCGCGTAGCGATGCGCCTCCTCGCAGACGAACAGCATCGGCATCGCGCCGTCGCTCCACAGGCCAAAATCGAACGCAAGGCGACAAAGGACGCTGACGACGGCGTCGACGACTTCCACGGGAAGTCCAGCAACTTGCAGAACGGTCATCGGCTGGCCGTTCGGCTCGAGGCGAAAGAGATAGGTCAGGATGTCGCTCAGCGTATCGCCGCCGACGTTGGCGTTCTCGAACATGAAGGCGTAACGCGCGTCGTTGCGCAGGCCGTCGATGCGCATCAGCAAGTGGTGATGGCGCATGCGCGAGGCGCGGTTCTCGAGCTTGCCCATGCGCTCGTCGATCAGCGCGACGAGATCCTGGATCATGTAGGGAACTGGCGTATCGACGGTATAGCCGGCGTTTCTCGGGTCGACCTTGCGCAGGGTCACGCGGTCGATCGAGCTGCGGTGCGTTTGGTAGAGACTCTTGGCGATTGGGATTTGCTCGGCGAGAATGTCGACCTCCTCCTCGACGGGAGGGCGCCCGTAGTAGAGGGCATCGACGAACTCTTCGAAGTTGAACAGCCAGAACGGCAACTTCAGAGTGGCCGCGTTGACGATGTTGGCGCGCGAACCGAAGCAGCGACCGTACTCGTTGTGGCCGTCGAGAAGGAAGATGCGAAGATCCGGTCTGATGTCGAGGATTTCGTTGAGGATGACCGCGACGCCGCTCGACTTCCCGACCCCCGTCGATCCGAGAACGGCGAAATGCTTGCTCAGGAGATTGTCGATGTCGACGCAAGCGGCGATCGAATCGTCGTTGTGAACGACGCCGATGTTGATCGATTTCGCGCTCGAGGCCTTGTAGACGAGCCGCAATTCGTCGCGCCCGATGATCCGCGCGGCGTCGCCGATGGCGGGGTAGGCGGACACGCCGCGCGAAAACCGTTCGACGCCAGCGGCGTCGGTGTGGATTTCGCCCATCATATCGACCCGCGCGACTGCGCCAAATCGCTTTTCGCCGCCGCTCTCGTCGTTGCTTGCGACCTCGGTCACCACGCCGATCAGCCGATGGCGCCCCGCCGCGATCGCCAGGAACGAGCCCACGGTCGCGCGCGATTGCTCGCTCAGCGCGGGCGCCGGCAAGCCAATGCAGGTTTCCGAGCCGCGCACGCTCAGCACTGTTCCGAGCGTCGTCGTCTCGACCGGCGAGCCCGAGAAAGAGCCGAACGATAAGGCCGTCACGATTACCCGCTCTTTCCGAGACTTCACCCTTCAGAAGGCTTGATAATTATCCCGCACAAGTCCTTTCGACGGGGTTAAGCCGATGGCGTGGGGCGCTGCCTGTCCGGCGGCGGGAATCGCGCCGGCAAGGGAGTGATCGGGCTTGAATTCTTTGGTCGGCGCTGGCTTTTAGTCTCGGCCGTTCGATTGGCTTGGCTCGGTCGCGCCGGCGATCGAATGAGGGACGACTCGGTGAGGCTATTCTGTTTCGGTCTGGGGTACAGCGCGCGCCGTCTGATCGCGTGTGCGAACGATGTCGAGGCGAGCGGCACGACGCGCGGCGCCGAGGCAGCGGACGATCTGCGGCGCAATGGCGTCGCGGCGTTCGTTTTCGATCGAATGCGCCACGACGACAGGCTTCTTCGCGCTCTCGCTCGCGCGCAGACGCTGCTCGTCTGCGCGCCGCCCGATGAGCGTGGCGATCCCGCGCTCGCCCATTTCGCGCGGGCGATCGCCGATGCGCCGGACCTCGAGCGCATTGTCTATCTCTCGAGCGTCGGGGTCTATGGCGATCGCGGCGGCGCGTGGGTCGACGAGGCGAGTCCGGCCTCGCCCGATTCTCGCCGCGGTTTGCGGCGGCTTGCCGCCGAGGCCCAGTGGCGCGCTCTCGGCGAGGCAAAGGGCGTTCCGGTCGATGTCCTCCGTCTCGCCGGCATTTACGGACCTGGCCGCAATGTTCTGATCAAATTGCGTGCGGGTGAGGCGCGCAGCGTCGTCAAACCGGAGCAGGTCTTCAGCCGCATCCATGTCGACGACCTCGCGAAGATCGCCCTTCGTCTCATCGCGACGGGTGAGCAGGGGCAGATCTGGAACGTCGCTGACGAAGAGCCCGCTCCGCCGCAAGACGTCGTCGCCTTTGCCGCGAACTTGCTGGGCATGTCGCCGCCGCGTGAAGAGGCGTTCGAATCCGCGGCGCTTTCGCCGATGGCGCGCAGCTTTTATGACGGCAACCGACGCGTCTCGGTCGACAAGCTGCGGCGCAAGCTCGCCTACCGCTGGCTCTACCCGACCTATCGCGAGGGGCTGCGCGCGCTCGCGGCGGCGGGGGAGGGGCGAGTGTACGCGAACTGAGCTTGGAGCGGGCCGCGATCGAGGAGGCCAGACCGCTTTGTCAGTTCGAGCCAGCGGCGCCCGTGATGTTCTCGCCGGCGGCCGTCGGCTCCCCTTCGGTGACGGGATACGCCATCGTGACGGCCGACGGGCTGTCGGCGACGAACATCCAGCTGTTCCCGTAGGAGATCCAAATCCTGCGGCTCGCCCAGTAATCCAGGCCGATATTCGCCGAGCCCATTCCCATGTCGACGTCGATGACGCCCATTTTCCTCTGCGAGAACACGACATCGCCAATTGTGATCTTATCAAATAAATAGGCGCCGACGGGAACGGACTCCCCGTTGTTCAGCGGGCTTCTCGAACGCCCCGCCGTACTTTGGATGTCGGCCAGATACGCGCCCCAGAGCGCGGAGGCGTCTTTCGCGATAAACGAGACGTTATTCCCGGTGTCGACGATAGCCGGCGTTCTCTCCCTGTTGAATGTGGCGTCGATGACGATCTTGGCGCGCCGATGATCAAAAGGTATTGTTGCGTAAGCGCCGTTCCACGGCAGAAACGTGCCGTAGCAGCCAAACGAACGGTAGAAGGTTAGCTTTCGCGCGGGAAAGTCGAATTCGACGTCGAATTGCGACAATATATCGTCGCCCACCAGTCCAATCGACGCCTCTTCCGGCGCGGCTCCGAAGCCCATTGTTCCGACCACAGTGCTTCGATCGCGATAAACGAGGTCGCCAAACGCGAGGACGGACGGAATCACATTGGGATGGACGTCGGCTCGCGTCTGACCGATGCCCACCACGGCCCTTGCATGGGTGAGGGAAGTGTCCGGCTTCAAATGGAGCTCGTTCGCCGCGCTCGACCGCAAAATCGTGACCTCGGCCCCGGTATCGACGATCATCGGGCGGAGCGCGCCGTCGATTTTGACCATCACGGCATAATGGGTTCCCAATGGCGTCAGCTCCATCTGCGAGACCTTCGTCAGCTCGCAGGTCGCCAGGGCCGGCGCCGCCGTCACGACGGAGAGACCGAGGGCGAGAATTCCGCGTGTCGCAACTTTCATCGGCGGCTCCGTAACGGGCCAATGGGCCGGTCTGTCGGCTGGGGAGAATCATCCGGCGGTCAATTATTCCCTGGCGAAGCTGATCTCACGCTGACGAGCGCCATCGAAACGTCGCAAAACTGAGCAGAAATGCCATCAGCCAAAGCGCTTCACGCCGCCAAGCTCGATGAGTGAACCCTGGTGATCGCCAGCAACTTGATGACCACGCCCGTAGTCACCACCTCCGCCGACGCGAGCGTCCGCGACGTTGCCCGATTGTTGCACGAGAAGGGGATCGGCGCGGTCCCAGTGCTCGACCCGGCCGGCGTTCCGATCGGAATGGTCAGCGACGGCGACTTGCTCGGACGCCGGCCGGAAGAGCATCGTTGGGACTGGTGGCTCGAAATGCTCGCTGACGCCGCCCCGCCGCGCGATTTCGACGACAGGGGCGTCGCCAGGTCGGTCAGGGATGTCATGACCGCTCCGCTCATCGCGGTCGAGCCCGACACTCCAGCCCCTGAGATCGCCAGTCTCTTGCGTTCGCATCGGATCAAACGGGTCCCGGTGATCCATAACGGGCAAATCCTCGGAATCGTCAGCCGGACGGATTTGCTCAAGGTCATCGAGCAGTTTCACCAGGCTGCGCCCGCCAAGGGCGACGCCGGCGCAGGAATTGTCCGGTTCCTGGCGTCGCTGGCCGGAGGCGCGCATCTCGTGAATTCAGGCCCCGCTTCCTCCACCGCTCGGGCCCCCGATACCGCCGCCTCGCCCGCGGCGCCGCGGCCGCCTTCCGCCGAGGCGTTTCGCGATGAGGTGAGAGCGCACGGGCAGGAGGCTATCGACACGGCCGCTTCGGAGAAGGAGGCGGCAAAGCAGGAACGGCAGCGGGAAGCGAAAGCCATCGCCGAGCAACATTTGAGCGAGGAAGCGTGGCGCCAACTCCTCGAACGCGCCGAACTGGCGGCCAAAGAGGGCGAGAAGGAGTTTCCTTTGGATCGCTTTCCCTCCGAGCTATGCAGCGACGGCGGACGCATGATCGATGTCGCCGAGAAGGGCTGGGAGACGACGCTCCAGGGAAAACCCGCCGAATTGGTCGAAAGGTGGCGGTCCGAACTCAAGCCGAAAGGCTTTGGGCTGGTCGCTCGGATCGTCAGCTATGTCGACGGCGTCCTCGGCGATGTCGGTCTTTTCCTCACCTGGGGTGGATAGGTCGCGGCTTCCGCGCAAACCTGGCGACGCCAGACGCTGGAGTTGCGCCGCATCGCCCTGTATAGCCTCGCGATCAGCAAAACGAAGACGGGCTCATGAGGCCCAAGGTGGGCGCATGGGCAATCCGATCGTCGTCGAAGTCATGCGTGGCGCGCTCGTCGAGTCGCGCCATCGCGGCGCCGGCGCGGTCGTCGACGCGGACGGCGGATTGGTCTTCTCGTTCGGCGACATCGACCACCCGGTCTACCCGCGCTCGGCGGTGAAGGCGTTTCAAGCCTTGCCTCTGATCGAGCGCGGGGCGGCCGACAATCTCGGGCTCAGCGAAGCGCAAATCGCTCTGGCCTGCGCCTCGCATTCGGGCGAGGCCGGGCATGTCGCCGGCGCAGCCGAGATGCTCGCCAAAGCCGGCGTCGACGTGAGCGCGCTCGCCTGCGGCGCCCACTGGCCGCTTGGCGAAAAAGCGGCGCGCGCACTCGCGGCCGGCGGCGCGACGCCGTCCGCGTTGCACAACAATTGCTCCGGCAAGCACGCGGGCTTTGTCTGCCTCGCCTGCGCGAGCGGCTGGGACGTCGCAGGCTACGAGACGCCGAGCCATCCCGTGCAGCGCGCGGTGAAGGGAGCGATCGAAGAGCTGACCGGCGCCGCGCTCGGCGCCGACGTCTGCGGGACCGATGGCTGTTCGATCCCGACTTACGCCGTCCCCTTACGCGCGCTGGCCCTCGGTTTCGCACGCTTCGCGACTGGGCGCGGGCTTGCGCCGATGCGTCAGCGCGCCGCCGAACGCATCCGCGCCGCTGTCGCCGCTCATCCCCACATGGTCGCGGGCGAGGGGCGTTTCGACACCAGCGTGATGAGCCTCCTGGGCGCCCGCGCGTTCACCAAGACCGGCGCGGAAGGCGTCTTTTGCGCCGCATTGCCCGAAGCGGGCCTCGGCCTCGCCGTCAAGGCCGACGACGGCGCGACGCGGGCGGCGCAAATCATGATCGCCGCTTTGATCGCCCGCTTCGTCCCGATGAGCGACGCCGAACTTGCACGCTTCGAGGGGCTCGCTTCGCCGGCGCTGCGCAACTGGAACGGCCTCGAAGTCGGACTGATGCGGCCTGTGGGAGCGCTGGGGTAGGGCGGGGTTCCCGCTTCACGGGTGAATCGTGTCGAGTTCGGGCAACAATACGACGCTTTCCTGCTCGTTGGGGTCGGTGCGCGCCACCACCGCCTCGACGGGCTCGGTCTGGCTCGTGTTGTAGGGCAAGTGCGGCGTATCGGCGGGGATGTAGACAAAGTCGCCAGCGCGCGCGACGAGATGATGCTCGAGACGTTCGCCGTAGTACATCGCGCTTTCGCCGCTGAGCACGTAGATGGCGGTCTCATGCGCTTCGTGCTTGTGCGCCTTGGCCCGACCGCCCGGCGGAATCGTAAGCAACTGCATGTGAATGCCGGAAGCGCCCACCCGCTCGGCGGAAACCGCGGGAGCATATGAGAAGCCTTGCTTGCCGAGGAAGGAAGCGCCGGCGCGCAAAACTTGGCAGACAACAGGCTGTTCGAGCGATGCGATCTTCTCTGACATGGGCCGTCTCCCGCAGAGGACTTGGAAGTGCGAATCTATCGCCTCATCCGTGAAAGAGCTATCGTCGCTGGCGGCTCGTAGAGCAGAATGCATCGGGCGAGCCGGCGGTGTCGCGCTTGAGATGGAACATTCGATCTGATACGGACCCGAAAGTTCACAAATCCGACCATTTGTGTCGGCCCTCGGACTCGCTCCCGAGAAGGACGCCCTCATGTCTGACCGCGCCCAGCACGCGCCGCATGCCGCCAATCGTCCTCCCGTCTATTTCCGGCTCTCGTCGTCCGACGCGCTCGACGCGCTGAGGCGGATGCATCGCATCCGCCGCTTCGAGGAAGCGGCGGAGGAATCCTATGTTCGCGGCCTCTCCTATGGCACGATGCATCTATCGATCGGGCAGGAGGCGACGGCGGTCGGAATTTGTATGCCGCTGACCGACGCCGACGCGATCACCTCGACCCATCGCGGCCACGGCCATTGCATCGCCAAGGGGGCCGATCTCAAGCCGATGTTCGCCGAATTCCTCGGCAAGGAGACCGGCTATTGCAAGGGTCGCGGGGGGTCGATGCATATCGCCGATCCCGCGCGCGGCAATCTCGGCGCCAACGGCATCGTCGGCGGCGGCTTGCCGATCGCCGTCGGCGCCGCGCTCAGCGCCAAGCGGCGCGGCGACGGCGCGGTCGCGGTGGCCTTTTTCGGCGACGGCGCCAACAACGAGGGCGCGTTTCACGAATCGCTCAACATCGCCTCGATCTGGAAGCTGCCGGTCGTCTTCGTCTGCGAGAACAATCAATACGCGATGTCGACCGCGATCGCGCGCTCGACGGCGGTGCGCGACGTCGCCGACCGCGCCGTCGCCTACGGAATGCCCGGCGTGATCGTTGACGGCAACAGTTTCGCCGACGTCGCCGAGGCGTCCTTTCTCGCGGTGGAGCGGGCGCGCGCCGGCGATGGCCCGACGCTGATCGAAGCCAAGACCTATCGCACGCGCGGCCATTCGCGATCCGACCGCAACCGCTACCGCACGCGCGAAGAGATCGAGAGTTGGAAGCAGCGTGATCCGATCGCCGCGTTCGAATCCGAGATCATCGCGCTGGGCTTCGCCGCGCCCGAGCAAATCGCCGCCATCGAGGACGAGATTCGCGCGGAAATGGCGGCGGCGGTCGAGTTCGCCACGGCGAGCCCGGCTCCAAATCCGGCCGAGGTCACGCGCGACGTCTATTCGCCCCGAGAGGATTGAGCCGGCATGTCCGATGCGAGCCGCGAACTGACCTATGCCGAGGCGATTCGCGAAGCGCTCGCCATCGCGCTGGAAGCCGACGAGCGCGTGTTTCTGATGGGCGAGGACATCGGCGTCTATGGCGGCGCGTTTCAGGTCACCGGCGATCTCGTCGAGCGCTTCGGCGAGGACCGCGTGATGGACACGCCGATCAGCGAACTCGGCGGGGCCGGCGTCGCGGTCGGCGCCGCGCTCACCGGCATGCGGCCGGTCTATGAATTCCAGTTCTCCGATTTCTCGATGCTGGCGATGGAGCAGATCGTCAATCAGGCCGCCAAGATCCGCTATATGCTGGGCGGCGCGGTCAATGTGCCCGTGGTGTTCCGCATGCCGACGGGTTCCGGCTTGGGCGGCGCCGCGCAGCACAGCCAGAGCATCGAGGCGTGGTTCGCGCATGTGCCGGGCCTGAAGGTCGTCGAGCCTTCGACGCCGCACGACGTCAAGGGCATGCTGCTCTCCGCCATCGCCGACCCCGATCCGGTGATCCTCTTCGAGCACAAGCTTCTCTACAAGACGAAGGGTCCGGTTCCCCAGGGCGACTATCGCGTCGCGCTCGACAAAGCGGCGCTTCGCCGCGAGGGTCGCGACCTGACGATCGTCGCGACGGGGATCATGACCCATCGCGCGCTCGAGGCGGCGGCGATCCTCGCGCAAGACGGCGTCGAAGCGGAGATCATCGATCTCAGATGCCTGCGGCCGCTCGACGGCGCCGCGATCGTCGCCAGCGTCAAGAAGACGACGCGGCTTCTCGCGGTCTACGAAGGCGTGAAGACGCTGGGCCTGGGGGCCGAGGTCAGCGCGCTCGTCGCCGAGAGCGAGGCCTTCGACTATCTCGACGCGCCGATCCTGCGGTTGGGCGGCGCCGAAGCGCCGATCCCCTATAGCCCGGTGCTGGAGAAGGCCTCGGTGCCGCAGGTCGAGGACATCGTCGCGGCGGCGCGCAATCTGGCGCAGGGGCGGGCCTGATGCCCGCACGGCGCCAAACGGGCGGTTCCTAATGGCGAAGGAAGTCATTCTGCCGCGCGTCGACATGGATATGACGACGGGCAAGATGGGGCGTTGGCTCGTCGCCGAGGGCGAGCGCGTGCGCGAAGGCCAGCTCTTGTTCGAGATCGAGACCGACAAGGCGGCGATGGAGGTCGAGGCGCCGGCGTCTGGCGTGCTCCGCGGCGTGCGCGCTCAAGTCGGCGACGTGCTGCCGGTTGGCAGCGTGATCGGCTGGATCGCCGAAGAAAATGAGGAGTTCGATCCCGATCTGCAGGCGCTCGCCGGCGAGTTGCGGGCCTTGCTCGCCCCGTCGGCGCCGCCGGTCGCGGCGCCAGCGCCGGCGGCGCCGCAGCCTGTTGCGGCATCCACGAGCGCGCGAGGGCGAGCGACGCCGTCGGCGCGCCGCCTCGCGCGCGAGCGCGGCCTCGCCATCGCCGATTTCGCCGGATCCGGTCCGAACGGCCGCGTGCAGGCGCGCGACGTCGAGTTCCACGAGGAACAGGCGCGACCCGCGGCCCGGGTCGCGGAGGGCGCGCGGCTCAACCGCCTATGGCTGCGCGGTGGCGAGGGCGCGCCGCTGGTGTTCGTCCACGGCTTCGGCGCCGATCTCAACGGCTGGCGTCCGCTTCTTCATCATTTGCCGGACTCACTCCCGGCGCTGGCGCTCGATCTCCCCGGTCATGGCGGCTCGCCGCTGGCGGGCGAGGCATCGTTCGCCGCGCTGTGCGAGGCGGTGCGGGGCGCGCTGGCCGGCGAAGGCATCGGCGCCGCGCATCTCGTCGGCCATTCGCTCGGCGGCGCCGTCGCCGCCGCCCTCGCCGCCGAGCCGAGATTTCGCGCGCTGTCGCTGATGCTGATCGCGCCCGCGGGCCTCGGGCCGGAGATCAACTGGGCGTTCCTCGCGGGCTTCCTGCGCGCCCGCTCCGAGCCAAGCCTCACGCCATGGATGCGCCTTCTCGCTCACGACCCCGCTTCGCTCGGTTCGGCCCTGGTCAAGACGACCTTGCGCCAGCGCGAAGGCGGCGCGCTCGTCGACGCGCAGGCGCGCCTCGCCGAAAGCCTGTTCCCAGACGGCGTTCAATCGTTCAGCATCCGCGATCGGCTCGCTGATCTCGCGATGCCGACGAAGATCATCGTCGGCGCCGAGGATCAGATCATTCCGCCGCGCCAATGCGAGGGGCTGAGCGGCCGGATCGCCATCCATCGCTTCTCCGGCATCGGCCACATGCCCCATCTCGAGGCGCGGGATGAGGTCGCGCGGCTGGTGGAGGAATTGACGAAGGCCGGGAGCTAGAGCGGCCAGGTTTTCGGCCGGTCCACCAGGGCGAGGAATTTCCCGTCTCTGTCATTCCCAAATTGCGCGGGAATGACAGGAATGGCGTTTCAAACGCGAGATTTGCGCTGGAGGAGGGTGAGGTTGCCCCACACAAAGCGGGCGTGACGCCCAGAGGGTCACTGCCTCGCTACCCTTAACCATCAAAATTTAGGTAAATTTTCGGTTTCCAAGCCGCGGCCGCGCTCAACCGTTGCAATCGTCGATTGCGTCTGCGTACCGTCATCTTCGCAGGCCATAGTTTGGCCAGCGACATACCCCGCGGGGTGCTCGGGTCCGCCGCATCTCCCGGGTCCGTGGGGTCGGCCGGCTCGGAAGCAGCTAGGAGTGGCCTCCTCAATGCTGCTTCCGGCCGGCCTCCATATTCGGCGGCTCAGTAGCGACGCAGCAGGCTCACGAGCTTGCCCTGGATGCGCACGCGATCGGGCCCGAAAATCCGAGTTTCGTACGCCGGATTGGCCGCCTCGAGCGCGACCGAGGCGCCGCGACGGCGCAGCCGCTTCAGCGTTGCCTCCTCGTCGTCGATCAGCGCCACCACGATGTCGCCGGTCTCCGCCGTGTCCTGCTTGCGGATGATCACCGTGTCGTCCTCGAAGATCCCCGCCTCGATCATCGAGTTGCCGCGCACTTCGAGCGCGAAATGCTCGCCGCCGCCGAGAAAGTCCGGCGGCATGGCGATGGTCTCGATGCGCGTTTGGATCGCGGCGATTGGCGTGCCCGCGGCGATCCGGCCCATCACCGGGATCATCGCCGAGCGCGCTTCGGCCTCGCCCCCGGTGCGCGGGCGCACCCGCCCGAGATTGCCGGGAATGACGCTCGGCGAGAATTTTTGAGCGCGCGGCGCCCCGACCGTCGCCGATTCGGGCAGGCGCAGCACTTCGATCGCGCGCGCGCGATTGGCGAGGCGGCGAATGAAACCGCGCTCCTCGAGCGCCATGATCAGGCGATGAATGCCCGATTTCGAGCGCAGATCGAGCGCCTCCTTCATTTCGTCGAAGGATGGCGGAACGCCCTCGGCCTGGAGACGCTCATGAATGAAGCGCAGCAGTTCGCTTTGCTTTTTGGTCAACATGACAGGCTCCCCAGCGGCTCGCGCCGCGAATCGAAATGAACGCGCCGCGTGGCGGCAAGAATCACGGTCAGGCGTAAACAAATCACGAACAATGCCTATCTGTTCGTGTTGCGTTCGGCAAGAGGGGGAGAGCCGTTTCGCTTAGCGCGATCGAGACGCTGCGCCTACGGCTATCACGGTTCGCGAGCGCGCCAATAGTGCT
This sequence comes from uncultured Alphaproteobacteria bacterium, assembly GCA_963813195.1. Classification (GTDB taxonomy): domain Bacteria; phylum Pseudomonadota; class Alphaproteobacteria; order Rhizobiales; family Beijerinckiaceae; genus Roseiarcus. The sequence goes on along the minus strand of CAWEYC010000034.1, from coordinate 318,366 downwards.
TCGTTAACGATATGCAATCTATAGTTGTGTATGGTCATCTCGGTTGCGGTGATTCGCGAGGACTGTAACAGCTCGCATCATGCTCCGGAGGTTTGATCGCCAACTCGCACTGGGGAGCGACATGCGTCGAATAGAGCTAGGACCACTTGCTGTTCTCATCCTGGGAATCATGGGAGTCGCGGACTTTTGCAGTCCGGCGTTGGCGCAGCCGCCCAATCCCGCGACCGCCAGTTTCAATGTCTCGATCACGCTCGTCAAAGAATGCGACGTCTCCACGGCGCCGACGAATATCAATCTCGGCACTTTTGGCTCCGCCGGCCTGATTTCGTCAGGCGCGACGGGAACGACGAATTTCAGTGTTCTGTGTTCGTCGGGCGTGGCCTACACGATCGGGTTCTCGAGCGGCAACGATCTGACCGTCGGCAGCGCGACGCATCAGATGAAGGGGTCGGGGTCGAACACCGACGTTGTTCAGTATCAACTTACCGACGCGTCCGTCGGCGCCGCGAACACGAGCCCGTTGAGCGCATCGTCCAGCGTCATCTCCGGCACCGGGACCGGCGTTCCGCAAAGCGAGACCGTCCAGGCGCAGGTCGTCAATTATACCGCGGCCGCAACTCCCGACACATACGCGGACACCATGACGCTGTCCGTCACCTATTAGCGCGGTCGAGCTATCCAATGTGAGACGGCGGGGAGAACGCCATGCGGCGAACCACTATCTTATCGCTCCTTTTGGCTGCGAGCGTCGCGGCGGGATCCTTGGCGGCGCAAGCGGCGTCGCTGACGGTCGTGCCGATTTCCATCGACGTCCCTCAACCGGCTGCCATCGCCGTGATTACGCTGCGCAATCGCGAGGCCCGGCCGCTCAATGCGCAAATCCGAGTGTTCCGCTGGACCCAGGTCGACGGTGGAGACAGGCTCGAACCCACCGAAGACGTCATCGCCAGCCCGCCGATCGTGACGATCAACGCCGGCGCTGATTACCTCGTCCGCCTTCAGCGCACGGCGCCGGGCGCTCTCGCCGGAGAGGAGGCGTATCGCGCCGTCATCGACGAGCTTCCCAACCCCAATCGCCAGCGCAACGGCGCCATTGCGATCGTGCTGCGCTACCTCGTGCCGACCTTCTTCCTATCGCCGGACGCCACGCAGCCGAAACTGGCCTGGTCGATTGTCCGTCGCGGCGGCGCGGTGGTCGTGACGGCCGTCAACAGCGGCGACCGGCGGATTGAAATCGCCGACCTGAAGGTCGCGACCGCGGCTGGACGGGTCGTGCTGACCGGCAAGGGGCTTGCCGGTTACGTGCTCGGTCATTCGAGCCGCGAATGGGCGATCCCCAGCCGGGGCGGTCCGTTGAGCGGCGTCGTCGTCACGGCGCTCAGCGATCATGGGCCGATCCGTGCGTCCTTGTCGCGCTAGTGGCTTTGTCCCCGCTATTCTCGCGCTGAGCTTTCAATTGACTCCCGCCGCTGCGCAACTGGCCCCGATCGCAAGCGACCCGGCCGTTCTGTCCGCGCCGCGTCAATTGCGGCTCGAAGTGCTGATAAACGGCGCCTCGACGCACTATTTCGCACCATTCGTCTGGACCCCGCCGGGGCGTCTGTCGGCGACGCGCGGCGATTTGCAGGATGTCGGGGTCAAGACGCCTGGACGCGGACCCCTCAAGGAGATCGTTTGGGTCGACGATCTTCCCGGCGTCAAATTCCGCTATGACGAGGCGAAGCAGCAAATCGACTTCATCCTCTCGGATGCGCAGCGCCTGCCGCGGGTGTACGACGCGCGAGGGACCAAGGCCGCGGGGCCTCCCCCCAGCGCCGACTGGGGCGCGATCGTCAACTATTCGTTCTACGCCGCGTCGACCAGCGCGCTTCCAGTCCTGGCGAAGTTCTCGGGCGCCAACGTCACGCTCGACGCACGAGCCTTCGGTCCCCTCGGCACGCTGAGCCAGACCGGCATCGTCGGGCCGACTTGGGCGAGCGATCATGATTACCTTCGGCTCGAACTCGGACTACACCTATTCCGACTCCGATGCGCTGTTGACCGGGCGCGCCGGCGACACGATTGCCGGAGGCCTGCCCTGGACGCGGCCGATACGCTACGGCGGCTTCCAGCTGCAGCGCGATTTCGCGCTGCGCTCGGATCTTGTCACGCAGCCGACGCCGATCGTCACGGGAACCGCCGCCGTGCCCTCGACGGTCGACGTCTTTCTCAACAACGTCAAAGCGTTTTCGCAGGACGTCGGAAGCGGGCCGTATCAAATTGTCAACCTGCCGGTGCTTTCGGGCTCAGGAGCCGCGCGCGTCGTCGTCACCGACGCTTCTGGCCAGCAGGTGCAATCGAGCGTGCCGTTCTACAGCACCCCGAATCTTCTCGCTCGCGGCCTGACGGATTTTTCGCTCGACGCGGGGTTCGCCCGGCGCTTCTACGCCTCGTCGTCCGACGACTACGACTCCCGTCCGATCGGATCGGCGACGCTGCGCGGCGGCCTGTTCGATGCCGTGACCCTGGAAGGCCACGCCGAAGGCGGGGCGGGCCTGATGAACGCGGGGGCGGGCGCCGTCGCCGGACTTGGTTCCCTGGGAATCCTCTCGGCGGCGAGCGCCGCCAGCCGCTTCAGCGGAAATACGGGATTTCAGGCCTATGCCGCCTACGACGCGCAATGGCGAGGATTCGCGCTCAATATCAGCACGCAGCGCACTTTCGGCCCATACAGCGACCTTGCCGCCGTCACCGCCGCCCAGGCGCAAAACGGCGCGGGGAGCGCCCCCGGGGCGTTGGGTTACCTGCCGGCCTCGGAGGTCTCGATCTGGGACGCCCGGCCGCCAAAGGCGCTGGATCAAATCTCTCTCAGCGCGCCGTTGCCCTTCGACAAGACAGCGCTGAGCCTCAGCTTCATCAACCTCGTCGACGCGGACGAGACGTCCTCGCGCGTCCTGGCGGTCTCGCTCACCGAGCAACTCCCTTGGAGCGCCTCGCTTTTCACGACCGTCTTCGTCGATTTCGCGCAGCAGCGGAGCATTGGGCTTTTCGCCGGCCTGTCGATACCGCTCGGCGCCGACGTGTCCGCGACGCTCGGCGCGTCGGCCGGGGCGGCGCCGGAAACTCCGTCAGCCTCGACGCGCAAAAGACGCTTCAGAACCAGGACGGCAGCTACGGCTGGCGCGTTCACGACGCCGAGGGCGCGACGCCCTACCGCCAGGTCGACGCGTCCTACCGGTCGGGCTACGGCGTCGTCGACGTCGGCCTCCAGCAGCAGAACGGCGTCGCTGGCGGAACGGCGGAGATCGACGGGTCGGTCGCCGCTCTCGGCGATGGCGTCGTCGCGGGCAACCGCATCCAGGACAGTTTCGCCGTCGTCGACGCCGGTATCGCGGGCGTCACCGTCTTGCAGGACAACCGGCCGATCGGCGTCACGAACCCGTGGGGCAAGCTCCTGGTTCCCGACCTTCGATCCTATCAGACGAACAAGATCGGCATTGATCCAATCGCCCTGCCAAGCGACGCCGAGGCCGATTCCACCCAGAAGACCGTTGTGCCGGCGCACCATGCCGGCGTCGACGTCGAGTTCGGCGTCAAGAAGAACGTGCGGGGCGCCGTCGTCATTCTCGTCGGGATTGACGGAAAATTTCTCCCGCCGGGCGCGAAGGGCGCCCTTGCCGGCTCCGACGAGACGTTCGTCGTCGGTTACGACGGCCAAGCCTATGTCAAGAATCTCTCGGATTCGAATACGGTCGTTGCGGAAAACGGGGACGCAGAGTGCCACGCCTCGTTCTCCTATGCGGCCGTGGCCGGCAAGCGCGTCGTCATCGGGCCGGTCACATGCCGATGACGTCGGGCCGCCTCCCGCGGGTGCTAGTCGTGCTGTTCGCGCTCGTTGCGGGCGCGGCGCTCGACGCCGCGCGGACGCCGGCGCGCGCGGGGGGGGTGTTGGACTGTACGTTCGGGATGACCAACGTCGCGTTCGGGAGCATCGACGTTCTTCCCGGCGCCGCCTTTTCCACCAATGCGACGCTGAGCATCAATTGCTCCGGCCTTTCCATTTTTCCAACGACGGTCTTTGTCTGCGTGACCTTCCCGACGCCGTGGATGATGCAGGGTCCATCCTCGTCGACGCTGCAATATGGGCTGCTCGGACCGCCGCCGGCGACGACGTCCTGGTCGAATACGACCGCCATCGCGGTTCCCGTCACCGGCAGCATTCTCGGCTTCACCGCCAGCGCGAATGTCAATGTCGCGGCGACGTTGCTCGCCAATCAGCAATCGGCGCCGCCTGGGAACTACCTCCAAACCGTCAACGCGACCGTGACCTACAGCACCGCGACTTGCGCGTCCGGTCTCATCGTCGGAAGCGGCGGTTTTTCGTTTCAGGTTTCCGCCACGGTGCTCAAGTCGTGCAACGTCGACGCCGGCAATCTCGATTTCGGAACGGTCGGCAACCTCGCCTCGACGGTCGCCGGCCAAAGCAATATCGTCATTCAGTGCAGCAACGGCGTCGGCTACTCCATCGCGCTCAATGGCGGACTGTCGGGCGCCGTCGATCCGACGCAACGCAAGATGGCGTTCGGCGCGGGATCGATCACCTACGGGCTCTATCAGGACGCCGCTCATGCGACGCCCTGGGGGAGCACGACAGGCTCGAACGTCGTCAGCGGGACCGGCACGTCGATCTGCCAGATGTATTCAGTTTACGGCCTCGTCCCGGTTCAATCAACTCCTGCGCTTGCAACCTACACTGACACGATCGTCGTCTCCGTCGCCTACTGAGTGCGATACGACGTTCGGGTCGGCGGTCGTCCACGATCCCCTGCACGAGAGCCTTTGGAAAATCTTGACATCGCCTGACATTTCTTGATGGTCGGAAGCTTGCCGGGGCGTGGCGAAATCTTTGACGGCGCCGTGATGGGGCGCCGACCTTCTTCGCGGGGCAAAGCGATGAGCGAGGCGAGGGTGGACCGGGCGGCGATGTGGGAGCGGCGCTATTCCGGCGAAAGCTTCGCCTATGGCGCGGCCGCCAACACATTTCTCCGGGCCCAGCGCTCGCGGTTGACGGCCGGCATGCACGCGCTCGTTCCCGGCGACGGGGAAGGGCGCAACGGCGTCTGGCTGGCCGAGCAGGGGCTGATCGTCGACACGCTCGATTTATCCGCCCATGGCGTCGCCAAGGCGCTCCGGCTCGCCGAGGCGCGCGGCGTCGCGCTCAATGCGGTTCAAGCCGACGCGCTCGCCTGGAATTGGCCGCGTGAAGCCTATGACCTCGTCGCGCTGATCTTCGTTCACCTCGTCGCTGACGAGCGGCGGGCGCTGCACGCCAAGGTTTGCGGCGCCCTCAAGCCGGGCGGCCTTCTTGTCCTCGAGGCGTTCCCGCCGGAACAGATCGCGCGTCAGGCGGCCGGCGCGCTTGGCGGCCCGCGCGATGCGAGCCTGCTCTATCGCGCCGAGGATCTGCGAGCGGACTTCGCCGCGCTCGAGGCGCTCGAACTCGCCGAGGCGGACGTCGAACTCGAGGAGGGGCCGCTGCATGTCGGCCCGTGCGCTGTCGTCAGGGCGATCATGCGGCGCTGCTGAGAGCGTCAGACATCCTTGAGTTCGACGCGGATGGGAACGTGATCCGACGCCCGCTCGCGGCCGCGCATGTCCTTGTCGATGTCGACCGAACCCAGCCGATCGACCGCATGAGGCGAAAGCAGGAGGTGGTCGATGCGGATGCCGTTGTTCTTCTGCCACGCGCCCGCCTGATAATCCCAAAACGTATAGAGGCCGGCGTCGTCGGTCGTCGCGCGTAGCGCGTCGGTGAAGCCAAGCGCGATGAGCTCGCGAAACTTGTCGCGGGTCGGGGGCAGGAACAACGCGTCACCGACCCAATGCTCGGGATGGGCGGCGTCGCGCGGCTCGGGAATGACGTTGAAATCGCCGACCAGCGCGAGCGGCTCCTCGAAGGTCAGCAATTGCCGCGCGTGCCGGATCAGCCGGTCCATGAAGGCTAGCTTGTACGTGTATTTGTCGCCTGGCGCCGGGTTGCCGTTGGGCAAATAGATGCTCGCCACGCGCACGGCGCCGCGCGCCGTCGGAATCACCGCCTCGATATAGCGCGATTGCTCGTCGTTGGGATCGCCGGGCAGGCCGCGCGCGACCTCGATCGGGCGCTTGGCGAGAATGGCGACGCCGTTGAAGGTCTTCTGCCCGTGCGTCGCGACATTGTAGCCGAGGTCCTCGATCTCGGCGCGCGGAAACGCCTCGTCGAGACACTTGATCTCCTGCAGGCACAAGGCGTCCGGGCTCTTCTCCTTGAGATAGTCGAGGAGGTGGGGCAGGCGCTGGCGGACCGAATTGACGTTCCAGGTGGCGATGATCAGGGGGTGGCTCCTACGGCTCTCGGCTCGGCCACTTTCGCACGGTTCGCGCGCCAACGGAAAGCCGGCGCCTCAACCCCAGCGTTGATGCGCCCACATCCATTGTTCCGGCGCCTCGCGGATGAATTCCTCGAATTGCGCCTGCAGCGCCGCGGTCGCCGCTCTCACGTCGGCATCGCGGTCGGCGGTTTTGGGAACTTCGATTCTCTCGACGCGAAGGGAAAAATGCGCGTCGGGAAGGCGCACGACGCGTGCCGCATAGAGCGGCAGTCCGGCCGTGCGCGCGATCAGCGCCGGAAACGGGTTCGACATGGCGGGTCTGCCGAACAGCGGAGTTGCGATCCCGCGGCTCTCGCGTTGATCGGCGACAAAAGCCGGATAGCCGCCCTCGCGCGCAATTCGGAGAAAGGCGCGCGCCGTCGCCGGCGATTTGTCCATCAGGCCGCCCGGATACATCGGCGCCCGCAATTCGTAGATGCAGCGATCGACCAACGGGTTGGTCAGCCTTTGATAGACGCCCGCCAGCTTCGCGCCGTGACGCACGCCGACCAGCGCCATCAGCTCCCAATTGCCCATGTGAGGCACGCAAACCACAAAGGGGCCGCCACTGACGAACGCACGAAAGCGTTCCGCCGACTCCAGTGAGATGCGCCCCTGCGCATCGATTTCGCGCAAGTGGAAGAACTCCGCGAACGTGCGGCCGAGATTATCCCACATGCCCATGGCGATCCGCTCGCGCTCGGCGGCGCTCGTCTCGGGCAGGGCGAGCGCGAGGTTGTCGAGCGCCCTCTGATGGCGTCGCAAACGAGGCGCGACGATGCGCCAGCCGAGACCGGACCAACGCGACGCCGTCTCGATCGGCAGCGCACGGATCAGCGCCGCGGCCAGGCGAAACGCGGCGTATTCGATATAGTGTCGGCCGCGTTTGATACGGCTCATCGGTCCGATTGTCCTTTCGACTCGAAGCCGTAGCGGGCCTGATTGCGCGGGCGCGCCGCCGCCGTCAAGACCTCGCTGCAGGCTATCCCCTCGCTCGCTGCGCGGCTCGACCGGCGCGGGCCGGGCGCCGCTGCTGCGCTTGCTTTGCCCCGCGCGCGTGCTATCAAGCCGCGCCCCGGCGATCCCCGCCGATTTCACGAGGCCCGTATGCCGTATTTCAGCCGCCGCGCTCTTCTGGCTCTTCCGCTCATCGTCGCCGCCGGCGCCGCTCTGGCCAAGGACGATCCCGAGAATACGCTGGTCCTCACGACCAAGTACGGCAAGGTGGTGATCCGGCTGCGGCCCGATCTCGCCCCCCATCACGTCGCCCAGATCAAGACGCTGGTGAAGCGTAAGTTCTACGACGGCATCGTCTTTCACAGGGTTATCCCCGGCTTCATGGCCCAGACCGGCGATCCGACCGGCACGGGCTCGGGCGGTTCCGATCTGCCCGACCTGAAGGCTGAGTTTTCTTCCGAGCCCTTCAAGCGGGGCACGGTGGGCATGGCCCGGGCGAGCGACCCAAATTCGGCCAATTCGCAGTTCTTCATCTGCTTGGGCGACGCGTCCTTTCTCAACGGGCAATACACCGTCTTCGGCGAGGTGGTCTCGGGCATGGACGTCGTCGACAAGATCAAGGCGGGAACGCAGGAAAACAACGGCGCGGTCGACCATCCCGACAAGATCGTCACGCTGCGTCTGGAGAGCGAGGCGAAATAATCCGCCCGGACGATCGTTCCACCCGATCAGGAGTGCATGAAATGAGCAGCGACGGCAACACGCTGACCTTGGACACCACGAAAGGCCCAGTCGTCATCGAGATGAACCCGGAGGCGGCGCCCGGCCACGTCGAGCACATCAAACGGCTCGTGAATGAAGGCTTCTACGACGGCCTCGTCTTTCACCGCGTCATCGAAGGTTTCATGGCGCAGACCGGTTGCCCGCGCGGGACCGGGACGGGCGGCTCGCAATATCCCGACCTCAAGGCCGAGTTCAACGCCGAGCCGCATGTGCGCGGCACGGTCTCGATGGCGCGCGCGCAGAGCCCCAATTCGGCCAATTCGCAGTTCTTCATCTGCTTCGACGACGCGCGCTTTCTCGATCGCCAATATACGGTCTGGGGCAAGGTCGTCTCCGGTATGGAGAACGTCGACAAGATCAAGCGCGGCGAGCCCGTGCGCGATCCCGACAAGATCGTCAAGGCGAGCTTGAGCTGACGCAATTTGCCCTCTCCCGCTCCGCGGGGGAGGGCTAGGGTAAGGGCGAACCTGGCCCTTGTCCGGGGCCCCGATGCGCGTCGATCTCTTCGATTTCGTTCTGCCGCCCGAGCGCATCGCGCTCGCGCCCGCGAGCCCGCGCGAAGCGGCGCGCCTGCTCGTCGTCGCGCCCGACGGCGCGCTCGAGGATCGCCTGGTCGGCGACTTTCCCGATTTTCTTCGCCCAGGCGACGCGCTGGTCGTCAACGACACCAGGGTGATCGCGGCGCGTCTCGACGGCGTTCGCGTGCGCGGGGAGAACGTGGCTGGGATCGAGGCGACCCTGATCAAGCGGCTCGATGGGAGCCGCTGGCGCGCGCTCGTGCGCCCGGCCAAGAAGCTGCGGGTGGGCGAGCGCATTCGCTTTGGCGAACGCAGCCAGAGCGCGGTCTGCCTGCTCGGCGCGCTCGACGCCGAGGTGGAGGATAAGGGCGAGGCCGGCGAGGTGACGCTCGCGTTTGCCTTTCACGGCGCGGCGCTCGACGAGGCGATCGAGCGGATCGGGGCGCCGCCGCTGCCGCCCTACATCGCTTCGCGGCGCGCCATCGGCCCCGCCGACCGCGCCGACTATCAGACCGTCTTCGCCCGCGAGGACGGCGCGGTCGCCGCGCCGACGGCCGGGCTGCACTTCACCCCGTCGCTGCTGGCGCGCATCGAGGCGGCCGGCGCGAGCCTTCATCGCGTCACCCTCCATGTCGGCGCCGGCACGTTTCTGCCGGTCAAGGCGGACGACACGCGCGATCATTCGATGCACGCTGAATGGGGGCGCCTCGACGCCGCGACCGCCGAAGCGCTCAATGCCGCGCGCGCCCGCGGCGGGCGGATCGTCGCGGTCGGCACGACATCGGCCCGCCTGCTCGAGAGCGCGGCGGACGAGAGCGGCGCGATCCATCCTTTCCAGGGCGAAACCGCGATCTTCATCACGCCGGGTTATCGCTTCCGCGCCGTCGACGCGCTGCTGACGAATTTCCATTTGCCGCGCTCGACGCTGTTCATGATGATCGGCGCGTTCGGCGGCCTCGAAGTCATGCGCCGGGCTTACGCCCACGCGATTGAGGCCGGCTACCGCTTCTATTCCTACGGCGACGCCTGTCTGTTGCTGGGCGCGGAGCCGGGCCGAGGCGACTCGCCTTGATCGGGCGCCGCATCCGCGCCGACGGATTTGCGTCCTCCTCGCGGGCGTGCTTAGGGCTCGATCGCCAAAGCGGGCATAGGCGCCTGCGGATAATGCGCAAGGCGAAATGACCGACCAGTTCACCTTTTCCGTCTCCGCCGTCGACGGCGCCGCCCGCACGGGCGCGATCTCGACGCCGCGCGGCGTCATTCGCACGCCGGCCTTCATGCCGGTCGGCACCGCCGCCACGGTCAAGGCGATGTATCCCGGAGAGGTGCGCGCGCTCGGCGCCGACATCGTGCTCTCCAACACCTATCATCTGATGCTGGCGCCCGGCGCCGAACGGATCGCGACGCTCGGCGGCCTGCACGAATTCATGAATTGGCCGCACCCGATCCTCACCGATTCCGGCGGCTTCCAGGTGATGAGCCTGTCGAAGCTGCGCAAGCTCGACGAGCGCGGCGTCGTCTTTCAATCGCACATCGACGGGTCGCGCCACGAGCTGACGCCGGAACGCGCGATGGAGATCCAGAATCTGCTCGGCTCCGACATTCAGATGCAGTTCGACGAATGCGTGCGCCTGCCGTGCTCGCGCGAAGAGGCGGAGCGCGCCATGCGCCTGTCGCTGCGTTGGGCCGCGCGCTCGAAGGCGGCTTTCGTCGCCGAGCCGGGCAAAGCGGTGTTCGGCATCGTGCAGGGCGGCGAACAGAGCGAGCTGCGCGTCGCCAGCGCCCGCGCCCTCGTCGATATCGGTTTTGACGGCTACGCGATCGGCGGCCTCGCGGTTGGCGAACCGCAGGCGGTCATGCTCGAAATGATCGAAACGGTGGCGCCTCATCTGCCCGCCGATCGGCCACGCTATCTCATGGGCGTCGGCACGCCCGACGACTTGCTCGAGAGCCTGTCGCGCGGCGTCGACATGTTCGATTGCGTCATGCCGACGAGGGCCGGACGGCACGGACTGGTCTTCACCCGGCGCGGCCGCCTCAATCTGCGCAACGCGCGCTTCGCCGACGACCCGAGGCCGATCGATCCGCTGTCGTCGGCGTCGGCGGCGCGCGATTATTCGCGAGCCTATTGGCGCCACCTCGTCAAGTCTGGCGAGATTCTCGCGATGATGGGCCTCACGGCGATCAATCTCGCCTACTATCAGGACTTGATGGCCGGCGCGCGCCAAGCCATCGCGGACCGCGCGCTTGGCGAATACATCGCCGAGGTCAAGAGGAATTGGGCGGAAGGCGAGAAAGCGGGCGAATAAAATCGGCGGATAAAAAAAGCAAGGCGTGGGAGATGCCCATGCCTTGCTTTCTTTTACCCGGTCCCTGTATTGCGAGCCCGGTCCTCCGCGTCTTTTGCATCGCAAATCACGCGAGCCGCGCGATCAACCGGCCAAACGCCCCGTCCTCCCACAAACTCGGCATGCCCGTCACCTGCACTGCAGGCGGCGGCCTCCTTTTCGCGAGGAGAAAATTGATATGCTAATTCTCCGGCAAAGTCACCTGCGCGAGCAGGGCTGCCATGCAATATTTTTCTGCCTAGGCCCGCCCCTCGCATTTGAGTGTCTTCGGCGACAAATGCGGGGGGTCATCGCCGCGATGACGCGCGCTGACTTCCGCCCGTTACGACATTGGCGTAAAGACGCCACGCGGCTCGAGCAAGCATCGCGACCGCCGACAAATCCGGTCCAGCAAGGCTTCCCTCCTTGCGCGACTGATAATGTGCGCGCTCCGGCTTGGGCCGGCAGCGTTCCGCATGGGAGCGAGAGGAACTGACATGACGGCCATCGTAGACATCATAGCCCGCGAAATCCTCGACAGCCGCGGCAATCCGACGGTCGAAGTCGACGTCGTGCTGGAGGACGGATCGATGGGCCGAGCCGGGGTGCCATCTGGAGCTTCGACGGGCGCCCACGAAGCGGTTGAACTGCGCGACGGCGACAAGAAGCGGTTCGGCGGCAAGGGCGTCCTGAAGGCTGTCGAAGCGGTCAATCGCGACATCTTCGACGCGATTTCCGGCTTCGAGGCGGAAGAGCAGCTCAAGATCGACGAGACGATGATCGCGCTCGACGGAACGCCGAACAAATCGAAGCTCGGCGCCAACGCGATCCTCGGCGTCTCCCTCGCGGTCGCCAAGGCCGGCGCCGAGGCTTCCGGCCTGCCGCTGCATCGCTATGTCGGGGGCGCCACGGCGCGGGTCCTCCCCGTTCCCATGATGAACATCATCAACGGCGGCGTGCACGCCGACAATCCGATCGACTTCCAGGAATTCATGATCCTTCCGGTCGGCGCGCCCTCGTTGCGCGAAGCGGTGCGCTGGGGCTCCGAAGTCTTCCACACGTTGAAGAGCGCGCTGAAGAAACAGGGCCACAACACCAATGTCGGCGACGAAGGCGGCTTCGCGCCCAACCTTCCGTCGGCCGAGGCGGCGCTCGACTTCTGCGTCAAGGCGATCGAGGCGGCCGGCTTCAAGCCCGGTCAGGACATCGCGCTCGGCGTCGATTGCGCGGCGACGGAATTCTTCAAGGACGGCGCCTATGTCTATTCCGGCGAGGGCAAGACGCGGTCGATCGAAGAGCAGGCGCAATATCTCGCCAAGCTGGCCGACGCCTATCCCATCCTCTCGATCGAGGACGGGATGTCGGAAGACGACTGGCGCGGCTGGGCGCTGCTGACCGAAATGATCGGGGCGAGGCGCCAACTCGTCGGCGACGACGTGTTCGTGACGAACGTGACCCGTCTCGCCCGCGGCATCAAGGAGGGCGTCGCCAACTCGATCCTGGTGAAGGTCAACCAGATCGGCACGCTGACCGAGACGCTCGCCGCCGTCGATATGGCGCATCGCGCGGGTTACACCGCGGTCATGTCGCACCGCTCGGGCGAAACCGAGGATTCGACCATCGCCGACCTCGCGGTCGCGACCAACTGCGGTCAGATCAAGACCGGCTCGCTCGCCCGCTCGGATCGGCTCGCCAAATACAATCAGCTCATCCGCATCGAGGAAGAGCTCGGCGACCAGGGCCGCTACGCGGGCCGCGCGGCGATCAAGGCGGTCTGAGGCCGAGAAGGCGGAACGCGCTGCAGCCGGCGCGTTCCGCGGCTTCGCGGACACGGAAAATTAACGACGGCGCGGGCATCTTCCGCCCATGGTGGTGAAGACGCGCGCGCGCGCCATTCTGTTTCCGATTCTGTTCTACCTCGTCCTCGGGGCGGCGAGCGGCTATCTCGTTTGGGACGCCTCGAAGGGCGAACGCGGCCTGCGAGCCAAGGCCAAGGACGACGCGGAAGCCGTCCAATTGCAGGCCGAACTCAAGCAATTGCAGGACGAGCGCGGTCGTTGGCGGCGGCGGGTCGATTCGATGCGTTCCGAATTGGTCGATCGCGACCTGCTCGATGAGGAAGCGCGCGCGGTTCTCGACCGGGTCGGCAAGGACGACGTCGTGATCTTCACCGCGAAGGCCAAGGGGCCGTAAGCCGGTCTTAACCCCGCTCGCTCTAGAATTCGCCGCGATTCCGCGAAGTCGAGCCCGCGTCCGAATGGTATTCGCCGTCGTCTTTTTTCTCAACTCCGCGGCGAATTTCGCCATCGGCCTGACGCTCAGCGCATTGTTGGGTCCCGCGGAATTCGGGCGCTACGCCACCGTCGCGCTCGCCGCGATGACGTTGGCGACCGCGTTGTTCGACTGGCTCCGCCTGTCGTCGCAGCGCTTCTCCGGCGACGTCGAAGGCCGGGCGCGGATCGCCGCGAGCCTCGATGCGGCCTTCCTCGCCATGATGGCGTTCGCGGCGCTGGTCGTCGCGTTCGTCATTCTCTCAGGCTTTCGCTTCGGCTTCGGCCCGGTCCTGCTCGCTCTGACGCCCTTTGTCGCGATCGGCAACGCACGCTGCGATTACGCCGGCGCGCAACTGCGCGCGCGCGACCAGGCCGGCGCCTTCGCGGCGCTCTACATTCTGCGCCAGACGCTCATCTTCACGATCGTCGTCGGCGTCGCGTATTGGACCCGCGACGCTGGCTCGGTGATCGCGGCGATGGCGGTGACCAGTCTGACGCCGGTCATCATCCTCGGCGCGGCGATGCGCACGCCGGGCGCCACGCTGTCGCAGGCGAGCCGGGAGCGCCTCGGACAGTTCGTCGTCTACGCCAAGCCGATCGTCGCCTCGACCGTGATCTACCAGCTTATCGGCCTCATCAATCGTCAGGCGGCGCTCGGACTGTTCGGCGCGGCGGCGACCGGCAAACTGTCGCTGGCGACCGATCTCGGCCTGCGCCTCTTCCTCGTCGTCAACGTGCTGCCGGAGATCTTGCTGTTTCAGTTCGCCCTCAAGCGCGATCGCGAGGAGGGCCGCGAGGCCGCGCAGCGGCAGATCGGGGTCAACAGCGTCATCGTCTTCGCCATCCTCGCGCCGCTGACCGCCGGCTACATGGCGATGGCGCCGACCTTCGAGGCGCTGATCGTGCCCGCCGCCTATCGCGGCGATTTCGCTCGCCTCAGCCTCGAATTGGCGCCGGGCTTCTTCGTCTATTGCGCGCTCTACTCGACGCTCAATCCGGTGTTCCAGCTCGCCCAGCGCACCTGGCCGCTGACCGTCGCAGCAGTAGCTGCGCTGATCGCCGATATGGCGATGCTGCGCTTCGACTTCTTTACCCACGACGTCGATGGGCTGGCGCTCGCCTACGCCGCCAGCCTCGGCGTCGGCTTCCTCGCCGCCGCGATCCCCGGCCTGCGTGACGCCGCCTCGCGCCCGCGCTGGCGCGATCTCGCCGTCATCGCCGCGGCGACGCTGGCGATGACCCTCGCCATCCGCCCGCTCAACGGAATGGCTTCGCCGATCGCGGTCGCGGCGCTGGCGCTGGCGATCGGCGGCGCGATTTTTGGCGGGGCGATGCTGATCTTCGACGTCGCCGGGCTGCGGGGAGCTGCGGCGGCGTTCCTACGCGCGCCGCGCCCGCGATGGGCGCCGTTCGCGCGGTGAGACGGGTGAATGGAGTTTTAGGCCGCGCTCTCTACCCCTGCATGCGACCGGGGCAGATTTCCGGCGTGATGCTCCGTCTTTCAATGGCTTGCGACACGATTTTCCGCCGCCAGGCTGCGCGGCGAGCGAAGCGGCGCGGGGCGTCGCGAGATCGCGCATTGGCCTTGTCGAAAAGGGAGCCGCCGACCGGTAGGTGGGGCACCCCCGTCAAGCCTGCTGCCGCGCCGCGTCAAGTTTTGTCAAGCAGTGTCAAGTTTTGTCAAGCAACGTCAAGTTTTGTCAAGCGCCGTCAAGGCTTTCCTTGGCATGGATCTAAGCAATGTCAACGACTTAGGGCGGCAACCGCTTGACAAACGCGCTTTCGCGCCTCCGGACGGACTTGGCGGCGTGCCGACCGCGCCGCAGCGGACGAGAAGAGAATAGCCCGGCCGGGACCATTGGGGAAGAAATTGTTGGCCGGTATCCAGGCCGATCGCATGCGTGGGTGGGACGTTGAGCGCCGCTCATGTCGCTTATCTTGCCGCAGTCAGTTGCGGCGGACCGTTGGGCAACGAGGGGAGGGGCGGCTCCAGCGGCGAAAGTCTGGCGCTCGGCGCAGAGGCGAGCAAACAGAGAAATCGGCACCGTCACCATAATCTCCAAAAGAGATTAAGGCGCACCAATCACTTTCTATATAAAACACCATCGTATTTTTCGTTGTCGATATACACAGTATAGTTGCTACCAAGTGCAATAATCCTCACCTCCGGCCTATATGCATAATGGTAATGATACGTCTGGCAAGCCAATACCAAACCATTGTCGAAACTAACGTATGCCCCGTAGTTACATCCCTCAAACGTGCCGGATACGTTTGTTTTGAACACACGACCGTCTGTAACAATGGCCTCGTACCGTTCTTCTCCTATTAAAACCGATGAGCCGTCGATTGCAATTACTGTTGGATTATAGATATAAGAATAACTATATCCCTTGCACACAAGCAATCGCCCGTTTGCTAGCTCGTATGTTTTATCAAAGTCGCAGCCGCTAAACGCCCCCACAATCTGGGTTTCCGCGGCACCAACGGATGGCACCGGAGCCAAGAAAGCCGGAAAGAACGCGGCTATTTGTAATAGGCGATGTTTCGAGGTCATGACTACGCCCAACCACCGGAGTAATCGGACGGCATCATTTTCCTCAACTCATCATGCTGCCGCTCAATGCGCCTGCCTAGCTCGCGTAGTTCATTTTTTGCCACAACTCCGGAACCGTTTTTTGCTCAGCTACGAGGAAGTCGGAAAACACGTCGACGATCATTACGAAAGTATGTAACAACGACGTCATGTGAATGTTTCTCTCGATCTTGTTGATCGCAAACTGGAAATATTGGACGGCCATAACCGACTTGCCATCCTTTTCGACACGTTTCACGCGGTGTACAAAGCTGTATATATCGGCGTGACTGGCGAATGAACTAAATAAATCGTGGAGCTTAATCAGTGCTGGCACGAGCGGATGGGGAAGTGGCTTGCTATCTTTCACGAGATTTCGAAAATGCCGTAACAGTTTATCAAACGGCTTCTCTCTTTTGACATAGGCCACTTGGGACGAGCGGTCGTGGATGATTTGCGCGGCCACCAGTGCCGCATCAATGCCCGCCCGCGCCGAGGCGAACGCCTCCGATAGATGACAACGCATATTGCAGGACACGGAAAACAGAAAATGGTAATGAGTAAAGGTCAACAGCTGAAATATGACATAATCATTTTCTTCAACCGTCACGTTGGACATCGCCGCGTTATATAAGCCTTGGATGTGATTAACGATTTTAAGATCATCGTTATTGTTCGCCAATGACGTTAGAAATTGCTCGTTTTCGATGCTGACGAAGCGAACGATATCGATAGGACTGGTTATGACGGTGCTGGTCATGGCTGCGGTTCGCTAAGCCTCGAAATCATCGACCCGCTGACGTTATATGATCGCGCGATCTTGCCAAGCGCTTCTTGCCCTTCTTCACCCGCTTGATCTCCTCCCCTTCTTCACCCGCTTGATCGCCTCGCGCCGCTGGTGATGCGTGAGAGTAGCCCTTCCTGCCAAATGGAGGGTCATCCTTCAACGCGGGCTGAGCCTGCGCCACGTTCACCCGCCTTCCCCCAATCCTCCGCCTTTGCTTCTCTGGCCTCCGCCCCCGGTCCATGCTATGCGGCGGCAAGCTCGGGCGCGCGCCTGTCGTTCGCCCCTAAACCCCTTCGGAAACGCGCCCATGAACGACGCCACAGCCGCTCAGTCGATTCGCTCCAATTCGTTCTTTTCCGCTTCGCTGGCCGACGCGGACCCGGAAATCGCGCGCGCTGTCGATCTCGAACTCCACCGCCAGCGCGACGAGATCGAGCTGATCGCCTCGGAGAACATCGTCTCGCGCGCGGTGCTCGAGGCGCAGGGGTCGGTGCTCACCAACAAATACGCCGAGGGGTATCCCGGCCGGCGCTACTACGGCGGCTGCCAGTTCGTCGACATCGCGGAAAAGCTGGCGATCGAGCGCGCCTGCCAGTTGTTTTCCTGCCGCTTCGCCAACGTCCAGCCCAATTCCGGCAGCCAGGCCAATCAGGGGGCGTTCATGGCGCTGATGCAGCCGGGCGACGTCTTCATGGGGCTCGATCTGGCGGCGGGCGGCCACCTGACGCACGGCTCGCCGGTGAACATGTCCGGCCGCTGGTTCAAGCCGGTCGCCTACGGCGTCGATCGCAAGACCCATCGCATCGACATGGACCAGGTCGAGGCGCTGGCGCGCGAGCATCGACCGAAGCTGATCATCGCCGGCGGGTCGGCCTATGCGCGCCACTGGGATTTCGAGCGTTTCCGCGCCATCTGCGACGCTGTCGGCGCTTATTTCGTCGTCGACATCGCGCATTTCGCCGGTCTGGTGGCGGGCGGGGCGCATCCCTCGCCCTTTCCGCACGCCCATGTCGTCACCACGACGACGCACAAGACCCTGCGCGGCCCGCGCGGCGGCATGATCCTCACCAACGACGAGGATCTCGCCAAGAAGATCAATTCCGCCATCTTCCCCGGGCTGCAGGGCGGGCCGCTGATGCATGTCATCGCCGCCAAGGCGGTCTCCTTCCACGAGGCGCTGACGCCGGAATTCCGCAATTACGCCCATGCGGTCGTCGCCAACGCCAAGGCGCTGGCGGCGCCGATCCTCAGCGCCGGCTATGCCCTGGTGACCGGCGGCACCGACAATCATCTCATGCTGGTCGATCTCACGCCGAAGGGCCTCACGGGCAAGGCGGCGGAGATTGCGCTGGGGCGCGCGCACATCACCTGCAACAAGAACGGCATCCCCTTCGACCCGCAAAAGCCCGCGGTGACTTCGGGAATCCGGCTCGGCTCGCCCGCCGCGACGTCGCGGGGCTTTGGCGTCGCCGAATTCAAAAGAGTTGGCGAATTGATCGTCGAGACGCTCGATGGCTTGGCGGCGCACGGCGAATCAGGGAATGCTCCGCTCGAGGCGCGCGTGCGCGACGGTGTGGCGGAACTGACCCGGCGTTTCCCGATCTACTGACGGGCGCGCGGCGGTCTTTAGGAGGGGTTCGATCCGATGCGATGCCCCTATTGCGGTGGACTCGATACGCAGGTCAAGGATTCGCGCCCGACCGACGATGCCTCCTCGATTCGGCGGCGGCGCATCTGCTCGGACTGCGGCGGCCGCTTCACGACTTTCGAGCGCGTGCAGTTGCGCGAACTGATGGTGGTCAAGAAGAACGGCCGCCGCGCGCCGTTCGATCGCGACAAGTTGGTGCGTTCCGTCGAGGTGGCGTTGCGCAAGCGCGCCGTCTCCTCGGAGCGGGTCGAGCGCATGATCAACGGCATCGTGCGGCAACTGGAAAGCCAAGGCGACGCCGACATCTCGACCGAGCGGATCGGCGAACTCGTGATGGAAGGGCTCAAAGGTCTCGACGACATCGCCTATGTGCGCTTCGCCTCGGTCTATCGCAATTTCCGCGAAGCGCGAGACTTCAACGCGATCGTCGGCGAACTGGAGGCCGAGCCCGAACCGCCGTCGCCTGGGGAAGCCGAGTCGCGGCGCAATCGTTCTCCCGTGCGATGAGCGCGCTGCAAGGGGACCGCGCCGCGCAGGACGAGCGGTGGATGGCCGCCGCGTTGCGCTTCGGCCGGCGCGGAATGGGGCTTGCGGCTCCCAATCCATCGGTCGGCGCGCTGATCGTGCGCGACGGCGTCGTCGTCGGACGCGGCGTCACCGCTCCCGGCGGGCGCCCACACGCCGAGCCGATCGCCATCGCCGAAGCCGGGCAGGCGGCGCGCGGCGCGACGCTTTACGTGACGCTGGAGCCGTGTTCGCATTTCGGGGCGACGCCGCCGTGCGCCGAGGCGATCGTCGCGGCAGGCATCGGGCGCGTCGTCTGCGCGCTCGAGGACCCAGACGAGCGCGTCGCCGGACGCGGCCTGACGTTGCTGCGCGCCGCGGGGATCGAACTGAGCGTCGGCGCCGGCGCGGCGGCGGCGCGCCGTGACCATCGCGGCCATATCCTGCGCGTCGCCGAGGGGCGGCCGATGGTGACGCTCAAGCTCGCGCGCACAGCGGACGGCTTCGCGGCGGGCGACGAGCACGACACACGTCTGGCGATCACCGGCGAAGCCGCCAATCTGCGCGTGCAGGTCATGCGCTCGCTGCACGACGCGATCATGGTGGGGATCGGCACCGCGCGGGATGACGACCCGCTGCTGACCGTCCGCTTGCCGAGGGCCAATTCGCGACCGCTGCGGGTCATCCTCGATTCGCATCTGCGCCTGCCGCTGCAATCGCGCCTGTGCGCGACGTCGGGCGAATTCCCGACGCTGGCGATCGCGACATCGGCGGCGCCCATCGAGCGCGAGGCGGCGCTGACCGCGAGGGGCGTCGAAGTGCAACGCGTCGCTGCCGATGCGTCAGGCCATGTCGAACTCGTCGAGGCGCTGCGGCTGCTGGCGCGGCGCGGACTGACGCGCATCTTCAGCGAGGGGGGGCCGCGCATCGGCGCGCAATTGATCGCGCGCGGGCTCGCCGACGAAGTCGTGCTCTTGACCGCCCTCAAACCGTTGGGCAGACCGGGGCTGCCGGCGCTCGACGCGCCAGCCTTGGCGGCGTTGGACGATCGCGCGCGCTATCGCGAGATCGAAACCGCCGCTTACGGCGCCGATTCCTTGCGGCGCCTCGAGCGCCTGAGCTGAGGTCCCGCGAGGGCGGGGAAGGGAATGCGATGTTCACGGGCCTGATCAGCGACGTCGGCGAAGTCCTGGAAATCGAGAATGCCGGCGAGCTGCGGCGCTTCGGCGTCGCCTGCGATTACGAGGCGGCTTCGATCGCGATCGGCGCGTCGATCGCGCATGCGGGCGTCTGCCTCACCGTCGTCGATGTCGCGCCGAGCGGCAATCGCGCCAAGTTCTCCGTCGACGTCGGCGCCGAGACGCTGGCGGTGACGACGCTGGCGACATGGCGGGCGGGCGACAAGATCAATCTGGAACGGTCCCTGCGCGTCGGCGACGAACTCGGCGGCCACATGGTCAGCGGGCATGTCGACGGCGTCGCGGAAATCCTGTCGCGCCGCGACTTCGACGGCATGGCGCATTTCACCTTTCGCGCGCCGGCGGCGCTCGCCAAGTTCATCGCCGTCAAGGGCTCGGTCGCGCTCGATGGAACCTCGCTAACGGTCAACGCCGTCGCCGGGGAGACGTTCGAGGTTCTGCTCATTCCCCATACGCTGGCGGTGACGACGTGGGGCGCGCGCCAGGCGGGCGACCGCGTCAACATCGAAGTCGACCAGATGGCGCGCTACGCGGCGCGGCTCATCGAGGCGGGGCGCGGCGATTCGGCGCCGGCGTGACCTGAAGCCCGCTCGTCATCACCCCAATCCCGGCGCGACCCCTTCGCGCATGACGAAGCGCCGCAGCGGGCCGATCGCCCCGAGGGCGGCCAGGCCAATGCCGCGGGCGGCGTCGATCGGCGCGAAATGCGCGAGCAGCGATCGGTTCAATCCGTCGACCGCGGCCGTGCGGATCGCAATGTCCGGGCCGCGCGAGCGGGAATAGCGCTCCAGCGTCGGCGCGCCGCCGATATCGGCGCCCTCGGCCTCGCGCGCCGCTTCGATGAGGCCCTTGACGTCGCGCAGGCCGAGATTGAGGCCCTGCGCGCCGATCGGGGGAAGAGCGTGCGCGGCGTCGCCGACCAGAGCGAGCCGCGCCGCGGTGAGCCGCGTCGCGACCTGGCGCACCATCGGGAAGACCCCGCGCGCGCCAGCGATCCGCACGGCCCCGAGCAGGGAACGCGATTGCTCCTCGATCTCGCCGGCGAGCGCGGCGTCGTCGAGCGCCTCGCGCCTGGCGGCCTCGGCGTGCGACATGACCCAGACGAGGCTCGAACGGAAACGGGCGTCGGGCGCCGCGGGCAGGGGAACGAGGGTGAACGGTCCCTGGCGCGTGTGAAATTCGGTCGAATAATCGTCATGCGGGCGCTTATGGGCGAGAAAAACGGTCAGTGCGCTCTGGGGATAAGGATGGGCGCCCGCCTCGATCCCCGCCGCCTTGCGCGCCGGCGAGCCGCGTCCGTCCGCGCCGACGACCAGCCGCGCCTGGAAAGCCCGACCGTCGGCGAGACGAACCCGAGCGCGGGCGGCCGCGAAATCGAAGCTGACGACTTTCGATTCGATGCGGCGCAGGTTCGATTGGCCGCTGGCCGCGCTGGCGAGCCTGTCGCCCAGAATTGCGTTCTCGATGTTCCAGCCGAAAGCGTCGAGCCCGATCTCGTTGGCGTGGAATTCGACCGGCCGAGGCGGGAAGAGCCCGCCGGTGTCGTCGATGACCCGCAGCGAGCGCAACGGCGCGGCGAGCGGCGCGATCTCGCGCCAGACGTCGAGTTCGGCGAGGAAATCGATCGAGCGGCCGAGCAGGGCGACCGTGCGCCCATGGCCGAGCCGTTCGGGCGCCCCGCAGGACACCACCGAAAACCCAGCCCTGGCGAAACCGATCGCGGCGGCGAGGCCCGCCAAAGCCGCGCCGACGACGAAAACGTCGCAGTCCTCGAAATCCCCAGAGAGCGAAACGGCCATTGCTCTATTGTGGCATGCGTGCTTTCTAGCTGTCCAGACGATCGCCCGGCTCGTGGCGGTCGGCCGCGCCGGGCCCGCGTTCTCCGGTTGGGGGCTACAAGCGCTGTGGGCGAGGGCGGCGCTTGGGGGGGGGACGGATTCGGCGTCCGCTCGAAATAGCTCATCGAGCTCGAGGAGTCGGCATGTCGATCGAGAACAGGGCGATCCCGGTTCGGCGCGCCGCAGGATTTTCAGTGCATATGTTCACGGCGTCCGGTGGCGCGGTGGCGGTGCTCGCGCTGTACGCGGCGATCGAGCGCGATTTTGCCGCCTGCTTCGCGTGGCTGGGGCTGGCGCTCTTCATCGACGGAATCGACGGAACCCTGGCCCGCGCCGCGCGGGTCACCGAGACCGCGGCGACGATCGACGGCGCCGTTCTCGATCTGGTCGTCGATTTCCTCACCTATGTGCTCGTTCCCGTGGTCGCCCTCTGGCGCTCCGACCTGATGCCGACCCCCGTCGCCTTCTGGATGGGGCTGGTCGTCACCATCGCCTCGGCGCTCTATTTCGCCGACACCCGCATGAAGACCGAGGATCACTGGTTCCGCGGCTTTCCCGCGTTGTGGAACGTCTTCGTGCTCTATCTCTTCGTGCTGCGCGCGCCGTGGCAGGTGAATGCTGTGCTGACGGTCGCGGCGACGGCGCTGATGTTCGCGCCGGTGGTGTTCGTCCATCCCCTGCGCGTGGTGAAACTGCGCGCTCTAACCATTGCCGCCACGTTCGCGTGGTTCGCTCTCGCTTCCGTCGCCGTTTTCGACGGCTTGCAACCGCAACTCTGGGTGAAGATCGGCTTTCTCGCGATCGCGGCCTATTTTCTCGGCCTGCCTCTGCTTCGTCATTCGCCGTGGTCGCACGATTGATCCGTCGGCGCTTTTCCACATCGGGACAATGGAGCCTTGCCGTCGCGCGTCGAAACTTGCTATAGCCGCGTCGCCGCGGCGCGCGATCGCTTCGGCATGGCCTCGTGGCGGAGTGGCTACGCAGAGGACTGCAAATCCTTGCACCCCGGTTCGATTCCGGGCGAGGCCTCCACAAATGACTTTCCCGAGCGATGGCGGCGGCCATGGCTCGCAACTTGGCGGGGCGACGCGAATGGCTTCAACTCCTTCGGCGCAAGCTTCGATCGAGCAGCGCCTGAATATGGTCAACGGGCAATTGCGGGTCGGCGACGTCACCGATCTCAACCTGCTCACGGCGTTTCTGGACGTTCCGCGCGAATCGTTCGTCGCGCCGGCGCTGGCGGGGCTCGCCTACCTCGATAGCGATCAGCCCGCGCTGGGTTCGAGCCGGCGCCGTCTGCTGGCGCCGCTGACCCTCGCCCGCTTGGTGCAAGCCGCGGTCGTCGCGCCGGGCGCACGCGCGCTCGACGTCGCCGGCGGCTCGGGATACAGCGCGGCGATCCTCGAAAACCTCGGTGCCCGCGTCGTGGCGCTCGAATCGGACGCTGGCGCGGCCGAGGCCGCCCGGCGCGTGCTCGCCGGCAAGGCCGGGATCGAGATCGTCGTGGGCGATCTCGCCGCGGGCGCGCCGGGCAAAGGGCCGTTCGACGTGATCCTCATCAACGGCGCCTACGAATGCCTGCCGGACGCGCTGATCGCGCAGCTCGCGGTCGGCGGCCGCCTCGTCGGGATCGAGGCGCGGGACGGCGCCCAGGAAGCGGTGCTGATTGAAAAATCGGCCGCGGGAATCAGTCAGCGCACACTGTTCGAGACCCGCGCCGCGACGATCGACGAATTCCGCCGAGCGCCGAGCTTCGCGTTCTGAGGGCATGTCGCGACATTGTGAAGCCGCGCACAGGCCGTTTGGCCTGTTCGGTCGTTGATGTCAGCGGAAATCCCGGGCAGGTGTCGCATGTTTGCGACGCTTGGCGGAAATCTTTCCCGATCCGCTTCAAGAAGCGATACGAGCGCTGGCTGACGATGTACAATTGCTTGTAAGTATGGACAGTTGCGTTAATCCTGTATTTCTCACGAATCGTGTACGCTTGCCCGCGAGATTGGGGTGAACGCGAAATCGGGGCGGGATGTATCGGTGTTGTCGAGGGGCGGGATTGGCGTCGGGTTTGGGGCGTCCCGAAGAGGCTGCGATGAACTGTATAAATGGATTGACGAGGCGTCGCATCTCGCTGCGGGGGTGGCGGGGCGGAGCGATGGCGGCGATAATCTGCGCCGCCCTGTCCGCGTCGGCGGCGAACGCCGAGACGTTGGGCGGCGCCTTGGCCAAAGCCTATCTCAGCAATCCCGACATCAACCAGCAGCGCGCCGCGGTGCGCGTGCAGGACGAAAATATCCCCAAGGCGAACGCTGGGTACCTGCCGACTGTCTCCGCTGAAGCCGACGCAGGGGTTGAGAATTTTCAAGCCACGGGCGAGGGCGCCGTTGCCGGCGGCGCGAGCACTTTTGAACAGACCTCCCGGCCTCGCGGCTACGGCGTCAACGTCACGGAAAACGTCTGGAACGGCAATCGAACCATCAACTCGATCCGCCAGGCCGAATCCGGCGTGCTCGGCGCGCGCGAACAACTGCGCAACACCGAGCAGAACGTGCTGCTCACCGCCGTCACTTACTATATGGACGTCCTCCAGAACACGGCGATCCTGGATCTCGACCGCAACAACGTCGAGGTTCTCCAGGAGCAGCTCCGGCAGACGCAGGATCGTTTCAACGTCGGCGAAGTCACGCGCACCGACGTGGCGCAGGCGGAGGCCAGTCTCGCCGGCGCGCGGGCGACCGCGCTGACCGCGCAATCGAACCTGCAAACCTCGGTCGCCAATTATCGCAAGGAGATCGGCGACGAACCTAGAAGCCTCTCGCCGGTAGCTCCGGTGTCGAAACAGTTGCCGAAGACCTTGTCGGACGCGGTGGCGATCTCGCAGGTGGAGCATCCCGCGATCGTGGCGATGCTGCACGGAGTCGACGCCGCGGCGCTCGCGATAAAAATCAGCGAGGGCGCGCTCTATCCGACGGTCGGCCTGACGGGGTCGATCAACAAGCGCTTCGACGTGACGGGCTTTCCGAACGGCAACCAGGCGCTCACCGGCCTCGTGATGGCGCAGGTCACCGTCCCGATCTACGACGGCGGCTTGACTTATGCGACGACGCGGCAAGCCAAGGAGCAGCTTGGACAGCAAGAGCTGCAAACCGACCTGCAGCGTGACAACGTGCGCGCGTTTGTGGTCTCCGCCTGGGGCCTTAACCAGAATTCGCTCGGCATCTTGCGGGCGGCCAAGGCGCAGGTCCAGGCCGCCGAGGTCGCGCTCGCCGGCGTGCGCGAGGAGGCCAAGGTCGGCCAGCGCACGACGCTCGACGTGCTCAACGCTCAGCAGACGCTTCTCAACGCGCGCGTGCAATTGGTGATCGCCGAGCACGATCAGGTGGTCAATTCCTACAACTTGCTGTCGTCGATCGGCCGCCTGTCGATCAGGACCTTGGGCGTGGCGGTCGCGGAATATGATCCGCGGGTGCATTTCGATCAGGTGAAGAACAAGTGGATCGGCCTGCGCACGCCAGACGGCAAGTGACGCGAGCGATCGGATCGATGTGGATGACCTGTGATTTCGACGCGCAGATCGGCCTGCGCGTCTTGCATCGCCCGAGCGAGTTGTAGAGTCTGGATCGGCGGCGCGTCTTCAGGCGCTTGGCGAGCTTTAGACGCCGTGCCGCAAATTCACGCGACGTGCGCCTGATGGCGCGGAGGCCGAGACGATGACCGCACCCAATCCAAATGCGAGCGAACGGGAGCTCGACGCGTTGCGTCGAGCGCAGCGCGCGCACGAACCATCAATGGAAGAGATTCTCGCCTCGATTCGCTCCATCATCGCCGACGACCGTGAGGCGTCGCCGCCGAAGCCGGCGCCGAAGCCGACTCCGGCCCCTGCTGGCCCGCAGATCGTCTATTCCAAGGACGCGGCGGCGCGTCCGGCCAGTGAGCCCGCGCCACGCCAGGAGCCGGCGGCGGCGGAGACCGCCGCTCCGAAAGTCGTCTGGAGACAGCCCGAAGCCGAACAGCCCGCGGTTGAGCCGACTCCGCAGCCCGAGACGGCGGAGCCGTTGCTGTCTGTCCAGACGAACCAGGCCGTTTCGGCCGCATTCGACGCGCTCTCGGCCAGTCTGGCGCTTCAGAGCGCCGAACTCGCCGAAAACATGACGCGCGAAATTCTCCGCCCAATGCTCAAAGCCTGGCTCGACGAGAACCTGCCGAGCTTGGTCGAACGGCTGGTGCGAGCCGAAATTCAGCGTGTGGCGCGCGGCGGGCGCTGAAGCCGGCTCGACCTAGTCTCGACAGACCGCCCTCGTGACGCGTCCTCATGTCGCGCCGCGGGGCGCGCGGTCGTGCAATCGACGCTTCAAACATTGACTTTCGCGGGCGCGCTGGCATTAAGCGGGCGCGGCCGTCGCCGAGCTTTCCCTGGGCCTTCCGCCCTGGCGGACGATTCTTCTGGCGCGCCATAATCCTCAACCCGCCGAGGCGCCACCGCGCCGCGCTCGGCCCGAGTCCGCTGGACACCGCCAGATGATGGAAAAGTCGTTCGAAGCCGCTGCCGTGGAAAAGCGCATCGCCGTGCGCTGGGAGGCGGAGGGCGCCTTTCGCGCCGGACGCGCGGAGCGAGCGGAGGCCGAGCCCTTCTGCGTCGTGATTCCGCCGCCCAACGTCACCGGCAACCTGCACATGGGCCACGCGCTCAACAACACGCTGCAGGACATTCTCTGCCGCTACCACCGGATGAACGGAAAGGACGTGCTCTGGCAGCCGGGCACGGACCATGCGGGCATCGCCACTCAAATGGTCGTCGAGCGCCAATTGATGGAGCGCCAGGAGGCCGACCGTCGCGCGCTCGGGCGCGAGGCGTTTCTCGCGCGGGTCTGGGAGTGGAAGGCGGAATTGGGCGGGGCCATCGTCGAGCAGCTCAAACGCCTCGGCGCGTCGTGCGACTGGAGCCGGGAGCGCTTCACCCTCGATGAAGGTCTGTCGAAGGCGGTCGCCAAGGTTTTCGTCCAATTGCACCGCGAAGGCTTGATCTACAAGGCCAAGCGCCTGGTCAACTGGGATCCGAAATTCCAAACGGCGATCTCCGACCTCGAGGTTGTCCAGGTCGAATGCAAGGGTTCGTTCAAATGGTCGCGCGGCGACGAGGCACCGCTCAACGAGACCGCGCTCGCCAAGGCTCTCGCCAAGAACCCGAACGGCCATCTCTATTATTTCGACTATCCCGTCGTCGACGCCTCCGGCGAGGAGACCGGCGAGAGCGTGACGGTCGCGACGACGCGGCCGGAAACGATGCTCGGCGACAGCGCGGTCGCGGTGTATCCCGACGACGCGCGCTTTCAGCGCCTGATCGGCGCCAAGGTCCGTCTGCCGCTGGTCGGAAGATTGATGGCCATCGTGGCCGACGAGTATTCCGATCCCGAGAAAGGCACGGGCGCGGTCAAAATCACTCCGGCGCACGATTTCAACGACTTTGAGGTTGGTCGTCGTCACGAGGCCGAGGGCGCGCGTCAGATCAATGTCTTGAACGCGGAAGCTCGCATTTGGCTAAGGGGTAACCTGGCGTTCTTCGATGGTCTGGAAGCGAGCGATCACGAACTGGCGCGCCTCATCGGCGCGCTCGACGGCCTCGACCGGTTCGCGGCGCGCACGCGCATCGTCGGCATGATGGCGGCCGCTGGCCGCTTGGCGAAGATCGAGCCGCACGCGCATACCGTTCCGCACGGCGACCGCTCCAACGCGGTCATCGAGCCGTGGCTGACCGACCAATGGTATGTCGACGCCAAGACGTTGGCCCAGCCGGCGCTCGCGGCCGTGCGCGAGGGCAGGACCCTCTTCGTCCCGAAAAACTGGGAGAAGACTTATTTCGAATGGCTCGAGAACATTCAGCCGTGGTGCGTCTCGCGCCAGCTCTGGTGGGGTCACCAGATTCCAGCCTGGTACGCGCCATGGGGCGAGGTTTACGTCGAGGAGACCGAAGAGGCGGCTTTCGCCGCCGCGTTGGCGGACGGCGTCGAGCGCGGCGCGATCGCGTCGGGCGAAGCAGAAAAACTCGCCGGCGACCCCGAACGCCTGCGAGCGATGTTCGAGCGCGACTCCGACGTTCTCGACACATGGTTCTCCTCTGCGCTGTGGCCATTTTCGACGCTTGGCTGGCCCGAGGAGACGCCCGAGCTGAAGCGCTTCTATCCCACCAACGTTCTCGTCACCGGCTTCGACATCATTTTCTTCTGGGTTGCCAGGATGATGATGATGGGACTTCATTTCCGCGACGAAATTCCGTTCCGGGACGTCTATATCCATGCGCTCGTTCGCGACGAGAAGGGCGCGAAAATGTCGAAGTCCAAGGGGAACGTCATCGACCCCTTGGAAATCATCGATCGGTTCGGCGCCGACGCGCTGCGCTTCACTCTGGCTGCGATGGCGGCCCAGGGGCGGGACATCAAGCTCTCGGAAAGCCGCGTCGAAGGCTATCGCAACTTCGCCACCAAGCTTTGGAACGCTTCGCGCTTCGCGGAGATGAACGGCTGCGCTCGGGTCGCGGGCTTCGACCCGGTGGCGGTGCGCGAACCGCTCAACCGGTGGATCGTCGGAGAAGCCGCCAAAGCGGTCGCCGAGACAAGCGCCGCCATCGAATCCTACCGTTTCAACGACGCGGCCAACGCGGCCTACCGCTTCGTCTGGAACCTGTTTTGCGATTGGTGCCTGGAACTCGCCAAGCCGGTGTTGCAGAGCGGCGAGGATGGGCCGGCGCGGGCGGAGACGCGCGCGACCATCGCCTACGTCTTGGACTGCGTCTACGGCCTGCTGCACCCCTTCATGCCGTTCGTCACGGAGGAGCTTTGGGGGATCAAGGGGGAAGCCGGACCGCCGCGCTCCGGCGTTCTCGCGCTTGGGCCATGGCCGCGCGCTGATTTCCCCATCGACACTGCCGCAGAGGAAGAGCTCGGCTGGATCGTCGATCTCATCTCCGAAATCCGTTCGGTGCGTTCGGAGATGGGGATTCCGCCGGCCACTCTGTTGCCCCTCGTCCTCGTCCAACACAGCGCCGCGCTGACGGCGAGCGCGCGTCGATGGACCGAGACCGTCAAGCGCCTGGCGCGCGTCTCCGAGGTCGTCTTCGCCGAGGCGGCGCCCTCGGGCTCGCTGCAGATCGTCGTCCGCGGCGCTCTCGCGGCGCTGCCGGTGGCGGGAATTCTCGACGTCGCGGCGGAGCAGGCGCGCCTGACGAAGGAGATCGCCAAGGAGCGGGGAGAAGTCGCCAAAGTCGACGCCAAGCTCGCCAATGCCGACTTCGTCGCCCGGGCCCCGGAGGAAGTGGTCGCCGAGAACCATGAACGGCGGGAGGCGGCCCTGGGGCGAATCGCGAAAATGGAAGTCGCCCGCGAGCGACTGGATAGGATTTAACGGAAGGAAGCGTTCTTCCGCGCCCCGATCGTTGCAATTGCGCAACATCCGTAAACCAAAAGAAATACGCCGGGATTTCAACCGGATCGTGCCCCGATTGCGCCATAAACCCCGCGCTATTTCAAGGGATAGTTGACGTGGAACAGAAGGCCCCGAGGCGAATTCGTCCGGGGAGATCGCGGCGCCGGGCGGGCGGGCGAGGTCGGGGTTCAGATGCGCGTGTTGCTTTTCAGCAAAATTGGAGTCGCACACCTCGGTTGTGAGGTGGTCTCGGCGCGCCCTCTTTGCGTTCTCGCCTTGGCCCTTGGCTTCGCCTGCGCGTCTCCTCTGATGGCTTTCGCGCTCGACAGCACCAAGACCAGCAGCCCCGGCAAGATAGCCGTGCAGACCTTCACCAGCGTGCAACAGGCCCTGCGCGCCGGGGTCCACGATTTGCTGGCGGGCGACGCCCAATCCTCAGTGCAGGCCTTGACGTACGCCGCCGATGGCGGCGAACCTCTCGCCCAATGGAAGCTCGGCCGAATGTACGCCCGCGGCGAAGGCGTACCGCGCGACGACGTGAAAGCCTACGCGTATTTCGAGCGCTTGGTCGAAAGCTACAACGAAGACAATCCCGACCGACCTGACATCGCGGCGATCTCGAACGCCTTCGTATCGGTCGGCGTCTATTGCCTCAACGGCATTCCCAACAGCGAGATCAAGCCAGACCCGGAGCGCGCGCTGGAAATGTTCCAGTATGCGGCGACGAACTTTGGCAACTCGGACGCCCAGTACAATCTGGCGCGCATGTATATGGACGGCGCGGCCGGACTGGCGCGCAACAACATGCGCGCTGCGCGTTGGCTCGCGCTGGCGGCCGAAAAGGGCCATCATCCCGCGCAAGCGCTGCTTGGGCACCTGTTGTTCATCGGCGAAGGCGTCCCTCGCCAGAAGGCGCGCGGCCTGATGTGGCTGACCGTCGCGACGAACGGCGCGCAAGGCGCCAAGGACGAATGGATTCGCGAACTCCACGCCAAGGATTTCGCTGCGGCGAGCGACGACGACCGGGAAGTCGCGGCGGCCTATTTGAGCGCGCGCGGCAAGGATGCGCACGAAGCGAACGCGGTGGAGTTGAAACCGCACGGTTACGTCGCAGGATTCGCGCAGTTGCCGCCGATGCTGCCGATGCCGCATATGTTCAATGGCGCGCCGCCGCCGAATTTCGGCCCCCCTGACGCAGACGCGGATCACTAAAGCCGCCAGGGCGCGAAGACGCGCGTCTTATTCGTTCACGCCCGTCAGCAA
The DNA here is from genome assembly GCA_963813195.1 of uncultured Alphaproteobacteria bacterium. GTDB lineage: Bacteria > Pseudomonadota > Alphaproteobacteria > Rhizobiales > Beijerinckiaceae > Roseiarcus. The sequence continues at coordinate 287,892 of CAWEYC010000034.1, read as the reverse complement.
CGCTCGCGTCGCGCTCGCGACGTCGGCTTGGCGCATGAGCGCCTCACCGACGAGAAACGCCTCGATGCCGGCCTCCGCCAGGCGCCGGCAATCGCCATGCTCGCCGATGCCGCTTTCCGCCACGACGATCTTATCAGGGGGAACGAGCGGCTTGAGGCGCTCGCAGACCCCAAGCGAGGTCTCGAACGTGCGCAGGTCACGGTTGTTGACGCCGATGAGCCGGCCTTCCAACGCCAGGGCGCGGTCGAGTTCGCGCTCGTCGTGCGTCTCGATCAGCACGTCCAGTCCAAGGTCGTGCGCGGCCTTGTTCAAGGTGCGCGCCGTCTCGTCGTCGACCGCGGCCATGATGATGAGAATGCAATCGGCGCCCCAGGCGCGCGCCTCCAGCACCTGATAGGGATCGAACAGGAAATCCTTGCGCAAGATCGGCAGGGGCGTCGCGGCGCGCGCCTTGATCAGGTGCTCCGGCGCCCCCTTGAACGATGGCGCGTCGGTCAGCACCGACAGGCACGTCGCTCCGCCCGACTGATAGGCTTTGGCGAGTTCAGCGGGGTCGAAATCGTCGCGAATTAGGCCTTTCGACGGGCTCGCCTTCTTGATTTCCGCGATGAGCCCAAAGCGTCCCTCCTCGATTGCCCGCTCCAGCGCCTTGATGAAGCCGCGCGGCGGCGATTGGTCGCGGATCTCGCGCTCCAGCGTCGCGCGCGGCACACGAACCTTCGATTCAGCGATTTCGCGCCGCTTGTAGGCTTCGATCTTGCGCAGAATATCGATCATGCCCCACTCGATCACGCATTGGAGACGGTGACAAGACGTTCGAGGACGTCCAGCGTCGCGCCCGAGCGCAGCGCCTTGTCGGCCATTGCGACGCCCTCGGTGAGTTCTCGGGCTTTGCTGGCGACGACGAGCGCCCCTGCGGCGTTGAAGACGGCGATGTCGCGGTAGGCGTTGCACGCCCCCTCGACCACCGCCCGCAGAGCCGCGGCGTTGTGTGCGGCGTCGCCGCCCCTTAGCGCCGCAAGCTCGGCGCGCGGCAGGCCGACGCTATCCGGCGTGACCTCGAAAGCGCGAATGGCGCCGTCCTTCAATTCGACGATTTTCGTGACGCCCGTCGTCGACATTTCGTCGAGCCCATCGGCGCCATGGGTCACCCAAACCCGCTCGGAGCCGAGATTGCGCAAAACTTCCGCCATCGGTTCGAGCCAGGCGGCGGAGAAGACGCCGATCAATTGCCGTTTGACGCCTGCCGGATTCGACAGCGGCCCGAGCAGATTGAACAAGGTGCGCGTGCCGAGTTCGGCTCGTGTCGGGCCGACGTGGCGCATCGCCGCGTGATGCGCCGGCGCCATCATGAAGCCGATCCCCGCTTCGCGGATGCATCGCTCGACCGCGGCGGGGGTGACGCCGATCTTAACGCCGAGCGCGCTCAAAGTGTCCGCCGTGCCCGATTTCGACGACGCCGCGCGATTGCCATGCTTGGCGACCGGCACGCCGCAGGCGGCGACGATGAGGGCGGCGAGCGTCGAGACGTTATAGGAGCCCGAACCGTCGCCGCCGGTGCCGACGATGTCGATCGCCTCGTCGGGCGCGGCGACCCGGAGCATTTTGGCGCGCATCGCGGTCACGGCGCCGGTCATTTCCTCGACGCTTTCGCCGCGCACGCGCAGCGCCATGAGAAAGCCGCCCAGTTGCGAGGGCGTGACTTCCCCCGACAGGATCGCGTCGAAGGCCTCGACCGCCTCCGCGCGCGAGAGGTGCGACCCGGCAGCGACTTTGGCGATCAGCGGCTTGAAGGATTCCATGCCCCAGCTTTTCCTTCAGTAGGTCTTGGCTTTGTTGAAGGCGCGCGCGAGCTCGAGAAAATTGCGCAGCAGGGCGTGACCATGCTCGCTCTCGATGCTTTCAGGATGGAACTGGACGCCGAAGACGGGCAGGGCGCGATGCGCCACCGCCATGATGAGGCCGTCGTCGCTCTCGGCGCTGACCTCCAGCTCTTTCGGCGCGGAATTGCGCTCGATTATCAGCGAGTGGTAACGCGTCGCCTTGAACGGCCCGTTGAGGCCGCGAAAGAGACCCTGCGCATTGTGCGAAATCCGGGAAACCTTGCCGTGCATGGGCGTGGGCGCGCGCACCACTTCGCCGCCGAAAGCCTGGCCGATCGCCTGATGGCCGAGGCAGACGCCGAGGATCGGCGTCGAAGCGCTGGCCTCGCGCACGAGATCGAGGCAGATGCCGGCTTCGTTGGGCGTGCAAGGTCCGGGGGAAAGCACGATCGCGTCCGGCTCTTGCGCCAGCGCCTCGGAAACCGAAATCTCGTCGTTGCGCCAGACCGACACGTCGGCGCCGAGCTCGCCGATGTAATGGACGAGATTGAAGGTGAAGCTGTCGTAGTTGTCGATCAGTGTAACGCGCATCGGCGCCCCGGGTCCGCTCGGCACCGTCTTTTCCATGGCTGCGCCAGCGGCGTCAAGGCGCAGATGTGCTGTTTCCGCTCGACGATCCGGCTCCGTTTGAGAAAGGCCTGAGATGACGTACCGCGCCAAACCCGCCGAGGGCGCCGCCTGGGTGACGGGCGCGAGCGCCGGCATTGGGCGCGGCGTGGCGCTCGAACTGGCGCGGCGAGGCTATGAGGTCTACGCGAGCGCGCGCCGCGCCGATGAACTGCAGTCCCTGGCTCGAGAGGCGAAAGGCCTGGCAGGCCGCATCGTCCCCGAGCCCGGCGACGTGACGGACCGCGAGGCCATGGCTCGGCTGGTCGCGGATATCGAGGCGGTGCGGCCGATCGCGCTCGCCTTCCTCAACGCCGGCGGCAGTTTCACCGACGCGGCCGACGATTTCGGCGGCGAAGGTTTCGCCCGCACCTTCATGCTCAACGTGCAGGGCGTCGCGAACGGCCTCAATCCGGTCTTCCAGGCGATGCGGGCGCGCAAACGCGGCCAGATCGCGATCACCGGCTCGCTCGCCGGCTATGGCGGACTGCCGAACAGCGGCGCCTACGGCCCGAGCAAGGCGGCGATCATCTCGCTCGCCGTCGGCGCAAAGTTCAGCGCCGACCCGCACAACATCACGGTGCAGATCGTCAATCCCGGCTACGTCAAGACGCCGCTCACCGCCAGCAACAAAATTCCCATGCCGTTCCTGATGGAATGCGACGAAGCCTGCCGGCGGATATGCGACGGCTTCGAGCGCGGCGGCTTCGAAATCTGCTTCCCGCGCCGGCTCGCTTGGTTTCTCAAGGCCGCAGGCTGCCTGCCTTACAGCGCCTATTTCGGGCTGTTGAAAATGGGCGGCCCGCGAGGCCGAGCGGCGGATTGAACGCCGCTAGGCGGGACGCGGAGGCAAGTCGAGGCCTTGAACAAACGAAAGCGCCGTCCGCCAGAACGGCAAACGGCGCACGAGGGCGCGGATCGAACGGTCGACCGCGCGCGGCCGGCGTTTCAGCGCAGCGCGGCGTCGCGCTCGGCGATGGTCATGCCGACATCGTCGAGATAGCGACGGGGCAGCGCGGCGTAGCGGCTGCGTTCGGCCGCCCGCGTCGCCGCTTCGGCGACAATGTTTAGCAAATGTTGACACACGGAACCGATCCGGCGGACGCCGTCCCCATCGAGGGAATTCTGGGAATGGCCAAAATGGGTGGTGAAGCGGGTCATTGTCGTGGACTTTCTTGCCCCGATGGGCCACAAACGTATTGAACTGGGCGCTGTTATACGCTCGTTGTGCGGCGCCGCAAAGACATAGATTTTTCTGGGTTGGATAGAAAATATTGACGATGAACGGGTCTGGCCGTTTACCCTCGCTTAATGCGTTGCGCGCCTTCGAGGCGGTGGCGCGGCATTTGTCTTTTGCGCGCGCCGCCGAGGAGCTGTTCGTCACCAAGGCCGCCGTGGCCCAGCAAGTGCGTCTGCTCGAGGAAGAGATCGGCGCGGCGTTGGTGGAGCGCGCCGGCAGGGGGCTCAGGCTCACCGAATCTGGCGCGGCGGGGGCGGGTGCGCTCGGCGACGGCTTCGCGATGCTGGCGCGCGCGGCGCGGGCGATGCGCGAAGCGCGAGGGCGGCGCTTCCTGGTGATCAATTCGAGCGCCTCGTTCGCCGCGACCTGGCTGGTCGGACGCATCGGCAAATTCAAGACCGCTCATCCCGAGATCGACGTTCTCGTCGACGCCAACCCGTCGGAGGATTCGCTCGATCGCGGCGCGGTCGACGCGATGATCCGTTGGGGCGCGGGAGATTTTCCCGGCCTCGTAAAGACGCTCCTTTTCAAGGAGGAGGTGTTTCCGGTCTGCGCGCCTGCGGTCGCCCACGGCGAGCATCCATTGCGTGCGCCGGAAGACCTGAAACATCATACGCTTCTGCAGTTGGAGGCGAATCCGAACTTCCCCTCGTGGCCGAGTTGGACGGACTGGCTCAAGGCGGCCGGAGCGGGCGAGGTCGGCGCTGCCGGCGGCGTCTTCTTCAATCAGATGTCGATGGCGATCGGCGCCGCCGCTCAGGGGCAGGGCGTCGCGCTGTCGTCGCTGGCGATCGCCGCCGACGATCTTGCCTCGGGCCGGCTGGTCGCCCCGTTCGCCACCAGCGTGCCGACGCCGTTCGGCTACTACTTCCTGTGCCGCCCCGTCGACGCCGATACGCCTCGCATCAAGGCCTTGCGCGAGTTTCTTGTCGCGGAAGCTGCACTCTCCGCAGGGTAAAGCCGGCTGGGATTCAAGCCGCCGCCAATTCGCGGCGACGCGGCGTCGTTCGCAATTCCAAATATCTAGCCAGAGCGAACAAGGCGCCAATGCAGGCGACCACGTAGCCCACTTCGAGGCCCTTCCCTAAACCCTCGGGCAGAGTTCCAACCAGCCCCGTCATGGAGGCCTGGCCAATGGCGCTGAGAAGCGAGGCGAAGGCGAACACTTCGAGGCTGTGTCGGCCCATACGCTGCAGTTCCCCGCCGACCGACGTTCGCGCGAGGATCGACAGCAAGGGCGACGTCGCCACGACATAGGCGAGGGCGAGGAAGTTGATGAGGCGGGCTGCGCCGAGATTCTGTTTGTCGACATCGAGTTGCGCGAAGACCGCATCGCGCAGGCCCGGACAGAAGCCCAGGCCATCGCTGACGACCAAAGCGCCGGCGGCGGCCAAAACCAGACAAAACGCCCGGATCGCGGGGGAGCGGCGCAACGGCTGGTCGCGCCAGCGGATCGCGGCGACCACGCCGAGCGTGAATATGAGCTGCCAGGCGAACGGATTGAAAAACCAGCCACCCGGCTCGGGCCAGTTCGGCAGGTGAAGATCGAGCACTCTGGTCGCCAGATAGGCGCCGCCCGCGGCGAGAACGGCGAGCGTCGAATTGATTCTCGCAACCGCGAGGATCAGCGGCGAAACCATCATCAGGACGATGTAGAGCGGCAGGATATTGAAATAGCCGAGCTGGTGGGTCAGCAAGGCGACCCCGATCGCGCCCTGCACGGGATCGTGGAAGACCAGCGTGCGGCCGTGCTCCTCGATCAGCGGGGCATGGCCGCTAAGCCAGTACCAGAGGCCGAAGATCGCGACCGCGCACACCGTGAGGCCGATGTGAAAGCGATAGATCAGGCCGGCGCGCGTGAAACAACTGCGCGCCACGGACGCCAGGCCTGAAACCAGCGCCTTGCGATAATAGGCCAATCCGACGGATACGCCGGACAAGAAGACGAAAGCTTCCGCGCTGTCCGACAGCGCGAAATTTCGCGGCGTCACGCCTTCCAGAAGATTGCCCGGAACGTGATCGATCATGATCGCGACGAGGACAATGCCTCTGACGAAATCGATGCTGCCGACTCGCGCTTGAGCTTCCATGAACGTCCTCAACCGAGATCCGCATCCCACCGCGGCTACATGGGCCCCTGCATGCTGCACCGCAAAATATGGGAATCTCCGTTCACGGTGATTTGAAGCGTGGGGACGTCGTGGATCGGCGGACTATCGCGGTTCCGTCAGAAGCCGCCCCAAAGTTTCGGCGGTGGTCACCGGCAGCGTACAGGTCTGGCCGCGGCAGAACATCGCCGCCGGAGCGACCGCGAGCGGCGGCCGCCCGCCGGGCGGGCCGTGCGGCCAGCGGGCAGGGTCGATCCTCAGAACGCAGATCGCCGGGTCGGGCGCCGCGAGGGCTACTTGCGCGAGCGCTTTTGCGCCGGGATCGTCGAGAGGCCCTTGGACCAGGACGACGCCGCCGCGCTCGAGCCGATCGATCGCGGCAAGCAGAAGCGGGCTCTGCACGAGCGCCTCGCGCGCTCCCGTGACGGCGCGCACGAGGCGCTCGGCCGCCTCGCGCCAACGCGCTTCGTCGGTGAGGTGGTGGAGTGTTGCGAACACCTCGGCCATCACCGAGGCGCCGGATGGCGTCGCCCCGTCCTGGGCCGGACGGGGGCGGATGATGAGGTCGCCACGCGCATCGCGCGCGGTCAGATAAAAGCCGCCGTCTTCCGCGCCGAACAGATCCTGCGCCGTCTGCGCCCATTGCGTCGCGGCCGTGAGATAGTCAGGTTCGCCCGTCGCCTCGAACAGGCTCAGCGCGGCGCGCGCCATGGCGGCGTAGTCATCGAGCATGCCGCCTGCGCCGCTGCGGCCCGCGCGCCAGGCGTGGATGAGCCGGCCCTCGCCGTCGTTCAAGAACTCGACGACGAAGGCGAAAGCGTCTTGCGCCGCGACGAGGAACTCGGGCGCGTCGAAGACAGCGGCGGCGCGTGCAAGCGCGGCGATCGCCAGCCCGTTCCAGTCGGCGAGGATCTTGTCGTCACGGGCCGGTCTGACCCGCTTGTCGCGCTCGGCGTAGAGGCGCGCCCTCGATGCGGCGAGCATGGCCTCGGCCGCCGCGTCGCCCTGCGGCGTCACGCGGCGCAGCACATTGCGGCCCTCCCAATTGCCGCCCGGGCGCACGTCGTAAGCGTCCTTGAATTCGGCGGCGGCGTTGCCCAAAATTCGGTCGATCTCTTCTTCGCTCCAGACGTAGAAGAGCCCTTCCTCGCCCTCCGAATCGGCGTCTTGCGAGGCGGCGAACGCCAATTCCCGTCCGGGAGCGCCGGCGCGCATTTCGCGCATCAGCCAGGCGAAGGTCTCGCGCGCCCGCGCGGCATGGACAGGCGTCGGCGTCTCGGCGTGCGCGAGGGCGAGCAGTTCGAGAATCTGCGCATTGTCGTAGAGCATCTTCTCGAAATGCGGCACGCGCCATTCCGCGTCGGTCGAATAGCGGGCGAAGCCGCCACCCAAGTGATCGTAGATGCCGCCGGCGCACAAAGCGTCGAGCAAGGCGCGCACCGCCATGCGACATCGCTCGTCGCCGCGTCGAAAAAACTCGCTCCACAAGAAACGAAAGATCGGCGCATTGGGAAACTTCGGCGCGCCGCCAATGCCGCCGTTGACGGGATCGACGATGCGCAGCAGAGCGTCGCCGACGCGCGTCAGGTCGTCTGGAACAAGGTCCGTTCCCGGCCGCGGGGCGGCGATCTCGCCGAGGTGGGCGACAAGGCTCGCGCCTTGCGCCAGCAATGCTTCGCGCTTGTCGCGCCACGCGTTGTCGACCGCTTGCAGAATCTGACGAAACGACGGTCGGCCCCACCGCGGCGCTGGAGGCCAATAAGTTCCGCCGTAGATCGGCGCGCCGTCGGGCGTGAGGAACATCGTCAGCGGCCAGCCGCCTTGTTCGCCCATCGCATGCAGCGCGTTCATATAGATATGATCGATGTCGGGCCGTTCCTCGCGATCGACTTTCACGTTGACGAACAAGCTGTTCATCAAAGCGGCGATCTCCGTATCCTCGAAGGATTCGTGGGCCATGACATGACACCAGTGGCAGGCGGCGTAGCCGATGGAGAGGAGGATCGGGCAGTCGCGCTGCTTGGCCTCGGCCAGCGTCTCGGGGCCCCAGACGCGCCAGTGCACGGGATTGCCAGCGTGCTGAAGAAGATAGGGCGACGTGGCTTCGCCCAGGAGATTTGCTGCAGGACGCATTCGCACTCCTACCAGACGCCTGGCGCGGGCGCCATCCGAAGTTCACGAGATCGCGATCGAACGCTAGGGCGCAAAGTTGTCCTTCGGAAGGCGCGTTCGTATAGTCGCCGCGAACTTCGTCAGAAGAGTCACCGCCGTGTCGAACCCTCGGTTTCCTGTTTTCGATCTCGGGCGGTTCGAAGCCGCCGGCGCCGCCGAGCGGCGCACACTCGCGGCCGAGGTCGACGCGATTTGTCGCAACACCGGCTTTCTCGCCGCCGCCAATCATGGCGTCGCGGGCGAGGTCATCGACGGCGTCTGGTCGAAGGCTCGGGCTTTTTTCGATCTCGCGGCCGACGAGAAGCAGCGCGCGCGGGCGCCGTATCCCGGCTATCCCTATGGCTATCTCGGCCCGGAACTCGAGGCGCTGGCGAAGTCGCGCAACATCGATTCGCCGCCGGATCTCAAGGAAAGCTTCAACGGTGGCCCCCTGGCGACGCCCGAGAGCATGGTCGACCCGGAGGCGCTCGCATTCTGCTATGCGCCGACGATCTGGCCGGCGCGGCCCGCCGGCTTCGCCGAAGCGTGGAGCGCCTATTATCGCGCGCTCGAGGATTTGGCTGCGCGGATCATGACGCTGTTCGCGCTGGCGCTGAATCTGCCGGAGGATTATTTCGCCGGCGTCATCGACGCGCCGGTCAGCGCGCTGCGAGCGTTGAACTATCCGGCTCCTACCGGCGTCCTCAAGGCGGGTCAGTTGCGCGCCGGCGCCCACACCGACTACGGCAGCCTGACGATCCTGCTGCCTCAGGAGGGCTCCAGGGGGCTCGAAATTGCGATGCGCGACGGCGGCTGGATGGAAGCCCCGCCGGTCCCGGGGGCGTTCATCATCAACATCGGCGATCTCATGCAGCGATGGACCAACGACCGGTGGGTTTCAACGCTTCACCGCGTCGCCAATCCTTCACCGGATCAAGGCGCCCAGTCGCGCCGCCAGTCGCTCGCGTTCTTTCACCAGCCCAACTGGTTCGCCGAGATCGCCTGTCTCGAAGCCTGTCTCGCGCCGGGCGAAAAGCCGAAATACGAACCAGTGCTTTCCGGCCCTTACCTCATGAGCAAGTTCAAGGCGACGGTGACGGCGTAAATATTTCCCGCGCCGCTACGGCAGCCCTCATGCGGCCCTGCGGGCCACCTTCCCAGGCGAATGCGAAGCATTCATCAGCTCCCGCGAGCGGGAGAAGGGACGAGCCCCTCGCCCGCTTGCGGGAGAGGGGTTGGGGTGAGGGCGGTTCCACCAATGCGCCTAAGCCGCCAATGCGCGCTTCAGCATCGCCTTGAACGCGGCGCTGTCGAAGGTCCAGCAGATGTCCGCCTTGGCGCCGGACTTGAGCGCGCCGCGCCACGCCTCGCGATTGCAGTCATCCGCGGTGACGTTGAGCCGATCGACGATCGTCATGCCGCGCGTGAGTTCGCTCGCGCATTCGATCTCGACGAAATGGCGGCTCCAGTTCGTGCCGATCGCGCGGTCGAGCGCGACCGCCATCGCCGTGGGATCGGCGAGCGAGAGGCCAGTCTCGCCGGTCTGGGTGAAATAGGCCTGCTTGGCGCGCCCGTTGCACTCGATCGCGAAACGCGCTTTCTCGGTTCCGAGCGCGAGAATGTCGGCGATCTCAGCTTCGGTGATTACCGAGGCGCCGCGCGAGACGTGCCAGCCGACCATCTCGATCGGCAGACCGGAACGGAACGTCATGCGCGCCGCCTCGGGATCGACCCAAATATTGTATTCGGCCGCCGGCGTGACATTGCCCTCGCAGCACGGCGCGCCGCCCATGACGACGCAGCGCCCGACTTTGCCGGCGATTCCGGGATCGCGCGCCAGCGCCAGCGCGATATTGGTCAACGGACCCAGCGTCACCAGCGTCAGTCCGGGCTCTTCGTGGACGAGCCGGATGATCGCATCGACCGCATGCTCGCGCTCGGCGCGGCGACGCGGCGCGGGGTAGCCGCGGTCGCCGAGACCGTCGCGTCCGTGGAACCAATGCGCGTCTTCGTGCACGCGCGTCAGCGGCGCCGCGGCGCCCTCGAAGACGGGAACGCCCGAACCGGCGACTTCGGCGGTATAGAGCGCATTGATCGTCGCCTGTTCGAGCCCGACGTTGCCGGCGACCGTCGTCAAGGCGCAAACGCGAACGTCGGGCGCCGCGAGGGCCATGAGAATGGCGACTGCGTCGTCGGACGCGGTGTCGGTGTCGATGAGAAAGGTGCGCATGGAGGTCGGTTCCGTTCAGGCTGCGGCGGCGAGGCGCTGGAAGCCGCGATCGAGGTCGTCTTTCAAGTCCTCGATGTCTTCGAGCCCGACCGAGAAGCGCAAGGTCGGTCCGCCCGGCGCCCAGCGCGTTGCGGTTCGATAGGTCGTGCAGTCGAAGGGGATGACGAGACTTTCGTAGCCGCCCCAGGAATAACCCATCCCGAACAGTTCGAGCCCGTCGAGCATCGACGCGACCGCGGCTTCGGGCGCCGGCTTCAACACCACGCTGAACAGCCCCGACGACCCGGAGAAGTCGCGCTTCCAGATGGCATGACCGGGATCGTCGGGCAAAGCGGGGTGGATGACGCGCAGCACTTCGGAGCGACCTTTGAGCCAGTGCGCCAGCGCGAGCGCCTGACGCTCGGCCTCGCGTAGGCGCAATTCCATCGTGCGCAGGCCGCGCAGGGCGAGAAAGACATCCTCGGGACCGGGCGGGATCGCCATCTGATCGACCGTCTTGGCGAGGCGGGGAAACCATTGCGCGTTGGCCGAGACGAGCCCGAGCAGGAGATCGGAATGGCCCGAGAGATATTTGGTGCCTGCCTCCACGGCCATGTCGGCGCCATGCGCGTGCGGCGAAAAGAACAGCGGCGTCGCCCAGGTGTTGTCGGCGATGACGCAGGCGCCGTGCGCGTGGGCGGCGGCGGCGATGGCGGGGATGTCCTGCACCTCCAGCGACTGCGAGCCCGGCGCTTCGACGAACACGGCCTTGGTGTTGGCGCGCATCAAGGCGGAAATGCCGGAGCCGACGAGCGGATCGTAATAGGTGGTCTCGACGCCCATGCGCCTCAGCGTCGAGCCGCAGAAGATGCGGGCGGGTTGGTAGACCGAATCGGTCATCAGGAGATGATCGCCGGCGCCGAGGGCCGCCATCAGCGAGACGACGATTGCCGCGAGGCCCGAGGGGACCAGGGTCGTCCCCGCCGCGCCGGATATCGCAGTCCAGGCCTCCGTCAAGGCTTCGGTGGTCGGCGTGCCGTGCGTGGCGTAGGTGTACCGCTGCTTGCCGCTCTTCAGCGTCGCGACGTCGGGAAACAGAACGGTCGAGCCGCGAAACGGCGGAATATTGACGAAGCCCTGCGTCGTCTCCGCGTCGCGGCCGAGATGCACCAGCCGCGATCGGCTGCGCAGTCGAGTCTTGGCTTCGTCGGTCAGCTTTTTCATCAATTGGATTCCCCGGGATTCGGCGCACAAAATGAAAAACGCGCGAGCCGCCGTCAACCGGCCTCGCGCGCCGCTCCGCTCATCAAACGCCAGGGATCATTTGTCCGACGGCAACGGCCTGCCGTTGACCGAGACATCACCGGATTGGGCGACGTCGATCTTCCACACCAGCCGTCCGTCGGGGCCCGTCGTCGCCAGGCCCTTGAGGAAGGTGACGCCGAGCACGGCCGGCTGCATATCCGGGTCTGTCTTGGCGATCTCGCCGAGGAGCGCGATCGTCTTGTCCAGACCGTCGGCGCTGATCGTAAAGTGGCCGCTCGGGCCGCCCATATCGGCCGAGGCTTCGCCCTCGAAGGCGAGATCGAGCGCCGGAATCGTGAGCCGTCCGGGCGCGAGGATGAGCTTCGGGCGCCCGGCGAGCAGAGCTTGGCCGATCTTCTCCTGCGTCTCGGGCGTCAGTTCGCCTTCGCCGCCGAAGTTCGGATCGTCGATCGCCAGCCGCGCGATCTCGTCGAGGCCCTTGTCGGTGACGCGCAGATCGAAATTGAACGAGGCTGGCGACAGCGAGCCGGACCAAGGGGGCAAGAGCGGCGACTTGAACGCCAAGGCGTCGATATTGATCCCGATTTCCGCCGCGCCGTCAGCGACGAAACCCGTCAGGCCAATCGTCTCGCCGAGTGTTTGCAACGTCGCCTCGACCATCGGCCCTTGCACCGTTAGGTCGTGAATTTCGGCCTTCGACTGAAAGGAGTTCCAGAGCGGCAGCGCCGCCCGTATCGGCGTCCGATAGTCCAGCTGCGGTTGGCTGTCCGCGATATGGGCGACCGCGAATTTCCATAGATTGGCGATCTCGCGCGCTCGCAATCCCGAAATCGCCACGCCGCTCTCGCCGCCATTGATGTTGTACGTCATCGTGACCGGCGCGTCCTGGCCGTTCTGGGGCCGCGCGACGACGGTTTCGCTCAGGTTCTTTGCGGATTGCGCGAGCGCGACATCGATGCCGGCGCCGCCGCTGGACGTCTTCGCGCGGGTTTCCGCCGTCAGGCCGGATTCCAAAAGATCGAAATCGGCGCCTTGAGGGACGTCGGTGAGATGAAACCTGGCGGCGAGCGAATCGGCGACGCCGAGCGAGCGCAGGAAATCCACCCGCGCGGCGTCGTAGGCGGTCTCCAGGTGAAGGCCGCTGAGATCGAGCGTGCCCGTCAACTTGCCCTTATCCGTCGGCAGGTCGAAAGCGAGGCTCGGGAAGCGATCGGCCGTCATGATCCAGGAGCCTTCGCTCCCCGGCGTCAGCGTATAGGAGAACGGCTCGATCTGCAGCGCCCCCTTGGGCGCGCCGGACAAATCGAACGCCTTCTGCAGATCCCAAGTGACCACATAATCCTCGCCGGTCGGCGCGACCGAGACGATGCCCTTTTCGACGACCGCTTTGCCGAAATAATCGACGTAACCCTGCTCGATCGCGATTGCGCCATCGGGGGTGGCGGGGGCCGCCAGGCCCACCGAGGAGCTCGCGATCAGGAGAAGAGCGGAGAAAGGCCATCGAGCGTTCATGGGAGCGGCCTGTTCGCTGGCTAGGGAACTCGAGCGGAGCGGAGCCTAGCAGCATTCGGGGCCTGCGCGAAGCGTAGCGGTTGACTCTACCTGGTTTTCGCCGCGACACTGGCCCCGGGCCAAATTGGTAGGGGGAGTTTGCGCGTGCGATCGATTGTGACGTTTTTCGCTGGAGCCGCCGTGCTTTGCGCCTGTCCGTCAGCGGCCGAAGCGGGGACGCTCGACCAGATCAAGTCGCGCGGCGTTTTGATTTGCGGCGCCAACCCCGGCCTGGCCGGCTTCGCCCTACCCGACGATCAGGGCGTCTACAAAGGACTCGACGTCGACGTATGCCGGGCGCTGGCGGCGGCGATCTTCAACGATCCCAGCAAGGTGAAGTACCTGCCGGTCAACGCCAAGGACCGGCCGACGATCCTCGCCTCGGGGCAGATCGATGTTCTCGTGCGAAACACCACCTGGACCCTGTCGCGCGAGACCGGCGGCATGTTCTTCACCGGCATCAACTATTACGACGGACAGGGATTCATGGTGCGCAAGAAGCTCGGCGTCGATTCCGCGCTCAAGCTCGACGGCGCCTCGATCTGCGTGCAACAGGGCACGACGACCGAACTCAACCTCGCCGACTACTTCCGCACCCACAAGATGAAATTCGAGGCCGTCGTCTTCGCCACCGATGAAGAGACGGTGAAGGCCTACGACACCGGGCGCTGCGACGCCTACACCACCGACGCCTCCGGCCTCTACGCCGAGCGCCTGAAACTCTCAGCGCCGGACGACAATATCGTCCTGCCGGAAATCATCTCGAAAGAGCCGCTCGGCCCGTCGGTGCGCAAGGACGACATTCAATGGTTCGAGATCGTCCAATGGACGCACTACGCCATGCTGACCGCCGAGGAACTCGGCGTCACCCAGGCCAACGTCGATGAAATGCTGAAATCAGACAATCCCTCGATCCGCCGCCTGCTCGGCGTCGAGGGGGATTTCGGCAAGAGCATGGGCCTGACCAACGACTGGGCGTATCGGATCATCAAGGCGGTGGGGAACTATGGGGAATCGTTCGAGCGCAACGTCGGCATGGGCTCGCCGATCAAGATCAAGCGCGGGCTGAACGCGCTGTGGGACAAGGGCGGCCTGCAATATGCGCCGCCGATAAGGTGAGGGGGCGGCCGCTCCGCGGTCGCGGGAAGCGGGCAGGGGGCCCAAGCGCCTGAAGCGGAGAGGCGGGCCTCGGCTGGCTTTAGCTTCGCACGACGCCAGGCAGCGCGGCGGCAGGCATGTTTGAGGGGGCGCCACATGAGTTCGATCCGTCGTTCCGCGACAATCCTGGCGTTGACTTTCGCCAGTTGCATGGGCGGGTTGGTCATTCAGTGGCTGCTGCCTACCCAAGTGGTCGCCGACTCGCGCGCCACGATCGGCGGAATTGTCGGGCTGGTCACCTTGCTGCTCGCATTGGTTCTCGGTCTGCTGGTCTGGGCGAGCTACGGCGTCTTCGCGACGCAGATATCCGAGGCGCAGACGCTCGCTCCGGCGGTCCTGGAACTCGACTTCGCGCTCAAGCGATACGGCCCCGAGGCCGCGCCCGGCCGGGCAGCGCTCAAGGCGGCGACGCTGCGGGCTCGCGAACGGTTCTTTGGCGAAGGCCACGTCAGGCCGATCGCCTTCACATTCGCCAATTCCTACAACGTGATGCAGGCGACCGCGTCGTTTTTCAATTCGCTCACCCCATCGACAGACGAGCAGCGTGAACTTCTCACGAGCGCCAAGCAGCTCCGGACGACGATCGTGCAGACCCAATTGCTGATGTCGCGGCAATTGGAGAATCCGCTGCCCCATTTGCTGCTGTATGCGGTGGGTTGTTGGTCGGCGCTCTTGTTCCTTGGCCACGGGTTTTTGGCCAATTTCAATGCGGTCGCTTTGGCGGCCGAGGCGCTGGGGGCCCTTTCCGTTTCGAGCGCGATCTTCTTGATCCTCGAATTCAGCGAACCCTATTCCGGCGTTTACAAAATCAAACCGCGCGGAATCGACGAGGTGATCGCGACGCTGGGGCAGTGAGGTCGTGAGAGCGCACGCGATTTAAAGCTCGTTGTTCTGAGATGAAATCAAGCCTCCGCCGTCTTGGCGAGCAAAGCGACGCCATCCAGACGTACGGGTTGCGGCGGCGGCTTAGTCTGGATCGCCACGCTTGGCTCGCGAAGACGGCGGGCTCCGATTCGACCTAAGTACAAAGCGCTCTAGCCCCTTCAGGGCGATAGGTCGCCTAGGGCTGGACCCAACCGAACGCTTCGCGTACAGCCTCAAGAAACGTCGCGGCCCATGCGACCATGCGCGCGGCGTCCTCGCCGTCGACAGGATCGCAACGCCTTCCCGCCGAATGTTCTCCAGCAGACGCGGGTTCGAGGAGGTCTCCGGATGCTCCCACTCGTCTTCCCAGATAGGCAGGGGCGAGACGAGGATGTCGGTGTCGAGGAGCACGTCGAAAGCGACTCCCGCCATGTCGATGCCCGCGCTCATCAGGTCCCCGCGAGGGCCTTTGAGCAATACGGCAAGATCGGCGTCGCTGTATTTGTCGCCGTCGCCGCGCGCTCGGCTGCCGAAGAGCCGCGCGCCAGCCAGCGGATAGCGGCTTGCGATTCGCCGGAGGAAATCGCGCACGGCCCGCTCGGTGGGCGGATCAATGCGGGAAGGGCGCGCCGCCATGCCTCATCTCCTCTTCGGGCCATCGAAGGGCGAGATAGCTTACACGCGTTCGCGCTTCGCCCGCTACTGCCCGCGCTTCGCCCGCGTCGCGAACCGCACCGCCTCGTCCGCCGCGCGAAACAGCGCCTGCGCCTTGTTGATGCACTCGCGGTGCTCGGAGAGCGGAACGGAATCGTTGACGACGCCGGCGCCGGCCTGGACGTGCATGAAGCCGTCCTTGACCACCGAGGCGCGCAGGACGATGCAGGTGTCCATCTCGCCGCCGGCGCCGAAATAGCCGATGCAGCCGGCGTAGATGCCGCGCTTGTCCTTCTCCAGTTCGTCGATGATCTCCATCGCGCGCACTTTTGGCGCGCCGGAGACGGTTCCGGCGGGAAAGCCGGCGGCGAGCGCGGCGACGTTGTCGAGGTCGGCGCGAAGTTCGCCCTCGACGTTCGAGACGATGTGCATCACGTGGCTGTAGCGCTCGATGAAGAAGCTGTCGGTCACCTTGACCGTGCCGATCCTGGCGACCCGGCCGACGTCGTTGCGGCCGAGATCGAGCAGCATGAGATGTTCGGCGCGCTCCTTGGGATCGGCGAGAAGCTCGGCGGCGAGGGCGGCGTCTTCCGCCGGCGTCTTGCCGCGCCAGCGCGTGCCGGCGATGGGGCGGATGACGACCTTGCCGGCGCGCACCCGCACCAGGATTTCCGGGCTGGAGACGACGATCTGGAAGCCGCCGAAATCAAGAAAGCAGAGGTAGGGAGAGGGATTGACCCGCCGCAGCGCGCGATAGAGCGAAAAGGCCGGGAGATCGAAACGGCTGGTGAAGCGCTGCGACAACACGATCTGGAACGCGTCGCCGGCGCCGATGTAGTCCTTCGCCCTGGCGACCATGCCGAGAAATTCGGGCTCGCTGGTGTTGGAGGCGGCTTCTCCGGCGCGCAGGGTCGGATCGATCGCGGGGGGCGCATGATCGAGCGGCCCCTCGAGCGCCGCCACGATCGCGTCGAGACGCGCCTGCGCGCTCTCGTAGGCCGCGCGGGCGGGGACATTGGCAGCGGGGCGCACGGGCGTGACGACGATCATTTCATCGCGCACGCCGTCGAAGACGATCATGATGGTCGGTCGGATGAGGATCGCCTCGGGCACGCCGATCGGGTCCGGCTTGGCGGGCGCCAGGCGCTCCATTTGCCGCACCATGTCGTAGCCGAGATAGCCGAATACGCCGGCCGACATCGGCGGCAACCCGAGCGGCAGGTCGATCCGCGATTCCGCCAGCAGCGAGCGCAGCGCCTCGAGCGGCTTGCCGGGGCAGGGGGTGAACGCGTCGGGCTCGGTCAAGGCGCGCCGGTTGATCTCGGAACCTTCGCCGCTGGAGCGCCACACGACATCGGGGTCGAGGCCGATCATCGAGTAACGCCCGCGTTGCGCGCCGTCCTCGACCGATTCGAGCAGGAACATGTTGCCCGAACGCCCCGCCGCCAGCTTGAGATAGGCCGACACCGGCGTTTCCAGGTCCGCGACAAGCGTTGTTTGCACGACGCTCGCCAGCCCGCTCGCGTAACGGCGCGCGAAATCGTCGAAATCCTGGACGGTCATCATCGTCATCTCAGCCGCCCTCGGCGGCCTGGAGGACGCTGTCGTTGATCGTCACCCCGAGCTGGCGCTCCAGCGCGGAGATGTACTGCGCGACCACGCTCGACTGCAGGGCGCCGTCGAGCTGCGTGGCGCTCGCCTTGACGGCTGCGTCGTTGGCGTCGGTCGGCGGCGTCGCGTCGGCGGTGATCTTGAACACCACGCGCCCGTCGGGAGCCGCCGCCGATCCGGCGCCGTTCGGCGGGGTCGCGAACACCGCGTTGACGACGCTCGCGGCAAGCCCGGCGCCGCCGCTGCGATGGATGCCCGCCGCCGATTTGACTTCGAGACTTCGCGCTCTGTGCGACGCTGGCGATAGTCGCGCCCGTGTCGAGCTGCTTGACCATATCCAGCGCCTTGGCGCCGAGCGCGCGCGTGACCTCATCGGCGCGCCATTGCTTCTCGACGGTATCCTTGACCTCGTCGAAAGTGCGATCGTGCGCTGGATCCACCTTGGTGATATCGAACCAGAGATAGCCGTGGTCCTTGGTTTCCAGCGCCACGTTGTCGACGCCGACGTCGGAGCCGAACACCGAGCGAAGCAATAAAGGCTTCTCCGGAAGGTCGACGGCGGCGCCCGAGGGATCGTTCCCTTGAATATCCACGGCAGGCACGACGCGCGTCTCCAGTCCCACCGATTTGGCTGCTTCGGCCAGGGTCTTGCCGGAAGTGCGCGCGTCTTCGACCTTATCGTGCAAGTTCTGCACGTCCTCGGTGGCGCGATTGAGCGCGATGTCCTTCTTGAGGCTGTCTTCGACGTCGGCGAAGGTCTTTACGCTTGCCGGCGTGACCGAGGCGACATGGACGATGACCGGTCCGAACTTACCCTTCACGACATCGCTGGTCCCGCCGTCGGGCAGGGCGAAAGCGGCGTCCGCGATCGCGGCGTCGAACATGCCGGCTTTGGTGGTCTCGCCGAGGTCGATATCCGTCGGCTTGAGATTGCGCGCCTTGACGAGGTCGTCGAAAGTGGCGCCGGCCTTCAACTTGGCTTCCGCCTCGGCCGCCTCCGCGTCGTTCGGAAAGATGATCTGCTCGAGCTTGCGCTTTTCGGGCACGGTGAACCGGCTGTCGCGCTCCTTGTCGTACACCGCCCTGGCGTCCTCGTCCGAGACGTCCGCTGGCTTCGCGAGCGAGTCGGGCGATGCCAACAGCATGGTGAAGCCGCGATATTCGGGGGCGCGGAAACTCGCCTTGCGGTCCTCGAAATACTTCTTCAGGGCGTCCGTCGAGGGCGCGGCGATCTCTCCCGCCGCGGCCGGCGGCAGAACGACGTAGTCGATCGCACGCGTCTGCGCATCAACCCGCGTGAGCACGTCGACGAGAGACTTGGGCGCGTTCAGGCCGTCGACCATCGCGAGTTCGATCTGCTGGCGCAGATAGGCTTTACGCTGGCTCGCGAAGAAACCGCGTTCGCTGAGGCCGGAGTCGCGCAGCGCGGCGTCGAAGCGGGCGCGGCTGAATTGGCCCGATGCGTCCTGCAGGTTCGGATCGGCGCGGACAGCATCCGCGATCGCCGCGTCGGAAATCGCCAGACCCAGCGACGCGGCGCGCTGATCGAGAGCGGCCTCGGCGATGAGACGCTGCAGCACCTGATTGTCGAGGCCGAGCGCGCGCGCCTGCGCGTTGGTCAAGCTCATCTTGTATCGCGTCTGGTACTGGTACATCAGAATTCTGATACGCGGTCTGAAACGCCTGGGCGGTGATAGCCGTGCCGCCGACTTTCGCGACTTGGTTGGAGACCGCACCGCGAAACATGTCGCCGATGCCCCAGATCACGAAGCTGACGATGATGAGGCCGAGCACGACCGTCATGACGAAACGGCCGAGAAAGCCTTGCGTCGCCTTCCGCATCCCATCGAGCATGGCTTTTGCTGATCCCTTTCCGTTGCCGAGGCCGCATTTCCGGCCAGATCCGACTTTCGGCCCTATCTAGCTCTCGTGGAAGGCTTTGCATAGGCGCAGCAGGAATGATAATCGGCGAGCCCCCGCATCGCGTTTTCCCCCGAGAGGCAAGTTCATGACCCCTGGCGTGCGTCCGCTCGTGGCGGGAAATTGGAAGATGAACGGCACGCGCGCCTCCTTGAGCGAGATTGTCGCGATGCGACGGGCGGTCGACGCCGGGGCGGCCGGCGCGGCCGAGGTCGCGGTCTGCCCGCCGGCGACGCTGCTCTCCGGGGCCGCCCAGATTCTCGAGGGCGGCGCGCTCAATCTCGGCGCGCAGGATTGTCATCCCGCCGACAGCGGCGCCTACACCGGCGACATTTCCGCGCCGATGCTCAAGGACGCCGGCGCCGCCTACGTGATCGTCGGCCATTCCGAGCGTCGCGCCGGCCACGGCGAGAGCGACGCCCTGGTGCGCGCCAAGGCGGAAGCCGCCCATCGAGCCGGATTGGCCGCCATTCTCTGCGTCGGCGAAACGCGCGCCGAGCGCGAGGCGGGCCACGCGATCCAAGTCGTGAGCGGCCAACTCAGGGGGTCGCTGCCCGCCAAAGCCGCGCCCGCCGATCTCGTCGTCGCCTACGAGCCCGTCTGGGCGATCGGCGCCGGCCTGACGCCGACGCCGGCCGACGTCGCCGAGATGCACGGCGCGATCCGCGCCCTGCTCGGCGACATCTATGGAGAAGCAGGCGGGCAAATGCGCATCCTCTACGGCGGTTCGGTCAAGCCCGCCAACGCGCGCGAGTTGCTCGGCCTGCGTAACGTCGACGGCGCCCTCGTCGGCGGCGCCAGTCTCAAGGCGGTCGATTTCATGGCGATCGCCGCAACTTACGCGTAATCCGCCCCGTCCTCGCCGTTATTTTGCCGGAAGCGCAGGCCAAGTGAGCTCTTCAGCCTGCGTTCAGGCTGGCCCTGCCAATGCTCGCCAGTCACGGCTGAAAGCAATAGCTGCGCCGAGTCTTTGCGGTGACGTCACGGGGATAAAACAACGGGGATTCCTCTATGCATAAACTGCAATCCGCAATCATCGCCGTGCTTCTCGGAGCGACTTCCATTGTGGCGCTTTCCAGCCCGTCGTTGGCCCAATCCTGCACCTGCGCGGGCGCTGGCATCCGTGCGGACATCAAACCGCCGCCGTTGCCCAACTACGACCAGCCGCCGATCCCGGCGCCCGGCTACATGTGGACGCCGGGATATTGGGCGTGGAACAACTACGACTATTACTGGGTGCCCGGCACCTGGGTCGAGCCGCCGCAGGAGGGGCTTCTGTGGACGCCGGGATATTGGGGCTACGACGGCGGCGCCTACGTCTACAATCGCGGTTACTGGGGCCCCCACGTCGGCTTCTATGGCGGGGTTTCCTACGGCTTCGGCTACGATGGCGCCGGTTACGAAGGGGGACGCTGGGATCACGGCCAGTTTTTCTACAACCGCAGCGTGAACAACATCGGCTCGGTCCACGTAACCGACGTGTATGAAAAGACGGTGGTCATCAACAACGTCACCGCCAATCGCGCGAGCTTCAACGGCCCTGGAGGGACGGAGGCCAAGCCCACGGCGGAAGAAGAGGCGGACAGGAAGGAAACCCACGTCCCGCCCACGGATAGTCAGGTCCAGCACGCGCGGACGGCGAGCATGAAGAGCGACCTATTCGAGTCGACCAACCATGGCAGGCCGGCGATCGCCGCGACGGTCAGGCCGGCCGCGTTCACCGGTCCGGGCGTCGTCAAAGCCAAGCCGAACGGCGTCGCGCCTGTCCATCCGGTCTCAGTCACGCCCAATGGCGTCGAGCCGGAGAAGAAGCCGGAGACCGGACAACAGAAGCTGGAGAGGGACCAGGAGAAGAGGGCGCCGGGAACCGGCAAACTCGAGGCGACGCCCCGGCCATCTCAGAAGGTCGAACCGGAGGGCGCGGCAAGGCGCCCTGTCGGCGAGCCTGAGAAGAAGGCCCAGCCAACCGCCACGCCGTCTCCGAAGATCGAGCCGCAGCGCGCCGAAAGGCGGCCGGCAGGGGAGCCCGAGAAGAAGGTCGAACCGGAGCGGAAAGCCTCTCCGGCTCCGGTCGAGAGGAAAGCACCGCCGGTCGGCGCGGCCAACGAGCACGCGCCCCCGGCCGCGCGGCCGGTCAAGCCCGCGCCCTTGGGCCAGCCCAATAAGGGACCCGGCAAACCCGAAAAGGAGAAATGCGGGAATCCCGGCCAGCCGAAGTGCCCGTGACGATGAAATCGCCGCGTCGAGAGTTCTCGGCGCGGCGCCTTTCGCGAATGACTGATGTCCGGGAGGATAGCGTCGATAGCGATCCTTGATCGGGGCGCCCCGGCTCACGGCCGTCCTCGCGAACGTGGACGCGCCCCTTGCGTCGTGCTAGGAGCCGCGCCAATTCATAAGTCTGCGCCGCGCGCGCCTCGCGCGGCCCCCAAGGATCGTCTTCATGCAAACCGTGCTGATCGTCATTCACCTCCTGGTGGTGATCGCCCTTGTCGCCGTCGTGCTGTTGCAGCGCTCGGAAGGCGGCGTGCTCGGCGCCGGCGGCGGGGGCGGATTCATGACCGGGCGCGGCCAGGCGAATGCGCTCTCTCGGGCGACGGCGATTTTGGCGACGCTGTTCTTCGTCACCTCGATCCTGATGTCGGTCATCGCTGGCTGGAGCCGCGCGCCGCGCTCCATCCTCGACAGCGCCGCCCCGGCCTCTTCGAGCTCCACGGCCCCGAAGAAGGAGGGCAGCCTGCTCGATCAGCTCAAGGAAATGCAGCAGAACCAGTCGGGCGGCGGCGCCCCCGCGTCTCCGGCTCCGGCCGCACCGGCGCCCGCCGCGCCGGCGCCGGCGGCCCCTGCTCAACAGCCGCCGAAGTAGGATGACCGCCGGGCGCCGCGGATCGACATTGGGAGAGCGCTGATGCCGGCGCCGTTGGCGATAGCGACCTTCATCACGATCTGGTGGGTGGCCCTATTCGCGGTCTTCCCGTTCGTGATCCGCTCGCGCGGGGAGAGCGAGGCCGACGGCGCGCCGGCGGGTTTGGATCCCGGCGCCCCGTTGGCGCCGCGCCTCCTCCGCACGGCGCTGTGGACGACGCTCGTCTCGGCGGTGGTCTTCGGCGTCGTCGACGCCGGCGTTTATTTGATGGGGTGATCCTCGTGCCGTCGTTTCACAACGAGCGGCGCGTGCGCCATTCCTCCCAGGAGATGTTCGATCTCGTCGCCGACGTCGAGCGCTATCCCGAATTCGTGCCTCTGTGCCAAGCCTTGCGCGTGCACCGGCGGATCGAGGAGGACGACGGCGTCGAAATCCTGGTCGCGGACATGGAAGTGGGATATCGCGCGATCCATGAACAATTCACCAGCCGCGTCACGCTCGACCGGCCGCGGCTGAAAATTCTCGTCGAATATGTCGATGGGCCGTTCAGACGTCTGGAGAACATCTGGAATTTCCGCGACGACCCGGAGCCTGGCCATTCCCACGTGGAGTTCTACATCACCTACGACTTTCGCAGCCGTATGCTCGGCGCGCTGATGGGGTCGTTGTTCGACAAGGCGTTCCGCAAATTCTCCGCCGCCTTCGAAGCGCGCGCCGACGCGGTCTACGGGCGCAAAGCGGGTTGAGTTTCGTTTGCGGCCGCCTCGAGCAGCCCTAACGCCGCTTCGACCGAAGCCGCGCGGATGGCGGAGCGCGTGAGCGGGCCGAAGCGATGTTCCAGCGCGTTCGTCTCGCCTCCGCGTCGCGCGCAAGCGAAGTGCACGAGCCCGACCGGCTTCGCCGCGGAGCCGCCGTCCGGTCCGGCGATCCCGGTGACCGAGACGGCGATATCCGCGCTCGAACGGGCGAGCGCGCCGAGCGCCATGGCGCGCGCCGTCGCTTCGCTGACTGCGCCGTGGGTGGCCAGAACCTCGTCGGAAACGCCGAGCATCTCCTGTTTCGCCTCGTTGGAATAAACGACGAAGCCGCGCTCGAACACCGCCGACGAACCTGGTATTTCCGTCAGCAAGGCGCTCACCAGGCCGCCGGTGCAGGACTCGGCGGTCGCCAGCTTCAGATCGAGCGCCCGACAGCGCGCCTCCAGCGTCGCGGCGCGCTCGAGCAAAAGGGATGGGAACACCGGCAAGTTCCTTTCCTGGGGTTTGCCGGCCGAAGGCGCGGCGGCGGGAAAACTACCATAATTCCGCTTTCCCGAAAGCGCTTTCCCCGCCGCGCATTTTCCGCTACGCACCGGCCAGCCCGAGTTCTCAGGACCTTAAGAAAATGGAACCCATGCATCGGTATCGCACCCACACTTGCGGCGCCCTCGGCCTCGCGGCGGTCGGGGAATCTGTTCGCCTTTCCGGCTGGTGCCATCGCATTCGCGACCACGGCGGCGTTCTGTTCATCGATTTGCGCGACCATTACGGCCTGACGCAGTGCGTGGTCGATCCCGACTCGCCAGCGTTCAAGCAGGCCGAGGCCCTGCGCTCCGAATTCGTCGTGCGGATCGACGGCGCTGTGCGCAAGCGGCCGGCGGGCACCGAGAATCCGGACATGCCGACCGGCATGATCGAGGTCTATGTGCGCGACATCGAGGTGCTCGGCCCGGCCGGCGATCTGCCGATGCCGGTTTTCGGCGACCAGCCGTATCCCGAGGACACGCGGCTGAAGTATCGCTTTCTCGATCTCAGACGCGACAAGCTGCACGCCAACATCATGCTGCGCGGGCGCATCATCGACTCCTTGCGCGCGCGCATGAAAGGGCAGGGCTTCTTCGAGTTCCAGACGCCGATCCTGACCGCGTCGAGCCCGGAAGGCGCACGCGACTATCTCGTGCCTTCGCGCCTCCACCCCGGTAAGTTCTATGCGCTGCCGCAGGCGCCGCAGCAGTTCAAGCAGCTCATCATGGTCGCCGGCTTCGACCGCTATTTCCAGATCGCGCCGTGCTTCCGCGACGAGGACGCGCGCGCCGACCGCAGCCCCGGCGAGTTCTACCAGCTCGATATCGAAATGAGCTTCGTCACCCAGGAGGACGTGTTCGCGGCGGTCGAGCCGGTGTTGCGCGGCGTGTTCGAGGAATTCGACGGCGGCAAACCCGTGACGCAAAAATTCCCGATGATCCCGTTCAAGCAGGCGATGCTCGAATTCGGCGTCGACAAGCCGGACCTACGCAACCCCATCCGCATCGCCGACGTGACGGACACGTTCGCCCGCGACGACGTGAGCTTCAACGCCTTCAAGAACGTCATCAAGTCGGGCGGCGTCGTGCGCGCCATTCCGGCGCCGGGCGCGGCCAAGCAGCCGCGCTCTTTCTTCGACAAACTCAACGACTGGGCGAAGGGGGAAGGCGCGCCGGGGCTGGGCTATATAATCTTCGAGGCCGACGGCGACGCGCTGGTCGGCAAGGGTCCGATCGCCAAGTTCCTGCCCGCCGCGGCGCAGCAAGAAATCGTCGCCACGGCCGGTCTCAGGGCCGGCGACGCCGTGTTCTTCGCCTGCGACAAGGAAGCCAAGGCCGCCAAGCTGGCGGGCGCGGCGCGCATCCGCATCGGCAACGATCTCGGCATCTGCAAGAAGGACGTCTTCGAGTTCTGCTGGATCGTCGACTTTCCGATGTACGAATGGAACGAAGACGAGAAGAAGATTGATTTTTCGCACAATCCGTTCTCGATGCCGCAAGGCGGGCTCGAGGCGCTGGAGACGAAAGACCCGCTGGAGATCAAGGCCTACCAGTACGACATCGTCTGCAACGGCATTGAATTGTCGTCGGGCGCGATCCGCAACCATCGCCCCGACGTCATGCGCAAGGCGTTCGAAATCGCCGGCTACGGCGAGGACGTGTTGCTGGAGAAATTCGGCGGCATGTACCGCGCATTCCAGTGCGGCGCGCCGCCGCACGGCGGCATTGCGCCCGGCGTCGACCGCATTGTCATGTTGCTGGCGGGCGAGGAAAACCTGCGCGAGGTCGTGCTGTTCCCGATGAACCAGCGCGCCGAAGACTTGCTGATGGGCGCGCCGTCGCCGGTGACGCCGAAGCAGTTGCGGGAGTTGCATATCCGGCTGAACCTACCGGAAAAGTGAGGGATCGCCGCCGCCGGTCGCGTCAGTCCGGCGGCGCGCGGTTGGCGGTCGGCGCCGCCGCGCCGAGTTGAGCGAAGAGCCTCTTGAAGGCCTCGCGAAACCAGTCGGCGCTCTGCTGCCCCTCGGTGAACCAGGCGCGCATGAAGCCTTCCGGCGAAAACTTCGCAGCTTCGGCCATCAGCCGCTTTTCCATCTCCGCGAGCACGGCCGCCTGCATCGGCTGCACGTCGGGCAGGCCCATGAATTGCCTCGCTTCGAGCGGGGTGCAGTCGATATTGATTGTGACTTTCATCTTCCGGCAGTTCTTTCCCAGGGGGAGCCAGACCGGTGTTCGGCGGGCGCGACGACTTGCCGCAGTCGCGCCGGCCGTGACGGGCCATGGTCCCGAGATTGCTTAGTCCTTTGTAGCACTCGTGCGCCAACTGTCACCCGGAACCGCCTTCGCGCCTGCGAGTTCGGCAAGCGCGGCTGTGCGCTTGCTCAAATCGACTCCGTATGAGACCTTCGCAATCGCAGTATAGACGAAGCGCCGAGGTGAGCATCTCCAAGGGATCGCGGCCCGATGATTATCGGCGTGCTGAATTAAAAAGGGGGCGTCGGCAAGACGACGCTCGCCATCAACTTGGCGGCGACCCTGGCCAAGGCCGGGCGGCGGGTTCTGCTCGTCGATGCGGATCCGCAAGGCAGCGCAATGGCGTGGTCCAGCACGCGGGAGATCGAGCCTTTGTTTCCCGTCATCGGGATGGCGAAGCCGAGCCTCCATCGCGACCTTCCCGCGCTCGCCCGAGATTACGATATCGCGATCGTCGACGGCGCGCCGCGCGTCAACGATCTAGGGCGGTCGGCGATCCTGGCGAGCGACCTCGTGCTGATCCCCGTCCAGCCGTCGCCCTATGACGTGTGGGCAGCCGCGGACACGGTGCAACTGATCCGCGAGGCGAGGCAGATCAAGGACGCCCTTCGCGCCGCCTTTGTCGTCAATCGCAAGATCGCGCGAACGGCGATCGGCCGGGACGCGGCGGCGGCCCTCGCCCAGTTTGAGGACATTCCCGTCCTTTCCGCCGTGGTCAGCCAGCGGATCATCTTTGCCGAGAGCGCCGCCAAGGGCCTCTCCGTCATCGAAGTCGCGCCGACCGGGGAGGCCGCACGGGAGATGAGCGATCTCGCGAAACAGGTTCTCGACGCGAAGAAGAGGGAGGCCGCATGAGCAAGAAGACGATCGTGTTCAAAATGCCGGCGGCGGAATCGCCTCGCCGCGACGACGAACCGAGCGATTCCCTCGCCGGGCGTGAGTTCGAGACGACGGAAACCTCGCACGGCGCCGAACCCGACCAGTGGGTGCGCCGCAGAGACTTGAACGGCTCGTCCAGCGCGCATCTTCCATCTGCGGCGACACCCGTCGGCAAGATCGGCTTGGCGATCGATCTCGCCGTCGAGCGGGACCTCGGCGAAGTCGTCGCGCTCAGCCTGATCGTGCCGCCGATGCTCGGCTGGTTCTGGCTCGCCAACACGATGGACCGATATCGGCGGATTTTCGCGCCTTGACCGGTCCAGTGCGCGATGCGCCGATCAGTAGCCGCTCTTGGGCGCCGGAGTGGCTTCGCCCGACGGCGCCGCCATCGCTGGCGGCGAGGCGTTCTTGCGGCAGTCGGCGACGTATTGCTTCTTCGTCTGCCCGCTCGCCTTGATCGCGGCCTTGTTGGCGGCGTAATCGCGATTGCATTCGGCGGCGGTCTTCGCCGAGGCCGGCGCGCCCGTCGCAAGGATGGTCACGACGATTGCCGCCGATGACGCTAATGAGATAGCCGAGAGTCGCATCGCATTCCTCCCCACTATGTCCGGTTGGGCCGTTGTTGGGCCGCGCGCGAATTTTAGCGCCCGCAATCGGCCGACGCCAGGGGCTAGGGCAGCGCGCCGGGATGGCGCCTCACAGCCCGAGCGCGGCGAGGTAGCGGGGCAGGGCGCCGCGCCAGGTCAGAGTCTTCAACACGTGTGCGCGCGCGGCGGCGCCGAGACAGCGGCGCAACGGCTCGTCGCTCAACAGCCGAGACAGGGCCTCCAACACTTGGCTCTCGTCGTCGCCATCGCATACGAGCCCGGTCTGGCCATGCAGCACGGCGTCCGCCGCGCCGCCGTCGGCGCCGGCGACCGCCGGGACGCCGCGCCAAGCCGCCTCGGCGTAAACGATGCCGAACCCCTCGACGGAATTGGCCTCGCGCCGAACCGGCATGGCGAACACCTGGCTGCGTTCGAACAAGGCGGCTTTCGCTTGTTCGTCGGGGAGCGCGCCAAGAAATTCAACCGAGCCCTGGATACCCCGGTCGACGGCGATTTCCCGCAATCTCTGGAGGTCGTCGCCATCGCCGGCGACGAGATAGACGATGCCGGGAAAGCGTTCCCGCAGATTCGGCAAGACGCGCAACACCATGTCGACGCCTTTTCTCGGTTCGAGCCGCGACAGCGTCGAAATGACCGGCGAACGGCCGGCGATCAGGGCGTCGAGCCTTTCCAGCGCCGGCGCCTGGGCGAGCTCTTGCTTCGGGATCGGCGGGTTGATGACGACGAGCTTGGTTTGCGGGCCCTGAATGAAGGTCCGCGCCAGGTCCGCCGTGAAGGTCGAACTGGCGACCACCGTCCGCGCGCGGCTCAGCGCCTGACGCACCCGGTGGGCTCGCGCGCTGTCGTGCTCGCGCGGATATTCGTTGCCGTGCGCCAGCACCGCGATAGGGCCGAAGTCCAGAGGAATGGCGGCGACGCTTTTCCACGAATCCGCGAACACCCCGGCCACCGACCCGCGGGCCGCGCTGGCATTGAGAGCACGCCGCTTCGCCCAGCGCCGGATCGGGCGCCAAAGTCCGAAGCGTCGAATCGAATAGGCGCGCGAAAGCTCGCCGGCGTCGTCGCGACGGATGCGGTCGGCGAACACTTCGACCGGCCGGCCGCTCAGCGCGAGCTCGTCGGCGAGGCCGGTCATCAGCATCTCTATGCCGCCGAAATCCGGGCCGAAGCATTGGGTGGCGATGGCGATCAAAGCAACAGTCTCTTCAAGTGATTCGACGCGTGCGATGTCGCGTCCCAATGCATAGCGATGTTCGCGCCGAATGGACATTTCCACCGGTGGTTCGGCTCCCTCAAAAATGATGCAGGCTCGGCCAGGGCGTCGCCTTCTCGTCGAGTCGTCCGAATGCGACGTCGACGATATATTTAGCGACCGCCTGCTCGTTGCAAAGCGCATGGTAGCGCGCCCGGCCGGCGGCCGCGACGTTCTGCCGATATGTCGGATCGCCAACGAGCTTGCCAAGTTTCTCCAGAAGTTCCTCGATGGTGGAGAAGTACACGAATTCGCCTTCAGCCATAAGACGCTCATAGCCGGTCGCCCGGTCGACCAGCGTCGCCAGGCCGTTGCCGGCGAGTTGGGCGAGGCGGTCGGAGGAGTAAAGGAGCACGTCGTTCCGTTTGCTGACATTCAGGCCGACCGCCGCCAACTCGAGCGCGCGCTGATATTTTCCGCCCGCGAGCTGCGGCTGGCCACGTACGCCAGGACACAGGATGCGAAGTTCAGGGGCGTTCCGCGCGATATGCGCGATCAAGTCGGCCGACGTCCAGCCCCGTCCGCAAACGAAGCGGGGGTCGTTCTCGTTGCCACATGCGTAGAACAGATCGTAGGGCAGGTCCCGCCGCATGTGGTTGTGCCCGCTCTCGATTGAAAAATCGACCGGATTGGGCATGAACCCGAGGATTCTCCCCGGCTTGTAGAACGGCCGCAGCGCTGGCCCGGCGCTGGTGATGAGGGTGGCGTCGACGACGTCGATCTTCGACAGGATCGTGGCGACGTTCTCCGGTTCGAACAGCGGGTCGACGTTGTATTGAAGGATCCGAACGGCCGGTAGGTCGCCGCGGATAGCCGACAGCGTCGACGGCGTGAGCGTATTGGCGTGGCCGAGCAGGATCAGGTCGGGCTCGACGCCGCGGCAGAATTCGCGGAAGGCGCGATTGGCCGCCGGGCCGCCGAAAACGCGGTGTCCAAGCAGCGTTCCCGCCCTGGCTACGTCCCGGTCGGAAAAGGTCGAGACCGCGTGTCCATTGCGGATCAGCCCATTGGTGATCTTGTGCTCCACTGAATGCTGGAAAGCGCCCTTGGCCTTGCGACTGAAGTTGGAAGCGTGGACAATTCTCGGCATAAGGTCACGTTTTTCGCTAAATCATTGTGTCATATATACTAAGCCTCGATGAACACAATTTCGCGAGGCGCGGGAACTGCTGGGGCGCTCTTGTTCCCGAGCGGCCAGCATGTTAGCCACGACGCAAATGTCGGGGTATAGCGCAGCCCGGTAGCGCGGAAGTTTTGGGTACTTCAGGTCGCAGGTTCGAATCCTGCTGCCCCGACCAGTTACGATCGGTTTCTTCGAGGACACGCGAACGCCAAATGACCGCACGCATCTACCTCCCCGCTCGCAACGCCATGCAGTCCGGCCAGGGCAACGACAAATGGGTCCTGGAATACGAGCCGGAGACGCCGCGTCGCATCGAGCCCTTGATGGGCTGGACGAGTTCCAACGACATGAAGTCTCAAGTGAGACTGCGCTTCGACACCAAGGACGAGGCGATCGCCTACGCCACGCGCAACGGCGTGCCCTACCGCGTCGAGGAGCCCAAGCTTTCCTTGCGCAGGACCGTGTCCTATTCCGACAATTTTCGAGCGAACCGCGTCGTTCCGTGGTCGCATTGACGGAAGGTCAAGCAGACGCTGGCTCCGTAGCTCAGCTGGATAGAGCAGCCGCCTTCTAAGCGGCAGGTCGCAGGTTCGAGCCCTGCCGGAGTTGCCAGTCAAGCTCGCATCCAGGCCCCCACTTCGGCCGCGCCGTAAGATCTTTTGAGGAGCGAGTTCTGCAAACCGTCGCTTGCATCCGGTGGGGGACGCAATTTCCCGTCGAATACGCCAATCGCCTCTATCGCGGCGTCATGCGCAACGTCGCGCGGCCGACGCGCTTCATCGCGTTCACCGACGATCCCGCCGGGTTGGAATCGGGGGTCGAGGCGAGGCCGATTCCGGCGATCAAATTGCCGACAACGGGGCTCGGCGGCAGCCCGTGGCGCAAGCTCGCCTTGTGGTCCCGCGACATTGGGGTTCAGGGCGACATCCTGTTTCTCGATCTGGACGTCGTCGTCGTCGGCTCTCTCGACGCATTTTTCGACCTCGAACCCGGCAAGCTCGCCATCATCCGGGACTGGGGATCGAAGGACAGCGGCAATTCCTCGGTCATGCGCTTTCCCGCCCGCGGCGCGCCGCATCTGGTCGACAATTTTGAAAAGGCGCCGCTCGAGAAGCGCCGACTTTATTCGAACGAGCAGGTCTATCTCACCCGCGAATCCGGCCTGCCGCTGGTTTTCTGGCCAGGCGAATGGTGCCCGAGTTTCAAGGCCACGATGATGCCGCATTTTCCACTCAATCTGTGGAAAAATGTCCAGATTCCGCCTGGGGCTCGTATCGTGGTTTTCACCGGTCATCCGCGGCCGCACGAGGCGATGGCGGGGGAGTGGCCGGCGCCCTGGTACAAGAAGGGTTACAAAAGCGTACGCCCGGTGCGTTGGCTGAACGAGCATTGGCTCTGAGTCTGCAAGGGGTTGTCTCGGCAAGCCGAGACTGTTAGCAGCGCGGGATTGATTTTACGGAATTGCGGCGGGGGCATTAGGCATTTGGAAAGGAAGTCGGGACAAAGTGACCATCAAAATGATTGCTGAACCTTGCTTCCGTCAGCAGCGCCGTTGGGGCGAAAGGCGGGCGTGCGTTTGTGGCGAAGCGGTGGCGAGTTGGGGTCGATGATTTTCTCCGCCCGGATGTTTGGCGTCGAGGCGGGCTTTCGATCCTGGAGCCGCGCAGGCGCTGCGACGCTCGTCGCGGCATCGCTCGCCGGATGCGCCCAGCCGCCTTCCCCTCTGGCGCGCCACGGCCGCGAGTATTTCTCGACGGCGAAATACGGCCCGGCGAGCCCGCGGGTGGTCGCCGATGGCGAACCAGTGCCGCGCGGCGGCGGCCAATATCTCGTCGGCCATCCCTATACAATCGCCGGGCGCACATACTACCCGCGCGAGGTCGCCAACTACAGCGCGGTCGGCTTGGCCTCCTGGTACGGCGACGCCTTTCATGGCCGGCGCACCGCCAACGGCGAGGTCTACGACATGCGCTCGTTCAGCGCGGCGCATCCGACGATGCCGCTGCCCAGCTACGCCAGGGTCACCAATCTCGCCAACGGCTATTCGATGATCGTACGCGTCAACGATCGCGGCCCGTATCACGGCGGGCGAGTCATGGACGTGTCCTCGCGCGTCGCCGACGTGCTCGACATCAAGCGCGCCGGCACCGCCAGGGTGAAAGTCGATTATATCGGCCCGGCTCCGCTCGAAGGTTCGGACAATTCGATGCTGCTGGCGAGCCTGCGGACCGACGGTTCGCCGGCGACGATCGACGGGGCGCCGAGCGCCGAGCCGGTGAGGATGGCGTCGCAAGCGCCTCCGTCGCTCCTGCCGAGTTTCCTCCGCCCCGCCGCGCCGCCGCCACCGCCGCCAGCCCCGGAGCCTGAACCGGCGGTGGCCGAGTCCGCGCCGCACATCAAATTGCTGAACCCGCCGGCGCCGCCGCCGCGGCCGTTCGACCTTGGCGCCATCGCTCGAACGATCGGCCCGGTCGCCTCGGCGCCCCGTCCGCCGAGACGGCCCATCCAGCAGGCCCAGGCTGGCGACCGCGCCCTCTATTTCGCGGGCGAGGGGCCGGCGGCCCGCCTGCGGCCCGATCCATTCGCAAGACTGATCGAGCGGGGCGATGCGCCGCGCGCCGCAAGCCTGCTCGTAAACGATTGACGACGCGCGGGCGAAGCCCCGCGTGATCGTTGATTTGTGTTCCAATGCGATGCAAGAACAAGGTGCGCGCCGCAATCGCGACGCGGACGAGGATCGACCTTGTTTGACCACCGCTTCGCTCTGGCGTTGTCCGCGTCGTTGCTGGCGTTCGTCTTTTCGATCGCGCCTTCGTGTGCGCAGAACTTCCAGACCAGCGCGCCCGTCGCCCTGCTCGTCGATTACGAGAGCGGCGCGGTGCTGTTCGAGAAGAACGCCGACGAATTGATGACGCCGGCCGCGACGGTCAAGCTGCTGACGGCGGAGATCGTGTTCCACGAAATCAAAGAGGGACGCCTGCTTCTCGACGACACGTTCGCGGTTTCGGAACACGCCTGGCGCACCGGCGGGGCGCATTCGCATGGGCCCGCGACGTTTCTCGATGTCCATAGCCACGTGCGGGTCGAGGATCTGTTGCGCGGCCTCATCATTCAGGCGGGCAACGACTCGGCGATCACCCTCGCGGAGGGCATCGCCGGGACTGAGGACAGTTTCGCCAATCTCATGAACAAGCGCGCCGCCGAACTCGGCATGACGCACTCGAACTTCACCGACCCCGGCGGGAAGAACGATCCAAAGCAGCGCGTGACGGCCCGCGACATGGCGCGCCTCGCCGCCCATATCATTCGCGACTA
Organism: uncultured Alphaproteobacteria bacterium; assembly: GCA_963813195.1. Taxonomy (GTDB): domain Bacteria; phylum Pseudomonadota; class Alphaproteobacteria; order Rhizobiales; family Beijerinckiaceae; genus Roseiarcus. The sequence goes on along the minus strand of CAWEYC010000034.1, from coordinate 255,096 downwards.
CCCCGATGACTACCGATATTTCAGCGAAAAGGAGTTCACCTGGGATAAGATCCGCCAGCTCAACCGTGATCCGCTGCTGACCATGGACATCGGCGCGGACGGTTTGATGGCGGGCGATTCCACGGAGGGCGGCCACGGCCTCGTCGGTTCGGCGGTGGAGAACGGGCAGCGGCTGATCCTGGTGATCAACGGGCTCAAGACGACGGCGGACCGGGCCGAGGAAGCGCGCAAGCTCTTGAGCTGGGGCTTCCGTTCGTTCGATCCGCGCGTGCTGTTCCAGCCGGGCGAGACCGTGGGAACAGCCTCGGTCTACGGCGGCGCGCAGAACGAGGTCCCCTTGACGTGCGATCAACCGGTGAAGGTCTTTCTCGCCCGAGGTTCGCAGGAGCGGCTGACCGCGAAGATCGTCTATGTCGGTCCGCTGACGGCGCCGGTCGCCGCGGGCGTCGAGGTCGGCCGGCTCAAGGTATGGCGCGGGCAGACGCTGGCGCTCGACGTGCCGGTGAGGACGCAGGCCGCGGTGCCCCTCGGCGGCTTGAGCAAACGGGCCTTGGACGCCGGAATCGAGTTCGCGACGAACCTGATCCGCAGCGCCTTCGCGAGGAATTGATGGCTCGCGCGCCGGCGCCGGGCCGGTTCATAACGCTCGAAGGCGGGGAGGGCGCGGGCAAGTCCGTCCAGGCGCGCCGGCTCGCCGAGCGCCTTCGGGCCTGCGGGCTCGGCGTCGTGCTGACGCGCGAGCCGGGCGGATCGCCCGGCGCGGAGGCCTTGCGCGAAGTCATTCTCTCCGGGGCCGCGGCGCACTTTGGCGCAGTCGGCGAGGCGCTGCTGTTCAGCGCCGCTCGGATCGACCACATCGACAATACGATCGCGCCGGCGCTACGCCGCGGCGATTGGGTGGTTTGCGACCGCTTCGCCGATTCGACGCGGGCCTATCAGGGGGCGGCCGGCCAGCTCGATCCCGAATTGCTCGCCAACCTCGAGCGCGTCGCAGTCGGCGAGTGGCGGCCGGATCTGACCTTGGTCCTCGACCTGCCGGTCGCCGAGGGTCTCGCCCGCGCGGCGGCTCGGCGCGGCAACGGCGAAGGGGCTGACCGCTTCGAGAGCGAAGGCCTCGCTTTTCACGAGACTCTCCGTCAGGCGTTCCTGTCGATCGCCAGCGCCGAGCCGAAACGCTGCGCGGTCGTCAACGCTCGCGCCGCGGAGGACGAGGTCGCCGAGGCGATCTGGGCTGTGGTGCGGGAGCGTCTGGCCGACGCCCTTGAGCGGAAGGCGTCGCCGCAATGAGCAAGGCCGCGCCGGACGCTCCGCCGGAAAGCGACGCCTTCCCCGCCGCGCCGCATCCACGGCTAGCGGCGCGGCTCGTCGGGCACGCTGCCGCGGAGGCGGAAATGCTCGGCGCCTACCGCGAGGGCCGGCTGGCTCACGCCTGGCTGATCGGCGGCCGAGAGGGCGTCGGCAAGGCGACGCTCGCCTGGCGCTTCGCCCGCTTCATCCTCGCGAATCCCGATCCGAACGCGCCCGTGGTGCGCGCGGCGACGAGCCTCGCGGTCGCGCCCGATCATCCCGCCGCTCGCCAACTCGCCGCGATGGCCCATCCGGATTTCACCGTGCTGCGCCGTGGGTGGAATCCCAAGTCGAAAAACTTCTTCACCGAGATCGGCGTCGGCGATCTCCGCTCCAGCCTGCAGCTTTTCCATATGTCGGCGGCGTTCGGGGGCTGGCGCATCGCCATCGTCGATAGCGCCGAGGATCTCAACCGCAGCGGCGCCAACAGCCTGTTGAAGATCATCGAGGAGCCGCCGCCGCGTTCGCTGATCTTGATCGTGGCGCACCGGCCAGGGCAGGTGCTCGCGACCATTCGCTCGCGCTGCCGCCGGCTGCTGCTGGAGCGCCTGGCGCCAGCGCAGGTCGAGGATGTCATCGGCGGCCTCGGGCCGCCCTGGGACGCCACGGACCCGCAAGCGCGCGCCGCCGCCGCCGCGCGCGCCGACGGATCGGTGCGGGAAGCCTTGCGCCGGCTCGATCCCGAGGCCGAGGGCGTCGGCGCCCTGATCGACGCGACGATCGCGCAATTGCCGAACGCCGATCCGCGCGCCATCCATAAGCTCGCGGAGGCGGTGAGCGGGCGCGCGGCCGGCGACGCGTTCGAGGCGCTGACCGCCGCGCTCTACGATTGGCTGGCGGGACGCGCGCGCGCCGACGTTTCACCCGCCGCGCTCGAAGCCGTCACGACGCTTTGGGACCGATTGCGCGCTTCGACCCGCGAGACCGAGGCGCTGAACCTCGACCGCAAGCTGCACGTTCTCGCCGTCTTCGAGGAAATCTCGGCTCGCGCGCGGTTCCTCTAGCCGTGGGCCGCCCGCGCATTTTCAAGCCGCGAAAAATACTTTAGGACGGCGGCATGAACGCGAACCAACGTTTCTACATCACCACCGCCATTCCCTACGCCAACGGGGCGCCGCACATCGGCCACGCCTACGAGCGCATCGCCACGGACGCCATCCAGCGCTTCATGCGCCTCGACGGCCGCGAGACGCTGTTCGTCACCGGCATGGACGAACACGGGCTGAAGATGCAGCAGACGGCCGCCCGGGAAGGGCTGACGCCGCTCGCTCTGGCCGACCGCACCGCCGCGCAATTCGAAGCGATGGGCGAAGCTCTGAACGCGCGCGCCGACGATGTCGTGCGCACGACGCAGGAGCGCCACAAACGGGCAAGCCAGGCGATCTGGGAGCGCATGAAGGGTAACGGCGATGTGTACCTGTCGAAATATTCCGGCTGGTATTCGGTGCGCGACGAAGCCTATTTCGACGAGAGCGAACTGACTGACGGACCGAACGGCGCCAAGCTCGCGCCGAGCGGCGCGCCCGCTGAGTGGGTCGAGGAGGAGAGCTACTTCTTCAAATTGTCGGCCTACGCCGACAGGCTGCTGGCGCATTACGAAGCCAACCCCGACTTCATCACGCCGGAGAAGTATCGCAACGAGATCGTCGCCTTCGTCAAGCGCGGGCTCGCAGACGTCTCGATCAGCCGCACGACCTTCGACTGGGGCGTGCCGGTGCCCGGCGATCCGCGCCACGTGATGTACGTCTGGGTCGACGCGCTGACCAACTACATCACCGCGACCGGCTTTCCCGACGATGGGCCGAGAGCGAAATTCTGGCCCGCCGACGCGCATGTGATCGGCAAGGACATTACACGCTTTCACGCCATCTATTGGCCGGCGTTCCTGATGTCGGCGAAGCTGCCGCCGCCGCGCCAGATCGTCGTCCACGGCTTCCTCTTCAACCGCGGCGAGAAAATGTCGAAGTCGGTCGGCAACGTCGTCAGCCCGTCGGACCTCGTCGGCGAATACGGCGTCGACCAGTTGCGCTACTTCTTCCTGCGCGAAGTGCCCTTCGGTCAGGACGGCAATTATTCGCACGAGGCGATCGTGCAGCGCATCAACGCCGATCTGGCCAACGATCTCGGCAATCTCGCGCAGCGCTCGTTGTCGATGATCGCCAAGAACTGCGCCGGCGCCGTGCCGGATTGGCGCGGAGGGAGCCAAACGCCTGACGATCTCGAGATGCTGGCGCAAGCCGACGCTCTCGTCGGCGCGGCGCGCCAGCACATGCAGACGTTTCAACTGCATCTCTATCTCGGCGCGGTCTTCGAGGTCGTCGCCAAGGCGAACCGCTACTTCGCCAACAACGAGCCGTGGAAGCTCGCCAAGACCGATCCGGCGCGGATGCGCGTCGTGCTGTTCACGACGATCGAGGCGTTGCGCGCCGCGGCCGTGCTGCTGCAGCCGGTGATGCCGGCCGCGATGGGCAAGCTGCTCGATCTGCTCGGCGTCCCTGCGGATCGGCGAGACTTCGCCGCGCTCGACGCGGGCGCGCCGGCCGGCCGCTTCGAAGAGGGCAACCGCTTGCAGCCGCGCGCGGCGCTGCCGGCTCCGGCGCCGGTGTTCCCGCGCTATGTCGAGGCGGAGGCGGCGGCGAAATGAGGGTGGTGCGGACGCGCGATCCCTTCTCCCGCGTGGGTGAGAAGGTGGCCGGCCCCGGCCGGCCGCTAGAGAAGCTCATGAGCTCCGCCCTCACCCCAGCCCTCTCCCGCACGCGGGAGAGGGGGCTTAGAGGCGCCCCTCGATGACCATCATCGACAGCCATTGCCACCTCGACTTTCCCGATTTCGCCGACGAGATCGAAGCCGTGGTCGCGCGCGCGCAGGCGGCGGGCGTCGAGCGCATGGTGACGATTTCGACCCGCGTCGCGCAAGGCGCGAAGCTGGCCGCGCTCGCGGAACGTTTCTCGTCCGTCTATTTCACCATCGGCACCCATCCGCATCAGGCGGCGGAGGAGGCCGAGACCGACGCAGCCGCGATTCGCGCGTTCGCCGCGCATCCCAAATGCGTCGGGATCGGCGAGGCCGGGCTCGACTACCACTACAATTACGCGCCGGCGGATATCGCCAAGACCGTCTTTCGCGCCCAGATCGGGCTTGCGCGCGAACTCGGTCTGCCGCTCGTCATCCACGCGCGCGACGCCGACGCCGACGTCGCGGCGATTCTTCGCGAGGAAATGGCGAAGGGCGAGTTTCAGGCGGTTCTGCATTGTTTCACTTCGTCGCGGGCGCTCGCCGAGACTGGCCTGGCGCTCGGCCTCTTCATTTCCTTCTCGGGCGTGCTGACGTTCAAGAACTCCGTCGAATTGCGCGACATCGCGCGCGATGTCCCGCTTGACCGCCTGCTCGTCGAGACCGACGCGCCGTTTCTGGCGCCCGTGCCGCATCGCGGCCGCCGCAACGAGCCGGCCTTCGTGGTCGAAACGGCGCGCGTCCTCGCCGGCGTGAAGCAACTCGACGAGGCCGAACTCGCCGCCGCGACGCGCGCCAACGCGCTGCGGCTGTTCGCCAAGATGGCGGCGGGAGGCGCCGGCGCTTGAGCCTGTCGTTCAGCATTCTCGGCTGCGGTTCGTCCGCCGGCGTTCCCCGCGTCGCGCAGGGCTGGGGCGCTTGCGATCCGACCAACCCGCGCAACCGCCGCCGGCGATGTTCGGCGCTCATCGCGCGCGAGACGCCGAAAGGCAAAACCTTGGCGCTCGTAGACGCGGGGCCGGACTTGCGGCTGCAATTGCTCGACGCGGGCGTCGCGCATCTCGACGGCGTGCTGATTTCGCATGAACACGCCGACCACACGCACGGGATCGACGATCTCAGGCCGATCGCCCTGGCGATGCACGGCCGCGTCGACATGCACATGGACGAAGCGACGTCAAAAGCGCTGCGCAGGAAGTTCGCCTATATTTTCGAGACGCAGCCCGGAAGTTCCTATCCGCCGATCGTGCGCGAAAAACGACTGACGGCGGGCGAGGGCGCCGTCATCGAAGGGCAGGGCGGCACGATCGAGGCGACGCCCTTCGATCTCGATCACGGCGACATCGCGGCGCTGGGCTTCCGCGTCGGCGCCCTCGCCTACACGCCCGACCTGAACGGGATTCCGCTGGCGAGCCGGGCCTTTCTCGAGGGTCTCGAGGTGTGGATCGTCGATGCTCTGCGCTATGCGCCGCATCCCTCGCATTTCAGCCTCGACGAGGCGCTGGCCTGGATCGAGACGATGCGGCCGCGCCGCGCCATCCTCACCAATCTGCACACCGACCTCGACTATGAAACCCTGTGCCGACGCCTGCCGGCCGGCGTCGTTCCCGCCTATGACGGCATGCGCATCGAAGGATTTTGAAAGTCCTTGCGATCGAAGCGCGCTTGACCGCCGAGCGCCGCGATCGGACTAAGGACCGAACGCAGCGAGAGACGCCATGACGCCCGCCATCGAAAACGCGATCCACGCCTTCCTCGAAGCCAACCGGGACGCCGAGACGCGCTTCCTCGCCGAGATCGTCAAGGTCCCCTCGGACAATCCGCCGGGCGATTGCGATCCCTCCGCCGCGGCCGTCGCGCGCCTCCTCGAAGGCCTCGGGCTCACCGTCGAACGCCACAAGGTTCCCGACGCGCTCGTAAAAGCCAACGGGATGATCTCGGCGACCAATCTCATCGTGCGCCGGCGCTTCGGCGCGGGGCCGACGATTGCGCTCAACGCGCATGGCGACGTGGTCCCTCCGGGCAGCGGCTGGACCCGAGATCCCTACGGCGCCGAGATCGTCGACGGCTGGATGTACGGGCGCGGCGTCGCCGTGTCCAAATCCGACATCGCGTCCTACGCCTTTGCCCTACTTGCCTTGGAGCGCAGCGGCGCCAAGCTCGGCGGCGCCGTCGAACTGCACATCACCTACGACGAAGAGGCGGGCGGCGAGATCGGACCGCGCTACCTCCTCGAGCAGGGCCTCTCGAAGCCCGATCTGGCGCTCGGCGCCGGCTTCTCCTACGCGGTCGTCGACGCCCATAACGGCTGTCTGCACCTGGAGGTCGACGTGCTCGGCCGTTCCGCCCACGCCGCCAAGCCGTTCACCGGGGTCGACGCGCTCGAGGCGGCGAACACGATCCTCAGCGCGCTCTATGCCTGGCGGCGCGGCCTCGGCCGCCGCATCTCGGCCATCGCAGGCATTGGCTCGCCACAAATGACGGTCGGGCTCATCTCGGGCGGCGTCAACACCAATGTCGTGCCCGACCGAGTCGTCTTCCGGCTCGACCGGCGCATGATCCCGGAGGAAAACCCTGGCGAGGTCGAGGCGGAGCTGCGCGGCGTGATCGCCGAGGCCGCCAAGGCCCATGCCGACGCGAAGGTCACGGTCAGGCGCATCCTGCTCGCCGAGCCGCTGACCCCGACGCCGGCCGGCGAAAAGCTCACGCAGGCGCTGTGCCGGTATGCGAGCCGCATCATGGTCGAGCCGATCGTCGCCGGCGGCGTGCCGCTCTACACCGACGCGCGCCATTACGCGAAGGCCGGCGTGCCGATCGCGCTCTACGGCGCCGGACCGCGTTCGATCGAGGAGGCCAACGCTCACCGCGCCGACGAACGGCTGCCGCTCGCCGATCTCTTCAAGGCGACCGAGGTCGTCGCGCTGACGCTGGCGGACTTGCTGGGCGCCGAATAGCGCGACGCAAGCGCGTCGGGCACGAGAAGCCGCCGATAACATACTGACGAGACAGCCGTGGCGCTGCAGCGAGAGCTAATGCTTAGGTTCCATAATATACATTATGCGAATCGACCTTCAGTGACACGCAGGGATTTTGACGACTCGATGCCGTCCGCAGCTTGGCCAGCGATCACCGGCCGGACTCGTAGCCTCGCTAATCGCCCTGTTCGCCGTCGACCGATGCTTGCCAGCCCTCGCCGACCGGATGACGCAAATTGACTTCGAATTCAAAATGCGGACGAGCGTCGGTCAGACGACGGTAAACGACCTCACCCTGAGGTCGTTGTCAGGAAATTTGTAAGTCTTTCCCGAGATCGCGGCGCCTATCGTGCAAGCGAAAGCGGCCGGGAGCGGATGCGCGCCGCGGTAGAGGTTGCCGAATAACAGCGCAGCGTTGCCTTATATTGGCGCCGGATCAACACACATTTCCCGCATTCTGGCGCGAACCTATAGGGGTAGGCGCGCATTTTTTGCCCCCCAGCCCGCGCCTGCGAACTCCTTGAGCCCCCGTGCCCCCCACGGGGGCTCTTTTTGTCCCTTTGATCACGCTGCGCCGGCGCCCACAAAATCCTCTTCCGTCCCGAAGGCGGCCATCTGCAATTCGACGCGCAAGCCGAGCTCGTCGCTATCGAAGCGGATCGTGGCGCCCGCCTGCTCCGCCAGCGAGCGCATGAGCCGGAATCCCAGGCAGCCGCTTTTGAGCGGATCCAGGCCCTGCGGAAGCCCGACCCCGTCGTCGGACACCTCGACGGTCAGACCGCCGGTCGAAGTTCTGCTGCACTCGACTTTGATCCTGCCGGGGACCTTGGCCGGATGGGCGTATTTCACCGCGTTGGTCACCAACTCGCCGACGATCAGCCCGAGCGGCAGCGCCTTTTCCGGCGGAACGCGGCAGTCGCCCTCGGACGCGATCTGCAGGCTGAACTCACTCCCTAGGGTCAAGCAGGATACGAGCCCCGTCGCAATGGCCCGAAGGTGATCCGTGAGTTCGATGGTCCGGACGGCCTGGCCCCCGGCCAGAAGCCGATGAAGCTGCGCCACCGCGTCCAGGCGGACGCCGAATTCCTCGAACATCAGCCGAACTTCATCGCCACCCCATGTTCGCTGAAGTCTTGGCGACGTCACTCCCTCGCAGCCGCGCCAGCCCCGCGAGAACGGTGATATTGTTGGCGATGCGATGATTAGCCTCCGCAACCAGGTCCGCTTCCGAATAAATCGCAAACGGGTCTGATGTGACCCTTTTGTCCATCAGAGCCTCCACTATTAACGCGCCCAGCCGTTAGGCTCTCATTACTCTTACCGGTCCCGGGTCGTGTCAAATAAATATTATTACACAACTTACGGCGTTGACGCATTTATACTTAATATAGCCTAATTGGCTTTCGTGTGATTCGCTTATAAGCCAGATCACCCGCCTCATTCGGTTAATGAGTAATAGGCACTTTATACGAGAAAGGAGCTCTTGACGTTGTTGGCGTATGTGATACAAAAGTAGCCAACGGTGCATAGCAGGAGGGCATCATGGGCGAGTTGGTTCGTGGCGAACGGCTGCAAATCATGCTGACCGACGAAGAGTTGAAGGCGCTCGACGATTGGCGCTTCGACAGGCGAATGCCGAGCCGCGCGGCAGCGGTGCGCGAGCTCTTGAAGCGAGGTCTCACGGCCGAAGGATTCGTGGTCGCGGACGGCTCTCACTCCAAAACGTACGGGGTGATCGACGGGCCTGAGTCGGAAGCGCAATAGCGCGGAGGCTGGCGGGCCCCCTGCCCGTCTACGAGGCGTCCGCGGCGCTTTCATCCGGCGGCGAGTGGCGCTTCGCCAGCGCTTCGTTGACCAGATCGAGCAAGGCTCGGCCGGTATAAGGCTTGGGAAGAAACGCGCCATCTCCCGAGGTAGGCAATTGTTCGATCGAGCGCGTATCGCCTGAAACCAGAATGACCTCGACGCCGGGCCGATTCTCCCGCACCCAACGCGCGAGAACGACCCCATCCATGTCCCCCGGCATTTTGACGTCGGTGATCACGAGATCGATCGTGAGTTTGGAATTGAGGATGTCCACCGCCTCGGCGGCATTGGCGGCCTCGGTCACGGTATAGCCCGACTGGCGGAGAAAATCCGTCATGTCCATGCGGGTCACCGCCTCGTCTTCAACGAAGAGGATCGTCTCGGGCGGAGGCGAATGGTCGTCAGCCATCGGTTCCCCACAGGCCGCTTTATCCCTTGCCAAATGCTTGCCGGCGACCTGTTGTTCCCCCCGGGCCGATTTTCCCGCGATTGCCGGAGCGCCGCGCGGTAATCGCAGCGGGACCGCAGCTTCCTTGATTTGGCGCAGAGTTCTAATTGTGTTCGCGTAACGTAACACTATGAGGAGCGGGCGTGGGGCAAACCAGTGAGCGGCTATAATATCGAAGCCGTTAGTGCGATCTCCATGGCATCGGCGAGGCCGATCCGCTTGGCGCTGCTTTCATTGGCGCCGCGCCGTCATCAGGGCCCGACGGCATTGCGGCGAGAGGTGGGGTCCGTTGGCGCGCAAACAGGCGATAACGCGGCCGCCGCCAGGGGGCACGCCGGCGCATAGGGCGCGGAAATCGCGGCCGCACGACCACCGCAGCACCGCCATCTCCTGCCGCGGGCTCATCGGAGGATAGGCTGGCGCCGCCACGGCAGGGGCAGATGGCGCCGGGGCCGGGGCCGCGACTGTGGGAGGCTGAGGCGCGGGCGCTGCCGCGGCCGGAGGCGGGGTCGCCGCGGGGGGCGTGGCTTCGGCGGGCGTCGTCGCGGCGGGCGGGGCGGGCCCCTGCCCGCTCGTCGCTGGAGGCGCCCCGCCCCCGCTCATCGCGTTGACCGCATTTTGGCAAGTCGGCGAAAAACTCGCCACGTTCTTCTGCAAGCACTCGAGCGCCGGCTTGCCGCCGGGCGGGATCGATGCGCAATGGGCCATATAGTCCGATCGGCAGGCGGATCGGACCGTGTTGATTTTCGTCTGCGACGGTTGCTGAGCCCTCGTTTCCGCCGAGGCCGAGAGAAGTGCGACGACGGCGAATGCCATCAGCCGCGCACGTCGTAACACTGCGTTGCTTGCGCTCATGGCGATCGTCCCCCTGCCAAAGGAAAGCACGAGGCTTTGCTTGGCGAACGTCATCATACAGGCAATCTCGAGCGAAGGTCCAAGCTCCGTATTGACAAATACAGTGTGAGGGGCGGCGCTCTGCGGCGATGGCATGCCCCCATCGCGCCATCGTCAGCTCGCGCGCGCCGTCCTGTGGATATCCCACACGACCGTCGTCGCCGCGCTCGCGCAGCCATCAGCATTGGACGAAGCCCGCTTTTGCGCTTCCACTATCCCAGGCAGGCGCCATATCCCCGGCATATCCCCGAGAGAACACAGTCCGGGACTTTTCCGGGACTCCATAGGCCTATTCCGGCGATTTGGAGCCATTCTGTTCCCCCCGAGGCCTTCCACAGCCATCGGCTGGAATGGAAAAACGCCTCAATATTTCAAAGGGTTAGTTGGTCGGAGTGGCGGGATTCGAACCCACGACCCCTTGTCCCCCAGACAAGTGCGCTAACCGGGCTGCGCTACACTCCGACGAAGCGCTTTATAGGCAACCCGCGGCGCGCTGGCAATGCGGGCCAATGCAATTGCCGAACGATCTACAGGGGGCGCGCCTGGGCGAGGATTCGTTCGGCTTCGCGCAGATCGGCGTGGATCGCCCGCAACGCGGCCAAATCCAGGGCCGGCGCGGCGCGCGGCTCGGTGGGCGGCGTCGACGGCGCGAGGGTCGACTCCGCTCGTCCGCGTGAAGCATCGGGCCGCGGGCGCGATACGTCGGCGCCGGGAGGCGCATTTTCGACGCCGCGGACCGTCGCCTCGTCGGGCGCCTCGCGCGCGGCGCTCCTGGCGAGCGCGGAGCCGCCCTGCTCGCGGAGCAGCTTCTGGACGCCTTTGATCGTGTAGCCTTCGCCGTAGAGAAGCTGCTTGATGGCGCGCAGCAGCTCGACGTCGTCGGGCCGATAGTAGCGCCGCCCCCCGCCCCGCTTGAGCGGCCTGATCTGCGGAAATCGCGTCTCCCAGAAGCGCAGAACATGCTGCGGCAAGTCCATGTCTTCGGCGACTTCGCTGATGGTGCGAAACGCTTCGGGGCTCTTGTCCATGGCGCTCTGACCGCGTGCCCGCGTCCCCCTCGCCTTCAGCCGGCGCTATCGCCGCCGTTGGGCTCGCCGTTGATCCGCGCCTTCAACACGTTGGACGGTTTGAAGACCATTACGCGGCGCGGCAGGATCGGCACTTCGACGCCGGTCTTGGGGTTGCGCCCGATGCGCTGACCCTTCGAGCGGACGACGAACGAGCCGAATGATGAAAGCTTCACCGTCTCTCCGCGCGCCGCCGCGTCGCAGATCTCGTCGAGCACGGCCTGAACAAGTTCCGCCAATTCGGTGCGCGACAGCCCGACGCGATGATAGACGACCTCGGAGAGGTCGGCGCGGGTGACAGTCCGCCCGGACTGGCGGTCGATCTTTTCAACGGACATGACATCCCCCAATGTGCTCATGACCGCCAGCGTCATTCGGGCCTGCTCGCCCGCCTGCGAACAGTACGACTGGCTCGAAAAAGATATTGAACGCCGCGATCTACCGAGGAACGTTATACCAAAAGCCGCGTGCGAGGGAAGATGTTTGCCGTCGCTATCGACCTCGCCGCGACAAAGGGATGCATGAGCGGTTCCTGCCCCGTTGCGTCGCGAATTGCGATATGCTCATGGCGTTTGGCCGCGGAGCCTGCTACGCGCCTCCCCGCCCCGCATGTTGCGGAAAAACCGGTGGGAACACGAATGAGCCCTTCGCCCGAAAGTCCGAATAGCCGCGTCGCGCTGGTGACCGGCGCCTCGCGCGGCATCGGCCGAGCCGTCGCGCTCGCCCTCGCCGCTTCCGGCGCCCATGTCGTCGCGCTGGCGCGAACCCAAGGCGCGCTCGAGGAACTCGACGACGCGATCCGGGCGTTGCGGCCCGACGTCGAAAATCCCGCGACGCTGGTTCCCTGCGATCTACGCGATCACGCGGCGATCGACCGGCTGGGCGAGGCCCTGTTCCGCCGCTGGGGCCGTCTCGACGTTCTCGTCGGCAACGCCGGCGCGCTCGGCCCGCTGTCGCCGCTGCATCACGTCGACCCCAAGCAATGGGACGACGTCGTCAGCCTCAACGTCACCGCGAATTGGCGCCTGATCCGCGCGCTCGATCCGCTGCTGCGGCAGTCCTCGGCCGGGCGCGTCGTCTTCGTCACGTCGGGGGCGGCGAGCCGCGCGGAGCTGCGCGCCTATTGGGGCCCCTACGCGGTCTCGAAGGCGGCGCTCGACGCCCTCGCCCGCACCTACGCCGCCGAGACCGTCAACACCTCGTCGATCCGCGTCATGCTGGTCAACCCCGGCCCGCTGCGCACACGAATGCGCGCCTCCGCGATGCCGGGCGAGGATCCGCAGACGCTGCGCACGCCCGAGGAGGTCGCGCCCAAGATCGCCGCGATCTGCTCGCCCGACTGGCGCGAAACCGGGAAGCTGTACGATTTCCCCCAGGACAAGGTCTTGAGTTTCGCATCGCCGGCGTGAACGGAACGCGAAGAAATTCCCTTGCGCTTCGTCCGCGCTCGTTTATAAGCGCGCGACCGAAGCGTCCCGCTGGGGGCTGAACGGAAGGCTGCGACCGAGGGTAATCCTTTCGGGCGCGGCAGGGCAAAAGCCCGGCTTCCCGTGTTCCCGCCTTCGAACGATCCGCGTCGAGCCTTTCAAACGGGCTCGAAGGGCTCAGCGTGGGACGCTCAAAACGGCAAGGGAAAGGCTCACCATGGCTCTCTACGAGCATGTCTATCTGGCGCGTCAGGACGTGACCGCGCCACAAGTCGAAACGCTGACGGAACAGCTCAAGACCACCATCGCCGCCAACGGCGGCTCGGTCTCCAAGGTCGAGGCGTGGGGTTTGAAGTCGCTCGCGTTCCGCATCAAGAAGAACCGCAAGGCCTATTTCACGCTGCTCAACATCGACGCGCCGGCTGCGGCGATCTTCGAGCTCGAGCGGCAGCTCAGCCTCAACGAAGACGTGATCCGCTATATCACGCTGCGCGTCGACGAACATGAGGTCGGCCCCTCCGCGATGCTGCGCAAGCGTGACGACGGCGAGCGCGAAGAGCGCGGCGGCCGCGGTCCGCGCGGCGATCGTCCCGACCGTGGCGACCGCCCCGATCGCGGCGACCGTCCCGACCGTCCCCGTCGCCCGCGTGACGACGCCCAAGCTGGAGCATTCTGATGGCGACCGCGCCCCGCCGCCCCTTCTTCCGCCGCCGCAAGTCCTGCCCGTTCACGGGGGCCAACGCTCCCAAGATCGACTACAAGGACACGCGTCTGCTGTCGCGCTACATTTCCGAGCGCGGCAAGATCGTTCCCTCGCGCATCACCGCGGTCTCCGCGGCGAAGCAGCGCGAACTCGCCCAGGCGATCAAGCGCGCGCGCTTCCTGGGTCTGCTGCCTTACGTCATTCGTTGACGAACGCGAGCGCGCTCGGCGCGCCGCGATGACAAGAGTTCCGCGCGGACGGTCTCGCGCGGGACCAGTTGGGAAGGGCGCTCCGACCTTTCCCTAACCGCCTGAACTCGCGGGACAGCGTGAAAGTCATGGTGAACTTCAACCGAATTGGCGTCCCGATCGGCGGCGGCCTCGCCGCCGCTCTCCTCTTCATCGTCACTTTGAAGGGGACGGCGATCGCGATGGCGCTCGCCTATCTCGCGCCGTTGCCGATCATGATCGTCGCGCTCGGTTGGGGTTTCGTCAGCGGCGCGCTTGCGTGCGTCGTCGCCTGCGCCTGCGTCGCCGGCTTCGTCGAGCCGCTTTCCGGCCTGCTGTTCGCATTGACCATCGCCCTGCCCGGCTGGGCGCTCGCGGTGTTCGCGATTGTGCCGGGCGCGCGCCTTCCCTGGCGCAAAAGCGCAGCGCCGCCGCTGGAATGGGTGTCGGTCGGCGCGATCGTCACATTCGCCGCAGGCCTTGGCGCGCTCATCAGCCTGGGCGCGCTGGCGGCGCTGATCCTTGTCTACGGCGGCTACGAGCAGGGCTTGCATTCCTTCGCCGACGCGCTCGAACCCGCGATCGAGGACGCGGCGGGCAGCTCCGCGGTCCTGCCCAAGGGCGAAACTGTCAGCGAGTTGGCGTTGAACATCGTGCGCTTTTCTCCGGCCGCCATCGCGGGATCGACGTTGCTGATGTTCTGCATCAATCTCTACGCCGCGGCGCGCTCGGCGGCGTTGTCGAATCGTCTGCCGCGGCCGTGGCCCGATCTGCCCAGCGCATTCGCTTTGTCGCCGTCCGTCGCCGCGCTCGCCATCGCTTCGCTGGCGCTGGCGTTCGCCTTGCCGGCGCCGGCGAACCAATTCGCCTGGGTCGTCGCGGGCGCCCTCGGCGCCGCCTTCGTGCTTCAGGGACTGGCCGTGCTCCACGCGCTGTCGCGCGGCCTGCCGCTGCGGCCCTGGCTGCTCGCCGCGCTTTATTTTTGCTGCATGGTCCGGGCGAACTGGACCCTGCCGGCAATCGCCGTCGTCGGCCTGCTCGAGAGCTTCGCGTCGCTGCGCGCTCGCGCGGCGGCGAGCAAATCAAAAATCTGATTCTCAACCTCTCGACGAACAAAGGAGAATGTCATGGAAGTGATCTTGTTGGAGCGCGTCGCCAGGCTCGGGCACATGGGCGACACCGTGCGCGTGAAGGACGGCTTCGCCCGCAATTTCCTGCTGCCGCGCGGCAAGGCCCTGCGCGCGACCGAAGCGAACAAGAAGAAGTTCGAGAGCCAGCGCGAGGGTCTCGAAGCCCGCAACCACGAACTCAAGAGCGACGCCGCCGACAAATCGGCGAAACTCGACGGCAAGAGCTTCATCATCATTCGCCAGGCCGGCGAAACCGGGCAGCTCTACGGCTCGGTCTCGGCCCGCGACATCGCCGAGGCGATTTCCGCCGCCGGCTTCCCCACCCATCGCAACCACATTTCCCTGCTGCACCCCATCAAGACGCTCGGTCTGCACAAGACGCCGGTTCATCTGCACCCGGAGGTCGAGGCGACCGTGACGATCAACGTCGCGCGCTCGCCCGAACAGGCGGAGCGCCAGGCCAAGGGCGAGGATCTCAACGTGCGCGAGGAAGCCTCGATGGACGATCTCGGCCTCGAGGTCGGCCGGGCGCTGGCCGAAGCCGGCCCCGGAGAAAGCCTGGCCCGCGAATAAATAAGGGCCAATCCGCGAAGAGCGAGTCCTCGCTCGTCGCGGTCTGGCGCGCTTGGCTCAGGTGGCGAAGCGAAATTCGCTCACGTGGCGATATTCGTCGGTGGGTCGCAGGACGCACGGGCTGAAATGCCGGCGATTGGGCGAATCCGGGAACGCCTGCGGCTCGAGGCAGACGCCGCCGTGCGGGCCGTAGTGGGCCCCGTCCAGGCCCGGCGCCGGGCAATTGAGCGTCGAGGCGTCGTAGAGCTGCACGCCCGGCTCGGTGCTGTGCAATTCCAAGCTCAGACCGCTCAACGGCGAACGCAGCTTGGCGATCGGCGCCAGCCCGGCCTCGTCGGGCGTTCGCGAGGCGACAAAGTTCGTATCGTAGCTCTGCCCCGCGGCGTTGCGGATCGGCCGCGCCTGGCGGAAGTCGAATGGCGTGCCCGCGACCGAACGGATCTCCCCGGTCGGAATCAACTCGGCGTCCGACGGCGTGTAGAAATCGCACAGCAGCGTTAGTTCATGGTCGCGCACGTCGCTCGACCCGTCGAGGTTGAAGTAGGCGTGCTGGGTCAGGTTGACGACCGTCGGCCGATCGCACTGCGCCGTGAGCTCGACGCGCAGCGTCGCGGGCTCCAGCAGCCGGTAAAGGCAGGTCGCCGTCAAGGCGCCGGGAAAGCCGGCGTCGCCGTCGGGCGATTCGAGGCGGAGAGTCACCGAGGAAGCGTCGTGGTCGCCGAGCTTCCACAACTTCTTGCCAAAGCCGTTCGGTCCGCCGTGCAGCGTATGTTTGTCGCCCGGCTTGCGCGCGAGCTCGTAAACGGCGCCATCCAAGGCGAATCGCCCGTTGGCGATGCGGTTGGCGAAGCGTCCGGGCACGGCCCCGAAACTCGGGGAATGCGCGACGTAGTCCTCGATCGAGTTAAGGCCGAGCGTCACGCGCTGCGGCCCCTGCATCGAGGGAACGACGAGGTCGCGCAGCACCGCGCCCCAACTCAGGATCTTGGCGATGGCGCCCGATTTCGAGGCGATTTCGACCTCGACCACCGGGGCGCCGTCAATCTCCCCGAACACATGCACGCTCATGAAAATCCCCCGCGAATCGACGCGATCATCATACGCCGCCTGTTCAGCCGAGATGCGCGCGCACGTTGGCGAAAACGGCGCGGAACATCTCCGGCGTCAACACGCCCGTGTTCGTATTGTAGCGCGAACAATGATAACTATCGAATAGCGCGACGTCCGGGCTTTCGACGGCATGGCGCGCGCCGTGGCCGAACGGGAATTGCGCCAGGCGCAGGCCGAGCGCCCGCAAGGCGCTGTCGTGGGCGATGCGCCCGAGCGCCACGATCGCCTTGAGGCGCGGCAAGGCGCGGATCGCGCCGACGAGATACGGCCGGCAGGCGGCGATTTCCGCCGGCGTCGGCTTATTCTCGGGCGGAACGCAACGCACGGCGTTGACGATCGCGCAGTCGCGCAATGCGAGCCCGTCGTCGGGCCGCCGATCATAAGCGCCGCGCGCGAAACCGAATTCCAACAGCGTCGCGTAAAGGAGATCGCCGGCGTAATCGCCGGTGAAAGGCCGTCCCGTCCGATTGGCGCCGCGCAAGCCCGGGGCCAGGCCGACGACAAGAAGGCGCGCGTCGCCGTCGCCGAACGATTCGACCGGCGCATTGCTCCACTGGGGATAGGCGACGCGGTTGGCCTCGCGAAATCGAGCCAGGCGCGCGCACGCCTGACAATCCGCGGGTGGGCTCGAGTCAAAAGCCATGACGCCCGCTTCGCGGCTTACTCACGGCCAGCTTCGTCGGCCGGCTGCTGGCTCGGCGCGAACGACGTCTGGGTCCGTCTGGCGTCGCCCATTCGCGCCGCCCGCTCGCCGGGGTCGCGACCGATGCGCGCCATCAATTGAGTGAGGTCGACGAATTCATCGGCTTGGCGTCGCAATTCGTCCGCCACCATCGGCGGTTGGGTCGCCACGGTCGAGACCACCGAGACGCGCACGCCATGGCGCTGCACCGCCTCGACAAGGGAGCGGAAGTCGCCATCGCCAGAGAACAATACCATGTGGTCGATATGCGTCGTCATCTCCATTGCGGTGACCGCGAGCTCAATGTCCATGTTGCCTTTTACCTTGCGACGACCAGTCGAATCGACAAATTCTTTTGTCGGCTTGGTGACAACAGAATATCCATTGTAGTCAAGCCAATCGACTAGTGGGCGAATTGACGAATACTCCTGGTCATCGACTAGGGCCGTGTAATAATACGCGCGAATCAGCCGCCCCTTTCCTTGGAACTCTTTCAAGAGACGTTTATAATCGATGTCGAAGCCGAGCGATTTGGCGCTAGCATAGAGATTCGCGCCGTCGATGAAAAGTGCGATTCGTTCCTGATCCGACATGGTCTTGATCATTTCATGGCTGGAAAGAATTGGAAGCTCAGGAAGACATAGATAGACGGCTTTTCGCGCCGCGCAACCTAGCAGCGAAAAAAAACCACAGCCGCAGGTTGGCTCCGCTCTCGGCGCGCACAGGAAAACACGCCACGCGTCAATTTTCGGCAGACATTCTACTCTACTGACGCGCCGCGCCAAGAATATCTTACTCCCTTTTTGGGCTGCCGTCTTCACGGCGGCGGTCCGAGAGCGGATATCCTCGCCGGTCAAACGCTGTTGCGTTGTGCGCCGTTCCGCCCTGCGCTATGGCTTGGCGCCATTCGTCGAGCGGCTGATCCGTCGCGCGGCGCGCACGCCACGAGCCCCAAGTCGCACGAAAGAGGCGACGCCAACGGAGAGAATGATGAAGCTTGTTCGTTATGGAAAACCAGGTAAGGAAAAGCCAGGTCTGATCGACGCCGCCGGCAAGCTTCGCGACTTAAGCGAAATCATCGACGACATCCACGGGGAATCGCTTTCGCCGCGCGTTCTCGCGCGGCTCGCCAAGATAACGCCGGATGCGTTGCCGGCGGTGCGGGGCAACCCGCGCCTGGGACCCTGCGTCAGCAAAGTCGGGAATTTCATCGCTGTCGGATTGAACTACGCCGATCACGCCGCCGAATTGGGCATGGCGATCCCGAAAGAGCCGATCCTCTTCACCAAGGCGCCATCCTGCATCGTTGGGCCGAACGACGACGTGATGATTCCCAAAGGGTCCGAAAAGACCGATTGGGAAGTCGAACTGGCGGTCGTGATCGGCACACGCGCCAGCTATGTCAGCGAGCGCGATGCGCTGGACCACGTCGCTGGGTACTGCATCTGCAACGACGTCTCCGAACGCGCCTATCAGCTCGAGCGCGGCGGCGGCCAATGGATCAAGGGCAAGGGCTGCCCGACCTTCGGCCCCCTCGGGCCGTGGCTGGTCACCGCCGACGAAATCGCCGATACGCAAAAGCTCGGAATGTGGCTCGACGTCAATGGCGAGCGCATGCAGAGCGGCTCGACCGCGACGATGATTTTCGACGTCCGCACGCTGGTCTCCTACACCTCGCATTTCATGATCCTCGAACCCGGCGACATCATCACCACCGGCACCCCGCCCGGCGTCGGCAACGGCATGAAGCCGCCGCGCTTCCTCAAGGCGGGCGATACGATCTCGCTCGGCATCGACGGTTTGGGACAGCAGGCGCAGCGCGTTGTCGCCTGGTCCCAGGACGCCGGGTGAGGCGCGAAACTCAATGAGGGCCGCTCATTGAAGAAAGCTCCGAGAAGGTAACCCCGTTATGGCCGGGCTCGTCCCGGCCACCCCAAGGCGATTGCGAAGCAATCGTCCGTACGCCGCGCCGTCATGACTGAGATTGAACATTTCGACTTTCAACGCCGCGTGGATTGCCGGGATGGCGAGAGTTTTTCCCATACGATGCGCTCGCCGCGACCGGGCGTCAGGGTTCCGCGCCCGAAGCGAAGTGAGGGAGCGCCGCGATGAGGGCGATGGGATCGGCGCTTGGGGCGATTTTCGCTGCGCTCTATGCGGCCGCCTTCGTCGCGGCCTATGTCGACTTCCTCGGCAAAGCGGGGCAATGGCTCGCCGACATTTGGCTGGTCCTGATCGCCCTGCCCTTCACGGCGGCGATGCGCTGGCTCGCCGGCGGCTCCTATGATTTCTCCGGCGATGCGACGGCGCGCGTCATCGCCGCCGCGGCCTTCTGTTGCGCCCTCGCCTATCTCGGCGGCGCGCTTCTCGAAACCGTTGCTCGCGCCGTTTTCCGTTTGATTACAACCCGCTGGCGCAGCGCTTAAAGACCCGACATCAACGCGAGATTCTGCACCGCGGCGCCCGACGCGCCCTTGCCGAGATTGTCGAGCTTGGCCACCAGGACGGCCTGGCGGCGCGCCTCGTTGGCGTAGACGTGGATGTGCATATCGTTGGTTCCGTTGAGCGATTCTGGCTCCAGACGAAGCTGCTTCGCCGTCTCGGCCTCGCTCGCCACGCTCACATAGCGCTGGCCGCGATAATGCTCGTTCAAGGCCGCGCGAAGGTCGGCGCCGGTCGGCTTGCCGGCGAGAGCGTCGAGTTGCAGGGGGACGCTGACGAGCATCCCCTGGCGGAAATTGCCGATGCTGGGGACGAACAGGGGACGCGCGGCGAGGCCGGAATAGAGGTGTATTTCCGGCATGTGCTTGTGTTCGAGGCCCAGTCCATAGAGCTCGAAGGGCGGCGCGCGACCGCTCTCGTAGGCCTCGATCATCGACTTGCCGCCGCCGGAATAGCCGCTGACCGAACCGATCGAGACGCCCATGTCCTTGGCCAGGAGGCCGGCGGCGGTCAGCGGGCGCAGCAAGGCGATCGCGCCGGTGGCGTGGCAACCCGGGTTGGTCACTTTGCGGGCTCGCGCGATCGCTTGCGCCTGCCCCGGAATCAGCTCGGGAAAGCCGTAAGTCCAACCCGGCGCGACGCGATGCGCCGAAGACGCGTCGATGACGCGCGGCGCACGATCGCCCATCGCGTCGATCATCGCCGCGGTCTCCTTCGCCGCCTCGTCGGGCAGGCAGAGGATCACGAAGTCGACCTCGCCCATCAGGCGCAGCTTCGCCGCGCCGTCCTTGCGCTGTTCAGGCGCCAGGCTGTGCAAAACGACGCCCCGCACGTCCGCGAGCTTGTCGCGGATTTGCAGACCCGTCGTTCCAGCTTCGCCGTCGATGAAAATATTGGCAGGCATGATCGTCTCGAAGGTTCAGGTCAACGCGGCGCGCGGCGCAAGGGCCTCGCGAGGGAAATGCGGTCAGCGTCGGCGGAGTCGAAGAGCGATCATCCGCGGTATTTGCTACATCGACGCGACGGCGTCAAGGGGGCCGCGCCCGGCTCCGGGAGGAAGGACAGAGGACCTCCTGGAGCGCGGTGGATTCCGCTTGACCCAGGGTGGCCGCGATGTTCCCGCGCGGCCCGCGACCGACAGGATTGTCGACTTATAACAGACCGACCGGGCTCTACTGTTAATTCCGTAGTGTCCAAGTTAAACCTCGGCCCAAACTGCCCCAGATTCCTCTGGGGTCATTTATGCAAGTGTTAAGATATTTCGCCCCATCGTTTAGGACAGCGATACGCCTGAAGAAACCGAGCTGAAAATGTCCGCTACCCAACGGCATCACGTAGCGTCTGCGGAACCGCATGTGCTGCGGGACATCGATTTCGGCCGGAGCGCGGTCGAGATCGGGCGGTTGCAAAGTGAATTGGAAGCGCAGGCTCGCCTCATCCGCCAGCAGGCGGCGTCCCTGGCGCACAGCCGGAAAATCTTCGAGCGCGCCTCGGCGGCGGCAAGAATTGGCGTCTGGGAATGCAGTCTTCCCGATGAGACGCTGACGTGGACCGACCAGGTCTACGAAATCTTTGAACTGCCGCGCGATTTGACTCCCGTTCGCGAGCAAATCCTCAAATTCTATTCGCCCGAGTCGCTGCAGACGCTCGAGGCGGCCCGCAGCAAAGCGATCGCCGAGCGCAGCGGGTTCATTCTGGACGCCGAGATCACGACGGCGAAGGGGCGGCGGCGCTGGATTCGGTTGACCGCCACTGTCGAATGCGAAAACGGCGCCGCGGTCCGAATATTCGGGATGAAGCAGGACATCACCGAGGAAAAGACCCTTTATGAGCGCATGCGATACCTCGCGGATTTCGACGTTCTGACCGGGGTGGCCAATCGCAGCTCGTTTCAAGCCAGGCTTTGCGGCCTCGAGGAGCGCCAAGCCGAGGGGGCTCCGTTCAGCGCGCTGCTTCTCATCGATCTCGACGGGTTCAAGCAGATCAACGACACGTTCGGGCACGCGCTTGGCGATGAGTACCTAAGGAGCGTTGCGCAACGCCTCACGGACGTATGCCATGAACCCAATTTTGTCGCGCGGATCGGCGGCGACGAATTCGCCGTCCTGTTGGGCCCCGATCTCACTCAGGACGAGATCGAGGAGATCGCCGGGCACATCGTCGAGGCCCTGAGGGAGCCGATGGAAGGCTGCGATTGGCCGTTCAAAGTCGGAGCTTCGGTGGGGATAGCGCGCGTCGACACATCGAATCCGGTCGAGCTGTT
This sequence comes from uncultured Alphaproteobacteria bacterium, assembly GCA_963813195.1. GTDB lineage: Bacteria > Pseudomonadota > Alphaproteobacteria > Rhizobiales > Beijerinckiaceae > Roseiarcus. The sequence continues at coordinate 233,269 of CAWEYC010000034.1, read as the reverse complement.
CAAAAAGGCCGACGCCGCTCTCTACGCCGCCAAGGCCGCCGGGCGAAACACCTTCCGTATGTTCAGCTCGCTCGGTTCCGAGAATGCGCGCATGACGCTGCCGCACGGCGTCGTGCCGAACAACCGCATGGATCGCCTCGCATTCGGGCTGGCGCGCTTTTCGTGATGCCTTCGGTCGGTGCGGCGACCGCCACGTCGGGATTCCCGCTTTGCGTGGGAATTGCAAGGTAGCGCCCGCGACACAGATCGACGGCGCTTCCATTACTTATTCCCTGCCGCTTTGAGGATCAGGTCGGCGATTTCCTCGGGCTGGGAGATCAACGAGAGATGGCCCGCTTCGACCTCGATCGTCGTGGCCTTCATGCGCTTCGCCAGAAACCGCTCGAGATCCGGAGAGATCGTCATGTCGTTCTTCGAGACGGCATAGAAGGTAGGCTTGGTGCGCCAAGCCGCCGTCGTCGTGCGCTGACCGAACAAAGCGACCGCGGTCGGCTCTTGCACCGCGTAGAGAACCTCGGCCTGTTCGCGCGGGAGCCCATTGGCGAAATAGTTCATGAACGCGTCCTCGGTGAGCCGCGTGAATCCGTCATGCGCCGCCACGCCCGCCCGAACCGGCATGGTCGGGAATCGGCCGGAAAGCGCGACGAAGTCCTCCCCGGCGTCGGGCGCCCGCGCCGCGACATAGACGAGCGCCGTGACTTTTGGATCCATACCGACGTCGCTGACGACAGTGCCGCTCCAGGAATGGCCGGCCAGCACCGTCGGGCCGTCCTGCAGCGCCAGGGCGCGGCGCGCGGCGGCGTCGGAGTCGGCGAGCGAAGTCAGGGGATTTTGGACCGAGGTCACTCGCAATCCCGCAGCCTGCAGAATTGGAATGACCTTCTCCCAACTGGACCCATCCGCCCACGCGCCGTGGACAAGCACGACGTTGCGCGCCTTCACCGGCGCCGTCGTTTGCGCATTGGCGGCGGGGGCTCCGGCGGCGATTGCTGCAAGGCAGATTGCCGCCGCGACGGTTGTGCTCCTCGGGTGCATCGCAAACTCCTTCGATCCAGAATTCCGCTCGACGCGTGACGCCGAGATAGAATATGGATCGGGAAAGCGGCGGCGAAAGACATTGGCGCGGCGAAAGCTATTGTCGTCCAGGACTCCTTTACGCGCGTTTCTTTCGGCTTCCGCCTCATGGTAAGAAGCGCTGAGACACCAATCGAAGTGGGCTCGCCAATCTGTCGTCCAGCGCGGACCCGACGCTCGGGCGTCTGGTTGGAAGCGGAAGAAACCCAGAACGCGATCTCGGTCGACGGCGATCGCCACCCGACCCTCTCCGTCGCGGTTGGCGCTGAAATTGAAGGCGCGCGCCGTCGAAACGCCGCCTCCAACATCGCCGGATCGACGCCTTGCAAGATTAACCGCAGGCCGGTTTAGGAGGGCGAACAGGATAGCCGCAGCCCGAACGCCTCGTTCAGGCGCTGCAACTCAAGCGTTCGGCGGATGTGGGCAGGCTCGGTCTCATCGTCGCAACCGTTGCAACCTAAGGGATCGAGCCCGTGGAGCAAAGGTGGGAAATGCTGAGAAGAGACATGCTCAAGGGGATGGCGGCGGTCGTCGCCCTGCAACCAGACTTCCTGTTCCGGGTCGCGGCCAACGCCGCCGCCGCGTCCGCGTCCAGCCGTGTCCGACCCGGCGACGCCGCTTGGCCGAGCGCGGCGAGTTGGGCCAAGTTGAACGAGGCGATCGGCGGCAATCTGATCGCCGCGCCCTCCCCGTTCGGCGCCTGCGCGACCGATCCCAAGGGCGCGCCTTGCGTCGACGCCGTCGCGAATATCCAGAATCCATTCTATCTCGGCGACCAGCCAGGCGGCACTCAGGTTTCCGGCTGGCTGGACGCGTGGACGCCCGCGCCCAGCGCCTATGCGGTGAAGGCGAGGTCGAGCGGCGATGTCGCGGCGGCGGTGAATTTCGCGCGCGACAATAATCTGCGCCTCGTCGTGAAGGGCGCGGGCCACAGCTATCAGGGCACCTCGAACGCGCCCGATTCGCTGCTGATATGGACACGCGCGATGAACAAGGTGACGCTGCATGACGCTTTTACGCCACGAGGTTGCGAGGGGACGATCGCGCCCTCTCCCGCGGTCACCGCAGAAGCTGGCGCGGTGTGGATCGACCTCTACCACGCCGTCACGAGCGAGGCCGGTCGCTATGTGCAAGGCGGCGGGTGCGCCGACGTCGGCGTCGCGGGACTGATTCAAAGCGGCGGCTTCGGCAGCTTCTCGAAGGGGTTTGGCGCCGCGGCCGCCGGCCTGCTCGAAGCCGAGATCGTCACCGCTGACGGCGCGGTTCGCATTGCCAACGCCTGCACGAATCCGGATCTGTTCTGGGCGCTCAAGGGTGGCGGCGGCGGAAGCTGGGGCGTGGTCACGCGCGTGACGCTGCGCACGCATGAGTTGCCGGCGTTCCTTGGCGGCGTCTGGGGATCGATCAAGGCGCAATCGGACGATGCGTTTCGCCGGCTGATTGCGCGCTTCCTCGGCTTCTATGTCGACAATCTCTTCAATCCGCACTGGGGCGAACAGATCGCGCTCGGACCGGAAAATACGCTGACCCTGTCGATGGTCTGCCAAGGCCTCGACAATGCGCAGGCGCGCGCGGTCTGGCAGCCGTTCTTCGACTGGGCCGCAGCCTCCCCGCAAGACTTTGCGCTCAGCGCGAGCCACGGCGCCGGCGCGCTGCCGGCGCGGCGCTTTTGGGACGTGGCGGGCAATCGTCTCATGGTCGCCGATCCGCGCGCGGGCGCACCCAATTTTCATGGCTGGTGGCGCGGCGATCAGGAGCAGGTCGGCATGTTCCTGCACGGCTACGAGTTGCTCTGGTTGCCCGCAACCTTGCTGCAAGACGCGGAGCGGGGCCGCCTCGCGGACGCGCTCATCGCCGCCAGCCGCCACAAGAAGGTCGGCCTGCATTTCAACAAGGGACTGGCTGGCGCGCCGGACGAAGCGATCGCCGCCGCGAGGGACACGGCGACCAATCCCGGGATGACCGAGGCCTTCGCGCTGGCGATCATCGCCGGCGGGGAGGGTCCGCGCTATCCTGGCCTGCCGCGGCCCGCCCTCGATGCGGTAGCGGCGCGGCAAGATGCGCAAGCGATCGACCAGGCCGCCGCCGAACTGCGCCGGATCGCCCCGGACGCTGGCTCCTATGTGTCTGAGAGCAATTACTTCAACGCCGCGTGGCAAGATGCGTTTTGGGGATCGAACTATCCGCGCCTGCGTGCGGTCAAAGCGAAATACGACCCAGGTGGCCTCTTCTTCACTCACCACGGCGTCGGCAGCGAGGATTGGTCCGCCGATGGGTTCACCGGGCGATGAGACGGGCTTCTGCGACGCCCGTCTCCAGCGTCGCGTCGCCATTGATCGATTTCGCAGGGCGGCGGCCGTCGAGCGTCAGATCCTCACCCCTCGCGATGCTCCATCGTCGTTCGCCGCAGTCGCAACCAGCCCCGTCGGGCTTCGCCTACCTGCCCGCGACCCTCGATGAGGTCGAGCGGATCGGGATTTAGGGGTGCAAATGAATGCGACGACGGTCCGGGATCGTAACGCAAAATCTCCAGCAGTGACGCCTGCATCCGACAACCTCCGTTTCGGGTTGTCCGCCTATAGATTTAGACATTCTTGCCCTCGGCAATCGCGAACCTCCCCGCAAAGTTCAGGGAACTGAACATCGCCACCCCTCGGCGAAAGCGCCAATCCGTTCGTAGCGGACCTTTGGCGGGGATCGATCGCGAGCATCAAGGTCGGACGCGTCTTCGTCGATGGCGGCTCCGATTGGATTCAGCCGTGACGTTCAATCGTCAATCATGATTGGAAAGACACTAATAATAAATTGGATCGATTGATCGCGGAGGAGGACTATGGGCGTCACAGCAACATCGCATGGAGGCGAACATGAACCGCACCTTTATTGCTACCGTCACCCTTCTGTCCCTCTCGTCCGCGGCCTTGGCTCACAGCGCGCGTCCCAATCTGCTGAGTCGGCAGGAGATCGCACGCGTCGCCATTGCCCCGGCCGCCAACAGGGACGCGGCGTGGGCAAGATATTATGCGGACGAACAGTCTCAGTGGCGGCCACGCCGAGCAACGCCAAGCATCGCCCCCTACGGAGTGGCCAACAACGGCGCCGTCTACCTCAACGGGTGGAGCTCGAGCAACCATCCCGGCGATTGCAATAGAGGTTGCGTCAACTCGAACGGAGGTTGAGCGATCGACTTCAGAGATCGAGTTTCAGTCAAACCGACAAGCATATTGGGCGCATCGCTGGTCAAGGCCGCGCGCAAGCGAACCGATTACTACCGAAAGTCGGCTGCATATTGCATCCTGGCCACGACGTGAGGCGTCACAAATGATGGGTGTCGGATGACCCCGCTCCGATGTGGGGCGACATCGACGGCAACGTGGCTGGCTGGCCTCAGCGCCGCCACGCCGCAAGAGAACGCGACCGCGAACGCCACGACCAGCGAGCCGATGAACTGTCGGCGCGCCAACGAGGGAATCGCAACTCCGTCGAACGCCATCTCATCGCGATAAATGTCTTCCGGCTTGCTCACGTCCGGCTCCCGTTTCCCCGGTCGCCTCCCGCCTTTGCGGGCTTCAAGCATAAAAGGCGTCGCTCCGCGCGCTGAATCTTTCTGCCTGCCTATCTGAATTTGTGCTCACGGCGCGGGCGAATGCTCAGAGCCGCGGCCGCTGTGGAACCGATCGTAAGACGAAATTCCAGCCGCGCCGCGTCTCTCGCCCAACGAAAAAGGGCGGCCGAAGCCGCCCTTTTCCATGTCCGGTAACGAAAAGCCGTCTGCGTCAGCGCTTCGAGAACTGGAAGCTCGCGCGGGCTTTCTTATGACCGTATTTCTTGCGCTCGACGACGCGCGAGTTGCGGGTCAGGAAGCCCTCTTTCTTCAGGGGGCCGCGCAGGTCGGGCTCGTAATAGGTCAGCGCCTTGGCGAGGCCGTGGCGCACCGCGCCCGCCTGGCCGGAGAGGCCGCCGCCGGAAACCGTCACCGTCAGATCGTACTGGCTGAGGCGGTTCACGATGACCAGCGGCTGATTGAGGATCATGCGCAGGACGGGGCGGGCGAAATAGACGTCGAGCGGCTTGCCGTTGACGGTCGCCTTGCCCTTGCCGGGCTTGATCCAGACGCGCGCGACGGCGTTCTTGCGCTTGCCGGTCGCATAAGCGCGGCCGTACTGGTCCAGCTTCTGCACATGGACGGGAGCTTCGGCCGCGGCCGGCGCGATCGCCGAGTCCTTGAGATCGGCGAGGGAGGAGAGTGTCTCGGCCATGATCAGGCGCTCCGGCTGTTTTTCGGATTGAGGCTGGCGATATCGAGCGGCGTCGGCGCCTGCGCGGCATGCGGATGATCGGGACCCTTGTAGACCCGGAGATTGCTGAGCTGCTTGCGGCCGAGCGGCCCGCGCGGCAGCATGCGCTCGACCGCCTTCTCGACGATCCGCTCGGGGAAGCGCCCCTCGAGGATCGACTTGGCCGAGCGTTCCTTGATGCCGCCGATGTAGCCGGTGTAGTGGTGATAGACCTTCTGGTCGCGCTTGCGGCCGGTGAACACCACCTTCTCCGCGTTGACGACGATGACGTTGTCGCCGTCGTCGATATGCGGGGTGAACGAAGGCTTGTGCTTGCCGCGCAGGCGCATCGCGACGATCGTCGCCAGGCGTCCGACGACCAGGCCCTTGGCGTCGATGAGAAGCCACTTCTTCTCGACGTCGGCCGTCTTGGTCGAATGGGTCTTGCCGAACATGAAATCCGAATCCGTTTCTCGAGCGCCCGCCGTGACGACGAGCCGGTCAGGGCCGCGCTTATAGAGGCCTCGCCGGGCATGCGTCAACTTCAAAGACGCGGAATCGGCCTAAAACGGGGACTTTTCTCGATGAGGTATTATGATACCGCGTTGCCTTCGCCACGGGCCGGGATCGAGTAGGTTCCCGTCGCGTGCGCCACCATCGCCGGCTCGCCGACCGAATTGAGCGCGACCTCGCCAACCGCCAGCCTTTTGCCGAGCTTCATCAGCCGCGCCTCGCCGACGACGTCGCCCGGGGCCGGCTTGCGCAGGAAGTTGATATTGAGATTGGTCGTCACCGCCAGCGGCACGCGGCCGATCTGCGCGAGAATGGCGACGTAGAGCGCGAGGTCGGCGAGCGCGAACAAGCTCGGCCCGGAAATCGTGCCGCCGGGGCGCAGGTGGTCGGGATGATATTTCAGCCGCACGCGCGCGCTCAAAGGCCCGATCGCCTCGATCTCGTGCGTCCCGGCAGTCCATATCTGCGGGAAGATGTCCGCGAGATAGGATTTGAGCTCGTCCACGGTGAAAGCCAGTTGCGGCGGCGAGAGCATGCGGCAATCCCTTCTGTGACGGACGCGATGCATAGCTTGCGCCGTTCATCGGCGCCATGGCCATCGAGCGCGAAAATGGGGTTCCGCTATGGTCGCCGGCTCTTCTGGTGGTCAAAATCTGACGCTTGGTTCCGGCACTGTCTGGCCGGAGTCGGCCCGAAGGCGACGTTCGCCCTTTTGCATAATTCAAGTATGCACCGCGCAGGCGCGGCTTCCGACCTAACTCGGATGTTCGGCCTCATGGCGCTTACGTCCGGCCAGCACCTTGGCGACGATTTCTCGCGCGTGAAGCAGGACGGATTTATGCTCCGACGCCGAGACCTCGACGAAGCCTAGCCCTCGGAGTAGGAAAATTCCCTCAACGGCAAGCAGGGCGTGACGAACGGCATGGGCGTCGCCGGAATCAGACTGTAGCGGATCGAGCAGCGCGCGATAATACCGTCGTGCTGGTTCCATCATATCGGGGGCGTGCACCAACGCGGTTACGAGAAAAGCTGCCTTGCGCGTCGCGGCGTCGTCTTCATCGAGGGCTTCGTCGATGTGGGCTAGGACCAAGTCGAAAGGCTCAACCGGCCTGCCGCCCAGCCGCTGGCGGACCGCTTCCTGAAAGCGTGCTACTTCCCGCTCTAACGCCGCGCGGACTAATTCATCCTTGGTCGCGAAGCTGTAGACGAGACCGCCCTTACTGATCCCCGCACGCTCGGCGACGGCATCGAGCGTGAAATTTCGGCCGCCGGATGCGAGGATCACACGCTCGGCGGCGTCCAGGATCCGATCCAGATCAATTTCCTTTTTCCGCGTCAAACTAGCCTCTTGCTTTTCCGACTGATCAGTCGCATAACTATTTCCGACTGATCAGTCTGATTATCACGTCGGTGTGCGTCGTGGAAGCTGGTCTCTCAATTTCCGGCGAGGACTGCATGAATTCCTACGGACACCGCACCCGCACCCTGCCGCTGATTGTGGTTCTGGGTGTCATCACCGCCTTCGACGCGATGGCGATCGACCTGTATCTGCCGGGCTTCCGCGACATCGGTCGTTCTCTCGGAGCAAACCCCGGCACGATGCAAACATCGCTCTCCGTGTTCGTCGGCGGAGCCGCTATCGGACAACTTTTCTACGGACCCGTGACCGATCGGTTCGGCCGACGTGGACCGCTCGCATTTGGAATCTTGTTGTTTGTTCTGGCGTCGGTCCTCGCGGCTCTCTCGCAGAACATCGCGATGTTCATGGTCGCAAGAGCGCTTCAGGGCCTTGGCGCGGCAGCCGGGCTGGTCATTCCACGAGCGATTATCACCCATCGCTATCACGGTCGCGAGGTCGCGAAACTGTTTTCGGCGTTGTTGCAGGTCATGATGATCGCACCGATCGTTGCGCCGCCTATTGGCGGGCTTTTGGTCGCCGCGATGGGGTGGCAGGCGATTTTCTGGTTCCTAGCGCTCTTTGGCGCTGCATCCCTCGTGGCTTTCCTCAGGATCGTGCCAGAGACGCTGGAATCCTCACGCCGCGCGACTGCGGGCCTCCGCGTCACGTTGGACGACTATGCGGGCCTTTTCAGACACGGCAAACTCGCGTGGCTGACCCTTTCAAGCGCTTTCGCCATGGCGGGGCTGTTTGCCTATATCGGCTCATCGTCGTTTGTCTTCGTCGATCATTTCGGCCTGCCGCCGACCATTTACAGCCTGGTGCTCGCGGGCATTGCCGTCGGGATGGTGATTGGTGGCCAGATCAACGTGCTACTGCTGAGCCGCTGGACGGAACGCCAGATTCTTATTTTTGGACTTCTGCTGCACGCCGCCTGCTGCGTTGCGCTCCTTATCGCCACCCTTGCTATGAGGGCCGGAGTCTACCTGGCCGGCGCCTTGATTTTCTTTGCCATGGCGAGCCTGATGCTCGTGGTCGGCAATGGCATCGCGCTCGTCATGAAAAGCGCTCCCAATATCCATGCCGGGTCAGTCTCCTCGTTGCTGGGTGTCCTGCAATACGCCTTCGCTGGCGCCAGCGGCGCGGCTTTGGCGCTCATGTATGACGCCACCCTTACCCCCTTCATTACGACGATGCTCTTGTGTGCTGTCGGCGCGCTTATCGCCTTTGTCGTCGCAACGAGACGGACCGCAGAAACGGCCACGCCGTTGGATGACAGGACGGTTGAATACCCCTAACCCTTGCAATCGGAACGAGGCTCCGGGCGAACAGCGAGAATGCGATGAGCACGCTGATCGCGACCGGCCGCTCTCCCCCAAATTGCGACGACCCGCAGTGAAGGAGCGGACTGGTGCTATCGACCCCTTTCTGCCCTTCAAGATCGGTTCCGAAGCGTGAGGCTATGCTTGGTGAAATTGCCACGGTAATTGACGATGATGGCGGAGAGCTTACTGTTGACTATGAAACGCATATCTATATTGCTCGACGTTTAAACCGAGATTGATTCTTCCCTCATGGTCGGTTCGCTTTGCGCCCAAGCGGCGGAAAATCAACTCGCAAGCCGTTGAAATCAGGCCCGCGCGCCAGAAAGCGACGCGAGGCGCCCTTCACGACAGTGCAGCCTTTTGCATTCCACGATCTCGCGAGCTAACTAGTCGCGGGTGATGGCGCACCGCCGGCCCGGCCCGCCCCCGCCCGCCACGCCAAAGCCTCTACGGAGCGCCACGATGAACCCCTCGCCGTCAAGCGAAAGCCCGCCTGCCCTCGTTCGGCGCGAGGACCAAGGCGGCGTCGCGACGTTGACGCTGCGATCGCCGGCTTCGCGCAACGCGCTGAGCCTCGCCATGATCGATACGCTGATCGTCCAATTCGCCGCCATCGGCGCGGACCCGGCCGTTCGCGCCGTCGTCATCGCCGGCGACGGTCCCGCGCTGTCGGCCGGGCACGATCTCAGGGAATTGCGGGCCCATCGCAACGACGCCGATCGGGGCGAGGCGTTCTACGAGCGCGTCATGGCGCGCTGCGCCGATCTGATGCAGCAGATCGTCGCGCTGCCGAAGCCGGTCATCGCGGCGATCGAGGGCGTCGCGACGGCGGCAGGTTGCCAACTCGTCGCCGCCTGCGACCTCGCGATCGCCGGCGATCAAGCGCGCTTCGCTTTGCCCGGCGTCGGCATCGGGCTGTTCTGCTCGACGCCGCTCGTCGCCGTCGGCCGCGCGGTCTCGCGCAAGCACGCGATGGAGATGGCGCTGACCGGAAATCTCTACAGCGCCTCGGAGGCGGAGCGCTTCGGCCTCGTCAACCGCGTCGTTCCCGCCGGCGCGGCGCTCGCTGAAGCGCTGGCGCTGGCGGCCAGCATCGCGGCGCGCTCGGCGGCGACTGTCGCGATCGGCAAACGCACGTTCCATCAGCAGATGGAATTGCCGCTCGCCGAGGCGTACGCCGTCGCGTCGCGCGCGATGGTCGACAATCTCGCCCACGCCGACGCCAACGAGGGGATCGGGGCGTTCCTCGATAAGCGGGCGCCACACTGGGGGGACACGTGAATCACAATTCCTATTCCGACGAATATATCCGCGGCATTCTCCTCGGGGTGAAACGAATTGCGATGGTCGGGGCCTCAGCCAATACGGCGCGCCCCTCCTTCTTCGTGCTCAAGTATCTCTCCGAGCGCGGCTTCACGATGCTGCCGATCAATCCCGGCCTCGCCGGCGGCGCCATTCTCGGGCTGCCGGTTTACGCGAGCCTAGCCGAGGCGCCCGGACCGATCGACATGGTCGAGATTTTCCGCAATTCCGAGGCGGCGGGCGCCGTCGTCGACGAGGCGCTGGCGCTGGAGCCCCTGCCCCGCGTGATCTGGATGCAACTCGGCGTGCGCAATGCCGAGGCGGCCGCGCGCGCCGAAGCGAGGGGCGTCCAGGTGGTGATGAACCGCTGCCCGAAGATCGAGTACGGCCGGCTCTCCGGCGAGATCCGCTGGAGCGGCGTCAACTCGCGCATCATATCGGCGCGAAAGACGACCGCCGGGTCGGGGTTTCAGCGGTTGACGCTGGGGCCGCGCTGAAGCCACAACGAGTTGAAGCGAAAGAGCGTTAAGGAGCGCGCTCTTTCATTGACTTTGCCGGGATTTCTTCTATATGGGCAATTGGTCGAGGGCACGATCAACGCCCCGGCCCTGCGCGGCGCGCCAAAAGGCCCTCGCGCAAGCGCGACCCAGAGCCGCGCCGTCCCGGAGGGGCGCCGCACGCGCCCTCCCAAAGCCCTCATCCCTGTGAGACCCAATGAAATTTGATGAACTCGGCCTGAGCGAGAAAGTGCTCAACGCCGTCCAAGCGTCCGGCTACGATACCCCGAACTCCAATCCAAGAGCAGGCCATTCCCTACGCGCTGCAAGGCCGGGATGTGCTCGGCATCGCCCAGACCGGGACCGGCAAGACCGCGGCCTTCACGCTGCCGATGTTGTCCATGCTGGAGAAAGGGCGCGCTCGGGCGCGCATGCCGCGCACGCTGATCCTCGAGCCGACGCGCGAGCTCGCGGCGCAAGTCGAGGAAGCCTTCGGCAAATACGGCGTCAACCACAAGCTCAATCTGGCCCTGCTGATCGGCGGCGTTTCGTTCGCCGACCAGGAGGCCAAGATCACCAGGGGCGCCGACGTGCTGATCGCGACGCCCGGCCGCCTGCTCGACTTCGCCGACCGCGGCAAGATACTGCTGACCGGCATCGAGATTCTGGTCATCGACGAAGCCGATCGCATGCTCGACATGGGTTTCATTCCCGACATCGAGCGCATCTGCAAGTTGGTGCCCTTCACCCGGCAGACCTTGTTCTTCTCGGCGACCATGCCGCCGGAAATCACCCGGCTCACCGAGACCTTTCTGCACAATCCGGTGCGCATCGAGGTCGCTCGCGCGGCGTCGACCGCCGAGGGGATCACGCAGACTTTGGTGCGCTCGGGTTCTTCGCCCGAGGAGAAGCGAGCGACGCTGCGGCGGATCGTTCGCAGCGCGGAGAATTTCAAGAACGCAATCATCTTCTGCAACCGCAAGCGCGACGTGCAGGTTGTCTACCGCTCGCTGGAAAAGCACGGCTTTTCCGTCGGCGCGCTGCACGGCGATCTCGATCAACGCTCGCGCATGGCCGCCCTCGACTCCTTCCGCAACGACCAAGTGCAACTGCTGGTCTGTTCGGATGTCGCGGCGCGCGGGCTTGACATTCCCGATGTGAGCCACGTCGTCAATTACGATCCTCCCCACCACGCCGAGGACTATGTCCATCGCATCGGTCGGACAGGCCGCGCCGGCAAGCTCGGCGCCGCTTTGACGATCGTCTCTCGCGCCGACGCGCGCGCCATCGAGGACATCGAGAAGCTGATCAACCGAAAGATCGATTGGCAGGCGGGCGAAGAGGCCGCGGTCGAGGACGAGGCGGACAGCGCCGAAATCGGCCGCGACCATCGCGGTTCGCGCGGGCGCGGGCGTCGTGGCGAAGCAAGGCAGTCGGGCGAGCACCGGCGCAGCAGCGCTCCCTCGAAGCCGCCGGCCGACGAGGCCGCGCGCGAGCCGCGCTCGAGCGAACGACATTCGAGAGCGGCGCCGCGCGGGGCTGAGCGCGCCCAGCGGGACCCCGCGCCGGCGAGGCACTCGCCGCAGCCGCAGCAGGCTCAACCCGCGCCGCCGCGCCGCCCCCGACGCGACGAAGACGCGGAAGCGCCGGTCATTGGGCTCGGCGACCACGTGCCGAGCTTCCTGCTGCGCCCAGTGCGGTTGCCGCCCGCCAAGGCGGTTCCCGCCGAGGCCGAAGACTAACTTTCAGCGTTTCAGAGTGGTGGCTTCACCGCCGGGCCGGCCACTGGCGCGGCGCTCGGCTCATCCGTTCGCCGCGAGCGCCTCGGGCGCCGCCGGCGTGATCGCCACGCTTTCGCCGCAGCCGCAAGCCGAGGTTTCGTTGGGATTCTTGAAGACGAAACTCGAGGAGAGCTTGTCCACCTTGAAGTCCATCTGCGAACCGAGCAGGAACAACAGGGCCTTGGGATCGATCAGCAGCTTGACGCCCTTGTCCTCGACGACCTCATCGAGCGGCGAGGCGGTTTCGGCGAATTCCATCGTGTAGGACATGCCGGCGCAGCCGCCGTTCCTGACGCCGACGCGCAAGCCGACGATCGGCTTTTCCGCATTGGCGATGATCTCATGCACGCGGACCGCCGCCGCCTCGGTCAGACTCATAACCTTCAGACGAGAATTTTTCATCGAGCGCCTCTTCCACCACCGGGTTCAAGGCCCGGCGCGCTGCTCAACATATAGCACCGATCGCGGCGAGTTTACAGGCCGCGTCGCGGCCCCGGCGCCTCGCCGACGCCTGACCCCGCCTTCAGGTTCGCTTCCGCGGCTAAATCCGCGCCGAGCGGAGCCGCAAAGCGTTGCCGATCACACTGACCGAAGAGAGCGCCATTGCCGCCGCGGCGATGATCGGCGAGAGAAGAACGCCGAAGAAGGGATAGAGAATTCCGGCGGCGATCGGTACGCCGGCGGCGTTGTAGATGAAAGCGAAGACCAGGTTCTGGCGGATGTTGCCCATCGTCGCCGCCGAGAGGCGGCGGGCTCGAACCAGGCCCTGGAGGTCGCCCTTCAGCAGGGTGACGCCGGCGCTTTCCATCGCCACGTCCGTTCCCGTCCCCATGGCGATCCCGACGTCGGCCGCCGCCAGCGCCGGCGCGTCGTTCACGCCGTCGCCGGCCATCGCGACAACGTGGCCCTCGCGGCGCAGGCGCGCGACCGTCTCGGCCTTTTGATTCGGCAGGATTTCCGCCTCGACATCCGTTATGCCGAGCTTGGCGGCGACCGCCGACGCGGTCGTGCGGCTGTCGCCTGTCAGCATGACGACGCCGACCCCCGCCGCCCGCAAATCGCGCAGGGCTTGAAGCGTCGTCGCCTTGATCGGGTCGGCAATCGCGATGACCCCGGCGGCGCGGCCGTCGACCGCGACGAATACGACGGTGGCGCCATCCCGACGCAAAGTCTCGGCCTCGGTGGCGAGCGGGCCGGCGTCGACGCCGAAGTCGTCGAGAACGCTCCGATTGCCGATGACGAGCGCGCGCCCAGCGATACTGCCGGCGACGCCCTTGCCGGACCGTGATTCAAAGTCGCGCGCCTCGGAGAGTTCGAGTCCCCTCTCCTTTGCCGCGGCGAGGATCGCCGCCGCCAGCGGGTGCTCGCTGGATCGCTCCAGGCTGGCGGCGAACCGGAGCACTTCGTCCCCCGCAAAGCCCTGCGCAGGCGCAATCGCGGTGACGCGCGGCCGGCCCTCGGTAAGCGTGCCGGTTTTGTCGACGACGAGGGTGTCGACCTTCTCGAACCGCTCGAGCGCCTCGGCGTTCTTGATCAGGACGCCGGATTGCGCGCCGCGCCCGACGCCGACCATGATCGACATCGGCGTCGCCAGCCCCAGCGCGCAGGGGCAGGCGATGATCAGCACGGACACCGCCGCAATAAGTCCGAAGGCGAAGCGCGGCTCAGGTCCGAACAGCGACCAGGCGACGAAGGCCAGCACGGCGACGAGGATCACCAGCGGCACGAACCAGCCGGAAACCTGATCGGCGAGGCGCTGGATCGGCGCGCGGCTGCGCTGCGCCTTGGCGACCATATCGACGATTTGCGCGAGCAGCGTATCGCGCCCGATGCGTTCGGCCCGCATGACGAAGCCGCCAGTCCCATTGATCGTACCGCCGATCAGCTTGGCGCCGACCTGCTTGACGACGGGCATGGATTCGCCCGTCACCAGGGATTCGTCGACCGCGCTCCCGCCAACGACGAGTTCGCCGTCGACCGGGATTTTGTCGCCCGGCCGGACGCGCAGGCGATCGCCGACCGCGACTTCGGCGAGGCCGACATCGCGCTCGCCGCCATCGTCCGAGATCCTTCGCGCGGTCTTCGGCGAAAGGTCGAGCAGCGCGCGGATGGCTCCGCCCGTCCGCTCACGGGCTTTGAGTTCCAGGGTTTGCCCGAGCAGGGCCAGGACGGTGATGACGGCGGCGGCTTCGAAATAGGTCGGCGCGGCGCCGTCGTGGCTTCGCAACGCCAGCGGGAAAATGCCAGGGGCAACGGTCGCGACGACGCTGTAGACCCAGGCGACGCCGGTTCCCATTGCGATCAGCGTGAACATGTTGAGGTTGCGGTTACGGACGGAGGCGAGCGCGCGCTGGAAGAACGGCCAGCCCGCCCACAGAACGACCGGCGTGGCCAACGCCAGTTGCGCCCAGTTTGACGCTTGTGGGGCCAGCCAATGCAGGGCGAACAGATGTCCGCCCATTTCGAGCGCGACGACCGGCGCGGCGACGACGAGGCTCAGCCAGAAGCGCCGCCTCATGTCCAGAAGTTCGGCGTTCGGTCCCTCTTCCGCCGTCGGCGCCTCCGGTTCGAGCGCCATGCCGCAGATCGGACAGGAGCCTGGCCCGGCCTGGCGCACTTCCGGGTGCATCGGGCAAGTGTAGATCGTCGCCTTGGGTAGCGCTTGCGGCGCCGCAGCGGTCTTTTCGCCGATATAGCGCTGGGGATCGGCGGCGAATTTCTCGCGACACTTGGCGCAGCAGAAAAAATAAGTCGCCCCGCCAAATTCAGCTTTGTGTTTGGCCGCGTCAGGATCGACGGTCATTCCGCAGACTGGATCCCTGACCGGACTTTTCGCCGCGGCGTGATGGTGGCCGTGGTGTGAATGGGCTTTGGCGCCGTTGTCGCCAGCTGTCGTGAAGGTCATTGTAAGTCCCACGGTTGAATCCCACCTTTATCGCTGCTACACCTTCCCATCGTTGGAATGTCAAGAGGTTTCCGACCATGAACATCGGAGCCGCCGCCGCCGCGACCGGCGTCAGCGCCAAAATGATCCGCCACTACGAGGCGATAGGCCTATTGCGGCCAGCCGCGCGGCGGGGCAATGACTACCGCGACTACGGCCTGCATGAAATCCATGAACTTCGCTTCGTTCGCCGATCGCGAAAGCTAGGCTTTTCGATCGAGGAAATTGCGACCTTGCTTGCGCTCTGGCGCGACAAGCAGCGGCCCAGCCGGGAAGTCAGGCGGATTGCCCGGGCCCATCTCGGCGACCTCGAAACGCGCATTGCGGAGATGCAGGCGATGGCGGCCACGTTGCGCAAGCTGGTTCGCAACTGCCATGGCGACGACCGGCCGGAGTGTCCGATCCTCGAAGACCTGGAGACAGGAACCAGAGAGGGCCCTGTTGGGCCGACTTCCCCGGTTTGACGCCTGTCGCGACCGGCGGCGCTCGAACCGCTCGCCCGACGGGGCGCCCCTGGAGCTTCGCGCTCGATTGTGCCACACGGGCCACGACACACTTTACAGGATTGTTGCATGTCCCCCTCCCCCCTTGCCTCCGGCGACCTTTCGGTTCTGCTGGCGCGCATCGCCGACTCGCTCGACCGCCTCGCCCCGCCGGCCCGGCCTCGCCCCGATTTCGCCGCCGCCGACGCGTTCGTCTGGCATGCCGACCGGGGGGCGCTCGCTCCGGTCGGCAAGGTCAACCGCGTCGAAATCGCGCTCCTGCGCGGGGTCGACCGGGTGCGCGACATGCTCCTCGAAAACACCGAGCGTTTCGCCCGCGGGCTGCCCGCCAACAACGCCTTGCTCTGGGGCGCGCGCGGCATGGGCAAGTCCTCGCTCGTCAAGGCGGCCCACGCTGAGATCAACCGCACCGCGAAAGCCGACGCCCGGCTGAAGCTCGTCGAAATTCATCGCGAGGACATCGAGAGCCTGCCGACGCTGATGGCGCTGATGCGCGAGGCGGCGCACCGCTTCATCGTGTTCTGCGACGACCTTTCCTTCGACGGCGGCGACACATCCTACAAATCGTTGAAGGCGGCGCTCGAGGGCGGCATCGAGGGACGGCCCGCCAATGTTCTGTTCTATGCGACCTCGAACCGGCGTCACCTGCTGCCGCGCGACATGATGGAGAACGAGCGTTCGAGCGCGATCAATCCCGGCGAGGCAGTCGAGGAAAAGGTTTCGCTATCCGATCGCTTTGGCCTCTGGCTCGGCTTCCATCATTGCAGCCAGGACGACTATCTCGCCATGGTTCACGGCTACGCCGAGCATTTCGCGCTCGGCGCGCCAGCCGACGAACTCGAACGCCAGGCTCTGGAATGGGCGACGACGCGAGGGGCGCGCTCCGGTCGCACAGCCTGGCAGTTCACCCAGGATCTGGCGGGACGGCTCGGGCGGCGGCTGGAGGCCAAGGGCGATTGACACGGGCAAAGGCGGCGGGCCTCTCCTGGGACCCGCCGCCCTGCTTTCAAGCTCACAGTGCAATCGTGTCTCGCGGTCATCCTGTGAGCAACGCAATGTCCAGACTGGTGACTGGACCCTCTCAACCTCGCAGGAATTTAAAGGCCTGCGAGATAATTCGTGGGATCGACGGGCGTGGAGCCCTTGCGCAATTCAAAGTGCAATTGCGGCGAGTTGACGTTGCCGCTCTGGCCCGACTTGGCGATGATCTGGCCACGCTTGACCGTTTCGCCGCGCTTCACTTCCAGTTCGCCATTGTTGGCATAGGCGGAGACGAAGCCATTGGGATGGCGGATCAGCACCAGATTGCCGTAGCCCTTCAATTCGCTGCCCGCGTAGGCGACGACGCCGCTCTCGGCCGCCCGCACGGACGTCCCCTCCGGCACGGCGATGTTTATGCCGTCGTTGCCGCCGGACTTGAAGCCTTCGATGATCCGACCGCGCGCTGGCCAACGAAACTCTGGCGCGACGCCCGCCGCATCGGCCTGGGCGCCGGTCAGAGCCGGCGTGGGCTCGGTTGCGCGCACGCTGCTGGTCGGGGTTGGGTCGGGGCGGAGCTTCTTCTTCGCGTCGGCGTCGCTTCGGATCGCGACGGCGTTCGCAGGCGCCTTCGCCGCGATCTTCGGCGATTCGGCCCGTGGCGGACGCGCCTCGGCGGCCAAACCGCGCGCTTCCTTCTTCTTCTCGCTGGCGCGCCGTTTGGCCTCCGTGGCGTCGGCCGCGCGCTCCTCGCGCGTCTTCGTCGCCTTTTCGTATTTGGCGACGGCCGGATCGCGTGGCTCCGCCGCGGCGACCCGCTTCGGCCTTTCGACGGGAGCCGCCGCGACGGCGCGCCCTTCAGCATTGTAGACGGGAACGACGAGATGCATGCCGCCATGGATCTGCGCGGCGCTGCTCAGACCGTTGGATTTCAACATCGCCGAGGCTGGGACGCCGTACCTGCGGGAGAGGGTCTCCAGATTGTCGTCGCTGGCGACGACGATCGGCGATCCCCCGACCGCTGTCCATCCCGTTCCAAAGCCCGTAACAGGTTGCGTAGCGCGTCCTCTGACCTGGCCCGTCGTTGCGGGTTCGGCCGGCGGCAAGCCGGCGACGGCGACCGGGCTCGGATGAGCCGCAGCGGCGTAGTCGGCATTCGGCGTGGCGGGTGGCAGCGCCGCCGACGCGACGTGCGGCGTCGGCGCCATGGCGTCATTGGACGCCGTCGAGAACGGATTTGAAAACGGACTGTTGAAGGCGTCGGTCATGCGGCTCGAATCGGAGGAACACCCCGAGAGCCAAATTCCGACCAACCCTGTCAGAGCCGCGCGCACGGCGGTTCGTCTGACGCTAAACGCTGCGACTTTACTCATCAGTCTCAACCCACCCAACGCAACCGGACGTGAGTGCAGTTTGACCGCATTGTGTTAAGAGACAGTTTAAGATGAATCCTTGGTGTGCGAATGCTTCGCTCCGCACCGGGAAATTCTGCCCCCCGGGCCTCACAAAGCGCGCGAGAGTCCCTCGGCCAGGGGCATGAATGTCCGGGCGGCGCCGTGCGCGCTGGCGACGATCTCGCCGGTCCGCTCGCGCGTCAGACGGACGATGCGCTGTTCGCCGGAAGCGTCGTCGGCGACGACCGCGACCAGCGCGCCGCCGTCGGCGAGGAGATCTGTGAGCCGCGGCGCCGGCGCCTCGATCAGAGCGTGGACGAGAATGCTGTCGAACCGACCGCTCTCGCGGCCGAGCGCCAATCCATCGGCCCAGGCGACGTGGACATTGGCCAGCCCGAAGGCGTCGAGGCGAGTGGCGGCCTCGAGGGCGAGCGTCTGGCGTCGCTCGAGCGAGACGACTTCCCCGGCGAGCTGCGCCAGCAGCGAGGCGGCGTAGCCGGTCCCGGTCCCGATTTCCAGAATCCGGGATGCTGGCGCGGGGTCCAGAGCCTGAATCATCGCGGCGACGATCGAGGGAGGCGGCGCGGTCTGTCCGCAGCCGATCGGCAGCGCGATGTCGCGCGCCGCGATGTCGCCATAGCGCTGCGGCATGAACAAGGATCGGGGCGCACGCTCGAGCGCACGAAGAAGACGAAGTTCATTGATGCCGCGAGCGCGCAGGCGCAGCATGAACTGAGCGCGTTCCTCGGCCTCTGAGCTGCTCAAGTCCGCGCCCTCGTCCCGGGGCGTCGACATGGCTCAAGGCGTGCGGAAGGCCTCGATATAGCGCAAACGCGTCGCCTCATCGGTCAAATCGAGTCGTAACGGAGTGATCGAAACTTTCCGGGCGGCGAGCGCCTCGATATCGGTGCCCGCGCCCGGCGTGAAGCCGCCGCGCTGGAACATCAGCCAGAAATAGGGAATCGAGCGCCCGTCGCGCCGCTCTTCGATGCGCATGAGTTCGGTGTCGCGGCGCCCTTGCGCGGTCACCGCTTCCCCCGCGACCTCGGCGGCCGCGCACGCGGGAAAGTTCACGTTGACGAGCACGCCCTCGGGCACGCCAAAGCGCAGGATTCGCCTGATCACGTCCGGCCCCAATTTAGCGGCACATTCCCAATTCGTCTTCTCGCGCCCCTCCCGGCCGTCAAAGGCCTGGGAGAGCGCGATCGAGGGGACGCCGATGAGCGTGCCCTCCATCGCCGCGGCGATGGTTCCGGAATAGGTGACGTCCTCGGCGACGTTCTGGCCGCGGTTGACGCCGGACAGGATCAAATCCGGACGCGCCTCCGCCATGATCTTGCGCACCCCCATGATGACGCAGTCGGTCGGCGTGCCCTGGACGGCGAAATGGCGCGGGCTAATCTCCCGCAGGCGCAGGGGATTGTTGAGCGAAAGCGAGTGGGCGACGCCGGATTGATCGATTTCCGGCGCGACAACGAAGATATCGTCGGAGAATTGGCGGGCGATCGCCTCCATTACTTTCAGGCCCGGCGCGTGAACGCCGTCGTCGTTGGTGAGCAAGATACGCATGGATCGCCTTTCCCGCGGAGTGCGGCTGGAGGGCATTTGTAGCGCGCCTCATCGATTCGCGCGATGAAAGTCCGCTTTGAGGCGCGACAAAGGCGAGAGGGGCGCCGCGAGGAGAGGCCGCGCGACCAATACGCTCCCGTCCGCGTAACAAAGAGCGGCGTTGAGCTAATGTATTCGAAGCGTTAGCCTAGCGCTTCGCCTCGATGCGCGTCAGCCCGCCCATGTAAGGCCACAGAACTTCCGGAACCGAAACCGAGCCGTCGGGATTCTGATAGTTCTCGAGCACCGCGACGAGCGCGCGTCCGATCGCGACGCCCGAGCCGTTGAGCGTATGGACGAAGCGAGTGTGCCTGGCGTCGGCTCCCTTGTAGCGCGCGTTCATGCGCCGCGCCTGGAAGTCGCCGCAGACCGAACACGAGGAAATCTCGCGAAATCGCCCCTGCCCGGGCAGCCAGACCTCGATGTCGTAGGTCTTCTGCGATGCAAAGCCCATGTCGCCCGTGCACAGCGCGACGGTGCGGAAGTGGAAACCGAGGCGTTTGAGGACCTCTTCGGCGCAAGCGGTCATGCGCTCGTGTTCCGTGGCCGATTCCTCCAGCGTCGTGACCGAAACGAGCTCAACCTTCTCGAACTGGTGCTGACGGATCATGCCGCGCGTATCGCGGCCAGCCGCCCCCGCTTCGGCGCGAAAACACAGGGTTCCCGCGGTGAAGCGCAACGGGAGCCGCTTCTCCTCGAGGATGCTCTCGCGCACGAGATTGGTCAGCGGCACTTCGGCGGTCGGGACCAGCCAGAAGCCGTCGCCGGCGGCGAACTGGTCGTCACGAAACTTCGGCAATTGCGCGGTGCCGAACATCGCCTCGTCGCGCACCAGCACCGGCGGATTGATCTCTTCATAGCCATGCTGGCGCGTATGCAGATCGAGCATGAACTGCATCAGCGCCCGCTCCAGGCGCGCCAGCGCTCCCCTGAGCACGACGAAGCGCGCGCCGGAGAGTTTCGTCGCCGAATCGAAGTCCATCAGGCCCAGCGCCTCGCCGATCTCGAAATGCTCCCTCGGCTTGAAGCCCTCGGGAAAGTTCGGCGGCGCCCCGAAGCGGCGGACCTCGACATTGTCGTTCTCATCCTTGCCATCAGGCGTATCGGTCGCGGGCAGGTTGGGAATGGCCGCAAGCTCATTGTCGAGCAGCATGGCCGCGGCCTTCTCCGCCGCCTCCAACTCGGGCATTGCCAGCTTCAACTTGGCGACTTCGTCCTTGAGGGCCTCGGCAACGACCGTGTCCTTGCGCGCCATTGCGGCGCCGATTTCCTTCGACGCCGCGTTTCGCCGCTCCTGCGACTTCTGCAATTCCAGGATGGCGGCGCGGCGGCGATCGTCGAGCGCGATCAGCCCGTCGGCGCGGGGGGCGAGGGATCGTCGCGCCAACCCCTCGTCGAACGCCCGAGGATTTTCGCGAATCGCCTTGATATCGTGCATAAAGTCACCCGATCGCTGGCGCCAGGCGGCGCAGAAGCCGGTCGCCGAACATATTGAAGCCGAGGCCAGCCATTACCAGAAGGGAGCCCCATAGCTCAAATGGGCCGAGCGGCTCGCCGAAAATGGCCGAGCCCGCGACCATCCCGATGATTGGCACGAGCAGCGCGAACGGCGCCACCGCCGCCGCGGAATAGCGCGACAGCAGGCGCGCCCAGAGGCCAAATCCAAACACCGTGCCGGCATAGGACACGATGACGACCGCCAGGACGAGCTTGAGCGAGGGATGAAGGAGCGAAACCACGCCGCCCCTGCCCTCGGTGAGCAAGGAGAGCAGGATCAGCGGCACCGGCGGCGCGAGGCTCGACCAGGCCACGAAGCCCAGCATGTCGACGCGCCCGGCGAACTTTGCCGCGATGTTGCCGGCCCCCCAGAACAGCGCGGCGGCGATCACCATCAGAAACGGCGCGAGGCTCGCGCCGTCGAGCCGCCTCGATCCGATCAGCGCGATGCCGAGAAAGGCGATGCCGGCGCCGATGAGTTGCGTCGGTCGCGGCCGCTCGCGCATCAGCGCCCAGGCGAGAAGGATCGTGAAGAACGCCTGTAACTGGATGAGCAGCGAGGCGAGCCCGACCGGGAATCCCCGGCCGATCGCGACAAACAGCAGCCCGAACTGGCCGACGCCGATGAACAGTCCGTAGAGCGCGACGATCCAGGGGGACGCCCGGGGCGGCCGCACGAAAAACACGACAGGCACAGCCGCGAAAACAAACCGCAACGCCGACAGCATCAGCGGCGTCGTTTCGCCGATGCCGATCTTGATGGCGATGAACGTCAGGCCCCAGACGATGGCGACGGAGACCGCGGCGAGACTATCCCGCGCGGTCATTCCGGTCGACAAGCGGTCACGGCTTGGCCTTATCAGCCTCTGCACGGCGCTTCTCGACGATGCGCACGGCGATCACCGAGCCTTCGTAGAGCAGGAGCATCGGCAGCGCCAACGAGATCATGCTGATGAGATCGGGCGGCGTCAGGAGCGCCGCCAGCCCGGTCACGGCGACGATGGCGTAGCGCCGCATCGACGAGAGATATTTGGAATCGACGATGCCGACATGGCCGAGCAAGGTCAGCACGACCGGCAATTGGAAAGCCACGCCGAAAGCGAAAATCAGCGTCATGATGAGCGAGAGATATTCGCTGACCTTCGGCAGCAGTTCGATCGTCGCTTCGCCGGGGACGTTGACCTGCTGCAAGGAAACCGAAAACCGGATCAGCAGCGGCATCACGACGAAATAGACGAGCAACCCTCCGGCGAAAAAGAAGATCGGCGTCGCGATGAGATACGGCAAGAACGCCTGTCGCTCGTGCTTATAGAGCCCCGGCGCGACGAATTTGTAGATCTGCACGGCGATGATCGGAAACGCAATGACCGCGGCGCCGAACATGCTGAGACGGATGTTGGTGTAGAACTGTTCGAGAAAATGCGTGGCGATCAGCGTCGCCTTCTCCGCCCCGACGACCCGCACGTACGGCTCGGTCAGGACGTTGTAGATCGACCGCGAGAAATAAAAGCACACCAGAAAAGCGGCGAAAAACGCGTAAAGCGCGCGGATCAGGCGCGCGCGCAGTTCGATGAGGTGATCCATCAACGGCGCTTTGGTGGCGTCGATATCCTCGGCGCTCATTCCGCCGCGCCTCGGGCGGCCGTGGATTCGGCCGCCGGCCGCTCGGCGGTCTTGAGCGGCCGCTCGACGACCTCCGCGGGAGGCGCCGCATCCAGCGGCGCCGCGGGAGGCGTGGCCTCTTCATGAGCCGTCGCGCGGGAACTATCGGGTTCGACCTTGGCTTCATCGCTGCCGTTCAGCGCCACCTGCGACAGGCCGACGTCCTTGGGCCCCTCGACCGCCTGCGTCATCTCCTGCCGCATCGCCATGGCCGGGTCGAACGCGGCGTCGATCTTGGCGGAGTCTTCGAGGGCGCGCAGTTCCTGTTTCACGCTCTCCAGATCCGCCTCTTTCATCGCCTCCATGAATTGCCCCTGAAACTCGGCCGCCATGCGCCGCATCTTGCCGATGGTCTGGCCGACCGTGCGCATCACGCGCGGCAAATCCTTCGGCGGTATGACCGCAAGGGCGACGATGCCAAAGATCAGGAGCTTGCTGACGTCAAAATCGAACATAGAGCGGTCCGGACACACGAAAATTCGGGGGAAAAGCGCTCAGCGCAATCCCCTGCCCGGCGATGGGCCATCAGGCGCGTCAGTTGACCTTGGTCGTCTCGTTCGCGTCGACGGTGGAACTGGCGCGGCTTTCGAGGCTGCGCGGCGCTGTCGCCGGGGCTGCGGGCTTATCTTCCACATCGTCCTCGGACATGCCCTTCTTGAAGGATTTGATGCCTTTGGCGACGTCGCCCATGATGTCGGAGATCTTGCCTTTGCCGCCGAACAGCAGCAGAGCCACCGCTCCGAACAACATCCAATGCCAAATGCTGAAGCTACCCATGGCCATTATCCCGTTCACTCGCGCCGACCTGCGAACTCTCGCCGGCGCACGAAGATCATGCCCAAGAACGTAAGCGCGCTCTGCGGCAAAAACAAGCGTGACGCGAGGCGCGAGGGCTCTTCCGCCGCCGCTTCGGCCTCATTAAGCTATCTCAGCGCCCGTCAGGGCCGCCAGCCCCGCGATCGAGTAAAGGACCGGACATGAGCCTCGTCGTCAAGCGCCTCGAAGAATTGGGCGTCACGCTGCCGCGACCCGCGGCGCCGGTCGCCAATTATGCCGCCTTCAGCCGGGTCGGCGCCTTGCTGTTCGTTTCCGGCCAATTGCCGCTCGGCGCCGACGGCAAGCTTTCGCCCGAGCACGCCGGGAAGCTCGGCCCGCATTCGCCGATCGAGGCGGCGAGCGAGGCGGCGAGGCTCTGTGCGATCAATCTCATCGCCCAGGCGCAGGCGGCGGTCGGCGATTTGGACCGGATCGCGCAAGTCGTGCGGCTCGGCGGGTTTTTCAACGTCGAGACGAGCTTCGACGCGCTTCCGCGCGCGATGAACGGCGCCTCCGACCTGATGGCCGCCGCGTTCGGGCCGCGCGGGCGCCATGCCCGCACGACGGTCGGCGTTTCCCATCTGCCGCTCAATGCGCTCGTCGAGATCGAAGCCACCTTCGAGATCGAGGCGTGAGTGGGAAGGCGCCGGCGTGGCTGACCGCGCGCCCGATCGCCCACCGCGGCCTGCACGACGCCGCCAAGGGCCTCGTCGAGAACACGCTCGGCGCGGCGGAGGCGGCGATAGGCCGCGCCTATGCGATCGAATGCGACGTGCAACTCAGTCGCGACGGCGAGGCGGTGGTCTTTCATGACGAGACGCTGGATCGGCTGACGCGAGCGAACGGCGCGCTGATCGACAGCACCGTCGCTGAAATCCAAGCGGCGCGCTTTCGCGACAGTGAGGAGCGCGTTCCCACGTTCGCCCAGTTGCTCGAACGCATCGCAGGCCGCACGCCGCTGATCTGCGAGATCAAGAGCCGTTTCGACGGCGATATGCGCCTCGCCGAGCGGGTCGCCGCGCTGGCGCGCGCCTACCAAGGTCCGATCGCGCTCAAGAGCTTCGATCCCGCCCCGATCGCCCATCTGCGCGCGCGACATGATGGGATCGGCCCGCTCGGCATGGTCGCCGAAGCGAGCTACGACGGCCAGTATTGGCGCGCTCTCTCGGCGGCGCAGAAAGAGATCTGCGGGGCCTTCCTGCACTATTCCGAGACGCGCCCCGATTTTCTCTCCTGGAACGTCGACGACCTGCCGCATTCCACGCCGTTTCTGTTGCGCGAGCTGAAGCGATTGCCGGTCATGGCGTGGACGGTGCGAACGCCCGAACAACGGAAGGCGGCCGTCCGATGGGCCGATCAAATCGTATTCGAGGGCGAAGTGGACGGTTGATGTCGGCGACCGCTTCGGGCCAAGTTATTTGAATCTCGGCGTAACAAGCACGGCTCCTCGAGCGAATTGCGCAATGGCGCCGAAATGTATTATCACTGTATTGTGACGGAAGCCGGTTCTTCTGACGGATGTTCGCGCGCCGCGCAACTTTTGATTTGCGCACGAAAAAGAATCAACCTATACGGGCCGTCCGAATTTTTTCTCCATCCCGCTGAATTCCGGGGGCGCCGATGAGTCTTCTCTCCCTTGCGGACGTTTTGGCGATCTCCGGGCCGGAGCGACAGAGACTGCGCGAGGCTGACGAAGCGATCCGCGACATCGTCAATCTGATCGACGCCCAGGCGGTCGAAGACAAGTTGGACGCCGAACTGATTTCCACCGCGATGGTCGACGTGCTCATGCACGCAGCGGCGAGATTGGCGCTCGCCTCGCAACCGCCCGCCGAAGCCTCGGCCCTCCCCGGCGCCTTCTCCGACCTGGCGCAAGAGGCGCTCGACTGGGCGACGAGCCGCGCCGCCGAGCGTCGCGCGCCGTCCGGACTGATCGGCGAGGCTGCGCGCTATCCAACGCCGCCGCGACGACGGCCCACTTAGTCCGCAATCTCCGCCGCGTCGGCGACGCGGAGCTGCATCGTCTCGCGTCCGCCGTAGCGATTGATGGCGAGCGCGCCGGCAAGATGGATATTGGCGCCCTTGAGGCGCTGAAGCGCTTCGCCGAGCGGCTTGCCGGCGGCGCGGAAGGCGATCGCCTCCATCGCTCGGCCGTCCCCCGCCACCGCGCGCAGGCGCAGGTGGTCGGCGCCGACCGTGAAGACATCGACGAGGCGATGGCGCGGCAGCGCGAAGATCGGTTCGGGATTGCCCGCGCCGAAGGGGCCCGCCGCTTCGATCGAGTGCGCGAGCGCCGGGCTCGCTCCCGCCGCGGTCAGAGCGGCGTCGATCGCCAAGCCCGAATTGGACCGCGCGTCGGCCACCGGCTGGGCGATCTTCTCCTCGAGGAAGGCGCGGAATTCGCCGATTCGGCTCTTCGCCAAGGTCACGCCAGCCGCCATGGCGTGCCCGCCGCCCTTGACGGCGAGGCCGGCCTCGACGGCCGAGCGAACGACCCTGCCAAGATCGACGCCGGCGATCGAACGGCCTGACCCGGTCGCCTCGCTCCCGTTGAGAGCCAGCGCGAAGGCCGGGCGCTCGAAGCGTTCCTTCAGACGCGCCGCGATCAGACCGACGACGCCGGCCGGCCAGCCTTCGCCGGCCACCACCACCGCCGCGCCGCGTTCCTCGAGCCCCAGCGCGAGCAAGGCTTCCGCTTCGGCTTCGGCGAGCGTCGCAACTTCGATCTGTTGGCGCGCGCGATTGAGGCGGTCGAGTTCGGCGGCGATTTGGCGCGCCTGCAGATCGTCGCGCGTGGTCAGCAGCCGGGCGCCGAGCGCAGAATCGCCGATGCGTCCGCCAGCGTTGATCCGCGGCCCGATGAGAAAACCGAGGTGATAGGCGCGCGGCGGCCCATCCGCGCCCGCCGCATCGAACAGCGCCGCCAATCCTGGGCGCTTCCGTTGCCGCATGATGGCGAGGCCGCGGGTGACGAAGGCGCGGTTGAGGCCAACGAGGGGCACGACGTCGGCGACCGTCGCCAGCGCGACGAGATCGAGGGCGGCCAAAAGATCGGGCGCCGCCGTCCCGTGGAAAAAGCGCGCCTCGCGCAATGCGCGATTGAGCGCGACGAGCCCCATGTAGACGACGCCGGCGGCACAGAGATAGCCGAGCCCGGAGAGATCGTCCTGCCGGTTGGGGTCGACGACGGCCAGCGCATCGGGCAAGCTTTCCGAGGCTTGATGATGATCGAAGACAATGACGTCAAGCCCGAGCCGCCTCGCCGCGGCGATAGGCTCGTGGCTCACCGCGCCGCAGTCGACGGTGACGACGAGGCTCGCGCCCTTGGCCGCGAAGGCCGCCATCGCATCGCTGTTTGGGCCGTAGCCCTCCGTGACGCGATCGGGAATGTGAACGGTCGTCGCGCAGCCGCAGGCTTCCAGATATTCGCTCAGCAGCGCCGCACTCGCCGCGCCGTCGACATCGTAATCGCCGAAGATCGCGACGCGCTCGCGGCGTTGAACGGCGCGCGTGAGGCGCGCTGTCGCCGCCTCCATGTCGCGCATGGTGAACGGATCGGGCATCAGTTCGCGCAGGGTCGGCTCCAGATGGCGGGCGATCTCGTCGAGACCGACGCCGCGCCCGGCCAGTACGCGCGCCATCAGCTCGCTCTGCCCGCTCACCTGCGCGATGGCGAGCGCCCGGGCTTCCCCCGCCGCGTCGAGCCGCGACCGCCACGGCCTGCCGGTGAGCGAGCGCTCGACGCCGAGGAAGAAGGGCGCGCCGGGCATCACCGCGGCGGCCTGGCAGTCAGCGCGGCGGGCTTCCGCTCGCGATGAAATTCCCGGGGGGTCATCCCCGCTCGTCTAGCATGAGTCGGGCGAAGCAGGCGGGGGCTGATTGGCCCGGCTGTGGATAGATGTTTCTGAAAATCGGAATTCGTGATACGCTGAAGCTCGTCGGAACAGCGCGGGGATTAGCCTACGACGCGATCCGGGAGGCGAAAATGTTTGGAGGACGGGCGCGCAAACTTTTGACCTTTTTTCACGTTGTAAGCTCTTGATATTCCTAGTTTCGCCAAAGGAAATCCTTGGAAATGTTTGGAGAAAAACGCCCTGGATTTGCGGAAACTTGACAACAGTCGCCAAACCGCTCGACGCGGACTCTCCGGCTCGCGGGGCGCGGCCTTCAGGCCGCCGCCCAGCGCGCGCCCAGGCTGGCGAGATAGACGATCCCCGACAGCGCCGTGATCCAAAAGCTCGTCGGCCAATCCGAGTAGAAGGCGAGCGTCAGGCCGCCCCAGGCTTCGAGAAGCGCAAGGCCGGCCGCCAACGCCACCCCGGCCTTGAGGCCGCGCGAAATGTTCTGCGCCGCAGCGGCCGGGCCGACCATCAGCGTGAAGACCAAGAGCACGCCGACGATCTGCGCGCATTCGGCCGTCGCAACCGCGACGATGGCGAGAAACGCGGCCGAAACGAAACGCAGCGGCACCCCGCGCGCTTCGGCGAGTTCGGGCTGCAGCGAGGCGAAGATCAGCGGTCGTGCGATGACCGCGAGCGCGACGAGACTGATCGCGGCCATCAGGACGAGGCTCATCAGCGCTTTATCGTCGACGCCGAGGACGTTGCCGAACAGCAGCGCGGTCGCCTGCGTCGCCGCCGAAGTGTAGAAATGCAGGAACAGGAGGCCGAGCCCCAGCGCGAGCGAGAGCATCATGCCGATCGCCACGTCCCGTTCGGCGAGTTTCTCGCCGAAGAGGCCCATGGCGATTCCGGAGACGAACGTGAAGCTGACGAGGCCGGCAAGCGGCGAAAGGCCGAACAAGGCCGCTCCCGTCGCGCCTGTGAAGCCGACGTGCGCAAGCGCGTGGCCGGCGAAGGTTTGGCCGCGCAGCACCAGAAAGAACCCCACAGTGCCAGCGAGAACCGCGGCGACGGCTGAGGCGACGAATGCCGTGCGCATGAAGTCGTAGTCAAACATGCGCGCCGCCGTGATCATGGGTGTGGGCGTGATCGCCGCCTTCGTGCCGATGCGCCTCGCGCTCGACTTCGACATCGCCTGCCATCACGAAAAAGCGGTCCTTGACGCGTACGACTTCGATCTCGGCGCCATAGAGCCGCGAAAGCACCGGACCGGTGACGACTTCGTCAACCGGACCGATCACCGCCGCGCCGGCGCCGAGATACAGCACCCGGTCGATCGCGTTGACCAGCGGATTGAGTTCGTGCGCGCTGAAGACGATCGCGATCTTCAATTCGTCGCGCAGGCGCCGCGCGATCTCCACGACGGCCTTCTGATAAGCCGGGTCGAGCGAAATCAGCGGTTCGTCCAGCAACAGCAGGCGCGGTCGGCCGAGCAGCGCCTGGCTGAGCAGCAGGCGCTGACGTTCCCCGCCCGAGAGCTCGCCGATCGAGCGGCGCGCCAAGACGCGCGCGTCGACGTGGTCGAGCGCCCAATCGATCTCGCGCCGCGTCGCCTTGTCGAGCCGCGTGAAGCCAAAGCGCGCGCCGACCGCCGCGCTGGCGACGACGTCGTAACCCGTCAGCCGGAGGCCGGATCCGAGGCCACGGTTCTGCGGCATATAGCCGATGGACGAATTTCCGCGTGTAAATGGTTGACCCAACACGCTGATCGACCCGGACGCGACCGGCGTCAGGCCGAGCGCCGCGCGCATCAGCGTCGTCTTGCCGGCGCCGTTTGCGCCGAGCATGCCGATGAATTCGCCGTCCTCGACAACGAAGCTGGCGGCCGAGAGAATGTCTCGGCCGCCAAGCCGGATGGTCACATCGTTGAAACGCAGTGCGCTCACTTCGCCGCGCCGCCCAGCGCCGCATCCAGCGCGTCGAGTTGCCCGAGCATCCACTTCTGGTAGTTGGAATCCGGCGGCTCGGTCTCTGAGACGCCGACGACCGGGATCTTGTTGTCCTTGGCCATTTGCACCAGACGTTGGACCGCCGGCTCGCTGGCCTGGGCGTTATAGAGCATCGCCTTCACCTTGTGGCCTTTGAGATCGTTCTCGAAACCGGCGACATCCGAGGCCGTCGGCTCGGCGTTGTTCATCACCGCCAGCGCGAATTTCTCGTTGTGGACCTTGAGGCCGATCAGTCCCGCCTGATAGCCGAACACCGGCTCGGACGCCGTTACGGGTTGGCCCGCGTATTTCTTGCGCATCTCGGCGATCTTCGCATCCAGCGGCTTCAACGAGTTCGAGGAACTGAGCCTCCCCCTTGGTATAGTCCGCCTTGTGCGCCGGGTCGACGGCGATGAGGTCGGCGACGAGCGCCTTGGCCGCGACCTTCACATAGGCCGGGTCGTACCAGAGATGCGGATTGTCCCCAGCTTTCCGGCCAACGAGTTGCGCAACAACCACCACCTTGCGGGCGGGCGCCTTGTTGGCGCTCAGCAGCTTCTCCATCCACGGGTCGTAATCGACGCCATTAACGATGACGACTTTGGCGTCCGAGAGCGCCTTGGCGGTGTCGGCGCTCGCTTCGAACAAATGCGGATCTTGGTCAGGATTGGTCAGAATGCTCGTCACGGCGACATCGGCCCCGCCGATCTGCGTCGCGACGTCGCCGTAAAAATTCTCGGCCGCGACGACTTTCACCGGGTCGGCGAGCGCCGGCGCGCTCATGAGGCCTACCATTGCGGCCGCCGCGAGCAGAAACTTCTTGGTCATGGGGAATGTCTCCAACATTGATGCCGCAGCGCTTCTTACAACGCGGCGCACCGATTGTTATGTTATAACGGTGCGGCGTGCAACACCGAACGTGTCCCTTGCGACGGACCGCCGTGAGCGTGGTAAGGATAGGCGGTGAAAGGCGAGACGATGATTTCCGGCGGCCCTGAAGCGAACGAACCCGCGTGGTCGGCGCTGGTCGAAAGCGCCTGCGCGAGCAAGGGGCTGCAGTTGACCGCGTTGCGTCGCCGGGTGCTGTCGATTCTCAGCCGCAGTC
Organism: uncultured Alphaproteobacteria bacterium; assembly: GCA_963813195.1. GTDB lineage: Bacteria > Pseudomonadota > Alphaproteobacteria > Rhizobiales > Beijerinckiaceae > Roseiarcus. The sequence continues at coordinate 202,764 of CAWEYC010000034.1, read as the reverse complement.
CCGCCCCGCTCGGCGCCTATGCGATCATCGACGAACTGGCGCGCCTGGAGGGAAAGCCGATCGCGCCACCGACCGTGTACCGCACTTTGGAGTTTTTCCTCGAGAACGGCTTCGTGCACAAGATCGAGAGCCGCAACGCCTATGCGCCGTGCGAGCATTTCGGCCACGTGCATCAAGGCGTCCTGCTGCTGTGCGAGAAGTGCGGGCGCAGCGACGAGATCGAGGACGCGGTCGTGACGAATCTGCTCCGGGAGGCCGCCGAGCGCGCCGGTTTTGCGCCGCATCGGCAGATGGTCGAGGTGGTCGGGCTGTGCCGGGAATGCGGGGCCGCCGCGGCTTGAGGCGAAGTCGCGCCGAGATCACTTCGCCCCGTAGGTGAACCTCAGTCGCATCGGCATGCCCTGCGGCGGGGTCGGAAACGGCGAGGCCTCGCTGATCGCGGCAAGGGCCGCGGAATCGAGCGCATGCAATCCGCTCGGGCGCGCCACCTGTTTCTGCATGAGCCGGCCCGTTCCGTCGACGGTGAAGACGATCTCTCCCTCGTGCGGACCGCCATGATCGGGGGGCATATGAACGTGAGACATGATCAATCCGTAGAGGATGGTCAGATACGTCGATTTCGCCTTGCCGCCGGAAACGGGCGTCTGAATGGCCGCACTGCCGAGTTCGATGTCCGGCACCGAGTCGAACGTGGAGAATTTTCCGCCGTTGGACCAAGTGGGGAACGGCTGACCGACGAAGGTCGGGGGCTTTTCGGGTTGGGGATTGGCGTCCGCCGCCGCCTCCTCTTCGGCCTCTTCTGGCTTCGCGTCGCGGGTCTTGGTCGTCTCGGGGGCCTTGTCCACGACGGGCGCGGTCGCGTTCTTCTGCGCCTGGCCCGCGCCGTCTCGCGTCGGGGCCGCCTTTTCCGCCGGGGCGGGATTTAGGCTCGGGTCCTTCGCCGTAGAAGTGTCGCCCGCGACCTTTGTCGCGTCGTCAGGCGCCTTCCTTTCGATCTTCTCGTCATTGGCGGCTCTCGGAGCGTCATGAGCAGGCTCCTCCTCGACCTGGCGCGTGGGCGCCGGCGGGTCCGGCTTCGGCGCGGGCTTCTCCGGCTCCTTCGGCTGCGGCGTTTCGACCACGATTTCGATCGGTATTTCCCGCACGGCCGGAGTGAGCGGCGGTTCAAACTCGTACTGGAGAATCAGCAAGCCCAGGATGGCGGCGTGGATCGCGAATGCGCCGATGAACGCGAGCCAGCGGCTTTTCGCGGACGAGGACAACGGCGCTTGGGCTTCCGTGGGGCGCTCAGCAGGACTCGCCCGGAAACCCGTCTCTGGGGGCGACGCGCCCATATCACGATCCATCGCGACCGATGTCATCCGCCCCGACACTTTGAGGATGAGAAGCAGGCTCGATCATATCGGAATGGCGACGCCGCTCACAAGCGGGCCGCGCTGACGAGCCCGTCATTTCCCCGTCACTCGTCCTCATTGCTCGACGCGAGCGCGCTTGCCGCCGTTGCGCTCGTGCAGCACCAGATAAAGGCCGCAGGCGACCACGAGCGCCGCGCCGACCAAGGTCGCGGTGGGGGGAGTGTCGCCGAAGACGAGCGCCCCTGCGACAATCATCCATATCAACTGAGTGTAGCTGAACGGGGTCAGCGCGGAGGCGGGCGCGCGTTGATGGGCCAGAATCGGCAGCCAATGGCCAAGCGCTCCGAACACGCACATGGTCCCGATGACCACCCAGACGTGAGGGCTCTCCGGCGTCGACCAGGTCCAGGGAAGCAGCGGCGTCAGCGCGGACACGCCGGCTATCGGAGTCCACGTGAGCGTCGTCTCGGGCGCGTCGTGACCAGCAAGCATGCGCGTCGCCAGCGCATAGGCCGCGTTACATCCGACGCCGCCGATCGCGACGAAGACGATCGGTTGAAAGGCGCTTGTTCCTGGCCGGGTCGCGATCAGGACCCCCGCGAAGCCAACTGCGATCGCAAGGAGTCGCGCCCCGCCGACGCGCTCGCCGAGCCAGGGCCCGGCCATGAGAGCGACAAAAAGCGGCGTCAGGAACGAAATGGTCGAGGTTTCCGCGAGCTGCAGTTGGCGCAGGGCGAGGAAATTGGCCATGGTCGACCCGAGCAGCAGGAAGGACCGGACGACTTGCGACCAGGGCCTGTGAGAGCGTAAGACGCCCGGGCGCGCGAACGGGCGAGCGACAAGCAGACCGAGCGCCGCGGCGCCGACATAGCGCGCCCAAACGACTTCCACGGGCGAAAGGTTTCTCGCGCCGAGCCACTTGGCCGAGCTATCGAGGCCAGCGAAGCACGCCATGGCCGCACACATCAAGGCGATGGCGGCGATGCGCAATTCGCGCGCCCCTGCATCGCTGTTCAGGGGATGCGAGGTCCGCGTCGCCGCCTCCGCTTTTTGTGCATCGAGCAAGAGGCCTGACGCGCGCCTTGGCGTTTGAAACCTGAGAGGTCGCGCGACCCTATTCGAGATGATCCGCAGCAAGCCATAGACGCGCGGCGCGATTCGGGCAAACTCAGGCGCAAGTGGCGCCGAAGACGTGGCGCGACTGTCTCGGGGCGCGCGAATCCCCCTCGCGAAGGCTTTCGGCGCGCAATTGACAGCCAAGCGCTGTTCGCATTTAAGTGCGGCGGTCGAGCATGGCGCTGTCGCCAGGGGATTATCTCGTGTCGGTCGCGGCGGGCAAAACGAAAAGGCGGCGCGCTGTAGCGTGTCCGTTGTACTTGCTCGCTTTCCCTCGCATTGCCGTTTTGCTCGCTGCCTTCGCTCTGGTCGCCCAGCTTACGGCGCTGCCTTATCATCACCCCCAGTCGCAATCGGACCTGTCGAGCGTCGCCGCGACTTTGAAGGCGACGTTCGGGGACGCGGCGGTTCTATGCGTCCAGGCCGATGGCGATACATCCTCGAATACGCCCGAGCGGCATCACCAGGGCCACTGCGACGACGGCTGTCCGTTATGCCAGTTTGCGGCGCAAACGGTCTTGTTTGTTGCAGTCGGGCCGACGCTGCCCGCGCGCGTGGAGGTTCCCGCCGCGCCTTTGATGCCGCTTGCCGATTTCGGCGGGACCAGGACCCGTCCGACCGGGTTCGCCCAGGCTCGCGCGCCGCCTATCGAAGTCTGAGCCAAATCCGCCGCGCGCCGATCCTATCAGCGCGCGTCCCCATTCCTTTCAGATTTCAAGGCGACATTTAATGAATACCGCGACTTTACGGGTCGTATCGGGCGCTATTGTCGGCGCTGCGACCGCTCTCTGGCTTTCTCCAGCATTCGCCCACGCCGTCTGCGGCGACCGCGTCTTCCCTGCCACCCTCGCCATCGACGATCCCGGCGTCAACGACGAACTGGCGCTGCCGACCCTAACCTATCTACCGCAGAATTCGGGCGGGTCTCAGGAGTTCGACGGATCCTTCTCCTGGTCGAAGACCATCACGCCCAACGTCGGGCTGGTCATTCAGGACGGGCCGACCTGGCTAAAGCCCGGCGGATACGGGTGGGACAGCCTGAGCACCGAATTGCAATGGGGAAATTTCTGCCTTCCAGGCCATGAATTGATGGCTACCGTCAGCATGGAGGTCGACTGGGGCAATACCGCCACGGGGAGCCAGGCGACGCCATACAATGTGTACACGCCGGTGCTCGACATCGGCAAAGGGTTCGGCGACCTGCCCACGAGCCTGAATATCCTGCGTCCGATCGCCGTGACGGCCGAATTGAGCGAGAGCCTGCCGGGCCAAGCCTGGACGAGCGGCAACCAGAACTCGACGAACCTCAACTGGGGCTTCACCGTCCAATACAGCCTGCCCTACTACAATTCGCACGTCGCCGAGATCGACAACGAGTTCTTCAAGCACCTGATTCCGATCACCGAATTCGCGTTCAGCACGCCGATCTACAATTTCGCGCCGGGGACCAACCAGACGACCGGCACGATCCAGCCCGGTGTGGTCTACATCGCCGACACGTGGCAATTCGCGCTCGAAGCGATCGTTCCGATGAACAGCGCGAGCGGCCGAGGCGTCGGCGTCGTCGGCGAGCTGGACCTCTACCTCGACGACATCCTCCCCGACACGCTCGGCAAACCGATCTTCAATGGAGGACTGCTATGATTCGTCATTCCCTCATCAATCTCGCTGCCTCGCTCGCCTTCGCGTTCGCCGCCACCGCGGCCTACGCGCATGCGCAGCTCGAAACGGCCACGCCTTCTGTCGGGAGCACGGTCGCGCCGCCCGCTGAGATCCGACTCAAATTCAGCGAAGGGGTCGAGCCGCGCTTCTGCACGGTTGCGTTGAGCTCGGAGGCCGGCGGGACTGTACCGCTTGGCCGCCCGAGCGTCGATCCGGCCGACAAGAGCGTACTGATCGCGAAGGTCGGCAAGACGTTGCGCCGGGCGTCTACACCGTGACTTGGCACGCGGTGTCGGTCGATACCCATAAGACCCAGGGCAGCTTCAACTTCACCGTGAAGCCTTGAGCCGGTTCGCCGCGCGTTCGGACCGAACGCGCGGCTTTCCTCACAACCTATTTCAAGGAGATGAACGTGAATCGCTTCCATGCGGCCTGTCTGGCGCTCGCATTCGGCCTGAGCGCGGCCCCTGCCCTCGCCCAGGAAATCAAGGCGGGCGACTTGACGATCGAGAAGCCGTGGGCGCGCGCGACGCCCAAGGGCGCTGAAGTCGGCGCCGGCTATCTCGAGATTCGCAACAACGGCGCTTCCCCAGATCGGCTGACGGGCGGCTCCGCTGACTTCGCCGACGTCGAGGTCCACCAAATGAGCATGCAGGGCGGCGTCATGAAAATGCGCGCAGTCAAGGATGGCCTCGAAATCCCCGCCCACGGCGCGGTGACGCTGGCGCCGACCGGCTATCACATCATGTTCACCGGCTTGAAGCGCCCGCTGGTCAAGGGCGAGACCGTCAAAGCGACTTTGACCTTCGAGCACGCTGGCGCGGTGTCGGTCGATTTCCCCGTTCAAGGCATCGGGGCCGCCGGCCCGGGCGGCGCCATCAAAGGCGGAGACATGAAAGGGATGAAGATGTGAGGCCGGATCCCGCCTCCCCTGCCTACGGCGATTAGAGGAAATCATGGAGAGCGCCCTCGTTTCATGCCGCTTCGTGCATTTTCTCATCGGCGATGGCTCTCTTTGGCGTAAGCGCTTATGTCCGGCTTCTCGCTCCGTCGGACCTCGCGCGGGCCCTCACGCCCGCCGCGCGGCGCATCGCGGCGGTTGCGATCCCTGTCGCGGCGCTCAGCGCGCTCGTCTGGATTGCACTGGAGGCCGCCTCCATGTCCGGTTCTTGGAGCGGTCTCGTCGACCCGGATGTCCTGCAGGGCGTCTTGATGGACACCGCGTTCGGCGCCGTCTGGCAGGGGCGGCTGCCGGTCGCGCTCCTCCTGTTGGTCGCGCTGGCGTTGGGCAGACACGGGCCTTCGACCTTCATGGTCGTCGTCTCCGCGCTTCGCTGGGGAGCCTTGCCTCGTCGGTCACGCCGCGATGCAGCAGGGCGGCGTCGGCGCGATTCATCGCGCCAACCACGCGCTCCATCTTCTGACGACCGGAGCTTGGCTCGGCGGCCTGCTGCCGTTCGCACTCTGCCTGACCTTCTACCGCGAACCCGCGCTGCGCCGGGATGCGGTGACCGCGATGAAGCGATTCTCCTTCTGGGGGCAGTTCGATGTGGCGCTGGTGGTGTTGACCGGAGCCGTCAATATCGCGTTGACGAGCGGCGCGGCGCCGTTTCCGCCGACGACGCCATACCGCGCCCTCCTTTGCGTGAAGATCGCGCTTGTGGCGACGATGGTCTCGATTGCGCTTCTCAACCGCTATTTACTGGCGCCGCGCCTTAAGCCCGACGCGCCCGCACTCCGTCTGATGATGAAGACGAGCATCGCCGAGGTTGTCCTCGGGGTTGTAGTCGTCGGGCTGGTGAGTGCATTCGCTCTGCTCGATCCGTTCTAAGCCCGCTCGATACGGATGACCTGGGGCTTTTCCTTCACCACCCCGTCGCCGACCGCCAGCGCGAGCGCTTCGCGGATCGAGGTTTCCGTGGTCGCGTGCGTGATCAGCACGACAGGCGCGATGTCGGTCGCCGGCGCCCCCTTGGCCGGGCGCTTTTGCATGATCGCTTCGAGCGAGATATTGCGCTCTCCCATGCGCGTTGCGATCGTCGCCATTGAACCCGGGCGATCGACGACGGCGAGACGCACATAATAGCCGCCTTCGTGACGCTGCATGGGCACGCGCTCGGCGTCCTCCAGCGCGTCGACCGGACGCCCGAACGCGGGCATGCGGTGACCGCGCGCGATGTCGACGATATCCGCCGCAACCGCGGAGGCCGTGGCGTCGCCGCCCGCACCCGCCCCGACCAGAGTCAGCGCCCCGACCGCGTCGCCGTCGATCGTCACCGCATTGAGAACGCCCATAGTCTGCGCAAGCGGCTCGGATTTGGCGACCATGGTCGGATGAACGCGCTGCTCGACCCCCTTTTGCGTCCGCTCGGCGACGCCGAGGAGTTTGACGCGATAGCCAAGCTCGTCGGCGGCGGCGAGGTCGGCGAGGCTGATCGTCTCGATGCCCTCGACCGAAACCGCGTCGGCGTCGATCTTGGCTCCGAACGCCAGCGACGCGAGGATCGCGAGCTTGTGCGCCGAATCGAAGCCGCCGATATCGAAAGTCGGATCCGCCTCGGCATAACCGAGCCTCTGCGCGTCGGCGAGGCAGACGTCGAACGGCAGTCCGTCGGTCTCCATTCGCGACAGGATATAGTTGCACGTGCCGTTCAAGATGCCGGAGACGCGACGAATCGTGTTGCCGGCCAAACCTTCCCGCAGCGTCTTGATGACGGGAATTCCCCCGCCGACCGCAGCCTCGAACGCCAGAGGCGCGCCATGCGCCTCGGCAAGTCGCGCGAGTTCCAGGCCGTGCGCCGCAATCATCGCCTTGTTGGCGGTGACGAGCGGCACACCACGCGACAGAGCGGCCTTTGCCGCCTCGAAGGCTGGCCCTTCGGCGCCGCCGATCAATTCGACGAAGACGTCGAGATTTCCATCGGCCGCAAGGGATACAGCGTCATCGTAGAAGGTCGCATCGGCAAGATTGAGACCGCGGTCGTGCCGGCTGCGCGCGCTGACCCCGACGATGGCGATCTCGCAACCCGTACGCGCGGTCAAGTCGGCGCGCCCGCGCTCGAGGAGCCTGACCAGCGCGGAGCCGACACTCCCTAAACCCGCCACGCCGACGCGAAGTGATTTCAACATTCGATCGTTCGCCCCGTCGAAGAAGCCGAGTTGGCCAACTCCAGGCCTTCTTGCCCGACTTGACGCCAGCGATCAATCGGGGCGTGTCAGCGGTAGCGCTCGATTGCGCTCTTCGCCTTCTTCTTGCGCTCCTTGCGCGCGGCGTAGCGGGCGTCACGGTCGAGCTTGCGCTCATATTCGAGCCGCGCTTCCTCCTCGCGGCGCGCCGCTTCGGCCGCCTCGTGCGCCAGCGCCTCAAGACGAAGCGCTTCGTGGCGCGCCGCTTCCTCGGCGGCGCGGCGCGCCGCTTCGGCAGCTTCGGCCTCGGCCTTGCGCTTCAGCCGTTCGACTTCGCGCTCGGCGCGGGCTTCGAGTATGGCTCGGCGCTTGGCCTCGCGTTCGATGACTGCGGGATCCTGCGGGTCGTATTTCGGGCGGGAGAGGAACTTCTCGGCCAGCGCTTTACGGGCCTTTGCGGCGGCCGCCTGGCGATCGAGGAAATTATTGCTGTTCAAAAACGACATTGCTTCCCTTGGAGATTGCTTCGACGCGCGCGCTCATGCCACAAACTAGGCCGAACAGCAATGCATTTGGCCGCATTGCAGCAATGCGTCCACGGCTTGAATGTGGCCATCCCGGCTTCCGCCGCCCCCCGGGGCTCACCCCGCGCGAAGCGCTCAAGCCGGTGGAGTGCGACAACATGATTGCTCACGTCTCCTCAAACCCGAGTGGAGGGCGCACGTGCAAATGAACAACACGACCCTGGACTGCCTCACCCCTCGTCATTTGGAGCTCTTCGGAACGATCGTACAGTGGTTCGCACGTTACGAATTGCTGATGCAAGACGTCATGGCCACCGTCGCCGGATCCGACGCGGCCGCGGTCATGTTGCTGACCCGTGGCCTCGACTTCGCGGCCAAGCGGCGGGTTCTGCTCGACCTGCTTCGGCACCGCCCCGTGCCCATGGATCAATTCGACCGTATCCGTGGTCATCTTCTCATACCCGAGAAATTGACGCCGTTGCTCAATAACATCGGCCATTCCGCCTGGAAGGCAGGGGTCTCCGCGACCGGCGTGCAACCGAACTGGATTCTCCGCATTCCCCCGAGCGTGAGGCCCTCGCATGGCGATTCCGTGACCCCGGCCGCGTATGTCGAGGACGCGGTAGACCGGGTTGAATACACGCTCGACGATCTCGCCCAGATCGTCGAAAATCTTGCCGGCAACTACGCCCTGCTGTTGAACTACGCTAGAGACGTCTATCTCGTCCCCAGGGCGCCTTGAGTTGGAGCGTTCAGTGCGCCGACGTTGCAGCGTGTGCGGCGTTCGAATGCCCCAGCGCGAGGTTTGTCCTTGATATTGTCAGGGCCGAGATAGGTTTGTTCGCCGTAGTCGAGCCGCAGATTTTTTGCGGCGCTGCAGCCGAGAAACGATCGCTGCCGCACAACGGCTGATCTCTTGAACGCTCGTTCAGTTCCCAGGGCAGCCCTTCTTTGAAATTCGGCCGCGGAAGCTATTCGGGGAACCTCAATCGATTACGACGGTTAGGATAGCGAACGACGAACATTCGGCGTTCTTTCGCACGTGGGATCGACGCGTGAAATTGAACGGAGAAGGACAATGGCGACACAATATGCGTCGGCTCCCACGGGCAGTCAGAGCGTCGCGGTTTCGCGAAGGATCCGGAGAAGCGTCGGAAGTCGGCCGCAGCGCGGCCAGCGCTAGTGTTGGCATGTGCGCCAGCGAAGCGGCCGGCGGTCCCGTCGCGGAGGTGGTTGGAATTGGGTTGGCGTAGTCTCCGGGTTGTTCAACCCAACTGATTTCGGCGTTAGCGCGCTGGAATGGAGACCACGCCATGACGAAGGATACCACGAAGGAGGCGGCTGTCGCCGCGGAGGCTTTGCTTTTCGATGATTGGTTCGACGCGATCGAGGACGGGGTCCGCGCTCGCGTGCGCGGCTTTATCGAGACGATGCTGGAGGCGGAACTGAGCGAGGCGTTGTCGCGTCCGCGCTACGGTCGGCGCAAGCCGGGCGAGGACGAGGCGGCGCCGTCGGTCGTGGGCGTGCGCCACGGGCATCGGGAACGGACGTTGACGGGGACGTTCGGCAAGACGCGGATCGCCGTGCCGCGCGCCCGTCTGGAAGGCGAGGACGGCAAGACGCGCGAATGGCGGAGCGGTTCGCTTCGCGCCTATCAGCGGCGCACCCGGGCCGCCGACGCCTTGATCGCCGGGGCCTATCTCTCGGGAACCAACACCCGCCGGGTGCGGCGCGCGTTGAACGCGGTCTTCGCCGGGCCGGTCGGCAAGGACGTGGTCAGCCGGACTTGGCGCAAGGTGAAGGGCGATTGGGATGCCTGGAACGCGCGTTCGCTCGCCGAGGAGCCGATCGTCCGGCTGATCCTCGACGGCACGGTCGCGCGCGTTCGGCTCGACAGCAAGGCGACCTCGATCTCGTTGCTCGTCGCGCTCGGCGTGCGCTGCGACGGCCAGAAGGTGCTGCTGGCGATCAAGAGCATGGGCGGGGAGAGCGAGGCGGCCTGGCGCGCGCTGCTCGACGATCTGGTCCGGCGCGGATTGCCGAGGCCGGAGCTGGTCGTCGTCGACGGCGCGCCGGGCCTCGAAAAGGCGCTGGCGGCGCTGTGGCCCGACATGCCTGTCCAACGTTGCACGGTGCACAAGCATCGCAATCTGCTCGCCCATGCGCCCGAGCGGCTGCACGAGGAAATCTCGAACGACTACAAAGATATGATCTACGCCCAGACGAAGCCGGAGGTCGAAGAGAGGCGCAAGGCCTTCGTCCGCGAATGGGCTGCAAATGCCGCGCCGTCGCCGACAGCCTGGAGGAAGCCGGCGACAAGCTCTTCACCTTCACGCGCTTCCCGCCGAGCCAATGGAAATCGATCCGAACCTCGAACGCCATTGAGCGATTGCACGAAGAGTTCAAGCGCCGGATCAAGACCCAGACCGTGCTGCCCTGCGCAGAGACCGCCGCCATGCTGTTCTGGGCGCTGCTCGCCTCCGGGCAAATCACCATGCGCAAGGTCGACGGATGGCGCAGCCTCGCCGAAAAGCCCGACGATCAGATCATTGACCTCGCCGCATGATCGGATAGCCTCATGTCGCCCGAAGACGCGTCAGCCAATTCCAACACAAGTCGCGACGGGACCCGGCCGGCGACGCGCGCGCTGAACTCGACAGTCCCTTTTCTCTGCGCTCGCCGCCTGAAGGGCGGCAAGCGCGGAATTGCGCAACCCTTTGGGCGATCGTCGGCGACCACCACTTTAGGGAGACATCAATGGACACCGTTAGAGAAACTTCCTCGCTGATTGCGGCCAACAAGGTTCAAGACACTCCGGTCTACAACAATTCCGGCGAAAGCCTTGGCTCCATTCACGATGTGATGATCGACAAGAAGTCAGGAAACGTCGCCTATGCCATCATGTCTTTTGGCGGCTTTCTGGGGATCGGAAATAGTTATCATCCCCTGCCCTGGTCGGTGCTGAAATACGACAGGAACAAGGGCGGCTACGTCGTCAACCTCGACCGGAGAGAATTGGAGGGAGCGCCGGCTTACCCTGCAGGAAGCGCTCCGGCCTGGGGCGATCGGGACTTCGAAACCAAGATCCACGACTTTTACGGCGTCAATCCCTACTGGGGCTCGATGTGGTGATGGCCTGACGACGAGGAAGCCGGGATCGCCTGGGCGTGGCGGAGCTTTGCGCCGTGCTGTTTCGGGCGCTCGCTTCCTACTGGCCGTCTTTCACGTAGAGCAGCGGGATTCCGAGAAGGTCGGCCCATGCCACAGACGCCTTTATCGCCACCTCCGCAGTGTCGAAGTCGGATGGTGCGAAAGAGGCGTCGACCGCCTTATGATTTGCCTGGCCGCGAACGGCGTATTTGTCGCCAATTTTCTCGATCAGCACCCAGGCGGGTCCGCTGGGCTGCGTTTCGTCTGGCCGAAGGTTGCGAACTTCCATCATACGCCCCCTACTCTGCGAACAGCATATCGAAGGTTGACGGTTGGAGCAATATACCGGGCCGCCGAACTGACACGCCGCGTGGGCGCATTCTTGGCGCTGGAATTGCATCGGGCGCCAAGCCGCTGGCAACAACAACGCATTAATGGCTGGTCGATTTGACAATAACATGACGTCGCAAAGGCATCGATGTGCGCCGAAGCGGCTTTCCCAGAATTGGATTTCTTCCGCTACGACGGACGGCGCCGCCGCCACGAATTCTCCGAAACGTGGGAGGGAGCGGCGGCCGAAAAAAGCGGCGGCGGCTGGAACTCTTTTGCCGCGTGGCCGTTTAGCGCCGGGCCGCTGTATCGCGCGGCGTTGCGCTTCCCTCAGCGGCGACCTTCTGCGGGGGCTCAAAAGGCGGACGAGGACGGACGACGGAAATGGTCGGGAGAGGTCACCGAGCATTCCGACGCGCTCGACATCGAGCCCGGATTTTCACGGACGGGAACGCCTCTGAGATCGCGAAATCGCTCAAGCGGTCCGCCGAGTTCAGTCATCGCAAAAAATCAAGCCCGTTCCGCGCGGCGATGTCGATGCCGACATTCTATATCAATCGGGCGGGCCGGAATTTGCCAATCCGGCGGAAGCGGACGCTCGAGGCGGCCAAGACAAGCTTCGACAAGAATTCGGCGCGAGGACTGACGTTCGCTCTCGCTCATTCGCAGGGCATCGCGGCGGCCCGTGAGGGCGCGATGAAGACGTCCGCCGAAATAGCCCTGAGCTACTTCGAACAAAGGGATGAAGCTGACCGACAATTGGGATTTCCGCGTGCTGCGCATCGATCGCCGAGCAATCCTCGCATCAGCCGCCGCGTTCTTCGGCGAGCGGGTCGCCGCGCGGGCCGAGACCATCGCCGGCGCCCTGCCCGGCAGCCTTATGCGGGCGATCCCCCCCCCGCCCTTTCGGCTGGGCCCGTGGGTGTTTTTTACCCCGGCCGAAGGCGCGATGGTCGAGGCGCTGGCGGACCGACTTATCCCTCCCGACCCGCAGACGCCCGGCGGCGAGCATGCTGGGTGCGCGGTTTTCATCGACCGCCAACACGCGGGCCATAAGGCCACCAGTCGGGCCTCTATGTCCAGCCGCCTTTCCTGAAAGGCTTCAAGAGCCAAGGTCCCCAGGACGAAGCCGGGCCGGCGGCGCAATACCGAAAGGGCTTGGCCGCGCTCGACCAAGTTCCTGTCGAAAGACGCAGGGCGACCGCCCCTTTGTCGGTCTCCCCGATACAGCCAAGGACAACGTCATCGCCGGTCTGGAAAAGGGCGAAGCGAAGCTTGAGGGAGTCGACGGCCAACAGTTCTTCGAGCTGTCCTTTCGACGTCCAACAGGGATTCTTCGTCGATCCGATCTACGGCGGCAACCGGACACGGCTCGTGGAGGATGATTGGCTTCCCCGGTGCCCGCTATGACTACCGCGACTGGGTACTCCGCCACAACGAGCGCTATCCACTGCCGCCGATCAGCATCTCGTGGTCGTCCGGGATGGAACCCTGAGCAAGAGCTGAGGTGAGCGCCATCGCTCGCAAATTGCCAGCAAAGGACGTCGTCATCGTCGGCCTCGGATGGACCGGGTCCATCCTGGCCAAGAACTGACCGACGAAGGCCTCGACGTCATCGTTGTCGAACGCGGACCATGGCGTGACGCCGCTCACCATTTCCCGCCGAGCTACGCACAAGACGAATTGCGCTACCGGATCCGCCATGACCTTTTCGTGCGACCGGCGCAGAGCGACCCTCACCTTTCGCAACACCCAGAGCAAACCGCGCTGCCCATCCGGAGTGGGGCGCCTTCATGCCGGCCAATGGCGTCGGCGGCGCCGGTGTTCACTGGAACGCGGAAACCTGGCGCTTCCTGTCTTTCCGATTTCGTGCTGAGGACGCACCTGACGCAGCGTGACGGCCCGCTTCGTACCGCAGGACATGACAATCCAGGACCGGGGCGTCACCCACGACGAAATCGAACGGCATACTACCAGTTCGAGATATCTCGCGCGGCACTTCGGGCGCTGCGGGGAACCTGAAGGGCAACATTCAGGAGGGCGGCAATCCGTTCGAAGGTCCGCGCTCTCGGCCCTATCCCAATCCGCCGCAAGCGCAACCCTTCAGTCATGCGATTCTCGCGAAAGCGGCGCGCGAACTCGGCTACAAGCCGTTCCCGCAACCGTCGGGAAACATGTCGCAGGCGTACATGAATCCGCTCGGCGTCCGGCTCGGCCCCTGCACCTATTGCGGCTTCTGCGAATGGTTCGGTTGCGGCAATTATTCGAAGGCCAGTCCGCAGACGACCATCTTGCCGGTACTTGTTCGCAAGTCGAATTTCAGCGCGCGTACGGAATGCGAGGTCACGCGCATCAATCTCGACCGCTCCGGCAAACGCGCGACCGGCGTCACGTTCGTCGACGCGAGCGGCGAAGAGTGGGAGCAACCGGCCGATCTGGTGATCCTCGCGGCTTACACCGTGTTCAACGTCCAACTTCTGCTCTTGTCGGGCGTCGGCAGGCCGTATGATCCGGTCGCCAACCAGGGCGTGGTCGGCCGCAATTTCACCCATCAGACCATCTCCGATGCGGTCGGCTTCTTCGACAAGGACAAGTTCAACTTCAATCCCTTCATCGCGTCGGGCTCGATCGGGATGTGCATCGACGAGTTCAACGGGGACAATTTCGATCATGGTCCGCATGGATTCGTCGGCGGCGGGTACATGGGACAGGTGCAGACGAACGGTCGCCCGATCGAGACCACGCAAGCGCCGGCGAATACGCCGCGCTGGGGCGCCGCATGGAAGGCGGCCGTCCGCGACAATTACCTGTCGACCGTCACGCCAGGCACCGGGGTCCATGGCAGCTTCTACAGCTATCGCGATGTCTATCTCGACCTGGACCCGACCTACAAGGATCGATTCGGGCGCCCCTTGATGCGAATAACGATCGATTTCCATGACAACGAGATCAAGCAGAATGCCTTTCTCACGGACAAGTTCGCTGAAATCATCAAGGCGATGGGCGCCAATGAGGTCACGAAGCAATATCGCAAGGGACCCTACGACATCACGAAATACCAGACGACGCATCTTTGCGGCGGCGCGATCATGGGTTCCGATCCCGCGACGAGCGCGCTCAACCGCTATCTACAAAGCTGGGATGTGCCCAATCTCTTCGTGATGGGCGCGAGCGCGTTTCCGCAGAACGCCGGATACAATCCGACCGGCACACTTGCAGCCCTCGCCTTTTGGTCGGCCGAGACCATTCGGAACGAGTATTTGAAAAATCCGGGGCCGCTGGTTCATGCTTAGGGTCCTCGCGACAGCGGTTCTCGTATTCGTGCTCGCATGCGTCGCGGGATTCGCGATTTTCGCGGCGACGATGCGGATCGTCCCCAGTGGGCTCGGATCGAGGCTCGATCCGCAGAACTTTTCCCAAATCCAGCGTGGCCGCTATCTCGCCACTCTCGCCGATTGCGCGGGATGCCACACGGATCAGGGGATGCCGTTCGCCGGAGGACGAGCGGTGCCGACGCCCTTCGGCGCTATGGTCGCGCCGAATATCACTCCCGACAACGAAACCGGCATCGGGGCGTGGAGCGACGACGAGTTCGTCGCGGCCTTGCGGGACGGCAAGCGGCCCAACGGCGCGCCTCTCTATCCTTCTATGCCCTATAATTACTATACAAAGTTGACGAGAGACGACGCGCTTGCCATTCGCGCCTATCTCAACACCGTAACGCCGGTCCGCAACGCGGTCGTGTCGGACACGTTGCCTTTTCCTTTCAACATTCGCGACGCGATGCTGTTGTGGGACGTACTTTATTTCAGGAAGGGCGAATTCAGGCCAGATACGACAAAGTCCGGCGAGTGGAACCGCGGCGGCTATTTGATCGAGGGGATCGCGCATTGCGGCGCTTGCCACACGCCCAAGACGTTGCTGGGCGGGGACTTGAACGATCAGGCGTTGCACGGCTTTACCTTGCAGGGCTGGTTTGCTCCTGACATAACCAACGACGATGATCGTGGGCTCGGCCTGTGGAGCGTCGCCGACATTGTCCAGTATCTAAAGACAGGTCATAACGCCGCCAGCGCCGCAACTGGGACGATGGGAGAAGAAATCTCACACTCGAGCTCGCTTTGGACCGACGCCGATCTCAAGGCGGTTGCAGCTTACTTGAAGGATCTTCCCAGGACCGCGGGCGCGGCGACGCAGCCCGTTGCCTCGGCGCCTCTCATGAAGGCCGGCGGCGCAATTTATGCCGATGCATGCTCGGCGTGCCACGGACTGGACGGCAAAGGAGTTCCAAGCCTGTTTCCGGCGCTCGCGGAGTCCTCCAACGTACGTTCCGCTGATGCGACGAGTCTCATCCGCATCACCCTCGAGGGCGCGCGAAGCGTCGCGACGGCGAAGGAGCCGACCGCCCCGGCAATGCCCTCCTTCGGGCGGAGGCTCAACGATGAGCAGATCGCGGCGGTTCTGACCTATGTGCGAAACAGCTGGGGCAGCGCGGCGCCGGCGGTGGGCAGGGATGCAGTCGCGTGGGTCCGGGCGACACTTCCATCGACGATCAATTGAACCGGGCGGACCTCTCGAAGGCCCGAACATGGACGTGGTGATCGCAAGCGAGCAACTTGAAAAACTCAGGAAGGAGGCGGCGCATTGCCGCGAGTGCCCGCTGTGGGCAGCGGCGACGCAGACGGTCTTCGGCGAGGGACCGGCCGACGCGGCGTTGCTCTTTGTCGGCGAGCAACCTGGCGACCTGGAAGACGTCGCCGGGCGGCCCTTCGTCGGGCCGGCAGGGCAGCTTTTCGACAGAGCGCTCGCCGAAGCGGGCATCGACCGGTCCCGGGTTTATGTCACCAACGCCGTGAAGCACTTCAAATTCGCGCAAACACCGAGAGGCAAGCGGCGTCTGCACATGAAGCCGAACGCAGGCGAGATCCACGCTTGCCGACGTTGGCTCTTCGACGAAATCAAGGTGATCGAACCCACGCTGCTCGTCGCCCTCGGGGCCACTGCGGCGCAAAGCCTGGCGGGGCGTCCGATGCCGATCGCACCCAACCGGGGCAAGGCGATCGAACTTCCCAACGGCCTCAGGGTGTTCACGACGGTTCACCCATCCTACCTTCTGCGCATCCCCGACGAAGAGCCGCGCCTCGCCGAATACGCCCGTTTCGTTGAAGACTTGCGCGCGATACGCCGACTGACCGGCGACGGAGCGAGGCCGGAGCGCGCGAAAGGGGCATCGTGAGGCCCGAGGGGCACCCGGCTGCCCTCAACGCGAATTGCCGGTTCGCTTGGAGAAGTTGATTTGAAGGGGAGCGGCCATCGCGCCGTTCCAACCACGTCATCGCAAGGCCCAATTGGCTGGCGCTCAACGGAACGTCTCCGGCCATGAGGCGTTTTGAGATGATCGGCGCCTGGAGGTTGATCATGGACGAGCGACCCGTTGTTCGGAACGAAATCGAGGCAAGGCACGGCGTAACCGGCCACAATGTTCGCTACGTCGTCATTATCAGCTGTCTGCTTGTCGTCGCGCTGTTCATTGCTGTCGCAGTTTTGATGCCGAGATGACGAGGGGCGTCGGTTCGAGGCGTTGTACAGTGGCGGCTTGACGTTCGGAGGGCGCTATTGAGCGCCAAATCCACGGCGGTCGCGGCGATCGCCATCGTCGCGGCAAGCTCGTCCCACCCAGCTATGGCGGCAGAGGGCTTGTCCGCGGAGCCGTCGGCGACGAGGTTCCTGGCCGCGCTCGTCGCCATTCTCCTGACTTCCCGCATTCTTAGCGAGGCGATGCAGCGCCTCGGCCAACCGGCAGTGGTCGGGCAGCTTGCCGCCGGCATTCTGCTCGGCCCCTCATTCTTCGGTCTCCTGCTCCCGCAATTGCAGCATGCACTGTTCGCGTCCGGCGCGGCCGAAAGGGCCATGCTCGACGGCATCGCGCAAGTCGGCGTGTTGCTGCTCTTGCTGCTGACCGGCATGGACACCGATCTCAAACTCATCCGTACGGTCGGCCGCCCCGCGATCAGCGTCTCGCTCACCGGTGTCGCCATCCCGTTCGCCTGCGGCGTTGTTCTGGCGTTCTTCCTGCCCGAGGATTTGATCCCGCACGCTCAGCAGCGGCTCGTAATGGCGCTTTTCCTGGGGGTCGCGCTGTCGATCTCGTCCATCAAGATCGTAGCCACCGTCGTCCATGAAATGAATTTCGTCCGCCGAGATCTCGGGCAGGTCATCATCGCCTCGTCGATCATCGACGATTCGATCGGCTGGATCATCATCGCCGTCGTCTTCGGGATCGCGCGCGTCGGTGCGATCGAATTTCAGCAACTCGCGGAGAGCATCGCCGGCGTGGTCGTCTTTCTTGTCCTGAGTTTGACTCTGGGTCGCCGGGCGACCGCGTTCGCGATCCGTTTCGTCAACGACAACTTCGTCAGCGAGCTTGCCGTCGTGACGCTGATCCTGATCATCATGGGCGGTATGGCGCTGATTACCGACGCGATTGGGGTCCAGCCCCTGCTCGGAGCGTTTGTCGCGGGATTGCTGATTGGCGAGTCGCCGATCTTGACCAAACATATCGGCGCCCAGCTACGCGGGATGGTCACGTCGTTCTTTGCGCCAATTTTCTTCGCCCTCGCGGGGCTGACATCGGATCTGACGCTGTTGAAGTCGCCCGCGCTCGCCGCGCTCACTCTCGGACTGGTTTTGATCGCGAGCATCGGCAAATTCGGCGGCGCGTTCCTCGGCGGCGCGGTGGGCGGACTTTCGCGACGCGGAATCCCTCGCCCTCGCAGTCGGGATGAACGCGCGCGGCTCGACGGAGGTGATCGTCGCCAGCATCGGCCTATCAATCGGGGCGTTGAGCGAGAGCCTTTATACGATGATCGTCACCATGGCGGTGCTGACGACCTGCGCGATGCCGCCGACGTTGCGCTGGGCGTTGTCGCGGGCGCCGCTTCGCCCAGGAGAAAAGGAGCGGCTTGAACGAGAGGCGTTCGAAGAAAATGGTTTCGTCGCCAATATGGAGCGATTGCTGCTTGCAGTGAGCAACGATCCTAACGGCCGCTTCGCCTCGCGGTTGGCGGGACTCGTGGCCGGCTCCCGCGGCTTGCCCGCGACTGTGCTCCATATCAGGTCGGAGCGCGATTCGTCCGATCAAGATGGAAGGGCAGACGCGGGAGCGGACGAAATCGTCAAGGACGTGAAGCGAAGCGCCGATCGGGCGCATAGCGACGCCGATGAGGACGTCGCGCTCGCCATTACGACCCGCTCCAAACACACTGCGCCCGAACAAGCGGTCTCGCATGAGGCGCCTAAGGGCTATGATCTCTTGATCGTCGGCCTTGATCCGGCGAATATGCCGGAAGGTGGGTTCAATCCGGAGATCGCCAAGGTCGCGCGAGCCTATGGCGGCCCCTTGGCCGTCGCGATAGCGCGGGGCGTCCATAAGGACGACCCCGCTGCCGGCCGCCTCCGGATCCTCGCGCCAGTGACGGGGACTTCGGTGTCCAAGCATGGCGCGGAACTCGCTATCGAACTTGCGCGCGCGGCTCATGTCGACCTCACGATCCTCTGCATCTCGCCGGTTCAGCCTGCGCCAGATGGAGCCGAGGCGCGTCGAGGCAGGCTCCTGACGAGCCGGCACGCGGACGCGGTCTTAAGGGAGATTGTCGAAGTCGCGGATCGTTACGATGTGCGCGTGCGCACCCGGATCGAGATTTCAGATCGGCCGTCCGCCGCGATCCTAGCGGAAGCGGATAATTCGGATCTCTCGTTGATCGTGCTCGGGGTCTCGGCGCGCCCGAGCGAGGCGCTGCTCTTCGGCAATACGGCGAATCAATTGCTCGAGGCGAGCCGACGGTCGCTGCTCTTCGTTGCGAGCTAAGCCGGGTCGCGCGGCGAAGAGCCTCTACCCTCTGCAGCGCGCATCGGATTCTTCTTATTCGCCGATCTCGTCACGCGGTTCCGCGAGTGCGTCGAGCGGGTCGATAGCGGAACAAACCGCGACCTCGGGGCATTCCCACAGGACAGCCCATACCAACGGGAGGCATAGAGTGCCGACGGAACCCAAGCAGCCAGTTCCTCATCCCGGGCCGGACGTCTTCCCCAATCCCGTCCGGCCGCATACGCCGCCAGAGATGCCGAAGCCAGACCTGCCGACTGGCGTTCCGGAGCCGGGCACCGACGTTGTGCACGTCCCAGAACCTCGTGAAATACCCGGAACGCCTCCACCCGAACTTCCCCCAGAAGCGCCGTCGGCGGCGATGTAGTTGAAATGGGCGGCGCGCAACTCAGAATGATCGACGTTGGCGAGCTCGACATCCTGCGCCGACGCGCGGGGCGCGGGTTCGCCTATTTCGATTCTTCAGGCCGCCACATCAAGGACCCGGAGACTCTGGCGCGCATTCGCAAGCTTGCCGTCCCTCCCGCCTACGTCGAGGTGCGCATCGCATCAGACGACCGCGCTCATCTCCAGGCGATTGGACGCGACGCCGCCGGGCGCTGGCAGTATCGTTACCACGTAAATTGGAACGACACGCGTCCGGCGCCCTATCGGCCCCGCGCTGAGTCTCTGCTGGGCGAGTTGGCTCGCTCCATCTAAGTCCGGAACAATCATCTGGAGCGATCGTTTAAGGCCAGCTATGTGTAAGTGCGGGCGTGTTCATGGTTCAGCGACCTTTTTGGACGGGCTATCTCAAGCTTTCGCTCGTCACCTGCCCTGTAGCGATGACTCCCACCCATACATGGGGTGAAAAGATTCGCTTCCATACGATCGATCGCAACACCGGCGATCGAGTGGTGTCGCGATATCTCGACGGCAAGACCGGCAAGGTTCTCGACGAAAAGGATATGGTCAAGGGGTATGAGCGCAGCGCCGGCGAATACATCGCCTTGGAAGATGAGGAGCTCGACAGTGTGGCTCTGGAGACGACCCGAACGATCGATATCGAGAAATTCGTCCCCAAGGAGTCGGTCGAATGGATCTGGTACGATCGGCCTCACTTCTTGACGCCGAACGATCCGGTTGGCGAGGAGGCCTTTTCCGTCATCCGCGACGGCATGAACGCGACGAAGACTGTCGGCATGTCTCGGCTTGTTCTTTATCGGCGTGAGCGCACCGTCTTGCTGCAACCGCGGGAGCGCGGCATCGTTCTATGGACTTTGCGCTATGGCGACGAAATTCGCGACGCGAAGACATATTTCAACACCATCCAACCCGACAAACCCGACCCGAAACTGATGTCGTTGATTTTGACGCTGATCGAAGAGCGCACTCGGCCGTGGACTCCTTCACTGACCGCCGATCCCGTGCAAAAGAATCTCGTGCAGATCATCGCATCCAAGACAAGAAGAAGGGCGCTCGTCCAACCCGGGCAAAGCCGCGAGCGCCTGCGGGTTCAACCAATGTCATCAGCATTATGGACGCACTACGGCGCAGCGTAGAGAGCGAGCGGCGGCGACCGAAATGAGGGTTGAATTTCAAGACGTCCGTACGCCACTGCCCGCCGATGCCGGTACTCCGGCCGGTCGGTCGTCAACTCGCCTTGCGCGAGTCGGGCGCGCGGCGGGTTGAGGGCCGGCTCCCCGATGTGCGCCGCGTGCGTGACTGTGACTTTCGCTGGGGGCGCGCGTCGCCGGCGGCCGCGCTTCGCCGCAAGGCGTCGATGAGATCGACGACCCTGGCTTGCGCCGCGGCGGGTTTGGCAGTCTTGACTGTCTTTCCTTCAATCTTGGCTTTGACCAGTTCCGCAATCGCGGCCTCGTAACGGTCTTGGAGAGCGCCGGGGTCGAAGCGGCCCAGCTTGGTCCTGATGATGTGTTTGGCGAGATCCAGCATTTCGGGGTTGCTTTTGATCGGCGGGATTTCGTCAAAAACGTCCGTCGCCGAGCGGACCTCATAATCGAAGTTCAACAGCGTTGCGATCATCCCGTTCTCATATGGGCGAATGACCACGTTCCGCATGCGTCGAAATAGAACCGCGCGCGCAAACGCGACGACCTTGGCTTTGCGCATTGCCTCCCGCATCAGCGCGAATGACTGTTGTGCGACCGATTCGCGCGGCGCCAAGTAATAGGGCCGCTCGAAGTAGAGATCATCGAGATCTTCGGATGGAATGAAGCCCTCGACCGATAGGGTCTTGTCGCTCTCGGGAAAGGCCGCGGCGATCTCTTCCGGTTCGAGCACGACGTACTCGCCCTTGCCGACCTCATAGCCTTTGACCTGATCCTCCGGCTGGACGACCCGCCCGGTGATTTGATCGATAAATTGCCGGTGGACGCGATTTCGGGTCGCTCGATCGATCGTGTGGAACGCGATGCGTTCCGAGGCCGACGTGGCGGTATAAAGCGCCACCGGACAGGAAAGGTCGTCGATCTTGATGAACCCCTTCCAATTAGCGCGAGGCGACATGCCGCACCCCTCCAAGACCAATCAACGCCGGCCATCCGGCCGCGGTTCCGTGGAGTAGGCTGGTCTCGAGCCGCCGCTGTCGCCCGCATGAGCCGCCACAGCGCACACCCTCGTCGCGGCCACACATCCTGCGCGATCCGTTCTTGTCAGAGGTCGGCCCGCGGTGGAGCGAAACGAACATCTCCGGGTGAGAATCGGGCCGCGATGGCTAGCGCAGCCTTCGCCTTGGCGACGAGGACATCATGCGCGCGGTCGCCCGCGTCGACGCAGTCGATGATGGCGCCGGCCAGGACGAGTCGACCTAGCTCCGCATCCTTCGGGCCGAGCGAGACTCCGCGCCAAGCGCACTCCAGGGCGTCGGCCATCAGCCTAACCAGGTCAGGATCGTATGCGCCGGAGGAAAATTGCGATGGGCAACAGTTCTCCCCTATCGTGCCGGCAATGCTATGGCTCATCGGATAATTTATCCATAGGACGCGCCGGCCATCAGAAGGTAAACAATGGCGAGGAAACCAGCGAGTACCGTCAAGCTGGCAGCCAACACGCCGGCAAGCTTAGCCGTCAAGGGCGAGATCCCGTGCCGCGTCGATTGAAGAACATCTCGCGCCTCGCAATAGGCGCAAAAGGAGAAGAAGAGCACAGCGCTTCCGACGACGCCGATGATCTGCCCCATGATCGACCCCTCTTTGCGCTGTTCGGGACGCAAAGCGGCCCCATTCCCGCCACAAGAACGGCTGAGCGCCAACAAAGTTCCCGGCGCGAGCCAGAGGTTCTTTCGATGCTGAGGATGGGAACAAAGGACTCGGAAATCGAAATGGTCGACGAGCGCGAGGGGCCAGGCACAAAGTCGTCGACGTCACGGCGGCAGCCGATCCCGTGGACGAGCCCAGTCCCCCGCGCAGATGAAGCCAATCAGCCCTTGGCCTCCTCGAGAATGCCGTCACCGTCATTCGTCTGATGGACTGAACCCCGTTCGAAGAACCCGGCGCATACCGGTTGGCCCGGAACCCGCGCCAGAATGGTTCTGCGAGGAGAATTCATCTACCGAAGCGATCGCCGCCGAGCGGCCCATGGTCGGGGCAAGCTTTCGCGACGACAGAAGCCGGACGCGCGTCGACGTTCCGGGGCTTAGGCGTTATCGACAGCTTTCTTGACCGCGTCTTTGCCCTTGCCGATCGCCTGTTGGGCCTCGCCCTTATGCTTTTGGACCGAGCCTTCCGCCTCCGTTCGGCGATCGTTGGCCGCGCGGCCGGCGACTTCCTTGACTTTGCCGATCGCTTCGTTGGCGAGGCCCTTCGCCTTGTCAGTCGTGCTGCTCATGTCGTTCTCCCTTGGTCGTTTCAAACTCAAGCACTGCGCGTCTACAACGCTGAGCGGATGAGCACTGTTCCGAGCTTTGAGAGTTTGACACTCGAAGCTAGCTCTCGAGGGGGCGCGATGTTAGCCCTTGAGGGGGCGCGCGTGTTTGGCGCGTTGCTTTTCTGTCGAAGAACAGCGCTTGGCTTATCGCCGCTTTGACCGCCTCGGGCTCGAAAGGCTTTGTCAGCAGAAACGCTGGCTCCGGCCTGTCGCCGGTGAGGAAGCGCTCGGGATAGGCGGTGATAAAAATCACCCCTATGTCGATTGAGGCCAAGATCTCGTTGACCGCATCGAGCCCCGAACTGCCATCCGCGAGCTGGATATCCGCCAAGACGAGGCTCGGCTTGTGCGCGCCTACGAGTTTAACGGCCTCGGTTCTGGTGCGTGCGACGCCGACCACGTGATGTCCAAGTTCCTGAACGATCGACTCAAGGTCAAGCGCGATGATCGGTTCGTCTTCGATAATAAGCACGTCGGTCGCGACCTGCTCCGCGATCTCGTGCGCCGCCGTATCGAGAAGCGCGGCGACCTCCGTTTCATCGATGTCCATGATGGCTGCGACGTCGTGCACCGCAAACCCTTCGACGGTGCGCAGGAGAAAGGCCTGTCTCGAGCGCGGCGTCAAGAGGCCGATATTCCTCTCTGGCGCCAAACTGTCCGTCGGGCTCGGGCTTGGGCTCATATTCTCGGCCATCCTCGACCAGAGTTTCAGAAAAAGGCGATACAGCGCCGGTCGTGCGGGAACGTCGCGCGAAAACAACGAGGGGTCCGCGATCAGCGCCTCGAGCGTCGCGACGACGTAGGCGTCGCCGCTCGACTGAGCCCCGCTCAAGGCGCGAGCAAACCGCCTCAGGTACGGAAGTTGGGGGGCAACCTCACTGGATATCGACATGAGTGTTCCTCGCTTGCTAGCGTGAGACGACCACCAAAGAATAGTCCCTACAAGGAAATTATTTTTCGCCGCGTGTGGAACATCTTAGCACAGGAGTAGTTAGATCGGAGGCTTATCAGCTTCGCGGCGCGAGCCGGAAGAGCGACGGCCACGATCGGAGGGCGATGGCGCCGGTCGCAAGAGGGTGAGATGGGAAAATTGAACACAGAGGACGCCAACGTGCAGGGCGACGAGGCGGATGATCGCCTAAACGCGAAGATCCAAGAAGCGATCGGTCGATCGCTGCGCGCCCATTACGAAGACCTCATTCACGCGCCGATACCGGATAAGTTCCTGGAGCTTTTGGGTCGGCTTGAATTGCAGGAGCGGAAGTCCCGCTCGCAAGGGAAGGAATGATGGTCGCAGGTAACTTCAAGGACGATCTTGTCGCGGAGATTCCGAGTTTGCGTGCGTTCGCGGCGTCCCTGTGCGGGTCGGTGACGCTGGCGGACGATCTCGTGCAGGACACTCTGTTACGAGCGTGGAGCAACTCGGACAAATTTCAACCCGGCACGAGTTTACGGGCGTGGCTGTTCAAGATTCTCAGAAACGGCTATTATTCGCACTACCGGAAGCGATCGCGCGAAGTTCAGGACACCGACGGCATTTATTCCGAGCGCGTCGCGATAACCGGGGACCAAGAGAGCCATCTCGATCTCGTCGACTTTCGCAAAGCGCTGGCGACACTTCCCCCGGAGCAGCGCGAGGTGCTGACGATGATTGGCGCGATGGGACTCTCCTATGAAGAAGCCGCCAAAATCTGCGGCGTGGCGATCGGCACCATCAAGAGTCGCGTCAACCGGGCGCGTGTGAAATTGACGGAACTTCTTGGGCTCGAAGGCCCTGATCGCGGTCGCTCAGCAGGTAAGGGCGCGTCTCGCGCCCACCCGGATCGAACCGACATTGATGATCGAACGTATGACTGAGGCGTTGTGACGCTCGAATTGGGGATGCTCGTCGGGCGGAAGTAACCCTCTTCCGAGCTCGGTCGTACAACGGTGCGCGGAACTTTTGGTTCGGAAAATGGTTTCCGCTTTTCCTTCCCCTGGAGGCCGAGATGCCGGAGGTCGCACCCGAATCCCCGTCGGACAATCCCGACGAGACGGCCGCATACGATCGACTTCAGAAGGATATGGGCGCCGTGAAAAATGAGATTGCAGGCCTGTCGCGGCAAATTGGCGACGCGGTGAACACTCTCGCCGGCTTGGCGCAGAGGCAGGTCAAACACGGATATAAGAATGCGCGCGCGAACGTGGATTCGGCTGTCTCCGATGCGTCCGAGCAGGCTGGGGCGCTGGCCGGCGCCGCTCAGAGCGCGGCGGCCACGGTAGGCGAAACGCTCGAAGACGTTATTCAGGAACGCCCGCTGGCAACTGTCGCCCTCGCTTTGGGCCTGGGTTTTCTGATCGGTGTGACCTGGCGCCGCTGACGAGGGAGCCGAGTTCGGAACGCTCGCTGTTCACACGGGATCAAAGACAGGACCGGCTGGGCCCTCTGCTCGTTTGGCGGCGGGTCGAACGAGGGGACGATGCTTCAAAAGGCGATCAACGAAGGGCGAAGCACCGTCAGGGCGGCGTTGCGCGCGACGACGCTCGTTATTGCCGCAGGTGTTGCAGCACTAGTCGCCCTGGGCTTCGTCTGCGCCGCAGGCTTCATCTATATTCGCGATCGATACGGTGTGATTGAAGCCTGCCTCGCCGGCGCAGCGCTATTTCTGGTCGCCGCAATTGTCCTCTTCGTCTGCTATGCCTCGCTTAGGCGACGGGCGCGAAGGCCCGCGGCGGTCGCGAAGTCGACGATGCAGGCGGCGCTAACGGATCCCATGGTGATCGCCGCAGCCTTGCAAATTGTTCGCACCATCGGGATCAAACGATTGATCCCTCTGCTGGCGATTGGGGGCGTCGCGCTCGGCCTTGCGTCGAAGCCACAAGCTAGAACTCCCCGACAAGACGACATGAACCGCTAACAAGGGAGGCTGCCCGAACCATCCGGCGATGGGTCGGGCAGCCCTCTTCTGGCGCAGCATTGTTGATTTTGATCTTTACGCCCTCGCCAAGAAGACAGGGCGGCGCTTCTCTATATAACTCCTAGAACCGTCAAGACAAGGAGAATGATCAGGATAGTCCCGAGACCGCCGACCGGGTAATAGCCCCACCCGGCGCTATAGGGCCATGTAGGAAGCGCGCCGACGAGCAGGATGATAAGGATAATGAGCAGAAGAGTACGCATTGTGTACTCACTATAGGTGGCAGCTTGTAGTTGAACTCGCGATTCGCAAAGATGTTCCGTCGTCATCGACGCTGCCGCGCGACAGCGCCATGGACAGCGATGGCGCAAGCGCGCAACTGGCGGCGCGCCTCAATATTGCCGCCGAGACCTATTATACGGCGGGCGATGTAGAACATGATTTTCCCCTGCGGGATGGACAACCTTGGGAACAAACGGCGTGCGGGCGCGTTCGGGCCGTTAGGGGGCAGGCTACCGTGTCACATTGTCTCTCACCGAGACGTCGCTTGCATGGGCTCTGTCGGTGGGCCGACGAGCGGCGCTTGCCGAGGTGTGATCTCGCGCGCTGTTGATCGCAGCGGATTGGAGCCCGTGCGCTCCGCGAGTTCAGTGAGGAGACTACGATGCCGACCGATCCGGGGTTGATTGAAGACGCCGTGGAGAGCGCGTCCTCGAAGCGCGCACCGGCCGGCAAACACCTGAACGGCGGTTCATCGGGCGAGCTGCGCAAACTCCTGCACGCGCTGCAGGCCATGCGCGTTGGCGACTTTTCCGTGCGCATGGCTGGCGACCAAGTCGGCATCATGGGCAAGGTTGCCGATACTTTCAACGAAATCGTCGCCGCGAACCAACGCATGTCCAAGCAGCTCGAACGTGTGGGCGAGGTGGTCGGCCGCGAGGGAAAGACCCGTCAGCGCGTTCGCTTCGGTTTGTCGAGTGGCGCTTGGGGAGAGATGGAATCGTCCGTCAACACCCTGATCGACGACCTGCTGTGGCCGACCACGGAAGTCACCCGCGCGATCGCCGCCGTCGCCCAGGGCGATTTGCTGCAGACCATGCGATTGGACGTCGATGGTCGGCCGCTGAAGGGCGAATTCCTGCGCGCCGCCGAAATCGTCAACACGATGATCAAGCAACTCAGCGTCTTCACCTCCGAGGTGACGCGCGTGGCGCGCGAGGTCGGCACCGAGGGTAAACTTGGCGGCCAGGCACAGGTGAGCGAGGTCACTGGCGTCTGGAAGGAGCTCACTGAGAGCGTGAACTCGATGGCGAACAATTTGACCGCGCAGGTCCGCAACATCGCGGAAGTGACGATCGCGGTCGCCAACGGGGACCTCTCCAAGAAAATCACCGTCGATGTCCGCGGCGAGATTCTGCAGCTTAAAGAAGCCATCAACACGATGGTCGATCAATTGAGATCCTTCGCCTCCGAAGTTACGCGCGTCGCCCGCGAAGTTGGCACGGAAGGCAAACTCGGCGGCCAGGCGATCGTCCCCGGCGTCGCGGGCACCTGGAAGGACCTGACGGATTCCGTGAACGCGATGTGCGGCAATCTTACCGACCAGGTTCGCAACATCGCGCAAGTGACGACCGCGGTGGCGCGCGGCGACCTTTCTCGCAAGATCACGGTCGACGTGCGCGGCGAGATTCTCGAGCTCAAGGACACCATCAACACGATGGTCGATCAGCTCAACGCCTTCGCCTCGGAAGTTACGCGCGTCGCCCGCGAAGTCGGCACAGAGGGCAAGCTCGGTGGCCAGGCGGTCGTGACCGGCGTCGCCGGAACCTGGAAGGATTTGACCGACAGCGTCAATTTCATGGGGTCGAACCTGACAGCGCAGGTGCGCAACATCGCCGACGTCGCGACCGCCATCGCCGGCGGCGATCTCTCGAAGAAAATTACCGTCAACGTCAGCGGCGAAATCCTGCAGCTCAAGGAAACCATCAACACGATGGTGGATCAGCTCAACGCCTTCGCCGGCGAAGTTACGCGCGTGGCGCGCGAGGTCGGCACTGACGGACGCCTGGGCGGTCAAGCCAATGTGACCGGCGTCGCCGGCACTTGGAAGGATTTGACGGACTCGGTCAACTATATGGCGTCAAATCTCACGGCGCAGGTGCGCAACATCGCCGAGGTGGCGACCGCCATCGCCAATGGCGACCTCTCCAAGAAAATCACCGTCGACGTGCGCGGCGAAATCCTGGAACTTAAGGACACCATCAACACGATGGTCGACCAGCTCAACGCCTTTGCCGGCGAGGTGACGCGCGTCGCCCGCGAGGTCGGCACCGAAGGCAAGCTCGGCGGCCAGGCGATTGTGCGCGGCGTCGCCGGGACCTGGAAGGACCTGACCGACAACGTCAACTCGATGGCTTCGAACCTGACAGGCCAGGTGCGCAACATCGCTGATGTCGCCACCGCCGTTGCGCGAGGCGACTTGTCCAAGAAGATTACCGTCAACGTCAGCGGCGAAATCCTGCAGCTCAAGGAAACGCTCAACACGATGGTCGATCAGCTCAACGCCTTCGCCGCCGAGGTGACGCGCGTTGCCCGTGAGGTCGGCACCGAGGGCAAGCTCGGCGGCCAAGCGGAGGTGCCCGGCGTTGCAGGCACCTGGAAAGATCTCACTGACAGCGTCAACTCCATGGCCGGCAATCTCACGGCGCAGGTCCGCAACATCGCGGAAGTCGCGACCGCCATTGCTGGCGGCGATTTGTCGCGCAAGATCACCGTCGACGTGCGCGGCGAAATTCTCCAGCTCAAGGAAACGCTGAACACGATGGTCGACCAGCTCAACCGCTTTGCGGGCGAGGTGACGCGCGTGGCGCGCGAGGTCGGCACCGAAGGGCGGCTCGGCGGCCAAGCGAACGTGCCGGGGGTCGCGGGGACATGGAAGGACTTGACCGACAGCGTCAATTCAATGGCGGGCAATCTGACGGCCCAGGTGCGCAACATTGCCGAGGTGACGACCGCCGTGGCGCGCGGCGACCTGTCGCGCAAGATCACCGTCGACGTGAAAGGTGAAATCCTCGAGCTCAAGAACACGATCAATACCATGGTCGATCAGCTGAACGCCTTCGCTTCCGAGGTTACGCGCGTCGCGCGCGAAGTCGGCACGGAAGGCAAGCTTGGCGGCCAAGCCGTCGTGACCGGCGTCGGCGGCACTTGGAAAGACTTGACCGACAACGTCAATTTCATGGCGTCGAACCTGACCGCTCAAGTGCGCAATATCGCGGAGGTCGCCACCGCGATCGCCAGCGGCGATCTGTCGAAGAAGATCACCGTCGACGTGCGCGGCGAGATCCTGCTGCTCAAGGAAACGCTGAACACGATGGTGGAGCAGCTTCGCTCGTTCGCCGCCGAGGTGACGCGCGTCGCCCGCGAGGTCGGCACCGACGGGCGGCTCGGCGGCCAGGCCAACGTGCTCGGCGTCGCCGGCACTTGGAAGGATCTGACCGACAACGTCAATCTCCTTGCCGCAAATCTCACGACCCAAGTTCGCAACATCGCCGAAGTGACGACGGCGGTGGCGCGCGGCGACCTGTCGCGCAAGATCACGGTCGACGTGAAGGGGGAAATTCTCGAACTCAAAAATACGATCAACACGATGGTCGATCAGCTCAACGGCTTCGCTTCGGAAGTCACGCGCGTCGCCCGCGAAGTGGGCACGGAAGGCCGCCTCGGCGGCCAGGCGCAGGTGCCTGGAGTTGCCGGAACCTGGAAGGACCTCACCGACACCGTGAACGTCATGGCCGCCAACCTCACGGAGCAGGTGCGCGGCATTGTGAAGGTGGTCACCGCCGTCGCCAACGGCGATCTCGGGCAGAATCTCACGGTCAAGTCCAAAGGCGAAGTGGCCGCGCTCGCCGAAACGATCAACAACATGACCGGCACGCTCGCAACCTTCGCCGACCAGGTGACGACGGTCGCGCGCGAGGTCGGCGTCGAAGGCCGCCTCGGCGGGCAGGCCAACGTTCCCGGCGCTTCCGGCACCTGGAAGGATTTGACCGGCAACGTCAACCTCCTCGCCGCCAATCTCACGACCCAGGTTCGCGCCATCGCCGAGGTCGCGACGGCGGTGACCAAAGGCGACCTGACGCGCTCCATTCAAGTCGACGCGCGCGGCGAGGTTGCCGAGCTAAAAGACAATATCAACACGATGATCGACAACCTGCGGCTGACCACGGAGCGCAATACCGAGCAGGATTGGCTGAAGACCAACCTGGCCCGGTTCACGAATATGCTGCAGGGCCAGCGCGATCTTTCCGCGGTGGGCGCGTTGCTGCTGACGGAGCTGACGACGCTGGTCGGCGCCCAACAGGGGGTGATCTATCAGTTCGAGGGTGAAGACCAGCGGGCCTTGAAACTTTTGTCGGCGTACGCGGACAGTCGTGTGAATGGCCATCCTATGATGGTCAGGCTCGGCGAGGGGCTGATTGGACAATGCGCGCTCGACAAGCGCCGCATGCTGGTCGCGGATTTGCCGCGCGACGCCATTCCGATCGGCTCCGCCCTTTTCCAGGTCGCGCCGAAGAATATTATTGTGCTGCCTGTTCTGTTTGAAAACCAGGCCAAAGCGGTGATCGAACTTGCCTCGGTCAATGCGTTCACCACCCTGCAGATCACCTTCCTCGAACAATTGACGACCAACATCGGCATCGTGCTCAACAGCATCGAGGCGACGATGCAGACCGAAGGCCTGCTCAAGCAGTCGCAGCAGCTCGCCGGCGAGCTTCAGACCCAGCAACGCGAACTGCAGCAAACAAACGAACAACTCGAGCAGAAGGCGCAGCAACTCGCCGAGCGAAACGTCGAGGTCGAGCGGAAAAATCAAGAGATCGAGCAGGCCCGGCGCGCGCTGGAGGAAAAGGCGACAGAGTTGGCGCTGACGTCCAAATACAAGTCGGAATTCCTCGCCAATATGTCGCACGAGCTGCGCACGCCGCTCAACAGCATCCTCATCCTCGGTCATCAGCTCGCCGACAACCCCGACGCCAATCTCAGCTCGAAGCAGGTTGAGTTTGCGCGCACCATTCATGCCGCGGGCACCGACTTGCTCAACCTGATCAGCGACATCCTCGATCTCTCAAAGATCGAGTTGGGGACGGTCACGGTCGACGCCGAGGAGATATTCTTCTCGAACCTCCTCGAGATGGTCGCGCGGCCATTCCGCCACGAGGCGGAGAATCGGCAATTGGTCTTCGACGTCAATGTCGATCCGGCGCTCGGCCGGAGCATCGTCACGGACTCCAAGCGCCTGCAGCAGGTTCTGAAGAACCTGTTGTCGAACGCGTTCAAGTTCACCGCTCAGGGTCGCGTCGCGCTGAAGGTGTTTGCCGCGCGCGACGGTTGGAGCACCGGCCATCCGACGCTACGCCAGACGCCGGCGGTCGTGGCGTTTGAAGTTTCCGACACCGGCATAGGCATTCCGAGCGACAAGCAGAAGCTCATTTTCGAAGCCTTTCAGCAGGCCGACTCGAGCACCAGCCGGAAGTATGGCGGAACGGGCCTGGGACTCGCGATCAGCCGCGAACTGTCTCATTTGCTCGGCGGCGAAATTCACCTTCGAAGCGCGCCCGGGGTCGGCAGCACGTTCACCCTGTTTCTCCCCCTGAAATACGTAGGTCCCGCGACCGCGGCCTACCAGCCGCCGGCGGCCCTGGCCGTGAGTCCGCCCCTGATGCACGCGGTTCAAGATCATCCGGTCGAGCAGGTTCAGGACGATCGGCTGCTGATCGAATCCGGCGACGCCATATTGCTCATCGTCGAGGACGATCCGCACTACGCCAGGATCATAGCCGACCTGGCGCGCGACAATGGGTTCAAGGTGCTCGTCGCCACGCGCGGCGACGACGCGCTCGATCTCGCCAAGCAGTATCAACCAACGGCAGTATCGCTCGACGTGTTCCTACCGGACATGCTTGGCTGGAATGTGCTCAGCCAGCTCAAGAAGAGTCCGCTCACCCGACACATTCCGGTGCAGATGGCGACGCTGGACGAGGATCGTCAACACGGGCTCGCGCGCGGCGCGTTCTCCTTCGTGACCAAGCCTGCGACCAGCAAGGGTTTGTCGGAGGCATTGTCGCGGATCCGGGAGTTTTCCAAGCCGCGACGCAAACGCTTGTTGGTGGTCGAGGATAACAAGGCTGAGCAAATGAGTATTGGCGAACTCCTCGGTCATGACGACATCGAGATCGTCAATTCGACCTTGGGCGAGGAGGCCCTGAATTGTCTGCGCAACGAGTCCTTCGACTGCGTGGTGCTCGATTTGCGCCTTCCGGATATGTCCGGCTTCGAAGTTCTGGAGCAGATGCGCGAGGACGCGGGACTGGCGGACATCCCCGTCGTCGTATTCACAGGGAGGGAGTTGTCCGCCGAGGAGGATGCTCGGTTGCACACAATGGCCCGCAGCATTGTGGTGAAGGGGGTCGAGTCACCGGAGCGGCTACTCGACGAAACCGCCCTCTTCCTGCATCGGGTCGTGACCGACCTCCCGGTCGACAAACAGCGCATGCTCGAGCGGCTCAACAGCTCGGATGAAGATCTCGTCGGACGCACTGTTTTATTGGTCGACGACGATTTGCGGAATATCTTCGCCCTGAGCAGCCTTCTCGAGCGGCGCGGAATGAACGTTCTCACCACCACAAATGGCCGCGAGGCCATCGATCTCGTTGAAAATGCGCCGAACCTGGCGATTGTCCTCATGGACATCATGATGCCCGAAATGGACGGCTATCAAACGATCGAGAGGATTCGCCGGAATCCCACTCACCGGCGGTTGCCGATCATCGCGCTTACCGCCAAAGCGATGAAGGGCGATCGCGAAAAGTGCCTCGAGGCCGGCGCTTCAGATTATCTCGCTAAGCCGGTCAACACCGAGCAGCTCCTGACGGCGCTGCGGATGTGGTTGCACCGCTAGGTCGAAGAGCGCCATGACGACCCACGCCGACCAAGTCAACGTCCTGCTGGTGGATGACCAGCCCGCGAAATTGCTCGCGTACGACGTGATTCTCCGCGAACTCGGCGAGAACCTAATCAAGGTCTCCTCAGGGAGAGATGCTCTAGAGCAGCTACTGAAAACGGACATTGCGATCGTTTTGATCGACGTCTGCATGCCCGAGTTGGACGGATTCGAGCTGGCGGCGATGATCCGCGAGCATCCGCGCTTCGCGAAGACCGCGATTATCTTTATCTCCGCCATACATCTATCCAGCGTCGACTATTTACGCGGCTACGAGATGGGCGCGGTCGATTATGTTCCAGTACCGGTCGTCCCGGAGGTCTTGCGCGCCAAGGTGAGGGTCTTCGCGGAGCTTCACCGCAAGACGAGGCAGCTGGAGCGCCTTAACACAGAATTGGAGCAACGGGTCGCCGATCGGACAGCGGATCTCGAGGCTTCGAACCAACTCCTGCTGCAGAGCGAACGCCGGCGCAGTTTGGCCCTGGCGGCCGGACAGATGGGGTCTTGGGAATTTGATGTTGGCAACGGCGACCTGAAATGGGATCCCGGACAGTGCCGAATATTTGGCGTTCCGGGCGCCGTCACCCCGAGCTTGGAGGCCGTGCGGAAGCTGATTCATCCCGACGACTGGGAGCGGCTGCGGGCGACCGCCGAGTCTCTCTCAACGGATCAAACGACGCATCAGGCCGAATTTCGCGTTCGTCGCCCCGATGGCGGACTGCGTTGGTGCATCGGAAGCGTAGCTGCGACTTTCGGCCCGAATGGGCGGATGGTTCGGTTGGGCGGAGTGACGAGCGACATCACCGAGCGGAAGCAAATCGAGGAGCGCCAGGCGCTTCTGGCGCGCGAGGTCGATCATCGAGCTCGCAATGCCCTCGCGATCATCCAAGCAATCGTTCGGCTCACCCGCGCGGTGTCAATCCCGGAATACAAGCGGACGGTTGAGGGCCGCATCATGGCGCTCGCGCGCGCTCACACGCTGTTGTCGGACTCCCGCTGGAGCGGCGCGGATTTTCACACCCTTGTGGCTGACGAGCTGGCGCCGTACCGCTCGGAGCGAAGCGGCGGGATTTTCACCTCCGGACCGTCAATTTCGCTGGAGCCGATCACCGCCCAGACGCTAGCGCTGGTCTTGCACGAACTGGCGACCAACGCCGCGAAATACGGGGCGCTTTCCGTAAATTCGGGCGCTTTAAGCCTGGCTTGGGAAGTCAGCGCGGGAAAGCTGTCTCTGCAGTGGAAGGAGATTGGAGCGCCGATCGCGGCCCCCTCCCCTCCCCAAGGCTTCGGGCTCCGGCTCATCAGCACCAGCATCGAGCAACAGCTTGCTGGAAAGGTGGCCTTCGAGTGGAGCCCAAACGGGCTTTGCTGCGACATCGTGGTTCCGTACAACGAGGCGTCGAACTCGATGTCGGCTATGGCTGCGAAGCCCGACGACGAAGAGGCAAACTCGTCAAACTTCCCGGGCAAGCAAGGTTTGCGCGTCCTGTTGGTCGAAGACGAAGCGCTCGTGGCGATGATGATGCAGGACCTGTTGGCGAACCTCGGCTGTTCGGTCGTCGGGCCGTGCACGACGACGAAGGCGGCTCTTGCCGCTGCGGAGGACGAAAGCATCGACTTGGCGCTTCTGGACGTCAACCTCGGCACCGAACTCGTTTATCCAGTCGCGGACAGGCTTGCGGCTCGAGGCGCGCCGTTCGTGTTTCTTACAGGTTATGACAGCGAACAGGTCGACGGCCGATTCAGAAACGCGATGGTTCTTCAAAAGCCGGTCGACCTAAAGACGCTCCAAATGGCGTTGGCGCGCCAGCGGAGTGCGGGGGCGTTGCAGACGCGTCAGAGCGTCGATGCGGACGAATAGGAAAACGGGTTTCGAAGTCGTGGCCTAGTATTTACATCACGGGTTCACTCGGTGCGCGTTCGTCAATCGACAGCGAACGACGGCTGATGACAATCTCGGCGCCGCGGGAACTTCGCGAGCGAGTTGCCCAGGCGTCTCGGTTTCAGGCTTGCGATCGCGGGCTGATATCGAAAAGCCGCGCCGAGCGATAAATGGCGTCGAAGGGCGCACGCCGTAACTGAAAAAATGGGAGGAGCGCCGCGCCTATTCCCCGTTTCGTTTTTCCGCCCTTTCGACGGATCAATTTCGACCTGTCGCGAGTTCCAAGCATTAAGAGGGCGTCAATCGGGACGACGAACATGCATTGGAATCTTGCCTTCGTTTATACGGCCGCTGCTGCGACGGTGTCTTCCGTGCTGGTCTTTGTTATCGCAATCTACGAGGAGCGGTCGTCCAGGCAGCGCGCCGCGCGCGAGGCGCTGCGGGTCGCTGAGCGCCGGCGTCGAGACGTCCGGTAGGCAAGGTCCTGCCGAGTTGTTCGCGTGGCCTCGGGCCAGGTGGGCTGTCGTGCCGCGTGTAGCGTGGCAGACCGATACGCAGGAAAGATCATCGAGCTTCCGGAGAGACTCCGTACACAACGCGGGAGAAGAGAGGCGGCGCCTCGACGTTCTCCCGGGAACCCGTTCAGCAGTTCCGCGTTAGCGTCGTACTTACCCCAATCATGGAGATGTCGATGCGTGCTTCAATCGTAGCCGCCACAATATGTATGACGATCGGCGGCGTCGCGATCGCCCAGGATGCTGCGGCGCCGCGCTTCATCAATGTTGATCCGACAGATATGCTGAGTTCGAACGTCGTCGGACTCGACGTTTACGATCATAGCAAGAACGATATCGGGAAGATACAGGACTTGGTCCTTGACAAGTCGAAGACCCTCAAGGGCTACGTCCTCTCTGTGGGCGGCTTTCTTGGGATGGGCAGCCATTACGTGACCGTCGATCCCGCGGCCGTGGCGATCAACTATGATCCGAACGCCAAGCGGTGGAATGCTACAATAAACGCCACCAAGGATCAGTTGAAGGCAGCGCCAGAGTTCAAATACGAAGGACAGTGGGACGCGAAGAAGAGTTGAGCGGAAACACTTCTTCAGTTCCAGGCTCTGACCGGCGCGACTGGAAGCTCGCCCCGGTCAGCAGGGTTCGGATTCCGAGCCGGCAAGCCCACCCCTCTACGTCCCCTCCCCGTTTAATCGGACACCCGGAAGGAGAATTGCCATGCCTCGCGGCGACAAATCGAAGTACACCGATAAGCAGGAACGTAAGGCCGATCACATTGCGGAAGGCTACGAGAAACGTGGCGTTCCAGAAGAGGAAGCGGAACGCCGCGCCTGGGCGACAGTCAACAAGGATGACGGCGGCGGCAAGAAAGAAGGTGGTTCGGGACGGGGCAAGTCGACCGGCCACCCGGCCGCGCATAAAGGCGGCGAAAAGGGCGGCGAGGCCTCTGCTTCGCGATCGGCCGCGAGCCGCTCCGCCTCGGCGAGGAAGGCGGCCGAAACACGCAAACGGAACGCCGAGCATCACGCTCGCTGAGCGACCCATATAGACGCATGGTGATGAAATCGAAGGGTCGCCCAATTCGCGGCCGGGCGGCGACGGCCCTGTCCCGGACGGGAAAGATTCCGAGGGATGCTCGGAGAGAGTACGGTCGCATGTTCATCCCGCCGTCCATCGGCATCATATTGTGGTTCATGTTCGCCATGATCCACAACGAGTTGGCAATGGCTCTGCCGGGTCGAGATCATGGGCGCCGATCCAGATAACGCCGCTGAGGAGAGAAGGATGGTGAGCAGAGGAATCGTCAGCCCTACTGCGGCCATCACGCGTCGTGGCGAACAGGAACAGCCCGCCATATTTGGCCGAAACTCTCGGAGGCGATTGTCTCGAAGCGGCGTTCATGCGGCTTCCCCCGGGCAGATTGCGCACGATCGAAATTCGCGTCTCGGTTACTTCCGATACCTCCGTGCGCAAGCCGAGGAGCGGAACGAATGCTCGACGCACGGCGTTGATTTCAATTGAAATGAGGAAAGGGCGGGCGACCGGAAAGTCGCCGCGGCGGCGGAAGGCGAGCTGACGATGGCGCTCGAGGTCTATCGCAAGAAGCGAAACTTTTCCGCCACGCCGGAGCCAAGGGGCCGAAGGTCGCCCAAAACGGGCGCGAGCTTCGTCATTCAGAAACACGACGCGACCCGGCTCCACTACGATTTCAGATTGGAGATGGATGGCGTGCTGAAAAGCTGGGCGGTTACGCGTGGTCCCAGCCTCGTCCCAGGAGAAAAGAGGCTGGCGGTCCATGTCGAAGACCATCCCCTCGAGTACGGCGACTTCGAAGGCACGATTCCGAAGGGCGAATACGGCGGCGGTTACGTAATCGTTTGGGATCGCGGAACCTGGGCGCCGATCGGCGATCCTCACAAAGGATATGCCGAAGGCGCACTCGATTTCGAGCTGGACGGCGAAAAGCTTCGCGGTCGCTGGCATCTCGTCAGAATGCGCCGCAAGCCGCGCGAGAAGCACGAGAACTGGCTCTTGATCAAAGGCGATGACGAGTTCGCCCGTCCCGAGGACGCCCCCGACATTCTGGAGGAGCGGCCGGACTCGGTGAAGACCGGCCGCCAGATCGCCGATGTCGCCGGCGAGGCGCCGGGCTGGTCGTCGAAAACAGGTAAGATCGAGCAGAAAGGCAAGGCTCGCGCCGTCGCGTCCGCCCCGGCCGCGGTGAACCAGGCGTCCGCCGCCATCTTGAATCCGTCGGCGATAAAAGGCGCCAGGAAAGCGTCCCTTCCCGCGTTTGTCGAACCGATGTTGGCGACACTGGTCTCCTCGCCTCCCACGGATCAGCGCTGGCTGCACGAGATCAAATTCGATGGCTACCGATTGCAAGCGCGAATCGAAGCCGGCCGGGTCAAGCTTCTCACGCGCAGCGGCCTCGACTGGACGCGGCGATTTGGCAAGGAAGTGATCGCGGCGCTCAGGCGCCTGCCCGTCGGTTCGGCCCTGTTGGACGGCGAACTTGTCGTGGAGAATGAAAGCGGCGCATCGGACTTCTCGGCGTTGCAAGCCGACCTAAGCGAAGGGCGCAGCAATCGTTTCGCCTTCTATCTCTTCGATCTCCTCCATCTCGATGGATATGATCTGCTCGGCGCGCGGCTCGTTGAGCGGAAGGCGTTACTCGAGAAGATTGTCGCCGGCGAGCCAGGGATCATCCGCTACAGCAGTCATTTCGACGAGAACGGCAAGCTGGTTCTGCAGCATGCATGCCGTCTTAGCCTCGAGGGCATTGTTTCGAAACTGCGCGACGAGCCCTATCGACCGGGCCGCGGCAAGAACTGGGTGAAATCCAAGTGCTCGGCGCGGCAGGAATTCGTCGTCGCCGGCTATGTGCCCTCGACCACCTCCCGCACGGCCGTCGGCTCGCTAGTTCTTGGCGTCTATGAGGGCGGCGCGCTCCGCCACGTCGGACGTGTCGGGACAGGATATACGGCGGCCGTCGCCGGAGACCTATTCAAAAAGCTGGAACGAATTCGAGCTCGGAGCAGCCCGTTCGCGGAACCCTTGACGGCGGAGGAGGCGCGCCAGGTTCGCTTTGTCCGGCCTGAGCTAGTCGCGGAGGTCGAGTTCCGCGCCTGGACAGCCGATGGACATCTCCGGCATGCTTCGTTCCGCGGTTTGCGCGAGGATAAGCCCGCGGACGAGATTGTCCGAGAAGCAACGAAAGCGTCCGCCGCAGCGGCGAAGTCGCCGCGCCCGACCGTCAAGCTCACCCATCCCGATCGCCTCTATTGGCCTGATCAGGGCATCACGAAGGAAGGCCTGGCCGACTATTACGCCGAGATCTGGCGTTACATCGCCCCGTTCGTCGTCGGGCGGCCGCTCGCTCTGGTGCGGTGTCCGAACGGGGTCATCGGCGAGAAGTTCTTTCAAAAGCACGCTTGGAAAGGGTTGAATCCGAACATCGTGTTGGTCAATGACCCTAAGGCGCCGTCGGAAGAGCCGCTGATCAGCATCAATGATTTCGACGGTCTGGTCGGATTGGTGCAGTCGGCAGTCCTTGAAATCCATCCGTGGGGGTCGACGGTGGCCGACTGGGAGCGGCCGGACACGATCATAATGGATCTCGATCCCGATGAGAGCGTGCCCTGGGATTCGGTCATTGCGGCCGCGGAGGAAACGCGGCGACGACTGAAAGACGCGGGTCTGACCGCGTTCGTGAAAACGTCGGGGGGCAAGGGATTGCATGTGGTCGCGCCCTTGGAGCCCAAGGCGGGGTGGCCGGCAGTGAAAGAGTTCACCAAAGCGATCGCAGACGCGATGGCGGCGGACAGTCCGGAGCGGTTCGTAGCGACGATCACGAAGTCGAAGCGGCGCGGCCGAATTCTCGTCGACTATCTCCGGAACCAGCGCGGCTCGACGGCCGTCGCCCCATATTCCACCCGCGCTCGAGCGGGCGCGGCTGTCTCCATGCCGCTCGCGTGGAACGAGTTGAATTCGGCGATCGGACCGGCGTATTTTACGGTCATGAACACGCCTACACGTCTGGCTTCGCTGGCGCGCGACCCTTGGGAAGGATTTCGCGGCGCCGCGGCGCCGTTGGAGGATCCGAAATCACGCCGGAAACCAGTCGCCTGACAACGCGTAGCTGTCTCTTCTCGTCCGCGCAGCTTTTCGTCGGCGTGTTGGTCACGCCCCGGCACCGCTTGGCGCCCTTTCGGTCCGGGCTTCCGTCTTGCTCGACCCGCACGTCCCACTATATATTGGGCTTGGCCGCAGGGGTGGTGGAGCGGCCCTATGATCCGGCGACTACGAGGGCCAACCATTCGCCGAGACCCAGTCGATGAGCGATCGAGGTAGGGGTGCAACCATTCTGCTAGAGGACGGCAGAGAGTTCGGACGAATTGCTGCGCGCCCTCCCGGCCGCCATCTATCGGACCGACGCCGCGGGCCGAATAATTTACTACAATGAGGCCGCGGTTGACCTCTGGGGTTTCCAGCCCGAGCTGGGCAGAACCGAGTTCTGCGGCTCCTGGAAGCTGTTTTGGCCGGACGGGTCGTTCCTGGCGCGTCACGAATGCGCGTCTGCCATTGCACTGAAGGAGAAGCGCGCCGTCCGCGGCATGGAGGCGGTCGTCGAGCGACCGGACGGCTCGCGAGTGCCCTTCCTCGCCTATGCCGCCCCGATGTTCGATGTCTCCGGCGATTTGACCGGGACGGTCAATGTATTGGTCGATCTCCTTGCGCCGCGTCAAGCAGAGCACGCCGCCCAACATTATGCCGCAATCGTCGAATCCTCCGAGGCCGCCATACTGTCCAAGGACCTCTGGGGCATCATCACGAGTTGGAACCAGGGTGCGCAGCGCCTGTTCGGCTACACCGCGGAGGAGGCGATCGGCAGGCCGGGGACGATGCTCCTACCCCCTGATCGGCAAGACGAGGAGCCCGTGATTCTGGAGCGCATCCGGCGGGGCGAACACATCGACCATTACGAGACCATTCGACAACGTAAGGACGGCAGCCTCGTCGATGTCTCCCTGACCGTCTCGCCGATCAAGGATCCGCACGGGAGAATTCTCGGGGCCTCGAAGATCGCACGCGACATCACCGAGAGCAAACGGGCGCAGGAACAGCGGGACCTTCTTCTGCGCGAGATGGATCATCGAGTCAAAAATCTCTTCGCCGTCTCGAACAGCATCGTGTCTCTGATCGCTCGCTCCGCGAATACGCCGAGAGACTTGGCGTTGTCCGTCAGCGAGAGGCTGGCGGCGCTGGCGCGGGCGCATGCCCTGACCCTCTCGAGCGGCGCAATCGATGGCGGAGGGAGGCCGGACCGACCCACGACGCTCCACGCTCTCATCCGAACAATCCTATTCCCCTACGACGGCTCCGCCGAGGGAGGGATGAGTCGCGCTACAATAAGCGGGCCCGATATCCCGCTGTCCACCTCAGCGGTCACAGGTCTCGCGTTGCTGCTGCATGAATTTGCGACGAACGCCGCCAAATACGGCGCTCTCTCCTTTCCGACCGGGGTGATCGAGATCCAGTGTTCGGAGGAGCGCGACAATTTTGTCCTGGCCTGGACGGAGCGCGGGGGTCCGTCGGTCGTAAATCCGGGCGACGTTGAAGGGTTTGGCGGTCTCCTTACCCGCACCACCGTGCGCGGCCAGTTCGGCGGCGAGATTTCACGCGACTGGAAGCCCGATGGGCTCTCGATACGCCTCGCCGCGCCGCGTGCGCGTCTGTCGCAGTGAAGGCGCGCGGCGAAATTGACGGAGAGACCGAACGGTTCGACCGACATCGATGGGGAGCACGCGCCCGGGAAGGCCAACGCCGTGCTAATGAGCTTTCCGACGCGGCGCCGGCTCCTGTTGCGAATTGGCGGCCAAATTCCCGGTGTCTATATCGGCGCAGACTTCCATCTCGACGTAGCTGCCGACCAAGCGCCCCATTTCAGCGCATGTATGTCGCACGGCGGCTGGCAAGCTCGCCCACCTTTTCAGAAGCGCCTCGTGCGCGGCCTGCTCACCGCTCACGCAACTCGTGTAGATGTTCTGATGCCCGGGACCCGGCGGAATTGCCGCTTCTTCAGCTCGGCAATTGCTTGGGATATTAATCATCGGCAAGGCGAGTGTCGCCAATATAAGCAAAGGCGCCATCGTTCGCCCTCCCCTTTCAATCAACCAATCAACGCGACTCGGCGGACACCCAAGTCGTTTCTTCCAACACGCGACTATAGCCCCCTTTCCCGTCCCTCCGCCACCTGCGGCCTCAGTCAGGGGATGTCGAAATCGCCGTCTCGCCGCGCCGTTCATGGCGCGATCACGTCCCCTCTTCCGGCCCCAGCGCCCGCCGGCGCGTGCGAGAACTTTGATGGTCGATTTCCCGACGCCGTTGTGGCAGCTGAGCTGCGGCGAGCGCGGCGCCCAGCAGTCCAATCCCACCCGCGTCGCTTTCGAGCGCGTTTCTGA
The DNA here is from genome assembly GCA_963813195.1 of uncultured Alphaproteobacteria bacterium. Taxonomy (GTDB): domain Bacteria; phylum Pseudomonadota; class Alphaproteobacteria; order Rhizobiales; family Beijerinckiaceae; genus Roseiarcus. Next base: position 160,988 of record CAWEYC010000034.1, on the reverse strand, counting down.
TCAACATATGAGCAATCCATGACCAAGCCCCAGGTTCTGCCGATAAAGCCCAACGCTCTTGAAGCGCTGTTTCCGGTCAAGAAGCCAATCATCGGCGTCATTCACCTGCACGCGCTTCCGGGGGCGCCGCGCTACGACGGCCGGCCTATGAGCCAGATCTACGCGGCCGCTGTCCGCGACGCTCGCAGTTTGGCTGAAGGCGGAGTTGACGGAATTATCGTCGAAAACGCGAGCGACATGCCGTTCGCCCGCCCGGAGGACGTCGGCCCTTCGACGATCGCGAGCCTGACGGCGGCCTGCCTGGAGGTTCGCGGCGCGGTCGACACGCCGATAGGCATCACCTGCGTCGCAAACGCGGTCATTCCGGCGCTCGGCGTCGCCAAGGCGGTAGGCGCACGCTGGGTGCGGGCCAATCAGTGGGTCAACGCCTACGTCGCCAACGAAGGGTTCCTCAATGGGCCCGCGCCGGCGGCAATGCGCTATCGCTCGGCGATCCGGGCGGAGGACGTCTACATCTTCGCCGATGTGCACGTGAAATTCGGCGCCCACGCGATCACCGCGGACCGGAGCATTTCCGAGCAGGCGACGGATGCCGAATGGTTCGACGCGGACGTGCTGATCGCGACCGGAGCCCGCACGGGCTCGCCGACCCAGCCGCGCGAGGTGGAGGACGTCAAGGCCGGCAGCAATCTACCAGTCGTCGTCGGCTCGGGCCTCTCGGCGGACCAGGTACCCGATCTTTTTCGTGTCGCAGATGGGGCGATCGTCGGTCAGTGGCTGAAGCGCGACGGACTTTGGTGGAATCCAGTCGATCCGGCCCGCGTCGAAATGCTGATGACCGCCGTCGCCCGCACTCGGCGAAGCTCATGACCCTCATCGCCAAGGCGACCGGGGCCTAAGCGCCTCCATGATGAGCCCGGTCGGCGCGGTCCAATAGCGCGACGACGATCGAACTCGGCCGGAACACCGAGCCCACAATCATTCACCGCCGGACGGCGTTGCCCGCCTGCCCGAGCAACAGCCAAATGCGTGGTGCGTGCCGGCGCCGCGACCGGACTCAAAACTGGAAGGCGCATCTCGCTAATTGCTTGACAAAATCGATTGGCTGCACCACTAAATCGATTAGCTAGAGGAAAAAATCGATTAGCTAACGATAAAACGGCTGATTGTAGATTCAGCTCCGTAGAAATCCCGGAGCCCTGGAGCAGCTTGATCAATGTCGAATCCCATAAATGTACTTTTCGCGGGCGAGTCATGGATGACCCACAGCGTTCACGTGAAAGGTTTCGACTCCTTCGATTTGTCGTCTTATCACGAGGGCGGCGCCGAGATGATCGCAGCCCTGCGGGCCGGCGGGGCGCATGTCACCTATCAGCCAAACCACGTCGCGATGAACTCCTTTCCCGATACGCGGGAGGAAATCAATAAATTCGAAGTGGTGATCCTGAGCGACATTGGGGCGAACACACTCCTGCTGCCTGACCGCGTGGCGATCCGATCGGAGCGTTCGTCGAACCGCCTGGATCTCATCCGGGATTTCGTGCTGAGCGGCGGCGGCCTCTTGATGGTGGGCGGCTATCTGACGTTCCAAGGCATTCAGGCGAAGGGCAACTACAAGGGCAGCGCCGTCGAAGAGGTGCTGCCGATCGAGTTGTTCGCCTCCGACGATCGGAACGAGCAGCCGCAAGGCGTCACGCCGACCATCGTCGACCCCGCGCACCCCATTCTGGCGGGTCTGTCGAATTGGCCCCACTTCCTCGGCTACAATCGTTCAACGGCGCGCCCTGATGCGACAGTTTTGGCGCGCTTCGGCGATGATCCGTTCATCGCCGTGCGCGAGCCGGGTCGGGGGCGCAGCGCTGTGTTTTCCTCGGATTGCGGGCCCCATTGGGGACCGCCCGCTTTCGTGAACTGGGCCGGCTACGGACCGCTCTGGGTCAATCTGGCGACATGGCTCGCCGGCGGAAGGCGATCCGCCTGAACAGAACCGCGCGCGTCGAGCCTGGGAAGTAGAAGGCAATACGATCCGTTGATTGAACGCTACTTGGAGAAGTCTAGATGAAGCCGCATAGCCCGACCCCGCTTCGGCGCGCACGGATGAGGTTCGCGTTGCTATCTCTCTTGTTGGGCGGAACGGTTAGCGCCGGTTCGTCCAGCATGGGCTACGCGGCCGACAACAAGATGGTCGGTGGAGAGTTCGCTCTGAAGGGCGAGGTGACGAGTACGGTTGGACCCAACGGCGCGACCGGCGAGCCCGCGAGCGTCTTGAAGTTCACAGACGACGAGGTCAAGAAGCTCCGCGCGGGGCACTACTCGGTGGCGCTGCTGTTCCAGACGAGTTCCGACTGGGCCAATGCCGTCACGCTCGGCGCACAGGATGAGCTCAAGACGCTCGGAATCGAGGTCGCCGGCCTGAGCAACTCGAATTACAGCGCCTCCGACCAAGCGCATTCGGTCGAGACGCTGCTGGCAAAGAAGCCGTCGGGCATTGTGGTCTGGCCCGTCAATCCAGACGAACTTCGGTCCGCGCTGTTGAAGGCGTCGGCTGCTGGCGTCGAGCTCGCGCTGATAAGCAACATGCCGTCCGGATTCCAACAGGGCAAGGATTACGTCGGCCTCGTCGGCGACGACCTGTTCGGCATGGGGCAAAAGACCGCCCAGAGCCTCGCCAAGGCGATTGGGCAGGAAGGGGAGATCGGCTTTCTCTACTTCGACGCCAACGCCTACGTGGTCAACCAGCGCGACGCCGCCTTCCGAACAACGATCGAGAAGGAGTTCCCCAAAATCAAGATCACCGCGACCCAGGGCTTTTCCGATCCACAGCGCGCCTTCCAAATCGCCAGCGCCATGATCCTTCAGCATCCGAAGCTGAAAGCGATCTATGCGCCTTGGTCCGAGCCGGCGGCAGGAGTGCTTCAGGCCATCCGCGCAGCCCACCGCACGGATATCGCCGTCGCCACGATGGATCTCTCGAACACGGTTGCTGTGTCGCTTGTTCAAGGAGGCGCCGTCAAGGCGCTCACGGTCGACGATCCCTACTCCATCGGGAAATCGCTTGTCGCCGAGATCGGCTATTCGCTGATCGGCAAAGCTGCTCCCGCCTATATACAAGTCCCAGCAATCCCGGTGACGAAAGCCAACGTGCTCGAGGCCTACGCGCAAAGCTATCATGCCGCGCCGCCGCCGGAAGTTACAAAGGCGCTTGGCAAATAATCTCAAGGACGGGAGCGGGCAGACGGCCGGCCCGCTCCGCTAACCTCGCATGATCACACGATGACCGACAACCCTACCAGGACCGCCGAGACACCGCCTTTAGCTCCCAAGACCGGCCTGACCGAGCGGCATCTATTCCGCTGGACCGACCTCACGGTCTATCTCGGCTTCGTTCTCGTTTTCGCCTTCTTTGCCATCACGGTGGGCGACAAGGGCTTCCTGACGACGCAGAACGCTACATCGATAGTGTCCCAGGTGACGCCGATCGCTCTGATGGCTTTCGGCGCCGTCTTCGTACTTACGGCGGGCGAGATCGATCTGTCGATCGGCGCCGTCGTGGCCATGTCGGCCCTGTTTACGGCGCTTGGGCTCCGCCATTTCGGCCTGCCGGCTGGTATCGCGTTTGGGATTTTGACGGGGCTCGGAGCAGGCTTGCTCAATGGCCTGCTGATCGTAGGCTTGCGCGTGCCGTCATTCCTCATCACGCTCGGGACCATGCAGCTGTTCAGCGGCGTTGCGCAGTTGTCTACGCAATTGCAGGACGTGCCGATCACGAACGAGACCTACAACACTCTGTTCGGATCGGGGACAATCGGGCCACTCTCGGATGCAGTGGTCTGGCTCGTCGTCGGTTGCGTCATCGCCCAGATCGCCTATCGCAATCTGGCTTTTGGCTGGCGCGTGATGGCGACCGGCAGCAATCGGGCAAGCGCGCGAGCGCTTGGCGTCAACACGCGCCGCGTACGCGTCGGCGTGATGGTGATCTCCTCCTGCACCGCCGCTCTCGCGGGGATGCTTTACGCGGGCGAAGTGCAAGGCGCCGTCTACACGCTCGGCTCCAGCGATCTCTTGACTGTGCTGGCCGGCGTCGTGATCGGCGGCACGAGCCTGTTCGGCGGTCAAGGCAGCATACTTGGCGCGCTGCTCGGCTCGCTTCTGATGGCGATGATCGTGAACGGGCTCGTGCTGATGGGCGCAACCGTTCAGCAGCAGATCGTCGTCCAAGGCATTATCATCGTGATCGCCGTAGCGGTAAGTCAAAGGCAGGCGACGGAGTGAGCGCCGTGACGCAGAAAAAGACAGATAAACCGCTGCTGAGCGTCACCGGACTCGGCAAGACTTTTGGAGGCTTGCGGGCGCTCGAGAGCATCGACGTCGCGGTCTGGCCGGGTGAGGTGGTCGGGCTCGTTGGCGACAACGGCGCTGGGAAATCGACGCTGGTCCGTTGCATCGCCGGCGTCTATCCCCCGGACGAGGGCGAAGTTGCGGTGAGCGGGATCGTCATGGGGAATGGCGGCCCCAAGCGCGCCGCGGAGCTTGGAATCGAGGTGGTGCATCAGGACCTCTCCCTGGTGATGCACGGCGACGTCGCCCAAAACCTCTACCTCAATCGCGAAATTCGCTCGGGGCTGCCCGTTTTGAAGCAGATCGGCTGGCTCGATAAGCGGGCTATGCGCGCCGGAGCCCGCGTGATTCTCGATCAGGTCGGGATGGGTGGCGCGGTATCGGTTCGGCAACGAATTTCCGACCTATCCGGCGGACAACGCCAGTGCGTAGCGATCGGACGCGCGGTGGGCTGGAGGCGAAAAATCGTGTTCCTCGACGAGCCGACCGCGGCCCTTGGCGTCCGCCAGACGCGGCATGTTCTCGACCTGATCGCGCGCCTGCGAGAGCAGGGAATCGCAGTCGTGCTCATTAGCCACAATATGGAACAGGTGCTGGAAGTCTGCGACCGAGTCGTAGTGCTCCGGCTCGGCCGCAAGGTCGCGGACGAGCCGGTCGCGAATCTCGACGGACCTACTCTTGTCGGTTACGTCACGGGCCTTCGGCGGGCCGAGGTTTGAACGTGGCGCGTGAGTTCAGGCTGGGCCTTTATGCGGAGGGCGATGCGGCCGACGGGTGGGCGCGAGTGCTGCGACAGGACAGGCTGCCCTGGAGCCGGGTGGACGGCCCAGGCCAGCCGATCACTATCTTCGATGGCGCCCTGCCGTCCTGGTGCGACGCTTTCGTCGATCGCGGCGGCGTCGCGGTGATCACGGGCGCGCCAAGAGTTGATGCGCTGCTTGGCCCGAGCGCCATTGCCACCCTGACGCGTTTTCGGCCGCCCGCCCGTGACGGCGAGGCAACGATGCCCTGTCTGGCGCGCATCTTCGACGGGTGTGGCGAAGGCGAAATCCGTGTGCACGAAAACCGCAAGGCGAGGAACGGTCGTCTGGCCGACGTGCGCCCAGCGGTTTTGACACGATCGCACGGCAGAGGGTGGCTCATCTTCACCGGCTTGCCGCTCGCACAGCACCTCGCGGCCGTCGGCGACTGCCTTCGGGCTTTCACCGCTGTCTCTAACGTCACGGAGCGGGTCGCGACCGTCGATAAGGCCGAAGTCGCGGATACGATGACCTGGATGCTCCAGCAGGCCTTCGCCAAGTTGAGGCTTCCGTTCATCCGTCTCGCCCGCTACCCCGACGCAGCCCGGTCCGTGTTCCTCTTCCGCGTCGACGTCGACGGCCTGTTCGGCGGCAATTGCCGGACGGTCGCAGACGTAGCCGCAGCCCATGACATCCAAGGCTCCTTCTACTTCAACGCGACGCTTTGCCAGGCGCATCCCGGCGAATTGTCGCGTGATTGGCTCCGGACTCACGAAATCGCGCATCATGCCGACATCCACGATCTTTTCGACGACATCGACGAGAACAAAACCAATCTCCTTGGCGGAATGGCGTGGGTCGAACAGCAACTTGGCGTGCGCACGACCGGCTATGTCGCCCCGCGCGGGCTGTGGAATCCTGCACTCGACCAAGCCATGGCGGATCTCGGTCATGTCTACTCGTCCGATTTTGGGCTCGACTTCGACTCGCTTCCCTTCTTCACGCAAGCAGGGGTCTTGCAGATCCCCGTGCATCCGTTTTCCCCCGAACGATACGGGATATGCCAGGAGGACGCTGGTCTCAGTCCGCCGACCGGCGCCGCCGTGCTGCACCACTATCTCTCGGCTCTCCAACGCCAAGTCGCTCTAAGAAGGCCCGCCCACCTTTACGGGCACCCCGAAGCGCTCGGCCGCCTGGCGCACGCGGTTTTGCCGGAACTGTTCGAAGCCGTCGGCCGCCTCGGCGTTCCCAACATGACATTGGCGGCCTTCGCGGAATGGTGGCTCAAGCGGGACAAGGCCAGCCTGACGTTCTCGATCGACGAAGCTAACGGCGCGGCCGTGGTGGAGACCACGGGAGAAGCCCTGGAAGCGTATGCGATCGAGCCGGGGCGCGTAACCCTCGATGGCAAGACGCACGAGTTGCCGTCTATGCGCTGGACCGCCCTGCCCCGCGATCGTGAGATCGAGCCATGATCGATCCTAAGACCCTCTCACCTCGCTTTCTGTGCATCGGGGACATCGACGTCGATATTCTGATCGGGGTGGATCGCCTGCCCACACGCGACGGCAAGGTCAACGGCAATTCGTTGCTGCGCGTGCCGGGCGGAATGGCCGGCAACTTCTCGGTAGCGCTATCAAGGCTCGGCGGGAGCGTGCGCATTCTCGGACGGGTCGGCGATGACGACGAGGCGGCCTTCGCGCTTGATGGGCTTGGACAAGCAGGTGTCGATACCGCCTTCGTGTCACACCTTGTTGGCGTGCGGACGTTCAGTTGCATCGGCTTGATCACGCCGGAAGGCGAGAAGTCGCTGGTCAAGCTGATGACGGAAGCCTACCGGCCAAGCGCAGAGGATCTGACCGACCAAGTCTGCCAAGAAATGACGCATTTCCACCTGACCTCGGCGGCCGACCCGGCGCTCTGCAGGCGGGTCGTCGAAATGGCGCGCGCCCGCGGCGCAACCACGTCGCTCGATGTCGAAAGGGCCGATTGCCCATCCGAGCCGGCCGATCTCGCGATAGCGATCGACGGTTTCGACTTCCTGTTCTGCAATAGCGAGTCACGCCCTGTTCTCGATACGCAACTGGGCGGAAGACTGACGGCGCTTGTGCCGACTGTGATCACCACCCTTGGCGAAAATGGAGCTCGGGTCGAGACCGGAGAGCAGTCAGTCGGCGCCGCGGGCTTCAGCGCGGGTGTGCTTGACACCACCGGCGCGGGAGATTGCTTCGCCGCCGCCTGCCTCCACGCGAGGCTAGCTCAGCGGCTCGACTGGTCCGAGGCCTTGCGCTTCGCCAATCGGGCCGCCGCTCTGTCGACTGAGGGGTACGGGGCGCAGGCCGCGCTGCCGACCTTGACCGAGGTGCATGCGGCTCTGGCTGGCAGCATCGGTCGCACGAGCCGGTCATTTTTCTCGGTAGACTTATGAGACCCAACCCAGGCTTGATCGGAGAGCTCCAAGGCGGGTCGTTGCGAATAGAGGATTTAGGAACGCCATGACGACCATAACCTCCGACCTTGTCCGGACATACGTAGAAAGCGACGCCCTGGGCCTCGCTGATCTCGTGCGCAACAAAGAGGTCACGCCGACGGAATTGACCGAGGTCGCGATCGGCCTGATCGAACAACTCGACCCAAGCCTGAATGCGGTCGTGATCCGGTCGTTCGATCAGGCTCGGAAGCGAGCCGCCCAGGCCTCCGCTGACGGGCCGTTCGCGGGCGTTCCCTACTTGCTGAAGGATATTGCGTCCGCCTGCGAGGGGCTGCGCATGACGGCGGGACTCGAGTATCGCAAGGACTACGTCAGTGCGTCCGATTCCGAAATGGTGCGGAAGATCAAAGCGTCCGGCCTCAACATTCTGGGGCGCACCAACGTTCCGGAAAACGGCTGGTGCATTGCGACCGAGCCTCGCTATCATGGTCCGACATTGAACCCTTGGAACCCGACCGTGACGCCGGGGGGCTCGAGCGGGGGCGCCGCTGCGGCGGTTGCGTCCCGCATGTTGCCGATGGCCGAAGGCACTGATGGCGGCGGTTCGATCCGTGTGCCGGCGTCCTGCTGCGGGCTCGTCGGGCTCAAACCGTCGCGGGGCCGCATCACTTATGGCCCGGACGATGTCGACATCTGGTTCGGCAGCGTCAGCTTATTTGCCCTGACCCGAACCGTGCGCGACACGGCCGCCTTTCTGGACGCCACTGCCGGCAACCTGCCAGGCGACCCATATACGCTGCCTATGCCGGCTCGAAGCTGGCTGGCGGCGCTCGCGGATGGCCCGAAACAGCTGAGGGTCGGATTCACGCTCACGACGCCCTGGGGGCCGGCCTTCGCGCCCGAGGTCGAGGCCGCCGTGAAGTCAACCGCAGCTTTGCTGGAGCAACTGGGGCACATAGTCGAGGAGCACCCGTTCTCGACTGATCTTGAAGCGCCTTGGTACAGCTACAATGAAATGAACGCTGTACAGACTGTTTTGGATTTTGAGCAGTTGGCGAAGGTTGTCGGAAGGCCAGTTCGGGAATCCGACCTTGTCCCGTTCAATTGGGCCCAACTCGAGCGGGGGCGCGCGCTCACGGCCACCGAACATGCGGCCAGCATCAACGCGATGCGCAAGGCCAATCAACAGATCCAGGTCGAACTTCATCCCTACGACGTATTCCTCACCCCCACTCTGACGCAGCCGCCGCGCCCTGTTGGTTACTGGGATATGAATGATCCCGACGTCGACCGTTATAACGCCAAATGGACCGACGCCGCCTTCATGTTCGCATTCAACATCTCTGGTCTTCCAGCCCTCTCGATCCCAGCCGCCTGGACCGATCAGGACGTACCGATCGGGGTGCAACTTGTCGGACGGTACGGCGACGATGCCACGGTCCTGCGGCTTGCGGCGCAGGTCGAGCAAGCCCGTCCTTGGATCCAGCGTCGTCCTGCCATCAGCGCGACAGCGTAAATTATGATCCGGTCGTGAACTGTTGGACTAGCGCCGCACTTTTGAGCAGACCCCGATGCTAACCGCGCGAAGGGTCTGCTCAAACGGCGAATGTCTTCGCAGCCGGACGGTCAACGTTTCTTTGTAGCTGCTCGTTTCCTCGGCGTCATCCGAAGCGAGACCCCAATGTTTGTCGCCTTCTGTCGCGTGGCGCCTTCGGTACGTTTGAGAGCCCTCGCGATCCTTGCGAGTGGCTCTTTGCGGGCCATACCCTTAAGTAAGCGAACATCGTCTTTGGACCACGCCCGTCGGACGGGTGGTTTCTTTTTGCGTGCCGCGGCCATGTGTGCTCCTACTCGATCGCTGTTTGACGCCAACGGCGCTTTGCATGATTTGCAATAGGTTGCAACTTCCCGCGACGTCCTGAAACCTATCCCCGCACATCCGAACAGCCGACTCCGCTTCGAATGTTGACGCCGAAGTGTCAGGAAGATGAGCGATGGCGTCGGAGACGGCGTCGATTTTTCCAATGGTTGCTTTTCGCAGAAGGGCTTTGAACTTGGCGAAGGCGCTCGGTCGGATCAGAGATGGTCAAGCATAACGACGTCGCCCTGCTCGGAACGAGGAATTGCTCGACATAGGCGAGGAAGCGCTCGCCGTCTTGCAAAAAGCCGTCGGAGAAGACAATCTCCGCCGCGCCGGGGCTAATTTCGGTTGGGATTGCATAGAGCATGGCTCGCGTCGGTCTGTTCGCGATGGCCAGGCTTCTCTAGGAGATTCTCCATGTCGTTTCGAGCCATACGCGCCGACAAAACGGAAGCGGGCCAATCTGTTCGTTTCGTCGAGATGGTCGAGGCGGATTTGATGGAAGGCGATGTGACGGTCCGCGTCACCCACTCGACCGTCAACTACAAGGACGGCCTCGCGCTCTCTGGGAAGTCGGCGATCATCCGTCGGTTTCCCATGGTGCTCGGCATCGATCTCGCCGGGATCGTCGAGACCTCCGAACATCCCGACATTCGCGCTGGCGACGAGGTCGTGCTCAATGGCTACGGCCTAAGCGAAACGCACTTTGGCGGCTACGCAGGAAAGGCGCGCGTGAAAGGCGATTGGCTGGTCAAACTGCCTCAAGGTATGACGCGCGCCGAGGCAATGGCGATCGGCACCGCCGGCTATACCGCGATGCTCTCTGTTCTCGCGCTCGAAAGACAGCGGATGACACCGTCGATGGGGCCGGTCGTGGTCACCGGCGCGGCGGGCGGTGTCGGCTCGGTGGCGATCGCGCTGCTCGCCAAGGCCGGCTGGAGCGTCATCGCATCGACCGGCCGCCCCGAACAGGCCGGCTATCTCACACAATTGGGCGCCGTTGAGGTCATCGACCGCGCGTCGCTGTCCCAGCCCGGCAAGCCGCTCGGCAAGGAACGCTGGGCGGCCGGCGTCGACAGCGTCGGCACGCATACGCTGGCCAATGTGCTCGCGCAGACGCGCTACGGCGGCGCCGTCACGGCCTGCGGGCTCGCGGGCGGTATGGACCTGCCGATGAGCGTCGCGCCGTTCATCCTGCGCGGCGCGCGGCTGATCGGCATCGACAGCGTCAATTGCCCGATGCCGTTGCGAACTCGAAGCCTGGGCGAGATTGGCGAGCGATCTCGACCGCGCCACGCTCGCCAGCATGACCCGCACCGTTCCTTTCGATCAGACGTTCGAGATCGGGGAGCAGATTCTCGCTGGCCAGGTGCGTGGGCGCATCGTGGTCGCGATCGCCTGATAGCAAGCGGGGCGGATTGGGCTTCGGAAAGTCGAAGCGAATGTGAGTTCGGGTGGCTGAGGTCGCCATTCCAAGCAACCTCCTCGCCGACGTCCCAATGCGGATCGCCGAACGGCCTCTGCCGCCGCCGGCTCGCGTGCGTGAGCTGCCGGCCTCGAAGCGCCTCTGAGCTGATGCCGAGACGTCGACAGTCACAAGGGGCGCCGCCCCCAAAGTGAGGTTTCTCAGCTTCAGGTCGCCGCGAGACCGCGTTCGCCCGCGTTATCCAGATTCGCGCCGAGTTACTCTGGCCCACCCGGAAGAGTTACCCATCGGTTACCCTGGTCGTATTTCCGATCAGTGTCTCTGTGCGATTTTGCCGATTTTGCGATTTTGGTAATCGGGGCAGATTTCCGGGCGATGCGGGCAGGCTTCAAGCGTGTCCGGTTTGGATGAGGTCGACGAGGGGGTGGGATTGTTGGTCCTGCGACTCCGAGGCGTGCGCCGATGTATTCGAAAAAGGACACTTTGAGCTTCATACAGGTTTTAGCGAGCCCGAGCATGGTGTCCCGTGCGTCGCGGCCCTTGTTGTTGACGGTTCCGCCGGAGATTTTTCGCTTGGTGACGAAAGCGCGGATGCGGCTTGAGCTTGAAGAACGCAAAGGACGTTAAGCGTCGCTCAAGAATCGAGAGCGATGAATGGGGCTCCACCATTCCTTTTTTCGTGCGGCGTGTATTTGGCTTCACCGCCTGGGATCGTCTTTCGGCGTCAGCTAGCGTGTGCTTCTGGCCCGTCGGCTAGCCACTTCTCCCGCCCATCGCGCGCGATTGATGCTGCCGACCGGCGCGCTTTCTGGTGACGCATTGCGAGTCACGTCAAAATTTACGGCTTCGCTTGACCCGGAAATGCGCGACCTCGGCGCGAGCGTAAGGCGCGCCACCCTGTGAAACGGGGCTTGCGCTTCCTTCCATTCGACGCTTGCGTTTTCAATCCAGAAGCTCGCATCATAATGTTTGCCCCAGTACCTCATCCTTCCGACGTCCAGCAATTGGAGCCCGAAGTCGAAGCTGCTCATAGTGTCGTCTTCCTCGATGTGACGCGCCAACTCGTTCTGCAAGCCGTCCGAATTGTTTTTCTTCAAGGGAAGCGCGAGATTGTTCGCGGAGGGCATGGCTGATTGCTTGACGATGTCAGTTGCGCCGTGGCGAAACGGAACCGTGCTCCAATAGCGAAGTTGTTGATAGGCCCTCACAGGCTGTCGCGCCTGAAGCTCGGCGAGTGCGAGCGCTCTCAGGACTCTCAGCCGGTCGCCGGACGAAAGCGCCCAAAGGCCTTTGGCTCGATTCGGCGCGGTGAGAAACTTCATGGTCGCGAGAAACGCCGGGGCGTCGTTGAGCGGTAGCGCCGCTGCGTTCTGCATCGAGAAATCCTGTCGCCGAATTCCGGCCTTGGCGCCGCCGCCATTTAGGTCGACGGAGAAGGACAGTGAGCGCACGTCCGCCTTGAAGTCGGAATTTACGTAAGAGTCAGCGTTCGCGAAGCGAACCGTCGCGGGATAGACGCCGGGGCTGGCGAATATGCCCTTGGCGAGCCGGGCCGCGAGCGCGGAGTCGCGTCCCGCGGCGACGTCGAATACTTCGAACTTGGCCTTCGCGATGACGCCTTTCGCATGCGTGCCGCGAGCGAGCGGCCGATGTTGACCGGCGGCGGCCTTCGCCTGCATCAGGAGAACCTTCTCGACGATCTGTTCGACGCAGACGCTTTCCGCTTCGAGGCTTCGATCGTGGTCGCTAAAGGTCACCCCGAACCATCGGGTGATAGGCAGCATGGGGAACTCGCCTCACGAGAGGCCGGCGATAAACCGGATGGCGGTGACGCTCGGCAGAAAACAATAGGCGGCGGCTTTCGTCGTCGTGAAGCTCCTGAGCCCCGTGATCGTGATTGGCGCGCGGTTCGCCTGCGGAATGACGAAAATGCTGTCGCTCGGATCTTGGGTTCCGATCATCGGGTCCTTCGATTTGGGGTTGAGCCGGACGGCGCCCGCGAACGCAGCGTCATTGACCCATTGGCTCAGCACGAATTCGTATTGGTTTTCGATGTTGGAATTGATGAAATAGCCGAGAAGCCCGCGCTCGACTCCATCGTGCGGTTGCGACGGATCGAACGCCGGTCCATAAGGCATCCCGCGGCGGACGACGCGATGCGTGTTGTTGCTGCCGCCATTCTGGCCCTGACCGGCGACAGCCTGTCCTCTCGGATTGATGCGACGCATGTGCGCGCCGACGGGACAACGCAACCCCCTGGGATCGCCCGATCCATCCGCGTTCACGTAATCGAAGTCGTTCATCCGCTCGGGTGCGATCCCACCCGGCGGACTGTCGGTGTCCGGCGACAATTCGAGCGGAACGCCGTTGCGCCAGCGCCCGCACATCTTGGCGGCGAGAAGTTCGGGATCGATCGTCCCCTTGTTCGCTTGCAGGAAATTCTCAAAGCCGACCACATCTGTCTCGATCATCTTGAAGACGGCGAAACTGCCGTTGATACCGAACTCCCGAGGCTCCGGTACGAAGTAATTCTCGGCGCCGTCCATCAAAACGAACAGCCACGGCTCGCAAGGCTGCTGATGATCTCGCGGATATCGTTCCGGTCCGCCGCGAATGGTGGTCATGCTGATTCCGTCGGTGTATCCGAAGTGGACCTTGGTGGTCGGAACCGGCTCGCCGCTCTTCGTTTCCATCAGCGCCATCCCGTCGCGGCGCCAGACTTCGCGAAAGGCTTCGCCTTGTGCGAACAGGGCGGCGAGGCGGTCGCTGTATCTCGTCAGGGCCTCGCTACTGATGGCGTGGAGCGTGACAAGGACGTGATCGCTTCCCGTCCCGAAGCCGCTGATCCAATTCTGTGGGCCGCTCGGTCCGACGTCGCCGACGAGTGCCGCCCGCTTCGCCGCTCCAGCGACGAAGGCGCCGAACGACTTGAAGGCGAGCGTCGGAACCCGATTCTCAAGTTCCAGCGCGACCAGTCCGGGCCAGGTGACGCCGATGTTGAGGCAATAATCAGGCTTGTGGCGTGGAGGGTCGGCCGGATCGTCTCCCGGTCCCGGCTCGAAGCCGACATGCCAGTCCCGAGCTGTCGTGATCTGCGGCGCGTCGGACTCGTCGCCGCCGACGAAACGGCCGAGCAGCTTGCGCGCCTCTGCGGCCACGCCGACTTGCAACAGGAAATGCCGCACCATCGGCATCCGATAACCGCGCAGAATGAAGCCCTGGATATCGTCGAGGTTCAACGTTCCGGCTGCGCCCGGCTCGGATTTCGCCTTGGACGGCGTGGCCTCACGCCCGCCTTTCCCAAATAGCCGGTGAAGGAATCCCTCCCCCGCTGACGCTGTGCCGACGTTCGCTTCGCTGTTCTGGCTCACGGCGAATGTCCCTGCTGACGCTTTCGCCCGATCGAGGTCGCGGCGCGCTGGCGCCAGGCCCCGAGGTTCCCTATCGATCGGTGGCCTCCTGCGATTTGCTGTCGGCGATCAGCGCGTGGATGTCCTGAACGCTGAGGCCGGAGTAGGCTTGGTAGAACGCGATCGGGGCTCGGCTGGCGCCCGCGGCGAAATCGATGAACTCCTGAAGATGCTTCCTGCACGGCGAAGGCGGCGGGTTCTTCGTGAATTTGAAGATGAGATCGAATACGCCGCCGATGTTCTTCGTGAAGTCGGCGATGTATTTGTCGAAAGAGCCGTCGTAGACGGTGAAGAAGCCGATCTGATTGTCCTCCAACGGCACGAACTGCGCGAAATGGGGTGTGCCGACGAAGTCAAGGTCGTGTGTGGTTCCACGGCCGCGCGCGCGCAACAGCAATTGGATCTCGATGAAGGCGAGCCGCGATCGGGTGGGGAGAATAACAAGGAAGGGGCGCAACTCGCCGGCACCGACGACGCCTGCGGCGGACGCGAGCGCCTTGATCTCCTTGACGGACACATCGGGGTAAGCGGTGTAGAGGCTCAAGGGATGGACGAGATGCCCGGCCGTCCATTCGACGAACGCGTCTACGTTGTCGGCGACCGGAGTGGGAGGGGGATCGTCGACGTGCTTGAAGATCGCATCGAAGACGGGTCCGGCGGATTTGGCGAGGCCGCTCATGAGCGGACCGAACTCACCATCGAAATCGCCGAGGAACAGCAAGGTCCTTTCGCTCAGCAGCGTAAAGCGCGAGTAGTGGATCGTCTCGATCGAGTCAGCCGCCTTGAACAAGGTCGGCGCCATCGACGAAAGCCGATCCGTCAGAACTTTGGTGTCCGACGGCTGTTTGAGAGGGAAGTTGAGAGTGAAGTGCGCTTGGCTCATGACGCGAATTCCTCTTCGCTGAGGCCGTACTTCCGCAGGCGGACGACGGAACGCGAGCTGACGAACAAACGAAATGGTCCTCTGGCTCGCTAGATAGAAGGGGCATTCCCGTCAGGATCTCGAGCACGTCGCCCTCCCGGACTGCGCCGCGCGCGATGAAGATCCTTATGAGTATCGTCGGCAGCGCGAGGCGGCTACTCAATGAGCGCAGGTCTCGCTCGAATTGCGCAGCCGAATCAAACGCAAATGCAGATGTGGTGGGTGCGCACGCGATCGAGTGCAAGTCCTTGTTCACGCGAAAATCTGCTTTAGCTAACTCCGTCCGGTTGGTAACGATCACACCTGGGATATTGCTCGAATGAGGGACTACGTACGACACGAACAGCGCGACAGCGGCGCGGGATGATCTCAAGCATCCGCTCCGGCTTGTCTTGGCGAGCGATGCCGATCAGGCTAACATCCTGGCGCACTCCATGGGGAATTGGGTGACAGTCGAGGCCCTGCGGCAGATCAAAAGTCGGATACGTGTTCCCTGCGGCGCCGGACGTCGATCTCGATGTGTTCAACTCGCAAATGCGTCGCTTCGGCAAACCTAAGAACCCGTTCTACATCATGCTTTAGCGGGACGACAAAGCATTGTGGCTGTCGAAGCTCATTGCCGGCGGCGAAAGGGCGGGTCGGCGCCGACAAAAATAACGACGAGCTGGCGGCGCTCGGCGCCACAGTGATCGACTTGACGGACATAAGGGCCACGGATTCCTCCAACCACGTCGAGTTCGCTCAATTGGCTGAGGTCGCGCCGGAGTTGCGAACGGTTCTCGCCCAGGGAACAGGTGCCAATCCCCGCCCTGCGACCGTCGGCGAAGCTGCGGCCGAGAGTCCTCTCGGGCGATAACGGCATGGCAAGTCACGGTGCTCGGCGCTCCGATCAGGTTCACGAGCGGTCAATAACTTCGCGGGTGCGGCGCGCCGACCGATCCGGCTCGCCAGAAATGGCCGATCAGGCTTCGAGTCGCTCGGTGCTGGTTCGCCTCGATTGTGGCCCCGCCGGCAATCGCCATTTCGCAAGAATCGGCCGCGCCGCCTCAGCCAACAGGCTCCGCCGAGCAAGCCGACAACACTGGCGATGATTTTGACCGCCCGTTGCCATCCTTGTATTGGACGCGCCGCCTCAGAATAAAGGCGTTGTTGTATAACCCAAAGCGAGCCGTATCGAGGAAGGGCACCTCGCGGATCTTGGGGTGCGTCTCCGCCCCCTCGTCTGTACAACCGACGTCGCTCTCCTCGGCGACGCGCTTCACGAGTTTGGCATACTCGTGGAAATTCTTCATCGAAGTGAAGCGTTCCGCCTTTAAGATCACTTTGCACTCGACGAACTGCACCTCGTGCAGCGGGGTCCCATCCTTGCAATTAAGTCCCCGGATTGAGATCCGGGACCCTGCCGGGGAATCCTGAACTGGACCCCATTCGTGGGACCACGGGTCGTTGGATTTAAGGTGTAATCTCGCCTGCCCTTGCCCTTCAAAATCAAGCCGCTTCTTGCCGCTTCTGTTTCTGCTGTGGGTATGTGGACAACGCGTTTGCGTTGTCCAAGCGAAGCGGCATATCCACAGCTCTCTCCGTCGCCTCGATTTTGTCCGTGCCGGCGCGCCAGACTGCCATCGGCATCTGATTGTTCATCGCCTGATGAGGGCGCCGAAAATTATAAAAAGTCATCCAGGAACTGATGCCGGCCCGCGCCTCGCGGCCATCGGCGTACGCTTTCAGATGGATTTCTTCGTATTTGATCGAGCGCCAGAGCCGTTCGATGAAGATGTTGTCCATGAAGCGGCCGCGCCCGTCCATCGAAATCGCGACGCCCGCGGCTTCAAGCTTGCCGGTGAAAGCGGCGCTGGTGAACTGCGCGCCTTGATCCGTGTTGAATATTCGCGGCTTTCCGTGTCGGAGCAGAGCCTCCTCCAGCGCTTCAACGCAAAACCTGCTGTCGATCGTGTTCGACAGCCGCCACGACAGAACCGCGCGGCTGGCCCAATCGATGATCGCCACGAGATACAGAAAGCCGCGCGCCATCGGGATGTAGGTGATGTCGGACGCCCAGACGTGGTTCGCCTCGGTAATCGCCAGGCCGCGCAGCAGATAAGGATAGATCTTGTGTCCGGGTGCGGCTTTGCTCGTGCCAGGGCGCGGAACCAGCGCCTCGATCCCCATCACGCGCATCAACCGCTGCACCCGCTTCCGGTTGACCCCACGGCCTTCCTTGTTGAGTACGAACGTCATCCGCCGCGAGCCATAGAACGGCAGTTCGAGATGCAGTTCGTCGATGCGCCGCATCAAGGCCAGATCGTCCGCCCCAGTGACGAGCTTGGCGCGGTACACGCCTGAGCGCGCCAAGTTCAGCAGCGTGCATTGGCGGCGCACCGAAAGATCCTTGCCTGGCCGCTCGACCATCGCTCTTCGATCGGGCGCTCTCATCGCCCGGGCCTCTTGGCCAAGAAATCCCGTTCAACCGTCAGCTGGCCAATCTTGGCGTAGAGCTTGGCCGCCTCTCGCTCTCGCTCCTCCTCGCCATCGCCCAAGGCGCTCGCGCCGCGCGCAAACAGGCTCGCGACGTTGTCGAGAACCTGCTTCTTCCAGGCATAAATCTGGTTCGGGTGCACGTCGTGCCGCTTCGCCAACTCAGGCACCGTCGCGTCCTCGCGCAGCGCCTCAAGCGCAATCTTCGCCTTGAACGCCGCATCAAACTTCTTGCGTGACTTCGTCATTTCTCGCTCCATCGGTTGCGACAGAGCAGGACGCTTCACACCTTAACAGCTGGCCCCAAATCCGGGGTCCAGTTCAGCCCTCCACTCGGGCTTCACTCGTTTGTTCCTTCGCCATGGTCGTTCTCAATCGGTGTGATCGTTAGACATGGTGACCCACAACCATCCAATCAGCGGGAGGGCGGCCATCGTAGGTTGGAGAACGAGCCGGAGCGCCAGCGGCCCCTGCTCTTGGCCACTCAGCATGCCCCACACGCGAGACAAAAGCCTCGGCCATGATTTGCGCCCCTGCTCATAAGTCACCCCGGAGCAACGGTTCCGCCTGCTTGAGGCGTGCTTTCTGGCGGATCGCGCACCAGGTTGGCGCGAGCATTGTCATGAAACACCCGCAACATCGGCAAAAGCATTGTGACGTTTGCCCTCATCTCGACGACAAGGACGTCGGGGCGTCTTTATCCTTTCCCCGTGCTGACGCCGGTTCGTCGCGCGCAGCCTTCTTCATTGCGGCGTCCTTTCCACGCCCAACGAACGAGTTGTCCGCCGAGGGCATCCGCTCAAATCGGCGAGTTAAGGCGAACAGACGACGCGTTCGACGTCCGGCCAATGCTTGCCGGGCGCCGCTGGCGGCCATCCTCGCAAGAGACCGCCGAGTTCAGGCATGTCCGCCACCGTGACTCGACACCATTGCCAGCACCGCGTCCAGGTTGAACGAAGCCGGCTTCTGGCGCGGCGGCTACTTGACGAAATTTTCGATCTGGGCCGCCACCGTCGCCTGCATCAGGTAAAGCTGCGGGACGTGATCGACCATCCAATCGAAGTAAGTGTTGGAGTTGAAATCCGCGCGCTCGAACGGGTCGCGGCGGAGGTTGTAAATTAGCGGGAGCCTCAGTTTCACCAATGGCTCCGCCCAAGCCATCATCCTCTCAGCGCGTTGTATCGCCAAGTTGAACTTATAGTCGCCGACCCGGACCGCCATGACCTCGCCGTCGTCGCTGAAGTAGATGAGCGCGTTTCTCGGGCTCTCCTTCGCCGCGCCTGTCACGTAAGGAATTAGATTATAGCCGTCGAGATGGACCTTGAAGGTCTTGGCCCCGACTGTGCAGCCACTGAGGAGCTTCTCGGTCACGTCCGGGTCGCCAGCGGCGGCCAATAGCGTCGGGAACATGTCGATGTGAGAGACGATGCCATTGAAGACCGAACCGGCCTTGATCTTGCCCGGCCAGCGCAGGAACGCCGGCACACGCCAGGCGCCTTCCCAGTTGGTGTCCTTCTGGCCACGGAACGGCGTGTTCGCGCCGTCGGGCCAAGTGTCGTTCTCGGGGCCGTTGTCGGTGGAATACATGACGATAGTGTTGTCGGCGATACCGAGATCGTCGAGCTTCTTGAGCAATTCGCCGACCTGCTCGTCGTGGGTGACCATCGTCCAGATAATCGCGCCGAAGTGATTGACCCAGAGGCGAACGGTCTGGCAGGAGACCGCGATCCCGCGCCGAGCGAGAAAATCTTCTGGGTCGCGAAAGCTCAGCGTGAATCGAAGATTGGGCCAAATCCCCTGCTGATGATTTCGGGCGCGAACCGGTATCCGGCGCGGCTGATTTTTGATCGTGCCCTTTGGCCACCGCTCTGACGATGCAATCGCAACATCGAGTTCGACATGTCAGTGCCGCGCTGCGCCCTGTCTCGGGACATCAAACTGACTTGTTGGGCCGTCGCGACGAGCCGCTCGTTGCGGCGTGCGCTGGGTGACGGACGACCACCAACGCAGCGGCGGCAAGGATGAGCGCAACGACGCTGCCAGCGGAGAACGCCGTGGAATAGGCGAAGCCGCCAATCTCGCGCAGCGGGCCGACCCCGAAGGCGGCGACGCCGTAACCCAATTGATAGAAGGCGATCATCTCGCCGGACATGGTCGCGACCCGACGCGGAAACTCGGCGCCGCTGAGACTGATGCTGAGCGGCAAGAGGGCCGAGCAAGCAAGGCCCGCGGCCGCGAAGCCGGCGATTCCGCCCGCCGCGCTGTCGACGTGGGCGACAAACTGGAAGACCACGGCGAGAAGAACCGGCAGCGCGACATAGACCCATTTCGCAGGAAGCATCCGATCCAACAACGCGAAGGTGACGCGACCGGCGGTTGTCATCACCCAGAAGGCGGTCAGGGCGAACGACGCATCCTGCGCGGATATGTGGCGTTGCGCTGAGAGATACACGGTCGCCCAGTTGCCGTTGAGGGTCTCGACCACGCCGTAGAGCAGCGCCGCCGCGGCATATAGCCAGAAGCGTTTGGGAAGGCCGCCGTCGGCGCTGACAGGACCGGGCGGCGAGTCCAGCGGCGCCTTCAGCGACGCAAACGCGAATAGAAGAGCTGCCGCGAATAAAGTCATCAGCAGCGGCAGCTCCCACCAGGCGCCGAGGGCGGTGAACAGCGTTATCAGCACCGGCGCGAGCGCGGTGCCAAGCCCGAGGAGCGCATTCAACGCCAGCACTGCGCCGTCCGCCCGACCCGGGAACAAACCTTCGATCAGAGTGTTCAACGCCATCACGGTCGCGCCAAACCCGAGCCCGAGCGCGCCAGTGGCCCCGCACAGGAGAAGGAAGGCCGAGGGCGAGCCGATCAGCAGCGGGCTCGCCGCGAGCAGCGCCATGGAGAGAACGTCGCCACCGAGCCCAAGCAGCAGGACGCCGCGCATGCCGAGCCGCCGTCCGAACCACGGCCCGAGCGCGGAGGCGAGGATCGCCAGCGCAACCTGCGGAATGAACATCGCGCCATATTGCGTGCCGGACAGGTTGAACCCTGAGGGGCTTGCGAAGATCGAACTGGCGGCGGGGAAGGTAACCAGCGCCAAACCTTGCACGACGGCGGCGAGATAGATTAACCCGACCGTAATTCTGCTGGCGGTCGGAGACGGGTTCACCCGAGGCGCCGACGCAGATTGTCGCCGACCCGAAGCGCATTCGCGATGGCGGTGAGCGATGGATTCACCGCGCCGATGCTGACGAAAAAGGAAGTGTCGACGACATAGAGATTGTCGAGTTCATGCGCCTTGCAGTCGCGGTCGAGGACCGAGACGGCTGGATCGGTCCCGAACCGGCAGGTGCCGGCCTGATGGGCGCAGCCCGCCAGCGGGATGTCGTTGCGCATATAGAGATCGCGGGCCACCAAATGCTGCGGCTGCAGCCCGATCTCGCCCAGCATGGCGCGCAATTTGTCGTAGAGCTTGCGCATCGGGACTTGATTGTTCGGCGTGTAGGCCAAAGTCATGCGTCCCTCGCGGTCGACGCTCACCCGATTGTCCGGCTCCGGCAAATCTTCCGTGGTGAGCCAGAAATCGACAGCATGGCGGGCGATCTCGTCCAAGGCGCGGCCCGGCACCAGCGCGGTGAGCAGCGGCGCTTCCGCCCGATACATGCCGCCCAGGGTCTTGCCGATCATCTGGATGTTGCCCATCGGGTAGCGGAAACCCTCCATTCCGAAATAGAAGTCGTTCAGCGCCAGCGTCTTCTGAAACATCGTGTCGTTCGAAGTCAGCGACAGGGCGAGGACGGCCCGGCTGTTATGAAACATGTAGTTTCGCCCAACCTGGCCGGAGCCGTTGGCGAGACCCGCCGGATGTTTGTCATTGGCCGATCGCAGCAGCAGCGCGGCGGAATTCGCCGCGCCGCAGGACACGACGACGATATCGGCCTCGAAGCGCGCGGGCGCTCCATTCCATTCGGCGAGGACGCCGACGACCGCGGTCCCTGTCGGATTCGTCTCCAGCTTCAGCGCCTTCGCCTTGCGCAGCAATGTGACGTTGGGCTGTTGCAAGGCCGGGCGGACGGCAATGACCTCGGCGTCGCACTTGGCATGGACGAGGCACGGAAATCCGTCGCAGGTCTGGCAACGGATGCAACGGCTGTAGGCCATATTCTCCTCGTCCAGCATCACTGCGGAAGGCGCGTGGAACGGGTGATATCCGGCCGCAGCGAGGTCGTCCGCCAACTTTTGGATGCGCGGTTCGTGTGATACTGGCGGCGCCGGATAGGGCGCGCTAGCCGGCGGCTCAGTGGGATCCGCGCCGCGTTCGCCGTGCACTTGATAGAGCTGCTCGGCCTGCGTGTAGTAAGGCTCCAACTCGTCATAGGAGATCGGCCACGCCGGCGATATGCCGTCGTAGTGCTTGATCTCGCCGAAGTCCTCCTTGCGCAGGCGATAGAGCGCGGCGCCGAAGACCTTGGTGGCGCCGCCGACGAAGTAATGAACTTGCGGCTGGAATGGTTTGCCGTCGGGCAACAGCCATGTATCCGGGGAGACATAGCGATTGGCCCCGAACACATCCTCGGCGCGCCAGTTGCGCGCTTCGCGCGGCAGCCAGTCGCCACGCTCCAAGATGAGTATCTTTTTGCCTGACGAGGCCAAACGATGCGCCAGCGTGCCGCCGCCGGCGCCGCTGCCGATGATGATGACGTCGTATCGCTCGCCCATCGCCGCGCTAAAGCCCCGGACTGCTCTGCATGATTCCGCCATCGGCGAAAATCGTCGTCGCCGTCAGATAGCTCGCCCCGTCTCCGGCGAGAAAGACCACGACATTCGCAATTTCCTCGGGCTGGGCCATGCGCCCGAGCGGGATCGCGGCGTCGAGCTTCGCCATCAGCGCCGGATCCTTCATCGTGGAGAGGTTGATCGGGGTCGCCACGGCGCCAGGGCCGACGCCGACGACCAGGACGCCATGCGGCGCCAATTCGACGCCGGCCGTGCGCGTCAGCATCCGCATGCCGCCTTTGGAGACGCAATAGGCGGTATTGCCGGGCATCGGCCAATCCTCATGGACCGAGGTGACGTTGATGATCCGCCCGCCGCCGCCCTGCTTGAGCATTTGCCTCGCGGCGATTTGCGTGCCGAAAAAGGCGCTCTTGAGGTTGATCGAGAGGACCTTCTCGTACTGCGCTTCCGTGGTGTCGAGCACGGACGTACGGGTTTCGACGCCGGCGTTGTTCACCATGACGTCGACGCGTCCGAATTGCGCCACCGCGGCGTCGACGAGCTTCTGCAGATCCTCGATCCGGCTGACATCGGCGTCGACGCCGATCGCCTTGTCGCCGAGCGCGACAATGTCGCGTTCCAGCGTCGTGGTCGCGTCGGGGTCCGCGATATAGTCTATGACGATGTTGGCGCCAGCCCTGGCGAGACCCAGCGCGATCGCCTTGCCGATCCCGCTATTGCCTCCCGTAACGATCGCGACTTTATCTTTCAGCGACATGGCGTTCGCTCCATGGTTTGGGCGAAGGACTGCGTCTCCAGATCGTCGACAACCACCCTAACATAGAAGTTTGCGATCTGTCGCCCATCGATCGAAGCGAATGACGATCGGAGCCGTCTCCGGCCGCCAGCCACTCCCGCGGGTCGCCCAAGATTCGACGCGGACGAGGCTCTGCAAATATACTCCGAGCGGCCTGCCTAGGCCCAAGTCGGATGGTTGCGGCGGCAGCGTCGCTTTTTCGGCGCGATGTCGCGACCTTTCATCGGGCGATGATCGCCCTTCTGCCGGTCGTATCGGGACGTCGACAAATGACCACTGAACGGTGTACTGCGCCAAAGCCGCGCGTCGGCGAGACCCAAGAGGGACGTCGTCTCGCGAGCGATGGCGCCGGTTGGCGCCAATGGGGTCCCTACCTCAGCGACCGTCAATGGGGAACGGTGCGCGAGGACTACAGCGCCGACGGCTCGGCTTGGGAGTATTTTCCCCATGATCACGCGCGGAGCCGCGCCTATCGCTGGGGGGAAGACGGGCTCGGCGGCTTTGCCGACGACAAGCTTCAGATCTGCATGAGCGTCGCGCTCTGGAACGGCTGCGATCCGATCCTCAAGGAGCGGCTCTTTGGCTTGACCAACGCCGAAGGCAATCACGGCGAGGACGTCAAGGAACTCTACTACTATCTCGATGGCGTTCCGACTCATGCATACATGAAGATGCTGTATAAATATCCGCAAGCCGCTTTTCCCTATGGAGAGCTTGTCGCAGTCAATGCGGCGCGCGGGCTCGGGAACCGCGAATACGAACTGATCGACACCGGCGTCTTTGACGACAATCGATATTTCGACGTCGAGATCGAATATGCGAAAGCGGCGCCCGACGACATTCTCCTGCTTGTCACGGCGCACAATCGCGGGCCGGAGGCGGCGCGGCTCCACGTCCTGCCGCAAATCTGGGCGCGGAACATCTGGTCGTGGGTCCCTGTTGCGACGAAGCCGCGCTTCGAGGCGACCGGCCCGCACACCATACTCATTCATCACCAGGACCTGCCGGCGATGCAGGCGCTCTGCGAGGAGACGGCCGAATTGTTGTTCTGCGAGAATGAAACCAACACGAACCGCCTCTACGGGACGCGCGTCGCGGGGGGCTTCAAGGACGGCGTCAACGATGCGGTTCTCCATGGCGAGACCGCGGCGCTGAACTCCGAACGGCGCGGGACAAAGGTCGCGGCGCACCATATTCTCGACATTCCAGCCGGTGGGAGCCGGACGGTGCGCGTGAGGCTGCGGCCAGCGGACGCTTCAGCGCCTGCCCTCGGTTTCGACGATGCATTCGCGGCGAGGCGGGCGGAGGCGGACGAGTTCTATGCGGCGGTGCAATCGGGGATCGATGACGCCGATCAGCGACTTGTGCAGCGTCAGGCGTTCGCGGGAATGCTGTGGTGCAAGCAGTTCTACGGCTACGACGTTCGCCGATGGCTTCAGGGCGATGAACTGCAGCCTCCCCCGCCGCCGGAGCGCGATAGCGGGCGGAACGCCAATTGGCGTCATCTGGCGATGGGCGACATCGGCGCTGTCTCGCAGGGCGACATCCTATCGATGCCGGATGCGTGGGAATATCCCTGGTTCGCCGCCTGGGACCTCGCGTTTCAATGCGTGACGTTCGCAAAGATCGACCCGCAATTCGCCAAGGCGCAGTTGATCTTGCTGACCCAGGCGCGGTCGCTTCATCCCGATGGGCAGATTCCCGCCTACGAGTGGAATTTCAACGACGTGAATCCGCCTGTTCACGCATGGGCCGCGTTACAGGTCTACGAAATCGACCGGGCGGCGTCAGGTGTCGGCGACGTCGTGTTTCTGGAGCGGGTTTTTCATAAGCTGATGTTGAACTTCACCTGGTGGGTCAATCGCGAGGACCATGACGGGCGCAATATTTTTCAAGGCGGTTTTCTTGGACTCGACAATATCGGTCTCTTCGATCTCAGAACGCCGTTGCCGAACGGCGGTTATCTCGACCAATCGGACGGCACCGCCTGGGTCTCCGCTTTCGCGCTTAACATGATGCGAATCGCGGCAATACTCTCTTCGCAAAATCATGCCTACGAGGACCTCGCGACGAAGTTTTTCGAGCATTTCGTCTATATCGCCGAAGCCATCCATGCGACAGGCGGCGCGACAGACGACGGTCTTTGGGATGAGCAAGACAATTTCTATTACGATGTGCTGCGCACCCCCGGTCGACCCGGCCAGATGCTGCGCATTCGGTCGATCGTCGGCCTCGTGCCTCTGCTTGCTGTTCAAGTGATTCACCAGGATTTCACCATCGCGCTTCCCCATTTCGCCGAGCGCCTGGATTGGTTCATCCGCCGTCGCCCTGATCTTGCGCGACTCGTATCGAACTGGCGCGAGCCCAATGAACAAGGCTATCGATTGCTCTCGCTGATGCGGCGCTATCGACTGAACTGCGTCTTGTCGCGGATGCTGGATGAATCAGAGTTCCTGTCGGATTTCGGCATCCGATCCGTCTCCAAGTACCACGAAAAGCACCCCTACGTGTTTCGACAAGGCGATCAGACTCTGAGCGTGCAGTACACGCCGGGCGAGGGGACCACCCGCATTTATGGCGGCAACTCGAACTGGCGCGGCCCGATCTGGATGCCGATAAACTATCTCATCGTGGAGGCGCTCCATAGGTTTCACAAATTCTACGGCGACGACTACCAGGTCGAATGCCCGACCGGGTCGGGGACGTTTCTATCGCTCGAAGGGGTCGCCCTGGAGCTCACTCGTCGCCTGCAGCGGCTTTTCGCAAAGGAGCCCACCGGACGGCGCGCCTATCTAGGCGACTCCAGGCGGCAGTGGGAGGACGCCAATTTCAGCGACCGTCTGCTGTTCAATGAATATTTCCATGGCGACACCGGACGTGGCCTCGGCGCCTCGCATCAGACCGGCTGGACTGGGCTCATCGCGCTCCTCTTCGGTCCGCGCCAGCGGGAGGACGCAACCAATGTCGCGCCGACAGAGGCGCCCAATGCGGCCCCACCGAAATCGTGAGTTCGGCGCCTTCTCGCGGCGGACTTCGGCGATCGGCGCGCGCAGCCGCGCACGATCCGACGCGAGCGCGACGCCGATCCGAGGATCGATAGCGGCAGTTGGAAGACGTCCATGACGATCGCGCCGCGCTATCCCTCGCTTCTCCAGATCAATACCCGCGTGTGGCTGCGGCGCCTCTCTCGAAATAATGGCAAGCCGCTCACCCTCGCCGATATCGACGACACCACGATCGATGGCTTCTCCCAGCAGGGCTTCGACTGGATTTGGTTGATGAGCGTCTGGCGGACCGGCGCGGCCGGCCGCGCGGTCTCGCGCGGCAACCCGGAATGGCGCGTCGAGTTCAAATCCGTTTTGCCCGACCTCGTAGAGGACGATATTTGCGGCTCGGGCTTCGCGATCAGGGGTTACACGGTTAGCGATGCACTTGGCGGCGAGACGGCGCTGGCGCGCTTTCGCGAGAGACTGGCGCGACGGGGCATTCGACTGATGCTCGACTATGTGCCGAACCACACAGCTCCCGATCATCCCTGGGTGAGGACCCATCCCGAATATTACGTGCAGGGCGATGCGGAGCAGCTTGCGCGGGCGCCGGGAAATTACCTTCGCCTCGAGACCGATCAAGGACCGCGCTTTCTGGCGCATGGCCGCGATCCCAACTATCCCGGTTGGCCCGACACGCTGCAACTCAACTACGGCGCCCCCGAGCTACAGACCGCGCGAATGAATGAACTGACGGCGGTCGCCGGCAAATGCGACGGGGTTCGATGCGACATGGCGATGCTGATCCTGCCGGAGGTGTTCCAGCGCACCTGGGGGATCGTCGCCGAGCCGTTCTGGCCGAAGGCGACGGCTGCGGTGCGCCGGGCCTATCCCGCCTTCACCTTCATGGCCGAGGTCTACTGGGACATGGAGTGGACGCTCCAGCAGCAGGGCTTCGACTATTGCTACGACAAGAGACTTTACGATCGACTGCAATCCAGCAATGTCCAGCCCATCCGCGAACATTTGAATGCGGGTCTCGACTACCAGGACAAGCTCGTGCGGTTTCTGGAGAACCACGATGAACCTCGCGCGGCCTCGACATTCCCGTGGCCGCGGCAGCGGGCGGCGGCGGCGATCGCGTTCCTATCGCCCGGTATGCGCTTTTTCCACCAGGGTCAGTTTGAGGGGGCTCGGATGCATGTGCCGACGCATCTTTGTCGCGGACCCAACGAGCCAATCGATCAAGAAATCCATGCCTTCTACAGCGAGCTTCTGCTTGTGCTTAAGGAGACCGACGGGTTCCGCGGCGGCGACTGGTCCCAGATTCAACCGGCGCCGGCCTGGCAAGGCAACGGGAGATCTAACGGCTTCGTGGCCTACTCATGGTCGGGCAAGAACGGCCATTCGTACGTCATCGTTGTGAATTACTCCGAACACCGCGGGCAATGTCGCCTCGTCCTGCCGTTCCCGGAACTCCGAGGGAAGCGCCTGCGCCTCACGGATATGGTAGGGGACGAAGTCTACGAGCGCGACGGCGGCGACGTCATGGGCCACGGGCTCTACATCGATCATGCCGCTTGGCAAGTCAACGTGTTCGACGTCAGCACGACCGACGGCTGAGGGTGCGAGCGTTTCATACAGCGTCGCGCCCCCTCGGTGGCGCGGGCCGACGACGTCGGCGTCGATCTATCAGTCGCGTTGCCGAGAGCCTATTCGGCGCGTGGTGTGGCGTCGCCTTCGTGAAGACGCTGCGGCTTCGATGACATCCGGCCTCCCTAAAAAAAGTTCGGCGCCCGCCGGAATACGCATAGCCGGGTATCGTTTCAGCGGCTACTCTCCGAGCGTCGCGGCCGACTTCGAGTAGCGACGAATGGCCGGATCGGGGCGCGTCGGCGCCCGACTAGGAGCCTTGCTTAGCAAGGTGCACGTCCTGGTCCAGGGGGCCATCATGGTCAAATGCACCCCGTCGAATACGCGCAAACGGCGCCGCGCTAGCACAAGAGCAGCCGTGCGGATTGCGGAAGGGCTTCGGGCTCTGCTGGCCGTCGGAGTCATAGCTTCCATCGTGGTGTCGTCGGGCTATGCGAGCCATGCGCGGGACCGTCTGTCGGGCGACGTCCAGCGGGTGAAAATGATCGGCTTTACGGTCGCGGACGCCGATCGTGAGGCAGCCTTCTTCACGAATGTCCTGCAGTTCGAGAAGGTCGCCGATTTTCGCGTTATCGGCGGCGAGTACGCCAAGATGGAAGGCGTCTTCAATGCGAACATGCGGATCGTCCATCTCAAACTGGGCGAGCAGCTTGTTGAACTCACCCAGTACGTTTCGCCCCCGACCGGGCGACCAATTCCGATGCCGTCATACAGCAATGATGAGTGGTTCGAGCATCTCGCCATCGTCGTCAACGACATGGATGCGGCTTACAAAATCCTGCAAGAAAACAATGTCCAGCAGATATCCGCGTATCCGGTCACAATCCCGCAATCGAATCCTGGGGCCGCCGGAATCAGGGCGATCAAATTTCACGACCCGGAACACCATGACCTGGAACTGCTCTACTTCCCGCCCGGCAAAGGCGAACCTGCTTGGCAGAAGCCGACAAACAAGCTTTTTCTCGGGCTTAGCCACACGGCAATGAGCGTCGGCAGCACCGAGAAGGGGGTAGCGTTCTATCGAGACTTGCTTGGGCTCGACGTCGGCGGGGTCACGTTCAACACGGGCGAGACGCAGGAAGTACTTGACGACCTGTTCAACGACACATGCTTGGTTACGGAGATGGTGCCCGTTTCAGCGCCCCCACACATCGAATTCCTCGACTATAAGACGCCGCCGGGCGGCCGACCAATGCCTGCCGACACCAGGGCCAACGATCTCTGGTATTGGCAGACTACGCTGATCACCAAGGATGTCCGGGCCATCACGGATCGACTGCGCGAGGCGGGTGTGCAGTTCGTTACCCCGGACGTTGTGTCGATTCCGCGTGAGGCGCAGGATCAATTCGGTTTTAAAAAAGCGGTGATTGTTCGCGATCCGAACGGCCACGCGATACGGCTGATCGAGGAATAGCCGACGATAAACCGGCGCGAGTCTCGTTTTCCGCAACGGAGCGATCGATGATACAACAGAATCAACTTCCCGATTTCATCGCCCGCCTTTGTCTGGTCCTGCTGTTCCCCTTCAGTGCGCTCAACAAAATATTCGACTACCAAGCGGCGATGGTCCAGGCCGCCCACGGGTGGATACCGCTGCCGCCCGCGATCGCGGGGCTGTTGCTAGCGCTCGGCGGCATGCTCGAGGTGCTCGGGCCCGTTTGCATCTTGCTCAACTTCTATCGGCGGCAGGCTGCCGTGCTGTTCATATTCTATGTGATCGCGACGGCGGTTTTGTTCCACAATTTTTGGAGTTTTTCGTTCAACGGCGACGAGTGGAATCAGAACTTTTGGCCGTTTCTGAAGAATTTCGGACTGGTTGGCGGGTTTCTCTACATAGCGACCGACGCGAAGACGCAGTCCCTTAATGACGCCTTTTCGTTCAGGCCGCGTTAGGTTCAAGGAGAGGAGCGCCCGAGGGTCGCCGACGGTACTTTGCGACCGCCGGCTGCCGGCCATCATCGGAAGCGGCGCCGAAGGCTGGAGTTCGACTGTCACTCACTTCCTCGGGCAAGTTCGGGCTACTTCCTGGGTGAAGCGAATGGTCGACGGTGAACCCAAGAACCGGAGCGGAGATGATGATGAAACGGCGGGATTGACGCCGCAACGCAGGAATTCGCGGACGAAAGGAGATGGCCCTTGTTCGGCATTTTGACGGCCTTCGTTGCGCGCTCACTTCTTGTGATGTTGTTTCTCTCCTTCAGCGCCCTCGACAAGATACTGAATTTTGAGCGAGCGATCGAACAATCGACGGTGACGTTCCGGTCGCCCAACGCCTCCAGCATCGGCGCATCGCCGACGCAGCTCTTGATCGCGAAATCGAGCCAGCCGCGCTGCGCCTTCTGCACGGTCGCGAAGCTCTCGGCCAATTCCGCCGCCTTGAGCTTCGTATAGGCCGCGGCCAACGCTCGGTCGGATTTCGACAATCCCGTATCGGCGCAGATCAGCCGGTCCGCCGTGGTTTTGGCCTCGGCGCAATCGAAACGAGGGCCGCTGAACCCCGCAGTGAATTGCTGCGGGTCCATGCCCGTGGGACGTTCGAGCGTATACAGCACGTCGCCTTCGACCATGACGAGGTCGGCGCGCTCGTCCAGGTAAAAAGCAGAAGCCTACGGGGCTTCCGCCCAATCCGCGATAGCGTTCTCCCCGACCGGCAGGGAGGGCTTAATTGCTCTCAAACAGATCCATGCAAAATCTTGGCCGGTGTCCAGCGGTGACCCCGGGATCACGTTGAAGGCGAGGCGCTTCGATCGGTGATCAGCCGCGACCCTCGGCGATAGGTCAGATAGGCCCAGAGCCAGTCGATAAGCACCGCCGTGCGGTTTCGGCCGCCGGCCAAGAGGACGACATGGGTTCCGCCCCACAGCCACCAGGCGACCGCGCCATGAACCATGAGGCCGTGGAAATCGGCGACGGCGGCCTGTCGTCCAATGGTGGCGAGGCTTCCCGCGTGGCGGTAACGAAATGGCGCTGGCGCGGGGCGGCCCTCGAGTCGCCGCCTGATTGCTTGGGCGACATATTTCCCGCCCTGTTTCGCCGCGGGCGCGAGGCCAGGAACGGGCTGTCCGCGCCAGGCGAGGCACGCGGCGACGTCGCCGATCGCGAAGACCCCGTCGTGACCGTTCACGGCGAGATCTTCGCCGACCACGATCCGCCCCGCTTTATCGCATTCGGCGCCCAGCCATGTGCCCGCCGGGGAGGCCTGCACGCCGGCGGCCCACAGCACCGTCCGCGTGCGAACGATTCCGCCGGCCAATACCACGCCCTCGCTGCTAACCTGCTCGACCTTTGCGTCGAGGCGAACCGTCACGCCGAGCCTTTGAAGCGCGGCCGCCGCGTCGACCGACAGCGCCGGAGGAAAGGTCGGCAGCAGCCGCGGCGCTGCTTGTACGAGGATGACCCTGGCCTTGCTCGGGTCGATCGCACGGAAATCTCGTTCTAGACCGTGGCGGGCCAATTCAGCGATTGCGCCGGCGAGCTCCACTCCGGTCGGGCCGCCGCCGACGATCACGAATGTCATCCACGCGGCTCGCTCCGCCTCGTCGCGCGCGCTTTCGGCCCGCTCGAACGCGGTCAGCAGCCGCCGCCGGACCTCGGTTGCGTCCTCGATCGTCTTGAGGCCCGGCGCATGGGCCGCCCAATCGTCCTTGCCGAAATAGCTGTGCTGGGCGCCGGTCGCGAGAACGAGATAGTCGTAGTTAAGGATGTTCCCGCCGATGGCGACTTCGCGCCCGCCGGGGCGAACGCCGACAACTTCGCCCAACAAGACGCGCACATTGGGCTGCGGGCGAAACAAGCTTCGGATCGGAGTCGCGATGTCCGCCGGCGACAGTCCCGCCGTCGCGACCTGGTAAAGCAACGGCTGGAACAGATGGTAGTTGCGGCGATCGACAAGGGTGATCCGGCAGGCCGCGCCGGCAAGACCACGCGCGACGGCGATCCCGCCGAAGCCGCCACCCACGATCACCACATGCGGCAATAGCGCGTCGTCACGTTCGCTCTCGCGACCGACTCGCCCGGACGCCCGGTCGACGAGGTGGTCGAGCGCAAAAGGGCCGGGCCCGTAAAGGATCAGAATTCCCAGAGCGAGCACCCAATAGAGGCGTTCGTCCAGTTGCATCGCGGCTTGCGACAAAGGGACAGCAAGCGCCAGAACGAGGGC
Organism: uncultured Alphaproteobacteria bacterium; assembly: GCA_963813195.1. Taxonomy (GTDB): domain Bacteria; phylum Pseudomonadota; class Alphaproteobacteria; order Rhizobiales; family Beijerinckiaceae; genus Roseiarcus. Next base: position 129,065 of record CAWEYC010000034.1, on the reverse strand, counting down.
GACGGCGCGTGTCCCCAGGCCACAAATGAGCAAGCCGGCAACGCCCAGCGAGACGCCCGGCTGGGCGAAGGCCGCATCGGGACGGCTGCCGAGCCAGGGCGTGAGAGGCATCAGCATCGCGCCAGCAGCCGCAGGCAAAAGGGCAATTCCGACAGCCAGCGGCGCGGTCGCGATCCACAGTCTCAGCGCGAGCCGATACCACGGTTCGACGATCCGCGTCGCCTTGGCGATCGCTTGACCGAAAGCAACCGAGCCCGGGATCGCGGTCGAGACGAGGCCCCGCGAAAGCAGGGCGTCGATCGAAATAGGCCCTGGGCCGCGGACAATGATCCAGCCGAGCAGGACGCCCCAGAAAAGATGCAAGGGCGACGGGCCCTCCGGTCCTCGTAAGGCGAGAGCCTGAAACAGCAGCGCCAGAGATGCGGCGCGCGAGCAGCAGCCGACGAGCAACAGGACCGGGCACAGCGTCGCGATCACTGCTCCTAGTGGCGAAGCGATCAGCCGATCCGCGATCGGACTGACCGGACTGACTAACGCCATCGTCAGCGGCTCATGCATCGCCATGCTTACAGCGGCGCCAATTAGGAAGGCCTTGGCCAACCAAAATCGGATACCGAGGTCGAGCCATGCGCCTCCCGCGGCGCCAAGCGCTTGTACGGGCGGGATCACCGAACGCGCGATGGCGACCCCAGCGCGAAAGCGCGCCCGGCTTTTGAGGCCCGCGCCCTTCATGGACTCTCGAAGCCCGGCATCTTGCGCTCCCTTCGTCGCGCTGGCTGATGCGAGTTTTCGGCACGATTGCTTTTCCAGCGGCCGCTTTCGTGGCGGCGCTCAATTCCAAGAGCCTGGGCGGCTGCTCCGTACGACCGCAGGTCGTCGGTGACCAATCGATCGGGCGCGAATTTGTATTTCTTCAGCAGATTGCGCATCAGCTTCAGCGCAGCGGGCTTGTTTCGCTTGGATTGGACCAGCACATCGAGGCCCTCGCCTTCGGCGTCGACGGCGCGCCACAGATAGGCCATTCGGCCATCGATCTTCAGATAGACCTCGTCCAGATGCCAGGTCGTGCGAGGCCTCGGACGGCGCTTGCGCAGCTCGGCGGCGATCATCGGCCCGAATTGATTCACCCACCGCCGGACGGTTTCGTAACGGTGGAGGTGGTAGCGCACCACGCTCATGGGTCCGGTCTCCGGGGAAATTTGACACACTCCTGAGTTCGCTTGGCCGCGCCGTGACGTTACAAGCCCGTCAGCACCTTTTCGAAAACGTACAGAGCACCTGTGAACGGCCGGCTCGCCCCTCTGATTCGTCTTGGGGGCGACACGCGCACCGACCCGCTGGCCAGCGGCCGCTCATGTTCACGGGCTCGTGAACCGGCGTCGCGGTAACGATCGGCCTCAGATTTACGAACTCCGGTGTGCGCCCAACACGAGCGCATCGAATATCGACAGGAGAAGGCCATGTCTGCAAAGACTGCCATCAGCTCGCTCATCCTCGCCGGCGCAGTGTCGAGCGCCCTCGCGAGCTTCGCCGCCGCCGCGCCGCTGACGAAGGCGGAAGCAGACGCCGCGATCGCTGCTCACAAAGAGAAGTGCTACGGTGTCGCTCTTAAGGGCCAGAATGACTGCGCCGCCGGCCCGGGCACGACCTGCCAGGGCACTTCAACCGTCGATTTCCAGGGCAACTCGTGGAAGTTCGTTCAGGGTGGCGCCTGCGAGGCGATCGTCCTTCCCAACGGTCAGCATGGCTCTTTGAAGCCCATTTGAGCGCAGGTCGAAACGCGCAAGTCTGAGCACCGGAAGCGGAGAAACAGTCGTGGACGAACGACCCGCACACCTCCATCCGACCGCGATAGCGACTCCTCGCTTTCCAGCGCATCCGGTCGAGAATCTTGCCGGCACGAGCTTCAAACATGAGCACCTGCCGGCGATCCTCGCGGAAGGTCCTAAGCGTGGCTTCTTCGAGGTCCACGCCGAAAATTACATGGGCGCCGGCGGGCCGCCTCATCATGCTCTCGCAACGATCCGGCGCGACAATCCCGTGTCGTTGCACGGCGTCTGCATGTCGATAGGGGGGCCGCAAGCTCTGGACAGGACGCATTTGGCGCGATTCAAAACGCTCGTTGCTCGATATGAACCTGCTCTTGTGTCCGAGCATCTCGCTTGGTCGACCCACGAGACCACTTATTTTAACGATCTGCTTCCGTTGCCTTACACGGAGGCAACACTCAGGCGGGTTTGCGAACATATCGAGGAAGTGCAGGAGGCGATCCGCCGGCCCATCCTGCTTGAGAATCCATCGACTTATGTGGCGTTTCAGGAGTCGACGTTAAGCGAGACGGATTTTATCCGGGAGATCGCCAAGCGCGCAGGCTGCGGGCTTCTGCTCGACGTCAACAACGTCTTCGTTTCTGCGACCAACCACGGTTTCTCCGCGCTCGAATATTTGATGGACTTTCCGCTTTCTCGCGTCGGGGAAGTTCACTTGGCAGGACACGCCGAACAGGCGGATGACGAAGGTGACCTGCTGCTCATCGACAGCCATGATGGTCCCGTCGCCGATGCCGTCTGGAAGCTTTACTCGATCGTCATCGCCCAATGCGGCCCGATCCCTACGCTGATCGAATGGGATAGCAAAATTCCCGATTGGGAGATCTTGAAGGCGGAGGCCGCGGCCGCGCAATCGATCCTCGACCGACACGCCCTGGTCGCCGCCCGGAGCCAAAGCGATGCCGCTTGAATCCGCGACGCCCGCCCCGGTGAACGTACGCCCCTCGTATGCGGCAGCGTTCTCGGTTGCTCTCACCAACCCGACCTTGCAAACACCATCTGGCGTGGTCGGTCCGAACGGAAAGGCGACCAAGAAGCGTTACAACGTCTACCGCAACAACGTCACCGTGAGCCTGATCGAAGCTCTTGCGTCGATCTATCCGGCTTTTCAGCGCATCACGGGTGGAGATTTCTTTCGAGCGATGGCGCGATTTCACTTGCGCGAGACGCCGCCAAATTCGCCGCTCCTTTTCGAATATGGTCGAGCCTTTCCCGACTTCATCGATCGCTACGAGCACGCTCGACCCATGCCGTGGCTTAGCGACGTAGCGCGCATCGAGAGGGCATGGTTGGATTCCTATCACGCCGCCGATGCAGAGCCTCTCGCCGCCAAAGCGCTCGCAGCCATTCCGGCCGATCGGCTGGCGGATGTGGTCTTGCAAGTGCATCCGGCGACGCGGATCGTGCGCTCGCGCTACGCTGCGGTCACAATATTCGCCGCGAACCGCGCGAGCGGCTCGCCGCCTCAGATCAACGCGGCGGAACTCGAAGATGCGCTCATCACGCGCCCTCAACTCGAGGTCATGGTTCGCCATCTCCCGCTGGGTGGAGCAGTGTTCCTTCAGTGCTTGGCCGTCGCCATGCCACTAGGAGAAGCGGCAGCTGCGGCATTGGAGTCGTGCCCCTCGTTCGACATAAGCGTTGCTATCGCGGGAATGCTCGAGGCCGGCGCATTCGCCGCGACCTGTCTCGGAGATCCGGAATGACGATCATGAACCTGAATATCCCTACACGCGAAAGGCTCCGGGCGGTCGTTGCTTTCGCCGACAAAGCGAACCTTTTGGTCCGTATGATCGCGCAACCGTTGTTGGCGCAGCTGATTCTGCGCGTGGCGCTTGCCGTTCCGTTCTGGCGGTCGGGCATTCTCAAATGGGATGGCTTTCTACGGTTGAGCGATACCGCAGTCACTCTCTTCACCGACGAATTCACGCTTCACCTTCCCGGAGGCCCTTACCCCTTCCCGGCCCCAACGGTGATGGCGTTTCTATCCGGCTGTGGGGAGATCATCTTCCCGATCCTCCTCATTGTCGGTTTCGCCACACGCTTTGCCGCACTCATGTTGCTCTTCATGACGCTAATCGTTGAACTCACAGTCCCCGAGGGGTGGCCGATCCATATAACCTTGCGAATTCCGATTCAATCCGGCCGGGGATTGAACGAACCTGCTTCTTCGGCGCAGGAGGAAAGGGGCTGAGGTGAAGCCTCCCGTCTGAGAGGATGTGATCGTCACACCCACCCCCTCTCACGACAGGAGGCCCCCGATGGCTACGACGAGCCCTCTTCGCCAGCGCATGATCGAAGACATGACGATCCGCAACCTCTCGCCGGCGACCCAACAATCCTACATCTATGCGGTCAGAAAGTTCAGCCGGCATTTCGGGGCGTCGCCAGATCGCCTCGGCATTGAGGATGTCCGCGCCTATCAGCTTCATCTCATCGCCAAGAAGCGCTCCTGGTCACATGTCAATCAGGCCGCTTGCGCGCTGCGGTTCTTCTATGGCGTCACGATGGGCCAGCAGGAGGCGTTCGAACGGATCGTCAACGGGCGGGAGCCCGAAAAGCTGCCGCCGGTTCTGGCTCCCGACGAGATCGCTCGCTTCCTGGAGGCCGTTGTGGGATTGCGCAACCGCGTTGCGCTGACGACGGCCTACGCGGCCGGGCTCCGCATCGGCGAGGTTTGCCGCCTGAAGGTCACCTCGATCGACGGCGAGCGAAAGCTGATCCATGTCGAATGCGGCAAAGGCGGAAAGGACCGCTACGCGATGCTGTCGCCGCGTCTGCTCGATATTCTGCGCGCCTATTGGCGGCGCGCGCGTCCCGGCCTGTGGCTGTTTCCCGGCCGGGAGGCTGGCGATCATGTCAGCATCGCCGCATTGCAGGAGGCCTGTCGGGCCGCAAGACGCACGATGAGGCTGAGCAAGCCCGTGACGGCCCATAGCTTGCGCCACAGCTTCGCGACGCACCTTCTGGAGAGCGGCGTCGAACTCCGCGTTATCCAAGTGTTGCTCGGACATGCCGACCTTTCGTCGACCACCCGTTATACGCAGGTCGCCACCCATTTGATCGCCAACACGCCAAGCCCGTTCGATCGGCTCTCGCTCGTGGTGATTCCGCCCGAATGAGCCGGCGTCATGCGCTCGACGCTGGAGGTGGCGGACATTTTCCGCCGCCACGGCGACATTTTTCGCGCTGCGCAGGGCAACCGGCTCTCCCTCGATCAACGCAAGGTCATGGCCGCGATCGAGGCATGCCGAACGTCGGCGCTCGGCGGTCATGTCGAGCGGTGCGAGGATTGCGGCGAGACTCGCATCGCCTACAATTCTTGCCGTGACAGGCACTGCCCGAAGTGTCAGGGGCTGGCGCGCCTCCAATGGCTTGCAGATCGCCGCGCCGAACTGCTGCCTGTTGCCTATTTCCATGTCGTCTTCACCGTGCCGGCGCCGATCGCGGCGATCGCTCTCCAGAACAAGGCGCTCGTCTACGACATCCTGTTCAAGGCGGCGGCCGAGACAATCCGCGTCATCGCCGCCGACCCCAAACATCTCGGCGCTGAGATCGGCATGATCGCGATCCTGCACACATGGGGGCAGACCCTTACCCATCATCCGCATGTTCACTGCATCGTGCCGGGCGGCGGTCTGACGCCGGATGGGCGCTGGATCGCGAGCAAGCCGAACTTCTTCCTTCCCGTTCACGTTCTGTCGCGCTGCTATCGTCGTCTGTTCCTCGAACGCTTGCGAACGGCGTTCAACTCTGGCAGCCTGACGTTTCTCGGCGAGCTTGCACGGCTGCGCGACCTCTCCGCTTTCGCAGAATATCTCAAACCCTTGCGGATCATCCCCTGGGTCGTCTTTGCCAAACGTCCCTTCGCTGGACCCGCCCAGATCCTCGACTATCTCGGTCGCTATACGCATCGCGTCGCCATCGCCAATGGCCGTCTTCTCGATTACCAAAATGGCCGCGTCAGCTTTCGGTGGAAGGATTATCGCGCTCAAAACAAATCAAAGGCCATGACGCTCGATGCCGGCGAATTTATGCGCCGCTTTCTCATGCACGTCTTGCCCAAGGGCTTCCGCCGCATTCGCCACTTCGGCTTCCTCGCCAACGCTTGCTGCGTCCAAAAGCTCGCTCGCATTCGCGCCGCGCTCGACGTTCCCAATCCCGAGCCGCGCGTCGAACCCAAAGACTACCGCGAGCGTTATGCGCTGCTCACCGGCAAACGTCTCGACATCTGCCCTTGTTGTGGCGGCCGCATGGTCGATACGGATTCACGGCAGCATCGCTCGCCCACACGTCCAACGCCACGGTGCGACAGCTCATGACGCCAAGCCCGCCGACCATGTCTTCGTGTCCAACCAAAGTCGACATGCGCGCGCTCCAGCGCCGCGCGCCCGCAAGCTCGCGCCTTGTTGCCAGCCGACGACAATCTCAGCCCATGAATCTCGCACAAATCATCTCAAACATCCGGCTTTCGCGATCATCGCGCTGCGAACCTTCCCCAAAATGTCGGCCACGCTGGCGCCGCCTACCGCAAGCGCCGTGCTCAACGCACCTCACGAACGACCAACGCCCATAGGGCGCGGCCAACGACGCCGCAGCTTCGTTCAATCCGGCTTCAAATAGGTCCCGCATCATGCCACGCGGCAGGCTTTTGCGACGCGGGACCTATTTGAACCCTCAGGCATTCCGATTTGATCCCGGCCACCGTTCCGATTTGATGCCGGCCACGATTCCGAAATGAAGCCGGCCACCTGAGACGATTTTTAGTAATCGGGGCAGATTTCCGGGCGATGCGGGCAGGCTTCAAGGGTGTGCGGTTTGGATGAGGTCGACGAGGGGTGAAGTGGACCCCATTCGCAGGACCACAGGGGTTCGGACTTAAGGTGTAATCGCGCCTGCTTTTGTCCTTCGAAAAAGATTAAGCCGCTTTCTGCTGTTTCTGCTTTTGCTGTGGGTATGTGGGCAACGCGTTTGCGTTGTCCAAGCGAAGCGGCATATCCACAGTCTTCGCCGCCGCTTCGATCTTGTCCATGCCTGCGCGCCACACCGCCATCGGCATCTGATTGTTCAGCGCCTGGTGAGGGCGTCGGAGGTTGTAAAAAGTCATCCAAGAACTGATGCCGGCCCGCGCCTCGCGTCCGTCGGCATAGGCCTTCAGATGAACCTCTTCGTATTTGATCGAGCGCCACAGCCGTTCGATGAAAATGTTGTCCATGAAGCGGCCGCGCCCGTCCATCGAAATCGCGACGCCAGCCGCTTCAAGCTTGCCGGTGAACGCGGCGCTGGTGAATTGCGCGCCTTGGTCGGTGTTGAAAATCTTCGGCTTCCCATGCCGAAGCAGAGCGTCTTCCAGGGCCTCGACACAAAAGCCGGCGTCGATCGTGTTCGACAGCCGCCAAGCCATAACAGCGCGGCTGGCCCAATCGATGATCGCCACCAGATACAGAAAGCCGCGCGCCATCGGGATGTAGGTGATGTCGGCCGCCCACACGTGGTTCGGCTCGGTAATGGCCAGGCCGCGCAGCAGATAGGGGTGAATCTCGTGTCCCGGGGCGGCCTTGCTCGTGCCGGGGCGCGGAACCAGCGCCTCGATGCCCATCACGCGCATCAGCCGCTGCACGCGCTTCCGGTTGACCCCGCGACCTTCCTTGTTGAGTTCGAACATCATCCGCCGCGAGCCATAGAACGGAAGTTCGAGATGCAGTTCGTCGATGCGGCGCATCAAGGCCAAGTCGTCCGCCCCTGCGACGGGCGTGGGGCGGTAGACGCCCGAACGCGCCAGGTTCAACAGCGCGCATTGCCGGCGCACCGACAAATCCTCGCCGGGCCGCTCGACCATCGCTCTTCGGTCGGGCGCGCTCATCGCCCGGGCCTCTTGGCCAAGAAATCCCGTTCAACCGTCAACTGGCCGATCTTGGCGTATAGCTTGGCCGCCTCGCGCTCGCGCTCCTCCTCGCCTTCGCTCGAACCGCTCGCGCCTTTTGCGAACAGGCTCGCGACGTTGTCGAGAACCTGCTTCTTCCAGGCGTAAATCTGGTTCGGATGCACGCCGTGCCGCTTGGCCAGCTCTGGCGCCGTCGCATCCTCGCGCAGCGCCTCCAGCGCAATCTTCGCCTTGAACGCCGCATCAAACTTCTTGCGTGACTTCGTCATCTCTCGCTCCATCGCTGCGACAGAGCAGGACGCTTCACACCTTAACCGGTGGTCCCAAATCCGGGGTCCACTTCAGGGTGGGATTGTTGGTCCTGCGACTCCGAGGCGTGCGCCGATGTATGAACTGGACCCCATTCGTGGGACCACGGGTCGTTGGATTTAAGGTGTAATCTCGCCTGCCCTTGCCCTTCAAAATCAAGCCGCTTCTTGCCGCTTCTGTTTCTGCTGTGGGTATGTGGACAACGCGTTTGCGTTGTCCAAGCGAAGCGGCATATCCACAGCTCTCTCCGTCGCCTCGATTTTGTCCGTGCCGGCGCGCCAGACTGCCATCGGCATCTGATTGTTCATCGCCTGATGAGGGCGCCGAAAATTATAAAAAGTCATCCAGGAACTGATGCCGGCCCGCGCCTCGCGGCCATCGGCGTACGCTTTCAGATGGATTTCTTCGTATTTGATCGAGCGCCAGAGCCGTTCGATGAAGATGTTGTCCATGAAGCGGCCGCGCCCGTCCATCGAAATCGCGACGCCCGCGGCTTCAAGCTTGCCGGTGAAAGCGGCGCTGGTGAACTGCGCGCCTTGATCCGTGTTGAATATTCGCGGCTTTCCGTGTCGGAGCAGAGCCTCCTCCAGCGCTTCAACGCAAAACCTGCTGTCGATCGTGTTCGACAGCCGCCACGACAGAACCGCGCGGCTGGCCCAATCGATGATCGCCACGAGATACAGAAAGCCGCGCGCCATCGGGATGTAGGTGATGTCGGACGCCCAGACGTGGTTCGCCTCGGTAATCGCCAGGCCGCGCAGCAGATAAGGATAGATCTTGTGTCCGGGTGCGGCTTTGCTCGTGCCAGGGCGCGGAACCAGCGCCTCGATCCCCATCACGCGCATCAACCGCTGCACCCGCTTCCGGTTGACCCCACGGCCTTCCTTGTTGAGTACGAACGTCATCCGCCGCGAGCCATAGAACGGCAGTTCGAGATGCAGTTCGTCGATGCGCCGCATCAAGGCCAGATCGTCCGCCCCAGTGACGAGCTTGGCGCGGTACACGCCTGAGCGCGCCAAGTTCAGCAGCGTGCATTGGCGGCGCACCGAAAGATCCTTGCCTGGCCGCTCGACCATCGCTCTTCGATCGGGCGCTCTCATCGCCCGGGCCTCTTGGCCAAGAAATCCCGTTCAACCGTCAGCTGGCCAATCTTGGCGTAGAGCTTGGCCGCCTCTCGCTCTCGCTCCTCCTCGCCATCGCCCAAGGCGCTCGCGCCGCGCGCAAACAGGCTCGCGACGTTGTCGAGAACCTGCTTCTTCCAGGCATAAATCTGGTTCGGGTGCACGTCGTGCCGCTTCGCCAACTCAGGCACCGTCGCGTCCTCGCGCAGCGCCTCAAGCGCAATCTTCGCCTTGAACGCCGCATCAAACTTCTTGCGTGACTTCGTCATTTCTCGCTCCATCGGTTGCGACAGAGCAGGACGCTTCACACCTTAACAGCTGGCCCCAAATCCGGGGTCCAGTTCAGTATTCGAAAAAGGACACTTTGAGCTTCATGCAGGTTTTGGCGAGCCCGAGCATGGTGTCCCGTGCGTCGCGGCCCTTGTTGCTGACGGTTCCGCCGGAGATTTTTCGCTTGGTGACGAAAGCGCGGATGTCGTTTTCCGAGGCGTTGGTGTTGAGCGGGATGCCCGGCCGCTCGAGAACGCGTAAAAGTTCGTCTTTGTTGCGATAAAGACGTCTGAGGAGACTGTCGAGCGTCGCGTAGCCGGTTCTGGCGCGGTTGAAGATGCGGTCGAACCGCGCGCGCAGAACCTGGGCTTGTTCAGGATTTGGGGCGAGTTTGTAGTCTTTCAAAGCGCGATAGAACCACCAGATCATCCGCTTGGCGATTTCGATGGCGTTGCGCTGCTTGTCATTGGCGGGGACCAATTTATGGACGAGCCGCTCAGCGTGAACCCAGCACAAAGCATGGACGGCGATGCGGAACTGGCCGGCGTCGTCGGAAACGACGACGGTGTCCTGCAACAATCCTTGATGGCGGATTGCGCCCCACAGCGCGCCTTCGTTAGCGATCAGGACGGGATCGGGAGTGACTTTCAGCACGCTCAGCCCCAGCGCCTGCAAATGCCATAAATCTGGTTCGGGTGCACGTCGTGCCGCTTCGCCAACTCAGGCACCGTCGCGTCCTCGCGCAGCGCCTCAAGCGCAATCTTCGCCTTGAACGCCGCATCAAACTTCTTGCGTGACTTCGTCATTTCTCGCTCCATCGGTTGCGACAGAGCAGGACGCTTCACACCTTAACAGCTGGCCCCAAATCCGGGGTCCAGTTCAACCCGGACTTCGCATATCAGCCGATCAAGAATAGGGGCAGCACGCGATGCTTGGTATCCCGACGCTCGCCGATGCGATCCTCGACCGCGTCATCCACAACGCCTATCGCATCGATCTAGCCGGAGACAGCCTGCGAAAGCCTCGTCCGAACGCCTGAAATCGGCGCTCGCTTGACCACCAACGACATCCGAAACATCATCAACCTCGATCTGCGAAAGCAAACAGTCGGTGGCCGACATCAAATCGGAACGCTGGCCGGCTTCAGATCGGAATGGGCGGCCGGCTTCGTATTGGAATGCATGAGACGTGCATGAGAAAGCGGCGCATAAATTCGCCGGCATCGAGCGTCATGGCCTTTGATTTGTTTTGAGCGCGATAATCCTTCCACCGAAAGCTGACGCGGCCATTTTGGTAATCGAGAAGACGGCCATTGGCGATGGCGACGCGATGCGTATAGCGACCGAGATAGTCGAGGATCTGGGCGGGTCCAGCGAAGGGACGTTTGGCAAAGACGACCCAGGGGATGATCCGCAAGGGTTTGAGATATTCTGCGAAAGCGGAGAGGTCGCGCAGCCGTGCAAGCTCGCCGAGAAACGTCAGGCTGCCAGAGTTGAACGCCGTTCGCAAGCGTTCGAGGAACAGACGACGATAGCAGCGCGACAGAACGTGAACGGGAAGGAAGAAGTTCGGCTTGCTCGCGATCCAGCGCCCATCCGGCGTCAGACCGCCGCCCGGCACGATGCAGTGAACATGCGGATGATGGGTAAGGGTCTGCCCCCATGTGTGCAGGATCGCGATCATGCCGATCTCAGCGCCGAGATGTTTGGGGTCGGCGGCGATGACGCGGATTGTCTCGGCCGCCGCCTTGAACAGGATGTCGTAGACGAGCGCCGGCTTCGTCGGAATCCGCATAACCTGGGCGGCAATGGCTCTCGGAGTCATGGCGTGGGGACCAGGTCGCGTCTCTGCCGACTCCCTGATCCGACGCACGTTGGGGCTTCCGGCAACCCCGCGATGACCATTCCTACGATGAGCGCCTTTTGGAGGAGGTAGCGGAAGGCGGCGATGATCCGCCAGTGGGGCGTCCCCGCGCTGACGCGGACAAGCGATGAGTCTCTTCAAAGTCGGTTGGCCTGCGTCATTGACGCCGCTTGGCTCCGCAGCCCCGACCGGCTTCGCCGTGGGGCTACAGCTCAATTGGGCGGCCCAAGAAGGGGCAGTTGCCTCCCGGAAAACCCCTAAACCGCCGGACAGCGTTTCGGTCTATCACGCCAGCCGAAACGACGAGGCGGCTAGACCCATTCGAACGCCGTTCCATCGACCCACATACGATGGAGAAAGACAGCGGTCTTTCACGCAAGCCATTTTGGAGGCGTCCGGGGTACGTTCCATTCGCGTCGCGACCTCCCGGTTCTCGCTCGGCGACTCGAAGGAGCGGTCGTGTATCGCCTCGCACAGTCGCACACCAGGCCGCTTCAACCCGGACGAATCTCGCTTGCGCCGCATGGGTTGGCGCTCATGCAACCCTTGTTCCCGATCGACCTCTCGACAGGCCGTAGCTCGACAGCACCCAGACGGCAAAAATGATCACGCCCATTGAAACGAAGAAGACCCGCGCCGGCCAGGGCCCTGGCGAAATCAGGCCGCCGACTGCAAGCACGGGACCTATCACAGCTTCGACGAGCGCGTGCAGCCTGATGGGTACAAGTTTCGCATAGCTGAACGGCGCATCTGTCATGACTGTCATCGCCAAATGCACGACGGCGAGGAGATAAGAGATAATCGCCGCCAAACCCGAGAGTCCGATAACAGCCGGGGCTAGTGCGAAAATCACAACCGTCAAGTAGTCCAAGGCCGCGTGTAATTCGTCCGATATGATTTTCATTTTCCCGTTCCTTTCACCGTATGCGTTGACAATTCCGGCGGCACGAACGCAGCAGCGATCAATGCGTCGCGCATTTGTCCGATCTCGGCATCGGACAAGCCCGATTTTGCGAGAACCAACAGCCCTTGAATGTTCGCCGCACATTGCAGCGCCCGCTGAGCGATCGCGGCGCCTGAGAGCTGTGATGACCCCACCCTTGGTAAGGACAATGCCCTCTCAAAGAGAGAGCGAAGCGTGTCGACGCCGACCTTTAGCCGGGCAACGACTTCAGGGTCACTTCCCCCGAGTTCCAGGGCGGTATTGCCAATGAAGCATCCACGCCAATTCGTTGCGTGACCGTCTGCGCTTCGCGCGACGGCGAGGATGCCGTCGACCAATACTGCGAGCGACTGACGATCGTCGGTCTCGCGAGAAATAAGCGGCTCGAAATGTTCTCTGAGAAGTCTCGAAGTAGAGATCGAGGGTTTGAACGAACAACTCGTGCTTGGACCCGAAGGCATTGTAGAAGCTCGCCCTGCCCAGGCTCATTATAGACAGCAGTTCGGGCATGTTCGTTGCGTCGTAGCCGCTCTGCCAGAACGCTTCGAGCGCGCGCTTCTTAGCCCCATCAGGATCGAAGTTCTTCGTTCTCATTTTTCGCCAAACTAGACTAGTTGGTCTAATATAGCAAGAAGGGGCGCGGATAACATCGCGCCCCCGCGAGCCTGAGATTGTTTTGGCCCCGCTTCTCCTAATGTCGGTTTTTGGTCCGCTCAGACCGGCTTGAGCGAGCCGTGCTGGCCGTTCGGTAGCTCGATGGTGGTGCAGGTGCCACCCCTGACGAACTTCCATGCATTCCCCTGGAAATCCACCGTGGAGGTGCCCTGGCAGGTGGTGCCTGGACCGGCCGCACAGTCGTTCTGGCCCTTCAAGGCGACACCGAAGCATTTCTGCTTGTGGGCGGCGATGGCCGCGTTCGCCTCGGCCTTAGTCAGAGGACCGGCGCTTGCAAGGGTTGTTAACGCCGTCGTCATCGCACCGGCGAGGACGAGCGAGCTGACAGCTTTTTTTGTAGACATGATCCCTCCTCAGATTTGTCAGCGTCGTCGTCGTTACGAACGACGCTTGCTCTTGTTCGCCTCGCCTAGAACATTCGTTACTTTGGACGGATCACGATCCCGTGAATTCCAGCGCAGCGCGCAGGATCGCTTCCGGAAGAACAATAGCTGCTTAGTGGACGGGCGTAACGAAAGCCGTGCGCTAACCGTAATGGTTATAAAGAATGACCGATGGGCGGAAACGAAGATGGACGCGATTTCGGCCAAATGGCCTACTGTCCCCAGCCACGTTCGGCCCAGCAAATTGACGATCAGCATTCGAGTCGCAGCATCGCTTTTGGTAGTGACCGCGATCCTGTTGACCGCTGCTGCGTCGACTCTTCTGTGGTGGCGGACAGCCGAGGCAATCAGCCGACAACTTGCCAGCACTATTGATGGGCAAATCCTGGCTGCCGTTCGCAAGGAAGTATCAGCCAATGTTGAGGAAGCGCGCGCCGCTCATACCGCCATTCGCACGCTTTTCGTGCAGAGCGTGCTCGACACTCGGGACGCCGATAAGCGTGAATTCGTATTTCTATCGCAATTGCAGTCGCACCCGACAATTTCCTGGGTCGCTTTTGGCTGGCCAGACGGATCGTTCTTTGCAGCCCACAAGCTAGGTGACCAGAAACTCGAAATGATGGAAATCTCTCTGACCGACCATCCGGGCCAGAGGCGAGTTGATGAATATGCGGTGGTGCCGGGCGATATCGAATTTGAACAGCGCCGATTCGAGCCGACCGATTTTCGCGTGAGCGAACAGACGTGGTTCAGGACAGGCATCATCTCGCAGGAGCCTCAATGGTTCAAAGTCGTCAATTATCCGATCGGGAAGCGCCCCTCGATCGCCTTTGCTGGGCCAATTGACGTTTACAGTGAACGACAAGGCGTCCTCGCGGTGAGCATCGAATACACCCGGCTCGCCCATTTTTTGGCACAGCTTCAGGTTGGTCGCACTGGGATGGCGTTCATCTTCGATGATGGCGGAGGCCTGATCGCGGCGCCGGACACGGACGCGGACGAACTGCATTCCGCGCGCGGCCAGGACGCGTTACTTTCGGTTGCTCGAATGGCTTTCGCGCGAGCGGGCGCGGACGGCCAGAAAACGCCTTGGCGACGCCGACTCACTTGGCGCAGCGCCGCCTACCAAGTCGCGCTCGCCCCTTTGCCGTTCGCTGGTTGGTCGCTAGCGACTGTTATCCCCCAGGCGGAATTTCTTGACTCCATCGAAGCTACCATAAAACGATCAGTCATTGCTCTCGCCCTCGGCGCCTTTCTGGCGGCACTGCTATCCGCTGTGCTGGCGCGTTCGATGATCGCCGCGCCGCTTACCCACCTGCTCGGTGAAATTCGGCATGTTGAGACCTTTGCGCTGGAAAAAGTTCGGCGTCATCCCTCGAGGCTGACGGAAATATCGAGGTTGTCCGGAGCTATCGCGGAGATGGCGGCAGGTCTATCCGCTTTTCGCAGATTCATTCCGGCTGATCTTGTCCGGTTGCTACTGCGCCAGGGTATCGAAGCCGAGCCTGGGGGCTCCATTCAGCAACTGACAGTGATGTTCGTCGATCTCGTTGGATTTACCGGCTTATCTGAACGCATGGGCGGCGACGTCGTGCCGCTGCTATCCAAATATCTCGACCTTACATCGAAGGTCATCGACGGCAACGGCGGGACGATCGACAAGTTCATCGGCGATGGTGTAATGGCGTTTTGGGGGGCGCCAATACCCCGGCAGCAGAGTCATGCTTTGCTTTGTTGCCGGGCGGCGCTGGCCTGCCGCAGAGCGATTGCCGAGTTGGGTCTTACCGACGACAACGGGCAGCCACTTCAGATACGCATCGGCATCAACTCCGGCAGGATGCTAGTTGGCAATATCGGTTCCGAACTGCGCCTCAACTACACCGTCATTGGCGACGCCGTAAACGTCGCGAGCCGCCTCGAAAAGGCCAACAAGCACTACGGAACGAGAATCCTGATGGGTCCGGACACAAAACGTGTCGTCGAACATGATATGATCACACGCAAGGTCGATCGCATCTCCGTCTACGGCAGGACGGAAGGCTTAGACATTTACGAGCTAATTGATGCGGATGAAGTCGGCGATGACCGTCAAGGCGAGAGTTGGATTGAGTCCTACGAGAAGGGGTTAGCGAAATATTGCGATCGCGACTTTTCGAGCGCCGTCCTGTTGTTCGAGGCGGTGCTGCGTGAACGCCCGGAAGACGTGCCGGCTGCCGTAATGTTAGACCGCTGCCGGGCGTTTGCCCAGTCGAAGGCGGACGACCAGTGGTCGCCTCTCGGCAAACTCGATTCGAAGTAGACGCAATGCCGTATAGGCGATAGCAAGAACTATCGCACTTGCGTCGCTCGGGACGCTTCCGAGCTTCTGCCTCGACGATGATTTTCTCGATCCAGTCCATGGCTTCGTCGAAGTCGACGCTTTCGCCGCGATCAAGCTCGGCAATCCCCTGGGCCTCTTCCTCGTCAATCGAGGCTGGTGATTGTTCGACCGGCTCGCACATCAAGACATCCTATCTGACTTGTGGCGGGATTGCGCCGACCCCAAATCGCCCTGCCGGAGTTGTCCTGGGCGACTTCAAACCAAGTCGCCCAAAAGTCGCCCAGAGAAGGACACCGGAAAGTCACTTCGTAAAGATCGTTGATTTTGTTGCCGTTTTTGGTGAGCGCGGTGGGACTCGAACCCACGACCCTCTGATTAAAAGTCACGTCTATTGATATCCGGCGATATTTCCCGATAGCCGCCGCTCGGCGCTACGGAAGCATCGGCCCCTTATAAATCAAACAATTGCGCCATGTCGAGTGCTCATGAGATATCAGTGATTGACACGTCCGCAGTGTTGCCCCATTGTTGCCCCGTTGCCCGAAGGTGATAACTCGTCACGGGAATGCGCTCGGGGCAACAAATTGAGGCGAAAGCCATGAAAAAGAAGCTCACAGTTCGCGGCATCAACGCGCTCAAAGCGGCCCAAGCCGGCAAGCGAGAGGTCATATGGGATACCGAGGTTTCCAACTTCGGGCTCCGCGTCACAGACACCGGCAAGATCTCTTTCATCGTGATGCGCCGGGTCGACGGCAAGCTGTTGCGGCGCGTCGTCGCGGAACACCGCGTGGGCGCTGAATACACCGAAGGCCTCCTCACCCAGGCCCGCGAGGCCGCCCGCGAAGCGCTTCGAGATATGAGCAAGGGGGTTGACCCCAAGCAGAAGCAGGCCGCCGAAAAAGAGCGGGCTGAGCGTCACCACGCCGAGCGCCGCGCCAATTCGTTCGGCACAGTCGCCGAGGAGTTCATCAAGCGCCACGTGGTCAAACTGCGGTCGGGTAAGGAAGTCGCCGCGGCCATCCGGCGCGAATTGATCGCCGTGTGGGGCGATCGGCCGATCGCGGATATTTCGCGCCGCGACGTCGTCAAGCTTCTGGAGAAGGTTGTCGACCAGGATCGCCCCTACATTGCGCATCACCTTCTTGCCTACCTCTCGAAGCTCTTCAATTGGGCGATCGTTCGCGACGCCTACGGCCTCAATGCCTCCCCGATCACGCGAGGCATGGCGAAGGAAATCATCGGCGCCAAGAAGCCTCGCCAGCGCGTTCTGGCAGACGCGGAGCTTGTCGAGGTATGGAGCGCAGCAAAGTCGACGCCCTACCCGTTCGGTCCCTTTGCCCGCATGTTGCTGCTCACCGGCCAGCGGTTGCGGGAGGTGGCGAACGCAAAGTGGGCCGAGCTCGATCTCGACAAGGCGCTGTGGACCATCCCAGCCGATCGCATGAAGGGCGACGCCGCGCACGAGGTCCCGCTCTCGGCTGCTGCGGTGTCCCTCCTCCGCAACATTCCGCGCGAAGGGGCCTATGTGTTTTCGACAACCAAGGGCGCCCGGCCGATCTCAGGCTTCTCGAAGGCGAAGGCCCTGCTCGACCGCATGCTCGCCGAAATGCGCGGCGGCGCGAGCCAGGGCGCCGCCGTGGCGGAAATGCCCGCGTGGGTGTTCCACGATCTCCGCCGCACAGTTCGCACGCACCTCTCTGGGCTCCCCGTCCCTGACCTCGTTTCGGAGCTTGTCATCGCCCATGCGAAGCCCGGCCTGCACAAGGTCTACGACCAGCACGCGTACCGCGACGAAAAGCGGCGTGCGCTCGATCTTTGGGCAGCGAAGTTGCTGACAATCGTCGACGGCCGGCCGACCGATAACGTCGTGTCCCTGGCAGATCGGGTGTCCGCATGAGCGGTTCAGACACGCGCTCTCCGCGCGAGCGGCTCTTGGGCATGGCGGCTGGCTCCAAGAAAATGGAATTGCTCAAGGCGCGGCGCCTTTCGGTTCTCGGTCTGGTCCGCAGCTCGTTTGCGCCCGAACTGGTCTCAGTTGATGGAACAATGGCCTGGCGCGCGCCGCAGACTCCCCTATGCGCCGAGGCCGAGATATTCGACGCCGCCTATGGCGATCCGTCCGGCGGCGAATATTGGGCGGCGTGGCTTGATTCGCGCGAACCTGATGACGTCGTCGCGCGGCTATTGGCGGCGCACCTGACCATTGAAGCCCTCACCGCACGACCGAAAGAATTCGCGGACGACGCGCTTGTGCGGCACGCCGACGTCGCCGGTGCGCCGATGTTCGCAGAGCTGAAAGAGTGGGCTCATCGGGGTCGGGCGCAGCTTTTTGTGGCCAGACGGGATGAATGCAGGGCCGCGCTGGCGGGCGAGCCTACCGGCGCGTTGAGGGACCGCCTTGGCCGACTCCTTGAGAACCTGAACACGCGCCACTTGATCCCGGGCTCGCTTCGCGCCGCGTTTTCGCCTGCGACCAAGCAACCCGACCTCGACCCGAAACATCCGGAGGGCAGAGACGATGCGCTTGCCGCAACCAAAACAGCAATGGTGGGCGTCAATGAAGCGTCGCCGCGAAAGCGCGGCCGGAAGCCTGAGCAGCTGCCGCGCGTAATCGGGGAAATGCGCGCCGCCCTTGCGGCACGAAAAATGACGCCATCCGACTTGAAGGACATGCTTGAAAAGCACCTCGAAAAGGAGTTTCGCGCCTCTCGCGATGTATGCCGAAAAGCTCGCGTCGAAGTGCTGTCGGGAAATGCCGGAGATTAATTCCCGACAAATTGCTTTCAAACGACAAATAGCGACACGATAAATCTGGCCGTACCTCATGAGCACCGCAGCAACGCGCTGCGCTATCACTGATGAGGCGGTCCGATGAAGTTGATCCGTTACAACGATTTGGTGGCGAAGGGCGTCGTCAATTCGCGCATGACGCTCAAGCGTCTTATCGATTTTCAAGATTTCCCGCCCGGCGTCCTGATCACGCCGAACGCGCGCGCATGGAATGAAGACGACGTCGATGCCTGGATTGCCAGCCGCCCCGCGGCACGCAAGCCCTCCACGCGGACATCGACGTCTCAGGCGGCTGCGTAAGTGGCGGCAAAGAAAACCCCGACCGCTTGCGACGGCCGGGCCTTGAAGGCGAATATCAAGAAATTGCACGCGCACAATAGCGCTTCCGCCTTCCAATCGCAATCGATCGTCGACACTTTGCGCATCCAGCGCCTCTCGCGCGCCGGATTGTCGCTCGCGCTCTCCGCCGTCGTTGCGCCTCTTGCTTTCGGGGAGGCGCGCTTATGAGCGAAGCAACCCTGCGAAAACTGCTTGCTGAAGCCGAGGCGGAAATCCCGACCCTCAAATCGGCAGAAGAAGCCCGGGCGCATCTGCTGCGATTCTACGAGAGGACCGGAAAGGACGTCGCCGAGTTTGCGTTCCTGAACGCCTCGGGACTGACGAGCACCGGGCGCGCAAAGGTGCACGATTGCACGCTGAAGCGCCTCATGACGGACGTCGCGGAGACCCAGATCGAATTTGGGCTCTCCAGCGAAGAGCTCCTCGATGCGGCGGTCAAATCTATGGGCGATGCCTTCCATGGGCGCTTCATGGAACTCGACGCCTTCAGTGAAGGAGGGCGCTCATGATTGCGCCTTCCTGCATCATCGGCGTCGATCCGGGCCTCGCCGGTGCCATCGCCTTCTATTTCCCGGCGCAAAACGCCGTCACGGTCGAAGACATGCCGGTCGCGGCCGGCGATGTCGACGCCGCTACGCTCGCCGCACGCATCGCACAAATGCAGCCTGACGTGGCGATCGTCGAGCTGGTGGCCTCTCGCCCGGGCCAAGGGGTCGCCAGCGTTTTCAAGTTCGGCTGCGGCTTCGGCATGGTCCGCGGCGTCATCGCGGCAAGCGGTGTTCCGCTCCACCTGGTTTCAGCCGCCAAGTGGAAGCGCGCGCTCGGCCTGGACGCCGACAAGGAGAAGTCCCGCGCGTTGGCGCTGCGCCTTTGGCCGGGGCGCTCCGATCTCTTCGGCCGCAAGAAGGACCACGGCCGCGCCGAGGCTGCGTTGCTTGCACGCTACGCCGCCGAGCGCCTCTTCAACGGTGGGGGCGCGCAATGAGCACGCGAATTCTCCTCTCTGGAACTCTCGCCGGCGCCGCGGTGCGCCGGAAACGCAAGGCCGACGGCGCGCTATTCGCTGTCGCGACGGTCAAGGACGTCGACCGAACCGAAGTGCGCTTGTGGAAGATGTTCATCAACGATCCTGCCCTCATTGAGCAGGTCGAGGAAATGCGGGTCGGTGAACCGATTGCGATCACAGGCCCGTTCTCGGTGGCCCTCTCGACCGGCCGTCATGAGCCTGAGTTGGAATATCGGATCACGGCTGAGGCGATCCTCGACACAAAGCGCAAGCGCAAGTCCAAAACAAAGAAGGGGGCGGAAGAGCGCATCACGTCAGACGAAGACGACCTCGCACCGCGCTTCGACGCTAGGGAGGTCGCTTTTGATGACCCTTTGCCCTTCTAATATTCCATCGCCCTCGGCGGCTGTCGTCGGCGTCGTCGACGACATGCGACTTGAGTCGATCATCGAATCGCTTGATCTCGCCTCGAGCTACGCGCGCTCCGGCGCTGAGGCGGCCTGGCGCGGCGATCGACTGACCCTCGGCGTCCACCTGCAACAGCTCCGACTCTCGACGATCGAGGCCATCCGGCTTTTCAAATCGCTCGGCTCCCAAGCCGGCGAGGAAGCGAGGGCAGCGTGAATAGGCCCCTGCTCGATATTCCCGACGACATTCCTCCGATCGAGGATTTCGCGACGTTCGAGGCACGCGTCGTCGCGGAAATCACGCTGGCACCCGCCGCCGTCAAGGCCTCCCCGTTTAAATGGCGAGACCCAGCCACCATTCCGCGCCGCCAATGGCTGTACGGCCGCCACTACGTCCGCAGGTTCATCTCAGAGACCGTAGCCCCAGGAGCCTACGGCAAGTCGACCCTAGCCATGACGGAAGCACTGGCGATCGTCACCGGGCGGGCGTTGCTAGGCGTCATCCCAGACGAGCGCGCCCACGTTTGGATTTGGAACGGCGAGGACCCGATGGAAGAGTTGCAGAGGCGCATCGTCGCTGCGGCCATGCACTACGAGATCGATCCGACCGAGATCGAGGGCCGTCTTTTCGTCGACACCGGGCGCGAAACGAAGATCATCATTGCCGAGCAGACCAGAGCCGGCGCAATCGTCGCGCGACCGATCGTCGAAGCCGTCATCGCAACGATCAAGACCAACGATATCGGCTTGATGATCGTCGATCCCTTCGTCGCCTCACACCGCGTCGTCGAGAACGACAACCCCGCGATTGAGCTTGTCGCGGCGACATGGGCGGAGATCGCCGACGTCACCGGATGTGCGATCGAGCTCGTCCACCATGCCCGCAAGACGAACAGCGCAGAGATCACTGTTGACGATGGCCGCGGCGGATCCGCCTTGCTCGCGAAGGTTCGATCGGCGCGCACGCTCAACGGAATGACCGAGGAGGAGGCCGCCCGCGCCGGGGTCGATAATCGCCGCTCCTATTTCCGCGTTCAGAACGGCAAGGCCAATCTGTCGCCGCCCCCCGACAAAGCCGACTGGTACCGCCTGGAGTCCTTCGACCTCGGCAACGGCAGCGAAGGACAGCCGAGCGACAGCGTCGCCGTCGTGACCCGTTGGACTTGGCCCGACGCCTTCGCCGGCGTCACGGTCTCAGACCTCAGGGCCGTTCAAGCCGCCATCGCAGCCGGCCGCTGGCGTGAAAGCCCGCAGGCGAAGGATTGGGCCGGCCACGCCGTCGCCGCCGTCCTCAAGATCGACGCCACAAGCAAGGCGCACAAGGCCAAGATCGCCGGACTGCTCAAGACATGGATCTCGACTGGGATGCTCATTGTCGTCGAGGGCCTAGACGACGCCCGCCGGCCGCGCTCGTTCATCGAAGTCGGGACACACGCAAACGACTGATTTGCTCCACCTCGATTTTGGGCAACTGCTCTGCTCCGCTACACCCCACACCCCTATAGGGGGTGGTGGTGGAGCAGCTGGAGCGCTCCACTTGCTCCACTTTGCTCCGCTCCACCTATTCAAGTGGAGCAATAGTGGAGGCGAACCGAGAACCGAGCGCTGGGAAGCTACCAATACGGAAGCTCTTCCGTGCAGATTTTTCCGACTGCCGGCGCGACTCGCCCTGTCGTTCCCCCTCCCCGCCTGACGGTATGGCGCCGAAAGAACCAGCGTCGGGCGAGAGCACGTGATGATTAGCCACGTGATATCGGCCTGTTTCATCCGACATTCGATGGCTATTTATCACGTGATATCAACTGTTACGTCCTGATCGTCTTGTTCTGAACGATCGAAAGGCTCATCATTCGGGCAACGTTCGGGCAACAAACGAGGTGTATTCGTGCTCGATGAGGCAAGCGGCGTCGGCCGGCCGAAGAAACTTCGTTCGGGACTGACCAATAATCCCTACAGGCTCGACGGCGTCGATATGCGCAGCCCGCGCGGCCGGCGCTATCGAGACATCGTCGACGCGCTGATCGCCGAGTTCGGGTCGGCCAATCCCGTCGGCCTGCGCGAGCTTGCCGGGCTGAAGTTCACCCTGGAGCAAACGCAGGCCTCCGTCGTCGCCGGCGATGAGCGCGCCCGGGAAGACCTGGTCCGCATCTCCAACCTCGTGGCCAGGCGAGAGCGCGAGATGCGCAGCACCGGCGCGCCCCGAGACACGACGCCAGACCTTGCCGACTACATCGCTCAGAAATACGGGAATGCGGCCGAATGAGCCGCCAGTCAGCCAAGCCGGCATTGATGTTGCCCATGACGATGCGCCGGGCGCTGAGCGACCCGACGTTGCTCGGCACGGTGCTGGCGGGCGAGTCCTGGCGGGCATGGCGCATCCTACTGATCGCGACGATGGGCGAAGCGCTCGACGACGAAGAGCGCGCCATGTTCCAGAAGCTCACAGGACGCCCTACGGAGCCCGGAGAGCGCGCCGAAGAGCTCTGGGCCATCGTCGGCCGCCGCGGTGGCAAGAGCCGCGCCATTGCCGTCTTAGTTGTCTACATCGCGGTATTCGTCGATCATTCTGATGTGCTGGTCATCGGCGAGCGGCCGGTGGTGCTCTGCCTTGCGCCTTCCCAGAAGCAAGCCGGCGTCGTGCTCGGCTACATCATAGGAATCATCGAAGCGACGCCGATGCTGGCGAAGCTGATCAAGGGCAAGACGACGGAAGTCCTGGCCTTGAAGAACGGTATCGAGATCGAGGTACGGGCGGCTTCATTCCGCAGCGTGCGGGGTGTAACGGCGGTCGCGGTCGTCGGTGATGAAGCCTCATTCTGGTACGACGACTCGAGCGGCTCAGCGAACCCAGACACAGCCATATTGGACGCGTTGCGGCCGGCCCTGGCGACGACGGGCGGTTTGCTCGCGGTCATCAGCAGCCCCTATGCCAGGCGCGGAGCCGTTTATGAGGCGTGGGCGCGCGACTTCGGTCTGAAGGGCGACCCGCGCATCCTTGTGGCGAAAGGCGCGAGCCGCGACTTCAATCCTTCCCTTCCGCAGAAGGTCGTCGACCGCGCAATGGAGCGCGACCCTGCCGCAGCGAGCGCGGAATATGGCGGCGAGTTCAGGACCGACGTTGAAGCCTTTTTGCCTCGCGAGACGATAGAAGCGGCGATTGTACCGGGGCGCGTTGAACTGCCGCCATCTCCGGTCAGCATCAGCTATGTCGCCTTTGTCGACCCGGCGGGCGGCTCCGGCGCTGATGCGATGACGATCGCGATTGCGCACGCCGACGGCGACGTCGCGATGCTCGATGCGGTGCGCGAGGCCCGGCCACCGTTCTCCCCGGAGAGTGTCGTCACGGACTTTGTCGCCCTCCTGAAGAGCTACGGCCTCGCCGAGGTGACGGGCGATCGCTGGGGCGGCGAATTCGTGCGCGAGCAATTCGAAAAGCGAGGGGTCGCCTACCAGATCAGCGAGCGCGTCAAGAGCGACATCTACAAAGAGCTCGTTCCTCTGCTCAATAGCGGGCGAGCCGAGCTGCTCGATGATCGGCGGCTTGTCGCGCAATTCTGTGGCCTTGAGCGCCGCACCGCGCGCGGCGGCCGCGACTCGATCGACCACGCGCCGAATTCTCACGACGACCTGGCTAATTCTGCGGCTGGCGCGTTGGTGCTGGCGGCGATCGCCGAGGATGACGGGGATATCTGGCGTCAGCTCGCCGAAAAGACCGCCCGCGAAGAAGCGGCGAAGCTCGCGCCCGTCGTGGCCACGGCGACGACGGCTGCGTGGGGCGATCGGTCAAGCATCACCGCACATTTCGCACAACTAAGGAGGTTTCAATCGTGAGAACGATCAGGATGAGGCATCGCGACAGCATTTCGCGTGTGCTGGACCGCGGCTTCGCCATTTCTGGCGGCGTCTTGGTGCGCACGCGTGACACCCATTCGGCCGGGAGCGATTGCGGCTGCAAGGCCTGCGCGCATCGGCATGGCGCCGCCAACATGGACGCCGTGAGAAAGACCGCAGTCGCACGCAGCGCAGCCCGTGACGCGGCCATGGCGGCCAAGATCGCAGCAATCAACGCGGCAAACGAAAAGCACTGGGGGTTATCGAAATGACCACGGAACGCGAGGCGCTCGCGCGCGCCATTGACGACCATCTCGCTGCGCAGGACGCCGTGCGCGAGGCCGAAGCCGCGCTGGAGAAGGCTAAAGCCTACGCCGAGCGCGTCGCTTCGGATCTGGCGCTGTATTCGGCCCACGAAGAAGCACTCACCGCCGACGGCGCGGAGCGAGTGAAGGCGGCATTGGCGGCTGGCGCCGAGCCGTCGTTCGATCTTGCCGACGAAGACGCGGAGGCCATGCGCGCGAAAGCCAAGGCTGCCAACGCAGCGAAGGCGACGGAAGCGGCAATCAAGTTGCTCGATCACGATCTCGCCAAGGCCCAAGCCGACGTCGAGCGGCTCGATCGTGAGCGCACCTGGGCGGCCGAATGCGTCTTGGTTGCGGAAGCGGAGGCCGAGGCGGAAGCCTATCACGCCAAGGTCCGCGAGCTGCGCGCCATCCATTATCGACTCTCATCCTTGGCGGACATCTTCGTGCCGGCCAAAGACGGCGAAACGCGCGGTCTGGCGGGCGCTCCGCCTTTGCCTATCCGGCGCCTCAGGCTCGGCGACAAGGCGCGCCATGTCGCGCAAGACGGCTCGATCTTGGGCACTTCCGAATTCACAGGCCGCGGCGATCGGGAACAGACCGCGACTGCGGTGCGCGAGTTCTTCGGTCGGCTGAAGAGCGATCCGGAGGCGCAGCTTTCATGAATTCCGTCGCTTCGTCTCGGCGGAAAGCCCAGCGGGTGGTGGCGCGAAACCCCCGCTGCCGCGCGTCTCTTGCCTCTCCTGGCGAGCCCGCGCGCAACCCGTCCCTCGGTCGCTGCGATCCGATCGGGGGACGGGCTCTCAATCGCGGAGGGCAATGAGATGGACACCCACGAACAAAACAATCAGCAGGAAATGAAAGACTTCCTCGCCCGTCATGCGCTTCGCGTCGCGCTCGACTGCGCCGACGAGCACGCGGATGGCTCGCTTCAGATCGGCCTCGCCGCAACTGGCGTCGTCATCGTCGGGGCACGCGAGATCGCGATGTGGCTCACAAGGCTGCGCGCGGAAGCCGTCAATCTGGAGGCCTTGTTGCGCGGCCTGGAGGGCCTGACAGTGCCCAATGTCGCCGGTGCCGTCGTCCCGTTTGTCGCGCCGAAAGAGGCGCTCGACGCGCTCGCCGATGGTCCGGCGGACAATTTGTCCGTTGCATCCCCGGCCGCGACTGAAGCCTGGCGCGCGTTTCATGCCGCGCTCGTCGGCGGCGACACTGAGGCGCAGCTCGGGGAGGCCGCCTAATGTCGAACTACGGAAGGTTTTTGCGGATCAACGCTGGCCCCGCATCGTGGGGCTTCTCGGGCGTCGGCCCCGAGGCGAACACCGCATTGCGCATCAGGTTCATGATCCGAAAAGGCGTCGACCTAGGTTTCAATATTTCTACAGTGAAAATCACCAACCCAAACCCATCGACGGCGCAGCAACTTGTAGCTCTCGCCTCACAGCCAACCAATCCGCCCATAACTATCGACGCCGGATATCAGGATAACCACGGCGTGATATTTCACGGTCAGATCAGACAGGCGATTTACGGTCGTGAATCACCCACAGATACCTTACTCCAGTTGATATGCTCGACGTTTGACCTCGAATATACCTACGGCACTGTCAACAAAAGCCTGTCGGCGGGCTCGACGATGATGGATCACTTCAACCACGCCGTTCAAGCAATGGCCGCCGTCACGCAGTCGTCGATCGCAGTCGGCTACATCGATCCCGCCCTGAACATTTCCCAACCCGTCTACCCGAAAAGCGTTCAACTGTACGGGCAAGCCAATCGAGTCCTCTGGCGGATCGCGAGATCCAAGCAGGCCAACGTTTTCGACGACCAAGACAAGATCCACCTTCTCGGCTACGCGAACACGATGCCCGGGGGCGCTATCGTCCTGAATTCGCAGACTGGCCTGGTGGGAACGCCGACCCTGGATTCCGGCGGCTTAATGGCGCGTTCCCTTATCAACCCGTCCATCCGGATTGGGGGAACGGTCCAAATTGCTCAATCGCTGATTCAACAGGCTGCGCGGTCGATCGTTGCCGGGCAGATCGATCCTTCGCTCTTCCCTTCGATCGCGGCTGATGGAAATTATAAAGTCCTAACAATCACTTACAACGCGGATTCGCGGTCAAACAGCTGGTACGGCGATCTCGGTTGTCGCGACGCGGCGCCGAACGCCTACACCCCGCCGGCGCTGTCCCATTCGACTGCTGCGCCGCCAACTTGAGAGGTCGCCATGGGCGTCAAAATCGTCAAGGACACCTCCAAAGAGATCCTGGCCAGGCTCAAGAGCCTGAAGTCGGCAGTCCTGGTCGGCATTCCTGCGGCCAACGCGGCGCGCGAGGCAGAGGACGGCGAGCCTCCGCCGGCGATCGACAACGCTGCGCTCGGCTACGTGATGGAGTTCGGCTCCCCGGCGAACAACATCCCGCCGCGGCCCTTCCTCGTTCCCGGAGTCGAGGACGCGAAGGACAAGATCGTCGCCGGTCTTAGGCGGGCCGTGGTGGCCGCGCTCGCTGGCGATCGAGAGAAGATGGTGGGCGCGTTGAACCGCGTCGGGCTCGCCGCACAGAAGTCGGTCCAGGCGAAGATGACAGAGGGTCCCTTCGCCCCGCTAGCTGAGGAAACGAAGGCCGCCCGGCTTCGTCGCAAGGCGGCTTACAAGAACGCCGGAGAGAAGCGCCGAGCCAACATGATGGCGAAATATCTGGCCGGCGACTTCACGCCGCTGGTCGACACCGGGCAGCTCCGGAATTCGATCACCTATGTGGTGCGGGACGGGAAGAGGAAGAGGGGGGCGAAGTGAGCGGTTCCCGACGATCCGAGCGACCCACGATGGAGGCGCAGTGCGATGGCGGCTCCCTAGTGGTTAGGACACGAAGGGGTACAGATATTCCCATGAGATGAAATTGCCCTTCGCGATATGGTCGCCCGTTAGTATGAAGCTTCGCGTTCCGGGTGCCTGCCCGCGCGGATGAGCCATACGAACCCGGCATTTGGTTTCTTTTGCCGCTTCGCGCATGCGCCGAATGCTCTCTGCCTGATCGCGCGATGGCGCGAAAGTGCGACTCCATTTTCCCATACCTAGGCCTTCCTCGCCATGCGCTCCGCGCGCCAGCCGGCGAGTTAATCGGCTCCAGATGTAGCACGGCAAAGGCCCCCGCGTCTTTCGCTGACGAGCACGACGCAGCGCAGGAATGGGGCGAGTGGCGGCCAACGGGCAGCGCGGAAATCTGTCTAGTTGTGATACCGTCCTTTCATGATTCCCCTCGAATGAGCGAGTTGGCGTGGGAGAGGCGAAGAGCAAGAGCCGGACTCGTAAGGCGGTAATCGCGGGAGAGCCGCGATGCATTTATTGCGCTGCGCCGGTTGTGACCTGGGAGCATATGCCGCCAATCGGCATGTTTCGGGATCGTCAGCGACCGGGCGCGATGGAATATGCCGCCTGCAGAGGTTGCAACGACGGGACACGCGGTTCCGACGCCGTAGCGGCCCTGATGGCCAGACTCCACCCCGATAGCGGCGAAGGCAGCTGGCAAGCGGACGAAATCCGCAAACTCAAATCCTCCGTTGACGCTCTCGCGCCCGGTGTGCTGGAGGAGATGACGCAACCCGGTAAGTCTCGCCGTGGGTGGGCACGGCGACCTGGCTCGGGCCTACTTCAGGATGTTGTTCGAGTTCGCGCGGACGGCCCGTGCGTCAAAGCACACTTAGCGGTGTTTGGCGCGAAGCTGGCGATGGCGCTATATCGCGAGCACGTTGGCGTCGCTTTGCCCTTGGATGGTGCCGTTTGGTGCCAGTTCACGCTGAATGCCGGAATGACGCAAGAGCACCTGAATGCCCGAGTCGAGAAACTCCCGATTCGCGAAACACTTCGGCAAGGCAGCAAAAATGTTGGCGACCAGTTCGTATATCGCTACAATTGCGACGGGCGCACCGTGATCGCTGCTGTGGCTCAATTTCACCGCGGCCTCTGGATCACACTATTCGCGTCATCGGACCAGAAGATAATTGAGATATTCACAACGCCGGAAACGCTGCGGTTGCCCGCGAGCGATCTGGTTAGGCCCGGGGGTCTGCTGAGGCTCTTGCAGCAGCCGCTGGCAAGGGCTTGAGCGCCGGCCCTTCTTTTCCAGTCTCCGATATGGCGCGCGCCCCCGGCATCGTTACTTACTTCCAAGGTGGCCGTTCAGGGTTGTCTGAAGGCCCTTTAGGAAATCGTCTGAAAAGACACCATTGCTGATGGCGCGGCCAATCAGAACAAGCAGGTCACCTTCTGGCATGTCGAGCGGGCGGGGCGCGAATTTTCCATTGGGCCACCAAGAAAACCGAATTTCCTCAACACCGCTCTCTTTCACGAACAGCCGCTCGATCCGCTCTTCGCCTCCCGTGGTCCTAATTTCGGTCGCATAATCCGTATCGCGCATCGCCGACCTCCCAATTTCGCCATCCAATCACCGGGCGGGGAGAGAGTCCAATCGGGCGCTTCGTTCTTGTCTTGTTCTCGTTGCGCCGCTAGGTTGTCGCGATGACCGACGCCCCCGAACGCCTCACGCCCGCTACGCCAGAAGACATCGCTGACGCTCTCGCGTTCGCGCTGCGGTTCGATCGGGGCAAGCGGAAACATGACGCCGACGACTTCATGGCGCGGATCGTGGCGAAGCGCCTGGTCGAGTACCTCGATGGCGCCGGCTTCGTCGTCATGAAGAAGCCGCCCGTCCCCGGCCATTCGGCCTTGGGGCGGGGACACGACGGGCGATAGGGCCGAACATCCAGGCCGCGGCGCCCTTCCACTTGCCGTACGACGCGGCAAGTCACGCCGGACGCGCGCCTTTGGGCGGGACATGCATAAGACCGACCGCGCGGTGGGCGTCGGCCGCCGCGGCCGGAGAGATCGCGCCACGTTTCTGCAGATCGCTGATTTCCTCACCGACAGCATCTAGCATTTTTATCATTTCCGAATGTGAGAATATCTTTTTCCTCTCCAAGGTGTGCAACAATGCTTGCATGGCCATTGCAACGCCGTAAGCGCGACCATCTTCAATCATTACCCGTTCCTTTTGTTAGGTTTCATCCGCAATCAATTTCCGCGATAGGTGGCGGCGTCTCGCCAGTGCTTTATTGCCGCGCCTTCAGTGGACGCCTTAATCTCAATTGACTCATACGGTTTCCGGGTGATCACCTCGGGTTGGCGATTTTCGGCCACCAATGGAATCCGGCCTGGCTCTTGATCTTTTCGCGTTCGCTGGCGAGAGCGGCGCATCGCGTGGAGATGATTTCGTCAAGGGCCTCGATGGTGGGGATGTGCTTGTTG
Source organism: uncultured Alphaproteobacteria bacterium (assembly GCA_963813195.1). GTDB lineage: Bacteria > Pseudomonadota > Alphaproteobacteria > Rhizobiales > Beijerinckiaceae > Roseiarcus. Next base: position 99,482 of record CAWEYC010000034.1, on the reverse strand, counting down.
ACGACGGGTTCGTCGACCAACGACCAGAGCGTTTCGGCTGGCTGCACCTCCGGGGTGTAGGCGGGCTGAAAGACGAGGCGAACGCCGTCCGGGACGACGAGGCCGGCTTCGCCGTGCCAGCCGGCGTTGTCGAGCATCAGCACGATGCGCCGCTCCCGCCCGGCGCCGGCTTCCTCGGCGAACAGCTGCAGCAGCGCCTCGAAGAACGGCTTGGACACGCCGTTCGAGACGTACCAGAAACTTTCGCCCGTGGCCGGAGAGACGAACGCCGTCACGTACAGCCATTCGAAGCGATGATGGCCGTGCGCGGTCGGCCGCACGCCGATCGGCGCCCAGACCTGGCGGGTCACCGGCTTCAGGCCGAGCCGGTGTTCGTCGGTCGCAAAGGCCTCGATCGGCGTGTCGGGATGGAGCGCCGCTTCCTCGGCGACGACTTCGGCGAGTTTTTTTTGAACGCCTCTTGCTCCTCGGGCGTCGCCGCTTTCGGGTTGCGCGGCCGCGGCTTCTGGATCGACCAGCCGATCGCCCGCAACGCCTCCCAGCCGCGTTGCGGCGCGAGCGAGGCTAGCCCCAGTTCGCCCGCCATCCAGCGCGCGACCTTGCCGCTCGTCCAAACTCCGCCGTCGGGCGGCGGATCCGCCAAACGTGCGCGCAGGCGCTCCAACAGTTCGGGCCTCAGAACCTTCGCCGACGCGCCGTTGCCGCGACGCAGATCGCCCATCGCCGCAGGCCCAAGCGCGTTGTAACGCTCCACCAGTTGTTCGATCCAACGCCGCCCAAACGAGGTCATCGCCGCCACCTCGCCGGTCGAATGCCCCTTCGCCAATAGCCAGATCGCCTGAAAATGCCGCGAAGACGTCACGTCCTCGCACGCCTCGTACCGCTCCTCCAACGCCGCAACGCTCAGATGACCGGCAACGTAGGCCATGCCCGCCTCCCGCGATTCATGGCCGTTCTATCTACCAGCAGAAATCCCCGACGGGAATCCACAACCCGTCGAGTCAATCAGCCGGAAACCGTATCACTTCTGTAATTGCCAACTGCGATCCAGACGCTTTCGATCGTTGGTAGACCGTTATCACGAACGGATCGCCCCAAACTAAGACTTTGACGTCTCGCGAATAGTTCACTTCGCCCCCTTCCTCAGCCTCACGCCGGTCCCCTCGCCGTTCTCGTCAACGAAGATGACGCCGGCAGTTTCGAGGGCGCGCCGCAGAGCCTCAATCGTGACCTCGCGCGGCTCCCTCGCGCCACGCTCGAAATCAACAAGGGTTCGAAGACCGACACGAGAAGCCTCGGCGAGCTGTTCACGCGACCAGTCCAAGAGTGCGCGAGCGGCGCGAGACTGAGCGGATGTCATACAGAAAGATGCCATGTTGCACTTTTTATGTTGACATATAACGCGCGATGTTGCATGTTTTATGTGTATCACGAACCTTTCACCGGAGCAACCCCATGGCGCACGCAACCAACCGGACAACCGCCAACTCTCTCCCCTCCATCGCCCACCTGTTCCGTGATCCCGTCCTCCGGTCGGCCTTTGCGTCGCCCGGCGGCGAACCGCCCCTCGCGCCGGCGCCAGTCGACCGCCGCCCCGTGCGTCGCCCGAACGGCGGCGCTACGCCGGCCGCCCGCATCCTCGAACTGGCCTAACGGCCGCCCTTCCTCCATCCCCAAAACTAGGACCTATCCATGTCGAAACACACCGTTTCGGCCGCCGGCGAAGCTATGCCCGCCCAAGGCCTCAAGACCCGCCGCATGGCACTTGCCATCCTCGGTGGCGCATCCGCCTTTGGAGTTCGCGCCACGGTGGCGCGAACCTCCGGCGTTGATCCGGTCTTCGCGGCGATCGAGCGCCACAAGGCGGCGGAGGCCGCATTTGTCGCCACGCTAAATCCGGCGGACACGATCTGGGCGAGACAGCATGGCCGCGAGGTCGCCGACAGCGATCTGAGCGCACGCGATGCCGCATCGCTGGCGTCGGACGACATGCTCTCCGAATTACTGGAGACGGTTCCTACGAGCCCGGCCGGCGCGCGCGCCGCGTTGGAATATCTCGTCGCCTATGACGACGGCTACCATCTCGGCAGCTTCGCGCCGACCCTTCTGAAATCGCCGCTCCTCGCAGCCTGAGTTTCCGCGCCCCGCTGCGCTCGTAACCCCTTGCCTCTGGAGATCCACAATGTCTAACTCGCCCTCCCGCCGCGCCGCCCTTGGCGCCATCGCTTCCGCTCTTCCGGTCCTGGCGCTCGCTGGGGCTGCGCTGTCACCGTCGCCGGCCGACGCCGCTGGCGACGACGACGCGGCCTTGTTCGCGTTGCTCGCGCAATGGCGCGCCGCAGGCAAGGCTGCCGACGCCGCCGAGAACCGTTTTGCCGACCTTGAGGCGTCGGAGGATATCCCGCCCCCCGCGGCTATGATCAGGCGCCCGGGCGACGAATTTCTGTTCGAAGCGCCGGAGGCTGTCGGCGAGGTTTATGCCCCCAAGTCTCTCGTGATTGTGGGGTGGGTGATTGCGTGTGTCCGCAAGCATAATTGGTTGGATCCGGTCAACATGGTGGCGTTTCCTCGGTGCGAGGAAATCCAGGCGGCACGCCAGGAATGGAACGCGGCGATCAAAGCCGCGAGAGAAGCGTCGGGCTTTTTCGAGCTGGAGCGACAAAGCAAAGAGGCGCGCGACGCGGAGAGCGACTTGCGTTGCCGGGTCGCCATCGCGCCGGCCCGCACCGTTAAGGGCGTGATCGCAAAGCTTGCTGCGGTCGCCGAAGCTTTCGGTCCCGAACATTTGGAGGAGGAAGCCGGGTTCGAGGGCTGCGAGGAAGTCACTTTCGATGACGTCGGGCTCAGCGTCATTCGCGATTGGGCGCGGCTCGCGCCGAGCTTGCCGAAGTCGTCGGTGGTCAGCGCCGGGCCGCTCGATGGTCTGATCGGGGCCGCCAATGGCTAATCCGACAGATCAAGACGCAGTTGCCGGCCGATTAGAGGAGGAGGCGCGGCTCCGCCTGTCGGCCAAGCGGGATGAATTCGAGCGCCTCTATTCGAGGTGGCTCGCGGCGCGTGCTACGGTCGCCGATCCAGATCTGCCCGAGGATGACGAGTTTGAATACGGCCGCATAGAGCGCTGCGACGCCGCGGCGCGGGCGCTTCTCATGACGCCCGCCGTCCTGCCGTGGATGGTCTGGCAGAAATGGGAGGTCCTCGATGAGTTGGCGTCCGACGACGACGGGTCGCCCGACTGGGCCGACAAGCGCATCATCATGGCGCTCGGCGTCATAAAGGCGGACATTATGAGTTTCGGCTTGCATGGCTCCGATTGATTGGGCGCCAGCAGACACCGCCAAGGCCGGCCGCCGGGGCGACTCGGCGGCCATTTCTTTCGGCGCTCGAGCGCGGCCTTCCGCCGATCGTCATCCGCCGCGGCTGGTGGCTCCGTTCACTTCGACGGCGGTTTTCCCGCTGCGACCAGCTTGGCGTCCAGTTGCGCCTTCATTGCTGCCGCCATCGCAGGCCCAACGTAGAAGTGCGCGAAAAGCTCCTCGATCGTTTCGAGACACCATTCCGCCTCGTGGGCCTCGACCTCGATCACCTGTAGCGTGGTCTTGTCGTCTATTGGATGGGCGGAAAAGTTGCCGAAGTTGCGGATGGCGTCAACCGTCATTCGCAGCTTGTGGGGAAGCGCCTTTTTGGGATCAGCCTCGTTGAGTAGCAGGTCGATCTCCCGCGCGAGATCCCGATCACGGTAGCCGCTAGCGTGAAGCATGTTCTGAAGACAACGACGCGAAAGCGCGGCGGATGCCTTCGCGCTGATCGGCAGCACATTACACGCCTCGACATAGTCCTCAGCGATGTTCTGGGGCACCTCAGGCGGCACGGGGCCGCGGTTTGCGCCGATCGGGTAGATCTGCCTCCAAGTGTCGAAATACGCCTGGCCACTGTGCAGTGAGGGCGACACTTGAATCGTGACGTCCCCGCAACCCGGACAAAATGTGGAGCGATAGCGCCAGTAGACATCTCGTCCACTGAGTGACGTGTCGACCCTTCCAGTCCCCCGGCTAAAATTGTGGGCAATCCAGTTTTCGTGAAAATGGATTGCGCAATGCGGGCATTTCATTGTCGTTCCCCCCTCGCCCTTCTATGCCGATTTGGGTCGCGCACCGCGCAGCGGGTAGCTGAAACAAACCTGTTGTTGCCCGAAACGTTGCCCCGAGGGAAAACAAGCCCCGATCTTTTCGCCTTACTTCCCATTTAAGTCTTTGTTTTTGTTGGTGAGCGCGGTGGGACTCGAACCCACGACCCTCTGATTAAAAGTCAGATGCTCTACCGATTGAGCTACGCGCTCCCGCCTGGGCTGCGAAGGCCTACAGCCTCGCCCGCTGAGGGTCAAGAGAAGGCGCGTCCACATTGGCGAGGCGCGCTGCTTTGAGCCGCGCGAAATCTTCGCCGGCGTGATGCGAGGATCGCGTCAGGGGCGTGGCGGACACCAGGAGGAAACCCTTCGCCGCGCCGACCGTGGCGTAGGACTGGAACTCCTCGGGCGTGACGAAGCGCATGACTTGGTGATGCTTCGGCGTCGGCTGCAGATATTGGCCGATGGTGAGAAAGTCGACCTCGGCGCTGCGCAAGTCGTCCATCAGTTGCAGCACTTCGTTGCGCTCCTCGCCTAGGCCGACCATGATTCCAGACTTGGTGAACAGCTTCGGATCGAGTTCCTTGGCGCGTTGCAAGAGTCGCAGCGAATGGAAATAGCGCGCGCCGGGCCGCACGCTGAGATATTTCGACGGCACGGTCTCCAGGTTGTGGTTGAAGACGTCGGGTTCGGCGGCGACGACGATTTCCAGCGCGCCGTCCTTGCGCAGGAAATCGGGCGTCAGCACTTCGATGGTGGCGCCCGGCGCGGCGGCGCGGATCGCGCGGATCGTGCGGGCGAAATGGCCGGCCCCGCCGTCGGGGAGATCGTCGCGGTCGACCGAGGTCACCACGACATGAGAGAGGCCCAACTTGGCGACCGCGTCGGCGACGCGCGCCGGTTCGCCCGCCTCGAGAGCGTCGGGCAGGCCGGTGCGAACGTTACAAAACGCGCAGGCGCGCGTGCACGTCTCGCCCATGATCATGAACGTAGCGTGCTTTTTCTCCCAGCACTCGCCGATGTTGGGGCAGCGCGCCTCCTCGCAGACCGTGACGAGCTTGTGATCGCGCACGATCCGGCTGGTCTCGGCGAACGCTGCCGAGCCCGGCGCCTTGAACTCGGATCCAGGCAGGCTTGCGAGCCACCGGCTGGTCCGGCCGGTGCGCCTTTTCGGGATGGCGCGGGCGTTCGGCGCGAGGATCGCTGGCCAAGAGGTCGAGTACGACAGTCATTGTTCACCCCGCGCCCGCGCCGCTCGTTCAGGCGGTCCGGCGGTTGTGCAGAAATTGCCAGACGAGAAGCAACACCACTGAGCCGATCAAGGCGGCGACAAAATGGCCGACCGAGTGGCGCACCGTGACGTGCGCCAACGACGCCAGTTCGGAGCCGATCCAAGAGCCGCAGATGCCGATCAGGATGTTGGTGAAGATTCCATGGCGGGAGCCGAGCAGCATGCCGGCGATCCAGCCCGCCAGGCCGCCAATAATGACAAGCGAAACAAAGCCCATACCCGGCGTCCCCAAGACGCCAACCGACTGATGCATGACTGCTCTCCCCCACTTGCCGCTGCGACGCGTCCGATCCTAGCATGACACAGGCCACGAGCCTCCGACCCAAGCGACATCGCGTCACGCGGTTCGTGTCAGCGCGGCGACATAGAACCCGTCCGTCCCGGTGCGCAAGGGGCTGAGCCGAATTCCCACGCCCAGCTTTGATGCATGGGGCGCCAGCGCCTCGAGGCCGCAGGCGCGCGCCCAATGGGCGCCCTCGACCGGCAGGAATCCCGCTTGGCGCTCGAGAAAGGCCGTGATGCGATCCTCGTTTTCGGCCTTCAACAGCGAGCACGTGATATAGACGAGACGTCCACCGGGCTTGACGAATCGCGAGGCGTTTTCAAGCGATTCGGCCTGATCCTTGATTCGCTGCTCGAGCGCGCCGGGCCGCATTCGCCATTTCGCGTCGGGGCTGCGCCGCCATGCGCCGGAGCCGCTGCAAGGCGCGTCGATCAGCACGAGATCGCAGCGGCCGGCGAGGTCGGCGAGCACGTCCTGCGCACCGCGCGGCGCGCGCACCTGGACGTTGCGCGCGCCCGAGCGCGCCAAACGATCGAAGATCGGCGCCAAACGCCGGCCGTCGCTGTCGCTCGCATAGATCTGGCCGTGGTTGGCCATCATCCCGGCCAGGGCGAGCGTCTTGCCGCCGGCGCCGGCGCAGAAATCGAGCGCCTGCATGCCGGGTTCGGCGCCGCTCAATAGCGCGCCCAGTTGCGAGCCCTCGTCCTGAACCTCGACGAGGCCTTTGACATAGGCTGGCTCGGCGGACAGCGCCGGGCCGCGGCCGTCGCCGCGGACCGCGACGCGCACCCCGACGGGCGAAAGCGGCGTCGGCGCCGGCTCGAGATGGGCGAGCGCCGCGAGGGCGTGATCGCGATCGGTCTTCAGCCGGTTGACCCGCAGATCGACCGGGGCGCGATTGGCGAGCGCCCTGCCCTCGTCGAGCGCCGACTCGCCGAAGGTCTCGGCAAAGGCCAGCGCCAGCCATTCGGGATAGTCGCCTTGCACATGCGCCGGCGCGCCGGTCAGGTCGCCGAGGCGCAGCCGCTCGCGTTCGGTCTCGGAAAGCTGCGGCGGCGCATGGCCCGCTCCCGTGAACAAAGCGGCGATTTCCGTTTCGCCGAGCCCGCGCAATTGCTTGAGGGCGCCCAGGATTTCGGCGCGCGGGCTCGCCTCGCCCATGATCCAGGCGGAGGACGCTTTGCGACGCAGGGCGTCGTAGACGAGGCTGGCGATCGCCGCGCGATCGCCAGAGCCCGCGAAACGCCGCGCGAGCCCCCAATCCTTGAGGGCGTCGGCGGCGGGACGGCGGCGCGCCTCGACGTCGGTGAGGACCTCGATGGCGGCGGCGACGCGAGCGGCGGGGATCATTGGCAAATCTTTCGGGGGAACGAAGCGACGCAAAAGCGACACGGTTGGCGGGCTAGAAGCGCGAGGCGACTCGCCGTTGGCGAAGCGACGTCTCACCTGAGGGCCTCAATGTCCAATGCTTTTCGAACTTTGATCGTGCTGTCGCTTGGCCTGTCGGTGGCGGCCTGCGCCGCTGCGCCGCCCCCGCCGCCACAAGTCGTCGCCGCACCGCCGAAGAAGCAGCTCGACGCCAAATCGCAATTGGAGACGGGCAAGACGTACTGATCGGCGCCTCTCCCTTTCCACAGCGGGCGAACGTGTCACGCGAAGCGTGACCGATAAGGCGTTTCCCGCCAGCGCGGCGCTTGCGCGCAGACCCCTCATCCGGACCTTGCCTCACTCCCGAGAGGGATAGTTCGGGCTTTCCCGCGTGATCGCGACATCGTGCACGTGGCTTTCTCTCAGGGCGGCCGAGGTGATGCGCACGAACTTCGCCTTCGCCTGCAATTCGGGAATCGTCGCCGCCCCGACATAGCCCATCGCCGCGCGCAGGCCGCCGGCGAGCTGATGCAGGATCGCGCCGACGGGGCCGCGATAAGGCACCTGCCCTTCGACGCCCTCGGGCACCAGTTTCATCTGGTCCTTGATGTCCTGCTGGAAATAGCGGTCGGCCGAGCCTTGCGCCATGGCGCCCAGCGAACCCATGCCGCGGTAGCTCTTGTAAGAGCGGCCCTGGTAAAGAAAGACTTCGCCGGGGCTCTCGTCTGTTCCCGCGAGCAACGAGCCGATCATCACGCAATCCGCGCCCGCCGCGATCGCCTTGGCGAAATCGCCGGAATATTTGATGCCTCCGTCGCCGATCACCGGCACACGGGCGTCGCGCGCCGCCTCCGCCGCTTCCAGAATAGCGGTGAGCTGCGGCACGCCGACGCCGGCGACGATGCGCGTCGTGCAAATCGAGCCGGGTCCGATGCCGACCTTGATCGCGTCCGCGCCCGCGTCGATCAACGCCTTTGCGCCGTCGCGGGTCGCGACATTGCCGGCGATGATCGCGACCTTGTTGGTGGCGCGCTGGATGCGCCGCACCTGCTCCAGCACCTGCTCGGAGTGGCCGTGCGCGGTGTCGACGACGAGGCAATCGACGCCTGCGGCCATCAGAAGTTCGGCCCGCTCGAAACCCTTGTCGCCGACCGTCGTCGCCGCGGCGACGCGCAGGCGCCCGTCGGCGTCCTTGGCGGCGTCGGGATGGGCGGTCGCCTTCTCGATGTCCTTGACGGTGATGAGGCCGACGCAGCGTCCGCCGTCGTCGACGACGACGAGCTTTTCGATGCGGTGCTGGTGCAGCAGGCGGCGCGCCTCGTCCTTGGTGACGCCCTCCCCGACCGTGACGACGTTCCGGGTCATCAGTTCGCTGACGGGCTGACGCGGATCGTCGGCGAAGCGCACGTCGCGGTTGGTGAGAATGCCGACCAGCCGGGCTGGCTTGCCCGCGACGCCGCCCCGTTCCACCACGGGAATGCCTGATATCGAGGCGCGCCGCATCAGCGCCAGCGCATCGGCGAGCGAGGCGTCGGGAAAGATGGTGATCGGATCGACCACCATGCCGCTCTCGAAGCGTTTGACCTTGCGCACCTCCTCGGCCTGCACCTCCGGAGTCAGGTTGCGATGGATGACCCCGATGCCGCCGGCCTGCGCCATGGCGATGGCGAGCCGCGCCTCGGTGACGGTGTCCATGGCCGAGGAGATGATCGGCAGGTTCAGGCGAATGGATCGCGTCAGTCGGGCGCCGAGTTCGACGCCGCTCGGCATGACCGTGGAGTGGCCGGGGCGCAACAGCACGTCGTCGAAGGCGAGGCCCTCCGGAAACGCCGAATTCTCCAGTGTCGCCATGGGGAGCCGTCCTCTCAAGGATTCCAGAATTGCAGGCGCCTATCGCGCCGCCGCATGGCGCGGCTGCCTAACACGCGCCGCGCCAAGTTCCTAGCCGCGTCGAGAGACTGGCCTCATGACGAGGAGCCTGCGTGAGCGGGCGGAACGATTGTTTGCGGGCTGCGTTCCTCGTCGACAACGAGGAGTATGGTCGATGCGCTTACTCATTGCTTTGGTCGTGATCATTTATCTCGTCGGGGTCGGCGTCGCGTTGTCGCCGACGGTTGAAGGCAAGTGGAATAGCGCCTCCGCCTCGGAGATCGCCTCCAGCGTGGGACAGGCGCTGCCTCACGCGGTGGCGTGGCCGGCGAGGGCCTATCACAGCATCACTGACCGTGGTGACCGCGTTTGAAGCGAGCCGCAGCCGGCATGGATCAACCGAGTCACGCGCCGAAGCTGCCGCGCGGACCGCCGTGCGCGGCGGCGCGGAGCGTTTCTAATTTTTCCTAGAAAAATCCGACCCTTTCCAAAAATTTCCAAGCTTTATCCAAGGAAATTCCAAACTCTTCCAAAACCATTCCTGGACCGAAACGAATGAAATCAATGGCCTGAGTGCGAAAAATTGGGACTTTGCGGCCGCTGCTTGTCGGGCGGCCGAGCTGTAAGCTTGACCCGACCAGGGCGACGGCGGCCCTGTGCGCTCGTGTGGAAAACTCAAACCCGACACTATCAAACTTTCCGCTTCTCATAAAGAGATTGTCTTGGCGAATGACGCCGAGCGGCGGCGCCGCATGGCAGGGCAACCGTCACAATGTGCTATGCTGCCACCGATCCGTTGCGGCTCTCACGCGGACGTGAACGCGCCTGAGCGCTCGGCTCGGGTAGCTTTGCAACTCCAAGCGCTCGGCATAGTCTTCGCGCCGGCGACAAACGCGCCGTAAGAACCCATGGGAGGAAGAAGCCGATGTTGAATCGTCGTCGTATGTTGCAGGGCACCGCCGCGCTCGCTCTTGTCGGGCTTCCTCGCACGGCCTTCGCGCAGGCTGCGGAGATCCCGATCGTCTTCGTACATGGGGACAGCGATCAGGCGGCGATCTGGCAGACGACGTTCTGGCGTTTCGAGAGCAACGGCTTCCCGCGCAGTAAATTGTTCGCGATCAATTTCGCCGACCCGCAGGCGCGCGACGACGACACGGTCGCGCAGCCCAACCGCTCCTCCACCCAGGACCAACTGCGCGAACTGACGAGCTTCATCGATGGCGTGAAAACGCAGACTGGGGCGGCGAAGGTCGCAATCATCGGTTTGTCGCGCGGCGGCTATTCGACCCGCCAATACGTCGCAGCCAATCCGTCGAGCGTCGCCTGCGTCGCCCTGGGCGGCACGCCGAACCACGGCGTGTTCGCGATCGATGCAATGCTCGGCAGCGAATATAACGGGCGCGGTCCGTTCCTGACCAAGCTCAATGCCGGCGACAGCGAAGTGACGCCGGGCGTCCCCTTCCTGACGCTGCGCAGCGACGGCTACGACCTCTATGCCCAACCCGACGGCCGTTTCATCGGCTTTCCCGGCAAACCCACCGGCGTTACGGAGGAAGGGCCGGCTCTGAAGGGCGCGACCAATTTGGTTCTCGGGCGGGTCGATCATCGCGGGACCGCGTGTAGTCCGCGCGCCTTCGCGGAGCTCTACAACTTCATCGTGGGCCATGAGCCGACGAGAATTGCGATTGAGCCCGAAGCCGAGGTTACCCTGAACGGCCTCGTCACCGGCGTCGTCGACGGCACGCCAACCAATCGCCCAGTCGAGGGCGCGACGGTCGAAATCTACCGTGTCTCCGCCGATACCGGCGAACGGCAAGGCGAGGCGGTGCATTCGAAGAAGACGGGCGCCGACGGCGTCTGGGGACCGGCGAAATTCGACGCCGTCTCGCCCTTGGAGTTCGTCGTCGCCGCGCCGGGCGCGCCGATCACTCATATCTATCGTTCGCCTTTCCCACGCTCGTTCGCCATGCTGAATCTCAGACCCGCGGCGGTCGCGAAAAAAGACGCCGATGCGGCCGCGGTGGTGCGGATGGACCGGCCGCGCGGCTATTTCGGCGTGCCGCGCGACATCGTGCTGCTCGACGGGAAGACCCCCGCGGACATCCCCGTCGGGGTGCCCGGGGTCTGGCATACGGAGCTGAAACTGGCGGCGATGGAAGATCGTCCGATCGTCGCCGAATTCAACCAGGAGCGCATCGTCGCTCGGGCCTGGCCGGCCAAGGACAACCATGTGACGATCATCGAACTGACGAGTTGAGCGCTCGGCCAGCTCGCCCCATCAGCCGCCATTGTCGTCAGCGCATTGAGGCGACCAGTGCATCGAGCTGATCGAGCGTCACACGCATTCCGGACTCCATCCCGGAGGCCAGCGCGCCTTCCAACGCTTCCTTGCTCGGGAAGAGCTGGTGCAGAGTAAGACGAGTCCTGCCCTGGCTCTCCTCGAAGGTGACCGTCACTATGGCCTCGCCGATGTCGGGCATCCGCTCATAGAGCTGTGTGAGGACCAGCCGTGAGGGCGAATTCACCTCCACGTACCGCCCCGAAAACACCTCTGGATTCTTTGGGTCGCGCCCGAACGCGTAGCGGTAGGTTCCTCCCACGCGCAGATCCGATTCGCACTCAAAGAGTGACACGCCGAAGGACTTGGGCGCCCACCATCGTTTCAGGAGCTCCGGTTTTGTCCATGCGTCAAAGACGATATGCGCCGGTGCATTGAACGTGCGGGTGACGACCAGCTCGCGGTCGGCGGTCCGCTCCACGATCGTTTCGTTTCTCTTGGCGCTGTCACCTGTCCTTGCCTGCTGCATCCGATTATTCCTTCCGCTTTAGTTCCTCGACGACCTCGTCCAGTTGTTCGAAACGCTCTTCCCAGATGTGCCGATAACGATCGAGCCATTTGTGAAGCTGCTTCAGGGGCTGCGCGCGTAGTCTGTAGAACCGCTGCTGCGCGCGCGGCTCCATCTCCACCAAGCCCACATCCTTGAGGACCTTGAGGTGCTGCGAAGCCTGCGATTGTCTGAGCCCCAGCCGGCCACGGATGTCGTTCACCGGTCGAGGTCCTGCGCGAAGCAGCTCAATGATACGAAGTCGATTGGGTTCGCCTAACGCGGCAAGCGTTTCAGGGTTCATCCATATATATCATCACGCACGAATATTCGTGTCAACGCATATATTGTGGTGACGGGAAATCGCCGTGGCGCGCAGGAGAAGTCCGGCACAGCGCCTACAATCAACCCCTGCCCGGTGATCGAGTGACATCGTGATATCGCCATTTTGCGTGGCGGAGATGTCTGCAGCGGGTCACTTTCGACGGATTCGGCCGGGCCGTCGGCCGGTTGATGTCCGCTTCTGCCCGTAGGCGCCGATCCGGGTCTGCTCAGGACCGTTGCGTTTGGCGGGGGCAAAGACGCCTCAACTCGCGGCTTCGCCACCCCTCGCTCTTTTCGGCGCGCCTCTCGATTTGCCGGGAGAGATCGTTTGGGCGCTTAATTCCGCCAGCGCCGTCGCTGCGGCGGCTCCGGCGCGCTCGATGAAATCGAGCAGCAACGCCAGTTCCTCGTCCGTGTAGGCCGCGAGCGCCGACGCCGCGGCCCGCTCCATTGGCTGGAAAAGCGGCACGACGCGCCGCTCCACGGCCGGCAGGAGACGCACCAAGACCTTGCGGCGATCGTCCTTGTCCCGCTCGCGCCGCGCAAGTCCGGCCTTCTCCAGCCGATCGATGACGCCTGTTATGGCGCCTGTCGTCAGACCCGCCGCGGCGGCGATTTCGCCTGCGGTGAGCGGCCCGCGCAGCGCGATGAAGTCCAGACATTCGAGATCGGTGCTGTTGACGCCAATGCGCTGCGCGACTGCCTCGCTGTAGAGCACGCCTCTGGCACTGGCGTCGCGCATCGCGCGGTTGAGCGCCCTCGCCAGTTCGTCGCGAGACATCTGCGGCCTGATTGACATTCTCCACTCGGTTCCTTACCAAGGATATCTCTTAGTATCTAAACTATATCGACGCTAAAAGGTATCCCAATGACGACCATTCCGAAGCTGACCAACAAAGCATACAAAGGCGCACCCATGGAAGGCTTGGTGGCGACTTGGTACGCAAAGCAGACGGCGAAACTTAGCGCGAACTTCAAGGCCGACGCCATACGGATCGCCGGCCGCCTGCCCCACGGCGGGCGTGTCCTGGAATTGGCGCCCGGCCCCGGCTACCTCGCCGTAGAGATCGCCAAGCTCGGACCGTACAGGGTCACCGGATTGGACATCAGCCAATCGTTCGTTCGGATGGCGAAAGAACATGCTGCGCGCTCAGGCGTCGAGGCCGAGTTCCTGATCGGCGACGCCGCGTCGCTTCCATTCTCAGCCGAGACGTTCGATTTCATTGTCTGCCGCGCGGCGCTCAAGAACTTCTCCGACCCCGTCGGCGCTATGAGTGAAATGCATCGCGTTCTGTGTCCCGGCGGCGCGGCCCTCGTGATCGACATGCGCAATGACGCGTCGAACGCGGCGCTGGACGCGGCGGTCGACGAAATGCGTCTCGGCACGATCAACGCCCTGATGAATCGGCTCATCTTCAGGCAGCTTCGTAAGCGCGCCTATCGGCGCGAGGACTTCCAACGGATGGCGGCCGCGACGTCCTTCGGTCGCGCCGAGATCGAGGAGGCGCCGATCGGCTTCGACGTCTGGCTGAGGAAATGAGGCGGTTGAAGGGAAGTCGGCGCGCGCCGTCGGCCAGCTAAACTCGGGCTTGGCCTCTGCCGCCCGTCACCGCCCGCTGCGCAGGCCGGCGAGATAATCGACGATCCCCGGCACGTCCCCCGCGGCGACAGGAGCCTTGTAGGCGTTTCGCATCTTCTCGACTTCCGCTTGCCAGTCGGCTCGGGAGAGGCTGGGTTGGGTTAGCACCATGCCGGCCGAATGACAGGTCAGGCAGTTGTTGTTCACGACATCCGCCTTGGAGCCGCCGGGAAAGATGCGGGTGTCGTCTGGGAAGGCGACGCTGACTGAGCGCAGCGTCACGCCGCCGCCGGTGACCGTCGAGGCGACCGGCGCGGCCGATTGAGCGTCCGCGGCAAGAGCCGAGCCGCCATCGCCGCCGATAGGCGCCGTAAGGACCATCACGCCTACGACCGCGCCGGCGGCGATTGCATTGGCTGATATGGCCACGGAATTCTCCTCGATCAGGCGACCGTGAGCCGAACGCGCTCGATCACATTGCGCATGAAACCGCCGCCGTTCCAATTCGGCTCGGGCGGCTGAGCCTCCGATTTCGTATTGGTGCAGCGCAATCGAATTTCGGCCACTCCCGTTTGCGGCGCCGACACTTCACCGCTCCATTGGCGAAAGCCGTACGCGCCCTGCTCGGGGCCCAACACGGCGTTCCGCCAGTTCTGTCCGCCGTCCACCGACAGCTCCACGCGCGCCACACCGCAATCGCCGCCGAACGCAATCCCCCTGAGTGGAACAGCCGCGGCAGGCTTGACGGTCGTCTCGTTGGTCACGTTGGTGAAGAAGGAGCGCGGGCCCATGCGGTTGATCGGCACGGTCTTGAATCCGGTCTCCCCGGGCTGCACGTTGGCGTGCGGGGTGTCGGGAATGCGATAAGCGGTCGCCATCCAGAAGTTCTCGTCCGGCGCGTCCAACACCTCGATATCGTCGAGCATCTTGACCCAGTAGGTGGAATACCACCCGGGTACGATCAGGCGCAGCGGGAAACCGTTCAACAACGGCAACTGGTCGCCGTTCATCTGGTAGGCCAGCATCACCTCGCCATCACGGGCATGGCCGATGTCGAGCGATTTCATGAATTTCGGCGCCCCCTCGACGACGGGCTCATCCAGACCCTTGAAGCGAACCGCGACGGCTCCGGCCTTGACGCCCGCGCGGTCCAGCAGATCGCGCAGGCGGACGCCGCTCCAGCGCGCATTTCCCATCGCCCCGTTCGCCCACTCGCCGCCAGGGACGCGCGGCTGGAAGAAGCCGCGCGAGTTGCCCGAGCATTGGTTCACGGCGGCCAATTCGACGCGCGGCATTTCCAATACGTCCGCCATCGATAGCGAGAGCTCCTGGTTGACGTGCCCGCGAACCGCCACCTTGAATGCGGTCACGTCCACCTTTTGCGGAATGACCGCCCAGTGCCAACGCACGAAGAACTGGTCGTTGGGCGTGAACACGCCGCGATCGAAGACTTCAAACGGGGTTTCCAGCAGCGGCGGCCGGGTGCGCTGCAGAATCATCGACCCCTTCTGGGGAAAACTCGTCGTCAACGAACGGTCGTAGGGACCGCCGTTCAACGGCAGCTTGACCGTCTGCGCCCAGGCCGGCGCCGTCGCCAGACCCAACCCGGCGGCGCTCAGCCGGCCAAGAAATGCCCGTCGGGAGGAGAGCGCGGGAAGCGCCGACGATCCTCCCTTCCGTCTGGGTTCGACTGCGCCAGAGGGGTGAGAAAGCCGTGTCGCGAGCCTGAAATCATTAGGTTTCATGATGCGTCTGGCTCCGCTTTGGTCGCCGGCACGATCCGGGAAGTCGGGCTTGAAGCGCCTGCGTCGCACATAAATTGGAATTTTCCGCGGCGTCCGGTCCATTCCACGGAATTTGACCGCGACCGCCTCACGCCTTGCGCGCCTGCCTACTTCCCCCGGGTTCGCTTCGATCTTACCTACGATCCCGATCGAGGAGAGACGACATGGAAATCAGTGGCAACACCATTTTGATCACCGGCGGCGGCTCCGGCATCGGTCGCGGTCTCGCCGAGGCGTTTCATGCGCTCGGCAACAAGGTGATCGTCGCCGGCCGTCGCCAATCCGCGCTCGACGAGACGACCGCGGCCAATCCTGGCATGGCCTCGCTCGCATTCGACGTCGAGGATCGCGTTTCGATCGACGCCTTGGCGGCCAGGATCGTGGCGGAGCACCCGGGTTTGAACGTACTCGTCAACAACGCCGGCATTATGCGACCGGAGAATCTTCAGGCGCCGGCGAGCGCCCTCGCCGACTCCGGGGCGATGATCGTCACCAATTTAGTCGGGCCCATCCGACTGACTGCGGCGCTGCTGCCACTGCTCCTGCGACAGCCGCGCGCGACGGTCATTTCCGTGACGTCCGGGCTGGCCTTTGTGCCGCTCGCGATGACGCCGACCTACTGCGCGACCAAGGCCGCGCTCCATTCCTATACCCAGTCGCTTCGCCACCAACTCAGGGACACGTCCGTGCAAGTCCTCGAACTCGCGCCGCCCTATCTTCAAACCGAACTCATGGGAGCGGGACAGCTCGCCGATCCCAGGGCCATGCCGTTGAAGGACTTCATCGCCGAGACGATGAGCATTCTGAGGAATTCCCCCGACGCCACGGAGATCTGCGTGGAGCAGGTGAAGCCGTTACGGTATGCGGAGGCGAACGGGAATTACGACGCCGTCTTCAACGCCCTGAACGCGGCTTTAGCGGCGCACTAGCCGGGAAGCCGAGGGGGCAGTAGGCGCGCCTCATCTCTTCGAGGCCTCGGCGACGTCCTCGACAAGTTCCGTACCGCGCGACCGTTGCGAGACTTTAATAATGACAACACAAAAAATCCACCATGCAGGCTATTCGCCGCCGCATTGCGCCAAGATTGGTATGAATTTGCTTGGTGGACGGAGAGAATTGCGAAAGTCGATGAACCGACGCCCGGAACAATAGTTTCGCTTGTGCGTTGTTGTTGGCGAATGCGGTGGCTTACGTCGGATGGCGCGCCGCTGTTCTCCTGGATCGCGGGCGCCGAGGGCGCCTTCGGGCGCAGCGACGTGGGTCGCATTCGTTCGCATGACGGCGCCGATTGGCCCGTTGTCTGGAAATGGAGATCAATCATGCGCATGTTCTCGAGGACTTCGATCGTCGCGTGTCTGTCGGCGGCCGCCCTTGGACTCGGGGTGGCGTTGACGGCGACGCCAACTCTTGCGGCGGGAGCCGGTAACTTCCCGCACGGCGGCGGCGGCTTCCACGGTGGCGGCCACTTCGGCGGCGGCGGTGGTGGTTGGCGCGGCGGCGGCGGTTGGCGCGGCGGCCATGGCGGCGACTGGGGGGTTGGAGCCGGCGTTCTCGGCGGGTTGGCCGCCGGCGCGCTACTCGGCGCCCCGTACTACTACGATTACCCCGGCTACTACGGCGGCGGGTGCTATCAGCCGGAGTTTGACCAGTGGGGCAACTACATCGGCGACGTGCCCACGGACTACTGCGGCTGACGTACAATTCGGCTGGCGGCGCGGTTCGCCGCGCCTAAACTCGGCGCCCCGCTTCGGCGGGGCGCTTTCACTTTCGGTTGTCCACGCTAGGTGGGGGCCTCCCCGATGAGGCCAACTCTTGACCCGCCGGCCAAGTTCGCGCGACGATGCCGGCATGCTGCCCTTCCGCCTGCTCCGAATCGTCCTCGCGATGTCTTGCGTCGCCGCGTTCGTCGCTCCGCTCGCGGGCTGCGACAAGTGCGGCGACTGGCGGTGGACGGCCACCCAAAAATCTTGCCACGACGAAAACGTGCACTGAGGGCGGGCAGGCCCTAACCGCGCTCGCGCCGTCCCGCCGCCACAATTCCCTCTCATCTGAGTTGCGTCCGCTTTCACCCCATTGTGAGCGCTGTCTCGGCGCAACGCCGACCTCTTTTCTTGCGGCGCCTGCCAGGCGGCGCCACAAGGGCCTGGTCGCCCGAGATCGAAATGCGCTCCACGATCCTCACCGCCTTCATCATCGCGACCGCCCTGTTCATGGAAAACATGGACGGTACGGTGCTGTCGACGTCGTTGCCGGCGATTGCGCGCGATCTCGGCGAGGACCCGATCGTACTGAAACTGGCGCTGACCTCCTACCTGCTGACCCTGGCGGTGTTCATCCCAGCCTCCGGGTGGGTCGCCGACAAACTCGGCGCGCGCACTGTGTTCTGCTCGGCGATCGCCGTGTTCACCCTCGGTTCGGTCCTGTGCGGCGCATCCTCCTCGCTGCCGACGATGATCGGGGCGCGCGTGTTCCAGGGCCTCGGCGGCGCGATGATGGTGCCGGTCGGGCGACTGGTGCTGCTGCGTTCGACGCCCAAGGCCGAGATGGTCAACGCGCTCGCCTATCTCACCGTCCCCGCCCTGATCGGGCCCATCGCCGGCCCGCCGCTCGGCGGCTTCATCACCACCTATTTTGATTGGCGCTGGATATTCTGGATCAACGTGCCGATCGGCATCGTCGGCATCGGGCTGGCGTTGAGATTCATCGAGAACGTCCGCGAACACGACGTCACGCCTTTTGATTACAAGGGCTTCTTTCTCTCCGGCCCGGGTCTGCTCGCCCTGATCTTCGGCCTGACGATAATCGGCAACGCCATCCTCCCTCCCGTCGTCAACGCCCTCTTGATCCTCGGCGGGTTCGCCCTGCTCGTCGCTTATGTCCGCCACGCGCGGCGCGTCCCCGACCCGATCATCGACCTCAACTTGCTGAAGTCCTCGACCTTCTTCACCGGCGTCGTCGGCGGCTTCATCTTCCGCATCGGCATCGGCGCGATCCCGTTCCTGCTGCCGTTGCTGCTGCAGATCGGTTTCGGCCTGACGCCGTTCGAATCGGGATCGTTGACCTTCGCCGCCGCCGCCGGCGCGATGGCGATGAAATTCTCCGCTTCGACGATCCTCAGGCGCTGGGGCTTTCGCCGCGTGTTGATCGTCAACGGCATCATTTCCACGGTGTTCCTGGCCTCCTACGGCCTCTTCACCGCGCAGACTTCGCATTGGGTGCTGCTCGCCGCGCTGCTGGCGGGCGGCTTCTTTCGCTCGCTCGAATTCACGGCGCTCAACGCGATCATTTACGCCGACGTCGATCAGGCGCGCATGAGCCGGGCGACCAGTTTCGCCAGCGTCGCGCAGCAAATGTCCGGCGCCGTCGGCGTCGCCGTCGCCGCCGCCTCGATCGAGTCGATCAAGTCCATCCTTGGCGACAGCCAACTCGTGGCGCGCGACATGACCCTCAGTTTCGGCGTCGTCGCGCTGATCACGCTGAGTTCCATCGCGATCTTCGCCCGCCTGAAGTCCCACGCGGGCGCGGAAGTGTCGGGTCAACGCGCCGCCGCGCGCGTCGAAGCGAGCGCGCCGGCGGAGTGAGGACGATCGCCGGCCGGCCCTATTCGGCCTTGCCGCGAAACCCCGTCGCCAACACATAAAGCTCGGCGCTGTCGGCGCGGCTCGCCTTCGGCTTCAGATGGCGGACGGCGGAAAAATCGCGCTTGAGGCGCGCGAGCAACTCGCCTTCCGAGCCGCCGTGCAGCACCTTGGCGAGGAAGAAACCGCCCGGGGCCAGCACGCTGGCGGCAAAATCGACGGCGAGTTCGGCAAGACCGACGATGCGCAGGTGGTCGGTCTTGCGATGCCCGGTCGCGTTGGCCGCCATGTCCGACATGACGCCGTCGGCGAGGCTGCCGAGCCATTCGCGCAACATGTCCGGCGCGGCCGGATCGTGGAAATCCATCACCTTGAATTCGACGCCCTCGATCGTATCGATCTCCAAGAGATCAATGCCGATCACCCTGCCCTTGCCTTCCGCGGATTTGACCGCGCGAGCCGCGACCTGGCTCCAGCCGCCAGGCGCGGCGCCGAGATCGACGATGCGCGCGCCAGGGCGAAACAACTTATATTTCTCGGCGATCTCGATCAGCTTATAGGCGGCGCGGGAACGCCACCCCTCGCGCCGCGCCTGCGCCACGAAGGGGTCGTTGAGCTGACGCTCCAGCCAAAGGGTCGAGGAGAGCGACCGCTTATGCGCGGTGCGAACGCGAGTCTTGAGCGCCCTGCCGCCTTCGCGGCCCGATCCACCCCCGGCCATTTCAGACGTCCCGCCGGCGCGCGTGGGGCCCGACCTGATCGGCGCGCATCATCTGGGCAAGGATGCCCTCACGCAGGCCGCGATCGGCAATGCGGATCCGCTCAGCGGGAAAATGCCCGCGGATCGCCTCGAGGATCGCGCAGCCCGCCAGGACGAGGTCGGCCCGCTCGACGCCGATGCAAGCGTTGGCGACGCGTTCGGCGTAGCTCATCGCCTTCAATCGCCCGACCGTGGCGTCGACTTCGGCGGTCGAGAGCCAAAGACCATCCACGGCGCGACGGTCGTAGCGCGGCAGATTGAGGTGGACGCCGGCGATGGTGGTCACCGTTCCGGACGTGCCCAGCAGGTGAAAACGGCCACATCGCTTGTGGCTGGCGACGCGCGCCGCGAAAGGCGCCAGCGCTTCGGCGACCCAGCCCGTCATGGCGGCGAAAGTCTGCGGCGAGACGTCATGGCCGCCGAAGGTTTCGGCGAGCGAGACGACGCCGAGGCGCAGCGACTCCCAGGCTTCGATGCGACCGACGGTCGGCAGATCGCGCCGTGATCGGTTCAACCAAATGATCTCCGACGAGCCGCCGCCGATGTCGAACAGCACGATCGATTCGGCATCGCGATCAGCCAGTTCGCCGCAACCGGCGACCGCCAGCGACGCCTCGGTTTCCCGGTCGACGATTTCGAGTTGCAGCCCGAGGCGCTCGCGCACCCTATCGAGGAACTCAGCGCCGTTCTCCGCGGCGCGGCAGGCTTCGGTGGCGATCAAGCGCGCGCGCGTGACGCTCCGCGCCACCATCTTATCGCGGCAGATCCGCAACGCCTCGAGAGTGCGCTCGATCGCCGCTTCACTCAGCCGGCCCGTCTGCGTAAGTCCCTCACCCAGGCGGACGATGCGCGAAAACGCATCGACGACACGAAAACCATCGGCGGTTGGGCGCGCGACCAGGAGACGGCAATTGTTGGTGCCCAGGTCCAGCGCGGCGTATGGCCCGATTGGCGCGCCCCGCTCCGCCGGCGAATGGCCGAACGGCGTGGCGCGTCGCGGCGCGTGCTCGAAACGTGGGCTCAACGGCGACGATTGAGCCAAGTAATTACTCCTCGCGCCTCGGAGCAAGCTGCGCCGGAGACGACATTTCGCTCCGACTGTAGCAAGCTTGGCGAAGGATGCAATGTGCGGCGCGAGGCCGGGCAATGGGGTCAGGGCTTGAAGAAGGGGTGGCGAACCTTGTCGCCGACCTTCAAATCGATCCGCGCCGCGGTTCCGCCGTTCAGTTCGAGCACCGCTATGCAGGGACCCCCGGGGATAATCGCCTCGGAAAGCGGCTCTGCGTCCGCCGCGATCCGTGTCACCGCGCCGTCGCGCGCGAGGAAAATCATATCGAGCGGGATGTAGGTGTTCTTCATCCAGAAGGAAACCGGCGCCTCGTGTTCGAACTCGAACAACATGCCGCGGTCGGCGGGCATGAACCGTCGGTACATCAGGCCCTTCTCGCGCGTCGCCTCGGTCGCGGCGATCTCGACCTTGAATTGATGGACGCCGCTCGCGGTGACGATCGTCAGCGAATTGAGCCCTTCGGCGCGCAAGCTGTTCGACGCGAATAGGCAGAGCGCCAGCAACGCGAGCGCCACCATCAATGCGCGTCCGAAGGACCTGTGCACGCCTTGTAACACCACGCCTTCACCTCATCGCCGCGCGGGCTGTCCAAACGTCGCGGATCATACCTCTTGATCGCCGCTTTGCTCAGCGCCTCAATGGGACGAGGGAACCCTCGCGCCTTCGAGCGGGCGCACCTCGGCGGCAAGCAAACCCTTCGGCCCCGGCCCGAAACGGGCGAGCATGGTGTCGCCCGGCTGGGGATCGGCGAAGCCGTAGCGTCGCAAGGTCTCCATATGGACGAAGATATCTTCAGTGCCTTCGCCGCGCGTCAAGAAGCCGAAGCCGCGCGCGCGATTGAACCACTTCACAATGACGATCTCGAATGCGCCGACCGCGGACGCCTGAGCGCGCGTGCGCGCCGGCGGCAACGGCGCGGGATGCGCGCCATCTCCCGGCGTGACCGACAGCACGCGAAAGACCTGCAACCCGCGGTCACGCCGCTGCGCTTCCGCGACAACGCGCGCGCCCTCGTAAATCGTCTGGAAGCCGTCGCGGCGCAAGACCGTGACATGGATGAGAACGTCGGCGTCGCCGCTGTCGGGAACGATGAAGCCGTAGCCTTTCGAGATATCGAACCATTTGACCCGTCCGACAATCTCGACGAGCCCCGCAGGGCGCTCATCGGGAATCGCGGTCGCTTCGCTCGAGAATGCCGGCAGGCTCTTGTACAGGTCTTCGCTCACTTTGGCCCCCA
Source organism: uncultured Alphaproteobacteria bacterium (assembly GCA_963813195.1). GTDB lineage: Bacteria > Pseudomonadota > Alphaproteobacteria > Rhizobiales > Beijerinckiaceae > Roseiarcus. The sequence continues at coordinate 77,389 of CAWEYC010000034.1, read as the reverse complement.
AACAACGCACGCGTCGATGCGATCGCCGCGTTAGAGCAAGACTTGCATGTCGACAGAAGGGAGCGGTCCGCCAGGCTCCGCTTCACATGCGACACTTGATCGCGCAAGTGATTCTCAATGAAGCAAGGATACCAAAACCGCGAAGCCGGCCTAGCGAAATCTCGCCGCGCGGTCGAAACCTTGTGGATAGACAGACGTACGGCGCTGACGCGATCGCGCGCGCAGCGCCGTTTTGTGAGGCCAATGATTCCGTATGGAAACGATGAAGCGCGAGCGAGGCGCTCGCTTATTCGCCCTCGTCTTCCGGCTCGGGCGGCGGCGCCATTCCCTCGAGCCCGCGTAGCAAGTCTTCTTCCGTCATGCGGTCGAATTGCGCCTCGGAGCCATCGTCGGCTTGCGCGGGCGCGGCCGAGTGAATCATCGGCGGCGCCGCTTCTGCTTCGGGCTCGTCGACTTCGACGTGCTTCTGCAGCGCGTGGATGACGTCTTCCTTGAGATCGTCAGGCGCCAGTTTCGATTCGGCGATCTCGCGCAACGCGACGACGGGATTCTTGTCGTTGTCGCGCGGGACATAGATCTGCGCGCCGGATGAAATCGCGCGCGCACGGTGGCTCGCCATCAGAACGAGGTCGAAGCGGTTATCGACTTTGTCGATGCAATCTTCAACGGTGACGCGCGCCATGGCTGCTCCTTGAGGGCAAAGCGGAACTGTGCAGGGATTCGCGCCTCCTACACCGCGAGGCGCGCCAATGCAAGCTTTAGAATAGCCGGGATGCTGGGCCCTTGCGAGTTACACGACGGGGAGAAGCCGCAACTCGGCCATCCCCTCCCCGTCGCCTACCGAGGAAGACAGACAACAAGCTGGCGGCGTCCTGCGCGGGCCTATTAGGAAGCCGACCGCGATTTCGGCCACGAGCGCTTCGAAGGACGCGTCGCAGCCGAAGTCATCGGCGTAGAGCGCGCCACGCCTCTGAATGATCCACCCTCGCCCGGCGCGTTGCGGCGAAGTAGAAACGAGCGCGGGCTCGCCGGATTCTTCGACGATTCCCGCTCCCGCATCGTTCACGGCTCCGAGAATTCCCAAATCGGTTGGGGTCTGCCGGGCGGATTGAATCGTGTCGGAAGCGTCTCGAAGCCGCCGAGGCCGAATTCCGAGCCGAGCTCTCTGTAGGCGAGGGGGGACGAGGGGGTGGAGTCGCTCGCGTAGCGATCCCCTGTTCCGACCTCATTCCAGGCGGGCGGGCCGGGATCAAGATAGGATCGCGCATGGACCACGATGTCGCCCGGCGGGATGGCGACGGCGCGATGGTGAACAACGTGTCGAACATGGCGGTGCGGCGCGGTTTGCGCCATCGCGCCCGGCGCGGCGAGCGTTAGAGCGAGGACGGTCGCCAGGCAGAGATTCAGGGAATGGACCATCGGAATTCTCCAATTAAGCGCGGCGAGCGATGCAACGCGAGGCCCCTTTGAAAGGCGATCCACTCCGGGGGCCTTTCGCCAGCGGCGCCGGCAGCCTTTCGCTAGTCTTGAACACATAAGGTTTCAATATGGTTCCGCTTAGGGGTCTCGCGCAAGATTGATCACGCGGCGCCCCGGCGGCGGCGCAACCCCTCGATGGCCCGCCGAAATGTTTCGGCGAAACGGGCGATGTCGGCCTCGTCGGATGCCCACCCGAGGCTCAGCCGGATCGCTCCGGCGGCGAGAGCGGGCTGGACGCCCATCGCCTCGAGCACGTGCGAGCGCGTGACCTTGCCCGACGAGCAGGCGGACCCGGCGGAGACCGCGATCCCTCCAAGGTCGAGCGCGATGACGAGCGTCGCGGCGTCGACGCCGGGAACGGCGAAGCACACCGTGTTGGGGAGGCGCGGCGCAGTCTCGCCGAAGATCACGGCGTCCGGCGCGCACTTTCGCACCTGCGCGTCGAGACGGTCGCGCAAAGCGACAAGCCGCGCGCTTTCGAGGACTTGCCGCGCGCCGGCGACGCGCGCGGCCGCGCCGAAGCCGGCGATCGCCGCGACGTTCTCCGTGCCGGCCCGCGCGCCGCGCTCCTGGCCGCCGCCGCGCAGCAGCGGCGCGCCGACAGCGAGTTCGGGACGAGCCGCGATCAGTGCGCCGGCGCCCTTGGGGCCGCCGAGCTTATGTGCGGAGAGGAGCAGGAAGTCTGCGTCGCGAGCGGCGGCCGCGAGGTTCGCCCGCCCTGCCAATTGGACGGCGTCGCAGACGATGACGCCGCCCGCGGCATGGAGCAGCGCCGCCGCCTCGGCGACCGGCTGGACCACGCCGGTTTCGTTGTTGGCGCCTTGCAGGGCGAGCATCGCCCGACCACCCTGCGTCGACGCGACGAGCGCCGCGAGCGCATCGAGATCGATCCGCCCATCCGCGCCGAGCGGCGCGACCGCCATTCGTTCCGGCGCGAAGCGATGCCCTTGCAGCACGCAAGGATGTTCGCCGGCGCTGACGATCAGCAGCGCGAGGGGTTCCTTGAGCCCTGGCGCGCCGATCGCCGGCGTGAGCGCGAGATTGGCCGCCTCGGTGCCCCCGGAGGTGAAGACGACGCCGCGCGGCGCGACGCCGGCGAGTTCCGCGACGGCGCGCCGCGCGTCCTCGACGATCGCACGCGCCGCGCGACCCTCGGCATGGACGGACGAGGGATTGCCGACGCACTCCATCGCACTCAGAACTGCGGCGCGCGCCTCAGGGCGCATCGGCGCAGTCGCGTTGTAATCGAGATATGCGCGCGGAGTGTCGTGGGACGCCATGCGTCGTCGAATCCAGAATTGATTGGCCGCACCGGCGACAACACCTACCCGAAGTCACGCCTTAATGCGTTTTATCCTTGCATTGCATAGGGCGAGACGTGCTATGAGCCGCAATCCGCGCCCTGCCCGAGCGTTTGACACATACGCGCGCACCAAGCCCGCCGCAAGGTTCGCTCACCCGCCCTCCCCCGTTTTCCGGGGCGCGAGGAGCGCGACGCCTCGAAGGCAGGGAGTCGCGGGAGCCAATCGCGCTTCGTAGAATGGAGCGCAAGACGAGTTGTTCTGGAGACGCGATGCCCGAAGTTTTTTTCAATGGCCCGGCCGGTCGGCTCGAAGGCCGATTTCATCCCGCCAAACAGCGCGGCGCGCCGATCGCGGTGGTCCTTCATCCGCATCCCCAGTTCGGCGGCACGATGAACAACCAGATCGTCTACAATACTTATTATTCGTTCGCCGAGCGCGGATTTTCTGTGTTGCGTTTCAACTTTCGCGGCGTCGGACGGTCACAGGGCGCATTCGATCACGGCCAGGGCGAACTTTCGGACGCCGCCTCGGCGCTCGACTGGGCGCAGTCGATCAGCCCCGAGGCGCGGGCGTGCTGGATCGCCGGGGTCTCATTCGGCTCGTGGATCGGTATGCAATTGCTGATGCGCCGCCCCGAAATCGAAGGCTTCATCTCGATCGCGCCGCCCGCCAACCGCTTTGATTTCAGCTTCCTCGCGCCCTGCCCGTCCTCCGGGCTGTTCGTTCACGGCGACAGGGATCGCGTGGCGCCGCTCAAGGAAGTGCAGGCGCTGATCGAGAAGCTGAAGACGCAAAAGGGCATCACCATCGAGCACGCCGTGATCGCAAACGCCAATCATTTCTTCGAGGACTGCATCGAAGACTTGCAGGAGACTGTCGGCGCCTACCTCGACAAGCGGCTCGGCATGCCCCGGCACGCGCCGCCGCCCGCACGCAAGGATCGCGCCAAGAGCGCGCCGCCGGCCCCCAAGGGATAAGAACTTGACGCTGATTACGACGACGTCCGAGCTGGCCTTCGCCTGCCAGCGCTTCTCCCGGCACCCTTTCGTCGCCGTCGACACCGAATTTCTGCGCGAGACGACGTTCTGGCCGGTGCTATGCGTCGTCCAGGTCGCTTCCAGCGACGAAGCGCTGGCGATCGACGCGCTCGCCCCCGGCCTCGATCTCGCGCCGCTGGTCGCGCTGATGGCCGACCCGAATGTCGTCAAGGTGTTCCACGCCGCGCGGCAGGACGTAGAGATCTTCTGGAAACTGGCCGGCCTGGTCCCGAGCCCGATGTTCGACACGCAGGTCGCCGCCATGGTCTGCGGCTATGGCGATCAGGTCTCATATAGCGAGCTCGTGCAGTCGATTTGCCGGGTGTCGATCGACAAGTCGTCACGCTTCACCGACTGGGCGCGCCGTCCCCTCGCGCCCGCGCAGATCGATTATGCGATCGGCGACGTCACGCATCTGCGCGATATTTATCGCGCCCTGCTCAGGCAGCTCGAGAAGTCCGGGCGCCGCTCCTGGCTCGATGACGAGATGAAGGTCCTGACCTCGCCGGCGACCTATGAGCAGCACCCTGAGCGCGCCTGGGAGCGCTTCAAATCGCGCGCGAGGAAACCGCGCGATCTCGCTGTTCTGATGGATCTTGCCGCCTGGCGGGAAAGTGAGGCTCAAACCCGCGATGTGCCGCGCTCACGCGTTCTCAAGGATGACGTGCTGATCGAGGTCGCGCTCGCCGCGCCGCGTAGCCAGGACGCCCTCGCCAATCTACGCGCCTTCCCCAGGGGGATGGAGCGCTCGCGCGCCGGCGAGGAGATTCTCGCCGCCGTCGAGCGTGGCCTGGCGCGCGATCCCAAGGCCCTGCCCAAGCTCGAACGCGATCGGCGCAACGGCTCCGCTTCGGCGGCGACGGTCGAACTGCTGAAGGTGCTTTTACGCCAGGTGAGCGACGAAAGCGGCGTTGCGGGCAAGATGATCGCCACCGTCGACGACCTCGAAGCGATCGCCGCCGACGACAAGGCCGACGTGCCGGCGCTGCGGGGCTGGCGGCGCAATTTGTTCGGCGAGCGCGCGATCGAACTCAAACACGGCAGGCTGGCGCTGACGGTCGAAAATGGCCGGGTCGTCGTGTTGGAGTGGCGCGAGGCCGAACGCGAGGCGACGGCGGCGCCCGCTTAACCCTCCCTGAGGGAATTTGCGGCATGGTCGCGAGCGGGAGCGCGGCCGTCGCCGCGTCCCGATCGAGACGCGCTTTGTCATTGCCTCCCCCGCTCACCGTCGCGATTTGCCTCGACCACGCCTCGGTGACCGGCGGCCAGTCGATGGTTGCCTTCGACAGCGCGCGCGGCCTCAAGGCGGCGGGACATCGGCCCATTGTGTTCGCGGCGGCCGGACCCGTCGATCCCTCGCTCGAAGCGGCGGGCGTCGAGGTCGTGTGCCTCGGCCAGCACGACATTCTCGACAATCCTTCGCGCGCCCGCGCGGCGATTTAGGGCCTTTGGAACCGCCCGGCGGCCCGCGCCCTCGCCGGCTTGCTCGCGAACCTGCCGCGCGAGCGCACGCTTGTTCACGTCCATGGTTGGGCGAAAGCGCTATCCCCCGCGATCGCGGTTCCGATCGCGCGCTCGGGCCTGCCGGCCGTCGCCACCTTGCATGAATATTTCCAGTTCTGCCCGAACGGTGGATTCTTCGACTATCCCGCCGCCCGGCCGTGCGCGCGCGAGCCGATGTCGTTCGCCTGCGTGACCCGCAATTGCGACAGCCGCAGCTATGCGCAAAAGCTGTGGCGCTGCGCGCGGCACGTCGGCATGCGGCGGATCGCCGATCTGCCGGCCGTCTTCGACGACTACATCCTGATCTCGAAGTTCCAGCGCGAAATCGTCGCCGCGCGGCTGCCGGCGGCGGCCCGGCTGCACGAAGTCTCCAACCCGATCGACGCCGCCGATCTCGGCGCGAAATCCGAGCCCGCGAGCGGCGATGTCGTTTTCGTCGGCCGCATCGCCAGCGAAAAGGGTCCGCTGTTGTTCGCCGAGGCGGCGCGCCGCGCGGGGCTCGCGCCGGTCTTCATCGGCGACGGGCCGATCGCCGGCCAACTGGCGGCGGCCTACCCGGAAGCGCGCATTCTCGGCTGGAAGCCGAAGGCCGAGGTTCTCGCCCGGATGCGCGCGGCGCGCGCGCTGGTCTTTCCCTCGCTGTGGTACGAGGGCCAGCCGCTCACGGTGATGGAGGCCAAGGCGATGGGAACGCCGGTCGTCGTCTCCGACGGCTGCGCCGGCCGCGAAGAGATCGAGGACGGCGTCGCCGGGTTGTGGTTCGCCAACGGCCAGCCTGAGGCCCTCGCCCGCGCACTTGGCCGGCTAAGGGATGACGCGCTCACCGCGAAGCTCTCGGCTGGCGCCTATCACGCCTACTGGTCGAACCCGCCGACGCTGAAGCGGCATGTCGAGGCGATACTCGGCGTCTACGAACAGGCGCTGTCGCGCCGCGCCGCTTAACCCTGCCAATCGGTCGCGCGGGAGGGCAGCGCGCGTTAACGGCTTTTCGGCGATCGGCGCAACGAATCCTTAAGGTTCGCCACGCGAGGATCGGCCCGTAAATTTTCCCTTAATTTGCGAGCCAGCCGATAATGTCACGACGCGCCGCCAACGTATCTCTCGCCCCCGCTCCGATCGATCCCGACTGGATCGAGGCCGGGAATCCCAAGGCGACCGCCGCGATCGTTGCGGCCAGTGAGGATCGCGGCGCTTGGACCGTTCTCTGGGAATGCACCGCGGGCCGTTTCACCTGGCGTTATGACATCGACGAAACCGTTTATTTCCTCGAAGGCTCCGTCGTCATCAGCGGTCCGGGTCTGCCAGCGCGCCGTTACGGCGCCGGCGACACAATTCATTTCTCGCGAGGCGCCGTCGCAACCTGGGAGGTCGAAGGCGTCATTCGCAAGATCGCGTTCTGCCGGCGCGCGCCGCCCTTGCCGCTCGCCCGCGCCATCCGTATCGTGCGCGGCCTCCATCGCCGCCTGCGCGCGTTCACCCGCCGCGCCGGTCCGGCCGCCAGCGCGCTCGCCGGAGCCTGACCCGCCGTTCACGGGGGCTTTGCGGCGGCGCACAACGGGCGAGAGTCGAGCCCGAAGACACGACCCGCGTCCAACCCGATCCGATCAGCCGGCCGACCGGCGCCCACGACCTTCTTACTAACGTTCCCGTTTCGTTCCCGAGCGGTCTGTGCTAATGTCCGGTTCTCCCGAATCGGAAGCCAGAACCACGAATGACCGACGACCTGTTTGGCGGCGCGACCGCGCTGCGCCGCAAGCCAGTTCCACCAAAGAGCAAAACGCCCGCGCGCGCGGGTACGCCGAGCGAAGCGGAATACACGGCCGCTTCGATTGAGGTGCTCGAAGGACTCGAGCCAGTGCGCCGCCGCCCCGGGATGTATATCGGCGGCACGGACGCCAATGCGATGCACCACCTCTTCGCCGAGGTGATCGACAATGCGATGGACGAGGCGGTGGCGGGCCACGCCACCTTCATCGAAGTGTCGCTCGAGGAAGGCGGCTGGCTCAGCGTCACCGACAACGGGCGCGGCATGCCCGTCGATCCGCATCCGAAATTTCCGGGTAAGTCGGCGCTCGAAATCATCATGACCAAGCTGCACGCCGGCGGCAAATTCGATAGCGGCGCCTATCAAACCTCCGGCGGGTTGCACGGCGTCGGCGTCTCGGTGGTCAACGCCCTCTCCTCGCGGACGGAAGTGGAAGTGGCGCGCGGGCAGACGCTCTATCGGCAGGCCTTCGAGCGGGGCCACCCGGTCACCAAACTCGAGATCGTCGGCAAGGCGCCCAACCGGCGCGGCACCAAGGTGCGCTTCCTCCCCGACGAGCAGATTTTCGGCCCGAGCGCCAAGTTCGACCCGGCGCGCCTGTTCAAGATGACGCGTTCGAAGGCCTATCTCTTCGGCGGCGTCGAGATCCGCTGGCGCTGCGCGCCCGCCCTGCTCGACGCACAAGGCAAGACCCCCGCGGAGGCGGTCTTCCATTTCCCCGGCGGTCTGAAGGACTACCTCGCGGCCGACATCGAGGATCAGGAATTGGTGGTGGACCAGGTGTTCACCGGCAAAGTGGAGAAGGAGGGCAAGCACGGCTCCGTCGAATGGGCAGTCGCCTGGATGGCGGCCGAGGACGGTTTCGTCCATTCCTATTGCAACACCATTCCCACGGCAGACGGCGGCACGCACGAAGCGGGCCTGCGCGGCGCCTTGCTGCGCGGCCTCAAGGATCACGCCGAGCGCATCGGCCAGGCCAAACGCGCGAGCGCCTTGACGACCGACGACGTCATGGCGGGCTGCGCGGCTCTCATTTCGGTCTTCATCCGCGAGCCCGAGTTCCAGGGGCAGAACAAGGGGCGCCTGCAGACCGCGGAGGCCTCGCGGATCGTCGAGACCGTGGTGCGCGACGCCTTCGATCATTGGCTCGCCGCCGCCCCGAGCCAGGCCGCCAAGCTCTTGGACTTTTCGATCGAGCGCGCCGAGGAGCGCCTCCGTCGCCGAATGGAGAAAGACGTCGCGCGCAAGACGGCGGTGCGCAAGTTGCGACTGCCCGGTAAACTCGCTGATTGCACGAACACATCTGCACAAGGCTCTGAACTCTTTATTGTCGAGGGGGATTCCGCGGGCGGCTCGGCGAAGCAGGCGCGCGACCGCGCGAGCCAGGCGATCCTGCCGCTGCGCGGCAAGATCCTCAATGTGGCCTCGGCGACGCGCGACAAGCTCGCGCAAAACCAGCAACTCGCCGATCTCATCCAGGCGCTTGGCGTCGGATCGGGGTCGCACTATCGCTCCGCCGACCTGCGTTACGACAAGATCATCATCATGACTGACGCCGACGTCGACGGCGCGCATATCGCCTCGTTGCTGATCACGTTCTTTTATCGCCAGACGCCGAAGCTGATCGAGGAAGGTCATCTCTACCTCGCAGCGCCGCCGCTCTATCGGCTGACGCAAGGCGCAAAGTCGATCTATGCTCGCGACGACGCGCACAAGGATCAGTTGCTGAAGTCCGGCTTCTCCGCCCGCGGCTCCATCGACGTCAGCCGTTTCAAGGGCCTCGGCGAAATGTCGATGCGCGATCTGCGCGACACGACCATGGACCCGACCAAACGCGCGCTGCTGCGCGTCGCGCTCCTCGGCGACAAGACCGTCGAGACAGCCGACGCAGTCGAACGCCTGATGGGAACCAAGCCTGAGGCGCGTTTCGCCTTTATTCAGGAACGGGCGCAGCAGGCGCGCGAACTTGTCGATATTTAATCGCCCCGGAAAGGGTTCGTTTACCGCACCCGCGATAAATTCCCTTTAGGCGTCGGGAGTTCGGCCGGTTGGGCCGCTGCCGCGCCAAGGCGAGGGTTTGCCATGAGTTGGGGCTTTGGCCGGATCAAACAATTGGAGTTCACCGCCGTCGCCGCCACGGCGATCGCGATCACTTGCGTGATGATCGGACAGGGGGCGGAGCGTTACGCCGCGAGCGCCACGGCGCCGACCGAGACTGCACTTGGCGATCCGGACTCTGAAAAATCGGGGGTCGCATCCCATGGCGCCCCGGCTTTCAACGCCATAGACTATGCGACAACTGGGTCGATCAAAGGTCAGACCGTCGTCATCTCGCCTTGCACCGGCGAACAAACGCAACGATGAAGGCGTTATCATCCTGAATTGGATCGAAAATCGACGCTGATCCGCGCGATGTTTCATGTTAGCTCGGCGTTGCCGCGCGCCGCGGCGACGAGGCTTACAAATTGGCGCAAAACCCCAGCAAATGGTCTAGCGAAACTGTCGAGGATAGGTTAAAGTATTTTTGCGCGGTCTACGGAATGCGGTGCGAAGCGACCGAGCAGGCTTGGATGATGCAGTCGACCAATCTCGTTTTTCCCCCAACGTCGCGTCGGGCCGGGGCTGTCGTGCTCTCTCGCGACGCCTTTTGGGCGCGCCGGTCCCTATGTCTTAGCGAGGGACGCGGCCTTTGAGCGGGCGGTCGACGTGCGAATGGGCGGGAGCCCTTCATAAATTCCCACAATTTTTCGACGCTGACGACGCGTCGCGACGAGGTCTCGCCGGCGATCGGCGATGCAGCGGAGTCGTCTTCGGCTGAGGCGGAGACGGTTTCGGGGTTATATCGGGTTTATCGGGCGGAGAACTAGTCTCACATGAGCAAGGGTAAGGATTTTCGGGCGCCTCGCAAGCGCGGGTTCGACGACGACGGGCCGATGCCGTACGAGCCGAAGCCGCGTTCCTCGCGCGGTTTTGGCGGCGCCCCTGACAGCGGGTTCGGCGGACCGCCGCTCGGCGGCGCCGCGCCTTCCGCGGCGGTCAGCGGACCGACGGTCGACGCCGTGGTCAAGTGGTTCAAGGCGGACAAGGGGTATGGATTCGTCGAATTGGCGAACGGCCAGGGCGACGCTTTCCTGCACGCCAACGCCTTGCACGCTTCGGGGCATGAAAACGTCCCCGCAGGCGCCAAACTCAAGGTGACCGTCGGCGCCGGGGCCAAGGGCGCGCAGGTGACGCGCGTCGTCGAAGTCGACGCGGCCGGCATCGTGGAGCGCCCGCAGCGTTCGTTCGGCGATGCGCCGCGTCCGCCGCGCCGCGTCGCCCCCGACCCCTCGACCGCTGTCCCAGTAGGCGGCAAGGTCAAGTGGTTCGACGACGCGAAGGGCTTTGGCTTCGTGGCGAGCGACGACGGCGGCAAGGACGTCTTCGTCCATATTTCGGTGCTCGGACCGGCGGGCATTTCGCATCTGGCCGAAGGCCAGCATGTGAACATGCGCGTCGTCGATACGCCGAAGGGTCGCGAGGCGATTTCGATCGCGCTCTAAGACTTTGGGCAATATCCGAGCCCGCCCGCGCTAAAGGCGGGCTCGGATCGATTTCGCGTGTCCGGGACGGAAAACGCGGTCGCCGGTTTCGCGAGATTTGCGCTCCAGCGCCGCGAGGGAATTCGCTTCATGCAGCCTTCGCGCGATATCCAGCGCCTCATTGAAATCATGGCGGCGCTGCGTGCGCCGGGCGGCGGTTGCCCTTGGGATCTCGAGCAGACCTTCGCCACCATTGCCCCCTATACGCTCGAGGAAGCCTACGAAGTCGCCGATGCTATCGAGCGCGGCGACGTTAGCGACCTGCGCGACGAACTCGGCGACCTCCTGCTTCAGGTGGTGTTTCACGCGCGCATGGCCGAGGAGGCCGAGCGTTTCGATTTTGGCGGCGTCGTCGAGGCGATCACGACGAAGCTGATCCGCCGCCACCCCCATGTCTTCGCCGACGCGCGCGGTCTTTCGCCCGAAGAGGTCAAGGGGCTGTGGGGACGCATCAAGGCCGAAGAGAAGCGCGAGCGCGCCGAGGCGCGGGCCGCCGCCGGGCTTGCGCCAGAAAGCGACACCGGCGCGCTTTCCGGCGTGCCGGTCGCTCTGCCCGGCCTGACGCGCGCGCTGAAACTTCAGGAGAAGGCCGGCAAGGTCGGCTTCGACTGGAACGATGCGCGCGCCGTCCTCGCCAAGCTGCGCGAGGAAATCGATGAGATCGAGGCTGAACTCGACGCGGGCCAGCAAGAGAAGGTTGCGGGCGAGGTCGGCGATCTCTTGTTCGCCGTCGCCAATCTCGCGCGGCATCTGGCGGTCGACCCGGAAGCCGCGTTGCGCGGCGCCAACGCCAAGTTCGAGCGCCGATTCGGCCACATCGAGGCGCGCCTCGCCGCCGACGGACGCGCCCCGGGCGGCGCCAGCCTCGAGGATATGGAGGCTCTGTGGAACGAGGCGAAGCGGCTCGAACGCGAACGGCAATGACCATCGCCTTCGTCGCTTTGCTGCGCGGCGTGAACGTCGGCGGCGCCAACCGCTTGCCGATGGCGTCGCTCAAAGCGGTTTTCGAGCGGGCTGGCGCGAGCCGCGTCGAGACGCTGATTCAGAGCGGCAATGTCGTTTTCGAGGCGCCGAAAGCGGCCGCCGCGACGATCGTCGCGAAGGTCGCCGCGCATATTTCGCGTGACTTCGGCTTCGACGCGCGCCTCATCCTGCGAGACGCCGAATCGTGGCGCGCGCTCGTTGCGGCAAACCCGTTCCTTGCTCGCGGCGTCGACCCGAAGTCGTTGCACGCCCTCTGTCTTGCCGCGCCGCCGGAAGACCAGCGGTTCGCGCGCCTCGACGGGGGTCGCTCGCCGCCCGACGAATTCGTCGCCGTCGGCCAGACCATCTATCTTTGGTTGCCGAACGGCGTCGCGCGCACAAAACTCACCAATGCTTGGTTCGATTCGACGCTCGGCGTCACGACGACGCTGCGCAATTGGCCTACCGTCCTGCGTCTCGCGGCGCGCCTCGATGCGCGAGCGACGTGATCGAGGCATTCATCGGAGAACAAGGTCGCACGGTTCAAAGGCGCCGCTACTGGCTTCGCGTTATTTCTTCTTAACAACGCGAAGCCATCCAGACTTTGGGACCGCGGCGGCGGCTTAGTCTGGATCGCCATGCTTCGCTCGCGGTGACGGGGGCCGGTTCGACCTAAATGCAGAACGCGCTAGCCCCTGAGCTGCGCCAAGATGCCGGCGATGTCGCCCATTCCCCAATGTTCTGCGATCTGCCCGCCGGCTATGCGGATAATGTCGCAGGAAGTGAAACGCAGCCTCTTGCCGGTCGGCGCGACCCCGAAATAGACGCCCCTGTGCGTCCCCTCGTAGACGAAGCTTGCGGCGGCGCGATCGCCTGCTGCGACGCTCGCCTCGATCGTGACGGTCAGGTCCGGCAGGCCTTTCAACCGCCCCGCGAAGAAGGCGACCGTCGCAGCCTTAGTCGAGACCCCGGGCGGCGGGGCTGGCGCGGCGGCGCTCGACTGGTGGTTTACGTAGTCGTCGGCAAACAGGGCGGCGAAGGCGGTAAGATCATGTCCGCTGAGCGTCCGCGCGAACCGATCCACGATCCCTTCTCCCTGCGCGTTCGCGGTCCGCGCTGCAAGCGGCGCGACGCCGAGCAGCGCCGCGCCCGCGATCAATGTTCTGCGTCGCATGGCCATCTCCTTCGCTTAGGGCTGACTGTGGAGCAATGCTTGCGACATTTCGGGCGCGGCGTCACGCTCCTGGGGCCAGCGGCGCAGCGCCTCCCGCCCGGCCTCGTTGAGTGCGTACAGGCCGCGCCCGGGCCGGTCGAACCAGCCATAGACGTTGCTCAGGAGGATCTTCGCCGCGTCGGGAGCATGCGCCTTGAGATCGCGCGGCCGCGACGGACCGGCCGCAAGCGCCGCCGCGCAAATCAGCGCCTGCTGGCGATAGGCCGTCATGATCGGCTGGCGCGAGCCGCCGCCCGGCACGGGATCGCCGCGCCGACGCCGATGTTCCTCGACGAGACGCGACTTGCGTTTGGGATCGCGGCGCGGCGCCGGCGCGAGCGGGCTGAGGAGGACATGGACGTCGCCGTTCACCGCCACGCCGAGGAGGCCGAAGCCGAGACGGCGGCACAGATTGCGAAATCGCGGATCGCTCTCGCGCCCTTTGCCGCTTCGCGACAACAAAGCGGCGAGCCAGACCTCGTCGCCGACCCCGGCCCGATCGACGCCTTGCAGCACCAGTTCGAATGTGAAGGTCAGCTTCATCTCGCCGACGACGACGACCGGCGGATCGCCGTCGCCGAGGCCGACCAGATCGCAGCCGCCGATTTCGCCTTTGACGACATAGCCGAGGCTCTCCAGGTGGCGCTTGACCGGGAGATAGAGCGCGGTTTCCAGTGCAGTTTCTCCCGCCTGAGCTCGATGAAATCCCTAACTCGGGCGGAAAGTTAGTTGAGCCGGTCAATTCGCGGAAGCGGACGGCTCGCCAAATCGCCTGCTTCACCCGAACAGCAACGCGACGCCGATTGCCAGGATGAGCGCCGGCGGCATGATGACAGCGCCAAGTTTCAGAAACGTCCACGCTCCCACGTTCAAGCCCTCGCGGCGCAGCGCCGTGAGCCACAGGATCGTCGCCAGAGATCCTGTCACGGAGAGATTCGGGCCGAGATCGACGCCGATGAGAATGGCGCGTGTGACCTTCTCGGGAACATGGGCGCTTTGGACGGCGTTGCCGGCGATCAGGCCGGCCGGGAGGTTGTTCACCAGATTGCCGACGAAGGCGACCACCACGCCCGCGCCCGCGGCCGCCGCCTCGGCCGACCGTTGGGCGTTGTGGTGAAGAAACGCGCCGATCCCGGCGATCAGGCCGGTCTTGTCGAGCGCTTCCACGAGGACGAAGAGCCCGGCCACAAGCGGCAGCACGCTCCAGGATATGTCCTTGATCGTGCTCCAGGGCCCCTTCCTCTCGCAGACGAGTACGATGGCGACCGTCGCCGCTCCGGCTATCGCGGTCGGAAAGCCGAGTTGGATGTCGAGCGCCGACGCGACCAAGAGCCCGATCGCCGTCACCGCGATGCCGCACGCCGCGATCTTTCCCGCGACCGTCAGTTCCGGCAACGGCGGGTCCTTGGCGATCGTCTGGCCGAGCGCGCCCCGCTGGGTCCATCGCAACGCCAGATAGGTCGCCACGATCGCCAGCGCGGAAGCCGGGAGATAGCGCGGCAGCCACTGGAGAAGCGGCGGCATGTGACTGCCGTAGATGACCAGATTTGCCGGATTGGAGATCGGCAGGACGAACGAGGCGGCATTGGCTATGAAGGCGCAGGTCAAAAGGTAGGGCAACGGCTGTTCGGCCCTGGCGGCCTTGACGACAGCCGCGACGGCCGGCGTCAGGACGACAGCGGTCGCGTCGTTCGAGAGGAACGTGGTCACGATCGCGCCGACGACGTAGACGAACAGGAAAAGACGCGGCGCGGAACCGTTGGCGCGCTGCGCCGCCAGCGCCGCCAGCCAATCGAACAACCCTTCCTGTCGCGCCACTTCGGCCAGCAGCATCATGCCGACGAGGAAGAGATAGACGTCCGTGCCCTTGCCGATCCCGACCAGAGCCTCGTGAGGGGACAAAAACCGCAGTGCGACCAGCACCGCCGAACCCGCGATAGCCCAAATCGCTTCCGGCCAACCGAACGGTCGCAGAATGACTCCGGCCGTAGAGACGGCCGCGATGATCCACGTGAACGTAAGTGGGGACATATCCGAGTTCCATAAAGCGAAAGTCGGCCTGCTTCAAACGGAGCCCTGCAGGTCGTATCAGACGGCTTCAACCGCCTGTTGCGCCGCCGTCTCGATGCCGAGCTCGGGAAAGGCGACGATCCGGCGCTGCTGGACGTCGAGGCGCATGACGATCGCCTCTGTCTGCTCCAACTGGCTGAGAATTCGACGCGCCCGACCGGGTGAATGGCTCCCGAACGATCGCGCGATCTCGTCGTCGCTCGGACACCCTCTGCCCGTCACCGCGGCGCGGCAGAGCAGAAGGAATGCGCCCTGCAACTCGTGCGGGAGACGTTGAGCGAAAACGACCGCCCGCGTCCACATATCCTCGTCCGCGCCATCCGGATAGGCCGTCCGGGCGCGCGCGACGGTCACGCGCTGCCGAAAGGCGGCGAGATTGAGCACGGCCGCGCCGAGCCGGCGGATGCGGCAGCGCACAAGAAAATCGCGGTGGAGATCGACCGCCGACTGGAATGCCGAGCCGGGGTCCGCGATCAATTGCGAGATTATATCGTCGATCGCCGCTTCCCGCTGCTCGTCGCTCAGGTCCGGCGGCGGAGCGGCGACAAACGCCGGCGGCGGGTTTTGATCGATGCGCGCGAGAACGTCTCGCGCTTCATGGGTGCGCGCCGGGCGCGGGCGAGGAGCCGGCGGGGCCGCATCGGCGGGCGCGAAGATCAGGCTCTGCAATTGCTCGTTCTCCGAGGCCTCCGGCAACGGCAATAACGCTGGCGCTGCGCCGCGATCCGCGGTTTCAACCGCGCCGATGCTCACCGACACGGGCCGCCGCGAGATGGCGGGCCCCAGTCCGATAAAGGAGCCGCGCCGCAGATCGCGGAACGCCTCGGCTTGCCGCCGCTCCATGCCGAGAAGGTCGGCCGCGCGAGCCATGTCGATATCGAGGAACGTTCGGCCCATGAGGAAATTGGATGCTTCCGCCGCGACATTCTTGGCGAGCTTCGCCAGCCGTTGGGTCGCGATGATTCCGGCGAGACCGCGCTTGCGGCCGCGGCACATGAGATTGGTCATCGCCGTCAAACTCGTCCGACGCGCCTCGTCGGATGCGTCCAGCGCGGCGGCAGGCGCGAAAAGCTGCGCCTCGTCCACCACCACGAGCGCCGGAAACCAACAGTCCCTGTCCGCCTCGAAGAGCGCATTGAGGAAAGTCGCCGCGCAGCGCAACTGGCCGTCGATTTCGAGACCCTCCAGATCGAGCACCACCGAGACGCGGTGCCGCCGGACCCGGGAGGCGATCGTCGCCAGTTCGTGCTCGCACTCGGCCGCGTCGAGCACGAAATGGCCATAGCGCTCCGACAGCGCGACATAGTCGCCTTCCGGATCGATCACAATCTGTTGCACACGTCCGGCGCTCTGCTCCAGAATGCGGCGCAGCAGATGCGATTTGCCGGACCCCGAATTGCCCTGCACCAGCAGGCGCGTCGCGAGCAGTTCCTCCAAGTCGATCGTCACGGGCGCGCCAGCGCCGGTCACACCAATATCGATCTCCGCTCCCATCAACTCCTCGGGCGCCCCGGCCAGCCGGCGAAGTAGCACGAATGTCGCGGAGGATCACATCGCCCGGACGTTCATTCACAGATATTCGGCCGCAACGCTAATAGACGATCACGCTGCGGATCGACTTGCCCTGGCGCATGAGGGCGAAAGCGTCGTTGATTTCGTCGAGCGGCAACGTATGGGTGATCATCGGATCGATCTCGATTTTGCCGGCCATGTACCAATCGACGATCCGGGGCACGTCGGTGCGCCCTCTCGCGCCGCCGAATGCCGTGCCTTTCCAGACGCGCCCCGTCACCAATTGGAACGGGCGCGTCGAGATTTCCTGCCCGGCGCCGGCGACGCCGATGACGATCGACTGGCCCCAGCCGCGATGCGCCGCCTCCAGCGCTTGACGCATCACCCTCACGTTCCCGGTGCAATCGAAAGTATAATCGGCGCCGCCGATCTGATCGGCGCCGCCGATCTGATCGGCGCCGCGCTTGGTCAGATTGACGAGATGCGGCACGATGTCGCCTTGGATTTCCTTCGGGTTGACGAAATGGGTCATGCCGAAGCGCTCGCCCCAGGCCTTCTTCTCGTTGTTGAGATCGACGCCGATAATCATCGAGGCGCCGGCGAGCCGGAGGCCCTGGATGACGTTGAGGCCGATGCCGCCCAGCCCAAAGACGACCGCGCTCGCGCCGATCTCGACCTTGGCGGTGTTGATGACCGCGCCGATGCCGGTGGTCACCCCGCAGCCGACGTAGCAGACCTTGTCGGAAGGCGCGGCCGGGTCGATCTTGGCGAGCGCGATCTCAGGCAGCACGGTGAAGTTCGAGAAGGTCGAACAGCCCATATAGTGGAAGATCCGGTCCTTGCCGATCGAAAATCGGCTCGTGCCGTCAGGCATGAGCCCCTGCCCCTGCGTGGTGCGGATCGCCGTGCAGAGGTTCGTCTTGCGCGACAGGCAGGAGGGGCATTGCCGGCACTCGGGCGTGTAGAGCGGGATGACGTGATCGCCCTTGGCGACGCTCGTGACGCCCCTGCCGACGTCGACGACGATCCCAGCCCCCTCGTGGCCGAGAATCGAAGGGAACAGGCCTTCGGGGTCCTCGCCCGATAGCGTGAAATCGTCGGTGTGGCAGACGCCGGTCGCCTTGATCTCGACAAGCACCTCTCCTTCACGCGGCCCCTCGAGGTCGACGTCCATGATTTCTAGCGGTTTGCCGGCGGCGACGGCGACAGCGGCGCGGGTCTTCATCGGTCTTCCTCCAAACGAGCGAGCATGTAGCTGGGAACCCTCAATTCGCATCCGGGCGCGCAAGGTGTCAAACGCGAAACCGGGGGAGCGCCGCGCGCCCCTCATTCGTTTGCCGACAAGCGCATGGATGCTAGAGTTGCGCTAAAGCGCGGTCGACCGGGAGGAAATATGTCCTACGCAAAGCTGGCGCCAAAATCCGAGACGCTCGTCGACGCCGATGAAAGCATTCGAAAACTGGCTGGCGGCTTTCTGTTCACCGAAGGGCCGATCTGGCATCCGACAGGGCGCTATCTCCTTTTCTCCGACATGCCCGGCGACGTCCGACGCCGCTGGGACCCGGGCGGCTCCGTTCACGAAGTCTTGCGGCCGGCGAACCAGTGCAACGGCATGACCTACGACGCCAGCCTCGATCTCGTGGTCTGCGAGCACGCGACCTCGTCGCTGATTCGCGAGACCCCGAACGGCGAGCGCGAGGTCCTCGCCTCGCACTTCGAGGGCAAGGAGCTCAACAGCCCGAACGACGTATGCATCCGCTCGGACGGCTCGATCTATTTCAGCGATCCCTGGTACGGTCGCATGCGCGGTTTCGGCGTGGAGCGCCCGCGCGAATTGGGCTGGCAGGGGGTGTTCCGCCTTGCTCCGGACGGCGCTCTCCAACTCCTCGTTCCCCGCGACGAATTCGCGATGCCGAACGGGCTGTGCTTCTCGCCCGACGAGGAACGGCTCTACGTCAACGACACGGAGCGCGCGCTGATCCGCGTCTACGACGTCGCATCGGATGGATCGCTGCGGGGTGGCAAACTCTTCGCCGACGGCCTCGCCTCCAAACAAGAACCTGGACGACCGGACGGAATGAAATGCGACGAAATTGGAAACGTCTGGTGCAGCGGCCCCGGCGGCGTGTGGATCTATTCGCCGTCGGGCGAACTCGTCGGACGCGTCGCGGTGCCTGAAGTGGTGGGCAACCTGCATTGGGGCGGCGCGGAATTCCGCACCTTGTTTCTGGCGAGCAGCACGTCGCTCTACGCCCTTCAAACCCGCGTCAGGGCGCATGTCGAACCGTTCATGCGCTAAAAGCGGCCGACACTCTAACGCGCGCGCGCTTCGCTCCCCGCCGCGACGATCACCCCGATGATCACCGCTCCGGTGAGCACGAGACGCAACCCCGCGCTCACGCCGAAGGTGTTGAGCATCGTCAGCAAGAGAACCAGGAACAGCGAAGCGCCCCAGACGCCGGGAATGTTGGCCTTGCCGCCAGCGACCGATGTGCCGCCGATGACAACGACGGCGATCGAGGTCAGCAGGTATTCGTCGCCGATTTCGAGCGACGAGCCGCGGAAATATCCCGCCAGCAAGGCGCCGCAGAGGCCGCCGAGCGCGCCGCACTGGACGTAGGTCAGCAGCCGGATGCGTTCGACGTCGATCCCGGCGAGCCACGCTGCCCGCGGGTTCTGACCGATCGCCAGGACCGAGCGGCCATAGACGGTCTTCGTCAGCAGCAAGTGCGCGAGGGCGGCGAAGACGAGCGCGCACAGCGCGAGAACGGGCACGCCGCCGAACTCGGCGATGCAGAAGTCGGCGAAGCCTTCCGGCGGCTTGATCTGCAAGCCCCGGCCATAGCTGATCCCCGTCGATTGGATGACGAAGCTCGCCGAGAGCGTGGCGATGATCGGCGGGATTCGTAGGAGGCGGATCAAAAGATAGCAGCCGAGGCCGATGAGCGTGCCCGACGCAAAAGCGGCGGCGATGCCGAGCGCCACCCGACTGTCGGATCCATCCATCACCTTCATCGCGACCGCGCTCGCCAGGCCGATATTGGCGGGCAGGGAAAGGTCGACATTGCCCGGCCCGAGCGCGATGACGAACATCTGGGCGACGCCGACGACGACGGTGAAGGCCGCCAGCGCAAGGGCAGCCGTAATCATGCCGCCGGCTCCGTGGCCGCCGGTGAAGAGAATCGCGGCGAGCCAGACGACCAGCGCGCCGACGAACGATCCGATCCAGGGATAAGCGCCAAACCAGCGGCGTAGGTGCGTCATCGCCCGCGGCCCTCGAAGCGATTGATCAGGACCCGCGCGGCGAGCACCGCGATCAGGATCGCGCCTTGCGCGCCGACCTGCCAATCGGGCGAGATGCGCATGAAGTTCAGCAGCGATCCCGCCATCGTCAAGGTCAAGGCGCCGAGGACGGCGCCGACCGGCGAGACGCGCCCGCCGACGAATTCGCCGCCGCCGAGAATGACGCCGGCGATCGATTGCAGCGTATAGCCGCGCCCCAGGGTCGCGTCCGCCGAAGTCGTCAGTCCGATCAGGGCGAGACTCGCCAGGACGCCGAACAGACCACAGAGCGCGAACATCAAGGTCTTGACGCGCAACACCGACCAGCCGGCGCGAGCCACCGCGAGGGGGTTGCCGCCGACGCCTCGAAGGATCGCGCCATAGGACGTGCGCATCAGCCCGAAATGCGTCAGCGCGGCGAGAAGCGCGACGACGACGATCGGCCAGGGAATGAAGGGCGTCTTCACGGAAACGATGGCGCGCAGCCAATCCGGCGCCTTGCCGCCAGGGGTCGGCAGGATGAGGATCGCGAGGCCCTGCCAGACGAACAGCATGCCCAGCGTCACGACGATCGAGGGCAATCGACGCAGGTGAATGATCGCGCCCATCAGCGCATAGACGGCGACGCCGCCGGCCAGCGTCGCAACCCCCAGCACGGGCGTGTCTCGCAACAGCGTCGCGACGACGCAACCGCAAAAGCCGATGAACGGCCCGATCGACAGATCGAGATCATTGACCGTGATGATGAACATCTGCGCGATCGTCGCGAAGGCGACGGGCACCGCGAGATTGAGCATCAGATTGAAGCCGAAATAGCTGATCGCGCGCGGATTGGCCCAATCTATGGCGATGACGATCAGCGCCAGCGAGAGAGCGGGGAGAGCCGCCCGCAGCGCGCGGGCCGAGATCCAGGGGGCCGCGCGGATCCCCCGGACTTCGGCATGGGCGGGCGTTGCGGCGCTCATGGCGAGGCCGCGTCTTCAAAGGAAGCGGAAATGATTTCTTCCTCGCTCATGTTTTCTCGCGTCACTTGCGAGACGATGCGCCCGTTGCGAAAGACATAGGCGCGATGGCAATGCCGGAGTTCTTCGATCTCCGTCGTGTACCAGACAAACGTGCGACCTGCGGCCGCTTCCGCGGCGATCAGGCCGTAGACCTCCTGCTTGGTCGAGACGTCGACGCCGCGCATGGGATCGTCCATCAGAATGATTTCGGCATCGGAACCGAGCGCGCGAGCGAACAGGGCCTTTTGCTGATTGCCGCCGGACAAGGTCAGAATATTGTCGTCCATATTGGGCGTGCGAATGGCGAGTTTCTCGCGCCACTTCCGCGCGAACGCCCGCGCCGCCTCGCGCGACAGCAGGCCGTGACGCCGCTGCCGCGCCATCGAGCGGACGCCGACGTTCTCGGCGATCGACCATAACGGGAAAATGCCGTCGCTTTGACGGTCGCCGGGAATGAAGGCGACCGGCGAGCGGACCTCGGAGCCGGCGGCCGGACGACGCGCGCTCGCGTAGATCGCCAGCAGGAGATCGGTCTGGCCGTGGCCGGCAAGTCCGGCGAGACCGACGACGTCGCCGGCCCGCGCAATGCATTCGCGGCCATCGCTCTGGCCCACCGGCAGCGCGCGCACTCGCAAGGGGCGCTGATCGTCCGCTGCGCCCGGCCGCGCGGCGGCTCGTTGATCGAGAGCGGCGCGACCGCCCATCGTCGAAATCAGACGCGCGCGATCGAAGCTGGCCGCTTCGCCCTGCGCGACGATCGCGCCGTCGCGCATGACGACGATCGCGTCCGATGCAGTGAGAATTTCGCCCAGCAGATGCGAGATCAGAACGCAGCTCACGCCCTGCCGCGTCGCGTCGCGCACATAGGCGAGCAGTTGCGCAGCCGCGTGCGCGTCGAGCGACGAAGTCGGTTCGTCGAGAATGACGAGACGCAAGGGCTCGTCGGTGACGGTGAAGGCGCGCGCAACCTCAATCATTTGCCGGCGTCCGATCGGCAGATCGCCGACCAGCGCTTCGGCGGACACGCCGTGGCCGGGAAAGATCTCATCGAGCTTGTCGACGATCAGCCGCCCTGCGCGAGCCCGCCAGCCCCGGCCGGAGATCGAGGCGTGCATGACCCGCGCGTTTTCCGCCACCGTGAGATTGGGGCAGAGCGAGAGCTCCTGAAAGACGCAGCGCACGCCGAGGCGATGCGCGATTGCTACGGAATAGGCGGGCGGCCGCGAGCCGCCGATGACCACGGCGCCTCGATCGGGCGTCAATGTCCCCGCGAGGACGTTCATCAATGTCGACTTGCCCGCGCCGTTGTGCCCGACCAGTCCGAGGCAAAGCCCCGAAGGCACATCCAAGCTGACGCGGTCGAGCGCGCGAACGGCGCCGAAATGCTTTTCGACGCCGTCCAGAGTGACGACAAATTCGCCTGCTTGCGCCATTGTCAGCCGCTTTGACTTGGGAAGCCGGAGCGGCCCCGATAGTTCGCGCCTATTTCTTCTTCATGTTCGCGTCGATCGCCTTCTTGGCGTCGTCGAGCGTATATTCCGCGCTGGCGACGCTGCCCTTCGGGATGTTGGCGAGCGCTTTTTCAAAATTGTCCTGATCGAAAGCGAGATAGGGTACGAGCAGATCGTGCGGGATGTCCTTGCGACCGTCGAGCACCTGTTGGGCGATCCAGAACGCAAGAGTCGAGACGCCCGGCGCGATCGAGGCCGACCAGGTCACGTAGCCGTTCGCCGCCTTCTGTTCCTTCCACCATTGCAGTTCATCCTGCCGATTGCCCATGATGATCAACGGAATCGGCCGGCCCGCCGCCTTGAAGGCCTGCGCTGCGCCATAGCCGTCGCCGCCCTGATCGACGATCGCGGCAATTTCGGGCAACGAGGGCAGGATGGTGGACACGGCCTTCTGCGCCGTCGTCTGATCCCAGTCGCCCTCGACCGTGCCGGCGATCTTGAATCCGGCGTGTTTGGCCACGCCGGCGGCAATGCCGTTGTGGATCGCATCGTCGATCGACGTGCCGGCGATGCCGCGGATTTCAAGGAGGTTGCCCTTGGGAAGCCGGCTGGCGACGAAATCCACTTCCTTCTCGCCCATGTCCTTGAAGTCGACGACAACGCGATAGGCGCAGGGTTCGGTGACGATGCCGTCGAACGAGACGACGACGATGCCGGCGTCGCAAGCCTGTTTGATGGCGCCGTTCAACGCGTCGGGCGACGCGGCGTTGATGACGATAGCGTCATAGCCTTGCAGAATGAGATTTTGAATCTGCGCCGCCTGGGTGGCGACTTCCTTGTCGGCCGTCGTGAAGACGTCGGCGGCCGCCACAACGCCGTCGGCCACCGCCTTCTTGGTCACGACGTCGTAGCTCTTCAGCATCGCCTGCCGCCAGGAATTTCCGGCATAATTGTTGGAAAACGCGATCTTCTTGGTGTGCGTGTCGGCCTGCGCGCCGCCAGCCACGCATATAGCCAACGCCAATACGGCAATCCCTACTGTACTCTTCATCGACATCTCCTCCCATATTGTTTTACCGGCCAACGCCTCATTTGGGGCGCGGGCGTTTCGTTGAAAACTCGCCCTCAGGAGGGCGGGTCCCGCCGCACGTCGGCCACCGAGCGCTCGCCGACGAACCATTCCTCGGGCCGCACGTCTTCGAAAACGACCCAGATCGATTTCGAGGCGATGCCGGTTTCGGCCGAGATCGCCTTGGCGACCGATTCGGCGATGCGGGACTTGGATTGGTCGTTGACGCCTTTGACGATCCGGATGTTCACGAACGGCACGTGCGCCTCCATGCTAACATGCTAGCAATTGACGTTCCCAAAACGTCGGGGTCTTGTCAATGCTCTCGCGCGATCCTCGACAGGGAGCGTGCCGCCAGCATTCGCATTGCGGACCCAGTGAATGAACGGGCGCTCCGCCCGAACTGGCCAAACGCCGCGCCATCGTCCACAGTTCGCTTCGCCGCGCGACACTTCGCGCACAAGGGGGCGCGATATGGCGGGGGACGCGGATGTCATCGTCGTCGGGGGCGGCCTTGCTGGCCTTGTCGCGGCGACCGAGTTGACCGACGCCGGCAAGAAGGTGGTCGTCGTCGATCAGGAGGGCGAGCAGAGCCTCGGCGGTCAGGCGTTCTGGTCGCTTGGCGGCCTTTTCCTGGTCGATAGTCCGGAGCAGCGGCGCCTCGGAGTTCGCGACAGTTACGATCTCGCCTGGCAGGATTGGCGCGGCGCCGCGGAGTTCGACAGCGCGGACGATCATTGGCCGCGGCAGTGGGCTCAGGCCTATGTCGCCTTCGCGGCGGGTGAAAAGCGCTCGTGGCTGCGCGCGATGGGCCTGCGCTTCTTTCCCGTCGTCGGCTGGGCCGAGCGCGGCGACGGCGACGCGTCCGGGCACGGCAATTCGGTTCCGCGTTTTCACGTCACTTGGGGGACCGGCCCAGGCGTCCTCGAGCCGTTCGAACGGCGCGCGCGCGAGGCGGCCAAGCGCGGGCTCTTGGCCTTCCGCTTTCGCCATCGCGTCGACGCGCTGAGCGTGACCAACGGCGCGGTCGATGGCGTCGACGGCTCAATCTTGGCGCCCAATGCAGCGGCGCGCGGCCAAAGCAGCAACCGCGAAGTGATTGGCGAATTCGCATTGCGCGCTCAAGCGGTGATCGTCGCCTCGGGCGGCATTGGCGGCAATGCGGAGCTGGTGAGAAAGAATTGGCCGCTGCGCCTCGGCCAGCCGCCCCGGCGCATGGTCTGCGGCGTGCCCGACCATGTCGACGGGCGAATGATCGCCATCTCGCAACGCGTCGGCGCGCGGCTCATCCATCCCGACCGGATGTGGCACTATGTCGAGGGGCTGCAGAACTGGGATCCGATCTGGCCCGACCACGGCATCCGCATCCTGCCCGGGCCGTCCTCCATGTGGTTCGACGCGACGGGTGAGCGTCTGCCGGCGCCGCTCTATCCCGGCTACGACACGCTCGGCACGCTCGCCCATATCATGCGGACCGGCTACGACCATTCCTGGTTCGTCCTGACGCAAAGCATCATCCGGAAGGAATTCGCGCTGTCCGGCTCGGAGCAGAATCCCGATCTAACCGGGCGGAGCTGGGCGATGGTGGCGCGCCGGGCGGTCGGCAAAGGGGCGCCCGCCCCTGTCGAAGCGTTCAAGCAGCGCGGCGCGGATTTCGTCGTCGCCGGCAATCTCGACGAACTGGTCGCCGGTATGAACGCGCTCGCAAAGGATCCCCTTCTCGACGCCGCGCATTTGCGCAAACAGATCGAAGCGCGCGACCGCCAGTTCGACAACGCCTTCGCCAAGGATGCGCAAGTCCTCGGCATTCACAACGCGCGCCGCTACCGCGGCGACAGGCTTGTCCGAGTCGCCAGCCCGCACCGCATCCTCGATCCCCAGCATGGGCCCTTGATCGCCGTCCGCCTCAACATTCTCACGCGCAAGACGCTCGGCGGCCTCGAGACCGATCTCGACGCCCGCGTGTTCGGATCGAACCGGGGAGTCATCCCCGGCCTCTACGCCGCCGGCGAGGTTGCGGGATTCGGCGGCGGCGGCATGCACGGCTACCGTGCGCTCGAGGGCACATTTCTGGGTGGCTGCCTCTTCTCCGGTCGCAACGCCGGTCGCGCCGCGGCTGCGGCGGTTGTGTAGACGTGGTCGCGGCCGCGACTCACGCCGAATATCCCTGATCGGCGATCGGCAGCGAGCGCAGCCTCGCGCCAGTCGCAGTGAAAATCGCGTTGGCCAGCGCGGGGGCGAGCGGCGGAACGCCGACTTCGCCGACGCCGCCCGGCGGTTCTGCGCTTTCGATGAAATGGACCTCGATGCGCGGCGCTTGGGCCATACGCACGACGTCGTAGTCCGGAAAGTTCTGCTGCTCGACGCGGCCGCCGTGGATCGTGATCTTGCCGAACAGGGCCGCCGACAGCGCGAAGACGATTGCGCCCTCGATCTGCGCGCGCACGATATCGGGACTGACGATCGTGCCGCAATCGACCGCGGCGACGACGCGCTCGACCCTGAGCGCGTTCTTGTCGCCGATGGAAACTTCCACGACTTCGGCGACCGCGCTCTGGAACGATGTGTGCAGCGCGATCCCGCGGCCCCGCCCCGGCCCGAGCGGCGCGCCCCAGCCCGCTTTCTCGGCCGCGAGCTTGATGACCGCGGTCAGACGCGGATGCTCGGCGAGCATCGCCAGCCGAAAAGCCAGCGGATCGGCGCCGGCCTCATGCGCCATTTCGTCGATAAAGCTTTCCTTGGCGAAGGCAGTGATGGAATGGCCGACCGACCGCCAGGAACCGACGGGAACCGCATTTTCGACCGCGATCACGTCGACACGCCGGTTGGCGATGGCGTAGGGCGCGCCCACCGCGCCCTCGACTTGCGTGATATCGGCGCCGATCCAGGTCGCCGGCGGGAACACCCGCGCCAGGATCGATTGGCTCGCGATCGCGAAGCGCAACGCGAGCGGGCGGCCGGCCGCGTCGAGACCGCCTTGGGCGCGCACCAGCGCGGCCGGCCGATAGAAATCGTGCTGGATGTCCTCCTCGCGCGACCACAGCACCTGCACTGGCTTGCCAACGAGCTTGGCCAGCGTCACCGCCTCGGCGACGAAATCGGATTCGAGCCGCCGGCCGAAGCCGCCGCCGAGATAGGTCGTGTGCAGGCGCACGCTCGCCGGCGCAAGTCCGGCCGCCTTGGCGGCCGCCGTCACGGCCTCGCTCTGCGCCTGCGTCGGCGCCCAGACTTCGACGAAATCGGCGCCCACCTCGGCCGTGCAGTTCATCGGCTCCATGGTGGCATGGGCGAGATAGGGCAATGCGTAGTCGGCGGCGAGCCTCTTTGAAGCGCTCGCATAGGCCGCGGCGAAATCGCCCGCCGCCTCCGCCTTGCCCGCGCGGTCGATCGCCGCTGCGAGCGATTGCGATATCGCGGCGCTGTCGAGCGCGGCCGCCGCGCCGGGATCCCAGACGATCTTCAATTCCGCCAACGCACGCTTGGCCCGCCAGGTCGAGTCGGCGACGACCGCGACGGCGCCCGGCAGGGTCGCCACGCGCAGGACGCCAGGCATTCCCCTGGCTTTGGAATCGTCCAGGCTCTTCACCGCGCCGCCGAAGATCGGGCAATGAGCGATCGCGGCGAAAACCATGCCCTGCCGGCGCGTGTCGATGCCGAATTTCGCCGAACCGTCGACCTTGGCGGGAATGTCGACGCGCTTGACCCCGTTCGCCCCGATCCGTGTCCACGTCTCGCGCGCCTTCAGCGCGATCTGGACAGGCGGCGCCTCCTTGGCGGCGTCGAGCGCGAGTTCGCCGAAATTCAAGCTGCGCTTCGAGCCGGTGTAATACACGACGCTGTCTCGGACCACGCATTCGCTCGGCTCGACGCTCCATCGTCGGGCCGCCGCCACAACGAGCATCGCCTTCGCCGCGGCGCCAACCCGGCGCGCCCGCATGAAGCGGTCGACGATCGTCGACGAACCGCCGGTGACCTGCTCGGTCGCCGCCTCGGCGACGAACTCGATCACCGCGCCCGTCAGCCCCGATGGCTCGCCTTTGGCAAGCCCGTGGTTGGGCGCCAGCACATCCCGTCCGACGGCGATGTTCTTGAAGACATCAGAGGCGGGACCGGTCTCGATCCGCATCGCCTCGACGCGGCAG
Organism: uncultured Alphaproteobacteria bacterium; assembly: GCA_963813195.1. Taxonomy (GTDB): domain Bacteria; phylum Pseudomonadota; class Alphaproteobacteria; order Rhizobiales; family Beijerinckiaceae; genus Roseiarcus. Next base: position 50,014 of record CAWEYC010000034.1, on the reverse strand, counting down.
CCAAGTTCCTCGGCGACGAGCGTTGCGACGCCAGTGAAGGCGCCCTGCCCCATTTCGGAAAGTCCCGTACGCAGCGTCACGATTCCGTCGGGGCCGATTTGGATCCAGTCGTTCAAGAAGACCCCGTTGGCATCCATGGTTCCCGCGAGCGACGCGGGCCTTCGACCAAGACGCCAGACGCCGACGCCGACGAGGAGGCCGAGCGCGCCGCCGCCGATCAGGACTGCGCGCCGCGAAGGATGAAGTTTCATCGCATCGCCTCCGCCGCTCTGTGGATCGCAGCGCGCACGCGCGGATAGGTTCCGCAACGGCAGATATTGGTGATCGCCGTGTCGATGTCGGCATCGCTCGGCTTTGGATTGGCCTTCAGCAACGCCGCGGCCGCGAGGATCATGCCGGACTGGCAATAGCCGCATTGGGGCGCCTGCTCGGCGATCCAGGCTTGTTGCAGGGGATGGTCGCGATCCCGCGACAGACCTTCGATGGTGGTGACGCTCGCGCCGTCGATTGCGCCGGCCAGCACCGAACACGAGCGCACGGCGTCGTCGCCAATCAGCACCGTACAGGCGCCGCAGGCGGCGATCCCGCAGCCGAATTTCGTACCCGTCAGGCCGAGCGTGTCGCGGATGATCCAGAGCAGCGGGGTGTCGGGCTCCGCCTCGAATTCGCGCAGGGCTCCGTTGACCGTCAACCGCGTCATGGCGCGTCCTCCCTCGTCGACGTCTGCGCGCCGCAGCTTGAGCCAAGCTTCGCATCGCAGTCGTTCTCGGGCAGCGCGTCTCGGCGCCGTCTCGCCGAGCGACCATATCGCGGTTTCCAGGATTCAGAAAGGACAGCCGATCGATGCCCGCGGCTACAGCGAGCGGCCGGGGCTGATTTGCACCGAGCCGCATCGGAGACTCGACATTCCCTAGACCTCTACGCGCCGAGCAGCCGCCCCGTCTCGCTCCTGGCGGCCCTCGCCCTCTCAGCTCCCCGCCATCGCAAACCGCCGCTTGACCCTGGCGACCTTGTCGGGCGGCACGCGCACGGTGACATGGACATGGCCGTCTTCGGCGTCCTCGCGCGCCATCACTTCGGTGTGTTCGTAGAGCCAGTGCAGCCCCTGTCCATCGGCGGGTTCGAGATCAAGGTCGATCAGCGAGCGGCCCCGCGCCAGACGCGTCTCGATGGCGGCGAGCAGCCGGTCGATACCCTCGCCCGTCACCGCGGAAACAGCGATCGGCGCGCTGTCGCCCTTCCCCTCCGCAAGAGCGGCGCGATGATCGGCGTCGAGCTTGTCGAGCTTGTTCCAAACCTCGATCAGTTTGTCCGCCGCGCCGGCGACGCCGAGTTCGACGAGAATCGCCTCGACGTCCTTCGCCTGGGCGTCGCTGTCGGCGTGGGCGATGTCGCGAACATGGATGATGACGTCGGCGGCGCGCACCTCCTCGAGCGTCGCGCGGAACGCCGAGATCAGCATCGTCGGCAGATCCGAAATGAAGCCGACGGTGTCGGAGAGAATCGCAGCGCCGCCGTGCGGCAGTCTGATGAGCCGCATCGTCGGATCGAGCGTCGCAAACAGCATGTCGGCGGCGACGACTTCGGCGCGCGTCAGACGGTTGAAGAGCGTCGACTTGCCCGCGTTGGTGTAGCCGACCAGCGCGATGACGGGATAGGGCACGTCGGCGCGGCTGGCGCGATGCAAAGCGCGGGTCCTCTTGACCTTGTCGAGATCGCGCTCGATGCGGATCATTCGCTCCTCGATGAGGCGGCGGTCGGTCTCGATCTGCGTTTCACCGGGGCCGCCGAGAAAGCCGAAGCCGCCGCGCTGGCGTTCCAAGTGGGTCCAGGAACGCACCAACCGCGATTTCTGGTAGGCGAGATGCGCGAGTTCAACCTGCAGCGCGCCTTCGGCGGTCCGCGCCCGGCGCCCGAATATCTCCAGGATCAGGCCGGTGCGGTCGATGACCTTCGCCTTGAACTCCTTTTCGAGATTGCGCTGCTGCACTGGCGAGAGCGCACAATCCATCACCACGAGATGGATCTCGTCGGTCTTCACGCGCTCGGCGAGTTCGGCGACCTTGCCCTTGCCGAGGTAGGTCGCCGGACGAATCTCGCTCAACGCCACGAGCGTCGAGTCGACGACGTTGAGATCGATGGCGAGCGCCAGGCCGACCGCCTCCTCGCGCCGCGCCTCGGGACTACGCGTGGCCGTGCGCTCCGAAGCGGGGCCGCGCGAAGTGGAGAAGGGACAGACGACCAGCGTTCGCGTGTGGGCCGCGACCGCCTCTTCTCGATTGCCGAGAGTTTCCTCGGCGCCGAACTCAGTCAATGGGATCTCAATGTTGGTCCGGGCCGTCTTCGACCGCCTCGAACATGGTGATCGGGCTCGCCGGCATGATCGTCGAGATCGCATGCTTGTAGACAAGCTGTGAGTGGCCGTCGCGGCGCAAGAGAACGCAAAAATTATCGAACCAAGTCACGAAACCCTGCAATTTTACGCCGTTGACGAGAAAGATCGTGACGGAGGTCTTGGTTTTGCGCACGTGGTTGAGGAACGTGTCCTGCAAATTCTGCGTCTTTTCGCTAGGCATGAGGTTATCCCACTTTGGAGTTGGGCCACTTGATGCGGCCATATCGTTGATTCGGCTCGACACCCCCTCGCCTCAGCGCAAAGCCGGTTTACCTATAGCATTTCGGCGCCGGCGCGCCATCCGCGCGTCCGAAGTGGGAAGGAAAAAAGCGACTACGTGCGCTCCGCGAAGTCGTAGAATTCGACGTCGCAGCGCCAGCGTCAAGGGACCTGGCCGGCCTTCGCCGATCGTCCGTCCGTCGATCGAGACAACAGGCATGGCGATCGTCGTCGCGCTGGAAAAGAACGCCTCGCGCGCGCGATAGGCCTCCTCGAGAGAAAACGGACGCTCCTCGAAAGAGATCTTTTCGCTCGCCGCGACATCGAGCAGGGTCGATCGCGTCACGCCGCGCAAGATCGCGCGATCGGCGTGCCGTGTGACCAGGACGCCGTCCGTGGAGACGATCCAAGCGTTGGTCGAGGCGCCCTCGGTGACGAATCCCTGCGCATCGACGAACCAGGCCTCATAGGCCCCGGCCTCACGCGCGGCCTGCTTCGCCAATACATTCGGCAACAGTTGCAACGTCTTGATATGCGGATGCGCCCAGCGTTCGTCGGCGAGGGTCGCGACGGCGACGCCACGGTTCGCATTCGCGTCGATCGCCCGCGGATCAATCGATTTGGCCGAGACGACGAGGCCGGGTGAGACCGAAGCGTCGGGAAAGCCGTGATCGCGCCGCGCGGCGCCCCGCGAAACCTGGATATAGACAAGGCCGTCGCGCACCCGGTTGCGCACCACGACTTCCCTTAGGATTCGGCGTAGCGCCAGGTCGCCAACCGGCGCCGCGATCCGCACTGCCTTCAGCGAGCCTTCGAGACGCGCGAGGTGACGCGCCTCGTCGATCAGCGCGCCGCCGCGAATTTCGCAAACCTCGTAGACGCCGTCGCCAAACTGGAACGCGCGATCTTGAATCGAGACGACCGCCGCGGCTAGGCGAACGTAACGGCCGTTGACGTAAGCGAGGCGGGACATCGGAATCTCGGCCAGAGCGCCACGCGTCAGTCGACGCCGAGCGACTTCAGCTTGCGATGCAAGGCCGAGCGCTCCATGCCGATGAATTCCGCGGTGCGGGAAATGTTGCCGCCGAAGCGGTTGATTTGGGCGATCAGATATTCGCGCTCGAACACCTCGCGGGCCTCCCGCAACGGGATGCTCATTAATTTTTCGCCGCCGACGCCGCTGGGAATGGCCGGCACCAGCGCGCCGACTTCGGAGGGCAGCATCGCGGCGGTGATTTCCGCCTCCGGATCGCCCGCCACCAAAATCATCAGCCGTTCGATATTGTTGCGCAACTGCCTGATATTGCCAGGCCAATCGTGCGACTGCAGCACCGCCATCGCATCGGCGGCGATGCGCCGCGGCGGCACCCCCATGGTCGCGGCGACCTGCTCCATAAAATATTGGACGAGTTCGGCAATGTCGTCGCGTCGCTCGGCGAGCGAGGGAACGCGAATGGGCACCACTGAAAGCCGGTGAAAAAGATCCTCGCGGAACTGCCCGTCGGTGATCGCCTGGGCCAGATCGCGGCTGGTCGAGGAGATGATTCTGACATCGACATGGACGCGCGCCGATCCACCGACGCGCTGAAAGTTCTGATCGACGAGCACGCGCAGGACCTTCGCCTGCGTCTCCAATGGCATATCGGCGATTTCGTCGAGATAGAGCGTGCCGCCGTGCGCTTCCTCCAGCGCCCCGACCCGCCGGGGCCGCTCATGGCTCGCCTCGACGCCGAAAAGTTCGCTCTCCATGTTCTCCGGCGTGATCGTCGGCGCATTGAGAACGACGAAAGGACCGTCGGCGCGGACGGAATGCGTGTGAATCAACCGTGCGGTCAATTCTTTCCCCGCGCCCGCGGGGCCGGAAATGAGCACGCGGGAATTCGCCGGCCCGAGCCGTTCCACGATCCGCTTCAGGCTGGTGATCGCCGACGAAGCGCCGACCATACGATTGACCGCGCCGGCGCGCGCCCGCAGGTCGCTGACTTCGCGCTTGAGTCGCGAAGTCTCCAGCGCGCGCTCGGAGATCAGAATCAACCGATCGGCCTTGAACGGCTTTTCAATAAAATCGTAGGCGCCCAGTTTGATTGCGGTCACGGCGGTCTCGATGTTGCCGTGGCCGGAGATCATCACGACGGGCACGTTCTGGTGCTGCTGTTTGATGATCTCCAGCAGTTGCAGGCCGTCCAGCCGCGAGCCTTGCAGCCAGATGTCGAGCAGAACGAGCTGCGGTCGCCGCGCTTCGATCGCGGCGAGGGCCTCGTCGGAATTGCGCGCCAGCCGCGTGCCGTGACCTTCGTCGGACAGAATTCCCGAGACGAGTTCGCGAATGTCGTCTTCGTCGTCGACAATCAGGATATCAGCGGGCATCAGGACGACCTACTGTCTCATGAGGAGTTGTTGTGGCGGCCGAACCGTCGGCGGGCGCCGAATCACCAGCGGGCGCGACGTCGGGCCGAACCGGCAGCTTCATCAAGACCTGCGCGCCATGGCCGCCATCGGGGCGTGGCAGGCCGTCGAGCAGTTCGACGCCCCCGTGATGATCTTCGAAAATCTTCATCACGATCGGCAGGCCAAGCCCAGTGCCCTCGGCGCGGGTCGTCACATAGGGCTCGACCAACTTGTGGCGGTCCTCGATGGGAAATCCCTTGCCGTTGTCGCTGACGCCGATCCGGGCAAAGCCTTCGGGGTCGACTCGCAGAACAACGACGATCCTGCCGCCGCCCTCGTTCGGCCCGAGCGCATCGATCCCCTCGCTTGCGTTCTTCAGCACGTTCGTCAGGGCTTGCGATATCAGCCGGCGATCAAATTCGGCCATCACCGGCTCCTGAGGCAAATCGTCCTCGATAGCGATCTCCGGCCGGCCAATGCGCATGAGGAATAGCGCCTGACGCACGCAATCCGAGAGATTGTCGCGGGCCGGACGCGCCTTGGGCATCCGAGCGAAGGAGGAGAACTCGTCGACCATGCGCTTGATGTCGTCGACCTGCCGGATGATCGTATCCGTGCACTGATCGAAGACGTCCTTCCCTTCAACGATCAGCCGCCCGTAGCGGCGCTTCAGACGCTCGGCGGAAAGCTGAATCGGCGTCAGCGGATTCTTGATTTCGTGCGCGATGCGGCGGGCGACGTCGGCCCAGGCGGCGCTGCGCTGGGCTGTGACGAGTTCGCTGATGTCGTCGAGCGTGATCACGCTGCCTTGATCCTCCCGCAACGGATCGCCGGTCACGCGCACGTTGAGCAGGCGCTCGCGCCCCTGCCGCAACAAGGTCGCCTGCCCCTGATGCAACTTCAGGTTCATCGATCGGGCTTCTAAGAGGATTTGGGCCAGACGGGGAAAGACATCCGCGATATGCCGGCCGACGAGCCTCGTCCCGTCGGGAACCGGGCAGAGCAGGCGCTCGGCGGCGGCGTTGCTGACCGTGACGACGCCGTGGGGATCGACGCCGAGGACGCCTGCGGGCACGCCGGAGAGCACGGCCTCGATGAAGGCGCGGCGCTCGTCGTTCAACGCATTCGCGGCGGTGAGGCGGTTGCGCTGTTGACGCAACTCCATGGTCATCTTGTTGAACGTCTCGCCGAGATGGCCGAGATCGCCTTCTGAGCGGCGCGTCGGCACCTGCACGTAGAGGTTGCCGGAGGCGACTTCGTCGGTCGCGCGGATGAGGCGGCGGATCGGCCCAACGAGTTGGTTGGCGAAGGTCAGCCCCATCCAAACCGCCGAGATCAGCATCGTCAGCGACAGCATCACGAACACGCTGGCGAATCCCAACTCGATGTTGTGGCGGTGCGACTCGAAATTCGCGAAGACCGCGGAAACGCCCGTAGCCTCTCGGGTCACCTTGTCCGCGAGCGGATCGATCGCGCGCGCCGCGTAGAAGTAACTGCCCTCCAGGCCGTCGATCGGCCGCATCGCAACGAACACGTCGCCTCCCGCCAGCAGACCGCAGAACGGCTGGCGCGCCGCGGCGGCCCTGAAGTCGGCGCTCTCCGGCTTGGCGATCAGCTTCGGATCCGAACCGGCGGCGAGCGCCGTCACCGTTCCGTCGGTCTTGATCACCGCCGCCACGGTGAAGCCGAGCGCGTGGGCGCGCGCATTGAGATAAGTGCGGAACAAATTGGGGTCGGATCGCACCAGCCGCGCGCCCTGCGACAGGTCGCCGGCCGTCAGTTCGGTCTCGCGCAGCAACGCGCGGCATTGCGACTCGCGATAGAGCTGCGAAAGGGAGCCGGACTCGTTGAGGAACGCGCCGACATCCTTCATGAACGCCGGATTGATCGCCCATTCGACCGAAACGGTCGCGACGACCGCCGTGACCAGCGCAGGGATGGCGGCGACGAGCGAGAACAGCGCGACCACCCGATTGTGCAATCGGGCGCCGGCCCGCGCGGCACGGCGGGCGGCGCGCAGGCTGCGCAGTTCCACGCCGATCAGCACCAGCAGGCAAACGACGATCAGGCCATCGCCGACGAGGATCGCCAGGACGACGGTGGGCGTCGGGATGATCGGCGTGAAGCCGGCGAAGATGACGAAAGTCGCGAGCGCCAGGGTCAGCGCGCCGCCGACCGCAATCGGCCCGAAGCGACCGGACATCCGCGCGTCTCCGAAGCGCTCCGCCGCCCCATGACCCGCCGGCGTCGGGCGGTCCCCCTGCGATTGGATTGTCACGTCTTGAAACTTCGCCACTGCCCGCCATTCGGGCGCTCGTGTTAAAGAGTGGCGCCAATGCAACGATGTTGCAAGATTACGACAAAATGGCGGCGGACCTCATTTAAGCCCCCGGGCGCCTCGGAGATCGAGATCGCGAATCTTCTTGCGCAAGGTATTGCGGTTGAGTCCCGAGAATCTCGGCCGCCTTGATCTGGTTGCCGCGGGTGACCGACAGGGTCGCAGCGATCAGAGGCACTTCGAGATCGCGCAGCACGCGGTGGTATAGTCCGATCGGCGGGTAGGAATCGCCGAAGGATCGGAACAGGTCGGCGATGTGACGCTCGAGCCCGGTGACGAATTGCTCCTGCGAGACCGCCGCTTCGCGGGGTGCGCCGCCCGGATCGAGCGCCGTCGGAGCGCTGAGGCTCTGCAACGGCGCGGTGAAGCCGAGTTCCGCCTCGATCAATTGCTCGTTGATGACGTCCTGAGGGTAGAGCGCCGCGACACGGCGCGCCAGATTCTCGAGTTCACGAATGTTGCCGGGCCAGGGGTAACGGCGCAGGCGATCCATGGCGGCTGTGTCGAGAGACTTCGGCGCCAGCCCCTCGGCGACGCCCCTTTGAAAGAAATGTCGCACGAGATCGGGAATGTCCTCCGTCCGTTCGCGCAGCGGCGGCAAGCGGAGCGGCACCACGTTCAAGCGGAAGAACAGGTCCTCGCGGAAGAGGCCCTGCTGGATCGCGTAGCGCAGCTCCTTGTTGGTGGCGGCGACGATGCGAACATTGGTCTTGATCGGCGTGCGGCCGCCAACGGTCGTATATTCGCCCTGCTGCAGCACGCGAAGCAGGCGCGTCTGCGCCTCCATCGGCATATCGCCGATCTCGTCGAGAAAAAGAGTGCCCCCTTCAGCCTGTTCGAACCGCCCGACAGAGCGCGCGTTGGCGCCGGTGAACGCCCCCTTCTCGTGGCCGAACAATTCGCTCTCGATGAGATCGCGCGGGATCGCGGCCATATTGATGGCGACGAAGGGGCCGGACTTGCGCTTGCCATAGTCGTGCAGCGCCCGCGCCACCAGCTCCTTGCCGGTGCCGGATTCGCCCGAAATCATCACCGTCAGGTCGGTCTGCATCAGCCGCGCCAGCGCTCGGAAGATTTCCTGCATCGCCGGCGATCGGCCGACCAGCGGCATCGACTCGGCGGCCGCCTGCGGGTCGACGGTATGTTCCTTGCGGTTGCGAGGCTCGGCCAGCGCGCGTCCGACGATCGAAACCAACTCCTTCAGGTCGAAGGGTTTCGGCAAATATTCGTAGGCGCCGCGTTCGGACGCCTTGATCGCGGTCATGAAGGTGTTTTGCGCGCTCATAACGATGATCGGCAGATCGGGCCGCATCCGCTTGATGCGGGGAAGCAGCTCGAAGGCGTTGTCGTCGGGCATGAGCACGTCGGTGATCACGAGGTCGCCCTCCCCGGCGGCCACCCACCGCCAGAGACCGGCTACGGTTCCGGTCGCCCGCACCTCGTATCCGGCGCGGGACAACGCTTGATTGAGAACCGTTCTGATCGCCGCATCGTCGTCGGCGACGAGAATGTGCCCTGACGGCATGAAATCGCTCCTCACGGGCGCCGAGCGAACAGGACGACGCCGAAATTCACCCGCACCACTAGCGCGCCATGGAGTCGGCGCGCCGAGTCGGGGTAACGCCCTCGTCCGCGCCGCCGAACGTTCGTTGCGTGTCGAGCGGCATCAGGACACGAAACGTCGTTCGGCGCGGATGGGACTCGAATTCGATGATGCCGCCATGGTCACCGATCACCTTGGCGACGAGTGCAAGTCCCAGGCCAGAGCCCGACGCCTTCGATGTGACAAAGGGATCGAAAAGGTTGCCGGCGATGTCGCTCGGGACGCCTGGCCCGTTGTCGCGAATACAGATCTCGAGCGGCAGGCTGACCGGCTCGGCGCCGATGCCGGCCTTCAGCCGAACGCCGGCGCGGTAAGCGGTGGAAATCGAAATTTCGCCATCGATGGCTTCTTCACCAATGGCTTCTGAGGCGTTCTTCACTAAGTTTAAGAAGACCTGAATCAAAAGATCGCGCGCGCCGAGGACGTTGGGAAGCGACGGATCGTAGACTTCGTTGAAGCGGATGTGCTGGGCGAAGCCCGCCTGCGCGAGGCGCTTTACGTGATCCAACACCGCATGGATGTTGAGACTTTCACGCGGGATCGGGCGCTCGTCGGAAAATGCCTCCATTCGATCGACTAGCTTTACGATACGGTCGGTCTCATCGCAGATCAGCCGGGTTAGGGCGCGATCGTCGTCGCCGACGGAAGTCTCCAGCAATTGCGCGGCGCCGCGGATGCCGGACAGCGGATTCTTGATTTCGTGGGCCAGCATGGCGCCGAGCGCCGTCACCGAGCGGGCGGCGCTTCGATGGGTCAGCTGTCTGTCCATTTTTTCGGCAATTGACCGTTCTTGCAGCAACAGCGTCACCCCACCGTCGCTTTGCGGCAGCGGCGACACGAACGCGTCGACGACCCGCCCGAGCCCGGTACGCGGCGTGGAGACATCGAGTTTATAGCCATTGACCGTCGCCTGGTCGGCGATCGCGTCCGCCACGAGCGCGATGACCGGCGATCCGAACGGCAGGATGTCGGCCAGGCGCGACCGCAACAACATCGTCCTGCCCATGTCGAAAAAATGCTCCGCTGCGGTGTTGACTTCTCGAATGCCCCCCTCGGCGTCGATCGCCAGGACCGGCTGCGGCAGCGCGTTGAGGAGTTGCAGCGGATCAGGCCGCGCCATGGTCGTCTGGCCGGGGCGGTCGTATCGGCTCATGCCGCCTCCCTGCCCTCGCCGGAATCGAAAGCCCGCGCGAGCAGTCTCAAGGCGACGTTCGGGTCGTCGGTCGTCACCAGCGCCGAGCGGATCGCCGGCGGCGCGCCCGCCTTTTCCGCGTAAGCGGCCAGATGCTTGCGGGCGTGTCGAAGACCCGCGCGGGGCCCCATTCCCGCCAGCAGAGAATCCAAATGCGACAAGGCGGCGTCCCGCCGTTCGTCGAGCGGCGGCTCGGCGAGGGCGACGCCGGATTGCAGGGCGCGCCCGATCGCCCCGACCAGCCAGGGCGCGCCGACCGCCGCGCGGCCGATCATGATCGCCTGCGCGCCCGAGGCGGCAAGCATCGCGCGGGCGTCCTCGAGGTTGCCGCAGTCGCCGTTGACGACGACGGGAATGGAAACTTGCGCGACGACTTCGCCGACGGCGCGCCAATCTGCGCGGCCGTCGTAAAACTGGCGCCGCGTTCGCCCGTGGACCGTGATCATCGCCGCCCCCGCGCGTTCCGCGCGGCGCGCCAGTTCCGGAGCGTTGCGCTCGCCCTCATCCCATCCCAGCCGCATCTTGACCGTGACCGGCGCCGCGACCGCGGCGACGACTGCATCGATGATGCGCGAGGCGTGGTCGAGATCGCGCATCAGCGCGCATCCCGCCAGCCCGCCGGCGACTCGCCGGGCCGGACAGCCCATGTTGATGTCGACGATCCCCGCGCCGGCGCCCTCGACGCGTCGCGCCGCCTCGCCCATCGCGGCCGGGTCGCGCCCCACCAGCTGCACGGCATGCAACGCGACCCCGTCGCCCTGCGCGCGCAACAGGGCTTCCTCGTCGCCGTCGAGGAAGGTCTCGCTCGCCACCATTTCCGAAAAGACCAACGTCGCGCCAAAGCGGCTCGCCGCGCGGCGCATGCCGAGATCGCTCACTCCCGACATCGGCGCCATCATCGCGCCGCCAGCCAACTCCATCGGTCCAACACGAAGCGTCGAGGCCAAATCCGTGCCCAAATTCTATGCAATTGACATTCTGCATATATTCTAGTCAATTCCCGTGCGATGGCAAGGCGCCCGGCAAGTTACGCCGCCTCAGGGTGGAGGCAACGTCAGGGCAACGAGTCCAGGTTAACGGGGCGTGATCTGTAGCATTTCGGTGAGGTAGTCCGGGCTCCAGGAAGCGACTTTGCGGCGTCGCTTGATGGCGCGCTTGTCCTTGGCCTGTCGGACGAGATTGAGAGCGAAGTGGCGCACGACGGCCATGTTGTGAGCGCCGTGGCCGAGCCTGAGACGCGAGAGGTCCTCTTTGAAGGTGACGTCGAGCACCCAATGAACGCGGTTCTCGATGCCCCAATGGCTCCGCGCCGCATCGGCGAAAGCCTCGGCCGAGAGAGGGCGCGAGGAGATGTAGTAGCGCCGCTGGAGGCTGACATTGTCTCTTTTCTCGATCTGGGTTTCGATCATGCCGATGACGGCCAGCTTCGGAAAGCGCCTTGCGCCGGGAAAGGCGCGGTCCGAACCCAGCCAGTCGACCGATCTTGAGACCTTGTGCGTGCAAATCTCCAGGCGGCCATGGGCTTTGTCGAGGCTCTGGGCGATGTCGAGCTCCTGCTCGGGCGCGTCGGCGAAATAGCTTTCGGCCTCGGCCCTCAGCGTCGGCTGGTTCTCCTTGACCGGCAGGAGATAGTCGGCGCCCGCCGCGACGATCGCTTCGGCGATGGCGGGATTGCAGGCGATGGCGTCGATCGAGACGAGCGCGCCGTCAAGCTCCAATTGATCGAGCAGCTTGGGGATGACGACGATCTCGTTCTCCTTCTCGTCCACCGCCTCCTGGGCCAGAACCAGGCGGGCATTGGTGGCGTAGGCCGAGACAAGATGAAGCGGTCCCTTGCCGATCTTCTTGTTATGGCTGCGCCGGGAGGTCTTGCCGTCAATCGCCACCAACTCCGGACGGCCCGGCCAGCAATCGGCGACCCAGGCCCGGAAAGCGCCCGAAAAGACCTGAGGATCGATCCGGTTCATCAGCGAGCGCAGCCAGTCGGCGCAGGGAATGCCGAAGTGGTAATCGGAAACGCCGCGTAGGAACTTCAGGTTCGCCTCGCCCCAGTCGACGATGTCCTCGTAATCGTCGCAGTTGGCGATCGTGGCGCAGACCGTCAAGAACAGCACCTCCCGCAGCGGGTAGGCGACGCGCCACGGCTCGCGCACATCCTCGATCGCCGCGAAATGCTCCAAAAGCAGCGCCAGACGCGGCTTGGGCAGATTCCAATCGTCCATGAGGCCCTCCCGAATCAAACCGATCCGAGAGAATCACCGCCGCACAATCAGCAAGAGCCCACCTCAACCCATAATCGGCGTTAACCCAGGGCAATCGGGTGAAGGACTCCGTGACAACGGGGTGAAAAGCTGAAATCTGTAGGAATCCTCTGATCTGCATTCGGGGGGATTTTATGGACGACGGCGCCGAGAATTTCGTCGCTTTGGCCGAAACGACGGTTTTCCTTCAATATTTCAAAGATATGCCGGATGGCCGCCAAATGGGGAAGGTGATCTATCCGCTCGACGAGATTTTGCTCTTGTGCCTTCTGGCGGTGTTGGCGGGAAGCGAGGCGTTCACCGAGATCGCCCGTTTCGGCGAAAGGAAGCTCGCGCTCTTGCGTCGGTTCCGCCCCTTCAAGGACGGCACTCCGGCCCATGATCATCTGGGCGACATTTTCGCCACCCTTGACGCGGCGGCGTTCCAACGGTGCTTCGTCGCTTGGGCGGCGGCCCTGACCAAGACCCCGGTCGAGGTCATCGCCATCGACGGCAAGACCTCGCGCCGCTCTTATCAAAAGAAGGGATCGAAGGAGCCGATCCACATCGTCTCGGCTTTCGCCGCGCGCCAGCGTCTCGTCATGGGTCAAATCGCGGTGGCGGAAAAATCCAACGAGATCGTCGCCATTCCCGCCCTGCTGGACATGATGGCGATCGAAGGAGCCGTCGTCACCATCGACGCGATGGGATGTCAACGCAACATCGCCAAGAAGATCATCGACAAGAAAGCCGACTACCTCATCGCGCTCAAAGGCAATCAAGGCACGTTGCACGACGACGTCAAACTCCTTGCCGTCGAGCAGAAAACCAACGGTTTCAAGGACGTCACGATCAGCCGACACGAAACGGTCGATGGCGATCATGGGCGGATCGAAACACGATCCTACACCGTGCTCCACAATATCGAATGGCTTCAACAGCGCCATGACTGGCCCGGCCTCAAGGGCGTCGTCATGGTCGAGAGCCAGCGTGAGATCGAGGGTAAATTCTCAAAAGAAACGCAATTCTACATCACCTCGCTGACCTTGCTCGCCAACACGATCGGGCCAATGATCCGCGATCATTGGGCGATCGAAAACGGCCTGCACTGGTTGCTCGACATGCTCTTTCGCGACGACGAATGTCGGGTGCGAACCGAAAACGCCCCCGCCAACTTCACAACCCTAAAGCACATCGCCAACAACCTCTTTCGCATAGCTCCGGGAAAAAACTCCCAACGTCTCAAGCGAAAAACCGCCGGATGGGACGACGACTACCTCGCAAGCCTCATCGCAGCATAACTCCTTCGCCCAATTCCCCTGGGCGTTAACCCGAGTTCGGAGCCCTGGAGGCAACGTACGGGCACTTGCCTCCAGCGCGCGGCTTCGCTATCTACGCCGCGCAGCCCAGGCGCTCGGCGGCATTGGGGGATAGTTCAACGGTAGAACTGCGAACTCTGACTCCGTCAATCTTGGTTCGAATCCAGGTCCCCCAGCCAATTGTAATCATTGAGATATTCGCCTGCCACGCTTAGACCCATATAGGCCGGTTTCCGGTTCGGTTTCCAAAGTTTGAGCGCTTTTTGTTCGGCGCAGTCAATTCCGCTGCCCTCAATTCTTGGAGTTTTCGTCGGCGACCTTGAGCAGCGCAGATTGATTGTTGTCGAGACCCGCCTTGCGCGCCGCGTCCTTGGCTTCGGAGGATATACTGGCGATCTTGATCGCCTGTTGGACGTTCGTGCGCTTCAAGCCCAACCCGCGCGATGCCGCCCGAACGCCGCCCTCGTTTCCCCGTCCGCCGACAGAAACTGGCCGAATATCGGCCGGTTTGTGTTCCTCGGCCTCCTTCTTGGATTTGTCCTCCGTCAGCGTCACCCACTCCGCGATCTGTTCCGACCTTTCGAGGGCGGATAGGTCGGCCCGGTGAAGGAAGCGGATAGGTCGGCCCGGTGAAGGAATATGTCGAGGCCTTCAGCTTCACGCTCGACGACCTTCACGCAGATTGACGAGAACCTGATTCGCAATCAGCCCGGCGCAGGAAGCGGCGGCAGTTGCGCGGCGCAAGGTGATCTATCTGGAATCGTGGTGCACGGTGAGCGATCGACTTTAGACGCGCCGGTAACATTAGTGTTGTATGACGAATCCCCGCAAAGGCAGCAAGACCGGGGCATTAGCGGGGATTCGGCACTAGGCAAAAATGTTATGCCCATTCGGCAGCAAAAAACTTTTTTCTTGCGAATCGGCTCAAAAATCGGGTGATGTTACGTGTGTGATGGTGGCGGGGTGCGCCTCGCGCCAGGGTACGCTAGCGCGGTCGCTTTCCAAAAATCGTTCTTGCTTCGTTCGATTTTACTTGCAAATCGGGGCATAAAACCGTTATACTATGGTGTTCGGGGGGCGTATTGCGTCCGCATGCCGAGCGTGCATTGGCAATGCGAATGCGGCGAGCGGGTTTCACCCGCGGCACGGGACGAACGGGAGCCCGGTAGTCATCCACATCGAAGATAGCGCGTCGCGCCAAGGGCATTGGCGCACGCCGCAGTTTATTGCCGTCTGAGGGGAGAACATCCTTGTCCAACATCCAGGCCGCGCGTGCGGCCCCGTCGCCCGTGCCGCCGCGTCCGTCGCGCTGGACGTCAGAGCTATGTGAAGCCGCGCTCCTTGAGGCTTTCGGCGTCGACTATCGCCAGCCCCGCGTCGCGCCTCCGAAGCCGCCGGGCTCGGCGAACCCCGCCGTCATTCACAGCGACGACGACCGCGAGGGCTGGGAGCCAATCGCGCCCTTGGATGGCTGCGGCTGCTCGCCGACGACGACTTGCGCGTTGCGCTCCGCGACTGGCTCCGAACCGAGTCGCGTGGCGAATCGAGCGAGGCCTATTGCCGGTCGAGGGGAATGCTTCCGGCGACCCTCGCGTACCGAAGAGGGCGCGCCCTTGAACTGATCGCGGCGCGTCTCAATCGGGACGGCGTGCGCGTCTTCCGACTTTCGTGACATTTTGAGAGGTGACGCATGAACTGGGTTTGGCCGGAAAGGCTCGCCTACACGGTCGACGAAGCCGTATTCGCAAGCGGAGTCGGGCGCCGCAAGTTGTACCAAGAGATGGCCGCCGGAAAGCTCCGATTCTCTATGGCCGGAGGGCGTCGGAGGATCATGAAACGCGACCTGGAGGACTGGTTGAGCGGCGGACGCCGCGCCTAAGCCGAGTGAACGAAAGGACACCGCCATGTCTGCGCTCAAGTTGACACGCTTTTCTGAAATCGACTGCACGCCGTCACCGGGCTACCGAAGCCCGTACGGGCCGGGCGGCAGGAGCTTGACCAAAGCCCAAAAGCGCGAATGCGACGAACTCGGCCTTGGCGTGGTGGAGTACATCAACAAGCGCCGGAGTTACGGCCGGCGCTGAACGAAACCCGGACCACAATCGGACAAACGATATGCAGCCTAACGGCAATGGCGCGGACGCGCCGATCGAATTACGTGAACTGCGAATTGGAGCTTGCTCGCGCATTGCGAGGGAGCCCCGCGAAAGAATCCATGCCGCCATGCGCGACGGGGAATTGCCCTTCTCTCGCGACAATGAGGGACACCAAGTCGCTACGCTGGACTCTCTGATCGCATGGATGGGCCGCCGCCCGAAGTCTCCGGCCGACAAGGTGGCGGCATGAGCAAGTCACTGGCGAGCGTTCACCCGTTTCCGTCACCCCTTCCGCAGCGGCGGCACCGGGAGCGATTGCGTGAGGCGGCGTTGATTGCGAGGCCTCAGGTCGCGGAAGCCGCCTCTAGCGCCCTGTAG
The DNA here is from genome assembly GCA_963813195.1 of uncultured Alphaproteobacteria bacterium. Taxonomy (GTDB): domain Bacteria; phylum Pseudomonadota; class Alphaproteobacteria; order Rhizobiales; family Beijerinckiaceae; genus Roseiarcus. The sequence continues at coordinate 33,846 of CAWEYC010000034.1, read as the reverse complement.
ACCGACGCGCGGCCGATCTTGAGGGCGTTGGCGGTTTCGGAGACGGTCTTGCCGCCCTTGACCATCGCCACAGCCTCGCCGGCCTTCAATGCGGCCGATGGCTTGCGACCGAGATACTTGCCCTCCGCCCGCGCCTTCGCGATTCCCTCCGCTTGGCGCTCAAGCATGATCTCGCGCTCGAATTGCGCGAAGCCTGCGAAGATCGTCAGAATGAGCTTGCCTGTCGCGCTCTTGGTGTCGACCGTTTCGCCGCCGAGGTTCAGGACGCGAAGGCCGGCGCCGCCATCGTCGAGCGCTTCAAGCTGCTTGACGATCTCCCATAGGCCCGTTGTCGAGCGAGCCAAGCGATCGACCTTGCAAACAACTAGCGTGTCGCCGCCGCGAACGTAATCGAGTGCGCGATCAAGCTGCCCCCGCTCGCCAAGGCTAGAAACCTGCTCCTGGAATATCTTGGTGCAGCCCGCCGCCTTCAGATCGCGAAATCTGCGCCTCAAGGCCAGCCTGCTGATCTGAAGTTGATGTTCTAGCGTATCCGACAAGTTGTCCCGTGTGGCGCGCATTCATGGTCTGATTCCCCAGCGGTAGTGTCCACAATGCCTAGGCTTATCCGACATTCGCGTCCAAAAGTCAAATCAGGCTTTTTGGACAGCGGTTTTCGGGGATTGCGGACACGTTCGATTGACCGGGGCCTATTGGACAGCGGAAGCGCAACGCGCCGCCCTTGGCTCGCGACCATCCTGCCAATTCGGAATCACCTTCGAGCGCCAGACCAGTTGCCGGCGGCTAGGAACTACCGACGCCTCATCGTCACGCTCGCTGCGCCCCGGTGGGCGCATTTGCGCTCGCCGGGGAATCGCCTTGTCTCAGGTTCGCGCGCCGCCAGGCGGCTTCGATGGGCGCGAGGCTTCGTCGATGTGTCGGCGCTTATCGATGGGCGTCAGCGGCCCGCTCTGTCGATCCTCGCTGTTGATGGGCGCGAGCGCTCGTCGTCGCGTCGCCAGCGCCTCGGCCTTCAGATATTCGGACGAATTGCGTTTGGATGCGCTCCGGGCCGCCCGCCGTCGCCTAGCTGGATTCTGCTCGGCAAAAAGGTCGACCCGCCGCGAAAAATTTTCGCCCTGCAAAAAAGCGCCCCCTCTTCGCTGCCGCTCCCCGCGTCGGCGACAAATCCTGACGGCGACAAGCGCGAGGAACTGCTTAGGCGCGCCAGCAAGGCACAGGCCCGTGCGCGTGCCGTTGAGGGTGCCCGAAGCAAATTGAACGACGAACGCAACGCCGAGGGTCGGAAGCTCAAAACCATGGAAAGCAAAATAGAACCGGTCGTTCTCGATGTGATGTTCGCGGAAGCGGAACCTGTGATCGCAGAATTCAAGCGCCTTGCCGCCGCTGCGGGGGAGGCCGCTTGGAAGGTCGTGACATTGAAGGCGCTGTCGATCGAGTTGGCGCACGCCGCCGAGGGTGAAGTGAGAGGCGAACTCTTCCCGCACAGCCGCGTGCTCGTCAGCCCCGGCGAGCTTAGCGCCGCCGCGGGTGTAGCGGGCTGGATGCGCGGCTACCTGCCGCAGCGCTGGGCTGCCGGCTTCGATCCGGAACCCCTCGTCCTCGGCGACGCGCCGTTCGGCCCGTTCGCGCGCTCGCGCCGCTTGACCGACGACGGGGCGGTCGTCGCACTTCCGACGCCGGGCCATACGCCGGACCATCTCTCGGTCGCGGTCGACGAAGGCGACACCCTCCTCCTCATCGTCGGTGACGCGACCTACAGCGAGACGAATCTCCTCCGGGGCCAGGTCGACGGCGTCAGCCCGAACGAAGCGGTCGCGGCGGCAACGCTGGCCCGCTTGCAGGCGCTGACCGCGGCGCGGCCAACCATCGTTCTGCCGACCCATGATCCCGCGGCGGCCTCGCGCTTGGCCGGACGCCAAACGGTCACGAGCGATTAGCTTCATCCGGTCCGCGAAGCTACGGCCGAGGCTGCTGGCTTGGACGCGCGAATGGACCGTCCAGGTTTGCGAGAAGCTGTATGCAGCTGAAGAAGGGCCAGGGAAATTAGAGTGTCTCCGTTTGAATTTCGGGTTTCGACCGAGGCTGTGTAAAAACTCAGCGAAGTTTTCACAAAAGGCGAATAGCAGACGAGCTTTTGAGCCCCCAGACCGAGCGGAAGTAACAAAATCGGGGAAATTTGCTGTCTGCGCGATCGTTTGAGATTTTTCGGCGAGTTTTTTACTCGGCCTCGACCGAGGCTGTGTGAAAACGTCGAATGATGTAGAATCGCGACAAATCCGCGTCGAGCGTCTGCCCGCCCATTGCCGCCTTGGCCTTGCCCGCCATGCCCGAGAGCTGTTCACGGTCGTGGCCGACATTGCTGACTTCATGGGCGACGATGAGGTGATGTTCCGTATCCAGGGCGCATTGCACGTTGTACCCGACGATGCCGCTGCCGCGCCCGCTGGTCGCCATCGACCGGGCGTCTGGATCAGTCAACGATAGCTGTTCGTCGGGGGCGGCATGCAGAACCGGCTCGAGGCTCTTGAACGCCGCCATTTGCTCGCGCAGCGCAGCGATCTTGTCCTTCAGCCGAGAGGAGTTGGCTTGCGCCACCTCGCCTTCGTGGCGATCAGCCGTCTCCAGCGCAGACATGTAGCGCTCGATGCTGGTCTCGACTTGATCCATCAGCTTCTTCAGCTTGGCGCGAGTGAAGTTCTTATCCCGAGCATTCACCGCCTTGAACTTGCGGCCGTCGGTCGCCGCCATGGCATGCGCGAAGAGGTTCAGCCGGCGACACACCGCGATAAACCGCCGGCATGTCGCACGAATTGCCGGACCGTTGTCTTTTCTGAAGTCTGCGATGGTCTTGAAATCCGGCGCCGCGCGCCGCTCAGCCACATCAACTCGTCGTTGCGTTGGGCCTCTCGCTCCAGCCGCCGGCTCGAAGCGATTTGGTTTCGGCAAGCAAGACATCGTCTACGTGCCGGAAAACGACACCTATCGGTGTCCTGCCGGTAAATCGCTGACTTGGCGGTACACGACGGTCGAGAGCGGGATGAACCTGCACTGTTACTGGACGACGAAATGCGCGCGCTGCCCCTCAAGTCGCAATGCACGACCGGAGAGCAACGCCGCATCAAGCGCTGGGAGCACGAGGCCGTTCTTGACGCGATGCAGGAGCGGTTGGACCGCGCGCCCCATAGCATGCGCATCCGCCGCCGGACGGTCGACCCTTCGGGACCATCAAGGCGTGGATGGGAGCGACCCACTTTCTGACCAGGACGCTCGAAAAGGTCCGAACAGAAATGAGCCTCCAAGTCCTCGCCTACAATCTGAAGAGGATGATCGCTATTTTGGGCGTCAAGCCGCTCATGGAGGCGATGAAGGGGGCCTGACGAGCCCGCCCGATCGCGTCCCATCACTCACTTCGAAACACGACAAATCGAACCGCAATCAATCTTTCTGCCCGCGTCGGAAAAGACGTTTTCACACAGCCTCGACCCGAAGCGGACCTATGTCCTGATGGATCGTGCCTCATGCTCGCTCCACAAAATGCCGTCGAACCAGCTTGGAGGCTTCCTCCCACAGCATAGGCGATCCCCCCTCGATCGTCGGGCCATATCGTTCGGTGACCTGCTGTTCGGTCACACCGTTCTCCGTCCACGTACCGCCATCCGAGAGAGTGTTCAGAAGGAGGGGCTGCAACCGATCCAACGCCTTTGCGAAGCGCGCGGCAGGTGTCTGGGCGGCTTCGAATTCGAGCCAAAGAGCCAGCAGTTCCTGGCCCTGCTTTGACGGCAGCAAGCCGAAGATTCGTTCGGCGGCCTGCCTTTCTGCTTGGTCAAGAAGCGCCTTGTCGTGAGCTATCGCCAATTTTTGGTGATGGCCTGAAGGATCAGGCGGCGGCGGTTTGGGTTTGAAGGTCGTCTGGTTTGGCGATGACCTCGCACCCGTCGGCAAACTTCACACCTCGAATGATCTTTGGCAACTGGTTGTGACCGTCAAGGCGGCGCCAGGTCTTCTGCGCGCCTTCGACGAGCTTGAACACCATGGCAAGCGCGGTCCTGTTTGAAAGGCATCCCTTCGAGCGGATCGTCCTGTGCCGGACGGTGGCGAAGGTGCTTTCGATTGGGTTCGACGTGCGCAGGTGCTTCCAATGTTCGGCGGGGAAGTCGTAGAAGGCGAGCAGCGGCCCTCGGTCCTTTTTCAGGCATTCGGCGGCCTTCTCGTATTTGACGGCATAGGTCTCGACGAAGGCGTCGAACGCCGCCTCGCCGTCCTTCCTCGTTGCGGCCATCCAGATGTCTTGCAGCATGCGCTTGGCCTTCGGCTGCTGGCTCTTGGGCAATTTGTTGAGGACATTGGCGGTCTTGTGAACCCAGCACCGCTGCTCGCGGGTCTTGGGCCATAGCTCGCCGATTGCTTTCCAAAACCCGAGCGCGCCGTCAGCGACGGCGACCTTGGGCGCGATCGATAGGCCGCGGCGCTTCAGATCGAGCAGCAGGGCCCGCCAGTCGTGCGCGCTCTCGCGCGCGCCGTCGGCAAAGCCGAGCAACTCCTTCTTGCCCTCCGGCGTGGCGCCGATGATAACCAGGATGCACTGCGCCTCGTCCTCCAGACGCGCTTGCAGGTAAACGCCGTCCGCCCAGACGTAGACGTAGCTCTTGGCCGACAGGTCGCGCTCGCTCCATCGCTTGTGTTCGTCGATCCAGACGTCCTTCAGCCGCCCAATGGTCGTGGCCGACAAGCCAAGCGCATCCTTGCCGAGCAAGGCCGCCAGCGCCTCGCCAAAATCGCCGGTCGAGACGCCTTTCAGATAAAGGATCGGGATCAACGTATCGAGGCTCTTCGAGCGTCGGGCATAGGGCGGCAGGATCGCCGGCGTGAAGCGGATACGCGTGGCGCCGACGGCGGCCGCCTCCCGATCGCGCACGCGCGGCTGGCGCACGGCGACGGGACCGATGCCGGTCAGGATCTCGCGCTCGGGCAGATGGCCGTGACGCACGACGCGCCGGCAGCCGTCGTCAGTCTTCAAATCGGCGGTCGCGGCCAAAAACTCGGACACTTCCGCTTCGACCGCTTGGGTCAAAAGGGCGCGCGCCCCATCGCGCAGCACTTCACTCAGCCGATCGATCAAAGTTCCTGGCTGAATCAGTTTGAAAACGTTATCGTCAGACACGGCATATCGCTCCTTCGGTGGAGAAGTGGAGGCTCGAACACCCCCACGATATGCCGCCTTCCCCGATTCACGCCCTCACCAACTTTCGGCCATAGCTCCCTTGTCGTTGCCCGCCACATGTATCGGAGTGTCCCCCGCATCGATTTCGACGATGTCATGCACGAGTAGCAGCTTCACGACATGAAGGGGGTCTACGCCTGCCGCATGCTCTGACAAAACGAGGGCGAACATGGTGAGATGCCACGAATGCTCGGCGGAGTTTTCCTTTCGGCTTCGGTTGATGAGCGGGGATTGACGGACGATCGACTTGAGCTGGTCCAACTCGGCCAGGAAGGTAAGTTGTTGCTGAATGGTGTCTGCCAACGAATCCGCCATGACCTGCGTCCCCCGCAACGGGCTTTCGTTGCGAGCTTACACGCACACAGGATGCCGACAAATTAAGCTCCGCTCCCCACCCAATTGAGATGATCGAGGCACCGTCGCGAATCGGTAGAGTAGGAGTGTGGCGCGGTGGCGATAGGCTGAGCATGTCTGTTTCCGCCCCTTTCGTCTGAGCTATCGCCAATTTTTGGTGATGGCCTGAAGGATCAGGCGGCGGCGGTTTGGGTTTGAAGGTCGTCTGGTTTGGCGATGACCTCGCACCCGTCGGCAAACTTCACACCTCGAATGATCTTTGGCAACTGGTTGTGACCGTCAAGGCGGCGCCAGGTCTTCTGCGCGCCTTCGACGAGCTTGAACACCATGGCAAGCGCGGTCCTGTTTGAAAGGCATCCCTTCGAGCGGATCGTCCTGTGCCGGACGGTGGCGAAGGTGCTTTCGATTGGGTTCGACGTGCGCAGGTGCTTCCAATGTTCGGCGGGGAAGTCGTAGAAGGCGAGCAGCGGCCCTCGGTCCTTTTTCAGGCATTCGGCGGCCTTCTCGTATTTGACGGCATAGGTCTCGACGAAGGCGTCGAACGCCGCCTCGCCGTCCTTCCTCGTTGCGGCCATCCAGATGTCTTGCAGCATGCGCTTGGCCTTCGGCTGCTGGCTCTTGGGCAATTTGTTGAGGACATTGGCGGTCTTGTGAACCCAGCACCGCTGCTCGCGGGTCTTGGGCCATAGCTCGCCGATTGCTTTCCAAAACCCGAGCGCGCCGTCAGCGACGGCGACCTTGGGCGCGATCGATAGGCCGCGGCGCTTCAGATCGAGCAGCAGGGCCCGCCAGTCGTGCGCGCTCTCGCGCGCGCCGTCGGCAAAGCCGAGCAACTCCTTCTTGCCCTCCGGCGTGGCGCCGATGATAACCAGGATGCACTGCGCCTCGTCCTCCAGACGCGCTTGCAGGTAAACGCCGTCCGCCCAGACGTAGACGTAGCTCTTGGCCGACAGGTCGCGCTCGCTCCATCGCTTGTGTTCGTCGATCCAGACGTCCTTCAGCCGCCCAATGGTCGTGGCCGACAAGCCAAGCGCATCCTTGCCGAGCAAGGCCGCCAGCGCCTCGCCAAAATCGCCGGTCGAGACGCCTTTCAGATAAAGGATCGGGATCAACGTATCGAGGCTCTTCGAGCGTCGGGCATAGGGCGGCAGGATCGCCGGCGTGAAGCGGATACGCGTGGCGCCGACGGCGGCCGCCTCCCGATCGCGCACGCGCGGCTGGCGCACGGCGACGGGACCGATGCCGGTCAGGATCTCGCGCTCGGGCAGATGGCCGTGACGCACGACGCGCCGGCAGCCGTCGTCAGTCTTCAAATCGGCGGTCGCGGCCAAAAACTCGGACACTTCCGCTTCGACCGCTTGGGTCAAAAGGGCGCGCGCCCCATCGCGCAGCACTTCACTCAGCCGATCGATCAAAGTTCCTGGCTAAATCAGTTTGAAAACGTTATCGTCAGACACGGCATATCGCTCCTTCGGTGGAGAAGTGGAGGCTCGAACACCCCCACGATATGCCGCCTTCCCCGAATTCACGCCCTCACCAACTTTCGGCCATAGCTCCTTTCGTCTGGCGGTGCCTTAGTGGCTCGGCCGTAGCTCCGTTTCCACACCCCTCTCATCGAACGTGGCGTGCGGATTTCCCGCACCACGCTCTCGGACAAAACTTCACGCCTTCGTCCACGGCACGTCGTGCCCAAGCTGGCTCAGGCGTACGAGCCCGAAGTGCCCGTAGAGGTGCGACAGTGGATAGCTGCCGCCCCTGCGTCGCCTGACCTTATGCTTGGAGCGCAACCACCGGCGCAACCGCACGGCTGTGAAGGCGTCGAGGGCCCGGTACGCCTTGCTGACGGTTCCTACCTGAAAGTAGTTCGCCCATCCGCGCAGCGTACGGTTCAACTTTGCCACCAGCATTGTGGTCTCTTGCCATGTCCGCGATCGGTCGGTCAGCGCGTGGACTTTCTCGACCGCGCGCTTGATGCTCTTCTTTGACGGCCGGTAGCCGATACGAGCTTTGCCGGTCCTCGCCGAATACATCCGTCCGAACGTGTATCCCAGGAAGTCGAATTCCCCTTCCGGCACCTTGCAGATCCGTGTCTTCTCCTCGTTCACCGTCAGCTTCAGCTTGCCCATGATCGCACGCAGGCTTTGCAGGGCCGCTTCGGCCTTGCCCCTTCTGCACAGGATCACGAGGTCGTCGGCGTAGGTCACGAGGCGAGCGCCGAGGCTTCGCTCAAGCCCGAACATCTTCCATCCCAGCACGAACCGCCGCATGTAGATATTCGCCAGCAGTGGTGAGAGGGGTGAGCCCTGCGGAATGCCGCGCCGTTTGTCTCGCGCTTCGGTCGTGCGTGTCTTTCGTCCTCGATCGTCGGTTTCTTCCACGGGGCAGTCCAGCCACATCTTGATCAGATGCAGCACGCGCCGATCAGCGATCCGACGCGATACCGACTTTTGAAGCTCGGCATGCGGAATGCTTCCGAAGTAGTCCGCGAGGTCCGCGTCCACGACTTCCGGGTGGCCACGAAACAACAGCTCTTCCACCTCGACCACCGCCTGTTGGGCGTTTCGCCCGGGACGGTAGGCGTACAATTCAGGTGGAAGATCGGCTTCAAAGATCGGTTCCAACACCAGCATCGCTGCTGTCATGCAGACCCGATCGCGCAGGGTTGAGATGCCCAGCGGCCGAAGTTTGCCATTGGCCTTCGGTATGAACACTCGTCTGATAGGAGCCGGTTGGTAAGTCTCCTGCCTGAGCGCAAGCGCCAGTTCGCCAAGCCACCGCGGCGCCCCATACGTCTCGACGTCCTCGAAGTCCTGACCATCCACGCCCGGCGCGCCTTTGTTGGAGCGGCACTGGGCGTAGGCGTGCGCCAGAATGTCTTCGCGGCTGATCTTGTCGTAGAGGGCGTAGAACCGATAGCCGGGTTCTGCCTTCGCTTTCGCGTGCAACGCCGTCTGTAGTTTCTGAACGCTATCCGGAGTTGATAGGTTGCCCAATCTCCAAGTCCCTCACTACGTCATGCGTCTGTCTTGAACTGAGGTCCCTTCCCTCCCCCGGCGTTACCCGGCTTCAGCGGTACTCCGGACCTCTCCGCCACCCCAGAGCGCCCAGCCTGTCCCTCGCGGGCGTCTGGTTGGTCATCCCTGACCGCACTCTGGGGCTTCCCGTGTTGCGTGCGCTTTCCTTGTGTACGTGCTGCCGCCACTACCCCGGTGCAGCGGCTGGGCGTCGTCTTCGCTCATCTCACCCAGCCGTATCAGCCTTCCCCGAAAGGGTTGTCGGGTCGGCCTGCACATCGTCCTTTTCGAGGCTTGCTCGGCGTTCACTCGCGTTGCGGCTCGCACACTTGCGCCGTCACCTATACGTGACCTGCCACACCGAAGGCTTCAGCCATTTCGTTACCTCCATGACTGCTCCGGTTGCTTCCGGCTGGAGCGAACTGGCCGGGTGGGACTTGCACCCACTGGAAAGCGCCGCCTTGTCACGGCGCACACCCTTCTCAGACCTTGGCGTCTGGCCGCCCGACGTCCGGTCTCGGCACCGGAAGCTGTCATTTACGGTCGGATCGCAGGGCCGGCCGCCTCGCGCCAAGAAGCGGTCGTTCTCTGGTTGAAATCGGGCGGCTCAGTTGACCCCAAAGCGGAAATTCCCTGCTTCGGCAAGGGCGGCGGAGTAAGCGCCGATTTGCCCTGGCCACGCCTGAAATGATCAATCAAAGGTTCGAAACCACTCGTCACCGGTAGGCATCACTGACGCGCTGCGATGTCGGGCAACGTGAATTGAAAGACGGCGCCCCGGGGCGAATTGGTGCTCGCCCACAATCGTCCGCCGTGCGCTTCGATGATCGAACGGCAGATCGACAGCCCCAGCCCCAAGCCGTTCGGTTTCGTCGTGTGAAAGGCCTCGAAGACCTGATCAAGAGCAGCCGGTGCCAGCCCTGGGCCCGAATCGCGCACGGCGACGAGCACCTCGCCCGACCCAGTCTTACCTGATGTGATCAGCACTTCCCGCCGCCATTCGCTGACCTCGCTCATCGCCTCGAGGGCGTTGACGATCAGGTTGAGGATCACTTGTTGCAGTTCGACCCGGTCTCCTAGAATCAGCGGTACGCCCTCGGCGAGTTCCGTCTGCACCGAGACGCCGTTCTTCGTTGCTTCGCTACGAATCAGCTCGATCACCTCGCGGATCGCCGCATTGATCTCCACGCGCTCGTCGCGCGGCGGCGCCTTCTTGATGAGATTGCGAATCCGGCCGACGACGGCGCCCGCCCGTTTGCCGTCCCTCATAATGCGGCCAAAGGCTTCTCGCGCCTCGTCCAAATTCAACGGCTCGGCGCCCAACCAATGCAAACCCGTCTGGGCGTTTATGACTGTCGCGGTGATTGGCTGGTTCACTTCGTGGGCGATCGACGCCGTGAGCTGCCCCATCGTTGCGAGGCGGTTCGCGTGCGCGAGCTGCATCTGCGTCTCGCGGTGCCGCCGCTCGCTCTCTCGCGCCTCTGCTTCCGCGCGCTTGCGTTCGGTCAAATCGAGCACGAAAGCGACGCCTTGGCTCCCGCCTTCGCTAAAACTCGCCACGCCGAGCAGAACGGGCACGCGGCTGCCATCCTTGCGAAAGTACTCCTTCTCAAATGGCTGTAAGCTCCCAGTCGTCTGTAGCTTTGGCATCCACGTTTGTTCATCGCGCTCGAGCCATTCGCTCGGCGTCAAAGCCCGCCACGTCAGGAGACGCGAGTCGATATCCTGCCGCTCGTATCCTACGATGCGGAGAAAGGCGTCGTTCGCCTCGACGATCCGATCTTCCGCATCCCAGGTGAAGACTCCGATGATGTTGGCGTCGACCAGCCGCCGGATCTTCGCTTCGCGTTCTGCAAGATCACAGTAGAGATGGGTGTTCTCCAGCGAGATCGCCGCCTGGGAGGCAAGCAGCTTCAGCACCGCTATCCGGGCCGGCGCGAACACCCGGGGCGCCAGGTTGTTCTCGAGGTAAAGCATGCCAATGAGCTTGGACTGATTGATCAAGGGGAGGCAGAGGATGGAGCGAGCCCGGCGCTCACGGATGTAGGGATCCTCGGCAAACGCGGGCTGGGCCGCGGCATCGTCGAGAATGACGCTCTCCAGGGTGCGCAGGACATAGTGGATCACCGACATCGGCAGTACGGCCTTGTCGACGGCCTCGTCGCGCAAATGCACTGTCACCTTATCGCCGCTGGTCGTGGCTTCCGCGGCGATCCACTGCTCGGCGCCTCGCGGAAGAATCAACATACCTCGCTCGGCGCCCGCCTGCTCGATCGCGGTGCGCATAAGCGTGTCGATCAGTTTCTCGATGAGGATCTCGCTCGAGACCGCTTGCGACACCTTGATCACCGTCGCGAGATCCAGCTGTTCGACCGGCGCTGCTATCGTGCTCGCCGGCACAATCCTTGGCTCTTCCTCCCTCAAGCGCGGATACATTTCGTCTAGTTGCCGCACCTTCCCGGCGGCTCCCCAACGGAGATAGCAGTGTCGGGCATTTCGCAGATAGAGATGCGCGATCTGCTCGAGCCCATGCGCGGCGTAGAAGCGCGCCGCCACCTCGTTGGCGATCGCCTCGTTGTGGACGAAGCCATTGGCGCGGGCCGATTGGATGGCCTTCTCGTAAAGCTGCTCGGCATCAAGCACACGGCCTTCGAGGCGGGCGATCTCCGCGCCCACCAGCGCGGCGCGGTTCTCGAAATTCTCCAGACAATTCTTCGTCCAGACCTGCAGCTGCCTGTGATGCGCAGCCAGAGCGTCCAGGTGCTGCTGCCGCTCGTCGGCCGGTGCGGAGTCGCAATAGGCGGCTCGGGCCAGCGCTCCGTAAAAGTGATATTCGGCTTCCTCGAAGTGTAACGTTGACGTCCAGAGAAGCTGTTGCGCCTTCGATGCGGCGTCCATGGCCGCCACATAGTCGCCGGCGATATAGCGTGCCTGCAATTTCCGGGTCCAATACCAGCACGCGGCCATTGCCAAGGCCGGCTTGCTGGATAAATGGTATTCGGTGCGAAGCTCATTGAACTGCCAGTCGTCAAAGCAACCGAATTTCGGCGTCAAGCCGCGGAGCATTCGTACCAATGCAAGTTGCGTGGCGATGAAGTCGATGACAAGGCCGAACCGAGCCTTCTCGACGAACGCGAGACCCTGTTCGGTTTCGCCTTGCACCTCGGGCAACGGCTCGCCGGCGAAGAGCAGGTCCGAGTTGAGATTCCTGCACGTGTAGGCTGCATAAGTGAGGTCTCCGATCCGGTTCGCCGCTTCGAACGCGCGGCGCTGCAGATCGCGGCTAGCCCGCACGTGTCTCATCCAGCGCACGACGAAAACCGCGAAGGCAAGATAAGTTCTTGCATCGAAACGCCTTAGCCCGCGCCGTTCAACAAGCTCGTAGCCGAGCTGGCCGAATCGAAATCCGGCCTGGTAGTCGCCGAAACGCGGTCCGGCGATCTTGCCGAGAAGGACATAGGCGAAACATGAGGCATCGCAGTTGCCCAGTTCCAGGCTCAGACTGACCGCCTTGCAACTCGTCAGGCAGGCCAGGTTGGCATCCGTCAGCATGGCCGGCGCCGAGAGCTTGCTCAGAAGCTCGACGGTCGCGAGGGACGCCGGGTCGTCCATCAGCGGACAATCGATGAGATCCTCGATTGTCCGCCCCCCAAGCAATGACCAGACGCGCTCGTATTCGCGTCGCACTTCTTCGTCTTTCGGGTGCGATGACCAGTCGATCCCAACGTGCTGGAGGTAGTCGAGGCACACAGCGACCGCGCGGTCACTCTGATCCAGCGTCATGCAGACATCCATGCGCAAGCACGCGACGATGGCTTGTTCGACCGTTGTTGCGGCGCGATTCGACAGCGCAACCAATCGCTCATCTGCGACCGATAACTGGCCGGTCAAAAATTCGCATTCCGCCTGGTTCAGCTCCAGCGCGAAGATCAGCTCATGCCGTCGCTCCCAGCAATCCTCCGCCAACAGCGCCGCACCGGCACTGAGGTAGCTGAGTGCCGAGGCGTACGCGGTCGCACCCTTGGCGCGCTTGCCCGCGATCAGGTTGAGCTCGGCGAGTTCGTCCCGCTCCTCTTGTCGGGTGATCAGCGCGGCGCCGCGGTTGAGCTGATTGACGATCTCGAAGATCGCCTCCTCCCGCTGCGCCGGCGGCGTATGCGCCACCAGTAGCCTCCCTATTCGGAGATGAGCCTCGGCGCGCAATGCTTCCGGGATCAGCGAATAGGCGGCCTCCTGCACCCGGTCGTGAACGAAACGGTAGTGGCCTTCCAGGCGCTCGACCAGTTCCTGACGAACCGCCGGCCACAGCGCCGCGTGCACCTGCTCCTCTGGGGTCCCGAGAACGATCGAAAGCATCGCGATCGCGGCGACGTTGCCGAGGCACGCGAGCTGCTGCAACGTCTGCTGCGTTTCGACCGGCAAGCGGGACAGCTTGCCAACCATCAGGTCTACGACATTGTCGGTGTACCCCATGGCGTGAATGCGGCCGAGATCCCAGGACCAGCACGCCGCGTCACGATCGAAGCGGAGCAAGCCCTCTTCGGCGAGCGAGTAAAGAAACTGAATCACGAAGAATGGATTGCCGGCGGTATTCTCATACACCAGCTGCGCCAGCGGCGCGAGACGCTCCGCCTCGACAGCGAAGCGCATCGGCGATCAACTGCATCAGGTCGTCGCGCGCGAGCGGTGCAAGGCGGATCTCCTGAACCTGCGCTCCGGCTTGGCGGATCGCGTCGAGCTTGCGCGTCAGCGGATGGGCGGCATCGACCTCGTTGTCGCGATAGGCGCCGATCAGCATGAGGTGCTGCAGATCCGACCGGGTCAGCAGATCCTCGAGCAGGTCGAGCGTCGCCTCGTCGAGCCACTGCAAATCGTCGAGAAACAGCGCCAGCGGATGGTCCGGTCGGGCAAAGACACCAATGAACCGGCGGAATATCAGCTGGAATCGGCTTTGCGCCTGCTTCGGCTCAAGATCCGGGACCGGCGGCTGGTCGCCGATGATCAGCTTCAGCTCGGGGATAAGATCGGTCATCAGCCGGCCGTTCGGGCCCAACGCCTCAAGAAGCGCGTCGCGCCAGGTCGCCAGCTCGGCGTTGCTCTTGCCAAGAAGCGGCCGCACGAGGCTTTGAAACGCCTGTACCAGGGTCGCATAGGGGATGTCGCGCTTGTACTGGTCGAACTTGCCTGACGCGAACAGCCCGCGTGGTGGCACCAGCGCCTTGTGCAGTTCATGGACGACGGCGGATTTGCCGATGCCGGAATAGCCGGAGACCAGCACCAGCTCCGGCGCGCCGCTCGCGACGACGCGATCGAAGGCGGCGAGCAAGGTGTCGACCTCGCGCGCTCGCCCGTACAGTTTCTCGGGGATCAGCAGGTGGTCCGGGGTGTCGTGTTCGCCCAGCGGGAACGTATCGATGCGGCCCCGGGCTTCCCAGTCGGACAGGCAGCGCCGCAGATCGCGCTCAAGGCCGGCGGCGGTCTGGTAGCGTTCCTCCGCGGTCTTGGCGAGCAGCTTCATGATGAGGGCCGAGAGCGGCTCGGGAATGCCAGCCAGGCGCTCGGCCGGCGGCACCGGCTTTCTCGCGATATGGCAGTGCACCCACTCCATGGGATCGGACGCGGTGAACGGCAATGCGCCCGTGAGCATCTGGTAGAGCGTGACGCCGAGCGCATAGAGGTCGCTGCGCGCATCGATCGAGCGGTTCATCCGGCCGGTCTGCTCGGGGGCCATGTAGGCGAGCGTGCCCGCGATCACCTCGGGTGGGGCCGGCGACTGACGCTCGCGCGGCAGGCGGGAGGCGATGCCGAAGCCGGTCAGCCTGACCGCGCCGCTGCGCGCTGTCCACCAGGATATTGCGCCGGCTTGAGGTCCTTATGGACGAGCCCGCGGCGGTGCATTCCGCGCACGGCCTCGGCGATGGCCACCGGCGAGGCGCAGGAACAGCTCCCCATCGCATCGGCGCGCCGAGCAGCCGTTCCAGCAGCTCGCCGCCAGGATCCTCGAGCATCAGCATGATCGCGGCCGCGCTCCTGCGCCTCAGCCCCAGCGGGCGCACCGCCCAGGCGGCGTCCAACTCGTCCTTCAGCCTGCACTCATGGGCAAGGCGATCGAGGCTGGCCGGTGTCGGGTGCTCCGCAGCCGGCCGAACGGCTAGGACGGCGCTGCGCGGGCGCCGTCGGCGCCGAGCCGCCAGTCTCTGCAGACAGACGCGGTCCTCTTCCTCCCACAAGATTGGGGAGTCGGCATCTTCCTCAGCGGACCGTATCGGTAAATCCAATTGCCGCCTCCACCGGGAAGTTGGCCGTCGCCAGCTGGCGCTAAATTAGCACATCCTCTCACCTGGTCTCTACTCGGCCCAACATCGAGAGGCTCGCCGTCGCGAGACGCGCGACGATGTCCGCGATCCCAACCTAGCCGCGCGAAACCCGCGGGTGAAGCGTGTTAGTCTTCCCGGCGGCAGGGGGCTTCGCCAGGCTCGCTGACAGCGCTGATTCAATGGCGGTTGCGTTCGCCCAGCGGCAGGCGGTCCAGCGATTTGCGGAACCAAAGCCACTTCCAGCCCTTCCATACGACCAAGCCGAACGGCTTGGGGCTGGGGCTGTCGATCTGCCGGTCAATCATAGAAGCGCGTGGCGGACAATTGTGGGCGAGCGCCAATTCGCCCCGCGGCGCCGTCTTTCAATTCACGTGGCCCGTTCATCCGAAGGTTGCGTCGCGTCAGTAACGTTGGCCGCTACGACGATGCGGCCGACCGCAAAGCGCCTGCAACGTGATGTCCGGCGGGTCGGCCCGCGCCGTCTCCAGAAAATCCCGACGCGGCATGAGCGCGGAGGGCCTGTGGCCGCCATGGCCAATGGGCTCGCGCGCTCCATCCCGATGGTAACGCTGCAGCCATTTGACCGCGATCAATTCACTGACCTCATAGCGGCGAGCCGCAGCGCGACAGCTCGGGGCCGGTGAGGACCATTGGGAGCATGCGATTCAGCTCTCCTTCTTCGGCGGCGCCTCCCGCCATCGCTCGGGGAGATGCGCGCCCGCGACGACGATGCGAACGCGCCCGCGCTCCCCATCGTCAGGGCTCGGAGGCGCGGATCTTCGTCCTGTCACCAGGGCTTTGTGGGAAGATATTTGCCGTCAAGCGTAATCACGGCGCGGTGTCCGCCGTCCGGATCCGCGACCTTTTCGATGTTCAGCCGGAAATTAATGGCGCTGATGATGCCGTCGCCGAACTTCTCGTGCACCAGCGCCTTCAGCGTCGAGCCATAGACCTGCACCATCTCATAGAAGCGATACATGGTCGGATCGGTCGGAGTGGAGGCGCCCAGGCTGCCGCGCACCGGCATGGTCTGGAGGAGCGCGATGTCGCTCTGATTGAGGCCAAGGCGTTCGCCGACCTTCGCGGCGGCCGCCGGCGGCAGGGGGTGCTGCCCGAGAATGGCCGCGGTGACGAACACGACGCTGAGGCCCGTCCCTTCGGCGATCTGTTCGAAGGACAGGTTCTTGCTCGCCTTGGCGGCGACGGCCCGCTCGGCCAGCTCGGTCCGCGCGTTCTGGTTCACTTGGGTCTGCAACATTTTAAACATCCTCTCATTGGTTGCCTGGAGCAAGCTCAGCTTCGCGTTCAGTCCCGGCCGGAGGGGCGCGCTCGCCAGCGCGCGTCACGGCGCAGGCGTCAGGATGCTGGGCTAGCGGCACGAAACGGCCAGCGGCGCCGTCCAGCGCGTCGATCTGCCCCGTCTCGATGTCGTAGACCCAGCCGTGCAGCCGCAGCTTGCCCTGGCTCAGGGCGAGCGCTACGGAGGGATGGGTGCGCAGGTTGGTGAGCTGCGCGACGACATTGTCGCGGATTAGCGCGTCGAGCTTTTCGTGCTCGGTGTGGAATTGCTGATGGGCATTGACCGCCTTGGCGGCGTCGGCATGATGCAGCCAGTTGCAGACCGCCGGCAGATGGCCGAGGTCCTTGCCCTTGGCTATGGCCGTCATGGCGCCGCAGTCGGAATGGCCGCAGATCACGACATCCTGCACGCCCAACACGGCGACCGCATATTCCACCGTGGCCGAGACGCCGCCCGGCTGCGGCCCGTAGGCAGGCACGATGTTGCCGGCGTTGCGGATGACGAACATCTCGCCCGGCTCCTGCTGGGTCACCAGTTCGGGTACGACGCGGCTGTCCGAGCAGGCGATGAACAGCGCTCCAGGCGACTGCGCATGCGCCAGCTCATGGAACAACTCGGTCCGCTCCTGGTATCCCGTCTCGCGAAACTTCAAAAATCCAGCGACGAGGTCATTCATGGCTTTCACCTCAATTTTACATCAAGCTATTGGATTATACCAAACAACACGAAATTTCCCTCATCGACGATTTTCAAAACCGGCTCTGAGAAGGCGATCACTCAGCTTCCGTTCGAGTTGACGCAACCTCGATTGCAATCGTGTGGATTGTTGCTGGAGCCCCACCCGTTGAGGTAGACAGTCCCGTTGTTGTCTTCTCCATAGCGGGCAATGTTTGGCGTTGCTCGGCGCGGCCCCCACTGCGCCCGCTCGTCCGGAAATTGTCTCGCCCACGGCGCATGCCTGTTCGCGGCGCTGGCGACCGGCGTGATGGCCACGAGTGGAAGTAAAGCCGTGCCGATGATTGCGGCGAATTCAATTATGTTGTGCGTCATGATCGTAGAACTCGTGCGGTGGTGGTGTCGTTGGTGAGGACCGTTGAAGACCGAGCGGTTCAGCTCTCCTTCCGCGGCGGCGTGAGAGCCGCACGGTCGGCTCGCTTGAGGGAACGCCCGTCCGGCGGAGGGAGGGAGGGGAACGTCGATCTCGCGCCGACGCCACCAGGCGCAAGCCGAGAGAGCCCGCTATTACAACCCGACCAATCAGTCACAACTGTAGTGCTAAGAGTTTTGGAACGGCGAATTCATGACCTGATCATAGAAATTGCGCCTCTTGTAGTTGGCTATGAAATGCGAGCAGATGTCTTCGTTGCACGTATATTCGGTGGTTTGGGGCTTGTGTCCGAAGCCATCGAAGAATGCCTCGAGCTATCGCCAATTTTTGGTGATGGCCTGAAGGATCAGGCGGCGGCGGTTTGGGTTTGAAGGTCGTCTGGTTTGGCGATGACCTCGCACCCGTCGGCAAACTTCACACCTCGAATGATCTTTGGCAACTGGTTGTGACCGTCAAGGCGGCGCCAGGTCTTCTGCGCGCCTTCGACGAGCTTGAACACCATGGCAAGCGCGGTCCTGTTTGAAAGGCATCCCTTCGAGCGGATCGTCCTGTGCCGGACGGTGGCGAAGGTGCTTTCGATTGGGTTCGACGTGCGCAGGTGCTTCCAATGTTCGGCGGGGAAGTCGTAGAAGGCGAGCAGCGGCCCTCGGTCCTTTTTCAGGCATTCGGCGGCCTTCTCGTATTTGACGGCATAGGTCTCGACGAAGGCGTCGAACGCCGCCTCGCCGTCCTTCCTCGTTGCGGCCATCCAGATGTCTTGCAGCATGCGCTTGGCCTTCGGCTGCTGGCTCTTGGGCAATTTGTTGAGGACATTGGCGGTCTTGTGAACCCAGCACCGCTGCTCGCGGGTCTTGGGCCATAGCTCGCCGATTGCTTTCCAAAACCCGAGCGCGCCGTCAGCGACGGCGACCTTGGGCGCGATCGATAGGCCGCGGCGCTTCAGATCGAGCAGCAGGGCCCGCCAGTCGTGCGCGCTCTCGCGCGCGCCGTCGGCAAAGCCGAGCAACTCCTTCTTGCCCTCCGGCGTGGCGCCGATGATAACCAGGATGCACTGCGCCTCGTCCTCCAGACGCGCTTGCAGGTAAACGCCGTCCGCCCAGACGTAGACGTAGCTCTTGGCCGACAGGTCGCGCTCGCTCCATCGCTTGTGTTCGTCGATCCAGACGTCCTTCAGCCGCCCAATGGTCGTGGCCGACAAGCCAAGCGCATCCTTGCCGAGCAAGGCCGCCAGCGCCTCGCCAAAATCGCCGGTCGAGACGCCTTTCAGATAAAGGATCGGGATCAACGTATCGAGGCTCTTCGAGCGTCGGGCATAGGGCGGCAGGATCGCCGGCGTGAAGCGGATACGCGTGGCGCCGACGGCGGCCGCCTCCCGATCGCGCACGCGCGGCTGGCGCACGGCGACGGGACCGATGCCGGTCAGGATCTCGCGCTCGGGCAGATGGCCGTGACGCACGACGCGCCGGCAGCCGTCGTCAGTCTTCAAATCGGCGGTCGCGGCCAAAAACTCGGACACTTCCGCTTCGACCGCTTGGGTCAAAAGGGCGCGCGCCCCATCGCGCAGCACTTCACTCAGCCGATCGATCAAAGTTCCTGGCTGAATCAGTTTGAAAACGTTATCGTCAGACACGGCATATCGCTCCTTCGGTGGAGAAGTGGAGGCTCGAACACCCCCACGATATGCCGCCTTCCCCGATTCACGCCCTCACCAACTTTCGGCCATAGCTCGAATGCCTCCGCGATTTGCTGCTTGAAATTGGACCGCGGAAACTGTCTGACCACCCTGGTTCGAACGTCTTCGGGAAAGGTTTCGTACCCTACGCCGAGTGAATCCGAAGGCTACGCCGTTGTATATAAGTTCCACTTCCAAAGGCTTGTATGCTGCAATGCCGGGCGTGGTGTGAAGCGCTATCGCGTCCCAGGCGGTCTGGATGCGGGCGGTGGGCACGCCATGATGCTCGAGAAACTGACGCACCGCGTTCGCACTGTCGACTTCGAAACGGTCAGTGGCGCTGCTGAACGTCTTAATCAGACCCAAATCGTGGAATGCAGCGCAGATGAACACAAGCTCCGCATCGAACTTCTGTCCCGTTTGGCGCCCCATCTCGCTTGCCCAGAAGAACACGCGATGCGAATGGTTGATCAACACCGGCGTGCTGAATTCTCGCAGTAAGGCGGTTGCCTCACGAGTTAATCTGAGTGTCGGGAACCCCGGCCTCCACATGCTGAAACTGGGGCGAAGGCGTTGGCACCGGAATAATCGTCTTGGGACGCCGAAAGGTCGGCGACTTCGTCAACGGTCTGCCCGACCGCTCGACCACTCAACTGGCCGGGGACGGCAATCGCCCCGGCGGCAGTCGATGACGCGTTCAAAAACGTACGACGGTCCATTGGTCTTCGAGGTTTCGCTTGGGTCACGGCTCTCTCCTTGAAGTTCCCTTGGTGAAAAAAGACAAGGCGCGCCCAGCGGCGATTTGGTGTCGCGCACCGGCTCCGTTATTTTGCGCACCAGCTTTGCTTGTCGGAGGTTTTGAGTTCCGCAACATTCCAAGCGTGGTTACGACCTCGACGACAAGCAGTGACGTCCCGAACACTTAAACCGTGCTGAGCTCGACGTCGTCCATGTGCACATAAGGGGCGACACCTTCGCGCCGAACATCCGAACGAGGTTGAAGCAAAGCGCGACGCAGTGAAACTCCTGCTATCCCGCGCGGCGCGTCGGAACAGGGAAGCGTGCCGGAAGATGGGCCCTTCGAGATCGGCGAGCCTTGCCTGTGTCTGCGCCAGCGTCGGTTCACCTCAAGAGGGCGAATTCCTCACGGCGACAACCAAACGATGTCGTTTGCATGCCTGTCTCCATTTTCGTGATTCCACGGCGCACGCGCTAGAGAACCTGCGGGTTTCAATGATGTTATGTCGCCGCGCGGATCGCCGTCCATGGTACTTGGGGTAGGAAGGCCTTATCTTTTAGTATAGCTTTTTTCTTAGTGTAATCGGATCGGCGCCGGTGGGGACCCCACAGCGCTCGCGCTTTCTATGCCACATATATCCGATTTCGTGATGGGTCCCGCTCCGGCGCTGAAACACACCTCGGTGCCGCAGCGCGGCATGACGAGCGCCGCGCACTTGCCATCCCTGGGACCGAAGACGCCGCGGTTCGTTGATCTTTCGGCGCGCTCGGCCGCGTACCCCGTTTCGCCCATCGATATTAGGCGTCGCTTTCGCGGTGAGAATGCCGAGCTTGTCCTTCACGGCTCGTCGATGACCATGTCGATCTCTCGCGCGCCCAGATCGGCGTGCGCCGAATATTGCCATTGCGCGAAACTGACGATCGGAAAGCCCCAAATATAGATCCATTTCGTCAAAAAGCTTCTGACGGGCGGCCTCGCCGGCCGGCAACCGCATTCAAACCGATGAGAGTGTGCCCATGTTATTCGGCGCGGGGTCCCGACGCCGATCGGCACAGCAACCCCTTGCATTCATTGAGCATGGTGGGGTCACGACGCCGAGCCTGTTCACAGCGGCGACAGGTCACTCGCGTAGCAGCGCACCAGGTCGAACCCGGGCGCAGGCAAGGATCCCGCATGCGGCGCGTGGTGGGTCACCACGACGACCCATCTGAGACATTCGCTATCGGTCGCCAAGGGCCGAACCAGGCCGGTGGCAGCCGGCCTGCTTCGAGCCACTGGGACGCCGCAGCGGACATTCGCGCCTGTAACTGCGATTGATCCCCAGGAGTAGTCGTTTTCGGCCAGACAACCGGCCCCTTCTGACCCGATGGTCTCGTCGTCGCCAAGAACCCCCGCCGGCGAGGCTATATCTCAACCGCGACGGGGATGGTGAAGTGGAAAGCGGCGCCGTGCGGCGCGCGGGGGGACGCACGCAAACGTCCCCCATGCGCTTCGACGATCGATCGGCTGATCGAAAGTCCCATGCCTAGTCCATCCGACTTGGTCGTGAAGAAGGGTTCAAAGATGCGTTGCGCGGCGGCAAGATCGAGCCCCGGGCCGGTGTCCTCGACCGCAACCTGCACACGGTCCGGCTCGGCGAGGGCGACTGACACCGTCAGCTCCCTCTTGCGGTCTGTGTCCGCTCCCATGGCTTGGATGCCGTTCATGATCAAGTTCAGCAGTACCTGCTGCAACTGGACCTTGTCGCCCATGACCGGCCGAACGCCGGCGGACAGATCTGTGAGCAGCACGACGTCGTGCCGCTGCAACTCGCCGCGGGTGAGCGCCAGCACTTCCCGGATGGCGTCGTTGATGTCGACCTTCGCAAGTTCTGGCCCGGAATTCTTCGCGAGCGCCCGCAGACCGCGGATCACTTCGTCCGCGCGTCTTCCATCCCTCACAATGCGAGAGAGCGCGTCCCGCGCCTGATCAAGATCGGGCTTGTCCCGGTTGAGCCAGCGCAAACCAGCGTCGCCATTGGTCACGACTCCGGTCAGGGGTTGGTTGATCTCATGCGCGATGGAGGCCACCAGCTCGCCCATCGTCGTCAGCCGCGCGACGCGAGCGAGTTCTGCCTGAGCGTTTCTCAGCGCCTCCTCGGCGCGCTTGCGTTCCGTGATATCAATCACGACCGCGGCGGCCAGCAGCTGCGCCCCGCCCATAACGGGCAACATAACGACGCTGGCTTGCCCCCCAGATGATGCCGCCATCCTTGCGCCGGTAGCGCTTCTCGATGCGCAGTGCGGAGGACAAACCTGCGGCTTGTGCTGAGAGGATCCCTGCGGTGGCGGCACGGTCATCCTCATACGTGATGTCCGCAGGCGTCAAATGCCGGAGTTCTGCCGTGGAATAGCCGGTCATTTTGCAAAAGGCCGGATTCACCTCAACGAAACGCCCATCGCTTCCCACCAAGGCAATGCCGACCGCAACATTTTCGAACAGACTGTGCCATCGCGCCTCGCTCAGCTGCACTGCGTCCTCGGCCGCTTGGCGCTCCCGATTTTCCTGGAGCAAATCAGTATAGAGACGGGCATTTTCCAGCGAAATCGCGGCCTGCGAGGCCAGAAATTGCAGGATCGCGATCCTGGCCGGCGTGAAAACATGAGAAACCAGGTTGTTCTCGAGATAGAGTACGCCGATGAGCTTTGTCTGGGAGATCAAGGGCAGGCAGAGGATGGACCGCGCCTCCCGCTGCCGGATGTAGGGATCGGCGGCGAACAAGGGCTGAGCCGCAGCATCATCGAGAATGACGCTTTCCCGGGTGCGCAGGACATAATGGAGCACGGTCTCCGGCAGCACGGTCTTGGCCACCGGATGATCGCACCGCCGCACGACGATCGCGTCGCCGTCGGTTGTGGCCTCGGCCTCGAGCCGTGGCTCGCCCTCGCGCGCCAGAACAAGCAGGCCTCTTTCGGCGCCGGCCTGCTCAAGCGCGGTGCGCAGAAGCGTATCGATCAGTTTGTCGAGGACGATCTCGCCCGAAACGACCTGCGAGACCTTGAGCACCGTCGCGAGGTCGAGCTGGTCGACCGGCGTCCCGATCGTGTCGGTCGGCCTGACGGCGGGCAGCTCATCCCGGAGCCGGGGATAGGACTGGTCGAGCTGCCTGACCTTGGCGTCGGCCCCCCAGCGCGCGTAGCCGTAGCGGGCGTTTCTAAGATACGCATAAGAAATCGTTTCGAAGCCAAGCTTGGCGTAGAAGCGTGCGGCCCGTTCGTTGGCGATCGCCTCGTTGTGGACGAAGCCGTTGTCGCGCGCCGAGCGGATGGCCTGTTCGTAAAGGTCCATCGCATCCCGATCGCGGCCGTCGAAGGCGGGCTATCTCGGCGCCGACCAACGCCGCGCGATTTGCGAAGTTCTCCGGACAGTTCTCGGCCCATGTCTTGAGCTGATGGTGGTGTGAGGCCAGGGCCTCCAGATGCTGAGCCCGTTCGTCGGTCGATGCCGCGTCGTACTGTGCGGCTCGTGCCAGCGCGTCATAGAAGTGGTATTCGGCCACTTCAAAGAATGACGGCGACGTCCAGAGAAGCTGTTCTGCGCTCGATGCTGCCTCGAGCGCAGAAGCGTAGTCATTCGCGTAGAAGCGCGCTTGCAGCTTGCGGATCCAATACCAGCATCCTCGAAACGCCGAACGCGAGATCACTCTGGCGAATGATGTTCGACCTGGCTCTCGTCGAACCGTTCATCATTGCAGGAGCCGAATTCGGAGGTCAGGCCACGCAGAGTCCGGATCAGACTAAGCTGGGCGGTGAGAACGTCGATCGCCAGCCCGAACCGAGCTTTCCGGGCGAATTCAAGCCCGTTCTCGGCTTCTCTCTGCACCTCGTTCAGTGGATCGCCGGCTGCGAGAAGATTCGTGATGAGGTGGTGGCAGCTATATGCCGCAAAGGCGAGGTCGCCGGTTTTGTTTGCGGTATCAAAGGCGCGACGCACCAAGGCCCGGCAGGTCTGGATGTGCTTCGTCCAAGGCATGACAATCGTCCCGAAGGACATGTAAACTCGGGCCTGGTAGCGATGCAGTCCGCGTTTCTCCACCAGATCGTAGCCGAGCCTGCCGAAGCGGAATCCGGCCTGGTAATCGCCAAAGTGTGGCCCCAGAATCATGCCAAGCAAGATATAAGCGGAGGACGATCCATCACTATTGCCATGTTCGAGGCTGATATTGACCATCCGGCAAATCACCAGAGAGATCAAATTCTTATCGGTCAAACTTGCTGACGTCTCGACCTCGATCAGCACATTGAGGGTCGCGCGGGCCTCCGGATCATTCATTAGTGGCAAGTCAATCAATTCTTCAATCGAACGGCCGCCGAGCTGGCGCCATATCTGCTCGTATTCCTGCCTGACTTCGTCATTTGTGGGATGCGACGACCAGTTTGTGCCTCTGTGTCGTTGGTAATCGAGACACATTTCGACACCGCGGTCGCTCCGACCCAACGTGGTGTAAAGCGTCATGCGCAGGCAAGCGACGGCGGCGGTGTCGACGAGGTTCCTGGCGTGCCCGGCGAGCATCGTCAGTCGCTCTTCCGCCGCGGCCAGGTCTGCAGTCAGCAGCTCGCACTCGGCGCGGTGGTGCTCGAGCGCAAAGGTGAGTTCGTAGCGCCGCTCCCATCGGTCGTCCGCCAGCAGCCTCGTCCCGGCGACGAGGTAGGTCAGGGCCGTGGCATAGGCCGCGGCGGCCTTGGCGCGTTCGCCGGCCCGCAGATCGAGCTCGGCGATGCGTTCGCGTTCCTCAGGCGCGTCGACGAGCGCGGCGCCGCGGTTGAGCTGGGCGGCGATGTCGAAGATCCGTTCGGCGACCTGCTCGGGGGGCAGGCTGGACGAGAGGATTCGGCCGATGCGCAGGTGCCGTTCGGGCCGCGCCGCCTCGGGGATCAACGAATAGGCCGCCTCCTGAACCCGGTCGTGCAGGAAGGCGTAGGTCTCGTCCCGCCGAAGCACCAGGCCCGCCCGCACCGCCTCCCAGAGCGCGGCATGGATCGCCTCGGCCGATCGCCCTAGAATGAGCGCGAGCACGGCGAAATCCGCAGTGTTGCCGAGTGCGGCCAGCCATTGCAGGGCCTCCTGCGCCTCCGGCGGCAGGCGGGCGAGCTTGCCCACCATCAGGTCCACCACGTTTTCGGTATAGCCCTTGGCGCGGATGCGCTTCAGGTCCCAGAGCCAACGCCCCGCCCCGGAGTTGAAGACGAGCAGCTTCTCCTCGGCCAAGGCGGTCAGGAACTGGATCGTGAAGAACGGATTGCCGCCGGTCTTGTCGTAAACCAGGTCCGCCAGGGGGGCCGCCGTCTCAACGGTGGAATGGAGCGCGTCCGCAACGAGACGCCCGACGTCCGCGCGCGCCAGGGGCGACAGCACGATCTCGCTCACCCGGCCGCCCGCCCGCCGGATCTCCTGCAGGCTGCGCGCCAACGGATGGGTCGGGCCCACCTCGTTGTCCCGGAAGGCTCCCAGCAACAGCAGCGACCCCACGTCCGACTGGATCGTCAGATCGCCGAGCAGGTCCAGGGTCGCCGCGTCCAGCCACTGCAGATCGTCCAGAAACAGCGCCAACGGATGCTCCGGCCGGGCGAACACGCCCAGCAGGCGGCGGAACACCAGCTGGAAACGGCGCTGTGCGTCTTGCGGCGGCAACTCCGACACCGGTGGCTGCGGGCCGATCAGTAGCTCCAGCGCGGGAATGAGGTCGATCATCAGCTGGCCGTTCGGGCCCAGCGCCTCCCGCAGCGCCTCGCGCCAGGGCGCCAGCTCGGCATCGCTCTTGCCCAGCAGCGACCGCACGAGGCCCTGGAACGCCTGGGCGAGCGTCGCGTAGGGGATGTCGCGCTTGTACTGGTCGAACTTGCCGGCGGCGAACAGGCCGCGCGGCGGCGCCAGCGCGCGGTGCAGCTCGTTGACCACGGAAGACTTGCCGATGCCCGAATAGCCGGAGACCAGCACGAGTTCCGATGCTCCGCTGTTGACCGTGCGGTCGAAGGCGGCGAGCAAGGCCGCGATCTCGCGTTCCCGCCCGTAAAGTTTCTCGGGGATCAGCAGTCGGTCGGGCGTGTCCCGCTGGCCCAGCGGAAAGTCATCAATGCGACCCTGACGCTCCCACTCGGCCAGGCAGCGCCGCAGATCACGTTCGACGCCAGCGGCGGTCTGGTAACGCTCCTCGGCGGTCTTGGCGAGCAGCTTCATGATGATGGCCGAGACCGGTTTCGGCACGGTCGGCAGCCGTTCGGCCGGCGGCGCCGGCTGACGCGCGATATGGCAGTGCACCCACTCCATGGGATCGGCGGCGGTGAACGGCAGCGCGCCGGTGATCATCTGGTAGAGCGTGACGCCCAGCGCGTAGAGATCGCTGCGGGCGTCGATCGAGCGGTTCATACGGCCGGTCTGTTCGGGGGCCATGTAGGCGAGCGTGCCGGCGATGGTCTCCGGCGGCTCCGGTGCCTGCCGCTCGCTGAGCAGGCGGGAGGTGATGCCGAACCCGGTGAGCCAGACTTGGCCGTTGGCGCCATTCAGCAGGATATGGGCCGGCTTGAGGTCCTTATGGACGAGACCGCGCTGGTGGAGCTGGCCCAAGCGCGGCGACGATGCCGATGGCAAGGCGCAGGAAGCGCCCCGTTTCTGCCGGCGCTCCAAGCAGCTGGTCGAGCGGCTCGCCGCCGGGATCTTCGAGCACCAGCTTGGTCTGACCCTTGTGGCGGATGAGCGCCAGCGGCCGCACCGCCCAGCTTTCGTCCAATTCGTCCCGCAATTCGTATTCGTGGGTCAGGCGATCAAGCGTGGCTGTCGCCGGACGTTCTAAGGCAGGCCGTACGACCAGTACGGCGCTGCGCTCGCCGTCGGCATGGAGGCGCCATCCCCGGGAGACGACGCACTCGCCGTCATCCCATAAGACGCGGAGGCTGCTGTCTCCGTCGGTTTGGAGCAGGTCCATATACCGAACCTTTACGGACTAGCCGGTGCCCTCCGTCAGGCTACTCTGCAGCATTTGACGAGACTGCTTACAGCAACAGGTTGCCACATTCCGCAGCATGACGAAACGCCAAACTTTCCCGAACCTCCGCTCTCGATGATGGTGTGAATAGGCGCGACTGAATGGCCAACCGGTGTAAGTCATAAACCCACTCGTCCCCGCCGACCACGATGTGCGCGGAATGTCCGCTTCGGGGATGCGACCCACGCGCCTTGATGACCAGGATGGTGAAGATCCTATGAGGGCGATTGGGTAATCGGGGCAGATTACCGGGCGATGCGGGCAGGCTTCAAGCGTGTGCGGATTGGATGAGGTCGACGAGGGGTCCCCACTCTCGCCGACGCCGTCTTGGACCGCGTCATTCACAACGCCTATCGCATCGAACTGGCCGGCGAGAGCCTGCGCAAGCGACGTGCCTCGCCGTGAAATCGGCGCGCGCGCGAAGGCCGGCCCGCCGAACCCTCGGCGCGACAAGGCCGTGGACAACGACGGGCTACGCTACGGCGCAATGGAAAGCGCGCTCCGCCCGTCGTTGCCCACCGCCACCCGGGCCGATCCTCACGAACCGAAACTTCTTCTCATTTTGCGGAGGCCCAAATCCATGTCCGCTTGACCAATCCGGCCAAGCCAAACATCATCACTCCGATCCGCGGAAGCAGACGTCAGGTGGCCGACATCAAATCGGAACCCCGGCCGGCTTCAAATCGGAATCGGTGGCCGGCTTCCTATTGGAATGCGTGGCCGGCTTCGTCGGAATCCGCAGAGCACCGTCGTCTCCTGTTTGGCGTCACCCGGATGTCGGCGTTCTGCCTGTTCCGCGCGTTTTAAGTTCTGTCCGGCAACTTCAGTGCGTGAGGTGTGAGGGTTCAGAATCTGTGGTCTGGTCCCGTCGCGACTTGTGTTGGAATTGGCTGACGCGTCTTCGGGCGACATGAGGCTATCCGATCATGCGGCGAGGTCAATGATCTGATCGTCGGGCTTTTCGGCGAGGCTGCGCCATCCGTCGACCTTGCGCATGGTGATTTGCCCGGAGGCGAGCAGCGCCCAGAACAGCATGGCGGCGGTCTCTGCGCAGGGCAGCACGGTCTGGGTCTTGATCCGGCGCTTGAACTCTTCGTGCAATCGCTCAATGGCGTTCGAGGTTCGGATCGATTTCCATTGGCTCGGCGGGAAGCGCGTGAAGGTGAAGAGCTTGTCGCCGGCTTCCTCCAGGCTGTCGGCGACGGCGCGGCATTTGAGGCGCCATTTGCGGACGAAGGCCTTGCGCCTCTCTTCGACCTCCGGCTTCGTCTGGGCGTAGATCATATCTTTGTAGTCGTTCGAGATTTCCTCGTGCAGCCGCTCGGGCGCATGGGCGAGCAGATTGCGATGCTTGTGCACCGTGCAACGTTGGACAGGCATGTCGGGCCACAGCGCCGCCAGCGCCTTTTCGAGGCCCGGCGCGCCGTCGACGACGACCAGCTCCGGCCTCGGCAATCCGCGCCGGACCAGATCGTCGAGCAGCGCGCGCCAGGCCGCCTCGCTCTCCCCGCCCATGCTCTTGATCGCCAGCAGCACCTTCTGGCCGTCGCAGCGCACGCCGAGCGCGACGAGCAACGAGATCGAGGTCGCCTTGCTGTCGAGCCGAACGCGCGCGACCGTGCCGTCGAGGATCAGCCGGACGATCGGCTCCTCGGCGAGCGAACGCGCGTTCCAGGCATCCCAATCGCCCTTCACCTTGCGCCAAGTCCGGCTGACCACGTCCTTGCCGACCGGCCCGGCGAAGACCGCGTTCAACGCGCGCCGCACCCGGCGGGTGTTGGTTCCCGAGAGATAGGCCCCGGCGATCAAGGCGTCGGCGGCCCGGGTGCGCCGCTGATAGGCGCGAAGCGAACCGCTCCGCCATTCGCGCGTCTTGCCGTCCTCGCCTTCCAGACGGGCGCGCGGCACGGCGATCCGCGTCTTGCCGAACGTCCCCGTCAACGTCCGTTCCCGATGCCCGTGGCGCACGCCCACGACCGACGGCGCCGCCTCGTCCTCGCCCGGCTTGCGCCGACCGTAGCGCGGACGCGACAACGCCTCGCTCAGTTCCGCCTCCAGCATCGTCTCGATAAAGCCGCGCACGCGAGCGCGGACCCCGTCCTCGATCGCGTCGAACCAATCATCGAAAAGCAAAGCCTCCGCGGCGACAGCCGCCTCCTTCGTGGTATCCTTCGTCATGGCGTGGTCTCCATTCCAGCGCGCTAACGCCGGAATCAGTTGGGTTGAACAACCCGGAGACTACGCCAACCCAATTCCAACCACCTCCGCGACGGGACCTGTGGTCTTTTGGTAGCCTTCTGGTGGCTTTTGCTGGCCTGATTGTGGCCCTCAGTGGCCCTTAATATCCCGTAGTGGTCCACACCTGACATTTATCCGTTCTGGGAGCGGGCAATTAACTCCGGGCTGATACGTCCGGACCATGACACTTGATCTCAAACGCCTCAAGGCGGACATCAGCCAACTCCAAAGGGATCGTCCGGCCGACGTGGGACCCGGCGGGCGACGCTTGACCGGCGCGATGGGCGTCGTGCGCGATAACCTGCAGGCGCTGGAAGCCTTGAAAGCGGAAGGCGCGAGTTGGGGGACGATCGCCGCTGGCTTGGCCGCTCAAGAGTACAAACATCGAATTGGGTGAAGGTCCTCAACGGCCTCGCTGATTTCAGCGATCGCTGTGGTCAGCGCGTACAGACGAAGCCGGTCTTCATCTGCGATGTAGGCGTCGCGCGGGAACCCCTCTTTCAAGCGGGTGAGTTCGGCTTCGAGGCCGCGCGCCTCGTGGCGAAGTTCTGAAAGTTCGCTCGCAATCTTCTCTTCGGATCCGAAGTCAAATCGCGCCAGAAACGATTTGATCTGGGTGACCGCCTCCCGCTTCGCTCGCTGCTCCTGGCGAAACTCTTGGAGTTCATTCTGGAGATCGTTTAGCCGTTCGCTCATATGGCCGACGAAGTAGCGCAGGGCGTCCTGGCTCTTCTCCTTCCGGATCGGCTGATCGAGGAGAAAGAAGTCCGAAATCTAAGTGGTCCTGGTCGAGGTAGACGAATTCAAGGATATCGCGGAAGCTGAGGCGTACGAGCGAGGAGTCCTGATCCTGCGATCGTTTCCTGACCTTGATCACGTCAACGCCGAGTAGCGCGAGGACCAAGTCGCTGAACGCGAAGACGTTTTCGCCGAAGATCGGTGGCGATCCGGCGTTCGGTCGCAGCGGTGCTGACGCCTGGAAATGACGTCCATCAGCCGTCTCCCACGAGACCTGGACGTGATTGCTCTCGTTGGGGATGCGCTCGATCAGGACATCATTGTCGCCCAACTGGGCGCGGAGCTGCACGGACACGAGCTCCGAGGTGAGTGCGGGAGTTCGCGGGAACCGGCCCCCGAAGCAGAAGTCGATCAGGGCGGGTATCGTCGATTTCCCCGACGACATCTCGCCGTGGAAAAATGATAAACGTTCGGCGAATTCGACTAACTCGATGCTTTGCTTGTTGAGGAGCTGGAGATGGAAGAGGCGGAGTCTCATGGCGCGATCGCTTCGTCATAGGAGAGAGTCGCGATCTCCGGAAAAGTCTTGTAGATTAAATTCATGATTTCCGTCGCGCCGATGTCAATGGTGTCCCGCAGCAATCGGGCGCGCTCGCGCAGCGGCGCGAATGCGTCATTTTCGCTGACCCGGGCGGCCTGCGCTTTGCCCTTCTCGGTCAGGCTGAGCAATATTGTCCGACCGCTGGTCTCGATCCGCACCAGCCCCTTCGCGGCGAGGATATTTAGGAAACGACGATAGCGATGGTCCCAGGGCCCGAACCGATACCGCACCATCTGTGCTTCGACGGTCTTGCGCTCAAAGTCCTCAATCGGGATACGCCGGGGACTGACGTTGCGGGACAGCATCGCCTTCTCGAAATACGTTGGGTAGCGGAGCAGGAAGTCGAGCTTAGCGAGCTTGGTGATTCCTTCGACCGCAGGCCGACCTGTGTCGCCGCGGTCAAAGGCAGAGAGCAATACGAGCAGCCGACCGAGATGTATCTGCTCATCTCGGTCGAGGCTCGTTACGATCTCGGCGAGCGAGCTCACTAGGCCGAGCCCGATCGAAGGGCAAAATGGTCGCTCCACCAGACCCGGCATTCCTCCGTGAGTATGGCGGCGGTGCCGACGAGATGCTCCTCCGTCGCCCCGAACAGCGGCTGCGCGCCACCCGAGACGCGCGACGCCAGCCTTTGCCGTAGCGTCGTGTACATCGCCGAACCATAGTCCCCGCCATTCTCGCTCGCGATTTGCGCTTCGATGCAATCGTCTTCGACGAGCGTCTTCACATGGTTCAAACGGCGGTTGGCCTCGTCCAAGCTGTGCTTGTATTTCCAACGAAAATAAAGGCTCTCCATCGAGGCTTTGAAGTCCTTCACCTTGTCGACGCGCGCTGCCTGGAGGCCACCCCGTTCGAGCTTCTCGGTGAGAACGTCCACCCCGGGTGGAAGCAGTTCTTCCGGAACGAGTTCGCGCCGAGACGAGGAGGTTCTCGGCCGTCTCGCCGAGCCACTCAGCGATAAGCGTCTCGACGCGGTCGGCGAGCTATCGCCGATTTTTGGTGATGGCCTGAAGGATCAGGCGGCGGCGGTTTGGGTTTGAAGGTCGCCTTGCTTGGCGATGACCTCGCACCCGTCGGTGAACTTCACACCCTGGATGATTTTTGGCAACTGGTTGTGGCCGTCGAGGCGGCGCCAGGTCTTCTGCGCGCCTTCGACCAGCTTGAACACCATGGGGAGCGCGGTCTTGTTCGAAAGGCATCCCTTCGATCGGATCGTCCTGTGCCGCACGGTCGCGAAGGTGCTTTCAATGGGGTTCGACGTGCGCAGGTGCTTCCAATGTTCGGCCGGGAAGTCGTAGAAGGCGAGTAACGCCTCGCGATCCTTCTTCAGGCATTCGGAGGCCTTGTCGTACTTGACGGCATAGGTCTCGATGAAGGCGCCGAACGCCGCATCGGCGTCTTTCCTCGTTTCGGCCATCCAGATGTCCTGCAGCATGCGCTTGGCCTTCGGTTGCTGGCTTTTGGGCAGTTTGTTGAGGACGTTGGCGGTCTTGTGCACCCAACAGCGTTGTTCACGGGTCTTGGGCCAGACCTCGCCGATCGCCTTCCAGAAGCCGAGCGCGCCATCGGCGACCGCGATCTTGGGCGCGATCGACAGACCCCGGCGCTTCAGATCAAGCAGCAGGGCGCGCCAGTCGTGGGCGCTCTCACGCGCGCCGTCGGCGAAGCCGAGCAACTCCTTCTTGCCCTCCGGCGTGGCGCCGATGATGACCAGGATGCACTGCGCCTCGTCCTCCAGACGCGCCTGCAAATGAACGCCGTCGGCCCAGACGTAGACGTAGCTCTTGGCCGACAGGTCACGCCCGCTCCAGCGCTTGTGTTCATCGATCCAGATGTCCTTCAGCCGCGCAACGGTCGAGGCCGACAAGCCTGGAGCGTCCTTGCCGAGCAAGGCGGCCAGCGCCTGTGCGAAGTCGCCTGTAGACACGCCCTTCAAATAGAGGATTGGGATCAGCGTATCGAGGCTCTTCGAGCGCCGGGCATAGGGCGGCAGGATTGCCGGCGTGAACCGGATGCGCGCCGGATCGTCGGCGCCCGCCTCCCGGTCGCGCACGCGCGGCTGGCGCACCGCGACGGGGCCGATGCCGGTCATGATCTCACGCTCGGGCAGATGGCCGTGACGCACAACACGCCGGCAACCATCATCGGTCTTTAGATCGGCGGTCCTGGCCAGAAACTCAGACACTTCCGCCTCGACCGCCTGGGTCAAAAGGGAGCGCGCGCCATCGCGCAGGACTTCGGTCAGCCGGTCCGTCAAAGTTCCTGGCTGAATCAGTTTGAAAACGTTATCGTCAGACACGGCATATCGCTCCTTCGGTGGAGAAGTGGAGGCTCGAACACCCCCACGATATGCCGCCTTCCCCGAATTCACGCCCTCACCAACTTTCGGCTATAGCTCGCGGTCGGCCGTGATCAGCTTGCCCGCCAACAGTAGAGCATGGCGGTGGCCATAGAAGTCACCGACCAGTTGGTAGAGGTCGGTGACCCTCGACCCCGATGCTGCGGAAACCGATGCCCTAAACCGAGCCCGCCGCAACTCGCGTCGAGGAAACGCGCTCGCACGTCAGCGCCCTTGCAAAAGGTCATAAGAACTTTCAAATCCGATTCACAAGGCCGGACGCGATCTTCCGCCGGCGTCTTCTGAAACCACCCTGTCACTGACTCGGGGGAGTACTTGGTCGCGCCGCCGCGGGTGACGCACCGCGAGTCCGGACCAAGCCGCCGCACCGGCGGCCTGGGTAACGCGCCGTGCTCGCGCTTGCTGGTGTTGTCAGGTGTGACGCTCGAGTGGTACACTTCGTGGAGTCGCAGCGGTTTCGCCAACGATTACAAGCCCCTCTATGAGCGGGCGTTCTAGCTGGGAATCCTGGCGCCCCAGCCAGCGCCTTTTAATCGGCGCGCACTTTGACCCCTATCGGCTTCCGACCCTGGACCCTACCCTAATAAACATGCACGAATTCGTCCTCATCCCAGGGGCAACCTTGCACGCCGAAAGGGGTTAAACTCCACGCTGATTTACAGGGAGTCCGCATCTAAAGTTTGAATCACGCCGAATAGCCGCCCCCAATCGGTTCTCAACCGGCCGCAAGGGCCGCGAAGAATCCGATCGATTCGTTTGCACGGAGCGATGGTAAATAGGGCCTGAAGAGAACCATAGTCATTTGACGACATTATTTAGACCGACCGAAAAATGAATTCGGCAGGGTGCCCTCAGCTTCAGTAATGAGGGCGAAATCGTGCGTACCCTGTCGATTAAAGGCGCTTGCACCATCTTCATTCTCGCCGCCGGCATAGCCTGGGGCGGCGGCGCGCGAGCCGACGTCCCGCAGGCGAGCTACGCCGCGGTCGGGTCCAAGGCGAGCGTTCCTTATGGCTGGGACGACTTCTGCAGCCGGCGACCGAGAGAATGCGACGTGCCGCATAGCGCCCCGGTCGATCTCGGATTGACGAACGATACATGGAAGACGCTTGACCGCATCAACCGCCAAGTGAACGCGTCGATCAAGCCCGTCAGCAACTT
>CAWEYC010000033.1:0-317530 GCA_963813195.1 uncultured Alphaproteobacteria bacterium | reverse complement strand
TCGGAATCAGGACACTAGCTGCGTCGTCACTGTGGGCTTCATTGCTGCCCATGGGCGCCTCCGGTGTTCTGTGGGGGATCGCCGCCACGGCCTTATTCACGAAGGAATGAGGCGGCGGGGCATTTCTCAAACGACTTGTATCTTCGATCGGCGGCATCCCGCGCCTAGCCGCGAAGAATCGGCGCCCCGAAGGGAGCACCCGTCAATCCGCCGTCCACCATCAGCTCGACCGCATTGATGTACGACGAATCCTCAGATGCCAGGAAAAGCACAGCCTTCGCGAGTTCTTCGGGTTCGCCCCATCGGCCCAGAGGAACCGTCGAGGAGTAGAAATCAGCGAGTTTGGCGGATTGTTCAGCCGACATCAAGGCGCGGGGCCCGCGCTTCCAGATGGGAGTTTTGGTCGCTCCGGGCGCCACGACATTGACGCGAATGTTGCGCGGCGCAAGGTCGGCGGCGATCGCACGCGCCATCGCGACCACCCCGCCCTTCGTCGCCGCATAGGCCGCCACGCCGGCCTGGCCCAGATAGTTGTGCACCGATCCGTTGAAGATGATGCTGGCGTTGTCGTTCAGCAGAGGAGCGGCGGAGTTGATGGTGAAGAATGCGCCATTCAGGTTGGTGTGGACGATATTCTCAAACGTTGCTTCGTCCGTAGCGCCGGTCGGGGTCCTGCCGCTAATTCCGGCATTGGCGAAGACGATGTCCAGCTTGCCGAAATCCTTGGCGAGATCCGCGAAGAGCCGCTTGCGGTCGTCCGCCACGGTAAGGTCGGCGCGGTAGCCGCGCGCGGCGGGTCCCAGTTCGGCGACGGCTTCATCCAGCGTCTTCTGGTCCCGGCCGGTAATCGCGATTTCAGCGCCTTCTGCAACGAAAAGGCGGGCGGTGGCCAGGCCGATGCCGCTGTTTCCGCCGGTGATGAGAGCCTTCTTACCCGTGAGTTTCATGATTTCCTCCTTGATGACTGGCCGATCAACTAGGATGGCCGTGACACATATGCCATGGCGCGTGCCAAATTTTACTTAGTCAAAACAGAAGAGCTCGAACGATCCATTCTGTTGCACTGCGAACATTTGGGCCATTGATCGTGTCTTTCAGATCAGGCTGCCAATTTCGCCATTCATGCCCGCCGCGTTCAGAAATCCGGGGCGACGATCAGTCGGGCTGCATTACCCGTCATCCTCGTCCGCGCGCCCGAGCCTCAGCAGGTAGCGGCCGAAGTTCAATTCGAAGTCGCTCGGAACATCGTAACCGATATTGCGGACCTTGGCACGGCGCGCCTGCGCCCTGGCCAACGCCAGCCGCGGCGGCGCTACTCCAACACGGCGTCGCGGTCGCTGAGAGAAGACGTCGCGCCGATTCGTTCGACATTTCAAAAGCTAACACATTGTTGTTTCTGAAAAACACAATTCATGCTATTCTCGTCGCATCGATCCTCCCGCTCGCGAGCCCCAGCCATGGCCAAAACCGTCAAGACCTCCCCCGCCGCCGCCGAACGGCCGCCAACGCCGGAAAATGCCGGGCGCGGCGCCGCGCGGCGCGCGACGGCGGAGCGCAAGCTGCGCATTCTGGAGCGGCTGACGATGGGCGCCTCGGTGGCGAATATTGCACGGGTGGAGAAGATCACCATTCGCCGCGTGCGGCAGATCATCGCGGAGATGCTGGCCAAACGCGAGGTCGATCCGCCCGCCGGTTTCGTCCAGTTGCAGATCGCGCGGCTCGGCGACGCGATGGTCGTCGCCCATACGATGATGATGGAGGGCGATCTCAAGGCGATGGATCGGGTGATCAGGCTCACCGGCGAACTTGACCGCTATCACGGTTTCGGCCGGGCCGAGATCGCGGCCGCGCCGCCGCAAATCGCCGCCCCGACGCGCGAGCTGCTGTTGCCGAAGCCGGCGCGCGACGAGGCCGAGGAAATTATCCGCCCCGCAACCCCTTGAAGGAAGGGGAAATGCGGTAGGAATTGGCCGCCCTAGCGCACCAGCACGTTGCGGAACTGCCAGGGGTCGGACGTGTCGATGTCCTCGGGGAAGAGGCCCGGCCGGCCGGTCAGCGGCGTCCAGTCGGTGTAGACGCCGACCACCGGACCGAGATAGGGCGCCTGGACTTCGAGGCAGCGGCGATAGTCCATTTCGTCGGCCTCGACGATGCCGGCGTTCGGATTTTCCAACGCCCAGACCATGCCGGCGAGCACCGCCGAGGTGACCTGCATGCCGGTGGCGTTCTGATAGGGCGCTATGGCGCGGGTCTCCTCGACCGACAATTGCGAGCCGTACCAATAGGCGTTGCGCTTGTGGCCGTAGAGCAGCACGCCGAGTTCGTCGATGCCGTCGAGAATGTCGGCTTCGCGGAGGATGCGGTGTTCCTTCTGCGGCTCGCCGGCGCGGCCGAACAATTCGTGCAAGCTGAGCACAGCGTCGTCGCAAGGGTGGTAGGCGTAATGGCAGGTCGGGCGATAGACCGCCGCGCCCTCGTCGTCGCGCACGGTGTAATAATCGGCGATCGAGATCGCCTCGTTGTGGGTGACGAGGAAACCGAACTGCCCGAGCGCGGTCGGCGTCCACGAGCGCACGCGGGTGTTGGCGCCGGGCTGATTGAGATAGATCGCCGCGCCGCAGCCTTTTCTGTGGAAGCCGGCGTTGGCGGGGGTCCATTGCTCGTGCGTGCCCCAGCCGAGCTCGGCCGGCTGCATGCCCTCGGAGATGAAGCCCTCGATCGACCAGGTGTTGACGAAGACGCCCCGCGGCTTCGGGCTCTTGGCGCGCTGCGTGTCGCGTTCGGCGATGTGCACGCCCTTGACGCCGAGCCGCTGGGCGAGGCGGCCCCAATCCTCGCGCGACTTGGGCTCGCCGGTCGCCTCGCCGAGGTCGGCGGCGAGATTGACCAGCGCCTGCTTGACGAACCAGGAGACCATGCCGGGATTGGCGCCGCAGCAGGAGACGGCGGTCACGCCGCCGGGATTGACGCGCCGCTCGGCGAGCACCGTTTCGCGCAGCGCGTAATTGGAGCGCGCTTCCGGGCCGAGGTTCCTGTCGAAATAGAAACCGGTCCACGGCTCGACGACGGTGTCGATGTAGAGCGCCCCGATCTCGCGGCAGTAGCGCATGATGTCGAGCGAGGAGGTGTCGACCGAGAGATTGACGCAGAAGCCCTGGCCCTCGCCGGCGGTGAGATATTTGCCCAGCACGTCGCGATAGTTGTCGCGCGTGATCCCCATGTGGACGAAACGGATGCCGCGTTCGTCGAGCAGCTTGCGGTCCGAGCCATCGGGATCGATGACGACGAACCGATCCTTGTCGTAGTCGAAGTGGCGTTCGATCAGCGGCAAGGTTCCCTTGCCGATCGAGCCGAAGCCGATCATCACGATGGGACCGTCGATACGCGCGTGGCGGGGCCAGTGGGTCATGGCGTCGTTCTCCGTTAGGGCGGGCAGGGGACGCCATGCGTCCGGCGCGGCGCTTAAAAGCAAGCCGCGCGCGCGCCGTCAATAGCGTGGCGGCGCCGAATTCCGTCGTAAATCCGTCATCGAACGCGGCGAGCGCGGTCCTCGGACGATGTCGCCTCAAAAGCCTTCGGCGCCGCCGTCGGAGCGCGGATCGTGCACCGCGGCGACGCCGCCCTTGGGACCATGCAACACGGCGCCGGCGTGCCCGAAGAGATCGCGCATGGCGGGGCCGCGCCATTCGATTTCGTGACCGGCTCTGGCCAGCGCGGAGGCGACTGCGTCGTCGTAACCCTCTTCCAGCTTGACGCTCGTCGCGCCGGCGCCCCAGGCGCGGCCGAACAGGAAGCGCGGCGCGCTGACGGCATCGGCCAACGTCCGGCCGGCGGCGATGCGCGAGAAGACTTGCGCCTGGAATTGCGGTTGTCCGTCGCCGCCCATCGCGCCGTAGGAAAGAACCCGGCCGTCGTCGAAAACGGCAATCGGCGGATTGAGGGTGTGGAACGGCCGCCGTCCCGGCGTCAGCGGGTTGCGCGCGCCGCGATCCAGGGAAAACGCCAGGCCGCGATTCTGCATCGTGACGCCGGTTCGCGGCAGGACGCAGCCCGAGCCGAATTCCCAATAGACCGACTGGATGAAGGAGACCGCGAGCCCGTCGCCGTCGATCGCGCCCATCCAGACCGTGTCGCCCTGGTCCGGCGGCAAAGGCCAGGGAGCGGCGCGCTTCATGTCGATCCGCGCGGCCTGGCGATCCAACCAGGGAGGCGACAGGAGCGCGGCGAAATCCTGCGTGGCGTGGGCGAAGTCGACGCAGGCCTCGTTGCGGATCGTCAGCGCGCGCTTGGCGGCTTCGATCAGCGCATGCGAATGGGCGAAGCCATCGAGGCCGCGAACGGCGAGCCGCTCGTAGAGGCCGAGCAGGACCAGTGAAGCGAGGCCCTGCGTCGGCGCGGGCGTGTTGTAGAGCGTCGCCTTGCCGACGCGCAGCGACAGCGGCTCGCGCCATGCGGCCTGAAAGCGGGTGAGATCGCCCCGCGTCACCGGCGAACCGATGCGCTCCAGGTCGGCGGCGATCTCGCGTCCGATATCGCCGCGGTAGAAGTCCGCGAGCCCCGCGTGCGCGAGTTGACCGAGCGTTTCGGCGAGGGCTGGCGTACGCCGCATCGCGCCGGCCTCGGCGCGCTTGCCGTCGATCAGATAGGTCGCCGCGAAACCGGGCGCCGCGAGGAGGGCCGGATCGCTCATCGGGTCGTAGCGCGCCTCCGAAGCGGAGACGGCGTAGCCCTCGCGCGCGCGCCGTTCGGCGCTCTCCAGCAGCGTCCTCAACGGCAGGCGTCCGCCGAGCGCCTTCGACAGTTCGAGCGCCGCCATCCAGCCGCCGATCGCGCCGGGGACGGTCAGCGCCGCCATCGGCCCGCGTGTCGGAATGGTCTCGAATTCGTGGGCGCCGTAGTTCGCGATCGTCGCGCGCTCGCCGGCGTAGCCGCAGGCTTCGATCGCGCGAACGCGACCGCCGCGCTCGCGAATGAGCCAAAAGCCGTCGCCGCCGATCGCGTTCATATGGGGATAGACGACGGCGATCGTCGCGGCCATCGCGACCATGGCCTCGATCGCGTCGCCGCCTTGCGCGAGAATGTCGCGCCCCGCCGCCGCGGCCAGGGCGTGCGGGGCGGCGACGGCGGCATGAGAAAACTGGGCAGTGTCGTTCACGGGATGGCTCGGGGCTGGAGGACGACGAGGCGCGACAAAGTTGCGCGCGGCGCCGGTATGGTATAGTGGCGGGCGGTTCTCGCAAAGGCTGGAGTTCCCGTGGCTGCCGACGCCCGCATCAATTGGACCAACGCGACGACGCTCGCCAGCGTCGCCGTGCTCGTCGGCACCGAACTCGTCGGCGCGGGCGGCGCCGCGGGATGGGCGATCGGCGGGCTTTTTCAACTCGGGGAAATGCTGACCCACGCTCTCGAAGCGGTGTTCATTCTCTGCGCGCTGGCGGGGCTCTATTATTTCCTGCGGGCCGCGCTCGCGCATGAACCGATCCGAAGCTGAGGGCTAGGCCTGCCGAGCGATCGCCTCGCGCACCGCTGGCGCGACGACGGTTCCGAAGAGCTCGATCGAGCGCATGATCGCCTCGTGCGGCATCGCGTCGACGCGCATCTGCATCAGATATCGCTGGTGGCCGAAAATCGCGTGTTGCGCGAGGATCTTGGCGATCGCTTCCTCCGGCGTTCCGACCGTCAGATGGCCCTTGGGCGAGCGCCCGTGATCGAATTGGGCGCGCGTCATCCCCGGCCAACCCCGCTCGCGCCCGATGCGCGCCATTGTCTCGACGTAGGGCTGGTGGAAAGCATCGATCGCCGCCTGGGTCGTATCGGCGAGAAAACCGTGGCCATTGATGCCGAGCGCCAGGCTTCGCGGGTCGTGTCCGGCTTGAGCGGCGGCCTCTCGATGGAGCCGGGCGAGCGGCGCGAAACGCTCCGGCTCGCCGCCGATGATCGCCAGCGCGAGCGGCAGGCCCAGCAGCCCCGCGCGCGCGACGGATTGCGGCGTGCCGCCGACCGCGATCCACACGGGCAGGGGATTTTGCAACGCCCGAGGATAAACGCCGAGCCCCTTCAGCGGCGATCGATGGCGCCCGTCCCAGGTCACGCGCTCGTTGGCGCGGATGGCGAGCAGGAGATCGAGCTTCTCGGCGAACAATTCGTCGTAGTCGTTGAGATCGTAGCCGAACAGGGGAAACGACTCGATGAACGAGCCGCGCCCGGCCATGATTTCGGCGCGGCCGTTCGACAGCAGATCGAGCGTTGCGAATTGCTGATAAACACGCACGGGGTCGTCGGAACTCAGCACCGTCACGGCGCTGGAGAGGTGGATGGTCTTGGTGCGCGCCGCAGCGTAGGCGAGCGCCACCGCCGGCGAGGAAATCGCGTAGTCGGGACGATGATGTTCGCCGAGCGCGAAGACGTCGAGCCCGACGCGGTCGGCAAGTTCGATCTCCGCGATCGTTTCGGCGAGCGTTCGCTCGACATGGACCGGCCGCCCGGTGACAGAATCGCGCTCGGTCTCGACGAATGTGTAGACGCCCAATTGCATGGTCACGCTCCGCGGCGACGCGCAAGGTAGGCTTGCGCCGCCGCCTTGTTACCGTCGCGCCGGCTGGGTGGCAAAAGCCAGGCGCCGAGCGCGACCGTCGATCGCCTGTAGGGCGCCGCGGACTCGTGTTAGGCTTCGCCGCCCCGTGGAGCCAACGTCATGAGCGCCAAGCCGATCAGCCGTTTTTCCGTCCCCGATCTCGTCGATGCGCCCGAGGACATTCGCGAGCGGATCGTGCAAGTGCAGGAGAAATCGGGCTTCGTGCCGAACGTGTTCTTCGTGCTGGCGCGGCGCCCGGACGAATTTCGCGCCTTCTTCGCCTATCACGACGCGCTGATGGAGAAGCCCCGGCGGCCTCAGCAAGGCCGAGCGCGAGATGATCGTGGTGGCGACCTCGGCGGTCAACCAGTGCCATTATTGCGTCGTCGCCCACGGCGCCATCCTGCGCATTCGCGCCAAGAGCCCGCTGGTCGCCGATCAGATTGCGATCAACTATCGCAAGGCGGACATCTCGGCCAAACACAAGGCGATGCTCGATTTCGCGCTTGCCGTCGCGACCCGTTCGCACGAGGTCGACGACGCCGACATCAAGGCGCTAAGGAGCATGGCTTCACGCCGGAGGATGTCTGGGACATCGCGGCCATC
The DNA here is from genome assembly GCA_963813195.1 of uncultured Alphaproteobacteria bacterium. Classification (GTDB taxonomy): domain Bacteria; phylum Pseudomonadota; class Alphaproteobacteria; order Rhizobiales; family Beijerinckiaceae; genus Roseiarcus. The sequence continues at coordinate 310,350 of CAWEYC010000033.1, read as the reverse complement.
GCGGCGTTCTTTGCGATGTCGAACCGGCTGGCGAATGTCGCCAGCATTCGGCCGAACGACGAGTTCTATGCGATGGGGCGGGGGTAGTCGCCCGCTCCGGGCCGCGAAATGTCGATCCGTGTCTCGCGCTGGGGATTTCAACGGGTTGGGCGCCATTTTCTGTCCCGCGCGGCGCCGTTCGCATTCCCTTGCGCATCCGCGCTGATCGCCGCCGTCCGTCAGCCGGCCAAGACTCCACCCGAGCCGCGGGGCAACAATAGAAACAGCATATCACGATTTCTGAATTATAGAAAGAGATTACTGAAACGAGCGCGCCGGGCTCGCATTGCGGCCTACACCAAGCGAACCGCAGCTCCATATTGTGCGACTGTCGAATCGGCGGTCAAAAGAGTTAGACCTTCGAGGGCGGCCTGGGCGACCAGGATGCGATCGAAGGGGTCTTTGTGGATCGGCGGCAGACTGGTCGTGAAAAGCGCGTGGGCGCTGGTGACCGGGAGCTCGCCATATTGGTTGTCGCGCAGTCCCGCGTACAGTGCGGCGATGTCAACGACAAAATCCCTCCTTCCCAGCGCGCACTTGATCGCCAACTCCCAAAGGCTTGCGGCGCTGAAGTAACGTTCGCTCGCCGCGATCAAATCGCGAGCGTCCGTGGAGATTCGCTCCGGGTCGGACGCAGCCCAGAGAAGCAGATGCGAGTCGAGCAGCAGTCTCAAGCTTTGCCCTCGAACATGTGTTGAATCTCAGTCTCGTTCATGCGGTCGAAATCGTCCGGGATCTTGAACTGACCTTTCAAGAATCCGAATGGCGTGATTTCGCGCGGCGTGGGCTCTTCCAACGGCACGACCTTTACGAGCGGCTTGCCCGCCTTGGCGATGATGAACGCCTCGCCCTTCGCCGCCTTTTCGACAAGGCGCGACAGGTGGGTCTTGGCGTGGTGGATGTTGAAGGTTTCCATGGGCCCGTCGATGGACTAAGTTGAGTTAGTCTAGTTCAAGTCGGAACGGACCGCAAGCGAGGCTCGACCGCACCCCTTCTCCCGCTCGCGGGAGAAGATGTCGGCGGAGCCGACAGATGAGGGGAGATCGAGCGAAGCGAGATGGCGATCGCGTAGGGAATCCCAAAACAGTGTTGAGCGACATGAAAAGGCCATCGCGTCCGTTTTCTCGTCGCCGGGGCGGCCGGCTACGCCCGCCGTTACCCCCCGCCATCCGAACCGTCCCTGACGAAGCGAGCAGTTGGAAAACGGCCGGCATTCCTGCTGCATTGCCTTGCGGGCTTCGTCAGTACAGAATGCGTGCGACATGCACCAAAACTCGCACTCGAAGGGGACGACGAGTCTCGAAGCCTCTCGGCGACCGGTCTCGACCGGCCGGGGACGCCACACGGGCCAATCCGCCGCTTATGCGTCGCTTCATCTTTTTCTTTTCCTATCATCTCATTCTCAACCGCCGAGGCATCCAAACCACCCGGGCGGCGGGCTTTCGCCTTCGGGTACGACCGACGGTGTTCCATCCGCGCTTTTTCCTCAGCAGCGAGTATTTCGCCGAGTTTATCGACGGGTTGGATCTAGAGGCAAAAGCGTCGCGGACGTCGGCACGCCGGCTCCGGCATTCTCGCTCTTGCGGCGGCTCGCGCTGCGCGCAGCAAGCGTTTTGGCTCTCGACATCAATGCCGAATGCGGTGCTGTCCGCGTCGTGGGAAGATACCGACGACCTCGGTGCGCCGCTTGATTTCGCCGTTCAGCCGCTCGATCGGATTGTTGGAATGAATCTTTGTGCGGTGATCCTTGGGGAAGGACATGTAGGCTAAGACGTCGGTCTCGGCCGCATCCATGAAGGCGGCGAGTTTGGGCACGCGGGGCCTCAAATGATCAGCGACCTGACGCCACTGGGTCTTGGCGGCGGCCTCGTCGTCTTGGGCGAAAGCCGTGCCGACGAAGGCCGAGACCACGCGGCGCTGGGTCTTTCCGGCATGGACCAGGGCGTTGCGCATGAAATGAACGCACAGCGCGAATGGTTTTGGCGACCGTGTCACGGCCGCCTGTATGGCTATCTTCGGTCGCTGGACGTTCCGCCGCACCCGCTCTTTCGACATAATTCTATCAAGTCCGCCCAAGCACGCCGGCGAGCCGCGCGATCTCGCTGACAGTGGATGGCACGCCGGTCCGCAATATCGCAATGTGGCGGCCTTGTTCAACCAAGCGCGCGAACGGCTCAAGCCCGATGGCTGCCTGTACTTGATGGTGTCGTCGGATTCCGATCTCGACTTGTTTGGCCGGCTGATCAATGAAGCCGGTTTCCGCGCTCGCCTCGCCGTTGAGCGCTCATTCTATATCGAGTTGATGCTTCTCTACGAATTGCGCCTGGGATAGGTGCGTAGCGCGGGGCGATATGACAAAGGATTGCGTGGCCGAGTGGCGCGCTCTTGCCGCCAATAGCGTACGACGGCGCGTAAGCGGTCGCGCTCCGCAACACCGCCCTCATCCGGCCGGCTCCGCCGGCCACCTTCTCCCGCTCGCGGGAGAAGGGGCGCGCCGCCGTTGAGATGCTGCATGTTGTAGCGCTGCCCGGGGAAATCGCGCTGCGTCGCGCTCCGCACCCGCCTTCATCCGCCGGCTCCGCCGGCCACCTTCTCCCGCTCGCGGGAGAAGGGGCGCGCCGCCGTTGAGATGCTGCATGTTGTAGCGCTGCCCGGGGAAATGGCACCTTCGGCCGCCGAGGATTGGCGGAGCGCAGAGGGCGGTTTCACTCCTTGCGTTCGAACAGGCGTCCTGAACCTGTCGCCGCAACACCCCCACCCCCCTTCACCCGTTCTTCCCCCACCCCCCGCCGGTCGGCGTCCTGATCTCGATCGCCTCGCCCGCCTCCAGCACTGTCTGCGCGCAGCCGGGCAGCTCTTCAAGCCGACCATCGTTGCGCCGCACAATGTTGCGCCCGAGTTCCCCCGGTTCGCCGCCCTCCATGCCGAAATTCGCCACGCGGCGGTGCCCGGTGAGCAGCGCCAGCTCCATGCCTTCGCGGAAGCGAAGGCGGCGCAGCGTTCCGTCGCCGGCGTTCCAGCGGCCCTTGCCGCCCGAGCCGCGGCGGATGCGGAAATCCTCGAGCACGACGGGAAAGCGCAATTCGAGAACTTCCGGGTCGGTCAAGCGCGAATTGGTCATGTGGGTGTGCACGCCGCTTGCGCCATTAAAGCCGGGACCCGCCGGCGCGCCCGAGCAGATCGTCTCGTAATATTGATAGCGCGCGTCGCCGAAGGTCAGATTGTTCATCGTGCTCTGGGCCGAGCCGAGCGCGCCGAGCGCGCCGAACAACGTGTCGGTCACATATTGCGATGTTTCGACGTTGCCGGCGACCACCGCCGCGGGATAGTGGGGCGAGAGCATGGAGCCGTCGGGGATGATGATGCGGATCGGCCTCAGGCACCCCGCGTTCATCGGAATTTCGTCCTCGACCATGACGCGGAAGACGTAGAGCACGGCCGCGCGGGCCACCGGTTCGGGCGCGTTGAAGTTGGTCGACTGCTGCGGCGACGTGCCGGTGAAATCCACCGTCGCCTCGCGCGCCTGCCGATCGACCGAGATCTTCACCTTGATCACGGCGCCCTGGTCGGTCTCGGTGGAGAATTCGCTATCCTTCAGCCGGTCGATCACGCGGCGCACGCTTTCGGCGGCATTGTCCTGGACGTGGCCCATGTACGCTTGCACCGTCGCCAGCGAGAAGGTCTCGACCATGCGCCGGATTTCTTGCGCGCCCTTCTCGTTTGCGGCGATCTGCGCCTTGAGATCGTTGACGTTCTGCAGCGGGTTGCGCGCGGGGTAGGGGCCGCTCCCCAGCAGTTCGTAGAGCTCCTTCTCGCAAAAGCGGCCGCGATCGACGAGCAGGAAATTGTCGATGTAGACGCCTTCCTCGAGGATGTTGGTGGCGCGCGGGCTCATCGATCCCGGCGCGATTCCGCCGACGTCGGCGTGATGGCCGCGCGAGGCCGTCCAGAACAGGATCGTCTTTCCCGCTTCGTCGAACACCGGCGTGCAGACGGTGATGTCAGGCAGATGCGTGCCGCCGTTGTAGGGCGCGTTCAGCGCGAAGACGTCGCCGGCGCGGATGCGGCCTTCGTTCAAGCGGATGATCGTCTCGACCGATCGATCCATCGAGCCGAGGTGCACCGGCATGTGCGGCGCATTGGCAACGAGAAGACCCTGCGCATCGAACACCGCGCAAGAAAAATCGAGGCGCTCCTTGATGTTGACGGAATAGGCGGTGTTCTGCAGCGTCACGCCCATCTGCTCGGCGATCGACATGAAGAGATTGTTGAAGATCTCCAGCATGACGGGATCGACCTTGGCGCCGATCGCGTCGCGGCGCGCCGCCGCTTTCACCCGCCGCAGCACGACGTGGTTCTTCGGCGTGATCTCGGCGCGCCAACCCTCTTCGATGACGATCGTCTGGTGCGGTTCGATGATCAGGGCGGGGCCGGCGATATGCGCGCCGAGCGGAATTTGCTCGCGAACGAACACTTCGGCGTCGCGCCAGGCGCCGTTGGAGAAGAATCGCGCGGCGCGCTCGGGAATTGGCGCGGCGGCCGGTTCAATTTTGCGCGCGCGTTCCGAAAATCGCGCCGCGCCGCCGATCGCCTCGACATTGACCGCCTCGATGACCAGCGCCTTGGAGCGGTCGATGAAGCCGAAGCGCGCCTTGTGCGCTTTCTCGAAGGCGCGACGCATCGCGGCGAGGCTGCGCCATTCGATTTCGAGCGCGGTGTCGGAGCCGGCGTAGCGCAATTGCGCGCGCGGGCGCAGCTTGACGTCCGCGGGCGCGACGCCCTGTCCCGTCACCTCCTTCGCCGCTTCCTCGCCCAGCCTGTCGACGAGGCCGGCGAGCCGCGCCAGCGCGTCTTCATTGAACGGTTCTTCGACGCCCTGACTGCGATGGGCGCTGATGTCGGCGAGCCCCATGCCATAGGCCGAGAGCAGCGAGGAGAGCGGATGGATCAGCACCGTCTTGATCGCCAGGGCGTCAGCGACGTCGCAAGCGTGCTGGCCACCCGCGCCGCCGAAACAATTCAGCGCATAGCGCGTCACGTCGTAGCCGCGCGCGACCGATATCTTCTTGATCGCCTCCGCCATTTTGGCGACGGCGATGGCGATGAAGCCGTCCGCGACCTCTTCGGCGCTGCGTCCGTCGCCGACTTCGCGCGCCAGCGCTTCGAAGGCCTCGCGCACGCTTCCCGCGTCGAGCGGCTGGTCCTGCGAGGGGCCGAAAATCTTGGGAAAATGGTCGGGGATCAGCTTGCCGGCCATGAGGTTGGCGTCGGTGATCGCGAGCGGGCCGCCGCGGCGATAGCATTTCGGTCCGGGGTCGGCGCCCGCCGAATCCGGTCCGACGCGAAAGCGCGCGCCGTCGAAATGCAGGATCGAGCCGCCGCCGGCGGCGACCGTGTTGATCATCATCATCGGCGCGCGCATGCGCACGCCCGCCACCTCGGTCTCGAAAGCGCGTTCATAGGTTCCGTCGAAATGCGCGACGTCGGTGGAGGTTCCGCCCATGTCGAACCCGATCACCTCGCCAAATCCGGCGCTTCGCCCGGTCTGCGCCATCGCCACGACGCCGCCCGCCGGCCCGGAGAGGATCGCGTCCTTGCCGGCGAAGAGCTCGGCGGCCGTGAGGCCCCCCGACGACATCATGAACATCACGCGCGCGCCGGTTCGCTTGGAATCGAGCGCCTGCGACACACTGGCGACGTAGCGCGACAGAATCGGCGAGAGATAGGCGTCGACGACCGTCGTGTCGCCGCGCCCGACCAGCTTGATCAGCGGCGAGCATTCGTGGCTGACCGAGACTTGTGCGAAGCCGAGCGCGCGCGCGACCGCCGCCACCTGTCGTTCGTGCTCGGGATAGCGATAGGCGTGGATGAAGACGATGGCGACGGCCTCGAAGCCCTGCGCCTTGGCGCCGGCGAGTTCGGCGCGAACGGCTTCGAGGTCGGGCGCGCTTTCGACGGTTCCGTCGGCCAGCGTCCGCTCGGCGATCTCCATCACGCCGGAATAGAGCTGCTCCGGCTTGACGATGTTGCGGGCGAAAATCTTCGGGCGCGCCTGATAGCCGATCTCGAGGGCGTCGCGAAAGCCTTTGGTCGTCACCAGGAGCGTGCGCTCGCCGCGGCGCTCGAGCAACGCGTTGGTGGCGACCGTGGTGCCCATCTTGACGACGCCGATCGCGCCTTCGGGGATCGCGGCGCCGGGCGCGAGGCGCAGGAGATCGCGAATCGCCTGGACGGCGGCGTCGTCGTAGGCGGGGCTGTCAGAAAGGAGCTTTCGCGCGTGAAGGCGCCCCTGCGGATCGCGGCCGATGACGTCGGTGAACGTGCCACCCCGATCGACCCAGAAATCCCAACGGCTTGGCGCCGACTTGCCGCCCGTTCCCCGTGAAGCGCCTTCCGTCACACTGAACTCCCGCAGATCCTGGCAAAGCCGCCAGCTCAATTTGACTTTGATGACAAGTTATCGATAAATTATCGACATCGCAACAGACCGGGGGGGACGCTCATGGCCAAATCGGCGGACGACTCGCCGGCGGCGCCGCAAGGCGTCGGTCCCATCGTTTCCTCGGCGCATCTGGCCGCCGGCGCCAGTCCCGCGCTGTCGGAATTCGAATTCGGCCTCATCCTCGCCAGCCACGCCTTTCTGCGCTGGATCGCGCGCGCAATGGCCGCCGCCGGTTTTCCCGATCTGTCGTCGACCGACATCATGGTCCTGCATTCGATCAATCACCGGGGGCGAGGCAAGCGCCAAGCCGACATCTGCCTCGTCCTCAACATCGAGGACACGCATCTCGTCGCCTACGCGATCAAGAAACTGGAGCGCCTCGGGTTGGTGAAAAGCGAAATCATCGCCAAGGAGAAGATTGTCGCGGTGACCGAGCGCGGCGAGGCGGCTTGCGGGCTCTATCGCGAAATTCGCGAGCGGCTGCTGGTCGAGCCGGTCAAGACGATGGGCTTCGAGGAGAAACGGCTGTCGAAAATGGCGGCGCGCCTGCGCGCCCTTTCGGGCCAGTACGACCAGGCGGCGCGCGCCGCCGCGAGTCTTTGATCGCATCGCCGTGGGCGAGCTCCAAGGCGGCCGCGAACACGCCCTCGTGAAACCGGGATCTGGCCGCCGCGATTGACTTTCGCGCCGAATTGCGCAGCTTCCCTCGCTCAGCGCCCCGGCAAGCGGCAATCATCAACAAGGCGAAGAACAATGGATTACGTGCGATTTGGCAAGACCGGCATGAAGGTTTCGAGGCTCTGCCTCGGCTGCATGACTTACGGCTCGTCGAAATGGCGGGACTGGGTGCTGGACGAGGAGGCTTCGCGGCCCTTCATCAAGCGGGCTCTGGAGCTGGGCGTCAACTTCTTCGACACCGCCGATATGTATTCGGTCGGCGCGAGCGAGGAAGTTTTAGGCCGCGCGATCAAGGATTTCGCCAAGCGCGACGAAGTGGTGATTGCGACCAAGGTGTTCAACCCGATGGGGTCGGGTCCGAACGCCGGCGGTCTGTCGCGCAAGCATATCATGGAGGGTATCGACGCTTCGCTGAAACGCCTCGGCACGGACTATGTCGATCTCTATCAGATCCATCGCTTCGACTACGACACGCCGATCGAGGAGACGGTCGAGGCCTTGAGCGACGTCGTGCGCGCCGGCAAGGCGCTCTACGTCGGGGCGTCGTCGATGTGGACGTGGCAATTCGCGCGCATGATCTCGGTGGCGCGGGAGCGCGGCCAAGCCGAATTCGTGTCGATGCAGAACTTCTACAATCTCGTCTACCGCGAAGAAGAACGCGAGATGATGAAATTCTGCGCCGATCAGGGCATTGCGGTCATTCCCTGGTCGCCCCTGGCGCGCGGCTATCTCGCGGGCTCGGGAGTGGGCGAAGGCGCGGCGACGGTGCGTGGGCGGACCGACGCCTATACGCGCCAGCTCGGGCTCGGTTCGCGCCAGGACGAGGCGATTCGGCGCCGGGTCGGCGAGGTTGCCGAGAAGCACGGCGTGAAGCCGGCGATCGTGGCGCTCGCCTGGGTCCTCGCCAAACCCTACGTGACCGCGCCGATCGTCGGCGCCTCGAAGCCGCATCATCTCGAGGACGCGGTGGCGGCGCTGTCGCTGAAGCTCGACGCGAGGACCATCGCGCGGCTGGAGGAGCCTTATCAACCCAAAGCGGTCGCCGGCCACACCTGACGCCGCGGCGCTATTCCATTCGCGCGAAAACGGCGGCGACCGCGGCGGGGATCTGCCGCGGGGCGTCAATCAACGGATCGGCCCCGGCGCCGGCGAGTTCCTCCGCGTCGCCATAGCCCCACAGCGCGCCGATCGCGGGAATGCCGACGGTGCGTGCGCCCAGAGCGTCGTGCCGCCGGTCGCCGATCATGACGACGCGTTGGTTCGCGACGATGCGCTCGCGGCCCAGGAGATAGGCCAGCAATTCGCTTTTGGCGGAACGCCGCCCATCCATTTCGGCGCCGTAAATCTGGATGAAGTATTTGGTCAGACCGAAGTGGTCGAGAATGCGACGGGCGTAAGGTTCGACTTTCGAGGTCGCGACGAACAGGCGATAGCCAAGCGCCGTCAAGCGATCGAGCGCTTCAACGACGCCGTCGTAGAGCGAATTCTCGAACAGGCCGACGCTCCCGTAGCGCTCGCGATAGAGGCGGAGCAGGGCCTGCGCGCGGTCGGCGCCGACGAGCTTGGCGAAGCTCTCCTGCAAAGGCGGCCCGATGATCCAGCTCAGATCGGCGGCGTCTGGGACCGGCCGATCGATTCCCTCGGCGGCGTTCAGGCGCTCGAGCGCCAGACGCGTCGACCGTATGATGCCGGGCCCGGAGTCGGTGAGCGTGCCGTCGAGGTCGAAAACGACCGCCGCCGCGACGTCTCTCATTTCAGCATGACGAAAATGTCGACCTGCAGGTTCGGGTCGTCGGGCGCCTTGACATCGTTCAGATACTTCTCGACGAACAGATCCTGTGCATCGATGCCTTTTTCGTCGAGGTAAGCGGTGATCGCCTCGTACGTGCCGTCGATATCGTCGTATGCGCCGCGATGCTCGAAGCGCATCGCTTTGCCGACCGGCGTCAGACCTATCTTGACCGCGTCGGAGAGCGCGGTCTTGCCGTCCGGGACCGATTCGAGCGGAATCTCGGCGCGATACTTGAATCCGACGTCGTCCGCTTCCAGAAACACGGCGATCGGCGGGCCGGCGGGCTTGAGCCCGGCCTTGGCGACCTCGCTTCGGATCAGGTCGATCGAGCCGGTGATGGCGCCGTAGACCTCATCGCGATTGGCCTTTCCCTCGACTGTCGCGGCTGGACCGGCGACAAGTTCGAGCGTCTCTCCCATCGAGGCGCCCTCGCCGGTATTCGCATCGGTGTTGGCAGGCGTCGCGCCCGGCGATGGCGAAGGAGACGGGCTGGGCGAAGGATTTGCGATGGCCGCTGGGCTCGGGGTCGGCGAAGGCGTCGCGACGGCGGGCGCCGTGGAAGCAGCCGGGGTCGGGCTGGCGGCTGTCGTCGGCGAGGCGGACGCCGCCGGCGATGCGGTCGCCGCGGCCGGCGCCTGCTGCGCCTGGGCCGGCGCGAGAAACAGGGGACCTGCGAGAAGCGACAAGCTTGCGACGATCACGAACCCCGTTCGGGCAATCCCGTTAACGATCATCCCGCGGCCTTTCTCGCCGGTTCAATCCACATTGCGGCAGTATGCGGGCAAGCGCGTCCGGCGCCAAGCTGGCAATGCCGCCACACCGGCGGATTCTTATGCCCGCTCACGCCGGAGCGGGCTTTTCCCAACGCAGAATCGGCTGACGCGCGGCGCGTGTTTCGTCGAGGCGTCGGCGCGGGGCTTCGTGCGGCGCATCGACGAATCGCTCGCGCTCGCCCGCCAGCGCGCTCATCGCCAAATCCCGCAATGTCATGATGAACAGATCGAGGCTGGCCTTCGACTCCGATTCTGTCGGCTCGATCAGCATCGCGCCGTGAACCACGAGCGGGAAATAGACCGTCATCGGATGATAGCCCTCGTCGATCATCGCCTTGGCGAAGTCGAGCGTCGTCAGTCCCGTGTCCTTCAGCCAGCGGTCGTCGAACAGGACCTCGTGCATGCACGTTCGCGCGCCAAACGGCGCCGACATCAAATCCTCGAGCGAGGCCCGAATGTAGTTGGCGGAGAGGACTGCGTCTTCGGAAGCCTGCCGCAGTCCGTCCGCGCCATGCGACAATATGAACGCGAGCGCCCGCACGAACATGCCCATCTGGCCGTGGAAGGCGCTCATCCGTCCGAACGCCGGGCCGCCTTCGCTTTGTTCGACGAACGTCAGCCCTTCGTCGCCCCTGACGACGTACGGGACCGGAGCGAAGGGGGCGAGGCGATCCGACAAGACCACGGGGCCGGCGCCCGGCCCGCCGCCGCCGTGCGGCGTCGAGAACGTCTTGTGCAAGTTGATGTGCATCGCGTCGACGCCGAGATCGCCGGGCCGCGTCTTGCCGACGACCGCGTTGAAGTTCGCGCCGTCGCAGTAGAAATACGCCCCGGCCTCGTGCAGCGCGTCGGCGATCGCCACGATTTCGCGTTCGAACAGCCCGCAAGTGTTGGGATTGGTGAGCATGATGGCGGCGACATCCGGTCCGAGCGCCGCGCGCACGCTTTGCGCGCTCACCACGCCGTCGGCGCCGGCGGGCACGGCGCGCACGGAGAAGCCGATGAGCGCCGCGGTCGCCGGATTGGTGCCGTGAGCGGAGTCCGGAACGAGCACGACGTTGCGCGTCTTTTCCTCGCCGCGCGCCGCGATCGCCGCCTTGATCGTCATCATGCCGCACAGTTCGCCGTGCGCGCCGGCCTTCGGCGACATCGCGACGGCGCTCATGCCGGTCATCGTGAGGAGCTTGTGCGCGAGCGTGTCGATCAATTCGAGCGCGCCCTGAACGGTGGAGATCGGCTGCAGCGGGTGGATGTCGCCGAAGCCCGGCAGGCGCGCCATTTTCTCGTTGAGGCGCGGGTTGTGCTTCATCGTGCAGGAGCCGAGCGGGTAGAGCCCGGCGTCGATCGAATAATTGTTCCGCGACAGGCGCACGTAATGGCGCACGGTCTCCGGCTCGGCGAGCCCGGGCAGGCCGATCTCGCCGGTGCGCGCGAGGCCGCCGAGCCGCGAGGCGAAGGGCGCCGGCTCTTCGATATCGACCCCGGTGGCGTCCAGCCGCCCGCTCTCGAAGATCAGCGCCTCCTCCATATCGAGCGCGCGATTGCCGGTGAAGGAACTGCGGTGCGCCGAGCCTGCCGAGGTCGGTCGGGTGGGGCGGCCTTGGATGTTCATCGGTCTCTCCATGATTCGACGAGCGCTACGCGGCTCACAGGCATTGCGCCAGCGCGGCCGCGTAGGCCGCCCGATCCGCGGCGCTGGCGAGTTCCGTCGCGGCGACCACGATGAGGTCGTCGAGCCCGGCGTCCGGCGCAAGGCGCGAAACCGGCAGGCCGCCGATCACGCCGCGCCGCGCGAGATCCTCGATGAGGCCCTTGGCCTCGCGCGGCGTGCGGATCGTGAATTCGTTGAAGAAGGTCTCGTTGATCACGCTCACGCCCTTGATCGCCCCGAGGCGGTCGGCGAGGTCGACCGCATGGGCGTGATTGACCTTTGCGAGGCGGCGCAAGCCGGTCTCGCCCAGCAGGGTCAGATGAATGGAGAACGCGAGCGCGCAAAGGCCCGAGTTGGTGCAGATGTTGCTGGTCGCCTTCTCGCGCCGAATGTGCTGTTCGCGCGTCGAGAGCGTCAGCACGAAACTGCGCCGGCCGTCGGCGTCGACCGTCTCGCCGGCGAGACGCCCGGGCATTTGACGCACATACTTCAGACGGGTGGCGAAGAGCCCGACATAGGGGCCGCCGAAATTGAGGGCGTTGCCGATCGATTGGCCTTCGCCGACCACGATGTCGGCGCCCATTTCCCCTGGCGAGCGGACGGCCCCCAGCGAAACCGCCTCGGTGAAGACGGCGATGAGCACCGCGCCTTTGGCGTGGGCGGCGGCGGCGATCGGCGCGAGATCGCGCAGATTACCGAAAAAGTCGGGCGTCTGAACGATCACGCAGCTCGTCGTATCGTCGATCAGCGCGCCAATGTCCTCCGCGGCGCGGACGTCGAGCGGCAATCGGACGATATCGTCGCCGGCCATTCCGGCGAGCGTCGCGGCGACGTCGGAATATTGCGGATGAAGGCCGCCCGAGAGAATCGCCTTTTTGCGGCGCGTCAAGCGATGCGCCATCAGCATCGCCTCGGCGCAGGCGGTCGAACCGTCGTACATCGAGGCGTTGGCGACCTCCATGCCGGTTAACGCCGCGACCTGCGTCTGGAATTCGAACAGGACCTGCAAGGTCCCCTGGGCGATTTCCGGCTGATAGGGCGTGTAGCTGGTCAGGAATTCCGATCGCTGGATAAGGTGGTCGACGCTCGCGGGAACGTGGTGGCGATAGGCGCCGGCGCCAAGGAAAAACGGCGCCGAGCCGGCCGCGACGTTGCGCGCCGCCATCCGCGTCAGCGCGCGCTCGACCTCGATTTCGCTCATGCTTCCGGGCATGTCGAGAAGCCCGGGCAATCGCTTGTCGGCAGGAATATCGGCAAAGAGCGCGTCAATGTCGGAGGCGCCGATCCGCGCGAGCATCAAAGCGCGGTCGGAGGCGTCGAGTGGGAGATAACGCATGGGCGATTACCCGAGAGTCTTGAGGAAAGCATCGTAATCAGACTGAGTCATGAGCCCGGCGAGTTCGCTCGGATCGCTGATCTTGATCTTCATGAGCCAGCCTCGGCCGACCGGATCCTGATTGATCAAGGCAGGCTCGGCGTCGACATCGCCGTTGACCGCGACGACCTCGCCGGAGACAGGAGCGAATATGTCGCTCGCCGCCTTGACGCTCTCGACAACCGCTGCGGCCGCGCCCTTGTCGAGCTTCGCGCCGAGCGCCGGCAATTCGACGAAGACCACGTCGCCCAATTGCTGCTGCGCGTAATCGCTGATTCCGACCGTGCCGACATCGCCGTCGACGCGGAAATATTCGTGGTCCTTGGTGAAGCGGGTTTCTGACATCGGCTCTCTCCTCTTTTGAAAGTGAATCGTCAGCCGCGATAATAGGCGTGCGGATGGAAGGGCAGGGGGACGACGCGGGCGTCGAGCGGCTTGCCACGCACCATCAGCGAGAGCGGCGTTCCATGCGGCGCGTAGCGGCTTGCGACGTAGCCCATCGCGATCGGGGCGCCGACGCTCGGGCCGAATCCCCCCGACGTGATCCGCCCGATCGGTTCGCCCGACTCGCCGACGATCTCGGCGCCTTCGCGCGCCGGCGCGCGTCCCTCAGGCCGGATTCCAACCCTCCGGCGCGCGGGACCCTCGGCGAGCGCGGTCTGAATGCGAGCGGCGCCCGGAAATCCGCCTTCGACGCGGCGGCGCTTCTGAATCGACCAGGTGAGCCCCGCTTCGACGGGATCGATCGTCTCGTCGAGTTCGTGGCCGTAGAGACAGAGGCCGGCCTCGAGACGCAGCGAATCGCGCGCGCCGAGGCCGATCGGCTCGATCTCGCTCTCGCGAAGCAACCGGCGCGCGAACGCCTCGGCGTCTCGCGACGACAGAGAAATCTCGAAGCCGTCTTCGCCGGTGTAGCCGGATCGCGAAACCTGCGTCTCGAAGCGTTCAAATCGAATCGGTCGCGCGCTCATGAACGGCATCGCCGTGATTTCGCTTTCCGGCGCCAACCGCGCCAGGGCGCTCGCGGCAGGCCGGACCCTGCACCGCGATCAGTGCAGCGTCCTCGAGCCTCGTCAGTCGCACGTCGGGCGGCAACGACGCGTCGAGCAGCGAGAAATCAACCGCCTTTCGCGCCGCGTTGACCACGAGGTTCAGCTGCCCGTCCGCGCCGACGGGCCGCGTCACCATCAAGTCGTCGATGACGCCGCCGTCGGCATTGAGGAATTGCGAATAGCGCTGCCGCCCTGGGATGAGCCCAAGGATGTCGGCCGGGCACAGGCGCTCGAGGGCGCGCGCCGTCGTTGCGTGATCGGGGCCGTCGAGCCGCGCTTGGCCCATGTGCGACACGTCGAACAAACCCGCCCGAGCGCGCGTCTGCTGGTGCTCGGCGATGATGCCCTTGCTGTATTGGATCGGCATTTCATAGCCGGCGAACGGCGCCATCCGCGCGCCGAGCTCGACATGCAACTCGTAAAGGGGCGTGCGTAGGATTTCGGATTCCGACATGGTCCACCGGCCGTGAGCAAGAGAGCGGCCAGCCGACGCCCGAACGCCTTGCGCGATCGAACGTCGGACGGCGCCCCCTCTGTCTCGTGACCTGAGAGATTTCCCGCCGCGGAATGGCGGTTACCCCGTCGGTGGACCGGCGCGAAAGTCGCGCCCGCCGCTTTCCAGAGCGTCATCACCCAACGGTCCATCGGCCTGAGCGTTTCCGGGGCGGTTGCGCCTTCGGCGCCGGAAAGAACAAACCTCTCCGGACTCTTCCGCTGGGTGTCTTAAACTGACGGGGTCAGCAAGCCTGAAGCCGACCGCTTTGTCAATGCGCGTCGTTCGCGTGCGCGTGATGTCGCTTGCGCGGATGCGCCGGCGCTTGGGCGTGGCCGGTGTCGAAACCGATGACGATCGAATAATCGTCGGCGAGGTCGGTGCGCGTCAGCGGCAGGATGATCGGCTCGGAAACAAAATCGAACGTGGTCTGCGCGGCGTCGGCGGTGTTCGCCTCGACTTTGAAGGTCTTGGAATAGGTCGGCTTTTGGGCGACCCCGCTCAGCACGGTGATTCGCAACGGCGCGCTGTACGCGCCGGGCGAACCGGCCGGACCGATCACCAAGTGGCCGGAAACGCCGACCTTGAGGCTGAAATTGGCGCCCTGGGGATCGCATTCGCGCGCCGTCTGCGCGATGTCGAATTGGTAGCGGACCGAGGCGTTGTCGGCGCCGCCGACGCGCAGCGAGGCGCCGCTGTCCTGAACCTCGACCTTGGGGCAGTCGAGATCCTGCGTGCCCATCGGCAAACGGACAATCTTCTCCGAATCAGCGGGGCCGCCTTGCTGGGCCGTGGCCACCGCAGCCGGCCGGGCGTTCAACATCGGCGGGATGATGTTGTCCATCGAACTGCAGCCGCCGCAAAGTCCCGCCCCGCTGAGAGCCAGGAGGACTCGAAGGTTCTTCGGAAAGCCGCTCGCAATCATCGATTCACGCTCCGGGTGGCGGATTGGCCATCTCTTCTGAATTTCACTTTCGCAAGACGTGAGCGTCAAGGCAATTGCTCGAAACCTTCTTTGAAGCCGGCCAGCGAAGCCGGCACGCCAATGCCCTCCTCGGGCGTCTGGAATAGGATGAGCGTCATGGTTTTCGCCGTCATCATTCGTTCGAGAACCTTATCTTCCAGCACCACCTCGGCGACGCATCCGTTGGGCAGGCAGCGCACGAAACTCATGCGGCCGAAATCGTCCTGGTCCAGCTTCAATCCGAGACCCGTCGGGATCAGCACCCCGAGCGGCGCGATCACGCGCAACAAACGACTCTTATGGTCGGCGGTCTTCAGGGCGATGATGACCAGTGTGATGTTGGGCCTGTCCTCGTCGACCACGCTCTGGACGATCGCGCATTGTTGAGTGGCGGCGCCGGGCGGCGTCTCGCAGCGTGTCTCCCACGCGCCATGTTTGTCGGTGACCGCGGCGCGAGCCGGCGCGGCACCGTCGCCCAGGGTCCATACGCACAGCCCAATGCACGCGCAGAGCCCAAGAATCGCAGCGCGAACCAGGCGAGTCTCGCTTGGCGCGCCGATCCCGCTGCGGGGTAACACCAAAATCATGAACTCCGCAGCCGTTGGCAAATGGAGGCCATGGGTTATCAAAAGTTCTGTCGCTGTCAAGGCGCGTTGTCGTACACGGCGCCGAAGCCGCGACGGCGTGGCGAGCGGGCGCTGTTGTGCCGTCTTTGTGGTTTGCAAACTGCGAGAATTCGCTATGATGCGGCGCGTGTTGCGGATAAGTCACGCAAGCGGAGCGGCGGCGACACGCCGCTAGAGGCGTTTTCAGGGCTAGAGCAAGAGGATCGGGGCGCGATATGAAGGCATGCGGACGAATTGAGTGGCCCCCGGTCGCTGTGTGGGGGGGGAGCGCTTTCGTCGCGCTGTTCTCGGGCTCGACGGCATCGGCCGTCACTTACGGCCACGCTGCGCCGGGCCAGATTGGATTTCAGCCGCCGGTCACCGACATCGCCCGCTATATCCAATGGTTTCACAATTCGATTTTGCTCCCGATAATCATCTTCATTTCGCTCTTTGTCCTGGGCCTGCTCGTCTACGTGGTCTGGCGTTTCAACGAGAAGGCCAACCCGACGCCCTCGAAGACCACGCATCACACGGGTCTCGAGGTGGCGTGGACCATCGTGCCGGTCATGATCCTCGTGGTCATCGCGATCCCGTCGTTCCGATTGCTGACGATGCAGCTGACGATTCCGCCCGCCGACGTGACAATCAAAGTGACGGCGTCGCAATGGCATTGGAACTACACCTATCCGAAGGACCAGGGCGATTTCTCCTTCGACTCCTACATGAAGGAGACCGCCGATCTGAAGCCGCAGAACGGCGACATTCGCCTGCTCTCGGTCGATAACGAGGCGGTGGTGCCGATCAATAAGGTCGTCCGGGTGCAGGTCACCGCCACCGACGTGATTCACTCGTTCGTCGTCCAGTCGTTCGGGGTGCGTGTTGACGCGGTTCCCGGCCGCCTCAACGAAACCTGGTTCAAGGCCGACCGCGAGGGCGTGTACTACGGGCAATGCTCCAAGCTGTGCGGCAAGGACCACGCGTTCATGCCGATCGTTTTCCGCGTCGTGAGCGATGACGAGTACAAGGCCTGGCTCGTCAGCTCGAAAAAGAAATTCGCCTCGGCGGAGAGCGCAACTCGGGTGGCGAGCGTGGGCGAGTCGACGGTGCGACAATAAGTCGCGGTCGCCAGGATTCTGCGACGAAGATAAGAATGCATCGAGTTTCGAAGGAAAGGTTTCATGGCGACCGACGCTGCAATACACGATGACGGTCACGCGGATGACGGGCACGGCCACCCCACGGGTTGGCGCCGTTATCTCTTCTCGACCAACCACAAGGACATCGGCACGCTCTACCTGATCTTCGCCATCATGGCGGGCTTGATCGGCTCCGCGCTGTCCGGCGCGATGCGCATGGAATTGATGGATCCCGGTCTCAAGGTCTTCCCGGTGATTTCTGCAATTCTCGCGGGTGACGGATCGCTCGACGCCGCCAAGAATATGTACAACGTGTTCATCACCGCGCACGGGGTCATCATGATCTTCTTCATGGTGATGCCCGCGCTGATCGGCGGGTTCGGCAATTGGTTCGTGCCGTTGATGATCGGTGCGCCCGACATGGCGTTCCCGCGCATGAACAACATCTCGTTCTGGCTGCTGCCGGCCGCGTTCCTCCTGCTGCTGACGTCGATGTTCGTCGAGGGGTCGCCGGGCATGCACGGCTTTGGCGGCGGCTGGGTGCTCTACCCGCCGTTCTCCTCGAAGGTGGGCACGCCGGGGCCGGCGATGGATTTCGTCATTCTGTCGCTGCATCTGGCGGGCGCCTCGTCGATTCTCGGCGCGATCAACTTCATCACGACGATCTTCAACATGCGCGCGCCGGGCATGACGATGCACCGCATGCCGCTGTTCGTCTGGTCCGTGCTGGTGACGGCGTTCCTGCTGGTCCTGGCGCTGCCGGTTCTGGCGGGCGGCATCACGATGCTGCTGACCGACCGCAACTTCGGCACGACCTTCTTCGATCCGGCGGGCGGCGGCGATCCGATTCTCTTCCAGCACCTGTTCTGGTTCTTCGGCCATCCCGAGGTCTACATCCTGATCCTGCCGGGCTTCGGCATCATCAGCCAGATCGTCTCGACCTTCTCGCGCAAGCCGGTGTTCGGCTATCTCGGCATGGTCTATGCGATGGTGGCGATCGGCGCCGTCGGCTTCCTCGTCTGGGCGCACCACATGTACACGGTGGGCCTGTCGCTGAACACGCAGCGCTACTTTGTCTTCGCGACGATGGTCATCGCGGTGCCGACGGGCGTGAAGGTGTTTTCCTGGATCGCGACAATGTGGGGCGGATCGATCTCGCTGCGCCCGCCGATGCTCTGGGCGATCGGGTTCATCTTCCTGTTCACGGTCGGCGGCGTCACCGGCGTCGTGCTGGCGAACGCGGGCGTCGATCGCGCGCTGCACGAGACCTATTATGTCGTCGCGCACTTCCATTACACGATGTCGCTCGGCGCGGTGTTCTCGATCTTCGCGGGATTCTATTACTGGTTCCCCAAGATGACCGGGTACATGTACAACGAATGGCTGGCCAAGCTGCATTTCTGGCTGTTGTTCGTCGGCATCAACGTGACGTTCTTCCCGCAGCACTTCCTGGGTCTGGCCGGCATGCCGCGTCGGTATGTCGACTATCCCGACGCGTACTGGCAGTGGAACTTCGTCTCCTCGATCGGCGCCTATATCGCCGGCGTGGCGACGCTCGTCTTCCTCTACACGGTCTATGAGGCGTTCGCCGCCAAGCGCGTGGCCGGCGACAATCCGTGGGGGGTCGGCGCGACGACCTTGGAATGGACGTTGCCGTCGCCGCCGCCGTTCCACCAATACGAAACCCTGCCGCGCATCACGGGCTTCGATCACTGACCTCATGGCCCAGCCGTCCCGCAAGGACGGCTGGGATGTAGCGCGGTCGGCGGAAGAGCGCGCGAATTAGTAAAGTCATCCTTATGAGCATGCTGGGCCAAGACAGTTCCCAACTCGACGCGGCGACCCTCGACTATGTCGCGGGGCCGCGCGAATTCCTGTCCCTGCTCAAGCCGAGGGTGATGTCGCTCGTCGTTCTCACCGCGCTGGCGGGGATGCTATGCGCGCCCAATCGCGTTCATCCCGTCATCGGGTTCGCCTCGTTGCTGGCCATCGCGGTCGGGGCGGGAGCCGCCGGGGCGCTCAACATGTGGTGGGACGCCGACATCGACGCGTTGATGGCGAGGACCCGACTGCGGGCGATTCCCTCGGGTCTCGTCGAGCCCGGCGAGGCGCTGTACTTCGGCCTGACCTTGGCCTTCTTCGCGATCTTGACGCTCGCCGTGGCGGCCAATCTTCTCGCCGCGGGCCTGCTCGCGTTCACGATCTTCTTCTACGTCGTCATCTACACGATGTGGCTGAAGCGCACGACGCCGCAAAACATCGTGATCGGCGGCGCCGCCGGGGCCTTGCCGCCCGTCGTCGGCTACGCCGCGGCGAGCGGCAGCGTCACGTTCGACAGCTTGCTGCTCTTCGCGATCATATTCGTCTGGACGCCGCCGCATTTCTGGGCGCTGGCGTTGGTGAAAAGCCGCGACTACGAGCGCGCTGGCGTACCGATGATGCCCAATGTCAAAGGGCCGTCGCATACGCGTTTTGAGATCCTGGTCTATTCGATCGTGTTGGCGCCGCTCGCCGTGACGCCGTGGCTCACCGGTCTCGGCGGGCGCCTCTATGGCGCGGCGGCGATCGCTTCGGGAATCGGCATGGTGGCGATGGCGGCGCGCGTCTATTGCATTCGCGAGGGAGCCGCGGCGAACAAGGCGGCGATGCAGTTGTTCGGCTATTCGATTTTCTATCTCTTTCTTCTCGTCGCCCTGCTCGTTGTCGAGCATGGGTTCGGGCTTGTCGAGCGCTTGGGCCTGTGAGAGGAATCCCGATGGACGACAGACCGCCGCACCCGAACATCGCGCTTACGGCCGACCAAATGCGTAACCGCCGCCGCCGCAATTTGGCGATCGGTCTCAGCGTCGCGTTTCTCGCTGTGCTGTTTTACGCCATTACGATCGTCAAGCTAGGGCCGAACGCTTTGCGACCAATGCTGTGACGCGCGCGATGCGGACCCGTTCGCCTAGGGAACAAAGACAGCAGAATCTGCGCGTCGCCCTGCTCGCAGGCGCCACGGCGGTGGCGATGCTCGGCGCCGCTTACGCCGCGGTTCCGCTATACGGGGCGTTCTGCCGGGCGACCGGCTTTGCCGGGACGACCCAGGTCGCGAAGGTCAATTCGGGCGTCAAGGGCCAGCGCACGTTCACGGTGCGATTCGACGCCAATGTCGCACCCGGCCTCGATTGGAGCTTCGAACCGGAAACCCCTGAGGTGAGGTTGCGCACCGGCGCCACCACGACGGTGTTTTTTCGCGTGCATAACCGCGAGGCGCACGAATCCGCGGCGGTCGCGGTCTATAACGTGACCCCCGAGGTGTCGGGCGCGTGGTTTGACAAGATATCATGCTTCTGCTTTTCCGAGCAGCGATTGGGGCCGAACGAGACCGCCGAGCTGCCCGTGGTGTTCTTTCTCGATCCGCGCCTCGAGCAGGATCACACGATGGATGAGGTCGAGGCGATCACGTTGTCCTATACGCTTTTCGCGCCGACGAGCGCTTCGAAACCGGTCGCGCTCTTGCCGTCGCCAAGCGACTCGAGTCCGCGACTATAACCAGCGCGCGCCGCTCGGCGGCGCCTGCGAAACTTAGCCAGCCGACAGGCCGAGACGCCGGTCGGAACGAGGAATAGGGGAAGCCTATGGCCGACGCTCACGCCAAGCCGCATCACGATTATCATCTTGTCAAACCGAGTCCGTGGCCGCTGGTTGGCTCGATCTTCGCGTTTCTGACCGCCGTTGGCCTCATCCTGTCGATGCACTCGAAGGATATGGCGCTCGGTCGCTTCGGCATTCCGCTGCTCGGGCTCGGCATCGCCGGCATCCTCTATGTCATGGCGTCGTGGTGGACCGACGTCGTCCACGAGGCCGAGACGGGCGATCACACCCGCGTGGTCCAGATCAGCCATCGCTACGGCATGATCCTGTTCATCGCTTCGGAAGTGATGTTCTTCGTCGCCTGGTTCTGGGCGTTCTTCGACGCTTCGCTTTTCTCCAACGAGACGATCCAATACGGGCGCGTCGCCTTCACTGGCGGCATGTGGCCGCCCAAGGGCGTCGAGGTTCTCGATCCGCTCAATCTGCCGCTGCTCAATACGCTGATCCTGCTGACCTCCGGCGCGACGGTGACCTGGGCCCACCACGCGTTGCTGCACAACGATCGCAAGGGTCTCAAGATCGGCCTCACGCTGACGATCCTGCTCGGTCTGACCTTCACCTGCGTTCAGGCGTGGGAGTACGCGCACGCGCCCTTCTCGTTCTCGAATTCGATCTATGGCGCGACGTTCTTCATGGCGACGGGCTTCCACGGCGCGCACGTGATCATCGGCACGATCTTCCTGATCGTCTGCCTCTTCCGCGCTCAGCTCGGGCAGTTCACGCCGAAGCAGCATCTCGGCTTCGAGTTCGCCGCGTGGTATTGGCACTTCGTCGACGTCGTCTGGCTGTTCCTGTTCTGCTGCATCTATGTCTGGGGCTCGTGGGGTGCGCCGATCGAGGGCGCGGTGCATTGAGACTTCGTCGCCCGCTCGCGGCGGCGCGGCGGCGGAAAAGCGAATAGGAGCCTCCGGCGCCATGCCCGATGAGGAGCGTCGCTATCCGCCGATCTCGCCGGTTTCGACGGGCCTTGCCGGGCGCTGCCCGCGCTGCGGCGAAGGCCGGATGTTTTCCGGCTTTCTCACCGTCGCCCGGAGTTGCGAAGTCTGCAGCCTGGATTATGGGTTTGCGGACGCCGGCGACGGTCCGGCGGTGCTGGTGACGCTGCTCGCCGGGTTCGTCGTGCTGGGGATCGCGCTCGCGGTCGAGGTCGCCTACGAGCCGCCGCTTTGGGTCTACGTGGTCGTTTTCGTCCCGCTGACCCTCGTCGTCTGCCTCGGCATGCTGCGGCCGCTCAAAGGCCTCCTGATCGCCTCGCAATACAGCAACAAGGCCGCGCAGGGGCGGCTCGAAGGCCAATGAACCCACGCATCCGATCTCTGGCCGTGCCGGCGCTGGCGACCCTGCTCGGGGTTGCCATTCTCCTCGGGCTCGGTTTCTGGCAATTGCGGCGTCTCGCCTGGAAGGAGGGCCTGATCGCCGCGGTGGCGACGCGCGTGCACGCGGCGCCGGTGGATTTGCCGCCGGAGGCCGATTGGCCGGCTCTGAGGCCGGCGGACTATGAATACCGTCATGTGCGGCTCACCGGCGTCTATGAGCGGGGTAAGCAAGCGCTGGTGTTTCGCGCGATCGGGGAGCCGCGTGGACGCTACGGCGGCCCCGGCTATCTCGTGATGGCGCCGCTGCGGCTCGCCAACGGCGCGGTGGTTCTCGTCAACCGCGGCTTCGTGCCGCAGGACCGCAAGGACCAGGCGGCCTCGAGCAGTTCCGGGGGCGCAGAGGCGGTCGTCACCGGCCTCATGCGCGCCAGCGAAGGGCGGACCTGGTTCACGCCCGCCGACGATCCCGCACGCGACGAATGGTTCACCCGCGATGTGCCGGAGATGGCGCGCGCGATGGGTCTCTCACGTTACGCCCCATTCTCGGTCGACGCCGACGCGAGCGCCAATCCGTCCGACCTGCCGGAGGGCGGCGAAACGGTCTTGGCCTTTCCGAACAACCATTTGTCATATGCGATCACCTGGTTCGGCATGGCGCTCGCGCTGCTCGGCGTCGTCGGCGCCTACGCCGTCACGCAGCTTCGCGGGGGCGAAAAGCAAGACGACCGGCTGGCGCCAGCCCGCGATCGGGAAGGGTGAGCGCCGAGGCGCGTTGCGAAGTGATGGATTCGGAGCAGCCGCCCTCATCCGGCCCTGCGGGCCGCCTCCTGATGCCCGCAAGCGGGAGAAGGGAAACGAGGGCGCCGATCAAGCCCCTCGCCCGCTTGCGGGAGAGGGGTTGGGGTGAGGGTGGTTCACCGCATCACCTGCGAAGGTCGCGCCCCCGTCGGACCGCGACGATTTCCGCCATGATCGACAGCGCGATCTCGTCCGGCCCAATGGCGCCGAGATCGAGCCCCGCCGGCGAGCGCAACGCCGCGAGACGTTTGCCGTCCACGCCGCGCGCCGCCAAGGCCGCCTTCAGGGTTTGCGCCTTCAACCGGCTGCCGACGAACGCGACATAGGCGGCGTCCGTCGCCAGCGCCGCTTGCAGCGCCGTCTCGTCGCCGCGGCTCTGGGTGGAGACGACGATGAAGCGTTCGGCCTCTTCGGCGATCGGCAGCGAATAATCGTCGATCCGACGATCGACGTCGCCGAAGGCGCTCTGTTCCGCCGCGGGCGCGCAGACCGTCACGGAGAAGCCAAACCGGCGCGCGAGATCGACGATCGCGACGGCGACGGGGCTGGAACCGCACAGCACGACCTGCGGGCGCGGCAGCACGGGCTCGATGAAGATATCCATCGTGCCGTGGCTCGGGCAGGTGTTGTTGGCGAAGCGCACGCCTTCGCGCTCTTCGCCGGCGCTGACGCCATGCTCCTGGAGAACGTCGGGCGGTTGCACCGAGATGAGGCGCGTCTGTCCGTCGGCCAGCGCCTCGCGCGCCGCCTTGAGCACAGCGCCGCGCGCGCAGCCGCCGCCGATCCAGCCTTCGGAGATCGAACCGTCGGCGCGGATGATCGCCTTCGCGCCGGCCTTGGCGGCGGTCGCCGCGACCGTGCGGACCACGGTGGCCAGCACGAACGCCTCGCCTTTGGCCTTGAGCGAGGGAACGGTTTCGAGCACGTCGGACATCCGCACCATGGTCATATCCTCGCGAGATAAGGTTCGAGCGCCGCGAGGCTCTCGAGATTGTGCGCGGGCGCGAACAAATCGACGTAGGGCAGCGCGACCCGCATGCCGCGCGCGGTCGGCTCGTAGTCGCGCCAGCCGAGCAACGGATTGAGCCAGACGATGCGCCGACAACGCCGCGCGAGTTGCTTCATCTCGCGGCCGAGGCGCTCGGGCTCGCCGGTGTCGTAGCCGTCGGAAACGATGATGACGGCGGTGCGCGAATTGATGACGCGCGCGGCGTGCCAGCGATTGAAGTCGCTGAGACTGTCGCCGATCCGCGTGCCGCCGCCGATGCCCTGGGCCATCAGCGCGAGCCGGTCGACCGCGCGTTCGATGTTGCGTTCCCGCAGCGCGCTCGAGACCTGGACGAGGCTGGTGTGGAAGACGAACGCCTCCGCTTCGCGGAAGGCGTCCACCACGGCGTGCAGGAAGCGCACGAAGAAGGCGGTGTAGAGCTCCATCGAACCGGACGCGTCGAGCAGCAGCACGAGACGCAACGGCCGATGTTTGCGCCGCCGCCAGACGAGATCGATCGGCGTGCCGCCATGGGCGACGCTGCGGTGGATCGTGCGCCGCACGTCGAGCCGCCGGCCGCTGCGCCGAGCGCGTTGTCGCCGCACCAGCCGCGCGCGCATCCGCCGCGCGAGGCGCTCGGCGAGAGCATGGACTTTCGCCGCCTCTTGCGCGTCGGCGATATGGCGGATGTCGCGGCTCGCCAGCGCGCGCGCGCTCGAGGCGGCGTCGCGCCGGTCGCCGCTGGTCGAGGCGCCGCCGGTCTCTTCGTCGCGGGCGCCGCTTTCGTTCGACGCGGGCGGCGCCTCGGGGGCGAAGCCGCCCGGCAGCGGCTTGCGTCGCGCGGGCGTCACGGCGCCGCCGCCGCGCAAAGGCTGGACGCGGCGCATGCCGAAGCCGCGCCAGAACGCGTCGAACAACGCATCGAAGCGCAACCAGTCCTCGTGCGTCGCGCAGAACAGCGCCCGCAGCGCCGGCTTGAGCGAGGCGGATCGCCGGCCGGCCGGCGAGGCGAGCACCCTCAGCGCGTCGCGACTTTCGGCGAGGCCGACCGCGAAGCCGTTCTCGCGCAGCAAGGCGCCGAACGCGGCGACCCTCGTCGCGGCGCTGCGCTCCATCGGCTGATCGGGCGGGGGACTGGCGGGCGCCGTCATGATGCGCCTCAAGCGACTTTGCCGACGAGGCGCTGCGTCGTCTCGCGCGTCAGGCGGGCCCGGTCCTCATGCGTCTTGAGCAAACAAATCAAAGTATCGTGCACGATTTCGGGCGAATCGCGCAGGTCCTCGATCGCCAGCCCGGCGAGCGTAGCGGCCCAGTCGAGCGTCTCGGCGACGCCAGGGACTTTACGCAGATCCTCCCGGCGGATCGCCGCGACGACCCGCGCGATCTGGGCGGCGAGCGGTGTCGCGACGCCCGGCGTCCGCGCCAGGATGATGGCCGCCTCGCGATCGACGTCGGGAAAGTCGACATAGTGATAGAGGCAGCGCCGCCGCAGCGCGTCCGAGAGTTCGCGCGTGTTGTTCGAGGTCAGCACCACGCGCGGGATGGTGACCGCGGCGATCGTGCCGAGTTCGGGGATCGAGACTTGAAAGTCGGACAGCAGTTCGAGCAGGAACGCCTCGAATTCCTCGTCGGCGCGGTCGACCTCGTCGACCAGCAGCACCGGCGGACTCGCGCGCCGGATCGCCGCCAGCAGGGGGCGCTCGAGGAGGTATTTTTCCGAAAAAATCTGCTCCTCGATGCGTTCGGCCGCTTCGCCGGCGCCCTCGCGCGCCTTGATGGCGAGGAGCTGCCGTTGATAATTCCATTCGTATAGCGCCGCGTTCTGATCCAGCCCCTCGTAGCACTGCAGGCGAATGAGTTCGGCGCCATGCAACGCCGCCAGCGCCTTGGCGACCTCGGTCTTGCCGACGCCGGCCTGACCCTCGAGGAGCAAAGGCCGCTTGAGAAAATCCATCATCCACAACGCCGTCGCCAGATCGCGATCGGCGATATAGCCGACCTCGGCGAGACGCTTGGCGATGTCTTCCCGCGCGAGCGGCATTGACGATCCCTCGGGCCTCCGGCCGCCCGCCGCGCTACACTGAATGAAGCGTTGGCGTACTCGCGCGGCCCCTCATCCGTCGGCCCTGTTGGGCCGACACCTTCTCCCGCAAGCGGGAGAAGGGTTTGGCGACGCCGCAAAGCCCCTCGCCCGCTTGCGGGAGAGGGGTTGGGGTGAGGGGTCGCCCGAGGGTATCGATCGCAACCGCCATCATGCGTGCAGCCCCAATTTGTCCGCCGCCGTCCAGGTGCGCCAATGATCGTGCGGCATCGGAATATGCGTCGATCCGAGGAAGGCGAAGGCGTCATTGACCGCGTTGGCGAAACACGGCACGCCGCCGACATTCGGGCTTTCGCCGACGCCCTTGGCGCCGATCGGATGGTGCGGGGAGGGCGTCGTCGTCCAATCGGTCGTCCACTTCGGCGTCTCGACCGCCGTGGGCAGGAAGTAGTCCATGAACGACGCGGTGAGGACGTTGCCGGCTTCGTCGTAGCGGATCTCCTGACCCATCGCGATGCCGAACGCCTCGGTCAGGCCGCCGTGCACCTGGCCCTCGATGATCATCGGATTGATGCGCGTGCCGCAATCGTCGAGCGCGTAGAAGAAGCGGATCTTCGTCACGCCGGTGTCGACGTCGACGTCGGCGACGCAGATATAGGCACCGAACGGATAGGTCATGTTGGGCGGGTCGTAATAATTGACCGCCTCCAGCCCCATCTCCATGCCCTTGGGGACGGAATTGTAGGCCGCCCAGGCGAGCTCCTTCATCGTCTTGAAGCGTTCCGGAACGCCCTTGACGCGGAAGCGGTCGACGTCCCATTCGAGGTCGTCGTCATGCACTTCCAGGAGGTGGGCCGCGATCATCTGAGCCTTCGCCTTGATCTTGCGCGCCGCCATCGCCGTCGCCGCGCCGGAGACCGGCGTCGAACGCGAGCCATAGGTGCCGAGGCCGTAGGGCGCCGTGTCGGTGTTGCCTTCCTCGACCGTGATGTCGTCGGCCGGCAGCCCGAGTTCGCTGGCGATGATCTGCGCATAGGTGGTCTCGTGGCCCTGGCCCTGCGACTTGGTGCCGAGGCGCGCGATCACGGAGCCGGTCGGATGGACGCGGATTTCCGCGCTGTCGAACATCGCGATGCCGAGAATGTCGCAATTCTTCGACGGGCCGGCGCCGACGATTTCGGTGAAGAACGCAACGCCGATGCCCATCAGGTTGCGCGTCTCGCCGCGCTTGAACGCTTCCTGCTTCGCTTTCTGCTCGGCGCGCAATTTGGCGTAGCCGACCGAGTCCATCGCCTTCTGCAAAGCCGTGTGATAGTCGCCCGAGTCGTATTCCCAGCCGAGCGCCGACTGATAGGGGAACTGCTCGCGCCGGATGAGGTTCTTCATCCTGAGCACCGCCGGGTCCATGCCGAGCTTCTGGGCGAGGATGTCCATAGCCCGCTCGATGCAATAGGCCGCCTCGGTGACGCGGAACGAGCAGCGATAGGCGACGCCGCCCGGCGCTTTGTTGGTGTAGACGCCGTCGACGGAGCAATGCGCGATCGGGAAGTCGTACGAACCGGTGACGATGTTGAAGAACCCGGCCGGCCATTTGGAAGGGTCGGCGCAAGCGTCGAAGGCGCCGTGGTCGGCGAGCACATGCACGCGCAGCGCCGTGACCTTGCCGTCGCGGCGCGCCGCGATCTCGGCGGTCATGTGATAGTCGCGGGCGAACGAGGTCGAAGAGAGGTTCTCGATGCGGTCCTCGACCCATTTGACCGGCCGGCCGGTGACGATGGAAGCGACGATCGCGCAGATGTAGCCGGGGTAGGCGCCGACCTTGTTGCCGAAGCCGCCGCCGATGTCGGGCGAGATGACGTGGATCTTATGCTCGGGAATCTTGGAGATCAGCGACGCCACGGTGCGGATGACGTGCGGCGCCTGGAACGTGCCCCATACCGTCAGTTCGCCGCGCACCTTGTCGAACGAGGCGACGCATTGGCACGTCTCCAACGGCGAGGGATGCACGCGCTGATAGGAGATCAGCTCCTTGATCGTCACTTCGGCGCGCTCGAAGGCCGCATCGGTTTCGTTCTTGTCGCCCACTTCCCAGGTGAAGATGTGGTTGTAGTGCTTGCGCTTGCCGTGCGCGCCGTCCGTCTTGTCCTTGATGTCTTCGCGCAGCAACGGCGCATCGGGCGCCATCGCCTTGAACGGGTCGATGACCACCGGCAGCGCTTCGTAGACCACCTCGACGAGGTCGACCGCGTCAGCCGCCGCTTCGCGCGTCTCCGCGACGACGAAGGCGACTTCCTGATTCTGGAACAGCACTTTTTCTTCCGCCAGCACCGCCTGCACGTCGCCCGCCAGCGTCGGCATGTAATGCAGCGCCAGCGGCTTCAGTTCGGCGGCGGTCAGGACAGCGAGAACGCCCGGGACCTTCATCGCTTGCGACACGTCGATCGACTTGATGCGCGCATGGGCGTGCGGCGAACGCACGAGATCGCCGTAGAGCGTGCCCGGCAGTTTCAAGTCGTCGACGTAATTGCCCTTGCCCTGGACAAAGCGGATGTCTTCGACGCGTTTGCGCTTGCAGCCGAGGCCCTGAAGCTTTTCGGCGCGCTCTTCCGATGTCGGGGAGATCGCATTCATTCCGCTGCCTCCTGGATCTGGGCGCCGCTCAGCTTTTCCGCGGCGTACTGAATTGCCTTGACGATGTTCTGATAGCCGGTGCAGCGGCAGAGATTCCCTGAAATGCCGAAGCGGATTTCTTCTTCGCTCGGGTTGGGGTTTTCCCGCAGCAGGCGATAGGCTCGGGTGATCATGCCGGGCGTGCAGAAGCCGCATTGCAAGCCGTGCATTTCGCGAAAGCCTTCCTGCAGCGCGTGCAAGGCGCCGTCCGGCGCGGCGATGCCCTCGATGGTCAGGATCGAAGCGCCTTCGGCCTGCACCGCGAATACAGTGCAGGACTTCACCGACTTGCCGTCGAGATCGACGGTGCAGGCGCCGCAATGGGTCGTCTCGCAGCCGATGTGCGGCCCGGTCAGCGAGAGATTTTCGCGCAGGAAGTGGATCAGCAGCGTTCGCGGCTCGACCAGCCCTTCGACCGCCCTGCCGTTCACCGTCATGGATACGTGGGTCTTAGCGGAATTCGAATTGGCCATGGGGCCCTCCGGCTCAGGTTGCGCGCGACCTGGCGCGTTCGAGCGCGCGCGCCAGCATGACGCCCGCCATTTTCGTTCGGTACGCCGCCGGGCCGCGCGTGTCGGAGGCGGGCCGCGTGATCGCCTCGGCGGCGGCGACCGCTCGCTTGACCGTCGCGGCGTCGAGGCTCGATCCGACGAGAATGCGCGCCGCCTCTTCCGCCCACAAAGGCGTCTCGGCGACGTTGGTGAGGCCGATCGAGCACGATGTCACGCCGCCGTCCGCCATGGTCAGCACCACGGCCGCGGCGGCAGTCGCGTAGTCGCCGATCTTGCGCTTCAGTTTCTCGTAGGCGTAGCCGTGCCCGGCCTGGGGGACGGGGATGCGGATGGCGGCGACGATCTCGCTGGGCTCGAGCGCGGTGAAATAGGCGCCCTGATAGAACTCGCGCGCCGCGACGCGTCGCTCGCCGCTTTTGCCGGCGAGCTGATAGGTCGCGCCGAGGCACATCATCACCGCCGGCATGTCGTTGCCGGGATCGCCGTTGGCGACATTGCCGCCGAGCGTGCCGAGGTAGCGCACCTGCGGATCGGCGACGACCAGCGCCGCCTCGGCGAGGATCGGGGCCTTGGTCGCGATGAGGTTCGAGCCGATCACCTCGTGCTGGGTGGTCGTTGCGCCGATGACGATCTC
This sequence comes from uncultured Alphaproteobacteria bacterium, assembly GCA_963813195.1. GTDB lineage: Bacteria > Pseudomonadota > Alphaproteobacteria > Rhizobiales > Beijerinckiaceae > Roseiarcus. The sequence continues at coordinate 280,752 of CAWEYC010000033.1, read as the reverse complement.
CGAGCCTTCCTCGCGAATGCCCTTGAGTTCGGCGATCGCGCCCAAATCGACGAGATCGGAAGGCTTGGCGAGGCGGAGCTTCATCATCGGGATGAGGCTGTGACCGCCCGACAGCGGGCGCGCGTCCTCGCCGAGCTCGCTGAGCAACGCGACGGCCTCGGAGATCGACTTGGGGCGATGATAGGCGAAGGCGCCAGGAATCACGTCGTCCTCCCCTGCCGCTTCGCGGCGTATGTTGTCGGGGAATCCCTCCCCATGCGCAAAGCGTCGCGCCAGGGGCGAAAGCTGGGCAAGCGCGAACTCACAAAACGGGCCGTGCGGGCGCCAATCGCGGCTGCGGTGCACGAACTGCGTCAGCTTTGTTGACCTGATCGATCTATTCGGCGGCTCTGTCGACGCAGGCCAGTCGGGCCTTGATCTGGCCGATGCGGCCGCGACTGACCGGCACGCTGTAGCGCTCCGGCCCGGCGAGCTCGATCACGCCATTGTCGCCGTTGAACTTGACGCCGTCGATGCGCGCGACATTGACGATATGGCTGCGATGGACGCGAGCGAAGCGCTGCGGGTCCAGCCGATGTTCGATTTCGCCGATCGACAATTGGCAGAAGTAGGACGTCGCGCCGTCGAAGACATGCGTATAATGCGCGTCGGCGCGGACGGCGACGATCGACCCGACGGGCACGTAGTGGGTCAGGCCGTTGCGCTCCACCGGTATGTGGCTCGCCGCGCGGCGGGGCGGCCCGCCGGCGCCGCCGAGGGGGGAAAACGTGCCGACCGCGGCGACGACCGGTTCGCTCGTCTCGCTTGCGGGCGTGAGGGACGCATCGGGCGCCGGCCGCTCGCTCCGCTCCGGCACGAGCAGCAGCAAGAAGCCGCCCGAGACCAGGAATGCGACGAGCGCGACGATGACCGCCAGCAGATCGGGCGAAAGCGCCGGCGCGGCGACCGGCCCAGCATTGCGCGGGTAAAGCGAAAGCCCCGTCATCGCGGTGTAATGCATGCCGGAAATGGCCACGCCTAGCGCGGTCGCGGAAAACGGCAGCGAATGCGACGATCGGCCGAACGCCAGCCACAGCGCCAGTCCCGACGCCGCGATCGCCAGGGCGACGCTGGCGAGAACCAAGGGCGCCGAATTGACCATTTGGGCGCAGGCGCGCAGCGTCTGCATGCCGACGTAATGCATCGCGACGATGCCCAGCCCCATGAATGCCGCGGAGGCGCCGACGCGCGGCAGGGTTGGCGGGCCGGCGCTCGCAGCAAGCACGGCGGCGCCGACGACGATGACGCAGACGAGAAACGAGAGCAGCGTCGGCACGACGAGGTAATCGACGGGAAAGGGAACGCGCTCCGCCAACATGCCGACGAAATGCATCGTCCAAACGCCGAGGGCCAGCGAAATCGCGGCGCCGGCGAGCAGCACGCGCCGCCGCGCGCCCTCAGCCTCGGCCACTTGAACAGCGAGGCTCAACCCGACATACGATCCCTGGATCGCCAAGGCCACCGAAAGCGCGACCAACCAGGGCGAATGCGACACGGGCATCGACTGCCTCTTCCGTACGGCGCTACCGACCGTCGGTCCTCCCAGGGAGAGCAGTATAAAACAAAGCGCCGAGATTGGCCAAACGGTTCGTCGGCGGTATGCTGCGTCGCGTAGGGGGGCGGCCTCGGGAAATCCTCGCCGGTTCAGGTTGTCGCCGTCGGGCCGATCGACAACATCTTTGACGCGCTCTGACGACATGGGCGGAGCAAGGAGGCGCAATGAGCAAGCTTACCAGCTTCGAAGCCGACATCCTGCCGCTTTTCACCCAGCGGGACATTCAGGCGATGAGCAAGGCGTTCAACCTGGCGAGTTACGATGACGTCAAGAGCCATGCGGCTGCGATCTTCGACCGCATTCGCGGGATTGGCGGGGCTGTCATGCCGCCGCCGCCGCCGAGAGGAGAAGGTCCGTGGGCTCAATCCCGGATCGATCTCTTCGCCCAATGGGTAGCGGACGGCTATCCGCCTTAGGCGAGCCGAAGAGACTGCGGCGATGGACCTTCGGCGACTAGCTCAGGGCCGCAAGGGTTTGCTCCATCGATCCCGCGGGAATCCGGAATAGCCCAGTGTAGGGCTGGCTTAGCTCCAAAATCAGAAAGATTGCGCTTGCGACGGCGAATGAGCCGAAGGCGAGCGCGGCGACGCTGGTGCCATTGAGGCCGGAAAGCACGCCGAAGCCGCAAAACAGCAGCATCGCCCAGGACACGACAACGAGGAGCACGGGCCACGACACCGGGCTGGCCACTTGCAGGGACGTCAGCATCCGCGTCTGCTGGAAGGCGGCGGAGCTCGCGATCATCGACGACAGCGACTGGGTCTGCGCCGGCGTACGGGGGCTGAGCGATGAGATCGTTTCGTTCCATTTTTCGAATCGAGACATGTACGCAGGCAGATCGAATTGCTGGCGATACGTGGCGCCGGTTCCCCAGATTGCGTCGTAGGCTCCCGTCATCGATTGTCGGAGCGCCGCGCGGAGCGGCTGCGTCTCGGCTCCATATTGCCGAAAGGCCAGATCCAATTCGAGGGAGCGTGCGCAAAGCGCCTCGATGTTGGCCTTTTGGCTGGCGAAAAAACCCCAGGCCGAACCGACCAACGTTCCGAGCACCAGCGCCAGCAGCAGGCTGACAAGCCCCATGATCGCCCCGATCATCTCCTTTGAACCGGTCGACATGTGCCGCTCGGGCAGGAGCCGCCGCAGGTAAAGACCCAGCATGCCCAACCCGAACGTCACGAGGCCGACGGCCACGGAGAGAGATGTGCTTGTCATCGTCACCCTCCCAGTGACCTGACGACCCACCCCGGCCGTAGCTTTAATCAGCGAGCCGGCGGATTGGTCGGGGAAAAGCTGTAGCGGGCGATGCGCCAAGCGCCGTCCCCGTCCTTCCTGAAGATAAACAGCTCCTGGTTGGCTTCGGCGGTGGTCCTCCCGGTCGAGGCGTGACCCGTTGTCCCCGCGGAATTGGTTCGCACATAGGCCCAGTCCGGCGCCATGACGACGAGCTCCGCGATCGTGAACTTCACGTCGAACCTGAGCTCCTGGAAAACTGCGTCATACGCCTTCCCAACAGCTTCCCTGCCGATTGCCGATGGACTGTACGGCGGCATGAAGACGCCGTCGTCGGCATAGAGAGGCAGCACCGCGGCCGTGGCGCCGCCGTTTAGCGCCTCGTTGTAGGCGGCCATCACGTTCCTGATCGAAGCCTCGTCTCCGATAATGTTCTCACCCGACGCAGAAGACCTCTCGGGCTGCGCCAGCGCAGCCTCCTGCTTGCAATAGCGACTTGCGAACATGGCAACCTCCCGGCGACTTGACGGAGCCAGTCTACGCCCGTCGCAAATTGCGTTTTAGGGGGCAAAGTCGGAAATTAGATTGCCAAAAATGGAACGATCTCCGATGGGATCAGGAGAAGGAGCCCAATTGTCGCTCGGGTCGCGCGCCGCCGGACGCTCACGCCATCGGGGATCCCATGACGGACCTTAATTCGCTGGTGGTGTTCGCGAAGGTTGTCAATGCGGGCAGCTTCTCCGAGGCTGCGCGCCGTCTCAAAATGCCAATCTCGACCGTGAGCCGCCGCATAGCCGAACTCGAGAACCAACTCGGCGTTCGCCTGCTCGAGCGCTCGACCCGCAACCTTCGAGTGACCGAGTTGGGAGCCGAAGTCCTGGAGCAGGCGCTGCGAAGCGCCGAGTTGAGCGACGCCGTCGAGAACATCGTTTCGAATCGGTTGTCGGATGTTTCCGGCACGTTGCGGCTTTCTGCAATGCCCAGCGTGTCCGAGACATTGCTGACGCCGCTGATCACAGCCTTTCAGGCGTCCTACCCGAACGTACGCGTTGAGGTTCTCGTCACCGAACGCATGGTGGATCTCATCGCCGAAGGCGTCGACTTGGCGTTTCGGCTTGGCGCACTGAAGGATTCGTCGCTTGTCGCCCGGAAGATCCTGACTTACCGGCATCAACTGGTGGCAAGCCCATCCTACCTCAAAACTTGCAAGCCGCCGAAGCAGCCGCAGGACCTCCTGGGACATCGGCTGCTCAGCTTTTCGTATTGGAAGCCGGAAGGCAGCTGGACCTTCATTCACAAAAACGGCAAGGATCGGGAAACTCTGACTTTCCAACCCCACCTTTCCATGAACGACTTCGCCGGCCTCGCGCCCGCGTTGGCGGCCGGCGGCGGCATCGGCGACCTCCCGCCGGTCGTCCAGCCCAGTTTCATGCGGGAAGGCCGCCTCGTCGAGGTCATGCCCGACTGGCGCTTCCGCGCGTTCGATCTATCCATCGTTCATGCGGGGAGCAGGCATATCTCGAAGCCATGCCGTCTATTCAAGGATTTGGCGATCAAGATGACGCCTGCTCTCTTCCCCGACCTACCAGATTGAAGGCTACGGAGGCCGCAACCCGGGGCGGCTGGAGTTGAGAGGTGCCAAAAACCCGCTGTATTCCCAGAGGGTTAATGGTGGGCGCTAGAGGGATTGAACCTCTGACCCCTACCATGTCAAGGTAGTGCTCTACCGCTGAGCTAAGCGCCCAACTCCATCGGCCCCGTCGAGAGGCCTCGCGACCGCGAGTGGGGCGGGATATAGACAATCGCCTCGCGGCGCGCAATGAAGTTTTCTCTGAAAATGGAATGGAGCGACGAGCGGACGATGGCGCCCAGCTTTACGATTCGGGCCGCCGCGCCCGTCGATTTGACCGCGATCATGGCGATCGAGCGGACGCCGGGATTCGAGCGCTTCGTCGGGCGTTCGCCGGAAGACGAGCATCGCGCCATGATGGCCTCGCCGAACTACGCCTATTTCGTCGGCGCGGCGGGCGACAGCGCAATCGTGGCCTTCGCCATTCTCCGCGATCTCGAGGACGCGCACGGCAATCTCTATTTGCGGAGAATCGCCGTCGCGCGCCCGGGGGAGGGCCTCGGCGGCGCGTTCCTCGGGCTCATCGTCGCCTGGGCGTTCACCCACACCGCCGCGCACCGATTTTGGCTCGATTGTTTCACCGACAACGCCCGGGCGCTCCGGGTCTACGAGAAACTCGGCTTTTCCCGCGAGGGCGTGCTGCGAGAATCGTACCGCGCCGCGGACGGAAGCCGCCACGATAGGTTTATGATGGCGCTGACGCGGCCGCAATGGATGGCGACGGCGGGCGAGCGTTGAGCGGCTGGGCGCCGTCTCTAGCGCCGTTCGAGAATCATCAGGGAACCGCGGACCCGGGCATTGGCTTCGACGCGCAAGAACGCTCGCTGGGCCGATCGTACGGCGAACCAAGGGGCCGCATTTGCCTGAAGCGCCGCGACATCATGAGCGAAGCGGCCCGAGGACAGCAGGCGATAGGGCTCTTCGGTCGTCGTTTCGATGTTGAACGCGAGGAGGCCGCCGGGCGACGTCACGCGCGCCGCGGCGGCGAAAAATCCCGTGAGGTCGCCGATATAAATGATCGAGTCCGCCGCGAAGACGAGATCGAAGCGTTCCGGCGTCTCCTCGAGAAAGGCGACCATTTCGGCTTCGACCACCGAATCGTAAACCTGCCGATCCGCCGCCTTGGCCAGCATGCCGGGAGAGAGATCGACGCCGACCAGGCGCGTTCGGCCCGGTCTCAGATACTGTCCGGCGAGCCCCGTTCCGCAACCGAGATCGACCGCACTCGGCAACGCCTTGCCGGTCGCGGCGACCAGTCGGGCGAGCTTCTCCGGCACGTGGTAGCCGAGCACGTCGACGAGCTGCTTGTCGAACGTCTCCGCAAAACAATTGAAATGGGCGACGAGATAGTCGCGCGGCGCCCGATCCAGCTTTTCGCCCGCGACGGCGTCGAGAAGATAGCGGTGGACCGGATCGTCCAGCGTGTCCGCCAGGCGCGCCCGGCCGAGGCGCAGCGCCGCCTCCCGATGGCCATAGGCGCTCAAGATCTGGAAGGCGGTTCGCGCCAGTTTGGTCGGCTCGTCGGCGTGCGGTCCGGCCGCCTCGCGATAGGCCGCGAACGCCGTTTCGACCTCGTCGGCGAGCATCGTTTCGAGGAAGCGCACCAAAGCGTATCGCTCGATGAGCTTGGGTTCGGCGGCGCCCGACGCGATCTGTTTCGCCAACGCCTTCGAGGCGCCGGCGAAATCGCCGGAGAAGAACAGCGCCTGACCCAGACCGACGTGGACGAGCGCGTTCTGGCAGCCGGCCGCGATGGCCTCGCGCCAGCGAATTGCCGCCTCCGTGTATCGACGTTGCTCGAAGCAGAGGAGACCGAGGCCAAAGGCGGCTTCGGCGAGCTTCGGATCGCGCGCCAGGGCAGCCTTGAAGGCCTCTTCGGCGCGGCCCTTGTCGGAAAGTTCGTTGGCGACCAGGCCGAGGCCCAGCCACGCCCGCGCCGGCGCCGGATCGAGAGCGAGCGTGCGTTCGAAAGCGGATCTGGCTTCGGCCGCCTCGCCCGCCGCGTGCAACGTGGAGCCGAGGTCCAGCCACAGCGCCGCGTCGTCCGGCGCGATGGCCGCCGCGGTGGCGAAGACGACGCTGGCCGCTCGCGGATTACCCGCCGCCCAATGGGTCAGACCGAAACGCCGCAATGCGGCCGCCGGCGCTGTCCCCTGCAGGAACAAGGCGTCGAGCGGCGCGCTGCCGGCCCGCCAGGCGGCGATCCGGGAGACGATCTCGGCGGCGTCGAGGCGCGCGACGATCGGCGGCAGATCGAGCGCGGCGTCGCTCGCCGGCAAGCCAAAATTCCCGGCGTCCGCCGGATCGAGGCCCAGCTCGCGCCAAGCCTGGAGCCATGCGCCGGCGGCGTCGGAGCCTGACTGCTGATGGGTTGCGCGCAAAGCGCTCTTTGTCATTTCGGTCTCCTGCCAAGGTGTGCAAGCAAGGGTTTGTGGTGCGGAAACTGGTTAACGAGCCTGACGCGAGGCTGACCTTGGCGGCAGGGGCGTTTGTCGGCCAAATGATCCCGCTTCCTTTCCGATCGAGCATTGACTTCGATCTCGCGACATGATTTCCAGAGACGCCCTCGGCGCCTTTGCGCCCTGATCGGACTCGCGATGACGCGCACCGTGTCGAAATCGACGAGCAAATCGCTCGCCGCCGCTAAAGGCGGCGCGACGCATTAGCTTGCGCCTCGGCTCCGGTTCCTCCCCCGGCGGGGCGTTGAGGAGCCTGCCCTGATGGGCGAAGCGGGGGAACAACCGCCAGCACAAGGATCAATTCTCATGCCAGCCTTTAGGGTTGCGATCGTCGGCGCCACGGGCAATGTCGGCCGCGAAATGCTCGCCGTCCTCGCCGAGCGGCGCTTTCCCGTCTCCGAGGTCGTCGCTTTGGCGTCGTCGCGTTCGATCGGCAGGGAGGTCTCGTTCGGCGATCGGGTTCTCAAGTGCAAGGCGCTCGAGAATTACGATTTCTCCTCGACCGACATTTGTCTGATGTCGGCGGGCGGCGCGGTGTCGAAGGAATGGTCGCCGCGAATCGGCGCGCAAGGCTGCGTCGTCATCGACAATTCCTCCGTCTGGCGGATGGACCCGGCCGTGCCGCTGGTCGTCCCCGAGGTCAACGCGGAGGCAGCCAAGAACTTCCGCGCAAAGAACATCATCGCCAACCCGAATTGTTCGACGGCGCAACTGGTCGTCGCCCTGAAGCCGCTGCACGACAAGGCGCGCATCAGGCGCGTCGTGGTTTCGACCTACCAGTCCGTTTCCGGCGCCGGCAAGGACGCGATGGACGAGCTCTTCACGCAGACGCGCGCGGTGTTCGTCTCCGACCCGGTCGAGCCGAAGAAGTTTCCCAAGCGCATCGCCTTCAACGTCATTCCGCAAATCGACGTCTTCATGGACGACGGGATGACGAAGGAAGAATGGAAGATGGTGGTCGAGACCAAGAAGATCCTCGATCCCAAGATCAGGGTGACCGCCACATGCGTGCGCGTGCCGGTGTTCATCGGCCATTCCGAAGCCGTCAACATCGAGTTCGAGGAGCCGATCAGCGCCGACGAGGCGCGCGAAATCCTGCGCGAGGCGCCGGGATGCCTGGTCATCGACCGCCGCGAGACGGGCGGCTACATCACGCCGCATGAAGCGGCCGGCGAGGACGCGACCTATATCTCGCGCATCCGCGACGACCCGACCATCGAAAACGGCCTCAACCTGTGGTGCGTCTCGGACAATCTGCGCAAGGGCGCCGCCCTCAACGCCGTGCAGATCGCCGAGGTTCTCGCCAACCGCGGCTGGCTGAAGCCGAAGCAGAAGGTGGCGTGACGCGCATGGCCGGATTGAGAGCGAGGATCCCGGCCGACGCGGTCCTGCTGCCGATCGACATGCAGAGGGGCTTCGATGCGCCGGGCGCCCCGCCGCTCGGTTCGCGCCCCGATGAACCGGCGTCGCGGCTGCTCGCGGCTTGGCGTGCGAGCGGCCGGGCCGTCGTTCACGTCCGCCACGACTCGGTCGAGCCCGGATCGGCCTTCGCGCCGGGCCTGCCCGGCAATGCGCCGCGCGATGGTTTCGCCCTGGGGGCGGGCGAAGCCTTGGTGACGAAGAGCGTCAACGCCGCCTTCATCGGAACCGACCTCGACCTGCGGTTGCGCCGGCTCGGAGCGACGACCGTCGTCGCGCTGGGCCTGACCACCGACCGATGCGTTTCGACGACGGTGCGGGTCGGCGCCAACCTGGGTTACCGGATGATCGTGGCGGGCGACGCTTGCGCCGCGTTCGATCAGCCCGGCCTCGACGGCGCGATCATCCCGGGGGCGCAAGTCCACGCCGTTCATTTGGCGACGCTCGCCAACGAGTTCGCCGAGGTCGCGCCTGTGGAGACCATCATCGCGGGGCTGGCTCGGGCTTGAGGAACAGGCTACGCGTCGTCAGCGCGAGTTGCGCCTCTATCCACACGGGACGATCGTGGCGTCTCGCGCCTCATTTCTGCTAGGATGCGGCGGCACGTTCCGCCTTTCATACCGGTGTTCCCGATGGCGCCTGACTCGGACATTCGCCTTCTTACTTCCCCACGCATCTTCCTAGTCGGTATGGCGGCCTTCCTCATCCTGGTCGGCTTCGTCGTGCTGATCCTCTACAAGCAGATCGCGATCGCCTTCAGCGCCAATCCGGGGCTCAATGGGCTGATCGTCGGCGTCCTGACGATCGGCTCGTTGTTCGCCTTCCGCCAGGTTTTCCGGCTATTTCGAGAAATCCGCTGGGTCAATTCGCTGGTCGCGCCGGAGCGCGCGGGTCGCGCGGGGGCGCCCCGCCTGCTCGGCCCGATGGCGACGATGCTCAACGCCGGCGCCGGCGCGCGCGGCTTGTCGACGACGACGACCCGGGCGATCCTCGATTCGGTCGGCACGCGTCTCGACGAGGGGCGCGAACTCAATCGCTATCTCGTCGGCCTGCTGGTCTTCCTAGGCCTGCTCGGCACCTTCTGGGGCCTTTTGGAGACGGTCCATTCGATCAGCGGCGTGATCGACAGCATGAAGACCGGCTCCGATACCGCCTCGATGTTCGACGATCTCAAGGGCGGTCTTTCCGCGCCCATCGCCGGCATGAGCGTTTCCTTTACTTCGTCGCTGTTCGGCCTCGCCGGCTCGCTGATCCTCGGCTTTCTCGACCTTCAGGCGGGACAGGCGCAAAATCGCTTCTATACCGAGCTCGAGGACTTTTTGGCCAGTCATGTCGAAACCAATCCGCCCCCGGTGGTCGAGGCGCATATGGAAAAGGCCGTCGCCGTGCCCGACGGGTTCGACCAGCGCAAGAGCGCCGCGGCCATGGCGAGCCTCGCCGAAGGCATTCAATCCCTGGTGACCCACATGCGCCAGGAGCAGCAGCAAATTCGCGATTGGGTCGAGGCGCAGGCCGCCCAGCAGGAGGACATCCGCAAGCTCCTGCGACGGCTCGTGAGCGAACGCGAAACGCGCTGAGCGCGGATCGACGGCGCCTCTTGCGCCCAAAGTTAGGAGTTGAGCGATGGCGCTAGCGCGCGGACGCCGGTACGAAAGCGTGAACTATTGGCCAGGCTTCGTCGATGCGCTGTCGACGATGTTGCTGGTGATCATCTTCCTTCTCTCCGTCTTCATGCTCGCGCAGTTCTTTCTGTCGCGCGAAGTGACGGGCAAGGATTCGGCGCTCACCAAGCTCAACCGCCAAATTGAAGAGCTGACCAGCCTGCTGGCTCTGGAGCGCTCGCAGAAAAGCGAGGACCAGACGAAAATCGCCACGCTGTCGGCGACGCTCGAAGCTTCGCAGACCGAGCGGCAGCGCCTGCTCGACGCCGCCTCGCAGGGTGGCGCCAGCGCCGATGCGGCCAGCGACAAGGTGAACGCGGCCGCCAACGCGCTCGACTCGCAGCGACAGATTTCCGCGCGCGCCCTGGCGCAGGTCGACATTCTCAATCAGCAGATCGCGGCGCTGCGCAAACAGCTCGCGGCGATCCAGCAGGCGCTCGACGCTTCGGAATCCTCCGACAAGGAGGCGCAGGCCAAGATCTCCGACCTCGGCCAGCGCCTCAATGTGGCGCTGGCTCAGAAGGTGCAGGAGCTGTCGCGCTATCGCTCCGATTTCTTCGGCCGCCTGCGGCAGATCCTCGGCTCGCGGCCCGACATCCGCGTCGTCGGCGACCGCTTCGTGTTCCAATCCTCGGTGCTGTTCGACTCCGGCAAGGCGGACGTCAGCGAAGCCGGGCGCCAGTCGCTCGACAGCCTCGCGGGCGCCGTGCTCGATCTCGAACGCGAGATTCCGCCCGACATCCCCTGGATCCTGCGCATCGACGGCCATACCGATGCCAATCCGATCACCGGCGGCCAGTTCAAGTCCAACTGGGAGCTGTCGGCGGCGCGCGCGATCGCGGTGGTGCAATATCTCGTCTCGAAAGGCATCGAGCCCGATCGGCTGGCGGCCGCCGGCTTCGGGCAATATCAGCCGATCGATAATGGAACCGACGAGGAAGCGTTGGCGCGGAATCGGCGGATCGAGTTGAAGCTGACGGAGCGGTGAGGGTTGCGCGCTGCAGCTAGGCGCACGACCCGCGCCGCGAAACCCGTGCGGGGCCCGCGGCGGCGGTCGCCGCAAGCTCGACCTCGGAAATGCTCGAGGGCGCACGACGATCTTGACGGGTTCCCAGCGCGTGGTAGAAAAGCTAGAGGGTTCTACCAAGCTGGGCGATCATGCACCTGAATATCAAGAACAATGAAGCTCACCAATTGGCCGTCGAATTGTCTCGGCTCACGGGCGAGAGCCTGACGACCGCCGTGACCGCGGCTCTGCGGGAGCGCCTCGATCGTGAGCATCGCCGCCGCGGCCGAAGCGCCGTGGCGGACAGACTCATGGCGATCGGGAAGCGCTACGCCGCGCTGCCGAATGGCGCGTTCGCCAGCGCCGAGGAAGTCTTGGGCTACGATGAGAACGGTCTGCCGACGTGATTGTCGTCGACACTTCCGCCGTCGTGGCGATATTTCGTCAGGAAGAAGATGCGTCCTTTCACGCCGAGCGCCTGGCAAGCGACGGCGAGCCGTTGATGTCGGCGGCGAACGTCGTCGAAACCGCGCTCGTCTTGCGCGGTCTGAAGAAGATCGATCCCGCGGAGGCGGAGGCGTGGCTCGACGAGTTCCTCGCCGTCGCCGGCATCCGCATCGAGCCTGTCACCGCTGAACAGGCGAATCTTGCGCGGGCCGCCCATGTGCGGTTCGGCAAGGGAACTGGGCATCCCGCCGGCCTGAACTACGGCGATTGTTTCGCGTATGCGCTCGCGCAAGCGGTCAACGCGCCGCTGCTGTTCAAGGGAGACGACTTCGCTCGGACCGATGCGGCGAAGGCAACCGCACCCCAAAAGTGAGACACGCTGAAACGGCGCGCTCGATGCCGTCGGGGCGCCGTCCACCCCACCACCGTGATGGTTGCTTCCATCAATTCTCCCCGTCGCGAAGCGATTGGTTTTTGGCGCCAAAGTCCCGGCAAACCGCCAGCAGCATGGTGCGGAGCCAGCGGTGGGCGGGGTCTGCGTCGAGACGCGGATGCCATATCTGCGACACGGTGATCGGCTCCGTTTGGACGGGTAGCGGAAAGGCCTGCGAGGGTTCCCTGTGCAGCCCTTCGCCGGCCGCGTTGTGAAACGAAGCCGTGACGAGCGCGACCAAGTCGGAGGCCCTGGCGATCGCCAACGCCGCCGAGAAGCCGGGAACCACGGCCAGGATGGCGCGCCTTAGCCCAAGCGCGGCCAGCGCCTGATCGACAGGTCCGTTCGCGTTCCCGCGACGGGAGGCGACGACGTGACCCGACGCAGCGTAACGCTCGGGCGTGATCTCTCCGGCGGCGAGAAGCGGATGGCCCTTCCGCACGACGCCCACGAACCGATCCCGGAAAAGCGCCTGAACGCGCACCTCCGGCCCGGCCTCGCCGAGAACGCCAACCTCAAGGTCGACAAGGCCCTCCCGCAGCGCCCTCACGTCCTTGTCCGGCTTGGGCGCGAAGCGCAGCCGGACGCCAGGCGCCGTTTTCGTCAGTGCGGCCAGCAGGCGCGCCCCAAAGGCTTCTATGAAGCCGTCATTGGCCCGAATGGTGAAGGTTCGTTCCAATGCGGAGAGGTCCGGACCGACGACGGCGGGCCGCAGCAGCGCCAGCGCTTCCCTGGCGGTCTCCCGCACGCGATCGCGAAGTTCCATGGCGCGGGGCGTCGGCACGAGGCCTCGGCCGGCGCGAACCAGGAGCGGGTCGCCCGTGGCGGCGCGCAGGCGTGCGAGCGTGCGGCTCATCGCAGATGCGCTCAGGCCAAGCCGTCGCGCTGCGCCCGCGACACTGCCCTCGGCGAGCAAGGCGTCCAGCGCTGTCAAAAGATTCATGTCCACGTCCGTCATGAGCAGAAGGGTACCACAATCGCAGGCGCGGCTTCGTCTGGAATGCGCGGCGTGCAGGAATACACTGCGCCCGCTGCGCCTTCCGCCCTGCATCGGACCTGCTATCTCCTGGTCAGCGGCCAAAAGCCGGGTCTCCAGACGAGGTGATTGCGATGCCAACTTCAACGCCGGAAAAACGTCTCCTCCTGTTCGGCGCCTCCCGTGGCCTCGGGTTGGCGATCGCGGAAGAGTACCTGAAGCTCGGCTGGCATGTGGTCGCCACCGCCCGCAATCGGTCGGGAACCGCTCTGCACGATCTTGTCGGTAAGGCCGACGGCCGGCTCGACATCGAGGTCGTCGACATTACCGATCCCGTCCTGGTTACAGCCCTGCATGGACGCCTTGGGTCCGAACGATTTGACCTGCTGTTCGTCAATGCCGGCGTCAACAACGCCGACGGGGAGACCATCGCCGACGTCTCGACCGAGGAGTTCGTCCGCGTGATGGTGACCAACGCCTTGTGCCCGATGCGGGTTGTCGAGGCGTTCCAGGACCTCGTGCCGCCGACCGGCGTCATCGCAATCATGTCTTCGGGGCAGGGCAGCGTCAGCAACAACGAGACCGGCGGCTACGAGGTTTACCGGGCCAGCAAGGCCGCCCTCAACACCCTGATGCGGAGTTTCGCCGCCCGGCATCGCGACGATCCGCGCACGCTGCTGCTTCTCGCGCCAGGTTGGGTCCGGACGGACCTGGGCGGCCCTAATGCGCGGCTGAGTATTGAGGACAGCATTCCCAATCTGGTCAAGGTCATCGAAGCGCAGAACGGGAAAGGCGGCCTCCAGTATCTCGACTATCGCGGCCGGGCCGTACCCTGGTGAGACAGCCGCTGCGTCGGATGGAGTTGCGAGTCACCGAGATCTTCTTTGACGACCGACGGAGGTGGCGCGCGAATTCAGCGCACTGTCATCGCACCTGCGTTTTGGCGCCCTTGTTCCACCCGTGAAACGGCGATAGGTCGCCCGCGTTCCACGCCTCGCGGAGCCCTGGGGCGCTCAGATCCCAGTCAGGCCGGCTCTCGCTCATGACCGCGCGCAGGTCGTGCCAGAGATCGACGACGGAAGGGCGGCCCCAGAACCAGTAGCCGTTGTAGATGCGGTGGATCACGAGGCGCGGTTTGAGCACAAGCGTGTGCGGAATCATGGGATTGTGCTCGGGGTCGGTGTACTCCTGGATGTCGAGGTCCTTCTGCACCGTTCGCTCGGGATCGGAGAGAAACGTCCACTGGGCGCCAACGGACGCACGGAACTCCTGTAGCGTGTGGTGGTCGTCGGTAGCGATCGTCGCCACCTGCGTGTAGCCCACGGCGATTTTCGGATAGAAAGAGGCGAGTTCCAGGTGTTGCTGGTGCTCCTTCGGACAGTAATGGCCGCGCGCGAGTGTGAGGATCAGCGGGTCATCTCCCTGGAGTTCGCTGAGCTTGCGCGGCGAGCGCGTATGGTCGGGCAGATGATAGTCGGGGAACGTGGCTCCCGGAACGATGTCGGAACGCATTTGCGAACTCCTTGCATAGGGCGGGAACGAGGGGACTACAGGTCTAACTCGACCGGCGATTCCGGCGTCGAGCAACAGATCAAAGCGTTGCCCAGGGCTGGTCGATCAAGCGGCTCCGGCGCGTAGCGGAGCCGGCCGTCGAGAATGCCGCACTCGCACGTGTGGCACACGCCTGTTCGACAAGACCACCTGACGGGGACATCGCATGCCTCGGCCAATTCGAGTATGCTCTTGAACCGGCTGTCCCATGGCACAGTCAGACCGCTTCGCGTAAACGACACGATGGGTCCGGTCCCAAGAGGAACCGGAGAATGCGGGGGCTTCATTTCTGTCTTCGTCACCCCTGGCGCCATCCCGCCGGCGGAACCGAAGACTTCCTGGTGGATCGCTTCTTGCGGCGCCCCCAAAGCGATGAGATCCCGGTTCATTTCCTCCAGAAACGCGGCCGGCCCACAGACGTAAAAGTCGGCTCCAATGGGGACTGCAAGTTTCTCCAGACTTGCGAAGTTCAAGCGTCCTTGGATATCGAAGTCGTCGCCGGGCCGGTCGGCTGGATCGGGCCTGCTGTAGGCGATCGCCGAATGGCTTCCGGGAATAGCGGCCAACAGTCGCCGGGCTTCTTCAGCGAAGACATGATCCCTCGCGCTGCGCGCGCCATGGATCCACCACACCTCGCGGGGCGATTCCGCGCTTCCAGACGCAAGAGCGTGAAGCATCGAAAGAACCGGTGTGACGCCAATTCCGGCGCTCAATAGAACGACCGGTCGCCTGCCCGGTCGCAAAACGAATTCGCCGCGTGGGGCGCTGATCTCGAACCTGTCGCCAACTTGCGTTGCGTCGACGAGATGGTGGCTGCCTGGACCCATTTCACGCTTCACGCTGACACGATAGGCGCCCAGATCCGAAGGCCCTGAAATGGAATAGCTGCGTATGACGGGCGGTGAACCCTCATCGGAGAGAAAGCGCAGCACCAGATATTGACCGGGAAGCGCAGGCGGGAGGGGCAATCCTTCCAGATGCGCCAAAACAACTGAAGCAACCTCGCTGGTTTCCCGATGCGCTTCAACGACCTTCACCCATCGAAAACCGTCCCATGCAGGCAGGGAGGAAACGGGCGCTGTGAGCCCTGGGTTGCCGTTGTGGATTCCCTTTTTATTCGCTTGGAGGAAGCCTTCCAACGAGCTCTTCCATCCCGGACTCAGGGCAGGGATGCCTGCTGCGAGCGCTATGCGATTGAGATCGTGATTTGCCAGATAGAGTAGAGAATCAATTTCGGCGACCGAGATTCTCCCGGGTCCCTCCGCGATCTTGCGAATTTCATCTCCGGCGCCAACCTCGCCTTCCCTGACGACGCGGAAATAGAACCCCGGCCTCCTATGCGAAACAACCAGGGCCGCCATCTCGGGATTGTTCATTCGAATTCCGAGGCGATAGCAGGTGACGCGCGGTTGAGTCACTTCGAAGACGGCGGTTCCGATCCCGTAGCGATCGCCAATGCAAACCTCATCGTCAGGCAGACCTTCGACGGTGAAATTCTCGCCGAACTGTCCATACTCGAAATCGTTCCGGCCGAGTTCGCGCTCCCAATACCGATAGGCTTCGAGTTGATAGACCATGACTGCACGCTGTTCGCCGCCATGACCTCTAAGATCGCCCTGGGCATCGCCGTCCAGATTGAGCCGCCGAGCAAAAAGCCGTTGGGAAACCGGGTGTTTCCAGATCGCGGTGCGGACGATTTTACCGTTCCATTCGATGTCGCGGGGGAGACCGACATTGACGGATAGAAGCTTTGGCATTGGCTCCTCCTATGCAAGCTGCGCCCACTCGGGGAGCGCCTGCAGAAAACAGAGCGTCGTCGTTGCGAGCGCAGCCAAGCACTCCAGCAGCGTCGAGCGGAACGCTGGATTGCTTCGTCGCTGCGCTCCTCGCAATGACAATTCAATCTTCCCTTTGCGTTTATCTGGCTCGCGCGATGAAACCGGGGATTCCCGTCGTCACCACTGGATTGAGCCTCTGCCGAGTCTCAATGCGATTGATTTCGTTAAATGCGTCTTCCGGAAGGGCGGAGATGTCGAAACTTTCTCGCGCGCGAGCCGCGGTCCGGGGCGTGGTGAGCACAGCCGTGCCGCGCTGCACCGCCCATGCCAGGAGCACCTGCGCCGGCGTCTTGCCAACTCGTGCGGCGATTGCCGAAACAACTCGATCTTCAAGCGGCCCCGGCCTCGTTCCGTGACCCAGCGGAGCGAAGGCCAAGAACACGACTGCATTCTTCTTGCAAAATTCCAGAAGCTCCGCTTCCGGCAGATACGGATGGGCTTCCACCTGGACCACGGCCGGCTTGATTCTTGCCGCCTCGTAGATGGGCGACAATTCATCCAATCCGACGTCCGACAGTCCGATGGCCCGGCATCTGCCGTGATCCACGAGACTTTCCATCGCTCTCCAGGTATCGAGCAAAGTCACGGCGTTGTCGTAGAGGACATTGCCGTTTTGATCCCGCGGATCCTGCTCGTCACCCGGTTGAAATGCAAAGGGAGTGTGAATGAGGTAGAGATCGAGATACTCGAGCCCGAGTCTGTTCAGGCTCGCCGCGAAAGCCGGTTCGACGCGCTCGGGCCGATGATTTGTGTTCCACAACTTCGTGGTGACGAAAATGTCTTCGCGCACGAGCCGCCCCGAAGCGAGCGCTGCGCGCAGCGCCTCACCGACCTCGCGCTCGTTCCGGTATCGCTCCGCGCAATCGAAATGTCGAAATCCCGCTTCGAGTGCGTCTCTGGTCGCAGCGATCGTCTCGGCTGCGTCGGAAATCAGAGTGCCACAGCCGAGCGCGGGCATGTGGCCACTTCCACTGTTGAGCGGCATCCTCTTCAGCCGAAGGTCAGAAGGTTCATTCATGGGGACGCCTCCCGCGTATGTCCGGACCGGACCCGCTCGTCGCGCCGCAAACGAAGACCCCTCAGGCCCGCTCGACAACCTCGCGCGCGATACATTGCGATTTGGTCGGAAGAGCCGACAGTCGAAGGTTTTCGCTCAATCGATAGCAAGGGATCGCGTGGCGCGAAGAGCGGCGGGAATGGTGTCGCCTGACAAACGGTTCCGACTCAGAAGTTGAGCAATCGCTTTGCTCAAGTCCGCTCTACGCCCCTAACGGTCAATATAGCATCAAATTGCGCCGGCAGGAAGCGTTGCCCGCCAATATCGGCGCCAGCAAGCTCACAACTCCCAAGTCGATCGTCGCGCAACGAAACGCAGTCAGGTTCATCAATGGCAGCAGCCAACGAGCAAAAAAAGCCGGGCGGCCGGAACAAACGGGGCTGCGCTGAGTATTGCTTAGGCGCGCCAGCCGCGAGGATCAGGCCATATCCTTAAGCGCCCGGCACAGGAGATCATCGTCGATCAGCAGCAGGAGATGACAGCCGCGTATCTGGCGGTTCACGAACCCTTGCCCGCATCCGTTGCCGCGCCCACCCGGACAGATGCCAACGGCGGCGTTGCGGCATGTGCGAGTCGGCGCCAGCTCCTCCCGAAGCGCAGTTGAGCTCGAAGTAAAGAAGTAAAGCAGATGAGCGCGAAGTAGAGAGGTAAAGGAGACGGCTGATGAAGCGTACGATCCTCGCTCTCACCCTCGCCGCCGGAACTTCGCTTTGCAGTGTGACTCCCTCCTTGGCGGGCCAGGCGCCGTTCGGCGCTTCCGCGCCGGATTTTCCGGTCAGCGACCGCGACCGCGTTTACTCTGCCGACCAGTACTCGAACACCGTCTCAGTTACCGATCCTGCGGACAACAGGCTCCTCGGCAGCATCCATCTCGGTAACGAGACGCCATCCAGTCTCAGTCCACTTTATAAAGGGCAACTGCTGGTGCACGGGCTGGGCTTTTCGCCTGATCGTCGCACGCTCGACGTCGTCTCGATTGGCTCGAATTCCGTCACTTTCATCGATACTGCGACCAACTCGGTGAAGCACACAACCTACGTCGGGCGCTCACCGCACGAAGCGTTCTTTACGCCGGACGGCAAAGAGGTCTGGGTGACGGTGCGCGGCGAAAACTACGTCGCTGTGCTCGACGGCGTGACCTACGAGCCGAAGACTCGAATTATTCTGCCGAACGGTCCGGGCATGACGATTTTCTCGCCCGATGGAAAATACGGCTATGTCTGTTCGTCATTTGTTCCAGAGACCGACGTCATATCCGTCGCCGACCACCAGGTCGTCGGGAAAGTCGCGCAGGCGAGCCCGTTCTGCCCTAACATTGCCGCGACCCCGGACGGTTCTCAGGTGTGGTTCACTTTGAAGGATATCGGCAAGACCCAGGTCTTCGACGGGCGGCCGCCTTTCACAGTTTTGAAGACGCTCGACACGGGTCCCATCACCAACCACGTCAACATCGTGCGCAACGCAAACGGCTTGTTCGCCTATGTCACGGTCGGCGGTCTCAACGAGGTTCAAGTGTATCGTACGGACGATTTCTCCAAAGTTGCGACGATACCCGTCGGCAGACTGCCGCATGGCATCTGGCCCTCCGGCGACGGCACTCGAGTTTATGTCGGTCTTGAGAACGAAGACGGCATCACAGCAATCGACACCCTGACAAATAAAGTGATCGCCACCAGCCCGATTGGCCAGGCCCCGCAGGCCGTCGTCTACGTGCCGCAAGCAGTTCCCGCCGAGAGCGGCGCCGGCAATAACGCGATGAGCGTGATGGAGGGCCACGCTCCCACCGGCGCCGGGACAGAGGGGCTGAAGCCGCTGGGCGTAGCCGGGCAGACCGTGCAGTTGTGGCTGGCGCCGCCGGGGCAGGGCGCGACCGCGGGCGGGGCAAAAGCCCCGACGAGCCTGACACTCTTCGACCAAGGCTTGGTGCAGGTTCTGGAAGCTGCCGTGACTGGACTCGAACCAGGAAAGCGCTATGTGCTTGCATTGGCGAATGAGCCATCTGGCGGTGGTGCGCTTGAGCCGTTGCAGAGCTTCATGACAAATCCCGCGGGTTCGGCGATCGTCAACGCCGTTGGCCCGATCCGCCAGGTGGTGCAGGGCGCGGAGGAAGTCCCGCGTCGCTACCTGGTAATCGTTCCCGGGACCGCCGACGATCACGGCTCCGCTGTCCAAGTACAGAGGCAGTGAAAGCGTGCTGGTGCGCCGCAAGACGTCGGTAATTGGCAAAAACGCTTGCCGTCAACGTCCGGTCTGACAGCAGACCGGAACCTGTTATGTGGACTTGGAGAATTGTTTACGAAGAGGCTGGCGCGCGTTGCTTTCAGGTCGAGTCAAGCCTCAGCCGTCATGGCGAGCTTGCGGCGGCGGCTTAGTCTGGATCGCCACGCTTCGCTCGCGAAGACGGCGGGGCCGGTTCAACCTAAATGCAAGGCGCTTTCGCGATGGCCACTACCGAACAAGCCTCAATGGCGGGCAGGATGCTTGAGTTGACGCGGAGTTTGTTTTCATATCGCGCGTCGCTGCGAGTGAGTCCTATTTTAATTGCGTTCATTGTGGCAACGTCAGCTTTGGTCGGCTCCGCAGTGACCCTGACATGCGCTCGACAAGCAGAGATGAGAATTCCGAAGGGCTTCGATCCGAGTAACACCAAATCCCTGGCAGATTTACTCGCCGTGCTTTGTGCCCAGTCTTATAGGTCGTCGCTTCCTGCCGAAGCGCCATTTCTCGGTGGCAACGTGAGCGCAATGTCGAAGATGATGAGTGGAATGGCGATCACTCCGTCGGGAGACGTCGATCCCGACTTTGTCCACATGATGGCGCCACATCATCAGGGCGCCATCGACATGGCGGTGCTGGAACTCCGCTACGGCCACAATCCGATCCTTAAGCGCTTGGCGCAGGAGATGATCGTCGATCAGCAGCAGGAGACCGCCGCCATGTATCTGGCGATTCACGAGCCCTTGCCCGCATCCGTTCCCGCGCCCACCTGGACAGACGCCAACCAGAGCACTCGGTGACTCGTCCGTATCGGAAAATCAAATCAAGGCTCCGTCGCGACCGCTTTATTTGGGGCGCTGATCGAGCCCAACCCCCTTATCAACGAATTGCAAAGTGTAGGACTTCTTGAAATCCAGGTCGGACTTGAAGACGCCCGCCTTCACCATCTTGTGGAAAAAGTCCTGCATTCGCGAATCGGTCATCGCGCCGATCCCCATCCTCGCCGTATCGCCTGAATCGATTACGCCGTGTTCTTTCATCACCGCGTTCGAATAGGCGATCTGATCGTCGGTTATGTCAGGATTGGCCTTCTTGATCGCCTCGTTCGCCCTCGCGTTGTCGCCGTAGAGGTAGTGGTACCAGCCGATCGCGGTCGCATCGACGAACCGTTGCACGAGATCCGGGTTCTTTTCGATCGTTTCCCTTCGCGCCTCTATCGTTGAGGCATAGGTGGAGAAGCCCTCATCGGCGAGTAGAAATACGTTGGGTTTGAATCCACCGTTCTTTTCGACTTCATGCGGCTCGGCGTTCAAATAGCCCTGCTGGATCGAGTTTTTGTCCGCGATGAAGGGACCGGCGTTGTAAGTATACGGCTTCACGTTTTCATCCTTGAATCCGTAGCTCGACTTCATCCAGGCGTAAAACGACACAAGTCCTTCCTTGCCGATGAAGGCGGTCGCCTTTGGCAGGTCGCTCCATTTGTCGAGACCAACTCCCGGATGGGATAAGATGACCTGGGGGTCCTTCTGATACTCGGCGGCCACAACGACGATCGGCACCCCCTCCTGCACCGCCGAAAAAGCCTGAATCATGTTTCCGCCCATGTAGAAATCGAGTTTGCCGGCAAGGAGAAGGAGGGCGTTGTTGGTCTGGGGACCGCCGGGCACGATGGTGACGTCGAGCCCATATTTTGCGTAGGTGCCATCGGCGACCGCCTGATAGAAGCCGCCATGTTCCGGATCGGCCAGCCAGTTCAACCCAAAGCTGATCTTGTCGGCCGCCGACGCCTCGCTCGAGGCGATCACGGCGAGGGCGCTCGCCGCCCCGAGAACGAACTTGAAAACAGACATCTCTTTCCTCGTTGGTGAACTCGCGGTTTGGCCTTCGACCGAAGCGCCGCGCCACAGTAACTTGCGGCCCCGAAGACGCAAATGCCCGCGCCGCCACGGCGATCCCCCGCGGCGCGGCACCTCGAGCCGGATGGTGTCCCTATTACCGAAGCCGGCTGAATTTTCGACTTGCGGCGCGTTCGCGCCCAGCCCAGAATTCTCGCTCGTCATGCCTATCGGGAGCGAGCATGCAAACCCTGAACATACCGCTATCGTCGCGATATTCGTTGACGAGAACGCGCGTTCCCAGCGCGTTGCTCGAACCGCCGGTTCGCGACTGTCCCGTCGACTGGGAGGGTTGCGTCCTCGTCGACCTCGTCATCGACGACGGACGCGTGGCCGAGGTGCGCCCATCCCGAACCGAAGAAAGCGACGTCGCCGGCGTCGACCTCGAGGGGCGTATGGTTTGGCCGACCTTCGTCGACATGCACGCGCACCTCGACAAAGGCCATGTCATTCCCCGCGTCCGGCCAGACGGAACGCTACACGGCGGCTACGCCGTCACTATCGGCGACCGGGCGCAGTGGGCGGTCGAGGAAATGAGGGCGCGGATGGAATTCGGCCTCCAGTGCGCATATGCGCACGGGGTTTCTGCGATCCGCACGCATCTCGACAGCGTGACGCTCCCAATGGCGGAACGGAGCTTTGCTCTTTTCGCCGAGTTGCGGCGCGAGTGGGCCGACCGAGTCGACCTCCAAGCGGTCGCAATCACGCCGATGAACGCGTATCTGAGCCCGCTCGGGAGGGAACTCGCCGAATTGGCCGCGCGTCATGGCGGCGTTCTCGGCGGTGTCACAGATACTCTGGAGCTCGTGAACGGCGCTCACGAACAGTTGGACGAGGCGCTCGACGCGCTTTTCGCCCTAGCGCGCGAATTCGGCCTCGACGTCGACCTGCACGTCGACCAGTCGAGCAATTTGGCGGCGTTCACGCTCCCGAACATCGCCCGCGCCAAGCTTCGATCGAATTTCGACGGGCGCGTCGTGTGCGGGCACTGCGTCAACCTCTCGTTGCAACCCGACGAAGTCATTTCCACGACGCTGGCGCTCGCGCGGGAAGCGGACTTGTCCTTTGTCTCGATGCCGGCGGCGATGATGTACCTGATGGATCGGGCGCCGGGGAGGACGCCGCGCTGGCGCGGAGTCACCGCCGCCAAGGAAATCATGGAGGCGGGCCTGCCGCTCGCCATTGGAGGCGACAATTGCCGCGATGCGTGGTTCCCCTATGGCGATCATGACATGCTGGACACGCTGAAACAGGCGGTTCGCGTGTTTCAGACCGACGATCCGATGAAAGGCGCGCTGGAAATGGCGACGCGAACCCCTGCCGACATAATCCGTAGACCCGAGCTAGGCCGAAATCGGCGTCGGGCTGCCGGCCAAGCTCGTGATCTTCTCGGCTCGTGGCCTGAACAGCCTGTTCTGCCGCGACCAAGCCGACCGGATCGTCATCAATAGAGGCGGTCGGGTCCTGGATGCTTTGCCGCGGCACGAGGATCTCGCCAGGACGCTTGGTATGTGCGCCTAGCGCGCGTTGCTTTCAGGTCGAATCAAGCCTCAGCCGTCCTGGCGAGTTCGGACCGCCCAGACTTTGGGATTGCGGCGGCGGCTTAGTCTGGATCGCCACGCTTCGCTCGCGAAGAACGGCGGGGCCGGTTCAACCTAAATGCAAAGCGCTTTAGGAGCCTCGGCGCCCCGCAAATCGACATGAAACTCGCGCTTCGACCGGCGTCCAGGTCGGAAGTGTCGAAGATCAGTCAGACAGCTCTGACGAGAGGCTTGGAGGGATCGACGAGCCTCAGGTTGACAGGCCCGATACCGCAGATCGCGATGACGGCCGGCTCGCTGTGGCCGCGGATGACGCCATCATAATGGGGAGTTCCGGCGACGCGACGCACGAAACTGCCCGCAGGCACGGGCACGCACGAGGGCGGGTCGAAATCCGCGCCGCTATTGCACCACCATGTTCCCGAGACGACGACGCACAGCCGGTCGGTGCTGTAGGAATGCGGCGCGCTCATATAGCCCGGCCACCATCGGATGAGCGTGTAATACAGGCCTATCGCGTTGGTGTCGCCAAACAGCGGGCAGGCATCGGAACTCCGGTTCGGAAAGCGAGGGTCCGATTTCCACGGCAGGTCGTCCCGCAATTTGATTATGGTCTCGGTAGGATTGAGGGGGCTGGCGGACGCGGGCGAAGCAACCAATGGGAGGGCCATAAGAAGCGGCGCCAACAGCAAATCTCGTCGACTCTGATTGTGCTCCATAGGAGTCCTCATTCGTCCAAGTCGATTTACCGGGGTTGGAGCTTGCTGGCACGAACTTTTCTCAGATGTCGTCGACTTCGTGGAAGCCTGTTTTACGAAGTTTTGAGGCTGTCAATGGCGCGCGCAGAACGACCGCGCAGCCGAATTGGCCTTTCTATGCGAACCACCGCCGACCGCCTTCGGTCCAAACTATTCGCCAAGTCGCTGCGAGCTGTCTGCGAGCCGACAATTTCTTTCCGAACGTCCGAAGTCGCGTTACTCTATCTTTACCTCGTCAGGACGCTGGGCCTTCCGGCCAGGCGCGGAGCGGGTCGGAAAGGCGCCTGGCGGCGTTTGTCAAGTTCAGTGGTAATCGGGGCAGATTTCCGGGCGATGCGGGCAGGCTTCAAGGGTGTGCGGTTTGGATGAGGTCGACGAGGGGTGGGATTGTTGGTCCTGCGACTCCGAGGCGTGCGCCGATGTATTCGAAAAAGGACACTTTGAGCTTCATGCAGGTTTTGGCGAGCCCGAGCATGGTGTCCCGTGCGTCGCGGCCCTTGTTGCTGACGGTTCCGCCGGAGATTTTTCGCTTGGTGACGAAAGCGCGGATGTCGTTTTCCGAGGCGTTGGTGTTGAGCGGGATGCCCGGCCGCTCGAGAACGCGTAAAAGTTCGTCTTTGTTGCGATAAAGACGTCTGAGGAGACTGTCGAGCGTCGCGTAGCCGGTTCTGGCGCGGTTGAAGATGCGGTCGAACCGCGCGCGCAGAACCTGGGCTTGTTCAGGATTTGGGGCGAGTTTGTAGTCTTTCAAAGCGCGATAGAACCACCAGATCATCCGCTTGGCGATTTCGATGGCGTTGCGCTGCTTGTCATTGGCGGGGACCAATTTATGGACGAGCCGCTCAGCGTGAACCCAGCACAAAGCATGGACGGCGATGCGGAACTGGCCGGCGTCGTCGGAAACGACGACGGTGTCCTGCAACAATCCTTGATGGCGGATTGCGCCCCACAGCGCGCCTTCGTTAGCGATCAGGACGGGATCGGGAGTGACTTTCAGCACGCTCAGCCCCAGCGCCTGCAAATGCCGCTCCCAGCCCTCGGGGCTGCGGAAAATGCGGTCCTCATGGCCAGCGAACTTGTCGATGACGCTCTGCGGCAGGCCGCGCTCTTTCATATAATCGAGCGCCGCGTCGTTGATCACATAGAGCGATGCGCCGCCGCAAAGGCGTGACAGAAAAGCCATGCGCGATTTGGCGGCGCCGGTGCGAAAGACGCAAAAGCGATCAGAGCCGATCTGTGTGGCGTAGCCGTTCTTGCCAGCATGGCGCGCCCCTGTATCGTCGACCGTGACATAGGCGCCGCCCAGGCCGGCTTTCAGCACGGCCTCATCCTCGGCGCGAAACGCCTCCAGCTTGGCCGTCAACAGGCGGACGACCTGTCGCTTCGAAATCACCACGCCTATGTCATTGAGAAACGTCACGATGCGCTCGCAGGTCATTTGTCCGGCAAAGTGAAGCGTCAATACGGCGCGATGTAAGTTGGGGCCATAGCCCCCGACAATCCCAGCAGCCAGATCGGCAATGATCGTCTTGCCCTGCGGCGTTTCCCATCGCTCGCGCCGATAGCGCGTCACCTGCGGATGCAGGCTCAAGTCCTGAACCACCACGTCTTCATAGCCCTTGTGACGCGAACCGGCGGGAGCTTTCGCTCTCACCACCACCGTTGCGCTGATCGTCAGCTTGTCGAGCTGGCTGCCGCGCCGGCGCGTCGAACGTCCCCCCTTGTCGCCGCCAGCCTTTGGCCCATCCGTCGCTCTGTCCATACCAGAGGGCCTTTGCGGCGGACGCGGCGGCAGATGCTTCAGCCGCGCAAGCTCATCCTTGACCGCCTGATACTCGACTTTCAGCTTGGCGAACGCTGCGCCGATCTTCTCATTCTCAGACCGAAGTCGCGTCACCTCGCCAAGCAAATCCCGCACGACGCCGATCAGCTCAGCGGGGGTCAGGCGTTCCAGCGAATCAGGTTCATGGGCCGGCATCCAAAGCTTGAATCACATTTTCCAATCCCTGATACGGTTTCCGGCTGATTGACTCGACGGGTTGTGGATTCCCGTCGGGGATTTCTGCTGGTAGATAGAACGGCCATGAATCGCGGGAGGCGGGCATGGCCTACGTTGCCGGTCATCTGAGCGTTGCGGCGTTGGAGGAGCGGTACGAGGCGTGCGAGGACGTGACGTCTTCGCGGCATTTTCAGGCGATCTGGCTATTGGCGAAGGGGCATTCGACCGGCGAGGTGGCGGCGATGACCTCGTTTGGGCGGCGTTGGATCGAACAACTGGTGGAGCGTTACAACGCGCTTGGGCCTGCGGCGATGGGCGATCTGCGTCGCGGCAACGGCGCGTCGGCGAAGGTTCTGAGGCCCGAACTGTTGGAGCGCCTGCGCGCACGTTTGGCGGATCCGCCGCCCGACGGCGGAGTTTGGACGAGCGGCAAGGTCGCGCGCTGGATGGCGGGCGAACTGGGGCTAGCCTCGCTCGCGCCGCAACGCGGCTGGGAGGCGTTGCGGGCGATCGGCTGGTCGATCCAGAAGCCGCGGCCGCGCAACCCGAAAGCGGCGACGCCCGAGGAGCAAGAGGCGTTCAAAAAAAACTCGCCGAAGTCGTCGCCGAGGAAGCGGCGCTCCATCCCGACACGCCGATCGAGGCCTTTGCGACCGACGAACACCGGCTCGGCCTGAAGCCGGTGACCCGCCAGGTCTGGGCGCCGATCGGCGTGCGGCCGACCGCGCACGGCCATCATCGCTTCGAATGGCTGTACGTGACGGCGTTCGTCTCTCCGGCCACGGGCGAAAGTTTCTGGTACGTCTCGAACGGCGTGTCCAAGCCGTTCTTCGAGGCGCTGCTGCAGCTGTTCGCCGAGGAAGCCGGCGCCGGGCGGGAGCGGCGCATCGTGCTGATGCTCGACAACGCCGGCTGGCACGGCGAAGCCGGCCTCGTCGTCCCGGACGGCGTTCGCCTCGTCTTTCAGCCCGCCTACACCCCGGAGGTGCAGCCAGCCGAAACGCTCTGGTCGTTGGTCGACGAACCCGTCGTCAACAAGCACATCCCCACCATCGAGGCCCTTGACGAAATCATCTCCACGCGATGCGCCGCTCTCGCCAGCGAACGCGAAAAGATCAAGAGCCAGGCCGGATTCCATTGGTGGCCGAAAATCGCCAACCCGAGGTGATCACCCGGAAACCGTATGACTCCCCCCGCCGCCCGGAAATCTGCCCCGATTACGTTCAGTGGTAATCGGGGCAGATTTCCGGGCGGCGGGGGGAGTCAGGGATCGGAAAATGTGATTCAAGCTTTGGATGCCGGCCCATGAACCTGATTCGCTCGAACGCCTGACGCCCGCTGAGCTGATCGGCGTCGTGCGGGATTTGCTTGGCGAGGTGACGCGACTTCGGTCTGAGAATGAGAAGATCGGCGCAGCGTTCGCCAAGCTGAAAGTCGAGTATCAGGCGGTCAAGGATGAGCTTGCGCGGCTGAAGCATCTGCCGCCGCGTCCGCCGCAAAGGCCCTCTGGTATGGACAGAGCGACGGATGGGCCAAAGGCTGGCGGCGACAAGGGGGGACGTTCGACGCGCCGGCGCGGCAGCCAGCTCGACAAGCTGACGATTGGCGCGACGGTGGTGGTGAGAGCGAAAGCTCCCGCCGGTTCGCGTCACAAGGGCTATGAAGACGTGGTGGTTCAGGACTTGAGCCTGCATCCGCAGGTGACGCGCTATCGGCGCGAGCGATGGGAAACGCCACAGGGCAAGACGATCATTGCCGATCTGGCTGCTGGGATTGTCGGGGGCTATGGCCCCCACTTACATCGCGCCGTATTGACGCTTCACTTTGCCGGACAAATGACCTGCGAGCGCATCGTGACGTTTCTCAATGACATAGGCGTGGTGATTTCGAAGCGACAGGTCGTCCGCCTGTTGACGGCCAAGCTGGAGGCGTTTCGCGCCGAGGATGAGGCCGTGCTGAAAGCCGGCCTGGGCGGCGCCTATGTCACGGTCGACGATACAGGGGCGCGCCATGCTGGCAAGAACGGCTACGCCACACAGATCGGCTCCGATCGCTTTTGCGTCTTTCGCACCGGCGCCGCCAAATCGCGCATGGCTTTTCTGTCACGCCTTTGCGGCGGCGCATCGCTCCATGTGATCAACGACGCGGCGCTCGATTATATGAAAGAGCGCGGCCTGCCGCAGAGCGTCATCGACAAGTTCGCTGGCCATGAGGACCGCATTTTCCGCAGCCCCGAGGGCTGGGAGCGGCATTTGCAGGCGCTGGGGCTGAGCGTGCTAAAAGTCACTCCCGATCCCGTCCTGATCGCTAACGAAGGCGCGCTGTGGGGCGCAATCCGCCATCAAGGATTGTTGCAGGACACCGTCGTCGTTTCCGACGACGCCGGCCAGTTCCGCATCGCCGTCCATGCTTTGTGCTGGGTTCACGCTGAGCGGCTCGTCCATAAATTGGTCCCCGCCAATGACAAGCAGCGCAACGCCATCGAAATCGCCAAGCGGATGATCTGGTGGTTCTATCGCGCTTTGAAAGACTACAAACTCGCCCCAAATCCTGAACAAGCCCAGGTTCTGCGCGCGCGGTTCGACCGCATCTTCAACCGCGCCAGAACCGGCTACGCGACGCTCGACAGTCTCCTCAGACGTCTTTATCGCAACAAAGACGAACTTTTACGCGTTCTCGAGCGGCCGGGCATCCCGCTCAACACCAACGCCTCGGAAAACGACATCCGCGCTTTCGTCACCAAGCGAAAAATCTCCGGCGGAACCGTCAGCAACAAGGGCCGCGACGCACGGGACACCATGCTCGGGCTCGCCAAAACCTGCATGAAGCTCAAAGTGTCCTTTTTCGAATACATCGGCGCACGCCTCGGAGTCGCAGGACCAACAATCCCACCCCTCGTCGACCTCATCCAAACCGCACACGCTTGAAGCCTGCCCCGCATCGCCCGGAAATCTGCCCCGATTACCGTTCAGTGGGGGTAAGCCGTTGAATTCACACAAGGCGACGTCAAGCAGAGCCTTGACAAGGCTTGACAAAGCTTGACAAAACTTGACGAGACTTGACGTTGCTTGACAGGGCGCTTGACGTCGAACTCCCGCCGGACGTCTTGCAGCGCGCGTTCCCGCTTCGCCGCGCTCTTGCAACTCACCGCCTCGCACGGCACAGTCCGGCGATGACTTTCCGCCTCCGCCTCGCCTTCACCTGCATCCTCCTCCTCTGCGCTCTCGCCGCCTTCGCGACGCCGGCGTCGGCGCAGACGCGTCTCGACGACATTCTCGCGCACGGCGTGTTGCGCGTCGGCACGACGGGCGATTACCCGCCCTTCACGGCGCGCGGCGCCGGCGGCGGCTATTCCGGGCTCGACATCGACGCGGCGCAAGCGCTCGGCGCGGCGATCGGCGTGCGTGTCGAGTTCGTCGCCACGCGCTGGGCCGACCTTGCGCGCGATCTCGACGCCGGCGCCTTCGACATCGCCATGGGCGGCGTCTCGGTGACGCTGGAGCGCCAGAAGAAGGCCTATTTCTCCGCACCCTACCTACGCGACGGCAAGACGCCGATCGCGCGTTGCGCCGACAAGGGGAAGTTCCAAACGCTGGAGGCTATCGACCGCCCGGACGTGACGGTGATCGTCAATCCCGGCGGCACCAATGAGAAGTTCGACCGCGCCCATCTGAAGGCGGCGCGGATCGACGTCTGGCGCGACAATCTCTCGATCTTCGATCGCCTGGAAAAAGGCGACGCCGATCTGATGATCACCGACGCCACGGAAACGCTCTATCAGCAGAAGCTGCACGCCGGCGTTCTCTGCGCGATCCACCCGGACGCGCCCTTCGATTTCAGCGAGAAGGCCTATCTGTTGCCGCGCGACGAAGCGCTGAAGCAATTCGTCGACCAATGGCTGCACATCAGTCTCGCCAACGGCGCGTTCGCGGCGATTCGCGCGAAATGGCTGGAGTGACGAGCCCGGCGGCCCGTTACTCCGCCGCCTTGACCTCGCTCTCCAATGCGGCGGCCCCGGCATCGAATTGCAGCCGCGCCAACCGGGCATAGAGGCCGCCGGCCGCCAGCAGGCTCGCGTGAGTGCCTTCTTCGACGATGCAGCCGGCGTCCATCACGAGAATGCGGTCGGCCTTGACGATCGTCGCCAGGCGATGGGCGATGATCAGCGTCGTGCGCCCCTTCATCAGCGCCTCGAGCGCGCCTTGCACCAGCGTCTCGTTCTCGGCGTCGAGCGCCGAGGTCGCCTCGTCGAGCAGCAACACCGGCGCGTTCTTCAGGATCGCGCGCGCGATCGCCAGACGCTGGCGCTCGCCGCCGGACAAGGTCACCCCGCGCTCGCCGAGCGGCGTATCATAGCCCTGCGGCAAGGCGGCGACGAAGCTGTCCGCCGCCGCGCGCTTGGCGGCCTCGACGATTTCGGGGCGCGTTGCGTTGGGCGAGCCATAGGCGATGTTGTCGGCGACGGTCGCGCCGAAGATGAAGGCGTCCTGCGGCACGAGTGCGATTTCCGCGCGCAGCGCCTTGGGATCGAGCTTGGCGATGTCGACGCCATCCAGGGTGACCGCGCCGCGGGTCGGATCGTAGAAGCGCTCGAGCAGTTGAAACAACGTCGATTTGCCCGCGCCGGACGGCCCGACGATCGCGACGACCTCGCCGGGCTCGACACGAAAGTCCAAATCGTAGAGCACGGGCTCGTCCCGACGTCCGGGGTAGGCGAAGCCGACGTCGCGAAACGCGACTTCGCCGCGCACCGGCGCGGGTAGGGCCAGGGGAGCGGCCGGCGCGACGATGCGCGGCTCGACCGCCAGGATCTCGCCGATGCGCGCGGCCGCCCCTGCGGCCTGCGAGACCTCGCTCCAGACCTCGGAGAGTTGGCCGAGCGCGCTTGCGCCCAACACCGCGAAAAGCAGGAACTGCGATAACTCGCCGGCGGTCATGCGGTGTGCGATCACGTCCTCGGCGCCGAGCCAGAGCACGACGACGACGCTGGAGAACGCCAGGAAAATCGCAGCAGTCGTGACAAAAGCGCGAGATTTGGTCATCGCGCGCGCCGCGAAATAAGCGTCGTTGGCGGCGGCTCGATAACGCGCAGCGGTGAAGGCCTCGGCGACGAAGGCTTGCATCACGCGAACCGCCGTGAGGCTTTCGGCGGCGAAGGCCGTTGCTTCGGCGAGCGTATCCTGGGCGAGACGGGAGCGCGAACGCACCGCGCGGCCGGCGGCATAGAGCGGCAGGACGATGACAGGAATTGCGACCAGCACATAGGCCGAGAGCTTCGGCGAGGTGAACACCATCAAGGCGGTGGCGCCGAAGAACAGAAAGAAATTCCGCAGCGCGATCGAGGCCGACGAGCCGAACGTCGCCTTCAACTGGGTTGTGTCCGCCGAGAGCCGCGAAACGATCTCGCCGGTTTTTTCCGCATCGAAGAAGCTCGGGTCCAGCCGCGTCATATGGGCGAAGAGGTCGCCGCGCAGATCGGCGACGACGCGCTCGCCGAGCGTCATCACGAGGTAGTAGCGCGATCCCGAGGCGAGCGCGAGAACTGCGACGACGCCGATCAGCGCGGCGAAATAAAGATGGATGAGGCTGGCGTCCGAATTGGAAAAACCGTGGTCGATCATTCGTCGGACCGCGATGGGCACCACCAGCGTCGCGCCCGAGGCGACCATCAACGAGACGAGCGCGGCGAGGACCCGGCCGCGATGGACAAGCGCGTAAGGCAGCAGCGGCTGCAGGGCGCGTAGCGACGCGCGGGCCGGCTTCGACGCCGTGCTGGGGGACAAGGTCATCGGGCCGCAGGCTCCTGATCGAGATCGACCACGCCTTAGCTCATATCAATGCGGCAAAAATCAAGCCCCCCGGCGCCACGTGAGCGCTTGTGTCGCACAGGGCCGTGCATTATAGAACCGCCAATCGCAAGAGCCTCCGGCCTCCGGGACGGCTCTCATTTTGTTTGCCGAGGACCGGACGATGAAGGCCGACATTCACCCGAACTACCACATGATCAAAGTCGTCATGACCAATGGCGAAGAATTCTACACACGTTCGACCTACGGCGAGGAGGGCGCGACGCTCAACCTCGATATCGACCCGAACACCCATCCGGCCTGGACCGGCGGCTCGCAGCAGTTGCTTGACCGCGGCGGTCGCCTCTCGCGTTTCAATACCCGCTTCGGCGGTCTCGGCATCGGGACGAAGAAGTAGGAACGACACCCGAGGGGTCGTCAGGGAACTCGAGCGTCGACCGGATCACAACCTTCGGATCGACGTGATCGCGCCGTAGGCCTTGTCCTCAATGCGGGCGCGCGCGTGAGCGAGCGGTTCGCTCACCACCTTCATGTGCCAGCCATTGGCGTGCAGCAGTGTTTCGGCGTCGCGCATGACGCCGACATGGCCTTTCCAGAAGACCAGGTCGCCGCGCCGCAGGCGCCGCAGGGCGTCCTCGAGCGGCGCCGATTGCCCGAGCTGGGCCTCCATCATGTCGCTGTCGCGCGGCGCTGCGACGCCGGCGGCGCTGAGGGCGCTCTGAACGAGACCGGAACAGTCGATTCCTTCCGAGGTGCGCCCTCCCCAGAGATACGGCGTTTCGGCGAAGCGCTCGGCGACCGAGACGAAGTCGGGCTCGAAGCTATCGGTCGCCGTGAGATGCCGGTCATAGAGGCGCAGCCCGTCGGTCGTGACCGCGAAATCCCCTTCGACCCGTTCGACGCGGACGAGCGCGCCGAGCGAAAGCGCGAAGCGCGGCGGCAGTTTGACGCTCGCGCCGGGATAGGCGTGCGTCCGCAGCGCTGCGACGCGATGCGTCGGCTCGATGGGCTCGCCAAGGGTGGCGACGGGCAAATAGCCGACGTAGCCGTCGCGCGCCAATTGCGCCCACGCCCAATCGCCGCTCTCCTCGTAGACGACGACGATTTCGCCGTGCAGCGCCTCGGTCTCCAACGGCGCCTCGTGGTCGGGCGCGCGCCGTAGCGGCGCGCTGCGGCTGACCACTCGCTGGCGCCGCCCCTCGACGAACCGCGCCGCCTCGATGGCGCCGCGCAAGGTCTCGGCGGCGAGATCCGGGCGCGCGGGCGTGACGCGGCGATCGAATGGGGGCAGGGGCATGAACGGGTCTCAAGGGGCGCGGAAAGCCGAATCCCCTTGGGGATGGTGGGACAGCGCCAGCCGGGGGTCAATGGGGCGCGGTTGGCGCGCCAGGGGAATCGGGTGAAGGCATTAAGCGGCGATGAGGCTTGCGAGGTAGTCGTCGTCCCATCCGGCGGTTTTTCGCTTGAGACGTTGGGAGTCTTTTCCAGGAGCGATGCGAAATAGGTTGTTTGCGATGTGCTTTAGGGTTGTGAAGTTGGCGGGGGCGTTTTCGGTTCGCACCCGGCATTCGTCATCGCGAAAGAGCATGTCGAGCAACCAGTGCAGGCCGTTTTCGATCGCCCAATGATCGCGGATCATTGGCCCGATCGTGTTGGCGAGCAAGGTCAGCGAGGTGATGTAGAATCGCGTCTCTTTTGAGAATTTACCCTCGATCTCACGCTGGCTCTCGACCATGACGACGCCCTTGAGGCCGGGCCAGTCATGGCGCTTTTGAAGCCATTCGACATTGTGGAGCACGGTGTAGGACCGTGTTTCGATCCGCCCATGATCGCCATCGACCGTTTCGTGTCGGCTGATCGTGACGTCCTTGAAACCGTTGGCTTTCTGCTCGACGGCAAGGAGTTTGACGTCGTCGTGCAGCGTGCCTTGATTGCCTTTGAGCGCGATGAGGTAGTCGGCTTTCTTGTCAATGATCTTCTTGGCGATGTTGCGTTGACATCCCATCGCGTCGATGGTGACGACGGCTCCTTCGATCGCCATCATGTCCAGCAGGGCGGGGATGGCGACGATCTCGTTGGATTTTTCCGCCACCGCGATTTGACCCATGACGAGACGCTGGCGCGCGGCGAAAGCCGAGACGATGTGGATCGGCTCCTTCGATCCCTTCTTTTGATACGAGCGGCGCGAGGTCTTGCCGTCGATGGCGATCACCTCGACCGGGGTCTTGGTCAGGGCCGCCGCCCAAGCGACGAAGCACCGTTGGAACGCCGCCGCGTCAAGGGTGGCGAAAATGTCGCCCAGATGATCATGGGCCGGAGTGCCGTCCTTGAAGGGGCGGAACCGACGCAAGAGCGCCAGCTTCCTTTCGCCGAAACGGGCGATCTCGGTGAACGCCTCGCTTCCCGCCAACACCGCCAGAAGGCACAAGAGCAAAATCTCGTCGAGCGGATAGATCACCTTCCCCGTTTGGCGCCTATCCGGCATATCTTTGAAATATTCCAGGAAAACCGTCGTTTCGGCCAAAGCCATGAAATTCTCGGCGCCGTCGTCCATAAAATCCCCCCGAATGCAGATCAGAGGATTCCTACAGATTCAGCATTTCACCCCGTTGTCACGAAGTCCTTCACCCGATTGCCCTGGTTGGCGCGCGGCGCCTGCTCTACTGCCTGCCCCGCAGGGAGAACTCGCCGCGGCGGATGCGATCGGCCAGGCCGTCTGCGATCGCCGCGACCCGGTCCTCGCCGTAATTGGCGATCAGTTCGCGAAAGGCGGCGCCCAGCGCCGCGTCGGCGAACGCGTCTACGTCGATGCCGTCGAGAACCGCTTCGGCGAAGGCCTCGCTCACATACACGAGCGCCGCGCGCCGCGCATCGGCCGCGCTGAGTTCTTCAAGGGCGTTTTCGGGTACGGGAAACATCGCGCGCATTCTACGGTGGCGCGCGGCGATCCGCGACGGATGTCTTTAATAAGGGTTAATTCGTTGTGGGAAGACAGGGCTGGCCGCCCACGTTTGCGTGAACGCGCGCTGGCTCGGGGGACCGTGCCTCAATAGCGTTGGGAACCATGCGTCGATTTCCGAATGCGGTAAAAGCGTGCTCAGGCGCTGCGCCGCGGGCGGGGCGCGCTCAGGGGACGAGGAATGTGCGGACGATTTGCGATCACACTGCCGCCAGAAGCTGTGCGCGCCTTTTTCGCCTATGGCGAGCAGCCCAATTTTCCTCCGCGCTACAATATCGCGCCGACGCAGCCGATTCCCGTCGTCATCGCCCGGGCGCATATTGGCGGGCGCGAGCGGCATTTCCTGCTCGTGCGCTGGGGCTTTCTGCCGGCTTTCGTCAAGGATCCCAGGGAATTTCCGCTGCTCTTCAACGCGAGGGCGGAGACCCTGATCCAGAAGGCGAGCTTTCGCGCCGCGCTCAAGCGGCGCCGCTGCCTCGTCATCGCCGACGGGTTTTACGAATGGCGGCGCGAGGCGGCGGGCGGGGCGAGGTCCGCGGCGAAGTCGCCGTACCTCGTTCGCCGCGCCGATCGGGCGCCGATGGGATTCGCCGGCCTCATGGAGACCTGGAGTGACGCGAGCGGCGGCGAGATCGACACCGCCTGCATCATCACCACTTCAGCCAATCGATTGATGAGGGGCATCCACGACCGCATGCCGGCGATCCTTTCGCCCGAATCCTTCTCGATCTGGCTCGACAACGACGGCGTCGCGGCGGCCGACGCGACGGCGTTGCTGCGGCCGGCGCCCGAGCCCGATCTGGAACTCATTCCGATCGGCGCCGCGGTCAATCGGGCGGCGAACGACGAAGCGGCGGTGCAGGCGCCGATCGGCGATGCGATTCGGGCTGCGCAGCCAGAAAAGTCGCGCTAAGAAGCGCCATGGCTGAAAAACCGAAACCCGTGCGTCACACCGCCGTCCTCGCTCACGCCGACGGTCTCAGCCGCTGCCCCTGGCCGGGCGTCGATCCCCTCTATCTCGCCTATCACGACGAGGAGTGGGGCGTGCCGGAATGGGACGACCGGGCTCTGTTTGAAAAGCTCGTGCTCGACGGCTTCCAGGCCGGGCTCTCCTGGATCACGATTTTGCGCAAGCGCGAGGCGTTCCGCGCCGCCTTCGACGGCTTCGACCCGGCAAGAATCGTGCGCTACGACGCCGCCAAGGTCGAGGCGCTGATGGGCGACGCCGGCATCGTGCGCAACCGCGCCAAGATCGAGGCGACGATCGCGCTCGCGCGCATCACGCTCGATCTGGCCCAACGCGGCGGCCTGGCGCGCCATCTCTGGGGCTTCGTCGACGGGCGGCCGATCCAGAACGAGCGCCGCTCGATGAGCGAAATTCCGACCGAGACCGAGGCCGCCCGCGCCATCGCCAAGGATCTGCGCCAGCGTGGCGGCAATTTCGTCGGGCCGACGATCATCTACGCCTTCATGCAGGCGACCGGCATGGTCAACGACCACCTCGTCGCCTGCCATCGCTGCGAGGTCTGCCGCGCGCTTGGCGCCAGCGGACCCCGATGAGCGCGACCGCCAAGCCGCGCGCCTGGCAGCGGATGCTTTCGGGGCGCCGGCTCGATCTCATCGACCCTTCGCCGCTCGACATCGAGATCGCCGACATCGCCCATGGCCTCGCGCGCGTCGCGCGCTGGAACGGCCAGACGCGGGGCCCGGAGATCTTTTCGGTGGCGCAGCATTCGCTGCTCGTCGAGGCGGCGTTCGGCGCTTCGGCGCCGCAATCGCCTCGCCGCGATCGCCTCGCCGCGCTGCTGCACGACGCCCCGGAATATGTGATCGGCGACATGATATCGCCGTTCAAGGCCTCGATCGGCGGCGACTACAAGCTCGTCGAGAAAAGGCTGATGCGGGCGATCTTCCTTCGCTTCGGCCTGCCCGCCGAAATGGCGCCGGAGCTCGCCAAGGCGGTCAAGGCCGCCGATCGCGTCGCCGCCTTTCTCGAGGCGACCGCGCTCGCCGGCTTCACCGTCGCGGAGGCGCGCAAGTTCTTCGGCGCGCCCAAGCTTGCACTGAAGGTTTTCGCCACGTATCTCCAGCCTCTGCGGCCCGCCGAGGCGCAGGCGCTTTTCTTGAAGCGTTTCGATGAGCTCGACGGCGGCCCGTGACGCCGGCCGAAAGGAATTGCCGATGCCGCGTATTCACGTCTGCCCGCTCGCGCTGATCGGCGAGACCGTCGAGACGACTGGCGCGCGCTCCTTGGTGACGCTGCTCAATCCGGGGACCAATGTCGCGCGGCCGAAGGCGATCGCGCCCGATCGCCACCTCTATATCGGCGTCGCCGACATCATCGAGGCTGCGCCGGGGCATGTCCTTCCCGCCGATGGGCATATCCGCGAATTGCTGGATTTCGTCGCGGCCTGGGACCGTGCGTCGCCGCTGCTTATCCATTGCTTCGCCGGCGTCAGCCGCTCCACCGCGGCGGCGTTCGTCTCGGTTTGCGCGCTCGCGCCGCTGCGCGACGAAGGCGAGATCGCACAAGCGCTCCGGGCGGCCTCGCCGACCGCAACCCCCAACTCCCGGCTGGTCGCCCTCGCCGACGCCACGCTCGGCCGCGGGGGCCGTATGACGCGCGCGATCGAGGAGATCGGCCGCGGGCAGGAATGCTTCGAGGGCGTGCCGTTCGCGCTGGAGATCGGTTGAAGCCGGCGATGCGCCCGTTCCGGCGCGCCCCAAACATTTCAGGGGTTTGCGACCAGTTAATAGTGCTGTTTAACATCCCTGCGCGCGCCTCGTCGCCGTCCGAGGCGAAGTTCGGTGTCATCAGGAGACTTCCGCAAGAGCCCGGAATATACTGATAAGGCTCAATTTATCTATCGCCACGCCGATCCGTCACCCCTACGCCGCCTCATCCCGCTCGCGACCGCCCACCGTCGCCATGTAGCTCGCCGAGAAGGCGCCGACGAGCAGCGCGATGAACGCCCATAGCGAGACATAGACGCCGAGCTTGCGAGCGGCGTCGGCCGCCTGCTTGGTCTTGTCGGCCGCTTGGGCGGCGGCGGCCTTGGCCTGGTTGAAGACGTCGGTCACCCGCTTTTCGGCGTCAGGCTGGCTGAGACCGGTTCGGGCGGCGACCACTTGCGCGACATAGGTGCGGTCGGCGGCCGGCAAATCGCCGGAAGCGAGGGCGCGAACGAAGATCCGGGCGACCTCGGCTTGCGCGGCGGGCTGATCCCCGGTCGCCGGATGGTCGGCGCGGAGCAGCATGTAGCTGAAATAGGCTGTCTGGTCGCCGGGGCCGGCCGCGGCGGTGGCGACGGCCTGAACGGCCCCCGCTCCGGCGCGGGCGATTCCACCCACGACCGAGGAGGCGGCGGACGTCAGCAGCAGCGCGCTGACGACGGCGCCCACCGCCCAAACGAGAAGGCCGTGGGCGGTATCGCGAAAATAGACCTCGTCCGTATGCAGATTCACCCAACGGACGCGCAGTCGACCCGCGAGATAGCCGCCGATTCCCGAGGCGAACAATTGGACGGCGAGCAACCACGCCGCCGACAGCACGCCGAAAGTCGTCGCCGAGGCATTGTTGTTCGACCAGGGCGACACGGAGATCAGCCCGAGACCGGCGCCCAGCGTGACGAGTGCGATCGAAAAGGCGGACGCGACGAAAGCGCCCGCAAGGACGGGCGCCCATGAGACGCCCGACGTTGTGGCCTCCGTCCCAGGGGACGAAAGCGGCGAACTTGCCTCAGTCCCAAGGGGCGAAGCACGCGAACTCAAAGCCGCGTCCGACATCTCTCGTCTCCGTCTTTGTGGCTCTGGCTAAGCAAACGGCCATTCAGTGATAGAACAAGGCAAGCAGGATGATCACCGGGATTGGCACGCCGAGCAGCCATAGCAATATTCCGCGTCCCATGGCGCCCTCCAAGGCTTCGTTGAGGATGCTCTTAAACCAGGATAGAGGCCTGTTAGTTCCGGACTATTCTTAAAATGTGGTAGACTCGGCCGTCGCAAATCTCCCCCTTCGCCGAGCGATCGTGCGGCGAAGGGGATCGCGACTATTGGACGGTTTGAGCGGCGGGACGCTCCGCGGGCGCGCGTGACGCGTCGGCGCCGACCTCGACCCCGGCGCGCTCCATTGCCGTGAGAGAGGCGCGCAATTCGCTTGGCAAGGAACGCGCTTGCGACAGAGCGGCGAAGTTTGCGGACCCGCCGGAGCGTGACCTCGCACCCCGAAACACCAGGAAGCCTCGCGCCGTCATGACCAAGTCGCCCTTTCGCAGCGTCGGGTCCGCCAGCGCAGAAACGCCGCTGATCGCGGCGCGATGACAGGTGCATGCGCTATCGAACGTGGTTTTATAGCGGTCGGCGGCGGGCAGAGCCGTGTAGGGAGCGCCGCTGGCCGAAACCGCATCGTCGATGGCGTCCGAGCCGGCGCGCTCGGTATAGCGCGCCACTGGTGCGTCCGGGCACTGGAGGGCGCAGAATTCGTCGCCGCCCGAAGCGACGGAACTCGGGAAGTAGAATCCATCGCAAAGGCGCACGCAGACGGCCAAACCCCTCCGCCTGCTCGCAGGCCGTCGCTCGGCGTGAACAATCGCCGGTTGCTCGGGGGTCTCGAGAGCCGGGTTGTCAACCGGCCTCACCATTCCTCCGCCCGAGCCATGCGCCAGCGCGAAGCCGCAAGCCGTCAGTATCCCCGTCGCAATCACAGCGCACGCCGCGAGAAACA
The DNA here is from genome assembly GCA_963813195.1 of uncultured Alphaproteobacteria bacterium. Lineage (GTDB taxonomy): Bacteria > Pseudomonadota > Alphaproteobacteria > Rhizobiales > Beijerinckiaceae > Roseiarcus. The sequence continues at coordinate 241,552 of CAWEYC010000033.1, read as the reverse complement.
CCGCGCGCCATCGGCTCGACGCGTCGGTGGCCTTCGGGGCCACGTTGCGCGTCGAGCGTTCGTTTTGAGATTGGTTTTGCGTGGGCATGAGCGTGCAGACCCCCCGCGCGTTGAGAGCCGCGCCTCGTAAGGCCTGGAAGGGCATGCCCTTGGCCGGCGTGTCCGGTGAAACGCCTTCGAGGCGGGCAACGTTCCCGCCGGTATCCGGAAATCCGCTGCGCGCCGCCGTCGTGCGCGCCGGATGTGCGATCGAAGAGATGGGCCGCCGCGCGCGAAAAAATAGCCCCCGTGGGGGACGGGGGCTCAAGGTGGTGCAAGCGCGGGCTTGGGGGGCAAAATGTCGCGCCTGCCAGCACAAACTCGCGCTCGAATGCGGGAAATCTATGTTGTTCCGGCGCCACGATGCGGCGGCCTTGCGCTATCGGCGTGACTAAAAGCGCCGAACCACTTTGATCTCGCGCAAAGCGCGACGTCGCCGACGTGGGAGAGTGGTCGGCATGGGCGGAGGCGATCGGTACGCCGCCCACGCTCCGGAGCCGAGTTATCGCGGGATTACTGCGGCGCGGGAGTGGGCCCGAGGAAGGGGCGGAGGGGGAAGGCTCTCCGCCTCTTCTTTCTTAGCCCGATGACGGCTGCGCCGCACGCGCGATCCCGACGGCGCGGCTAACGGCGCCAATCCCAGAGCTCGAGCTCCCCTGTTCGCATTCGGCGAATCTTGCCCTACGATGGGCTGTTAGCTCGCGATCCCTACCAACGTCGCGGGGTCAGAGGAGGTCCGGGATGCCGGAAGTGCAACGCTTCGGGAATGCAGGCGCGATCATCACCGGGGGCGCGTCGGGGATAGGCTTAGGGATAGCGCGCAGGATCGTCGCCGAAGGCGGTCAGGTCATGCTGTGGGATATCGATCCCGGCAAGCTCGAGGCGGCGACAGCCGAACTGGGCGCGCGCGCCCATGCTGCGAGCCTCGACCTCACCGATCCGGTCGCCGTCGAACGCGCCGCGGCGGAGGCCGAGAGAACGCTAGGGTCAGTCGACATTCTCGTATGCAGCGCCGGCGTCGCCGGCAATAATGCGTTGGTCGTCGACTATCCCATCGAAGAATGGAAGCGGGTCTTCGACATCAACGTGAACGGGTTGTTTTATTGCAACCGATTCGTCGCACGTCTGATGCAGGCGCGCGGCTACGGTCGCATCGTCAACATTGCTTCGATCGCGGGCAAGGAAGGAAATCCGACCGCTTCCGCGTATAGCGCCTCGAAGGCGGCGGTGATCGGCCTTACCAAGTCGCTGGGCAAGGAACTCGCCAAAACCGGCGTCGTCGTCAATGCAATCACCCCGGCGACCATCGAGACGCCGATGCTCGAGCAGGTCTCCGCGGCGCATCTCTCCTATATGCGCTCGAAAATTCCGATGGAGCGATTCGGCTCGGTGGAAGAGGCTGCGGCGCTCGTCTGCTGGCTGGCGAGCCGCGAATGCTCGTTCAGCACCGGCGCCGTCTTCGATATCTCCGGCGGCCGCGCCACCTATTGACGGCGACGCGGCGCCGGTGCGTCCGCTACCTCCCCGGCTCCTCGCCGCGTCGGGTCGCCTCGAAGAGGAACCAGGTGCGGCGCTCGGTCTCGTCGATCCACACTTCGATCAGGCTTGCGCTCGCCACGTCGCCGGCTTCGTCGCAGACGCCATGTGTTTCACGCATGGATGCGGTCAGGCGCTGATTGTCGTCGCGCAGCTCCGCCAGCATATCGAGTGGGGAGACAAACTCGGCGTCGTTGTCGGCGATCCGCTGCAGACGCGCGACATGGCCGATCGAGTGCAATGTCTCGCCGCCGATCTTGCGCACGCGCTCGGCGAGCGGATCGGTCATCGCGAAAATCTGGTCGCCGTGCTCGTCGAGCAGCAAATGATAGTCGCGAAAATGCGGGCCGGACATGTGCCAGTGAAAGTTCTTGGTCTTCATGTAGAGCGCAAAGACGTCGGCCAGCAGCAGGTTCAATGCGCCCGTAACGTTGCGCGTCGCGTTAGAACTGAGATCGGTCGGCGTTCGCAGCGGCGCGGCGCGGCGAGATTCGGCATCTTTGACGGTCATCGGCTCTCCTCCTAGCGGCGTATGGCCCCCCCGGGCGGAAAGATTTCAGCCCCGCTCGAACCCGACGGCGTTGGATCGCTCGTCTCGGCGCGGCATTCTACCAGACACGCGGCGCCCGTGCCAGCCACGCGCGGTCGCCGCTGCGACGCGGCTTGCACTATTTGAGGATGGAGACGGTGGGGGATTTATCGGCCGCCGCCGACATGCGCGGCCGCCAGAGCGGTGCGAGATCGGCGGCTAGGCTCTGCGCGAGGCAGGAGTAGCCGCGATCGCTCATATGGAATGCGTCCCTGGACAGCATCGTCCGCAGCACGCCGCCGGGTTCGGCGCTCCATTCCTTCATCAGAGCGTAACGGGAAAACACCGCCGCTCCATTCTGGGCGCCGACGTCGTGGATGATGCGCACGTAACGCTCGTAGCGCGCGACGTCTTTGACGCCGGGATAAAACTGCGGATCGAGCAACACGAACGGCAGTTTGGCGGCGCGGATCGAGGAAATGCCGTCCTGCAAGATCCTGCGGAACGAGGCCACGTCCTCCCCAGTGACGGCGTCATTGGTGCCGACCTGCCAGATCACGAGATCGGGCTTGCTCGATTTCAAAGCGGCTTTGAGCCGGACGACGGTGGCGGCGATCGTCTCGCCGCCGACTCCGGCATTGTCGACCTTGACGTCGCGCCGCAACCGGCTGGCGAGGAGCGCCTGGAGCTGCGCCGGATAGGAGAGGCCGGGCGCCGAAGCGCCGATCCCTTCCGTCGACGACGAACCGATGGCGAGGATGCGTAATTGCCTATGCGGGTCCGGAGCCACATCCGGAGCCAGGGCGCCGTCGACGGCGAATGAAGTTGGTGTCGTCGGACAATCCGAATTGGCGGCTAGCGCCGGGTCGAGCGCATAAACTGCGAAAGCGAATGCGACGCCCGCGAAAACGCTGGACGCAAAGCGGCGATTGGTCGACCGGCGAGCACTGTTTGCCATGAATAGCCCGAGTCGTGTCGTTCCAGGTACCGAGCGAATAAGAATAGACCGAAAATTCCAAACGACGTGTATACGAGGCCAATCTCCGGCGCCGCGCCAGAGAATTTAACCCCGACAACCTGCATAGCGGCTTGGCCGACGCAACTCAAGACGGAACCTAGGGCGAAAATCGGCAAACTATGCCGGCCGAGCCGCCGCAATTCGCCGCCGATCCAACTGCGCTCCGCGGCCGCCACGGAGATTTGCCAGATGACATAGGCCAACGCGACGAAATGAATCAACCTCGCCACTCCAAGGGTCTGCTTGAGCAAATCCAGGTGGCTGAATGCGGCGTTGTGAAGCCCCGGCGCCAGCCCGAAGCCGTCGGTCACGGCGAACGCGGCGACCAGCAAGAGGGCGACCGCCATCCGGAAAAGGGCCGGCGACCCGGGAATCGGCCGCTCGCGCCACAGCAAGCAGGAAACGATGCCGAGCGTGAAGATGAGCTGCCAACTCAGGGGATTGAAGAACCAGGTTCCCGGTTCGGGCCAATTCGGCAGGGCCAGGCCAAAGAAGCGGGCCGCGACATAGATCGCAACGGAAACGCCGAGCGCGAGCGTTGGGCTGAAGCGCGCCATGGCAAATATAGCCGGCGACCAAAGCAGCAACGCGACATACATCGGCAGTATGTTGAAATAGCCGAGCTGGTGCGTCAACATGAAGACGCCGAGCGCGCCCTGGATCGGTTGTTGGAAAATGAAGTGCCGGCCGTCCGAACTCGATCAGGCTTTGCGCGCCGCAAAGATAATAGGCGATGGCGAAGATCACTATCGCGAGGCAGGTCAGCAGGATGTGGACGCCGTAGATTTGAAACGCGCGGGTGAAGCAACGCTTGACGAGGTCCCGCCAATCGGCGCGCAACGCCCTTCGATAATGCGCGAGGGCGACCGAGACGCCCGACAGGAAGACGAAAGCTTCCGCGCTATCCGAAAGGCCAAAATTGCGCGGCGTCACCTTCTCGAGGAAGTTTCCTGGAATATGGTCGCAGAGGATCGCGATCAGGACGATGCCACGCCAAAAATCCACCGTACCGACCCGACCCGACTTTTGCGCCTGAACAAGGGATACCATGATGGCCGAGCCTCGATCGTCGTCGAACACAAGCAAGGCGATCTAACGCGACATCGTGGCGGGCTAGGGGACAAATGCGTCACAACACGCATATGTGAATGCGATTTCGCCTGCGTCTCGAGTCGAATCGAGGCGCCTTGGCGAGGACCATCAGAACTGCGCGCGGCCGCGCAGCGCGGCTCCGTAGCCGTTGACGCGCGGGCGCGCCCATGGTTCGCTCGCAGCGCGCGGTATCCCGCGCTTTCCGGCGCGCCATGGACGCACACGTTCGCACCGAGATCGACGGCCCCGTCTCGACGATCCTGTTGAGCCGCGCGGAGCGGCGTAATGCGGTCGATGGGCCGATGGCGGCGGCGTTGCGCGACGCCTTCCTGCGCTTCGAGGGCGATGTGAGCCAGCGGATCGCGGTGCTGCATGGCGAGGGCGGCGTGTTCTGCGCGGGGGCGGACCTCACCGCGATCGACGACCCCGAGCGCCGTCACGAACTCGACCCGCAAGGCGGCGGAACGGGGCCGATGGGGCCGACGCGTATGGCGCTGTCCAAGCCGGTGATCGCCGCGGTCGCCGGCCATGCGGTCGCCGGCGGCCTGGAGCTCGCCTTGCTCGCGGATTTGCGCGTGGTCGAGGAGAGCGCGGTCTTCGGCGTCTTCTGTCGGCGCTGGGGCGTGCCCCTGATCGACGGGGGGACGGTGCGGCTGCCGCGCCTCGTCGGCATGGGACGCGCGCTCGACATGATCCTGACCGGCCGCGCGGTCGGCGCGCGCGAGGCGCTGCATATGGGCCTGGCGACCCGGGTCGTTCCCGACGGGACATCGCGCGCGGCGGCGCAGCGGCTGGCGCACGAGATCGCGGTGTTTCCGCAACGCTGCATGCTCGCCGATCGCGCCTCGGCCTATCGGCAATGGGACCTGCCGTTGGAGACGGCGCTGCGCGAGGAGGGGCGCCATGGCGCGCCGATCGTCGCCGCCGAGGGGGAGGCGGGCGCCCGCCGCTTCGCGCAAGGCGCCGGCCGGCACGGGCGGTTCGACGAGTAGGCTCTCACCGCGGCGCCGCGCGCTTGACGATCGCGGCGAGATCGAGCCCGCGCGGCAGCGCGCCCCAATTGTGCTGGCCGCGCGCCTCCAGCCGCGAGCGGCAGAACGCGTCGGCATTGGCGGCCGGCGCCGACTTGACCATGACGCTCGCTATGAGGCCGAGCGCGAGGCGATCGCAGAGGTCGCGGGCGCGCTGTTCGAAATCGGCGAGGTCGCGCATCTCCTCCTTCAGCCCGTCGATATGGGCGTCGAGCGCGCGATTCTCGCCGCGCGCGGCGTCAACCTCGGCGAAATAGGCCTCGAGCGTTTCCGGCGAGCGGCGGACCGCGCGCAGAACGTCGAGGCATTGCACGTTGCCGCTACCCTCCCAGATCGCGTTGATCGGCGCCTCGCGATAGAGGCGCGGCATCGGCGAATCCTCCATCACGCCGGAACCGCCGATGCATTCCATCGCCTCGTAGGCGTGCGCCGGCGCGCGCTTGCAGATCCAATATTTGCCGATCGGCGCGCCGAGCCGCACCAGCGCGTCCTCGTTCGGGTCGGCGCGACTGTCGAGCGCGCGCGCCATGCGCAACGTGAGGGCGAGCGAGGCCTCGGCCTCCAGCGCCAGATCGGCGAGCACGTTCTGCATCGCCGGTTGGTCGATCAGCAGCGCGCCGAAGGCTTTGCGCTGGCGGCAATGATCGATCGCCTGGGCGGCGGCCATGCGCATGCCGGCGGACGATCCGATCATGCAATCGAAACGCGTCGTCGCCACCATTTCGATGATCGTGGCGACGCCGCGCCCCTCCGGCCCGACGCGCCAGGCGAGCGCGCCGCGCCATTCCGTCTCGCTCGACGCGTTGGAGACGTTGCCCATCTTCCGCTTGAGCCGAATGAGCTGGATCGGGTTCTTCGTTCCGTCGGGGCGCCAGCGCGGCGCGAGGAAGCAGGTGAGCCCGCCGGGCGCCTGGGCGAGGACGAGGAATGCGTCGCACATCGGCGCCGAGACGAAAAACTTGTGGCCGACAAGTTCGTAGGCTTCGCTCGGCCCCTCGGCGCCGATCGAAAACGCGCGCGTGGTGTTGGCGCGAACGTCCGAGCCGCCCTGCTTTTCCGTCATCGCCATGCCGATCGTCAGGCCCTGCTTTTCGGCGACCGGTGCGTTGCGCGGATCGTAGACGCGGGCGTGGATTTTCGGCAGCCATTCGCGCGCCAGTTCTGGCTCCAGGCGCAGGCACGGCGTGGCGGCGAAAGTCATCGTGATGGGGCAGCCATGGCCCGCTTCGACCTGCGCCTGCATGTAATAGCGCGCGGCTCGCGCGACATGCGCGCCCGGGCGCGGATCGGCCCAGGGCGAACAATGCAGGCCCATCTCGATCGCGCCGCGCATCAGCGCGTGATAGGCGGGATGAAAGCGCACGAGATCGACGCGGCGGCCATATCGATCGTGAGTATCGAACTCGGGCGGGTTCCGGTTGGCGAGCGCGCCGAGTTCGAGCGTCTCGGCGGCGCCGAGCCGGGCGCCGAGCCCTTCGAGCTCCGCGCTCGCCCAGCCCGCCCCCGCGCGCGCGACCGCCTGCTTCAGCGCGGCGTCGCCGGCGAAGAGGTTGTAGTCGGCGAGTTCGAACGGCTGGTTGAAGACTTCGTGCGTCGCGGCGCCATAGCGATCGAGCGGCGGGCCGTCCGCCCCAGTCTCGATTGACTGCGCGAGCTTTGACATGATCGGCCCCTCCCGGAAGAGCGTCGCCTCGGCCGCCAAGGCCGAATAGGGGTCGGATAATACGCCTTTCGCGCTTTCAGTGCTGGAAAATGCGAATGGCGAGCCGGGCCAACCCTACATCATCGTGGCGGCGTAATCGGGGAGCGACGAATTGTATCTGGTCGAAAAAAGGCGCTCTTGATGAGTGATCATCACCGCCAGCGTCAATGCTGTGAGCAGCATGACGATCAGCAACATTGGCGGCGCGGGCAGGGCGGGAAACCGAAAAGTCCGTGCTCGCCTAGCGGGGAGATTGGTCGGCATGACGGTGCATCCTGGCGATGAAGCGCGGCGCCGGTCGCCGAATCATCATCGGCCTGCAGACCTCGCCGCGATGCCGCTCGCGCAACCGGGCTACTACAAAGGCTATCAATTCCACATGACATCAAGTGTACGCCTCGCTCGCGTCGACGCCAGCGGACCTGCGCCGAATTGCTGGAATCGAGCGACCGCGTTAGGCATTGATCCGATATGAGCCCAAAGATGTGGCGTTCGTAACACTTCGCGCGGGGGGAGCGCATGCGAAACCCGGATAGGATGCCGACCGTCCCTCGCGGGCCGATCCTGGCCGCGTGCGTCGCTCTGTTTTGTGGGTCCGTAGCGCACGCCAACGATTCCACCGCCGAGCTGACGACTGGCGGCCTGGCGCTGGCCAAGACTTCCGATATCGAGATGCGCTCCGAAGATCTCGCCGTCTCCGAGAAGCAGATCGACGTCCGCTACCGCTTCTTCAATCATTCCGCCCACGACCTGACGGTGACGGTCGCATTTCCGCTGCCAGACATCGTCTGGGAGGGGCTGGACAACAACATCGCGATTCCCGCGCCCAATTCGCCGAACTTTCTCGATTTTCATACTTTCGTCGACGGTCGCGAAATCGAGGCGCAAAGCGAGCAGAAAGCCTTCGCCGGCGGCGTCGACGTGACCGACTGGCTGCGGGCGCTCGGCGTCCCCCCGGCGCCGCAAAGCGAATCGACCTGGGCGGCCTTGGACGCTCTCCCCCCAGCCAAGCAGGACGAATTGGTGAAGGCGGGGATCGCGACGCCAGACGATTACGACGTCGGCAAAGGCATGGAGCACCATTTCCAGCCGAACTGGACGCTGAAATCGAGCTTCTTCTGGCAGCAGACATTCCCCGCGGGAAAAGAAGTCGTCGTCGAGCACCGCTACCGGCCGAGCGTCGGCGAGACGGTCAGCACGATGCTCCGCTCGCCCGATATTGATCAGCAAGAGCTGAGCCGCTACGAAACGCTTTATTGCGTCGACAAGACGTTTCTCGCCGCCGCGAAACGGCCTGAACGGCCGGATCGGTCCGGCTCCTTCCCTTTCTACGAGAAGCGCATCGCCTACGTTCTGACGACGGGGGCCAATTGGGCCGGGCCGATCGGCGACTTTCGTATGACGGTCGACAAGGGCGCGCCGGGTTCGCTGGTGAGCTTCTGCGCCGACGGCGTCAGAAAAATCGGGCCGACGACGTTCGAGGTCCGTCACGCCAACTTCACGCCGACGCGCGATCTGCATGTGCTGATCCTCTTTCGACCGACGCAATGAATTTCGGCGTTCGCGGGCGCATCGTGGTCGCAATCGCCTGATAGGAGCCGCCGGAACCGCGGCGGCGAATGGGACTTGATCGCCGCCGAAAGCGACGCCAGAAAGAGAGGCCATGACCGACATCTCCTTGCCAGCCGCCGCCGGCGCCGGGCTTCTGTCTTTCCTCAGCCCGTGCGTCCTGCCGCTCGCGCCGCCTTACCTCTGCTATCTCGCGGGCACCTCCGTCGAGGCGCTGGCGGATGAGGGCGAGACGCGCGCGCGCCGCGACATCCTGATCGCTTCGCTATTGTTCGTCGCCGGATTCTCCACCGTCTTCGTGGCGCTCGGCGCGACGGCGTCGGTCTTCGGCGCTTTGCTGCGGCAGTGGAGCCACGTGCTGTCGATCGTCGCCGGAATCGGCATCGTCGCGATGGGAGCGCATTTTCTCGGTCTGTTCAAATTGAGCGCCATGCTGCGCGAGACGCGGATCGAAATCGCCAAGCCGCCGGGGCTTTGGAGCGCCTATCTGATGGGCCTCGCCTTCGCCTTCGGCTGGACTCCCTGCATCGGGCCGATCCTGGCGGCGATCCTCGCCGTCGCGGGCGCGCAGGAAACCGTCGCGCGCGGCGCGGTGCTGCTCGCCGCTTACGCGTTCGGGCTCGGCGTTCCCTTCGTCCTGGCGGCGATCGCGATGGAGACGTTCCTCGGGTTTGCGCGCCGCTTCCGCAGTCAGTTCGCGCGGCTCGAGAAGGCGGTCGGCGCGCTTCTGGTGCTCACCGGCGTCGTCTTCCTCAGCGGCGGCTTCCAGAGCGCCTCGGCATGGCTCATCGAGACGTTCCCGACCCTCGGTCGGCTGGGGTAAATCGGGCGCACAAAAAAAGCCCGCCGATCGCGCGGCGGGCTCCTCTTACTGGTTCGACGAAACCGAGCGGGCTTAGCCGCCGCGGGTTGGTTCACATCTGATGGTAGGTGATCTTGCCGTCCGGGTCCTTGTTCCAGACGTACCAGACGTAGTCGACGGTGGTGCGGTCGCCCTTCTTGTCGTAGGCGATGTCGCCGATGACGGTGTGGAAGGGTTGTCCGGAATGCATCACCGCCGCGACCTTCTTCGGATCGAGCGAGTTCGCCTTCTCCGCCGCGGCCTTGATGATCTGCATCGCGGCGTAGGAGTAGAGGGTATAGCCTTCCGGCTCGAAGCCCTTCGCCTTGAACTCGGCGACGACGGCCTTGGCGTTCGGGTTGTTGCGCGGCTCGGGGCCGAACGACATCAGCGTGCCAACGACGCCGGGACCGCCGATCGAGGCGAACTCGTTGTCGGTGATGCCGTCGCCGGAAATCATCACGGTCTTCATGCCCTGGTCGCGCATCTGGCGCACGATCAGGCCGCCTTCCGTGTGCAGGCCGCCCCACATGAGGTAATCGGCCCCCGAGGCCTTGATCTTGGAGACGATCGCCGAATAGTCCTTCTCGCCGGTGTTGACGCCTTCGTAGAGGACCTCTTTCTTGCCGCCGGCGTTCATGAAGCCCTTGGCGGCGTCGGCGAGGCCTTGGCCGTAGGGCGTCTTGTCATGCACGATGGCGATCTTGGCGTCCTTGAGCTTGCCGAGGGCTAGGTCGGCCCACAATTTGCCCTGCTGGTCGTCGCGACCGCAGGTGCGGAACGTATCCCACAATTTGCGATCGGTGACCTTGGGGTTGGTCGCCGACGGTGTGATCATCAGGACCCCATTGTCGGAGTAGACCTCGGAAGCGGGAATGGTCACGCCCGAGTTGAAGTGGCCGACGACGAATTTGACGCCGTCGCCGACGAACTTGTTGGCGACCGAAACGCCCTGCTTCGGATCGGAAACGTCATCGCCTTGCTCGACTTCGATTTTCTGACCGAGAATGCCGCCCGCCTTGTTGAAGTCTTCGGCAGCTTGAGCAACGCCCTGGGTGAGCTGCGCGCCGAACGAGGCGTTCGGGCCCGTGATCGGACCGGCGACGCCGATCTTGATTTGCGCGTCCGCGGCGCCCGCGAACGCCAATCCGGCGGCGAGCACGAGACCCGTCAACCAATACTTTTTCATACTACACTCCCTGAGTTTTGGGGGCTCCTGAACGCGCCCCCCGGCGGAAATTCCATCCCACCCTGGTGGGGATAAAAGCCTGTTTTTCAACAGGTGTCACCACAAAAGCCGCTCGCCTACGGCGAATCTTTCGTTTTCTGCGGCCCCTGGATGCGCCTCAACGCGCGCGCCAGCGCAACCCGACCTTATCGAAGGCCCAAGAATACTGAGTCGCCATTTGCCGCGCCCGCATTTCCGAGTAGCCGAACCAGGCCACCGCGAGCAGCAACAGGAAGGTGACGAGATAATAGTGGAGCGACAGCAGCTCCTCCTGGAACAGCGCGTAGTGCAGGAACTGCACCGCCGCGGCGAGGGCGATCATCGCGGGGACGATGCGCCAGAGCGGGCTCCATCCACTGGCCAAGGCGCGCCCGGTCGCGAAAGCCGCCGCACAGCCGAGACCTGTGAGCACGATGAAGGACAGCAGCCCGTAATCGCTGTCCGCCCAAAGGATCCCGTTCATCAATGCCCCCCTTCGAGATAGGCCGCGCGCACTTCGGGGCGCGCGAGCAATTCCTTGCCGGTGCCCTGCATGGTGATCAGGCCGTTGACCATGACGTAGCCGCGATGGGCGAGCTTGAGCGCGTGGAAAGCATTCTGCTCGACCAGAAACACGGATAGGCCCTGCGTCCGGTTGAGGTCGGAAATCGCGTTGAAGATCTGCTTGACGACCAGCGGGGCGAGACCGAGGGAGGGTTCGTCGAGCAGCAACAGCCTCGGCCGGCTCATCAGCGCGCGGGCGATTGCGAGCATCTGCTGCTCGCCGCCCGAAAGCGTGCCGCCGCGCTGCTGCGCGCGCTCCTTGAGGCGCGGAAACATCGCGAAGGCGCGCTCCAGATCTTCGTCGAAATGGGCGAAATTGTCGATCGAGGCGCCCATCTGCAGATTCTCGAAGACCGTCATGCGCGGGAAGATGCGCCGTCCCTCGGGCGACTGCGCGATCGACATGCGGGCGATGCGATGCGTCGGCAGGTTGGTGATGTCGTGGCCGTCGAAGACGATCGATCCGCGCCGCGCGCGCGGGCGGCCGAAAATCGTCATCATCATCGTCGACTTGCCGGCGCCGTTGGCTCCGATCAAGGTGACGATCTCGCCCTCGTTGACTTCGAGATCGACGCCCTTGAGCGCCTGGATCTTGCCGTAGAAGGTCTCGACGCCGCGGATCGCTAGCAGCGGTTTGACGGCCGGGGAAGGCGACGCGACGCTCATCTCTGCGCTGGTCTGGCTCATGCGCCGATCTCCGCTTCCACGGTGGCGAGTTCCTCTTCGTCGGCGACGCCGAGATAAGCGGCGATGACCTTGGGATCGTTGCGCACCTCGGTCGGGGTCCCGTCGGCGATCTTAATCCCGTAGTCGAGCACCACGACGTGATCCGAGATCTGCATGACGACGGACATGTCGTGCTCGATCAGGAGAATCGAAGTCTCGTGATCGTCCCGAATCGAATTGAGCAAGGCGTTCAGTTCGAGGGATTCGCGCGGGTTGAGCCCCGCGGCGGGCTCGTCCAGGCACAGCATCACCGGATCGGTGCACATGGCGCGGGCGATTTCCAGTCGACGCTGCGCGCCGTACGGCAGCTCGCCGGCGGGATCGTCGGCGCGATCGGTCAGGCCGATCTTATCGAGCCAATATTTGGCGCGCTCCACCGCTTGCATCTCGGCGGCGCGGTAGCTCGGCGCGCCGAGCAGACCGAGGACGGTGAAGCCGCTCGCCAGCATCAGGTTGTTGTGATGCGCGACCATGAGATTCTCGAGCACGGTCATGCCTTGAAACAGGCGGATGTTCTGGAACGTCCGCGCCACCTTGGCGCGCCAGGCGATTTCGTTGCCAGGCATGCGCTCGAGGAGATAGAGCTCGCTCGCCTCCTCGACCGCGTGTTTCTTGGATGAACGGGTGAGCGCGTCGACCGCGGCGGGCGAGGCGGAGCCGACGCGCGCCAGCGCCAGGCGCCCCTCGGTCGGTTTGTAGAAGCCGGTCACGCAATTGAACACCGTCGTCTTGCCCGCGCCATTGGGACCGATGAGCGCGGTGATGTCGCCGCGCCCAACTTGGAACGTGAGGTCGTTGACCGCGACGAGGCCGCCGAAGCGCATCGTCAAATGCTCGACGACGAGCAGGGGATTGGTCTGCCAGCGCATCAGCCGTGTCCTTCCTTGACGAGCGAGCCAGACACCGCTTTCCTCTCCTTCAGGAAGATCGACGGCGAGCGCGTCGACACGAAGCCGCGCGGCCGCACCACCATCATCACCACCATGGCGAGGCCGAACAGCAGCCCGCGATACTGGGTCGGATCGAAGCCCGGCATTGCAAAGACGTTGAATAGCTTGTCAGGCAAGAGTTGAAAGCCCCGCAAGACGAGGACCGCGCCGACCAGCACGATCGCGACCTGCGTGGCGAGCCGACGCGATCGGATGCTGCCGAAGACAATGACGGCGAGGCACACCGAAAACACGCCTGTTCCGTTCGACATGACGACACGAAGAAAATCGAGCTCGCGGAGCAGTTCGAAACCGCCGATCAGGAATACCGCCGCCAACGCGACGCCAATTTGCGAGCCCATGCCGCCGAGCACGACGATGGCGAGAATCGTCGCCGATTCCGTGAAGGTGAAACTCTCGGGGCTGATGAAGCCTTGCCGCACGGCGAAGAACGAGCCGGCCAAGCCGCCGAAAAAGGCGCCCAGCGCGAAGGCCGTCAGCTTCGTGTTGGTGGTATTGATGCCGAGGGAGCGGCAGGCGATTTCGTCTTCGCGCAGCGCCTCCCAGGCGCGCCCGATGGGCAGCCGGCGCAATCGCATCGAGACGAGGTTCGTCACGAGGGCGAGGCAGAGGATGACGTAATAGAGGAACATCTTGCCGTGCAGCGGCGAATAGTCCCAACCGAAAAAATCGTCGAAGCCGCCGGGTTGATCGGCGAAGCGCAAGCCGAAGAAGGTGATTTTCGGAATGGAGTCGATGCCGGCGCCGCCGCCGGTGAAATCGACCCAATTGACGAGCACCGTCCTGATGATTTCGCCGAAGGCGAGCGTGACGATGGCGAGGTAGTCGCCGCGGAGGCGCAAGACGGGAAATCCGAGCATCACGCCCCAAAGCGCGGCGAGGATTCCGGCGAGCGGCAGACAAATCCAGAAGGAGAGGCCGAACGTCGTCGCCAACAGTGCGTAGGAATAGGCGCCAACCGCGTAGAACGCGACGTAGCCGAGGTCGAGCAGGCCGGCCAGGCCGACCACGATATTCAGGCCCCAGCCCAGCATCACGTAGATCAAGATCTGGATGCCGTAGCTGTCGACCCATTTCAGCGAGCCGCCGGAGCCCAGCGCCGCCAGGATGACGAATGGATAAAGAAAGAGCGCCACGAGACCGATCATCGGCAGGTATCTGCCGAGCGCGGCCCGAACGGCCGAGGACGTCCTGGACGGGGCCTTGGCTTCCCTCGTCTCGCCCGCGCTGAAATTCAGGATGGCGAGCCGTCCGAAGAACGCGAGCAGCGCGAAGATGGCGACCGCCCAGGGGCGCGGGGAAAGATACAGCACGCCGTCGAGGTCCGCTTCGGCGTGAAGCAAGACGATGGGCACGCAGAGGAGGACGGTGAGGACCGCCGCCGCCGTGGCTTCTTTCAAACGGGCGCCGAGATCGGCGCCTTCTTCGTGGGCTTCGGCGACGGCCGAGGTATGGGAAATGGCCGCCATCGTCACACCTTCTCGATTGCTGGTCGGCCCAAAATACCCGAGGGCATGAAGATGAGGGTGATCGCGAGGATGGAGAAGGCCGCGACGTCCTTATAGTCGGAAGAGAAATAGGCCGCCCAGAAGACTTCGACCAGCCCGATCGTCAGGCCGCCGAGCACCGCGCCTGGCAGAGAACCGATGCCGCCGAGCACCGCCGCGGTGAAGGCCTTCACGCCGGGAAGGAAGCCGTCCGAGAAATTCACGACGCCGTAGTACATCATATAAAGCGTGCCGGCGACCGCGGCGAGCGCCGCGCCGATCACGAACGTGATGGAAATCGTGCGATCGACGTCGACGCCGATCAGCGCCGCCATCTTGCTGTCCTGCTCGCAGGCGCGCTGGGCGCGTCCCAGCGCCGTCTTCTGCACCAGCCACCAGAATCCGAACAGCAGCAGCCCGGTGACCACCATGATGACGATCTGGCGATATTGAAGCGTGATGTCGTGGCCCGCGCCGCCGAGGTGAATGATGTTGGTGAACATCGGCGGCACCGGCTTGTTGCGCGGGCCCTGCGCGACCTGGACGAAATTGGAGAGGAAGGTCGACATGCCGATGGCCGAGATCAGGGGGGCCAGGCGGAACGATCCGCGCAGCGGCCGGTAGGCGACGCGCTCGATCGTCCAATTCCAGATCGAGGTGATGACCATCGCCGCCACCAGCACGATGAGGAATGCGAGCGGGAGCGAGACAATCCCGAGGAACTTGGTGATGACGAGAAAGACGAGCAGGGCGACGAACGCCGACAGCATGAAGACATCGCCATGGGCGAAATTGATCATGCCGATGATGCCGTACACCATCGTATAACCGATGGCGATGAGGCCATAGAGAGATCCGAGCGTCAGCCCGTTGATCAATTGCTGGATAAAATTGTCCATGCGCCGACGCGCTCCTCCGCCAGATCAGACCCAACGCCCACGAGGCCAGTCTCGCCGTCGACCGGCATGAAAGAAGCCCGGGGCGGCGTTTTCATTCCAAGATCCAAAATCCGCTTGGCCTTGGCTTTTTGTTGCAAGTTCCGGGCCAGATAGCCCGGCGCCCAAACGTATGAATTCATGCAAATAACTGATTTCGGCTCAGTCCCGCATTCATTCGAGGTCGACGACAGCAATTGCACGACGTCGCATTTTTGACAATATCGACTTTGGGTTCGCACGCTCAGAAGCGGCGCGTGGATGTAGGCTAGAGGGCCGACCCGACGCTGCGGACGTTGGCGCCCGGAGGCTGCCTACAAAGAGGGCGGCCGCGCTATCCGAACGGGCCGGCAAGCGCCTATCGTCGGCTGATCGCCGGGGCGCGCTCCTGGCGTGGCGCGATTGGGCTTGCTTCGCCGCCATCCCTCATTAGGGTAAGGCGGACGCCGTCGAGGGCGGCGCCAAGGCCGATCGCCACGTCGAGGCGCGGTTTTGCGCCGACAGTCGCGACGAAGCAGGGAGAACGCTCATGGCCATGACGATGACGGGTGAAGTCACGCTGCCCGCCGAGCGCTCGAGGGTGTGGGCGATGCTCAACGATCCCGAGGTCCTCAAATCTTGCATTCCCGGCTGCCAATCGCTGGACAAGACCAGCGACACATCCTTCGCGGCGGTCGCCAAGGTCAAGATCGGGCCAGTCGGCGCCACCTTCAAAGGCAAGGTGCAGCTCTCCGACATCGTGCCCAGCGAAGGCTACACGATCAGCGGCGAAGGCGAGGGTGGCATTGCCGGCTTCGCCAAGGGAGGCGCCAAGGTGGCGCTTTCGGACGCGGCGGAGGGCACGGTGCTCAAATACGATGTCGAGGCGAACGTGGGCGGCAAGATCGCGCAATTGGGATCTCGACTGATCGACGGCGTCGCCAAGAAGATGGCCGATCAGTTCTTCGCCAGTCTCGCCGCGGCCGCCGCGGCCCCGGCGACGCCTTGAAGGAGCGCGGGAGGCGCTTGACGACAACCCCGCCAACCGTCAGGCTCAACTTAGGGTTCAGCGGGCGAAACGGAGCGAACAGCCGACAAAGCGCCGGCTTACGCGTCGGCGGCTTCTTCGAGGGCGCTGCGAGAGGGTCGAGGACGCGAGGCGCCGCTCGGCCTTCGCGAGTTGAGAGGGAGGTACGTTCATGATTCAGGTCTCGATGACGGTCAATGGCCGGGCGGCTTCAGCCCAGGTCGATCCGCGCACGCTGCTGGTTCAGTTCCTTCGCGAGAATCTGCGACTCACCGGCACGCACGTAGGTTGCGACACCTCGCAGTGCGGCGCCTGCGTCGTCCATGTCGACGGTCGGGCGATCAAGTCGTGCACGACGCTCGCCGCGTCCTGCCAGGACGCGAACGTCACGACGATCGAGGGCCTCGCCCGCGACGGCAAGCTTCATCCGATGCAGCAGGCGTTTCAGGACAATCATGGCCTGCAATGCGGGTTCTGCACGCCCGGCATGATCATGACGGCGGTGGACATGGTCGCCCGTTTTGGCTCGAAGCTCGACGAGCACACCATCCGCGAACAGCTCGAGGGCAATATCTGCCGGTGCACAGGGTATCACAACATCGTCAAATCGGTGCAGCAGGGCGCCCACGAAATGGGCGCGGCGGACCTGCCCAAGGCGGCGGAATAAGCATTCGCCGATCGCCTCCGCGCGCCCGATGGGGCCGCGCACGGCGAGCGAAGTTCGACGCGGCATAAAAACGATAAAAGCGACATCAGGGAGTGTTACATGAACGCGACCGGCATTGGCGCCTCCGTCAAGCGCAAGGAAGACATCCGCTTCATCACCGGCAAAGGTCATTACACCGACGACATCAACCGTCCGGGCCAGGCTTACGCATATTTTCTGCGTTCGCCGCACGCGCACGCCGCGATCAACAGGATTGACGCGGCCGACGCGCTGAAGGCGCCGGGCGTCGTCGCGGTCCTAACTGGAGCGGACGCGGTCGCGGACAAGATCGGCGCTCATGTTGCAGGGTGGACCGTTCATTCCAAGGACGGCTCGCCGATGAAAGCCGGGTCCTTCCCGGCGCTCGCCCACGGCAAGGCGCTTTACGTCGGCGACCCCGTCGCCGTCGTCATCGCCGACAACTATCTTCAGGCGAAGGACGCTGCGGAAAAGGTCGTCGTCGACTACGGCGTTTTGCCCGCCGCGATCGACACCGCGAGCGCCGCCAATCCCGGCCAGCCGCAGGTGCACGAAATCGCCCCCAACAACACCGTCTTCAATTGGCATGTCGGCGACAAGACCTCGACCGATGCGGCCTTCGCGAAGGCGGCGCATGTGACGAAGTTCGATCTCGTCAACAATCGCGTCATCCCGAATGCGATGGAGCCGCGCGCCGCGCTCGGCGAATATGATTCTGGCACGGATACGACGACCCTCTACACGACGAGCCAGAATCCGCACGTAGCGCGTCTCGTTCTCTCTGCGTTTCAGGGAATCGCGCCCGAGCACAAGCTGCGCGTCATCGCGCCCGATGTCGGCGGCGGCTTCGGCTCGAAGATCTTCATCTACAACGAAGAGACGGTTTGCGCTTGGGCAGCGAAGAAAATCGACCGCCCGGTCAAGTGGACCGCCGAGCGCACCGAATCCTTCCTCACCGACGCGCACGGCCGCGACCATGTCTCGCACGCCGAACTCGCGCTTGACGCCAACGGCAAGATGATCGGCCTTCGCGTTCACACGATCGCCAACCTGGGCGCTTATCCCTCGACGTTCTGGGCGTCGGTGCCGACCTATCTCTACGGGATTCTGTTGTCGGGCCAATATGACATTGCGAACATCTATGTTGAGGTCGACGGGGTCTACACCAATACCGTCTCGGTCGACGCAGTGCGCGGCGCCGGCCGCCCCGAAGCGACTTTCCTCATCGAGCGCATCGTCGAGATCGCCGCGCGCGAGACTGGCCGCGATCCCGCCGAATTCCGGCGCGCCAATTTCATCACCTCGTTCCCGCATCAGACCCCGGTCATCCTGTGTTACGACACGGGCGACTACGGCGCCGCGCTCGACAAGGCGCTCGCGCTCGCCGACTACAAGGGCGTAGCCGCACGCAAGGCGGCGTCGGCCGCCAAGGGTAAGCTGCGCGGCGTCGGGTTATCCGCCTATATCGAGGCTTGCGGCTTGGCGCCGTCGGCAGCGGTCGGGTCGCTCGGCGCCGCCGTCGGCCTCTGGGAATCGGCGGAGGTTCGCGTCAACCCGGTCGGCACAGTGGAGGTGCTGGCGGGATCGCACAGTCACGGGCAGGGCCACGAAACGACCTTCGCGCAACTGGTGTCGTCACGCTTGGGCATCCCCATCGAGAACGTTTCGATCGTTCACGGCGACACCGACAAGGTGCAATTCGGCATGGGCACCTACGGCTCGCGCTCCGGCGCGGTCGGCATGACCGCGGTCTCGAGGGCGCTCGACAAGATCGAGGCCAAGGCGAAGAAGGTCGCCGGTCATGTGCTCGAAGCCTCTGATCAGGACATCGAGTTCAAGGAGGGCAAGTTCACGGTCAAGGGCACCGACAGATCGATCGACTTCGCCTCGGTCGCTCTCCAGGCCTACATCGCGCACAAGTTCAACGGACAGGAGCTGGAGCCGGGCTTGAAGGAAACCGCGTTCTGGGACCCGACCAACTTCACCTTCCCGGCGGGCGTGCACATCTGCGAACTGGAAATCGATCCGCAGACCGGCGTCGTCACGATCGACCGCTGGACTGCGGTCGACGACTTCGGCAAGCTCATCAATCCGATGATCGTCGAGGGCCAAGTTCACGGTGGCGTCGCGCATGGCATCGGTCAGGCGCTGATGGAAAGCGCCGTCTATGACGCAGACGGCCAGTTGCTCACCGCGAGCTACATGGACTATTGCATGCCGCGCGCCGACGACCTGCCTTCCTTCCATATCGAGACGGTCGAGACGGTATGCCCCTCCAATCCGCTCGGCATCAAAGGGTGCGGGGAAGCGGGCGCGATCGCCTCGCCGCCGGCAGTGATCAACGCGATCACCGACGCGCTCGGCCATGAAAACGTAACGATGCCTGCGACGCCGCAAGTCGTCTGGCGCGCCGCGCAACACACGGTGATGAAGCGCGCGGCCGAGTGATCATGACGCGGGAGGCGGCTTGCGAGCCGCCGCCGCGCCATCCCTTCTTCCAGGAGATTTCGCCATGTACGCTTTCACTTACACCCATCCCGCCAACGTCGCTGGCGCGCTCGCCGATCTCGCGCGCGAGGACGCCAAGCTGCTCGCGGGCGGCCAGACCCTCATTCCGACGATGAAGCAGCGACTCGCTGCGCCGGCCGCGATCGTCGATCTCGGCAAGATCCGCGAACTTGTCGGCGTCAGCCTCGACGGCGACGCATTGGTGATCGGCGCGATGACCTGTCACGCGGACGTCGCGAACAATTCCGTCGTGCAATCCGCCATCCCGGCGCTCGCCTCGTTGGCGGGCGGCGTCGGCGATCCCGCCGTGCGCAATCGCGGCACCATCGGCGGCTCGCTCGCCAACAACGATCCGGCCGCCGATTATCCCGCCGCCGTGCTGGCGCTCGGCGCGACCGTTGTGACCGACAAGCGGCGCATCGCCGCCGCCGACTATTTCAAGGGCCTGTTCGAGACGGTGTTGGAGCCGCGCGAGATCATCACCCGCGTTGCATTCCCGGTCGCGGACAAGGCCGCCTATGTGAAGTTCCGCAATCCCGCCTCGCGCTATGCGCTCGTCGGCGTCTTCGTCGCCAAAATGGCCGACGGGGTACGTGTCGCGGTGACCGGGGCTGGCGCGAGCGGCGTATTCCGCGTCAAGAGCTTCGAAGATGCGCTGAACGCAAGCTTCTCCCCCTCCGCGCTCGACGGCATAAGCGTTCCGGCGGCGGGCCTCAATTCCGATCTCCATGCCGACGCGGATTATCGCGCGCATCTGATCGGCGTTCTCGCCAAGCGCGCGGTCGCCGCGGCGGGCTGAGCCGGGCGATTTGCCAAATCGCGCCCTTCGGCTTATCCGAGGGGCGCATGGCCTTGCCGATCGCGCGACGCTCGCGGTCGGAGGCCGGCGTATCGGAACTGTGATGACGCAATCAGCTCCCCGGCTCATTCCCGCGCCGGCCTCGATCGATGAAACGCTCGCAATGTTGAACGGCGCTTCGTATGTCGCCGAGCGCGCGCTGGCGACAGTCGTCTTTTTGAGCCTGCGCTTGGGCCGCCCGCTGTTTCTCGAAGGCGAGGCGGGGGTCGGCAAGACCGAAATCGCCAAGGTTCTCGCCTCCTCGCTTGGACGGCGGCTCATTCGCTTGCAGTGCTACGAGGGTCTCGACGTCGCCACCGCGGTCTACGAATGGAATTATCCCGCGCAGATGATGGCGATCCGGCTCGCGGAAGCCGCCGGCGAGCACGACAAGGACCGCATCGAACACGACATTTTCTCCTCCCGCTATCTCATCAAGCGGCCGCTGTTGCAGGCGCTCGACCCCTCGGCGGGCGGCGCGCCGGTGTTGCTGATCGATGAAATCGATCGCGCCGACGAGGCGTTCGAGGCCTACCTGCTCGAAGTGCTGTCGGATTTTCAGGTGACGATTCCGGAGATCGGCGTCGTCAGGGCGGAAAGCGCGCCGATCGTCGTCATCACCTCGAATCGCACGCGCGAAATTCACGACGCGCTGAAGCGGCGCTGCCTTTATCATTGGGTCGACTATCCCGACGCGGCGCGCGAAATGGCGATCGTGCGCGCCAAGGCGCCGCAGGCGCCCGAGCGCCTGACCGCCGAACTCGTCGCTTTCGTACAAAAGATTCGCAAGCAAGATCTGTTCAAATCCCCCGGCGTCGCCGAGACCCTGGATTGGGCGAGCGCCCTGACCGAGTTGGACGCTGTCGCGCTCGACCCGGCGCAAGTTTCGGATACACTCGGCGTGCTGCTCAAGTACCAGGACGACATCGCCAAGATACAAGGCGCCGTGGCGCATGAGCTGATCGAGCAGGCGCGCGCCGAATTGCGTCTCGCCGAAGCGCGCTGACGGCCGGAGAGACGCCAACTCAGGGAGTTGCGGCCACGCCTATTTCAGGGCAGGGCGGGACGGATGGCCGCGCCGTTGGGCAAGGTGGGGTGTGAGCATGCTGAAGCGGGCGGCCGACGAGGCATCGGGCGCGGGCGGAACCGGCGCGCTGGCCAAGAACATTCTTTTTTTCGCTCGCGCGCTGCGTGAGGCTGGCCTGCCTGTCGGGCCGGGCGCGGTGCTCGACGCGCTCGCCGCCGTCGAGGCCGCCGGCATTGGCGACAGGGCCGACTTCCGCCAGACGCTGCATGCGGTGTTCGTCAAGAAGCACGAACATACGATCCTGTTCGATCAGGCCTTCGCGATTTTCTGGAAACGGAAGGGCTTGATCGAGAAGCTCATTGCGATGTTGTCGCCGCAAGCGCCGTCGAACAGGCAAAAGAAGCAAAAAGCCGAGGCCGGCGCGACCCGCGTCGCCGACGCGCTGCTCAAAGGGGCGAGGGACGAAGCCAAGGCGGAGCCCTCGCTCGATCTCGATGCGCGCTTCACCACGTCGACCGAGGAGATCCTGCGAAGCAAGGACTTCGCGCAGATGAGCGCCGCAGAAATCGCCGAAGCCAAGGCGCGGATCGCGCGGCTCGCGCTGCCGGAGGAGCGGGCGCCCACGCGTCGTTTCGTCGCCGATGCGAGTGGGCGGCGCATCGATCCGCGCCGCTCGTTCCGCCGCTCGCTCAAAGGCGGCGGCGCCGTGATCGATCTGACGTTCCGCGCGCCCGCCGTGCGGCCGACGCCTGTCGTCGCTCTATGCGATATATCCGGCTCGATGGCCGAATACACCCGGCTGTTTCTGCATTTCCTCCACGCGCTCGGCGAGACCCGGCGCGTCACGACTTTTCTGTTCGGCACGCGCCTGACCAACGTGACCCGCGCCTTGAAGGCGCGCGACCCCGATGAGGCGCTGCAGCGCTGCGCCGCACAGGTCGCCGACTGGTCGGGCGGCACGCGCATCGGCGCTTCGTTGCACCGCTTCAACCGCGAATGGTCGCGCCGCGTGCTGGGGCAGGGCGCGATCGTGGTGCTCTTCACCGATGGCCTGGAGCGCGACGAAGTCGACGCGCTCGGCCCGGAAATAGAGCGGCTGCACAATTCGTGCCGCCGGCTGATCTGGGTCAATCCGCTGCTGCGCTACGACGAATTCGCCGCCAAGGCGCGCGGCGTGCGCGCGATGTTGCCATATGTCGACGATTTCCGTCCGATCCACAATCTCGCCAGCATGGCGGACCTTTGCCGAGCGTTGTCTCATACAAGGTCCGCCGACGCCGACCCGAAGATATGGCTCAAGCGGTCCGCTTAGAGGCGGCGCGCCGCGTTTGATCGATCCGGGGCCGCCTTGCGCCGCGGCCCCGATGTCGCCATCTTGGTCACGGGCTGCACGAGGTGTTTCGAGGAGGCCATATGACCGATAGCGCAATCGAAGAAGTCGTCGGTCGAAGCGCGACGATTCGCTTCGACGGGCGACGCTGCATTCATGCGCGGCGCTGCGTCATTTCGCAGCCCGGCGTATTCAAGGCCAATGTTCAGGGCGACTGGATCGACCCCGACGCTGCTTCCCCCGAAGCCCTCATGTTCGTTGCGCTCAACTGCCCCTCGGGGGCGATCCATGTCGCGCGCAGCGACGGGGGAGCGCCCGAGCCGCTCCCTCTCGTCAATACGATCGCGGTTCGCGAGGACGGGCCGCTGGCGGTCCATGCCCAGATCGAGATCGGCGGCGAAGCGATCGGAACGCGCGCGACGTTATGCCGCTGCGGCGCCTCCAACAACAAGCCTTACTGCGACGGATCGCACACGGGTGCGAATTTCGTCGCCACCGGCGAGCCTGCGACCAAGCCCAGCGAGCCGCTCGCGGCGCGCGACGGCCTGTTGAAGATCACACCCTATCCCAATGGGCCGCTCGGCGTGAGCGGCGCGGTGGAAATCCTGTCCGGCACGGGCCGCGCGGTCGATCGGACGCAGGCGACCGCTCTTTGCCGCTGCGGCGGCTCGAAAAACAAGCCTTATTGCGACGGAACGCACAAGGCCATCGGCTTTGTTGCGCCGGCGGCGCCGATGTGAACATGCTGACCGAAGGAGAGCCCACCCAATGTTGAGCACAGAGGATGACATTCTGGCCGCCGCGCAAGACTGGCGCGGCGCCGGGCGCGGCGTCGCCATCGCCACCGTGGTCGAGACCTGGGGCTCGGCGCCGCGTCCGGTCGGCTCGCATCTGGTCATCGACGGCGAAGGCAATTTCCTCGGCTCGGTCTCTGGCGGCTGCGTCGAAGGCGCGGTGGTGACCGAGGCGCTCGACGTCATCGCCGACGGCGGGCCGAAAATGCTTGAATTCGGCGTCGCCGACGAAACCGCTTGGCGGGTCGGCCTCTCCTGCGGTGGCCGGATCAAAGTCTATGTCGAGCGGGTCGACTGATGCGGCTGGACATTCTCGAGGCGATGAACGCGGCGCGGCGCGAACGGCGCGCTGGCGCGCTGGTCACGCGGCTTTCCGACGGAGCGCAGCGCTTCGTTGCGGCTGAGGCGGTCGAAGCCGATCCTCTCGCCGAAGCGCTCGAAGCGGCGTTGCGATCGGGCAAGAGCGGCCTCGCCGACGACGCCGGGGAAAGCTGCTTCCTCACCGTGCTGGTTCCGCCGGTGCGGCTGGTGATGATCGGCGCCGTCCACATTTCGCAGGCTTTGGCGCCGATCGCCAAGATCGCCGGGCTCGACGCCACGATCATCGATCCGCGCACTGCCTTCGCGACGCCGGAGCGCTTTCCAGACGTCCCGCTTGTCGCGCAATGGCCGGACGAAGCGCTCGCCGCTTCGCCGCTCGACCGCTACACCGCGATATGCCTCCTGACGCACGACCCCAAGATCGACGATAGGGCGCTGGTGCGCGCGCTCAATGCGGATTGCTTCTACATCGGCGCGCTCGGCTCGCGTAAGACCCACGCCAAGCGGATCGAGCGGATGCGCGCCGAAGGCTTCGACGAGGCGGCGCTGGCGCGCATTCACGCGCCCATCGGCCTCGACATCGGCGCGGTGAGTCCCGCCGAGATCGCCGTTTCGATCGTCGGCGAGATCGTCGCCGCTCTGCGCAAGAAACCCCTGCGCGCCGAAAGGGCGGCCTCGTGAAATTTGGCGCGATCCCGGTCGAGGCAGCGGAAAACGCGATTGTCGCGCATGGGGTCCGTCTCGAGTCTTTTGCGCTCAAGAAGGGTCAGATAATCACCGCCGAACGCCGTGAGGCGCTGCGCGCGGCAGGCGTCCTGGAGATCATTGCCGCGCAGCTGGAGCCAAGCGACGTTGGCGAGGACGCAGCGGCGCAACGTCTGGCGGAGCGGGTTGCCGGCGCCCATCTGCGCCTCGATCCGCCCTTCACCGGCCGCGTCAATCTGTTCGCCCGGGAGGCGGGCCTCGTCGTCGTCGACGCCAACGCGATCAACCGCGTCAACGCGGTCGACGAGGCGATCACCGTGGCGACCTTGGCGCCGTTCCGCGTCGTTGCGGTCGGCGACATGGCGGCGACGGTCAAGATCATCCCGTTCGCGGCGCCCGGCGTTGCGCTCTCAGCCGCGTGCGACGCGCTGCCGGCGGGCGGGGCGGTCACGATCGCGCCGTTTCGCCCTCTGCGCTTCGCGGTCGCCTCGACGTTGCTGCCCGGCCTCAAGCCGAGCGTCGTCGCCAAAACGCTGCGCGCCCTCGAAGCGCGGCTGGCGCCGGCGGGCGCCACCATCGCCGCCGAGGAGCGTGTCCCGCACGAACCGCCCGCGCTCGAGGCCGCGCTCGAGCGGCTCGCTGGCGACTGCGACGCGCTGGTGATTTTCGGCGCTTCGGCGATCACCGATCGGCGGGACGTCATTCCCGCCGCGATCGAGGCGTTCGGCGGACGGATCGAGCGCTTCGGCATGCCGGTCGATCCAGGCAACCTGCTGCTGCTCGCCGCCCGCGGCGGACTGCCGATCGTCGGCGCCCCAGGCTGCGCGCGGTCGCCCAAGGAGAATGGGTTCGATTGGGTGCTGCAACGCATCCTCGCGGGCGTCCCGATCGGGGGGGCTGACATCGAGGCGATGGGCGTCGGCGGCCTCCTGATGGAGATCGCTTCGCGCCCGCAACCGCGTCTTGGCGATGGCTGAGATCGGCGCCATCGTCCTCGCCGCGGGGCGCTCCTCGCGCTTTCGCGCCGCCGGCGGCGCGGAGCCGTCGAAGCTTATCGCCGCATTGGCGAACAAGCCGCTGGTGCGCCACGTCGCTGAGGCGGCGCTCGCCTCGCGCGCCAATCCCGTCGTCGTCGTCACCGGCCATGCGCGCGAAGCGGTCGAGGCGGCGCTCGCCGACTTGCCGGTCGTCTTTACGCATAACCCCGATTTCGCCAGCGGCCTGGCGTCCTCGCTCAAAGCCGGCGTCGCGGCGTTGCCGAGGGGGGGCGCGGGCGCCCTCGTCCTGCTCGGCGACATGCCTGGGATCGAGACGGGGTTGATCGATCGTCTGATCGCCGCCTTCGTGGCGCGTCCGCTGGCGCTCGCTGCGGCGCCCGTCCATGCCGGCCGGCGCGGCAACCCGGTGCTGTTGTCGCGCGCCCTGTTTCCCGCGCTGTTGCGGCTGGAGGGGGACGAGGGCGCGCGCGGCCTGCTGGGCAAGGCGGACCCCCTTGCTATCGTCGAGGTCGAGGCCGAGAGCGATGGGGTGACGGTTGACATCGACACCCCCAGCGAACTCGCCGCGGCACGGAACTTGCTTCGCTGAACGGCGCGCAAGGCTCGGTTAAGCTTTTACGCGCGCAATGATCGAATCGGCGGGTCGCGCTCGCCCGACCGCGGACGAACCGCGCCGCCGCCTTGGCCAAAGGAGGGTCGCGCCATGGCCTCACGCGTGTCAGAGGATTTCGTTCGTCAGTTGCGGGGCTTCGGCCTGACCACGGCTGAAATCCTCTATCGTCTGCCGGATCATCTGTCGCTGCTGCAAACCTACGTATGGCAGGATTACGATCTCGCGCCGGAATTTCCCGAGCTGAAGAGGTTCCTCAAGTTTTGGCGCACTTCGCTCGACGGGCCGCTTCATTCCGTCCGCGTCGCGCATGTCGGGCTGATCCAGCCCGCCGAGATCCGTACGGTCCAGGCGCAAATGGTGTTGCATTAGACGCGACTCAAATGAGCCGCAGCCCGCGTAGAGACGCGTGGCCGTGGCGGCCAATGACGATATGGTCGTGCACCGTGACGCCGAGCGGCGCCGCCACGGCGATGATGTCGAGGGTCATCTTGACGTCCTGGGTCGAAGGCGTCGGATCGCCCGAGGGATGGTTGTGGACGAGGATGACCGCGGTCGCGGCGAGCTCCAGGGCCCTGCGCACGATCTCGCGCGGGTAGACCGGGGTCTGGTCGATTGTGCCGACGCCCTGCGACTCGTCGGCGATGAGGCCGTTCTTCTTGTCGAGAAAGAGAATGCGGAACTCCTCGCGCTCGGCGAAGGCCATCGCGGTGCGGCAATAGTCGATGACTTCGGTCCAGGAGCCGATGGACAGCCGCTTTTTCGCGGCGCCCTTGGCGAAGCGTCTGGCGCTCGCCTCGACGATCTTGAATTCGCCGATGGCGCCGGCGCTCATGCCTTCGATCTCCGCGAGTCGCTGGACCGGCGCGGCGATCGCTTCGGCGAACGAACCGAAGCGCGCGACGAGCGCCTTGGCGAGCGGCTTGACGTCGCGGCGCGGGATCGCCCGAAACAGCACCAGCTCGAGCAATTCGTAGTCGGCGACTGCTTCCGGGCCGGCTTCGCGCAGGCGGCTGCGCAATCGTTCGCGATGGCCGAGATAATGGGCCGGCTCGGCCTGATCTCGGCTTGCGGTCATCGCGAATAGGGGGGGTGTTCGAGTCCGCCCGGCGAAGAGGTGAAAATCTCCACCCCGGTCTCGGTCACGCCGACCGAGTGCTCGAACTGAGCCGACAGGGAGCGGTCGCGCGTCACCGCCGTCCAACCGTCGGACAGGACTTTGACCCCGGGGCCGCCGAGATTGATCATCGGCTCGATGGTGAAGAGCATGCCCGGGCGCAGAGGCACGCCCTCGCCACGCCGACCGACGTGCAGAATGTTGGGCTCGTCGTGGAACAGGCGGCCGAGCCCGTGGCCGCAGAAATCGCGCACCACCGAGCATCGCTCCCCCTCCGCGTAGCTCTGGATGGCGAAGCCGATGTCGCCGGTCGTCGCGCCAGGCTTGACCGCCGCGATGCCTCGCAGCAGGCATTCGTAGGTCACATCGATGAGGCGCTGCGCGCGTCGCGGCGCTTCGCCGGCCACATACATACGGCTGGCGTCGCCGTGCCAGCCCTCGACGATCAGCGTCACGTCGATGTTGAGGATATCGCCTTCGCGCAGCGGCTTCTCGTCGGGAATGCCGTGGCAGACGACGTGATTGATCGAAGTGCAAATACCCTTGCGATAGCCGCGGTAATTGAGCGGCGCGGGATAAACGCCATGATCCCGGGCGAATTCATAGACGAATTTGTCCAGCGAGGCCGTGGAGACGCCGGGACGCACCCGTTCGACCAAGAGATCGAGCGCTTGGGCGGTCAGGGCGCCGGCCTTGCGCATCGCAGCGAACGCTTCGGGTCCGTGCAGCTTGATATGGCCGTTGCGCCGGCCTTGCAGCAGCGCGGAATCGACGAACGTCATGGAGAAACCTTACCAAGAGGCTACGGCGCCGCCGCGCCCGGTCCTGACTTCGTTATTTAATACGCCTTCGCCGCCGCGCAACACAAGCGCCTTGCAGTTAAAGGCAAGGCGCTCGCGGAAATCCCGCGGCGCGGCCGGAGATCCTCGCGCGCGTTCGCGCTGGGGCGCGCAGACGGACCGGGAAAGAGGCGCGCTCCACCGCGCCAAGCAGCGGGCGCGAGCCGACGCTGGCGAGCCGGCCTCAGCCTGTGCTAGGACCGCCCGCTCACCACCGAGTTACAAGAGCGTATGCCCAGAGACAGCGACGTCGAGTCCGCGCCCTTCGGCCAATTCGCGCCGACCGGCTTCTGCGCCTTCGCCCTGCGCATCACGCGTCGCTGTTCGGTCGGATGGTTCGGCAAACGGACCGCCTTCTTTCTGCGTGGCGTTGCGATGCGCTCGTTGCGCGGCCGACCGGTCGACATCGTTTCGCTGGGCGCGCGCATGCGGCTCAATCCCCATCATAATGTCGCGGATAAGCGACTGCTCTTCACGCCGCAATATTTCGATGCGCAGGAGCGAGCGCTTCTCGCGCGGCGGCTGAAGGGCGATTTCGTGTTTCTCGACGTTGGCGCAAGCGTCGGCGGCTATGCGCTTTTCGCCGCCGGACTGGGTGGACCGCGCGCGCGCATCCTCGCCGTCGAGCCGCTGCCGGAAGTCTTCGAGCGGCTCGCCTACAACATCCGGCAAAGCGACTTCGCCAGCGTCAAGGCGGTCTCTTGCGCGCTCGCCGATATCGACGGGGAGATCACGCTCTTCGTCAACACCAGCAATCAGGGCGAGACCTCGGTGCGCATCGTCAGCGCCGAGGCGCGCGTCGAACAGATGCGGGTCCGCGCCAAAAAGCTGCTGACGCTGGTGCGCGAGGAAGGCTACACGAAGATCGACGCGATCAAGCTCGATATCGAAGGCGCCGAGGACCTCGTCCTCGACCCCTTTTTGAGCGAAGCGCCGCGGGCGCTCTGGCCGCGTCTCATCATCATGGAGTTCTCTCTGCTGCGCGTCGGCGCGCAGCTCGAAGAGCGCTTGCGCGCGCTCGGCTATCGCGAAATCTTGCGCACGGTCGAGAATGTGGCCTATGAGCTCGAGCGCGAGGAGCCGAGTTCATGAGCGACAAGATCATCACCGCGGCGATTCTGGTCATCGGCGACGAGATCCTGTCGGGCCGCACCAAGGACCGCAACATCGGCTATATCGCGGAATATCTGAGCAATCTCGGCATCGATCTGCGCGAGGCGCGCGTCGTGCCGGACGACGAGGCCGAGATCGTCGCGGCGCTCGACGCCCTGCGCGCGCGCTACACCTATGTCTTCACGACGGGCGGCATCGGGCCGACCCACGACGACATCACCGCCGACGCCGTCGCCAAGGCGTTCGGCGTGACGATCGACGAGGACCCGCGCGTCATCGCGATGATGTTGGAACGCTACAAGCCCGGGGAACTGACGGCGGCGCGGCGCAGGATGGCCCGCATCCCGGCCGGCGCGGAACTGGTCGAAAATCCGGTCTCCAAGGCGCCGGGTTTTCGTATCGGCAACGTGATCGTGATGGCCGGTGTGCCGTCCGTCATGCAGGCGATGTTGGACTTCGCCGCCAAGGGCCTCGAGACGGGCGTGAAGTTCGCCGTTGAAACCATCGAAGCGGGCGGGATCCCCGAGGGTCGCTACGGCGACGCGCTCGGCGCCATCGCCGTCGCGCACGGCGAGACCATCATCGGCTCGTACCCGTCCTACGCCGACGGCAAATTCCGCAACCAGATCGTGGTGCGCGGGCGCGATCCCGAGAAGGTCGCGGCGGCGCGCGGCGCGGTCGAGGCGATGCTCGTCGGGATGAAGCCGTTGTAGCTGGAGCCGAAGCTGTTGACGACGGCTGCCGGCGCTCGCTCCGGAGCGCGCCGCTTGCTATGCAGGCGCCGATGAGCAGAACCTCGTGAGGGAAACCGCAATGTCCGACGGTCGCGAAAAGGCCTTTCCGGTCTCCTGGGACCAGTTCCATCGCGACGCGCGCGCGCTCGCGTGGCGCCTGGCCGCCTCGGGGCCGTTCGAGGCGATCGTCGCGATCACCCGCGGCGGGTTGGTGCCGGCGGCGATCATCGCCCGCGAACTCGAATTGCGCATCATCGAGACGGTGTGCATCGCCTCCTACCACGACTATAAGAACCAGGGCGGCTTGAAGGTGCTCAAGACGATCGCCGCCGAAGTCGCCAGGTCGGGCGACGGGGCCAAGATTCTCGTCGTCGACGATCTCGTCGACACCGGGGCGACCGCCAGAGTGGTGCGCGAAATGCTTCCCCAGGCGCATTTCGCCACCGTCTACGCCAAGCCGCTGGGACGCCCGCTCGTCGACACTTTCATCACCGAGGTTTCGCAAGACACCTGGATCTACTTCCCCTGGGACATGGGCCTCGCCTTCCAGCCGCCGATCGCCAAGGACGCCGCTGGCTGAAGCTCGGGTTCAATTTCGCGCGCAAGTGTGAGACAAGGGCGCGCGACGCGGACGTGGCGAAACTGGTAGACGCAAAGGACTTAAAATCCTTCGGCCCTTGGCTGTGCGGGTTCGACCCCCGCCGTCCGCACCATTGGTTTCCGGCTTCGCTTTACCGACTATCTCGTCGAGAGTCGGCGCCGTCCTGAGCGCGGCGACCGTTGCGACGGCGACAGACCTGGCTGCGCGCGGCGACAAATAGCGAAGCGAATCGGCCGCGCCCGCGCCGCGAGATCGGACCGACTGAGCGCGACCTCGGCGCGCCGCCGCCGGCCCGCTGGCCGATGGCGGGCAATTGAACGACGTCTTCGTTGAAACGAAACGGCTTTTCGCGCTCCGCGCAAGGCCCCGGCGTCGTGCGCATGTTTGGCGAACCGCAGTTCTTGACACCTATAGGTTGTGTCGATTAGCTCGTGACAACCGATGGATATGCCGCGAGTCGGATCCCGCCAAAGAGCGGACGCGCTCGTCGGGTCGGGATGTTTGCGCCCCGGGAAACGTGCATCGCTTCGCATCAGGCGCCGGAGCGTCAATCTCTTGAGTGTGCTGCACGCGTTTCATGAGCCATTCAGTCGGCCTTTCGGCTCGACGCGGGACGGGGGAAGCAATGGGATCGTTATGGGATCATGTGGTCAATTTCGTTCAGCCCTTGGACCTCTCGGGGCGGCGAGGCGCGATCGCGCCGCTGCGGGAAATCGGCGTCGCGCCGCAACGCTATCTGCCGAACGCCTCGCTCGAGTCGATCGGCATGCAGAACGAGTCCTTGCGCTCCCAACTCGAGGACGTGGAGCATGGATTCGAGCATTTGGACCAGGTGAAGGGCTTGTTCCACGGTCTGTTGTCGCCGATGTCGGAATTGCTGGCCGAATTCGAAGCGACCAAGACGCGCCTGCAGGAGACGAAAACCAAGCTCGCCTTCCTGGAGGACGCGCACGAGGCGCTGGGCGCGCGCCACGCCGCGTCGCTCGAGGAACGCGACCTCGTCAGGGAAGCGAGGAGCGCGCTGCTGCGCGAGAACCGCGAAATGGGGCAGCGCGGTCTACGAGTCGACGCCGCGCTTGGCGAAACGCAGTTACAGCTTCGCGAGACCGGCGCCGCGAAAGACAAGCTCGCCCGTCTCCTCGACATCGAGACGCGCTTGAGCGCCGCTCAAGCCGACGAGATCAGTCGCCTGAAGGAGGAACTGTCGAGCAAGGATCAAAACTCAGCCAACCTGGAGCACTCGCTCAAGGTGGCGAGCGACCAAGGCGCGTTGCTGTCCCAAGAGACCGCGACGATGCGCGAGACACTGCAAGGACTCTCGAGCAGCCTCGACGCCGCCGGCAGACGCATCGCGGAATACGAGTTGCGCGTCGCGGACGCAGAGTCTCTCGTCGATCAGGGCAGCCATCGGATCGCCGCGCTGGAGCAGGCCCTGTCGGAGGAGCAGGCCGCCCACGCGACGCTGCGCGCCAAGCATCTCGAGTTCGTCGAACGCAGCCGAGCCGAAATGTCCAAGTTCAGCAACACCGTTCACGCCGTGCGGGCGCGCGTCGAGGTAACGAACAAGATTCTCGATCAGACGCGCGGCCAATTGCGGGAGAAGATCGAGGACCTGCGCGCCGCGGAGCGGCGGCTCCTTGAAAGCGGCATCCAGATCGACAGTCTCGAGAAGAGCGTGCGCTCGCAGAAGGACGATCTCGCCGCCGCCAACGAGCGCATCGCCGGCACGGAGCGGATGCGCGGC
This sequence comes from uncultured Alphaproteobacteria bacterium, assembly GCA_963813195.1. Taxonomy (GTDB): domain Bacteria; phylum Pseudomonadota; class Alphaproteobacteria; order Rhizobiales; family Beijerinckiaceae; genus Roseiarcus. The sequence continues at coordinate 209,356 of CAWEYC010000033.1, read as the reverse complement.
GCGCTCATCGATCAGGTCAATGGTCTCACCGAGACCGTCAGGGCCAAAGACGCGGCGTTGCAATCGGCCACGCGAACGATCGAGCAATTGACGGCTCGCACTGAGGAAATAACGAACGGCAGGCAGCGCGCGAGAGAAGAGCTGGAGCGCCGCACCGCCGCGCTTCAGGACGAGATCGCGCGCACGCGCGCCGAACGCCAGCTGGCCGACGGGGCGCTGGAGGCGTCGCGCGCCGAGCGTCAGCATGCGCGCCGCGCCGCGCCGCCAGTCGCCGAGGCCCAACGCGAAGCGGCGGCCTTGGCGGCGGAGCCCGGCGAAATGGCGGCGGCGCAGCAGCAGCGGAAGGTCGCCAAATTGCCGCGGGCGGCCTCGCTGTGAACGGGCGCTCGGCGGCGTCCCGTGTGTCGGACGCCGCTGCCGTTCCATTTTCTTCAGGTTGTCGCGGCTTTCACGCCGCGTATTCGTTACGCAGCTTCACCCAACTCATGGAGAAAGGCAGATCATCCTCTTGCCGCCCCAGAGCTGTGAGGTCGAGAATTTGATAGGCCGGATTCATCATATCGAGGCCGCGCGCGAAGCACGAATAGGTGTGATAAATCGCCGCGTCGTCGCGGATGAAGGCGCTGAAGCCCGGCAAATCGCTCATCCGCGATTCCTCCATTTGATAATTGTATGAGACTGGGCCGCGCGCCAAATCCTCGGGGCGGAAGCTAACGCCGAAGTCGTAGTTGAAGTCGCTGTCGTCCGACGAGTACCAGGGAAACGTCCAACCCATCAGCTTGGCGCGTTCGTCGAGCTTGGCGCGCGGCGCGCGCGAGATCGCGACGAGTCGCGTATCGCGTTGCTCGAGATGCGCGCCGACGCCGTTGTAGCCGTCGGCCCAGAAGGAGCAGCTCTTGCAAGGCTTCTCCCATTCCGGCGCGAACATGAAGTGGTAGACGACGAGCTGCTTGCGCGAAGCGAAGAGGTCGGCGAGGGTCGCCCGACCCTCGGGACCATCGAACCGATAAGTCTTGTCGATTCGAACCCAGGGCAAGGTGCGCCGCTTCTCGCTGAGCGCGTCGCGCCGGTGCGTGAATTCTTTTTCCTCCGCAAGCAATTGTTGGCGCGCTTCGGTCCATTCGGCGCGCGAGACGACGCGATGATCGATCATGTGAACCTCCTGTTTGCTGGAGCCTGACGTACCCAAATTGAATCCTTTCAGCCGTCATCTCGAGCAAAGCGACGCGGCAAAAAGTTCTATGCGGGTGCGGGCCTGGTCGCGGCGATGAAGCTGGGACGCGCCGCGAAAGTCTCCTGGGCGCGCCGCACGTTGTGGTGCATGGCGAGCAAATCCTTCCCCTCGGGAAAGAGGCCGAGATAGTTCACCATTGGCGCGAGAAGGATGTCCGGCAGGCTCAACGCGTTTTCGACGAGATAGTCGCCGTCGCCATAGGCCGCGTCGAGCGCGGCCAGCACCTTGCGAATTTCGGCAACCGCCGCCTCGATCACCGCTCGATCAGGCTTTCCGTCCGAACCGCGCGGAAAGACATATTGCAGGACGTAATTGCGGGCGATCGCTGGATAGCCATAGCAATTGATCGCGCTGATCCATTGCTCGGCCTTGGCGCGCGCTTTCGCTTCCTCCGGCATCAGCGCCGGGCCGGCGTAAGTCTCATTGAGATAGCGCAGGATCGCGCTGCTTTCGTAGAGCGAGAGTTCGCCCAGCCGCAACACCGGGATTTTCCCGAACGGATTGTTCGCCAATATCTCTGGCGTGTGCGGCGCAATGGCCTGATGCATATGCGCGATGCCCTTTTCCATGAAGGCGATCCGGACCGATCGCGTATAGGGCGATCGCCCGTCGCCCATGACGATCGGCACGGCAGTCCGCGACTTCGGCTTGCCCGCCAGGAACGCATCGAGCGAGGCGAAACTCGATGTCCATCCTCGGCTGTGGCCATTACGGGACTCATCGTTCAGGAAGCCAGACTGTTCGAGCGTCAGGTCAGTTCCGCCATCCCTCGACTTGAGGGTCACGGTCACCAGCGTCTCCGGACCGCGGCCCGTGCCGTCGAGCCAGCCCCAGGAATAGACCAGCCGCTCGGGCGCCGCGATCTCCTTGAACTCGCCCGTCACGATGTGAACCGAGCCAGTGGGCGCGTGCATTTCGATTCTGTACTTGCCGCCGACGCGCGCATCGACTTCGCAACGCGGCACGCTCATTCCTTCTGGCCCGTACCAGCTTTGCATCAGGGCCTTTTCGACGAAGGCGGCGAAGACACGCTCCGGCGGCGCCTTGAAATGACGAGTAAGGACGAGGGGTTCGAGAGTCATCGCGCTTCCTTCCCTTCTTTGGCTTGCCTGTCTTCACTTTCGAGCAGCGCCTCGAGCCGGTCGAAGCCCTTTTCCCAGAACGCCCGCGCCTGCTCGATCCATAGTTGCGCCTCGGCAAGCCGGTCCCTGCGCAGCGAACAGACGCGCCAACGCGCCTGAACCTTGCGCTCGATCAATCGCGCCCCTTCGAGCACCTTCAAGTGACGGGAGATCGCGGGTCCGCTGATGTCGAACGGTTTGGCGATCTCGCCGACCGTCGCATCCCCCGAGGCGAGGCGCGCGACAATGGCGCGGCGCGTCGGATCCGCCAAAGCGGCGAAGGTCTGGCTCAAGGCGTCCATAGGTCATTTAACCACCATGTTAAATGAGTGTCAAGGCAGGGGGCCTCATTGGTCGCATTCCGCCTCCGCCTTTCCTTCCACGCGCCGCGCGACTAAACAGCGGCCATGACCGCCCACCGGCCCATACGCACACTCAAATCGCCAGCCGATCTCATTGCCGCCCGCTTCGTCGCGCCCGCTCGGCGAGAGGAGATCGAGGCGGTCGCGGCGCGCTACGCCATCGCGGTCACGCCGGCGGTGGCCCGACTGATCGAAAGGGGCGATCCCGCCGACCCGATCGCGCGGCAATTTGTTCCCGACGCGCGCGAGCTGGTCCGCGATCCCTCGGAAGAATCCGATCCGATCGGCGACGCTCTGAAGAGCCCGGTCCGAGGCGTCGTTCATCGCTATCGCGACCGCGTGCTCCTGAAGCTCGTCTCGGTCTGCGCGGTCTATTGCCGATTCTGCTTTCGGCGCGAGATGGTCGGGCCGGGCGCGGGCGCCTTGAGCGAAACCGATTTCGCCGCGGCGCTCGACTACATCCGCGCGCGCCCGGAAATCTGGGAGGTGGTGCTGACCGGCGGCGACCCGCTCGTATTGTCGGCGCGCCGCCTCGCTGAGACAACGCGCGCGCTCGCCGCGATCCCGCATGTCAAGATTCTGCGCTGGCACACGCGTCTGCCGGTCGTCGCGCCGGAACGTGTGACCAAGGCGATGGCGGACGCGCTGACGCGCGGCCATGACAAGACCATCGTCGTCGCCCTGCACGCCAACCATCCGCGCGAATTGACGCACGAAGCGCGCGCGGCGTGCCGGCGGCTGATCGACCGCGGCGCGGCGATGGTGAGTCAGAGCGTCCTGCTGCGCGGGGTCAACGACGACGCCGACACGCTCGAGGCGCTGATGCGCGCCTTCGTCGAGACGCGCGTCAAACCCTATTACCTGCACCACGGCGATCTCGCGCCGGGCACCGCGCATTTGCGCACGACCATCGCCGAGGGCCAGGCCCTGATGCGCGAATTGCGCCGGCGCCTCTCCGGGCTCGCGCTGCCGACCTATGTGCTCGATACTCCCGGCGCTCACGGCAAAGTGCCGATCGGACCGGCTTACATCGCGGCGCGTTCCGACGGCGGATACGACGTCGCCGATCCCCAGGGGATCGTCCGCCGCTATGAAGACCGCGTTGCCGACGAGACTTCGAGGGCCTGCCGCGAACCCGCCGTAGCGCGCTGAAATTCAGCGTCGGCGTCGAGCGCGTAAAGCTCGACCGCGTGCTCCTTGCCGCGCATCGGCAGCGGCCCCAGCGCGCGCCGTGCGACCCCGGGGGGGAGCCGCGGCCAGCCGCTCGAGCAGCGCCGCGGAGGCGAGCACGCGGCAGCCGGTGGCGCGGCAGGCCTCTTCGATGCGGGCGGCGGTGTTCATGGTGTCGCCGATCAGCGCGATTTCCTTCTTGAGATAGCCGAGTTCGCCGACGACGATGGGGCCGCAATGAAGGGCGGCGCGGAAATCGGCGTTGAGGCCGAATTCGCGCTCATAGGCGGGAGCGCGAGCGGCGAGGCGGTCGAGGGCGGAAAAGCAGGCGCGCACGCAGCGGGCCTCGTTCGGGCCGGCGGCGAGCCTCCAACTGGCGATGATTTCGTCGCCGACATATTTGTGGATCTCGCCGCCCGCTTCCGCGATGGCGAGCGACACGTCGGTGATGAAGCGGTTGAGAAAGTCGAGGTAACGCAGCTCGCCGAGGCGTTCCGCGATCGCGGTGGAAGAGCGCATGTCGAGGAACAGCAGGGCGCGCTCCTCGATGCGCGGGCGGTGATAGCGTCCGGCGACGAAGGCGAACAGGACGCCCGATCCGAGCAGCGTGTTGACGCCGGACAGCAGATTGAAGCCGACGGCCACCCCGAGTGAAAACAGGATATCGGTGCGGGTGATGGGGGCGATTTCGCCCGACGCGGTTGGCACCAGGCGATTCATGGTGACCTCGACGAGCAGGATGACGCCGAGATAGACGAGGGAGCGAAGCCCGAGATTGACGAGAAACGGCAATTGTCGGAGGGAAGCGCCCGAGTTCGCGGCGCAGCACGAAAAGCTCGAGCGAAGTGAGGGCGGCGGCCATCAGACCCCCGGCCAGGGCGCCATGCAGATGCGTGCGCGCGACATCGGCGAGCCCCGGCTGATATTCGGCGCCAGCGAACAGGGCGCCCACCACGGCGGCGCTGAGCGTGATCCATACGGAGAGACGGAGTGCGTTGGGCGGCGGCATTGCGGCATACTAGCCCGAATTCGCCGTCGCCGCCGACAATAAAGATGGCGCCGCGGAAGAGCTAGCCCTTGATGGCTTTCGCGAGCGCCGCCTGCAATGCCGCCGGCGGCGCGCCGTAGAACGCCGGCGGTTCGTCGCGGCCGCCGAGCGCGCCGTAGGCGCGGGCGCCGCCCGCTTCGAAGAGGACCTCGAACTTGCGGTCGGCGCAATGGGCCGGCTCGCACACGAACGAGAGCTGGTACGCCTTGCCCTCGATCGTGATGGGCTTGAGCTCGCTGGCGACGCCGTCGAAATCCTTGTTGAATTGACGCAGCCAGTCCGGCGTCGGCTGCACCTCCTTCATCAATTTGTCCCAGGACGCGCGATAGGGGTGCGTGCGCAGCACGTCGAACAGGAACGAGGCTTCGTCCGCGACGGCGGCGCTGGCGACGAGCATGAAGGCGAGGGAGGCGGCGAGGCGCATGGCGGGCTCTTGCGAAGGGTTGGCGGGGGCGCTCAGAACGCCTTGAAGGTGATGATCGTTCGCGTGTCGACGATGCCGGGGATCACTTGCACCTTGTGGCCGACGAAATGGCCGATATCGACGTCGCGCTCGACATAGAACTTGGCGAGAATGTCGAAATCGCCGGCTATCGAGTAAATCTCAGAGGCGATCTCGGCCTCGGCGAGGGCGTTGGCCACCTGGTATGTGCGCCCGAGCGCGCATTTGATTTCGACGAAGAACGTTTGCATGGTCGCTTCATTCCTGCTTGGCGTCCTCTTTTGCAATAACTTCCACGTCGCGGTCCATACCGGATTGCACCTGGAAGGTCGCCTGAAAGGTCTTTCCGTCGTGACGCGCGATGACGACGTATTCGCCTTCCCCAAGGACAAGCGAGGGAAACGCGCCGATAAGCTCGCGGATGAGGTCGCCGCCGGGCGTGAGGACCGTGAAGCTGCTGTTGGCCAGCGCTTCGGCGCCGGGGGCGTTGACGAGTTTGATCGTCACGGCCGCGCAGCGGTGGCGCAAGGTCACGTCGACGAGCTTGCCGGCGGTGACCTTGATGTCGGCGGAGACGATGGAATTGGTCGGCGTCGGGGCGCTGGGCACGCCGCCGCCGGGCTTGCCGACGCCGATCGAACCGACCCCGACCGTGTCGAGGAAAGTGGAGACGATGTGGTAGTAACCCTCGGGCAGGCCGATGATTTCGCCGGCGCGCGCCCTCGCGTCAATCAGTTTGGCCTCGGGGTTGTTGCGCTCGGGAACATAGATGGCGAGCGAAAGCTTTGAAGGGTCGATGGGCGCGCCGCCGAGGGTGCCGGTGATACGCAGGGCGCCGGCGTTGAGCGTCAACCGCTCGGTCCTGACCTCCTGCGCGACCGATATGCGTTTGGCGGCGCTGGCGAGGCCGAGCGCGACATGGACCACGTAGTCGCCGGGGGGCACGGTCAGGGTCGGCTGCGCCTCGCCCGATTCGACGACGAGCGGACGCGAGCCGTCGAGGTCGGGCCGGACGGAGAAGATCCGCCAGCGGAGGCCCCCCCCCGTCAGCGGAATGGCGGAGCCGCTCAGCGCCGCCGACAGCCGGAGCGTCCCCTGGCCCGCGTCGAGCGTCGATGTCTGCGCCACACCCGACGCGCAATCGCCGCCGAGGACGGCGAGCGCGAGCGCGAGAGAGAGAACGAATTGGATCATGCGCGACTGCCTTGCCGGGAACGAGCGCGCCCGTCAATCATGCCGCGCCAGTTCTGGCTCGTGCCGGCATAATAGGGCGGTTCGAAGGCGATTTACTCGACGCGGATTTCCCGGCATTGAAGCGCGAGGCCGCTTTTCGCGGCAAGGTCTGATCGGAACGAAGAGAGACATGAACGAAACAATTGCCTTGCTGAAGCGCCGCCGCTCTGTCGCTCCGCCGAACATGACGGGCCCTGGTCCGAGCGCCGCCGAGATCGAGACCATTCTGACGATCGCCTCGCGCGTGCCCGACCACGGCAAACTCGCGCCCTGGCGATTCCTGGTGTTCGAGGGCGCTGCGCGGGACCGGGCAGGGGCCATCGCGCTCGAGATCAAGCTCACCGGCAATCCCGATCTCGACGAGGCCAGCCGCTCGATCGAGCGGATGCGCTTCTCGCATGCGCCGCTGGTGGTGGCGGTCGTTTCCCGCGCCGCGCCGCACGTGAAGATTCCGGAGTGGGAGCAGGTCCTTTCGGCGGGGGCGGCTTGCACGAATTTGGTGATCGCCGCCAATGCGCTCGGCTTTGTCACGAGTTGGCTCACCGAATGGTGCGCCTACGATCGGCGCTTCGGCGCGGCGATCGGTCTCGCCGAGCATGAGCGGATCGCCGGCTTCATCCATATCGGTCGGCCAAAGCTCGTCATGGAGGATCGTCCACGGCCCGCGCTAGCCGAAATCGTGTCGCGTTTCCCGTCTTGATTGGAGTTCGTCATGTTTTATGAGACGGGCCAACGCGACAAGAACCTGCTGCGCCATGATCCGTTCAAGGCGATCGTAGCGCCGCGCCCGATCGGTTGGATCTCTACACGCCTCGCCGACGGACGGACCAATCTGGCGCCCTACAGCTTCTTCAACGCTTTCTGCTCGGTCCCGCCGATTGTCGGCTTTTCCAGCGAGGGTCTGAAGGATACCGCCACTTTCGCGGGCGAGAGCGGCGAGTTCGTCGCCAATCTCGCGACCTACGATCTCATGCAAGCGATGAGCGCGACCTCCGCGCCCCTGCCGCGCGGCGAAAACGAATTCGAATCTGCCGGGCTGACGATGGCCCCTTGCCGGATCGTCAAGGCGCCGCGCATCGCGGAGTGCCACGCGGCGATGGAATGCAAAGTCATCGAAATCGTAAAGTTGAAGAGCCTTGGCGGCGAGGCGCTGGAGAACTACCTGGTCATCGGCGAAGTCGTCGCGTTCCACATCGATGATGCGCTGATCAGCGCGGGCCGCTTCGACACCGCGGCCGCGCAACCGTTGGCGCGTTGCGGTTATCAGGACTACGCCGTGGTCGAAAAGGTCATCGCCCTTGCGCGCCCGCCGGGCGGGGAGGGGCGCGGGGCGACGTGATCCCAGCGGCCACCGACGCGCAACTCCTGTTGGAGGCCTCGACGCGAAATTGCCCTGATCGGCATCAATACAGGCATGCAATCCGCTCGGCCCTACGACTCCCGACGCGGATCGCCTCGATTTGGGTCTGCTCGCGTCGACGACAGGCAACAAATTGAGCCCCTTGTGCGTTTGATCCACATCGTCACTCCCGATTTAGTTCTGTTGAAAATATCACGCGTCCGATGTTGTCCGCGCGAGCGACCGAGGTCCGAGTTGACCCCCGCGCTCGAACTCAACGATAGGAGATCCAAATGAATCTTCGTGTTCCGACACTGGCGGCCGTTGCGGTCGCGCTGACCGCCTTCGTGCAACCTGCGGCAGCCCAGTCCAACGTAAAAGTCGGCACGTTGCGCTGCGAGGTTTCCGCCGGATTGGGCATGATCATCACCTCGGCCAAGGAAATGCGGTGCACCTTTACGTCTGCCCGGGGACATCGCGAGCGTTACTACGGCACGATCCGGAAGTTTGGCCTCGATATCGGCGCGACCGGTCGAGGCGTCCTGGTATGGGACGTGCTCGCGCCGACCGGCGGTCCGCGCCGCCGGGCGCTGGCGGGCGACTACGGCGGCGTTGATGCCTCGGCGACGGTCGGCGCGGGCGTCGGCGCGAACGCGCTCGTCGGCGGCTCCAACCGCTCCTTCACTTTGCAGCCACTGTCCGTCCAGGAGCAGACGGGCCTCGCTCTCGCAGCCGGCGTCGAATTGATGACGTTGCGCGCGGCGTCCTAAGAAAAGGCGGCGGCGGGCGAACCGCCGCCGCATCATCGCGCTTTCTTCACTTCCGCGGCGGCGCGAAGGTCTGGTTGCTGACGGGCGAAGCCGTCGGGGCCTGGACCCGCACGAAGGCGAAATTCGTCGCGCGATGACATGAGTTGCAGGCCTGGGTGAGCTTGTCGAACTCCGTGCTGAATTGTGCGGCATTGTGTGCGTCGACGGCAGTTTTCACAGCGTCCAGAGGCGCGTAGCCGTCGATCTTGGTCATTTCCGCGAAGTCGGCGTCGCCGAGTTTTGGATATGCGCTCGCCGCGGCTTCCAGGCTCCTGCGAATCCGTTCGATCTCGTAGCGGGCCAGTTCCCAATTTTGCGATCGGCCGGCGAACCAGAGCTTGACGTGACGGACCTGCACGGCAGCCATGAAGTCGCTGAGATCGGGAACGTAGGGCTTTGGGTCGGCCGCCGGTTGCCCGTGCGCAGGCGCCGCGAGCAATGGCGTGAGAACTCAGCGCCAAGCCGACATAGTGACGTTTCATGTCCGCTCCCGGTCGTCTATAGGCGCGAGCCTGCGGCCGTCGTGGCGCTAAAGGCGTGACAGATGCCGCGCAACGCCATGGCAGACCTTGGCGCGGGTCTCGTCGGAAAGCGGCGCAGTATCGATGAATTGCGCCGCGCAATCCTCCTGGGGACGCAGCGCGAAAGCTCGTCGGCTGCGGCGTTCGCATCCTGAAGCGGAAGATGCGTAAATCCAGCGAAGCGCCTGGGATATTGGGTCATTTCGTGCACGAGGAAATCATTTTCAACATGCGCGCGCTTGATGGCGACCTTCGCATCGGGTTCGCCTTGGACACCCGGCGTCGTCACCGAAAGCACGGCCAGTTCGATGGCGGCCTTGTCCATCGTCTCCAGCCGCATTGCGCCAAAGTCGAGCAGACGATCCTGTAGGCGCTCGATAACCGGCGAACTCCGGCTCGACTCCGAGTATTGCGACAATTCGGGTCGAGTGAAATGCTCATCGAGCGCGATTTTCCTCATTCGGCGCTCCTACTGACCGGTTCAGGCGGCAAATCCCACGGTTTGCGCGAAGGTCACGAATTGCTCGCTCGGCAATCGCATGATTTGGGCAACTTTGGTCGCATCGAGCGCGCCGCGAAAGACGGTCGCCAAACCCTCCGAAGCGCAGAAGAGGTGGACGTTCTGGCCGATGAAGCCGGCGTCGGCGCTGGCGCTGATCCGGCGTTCCTCCGGCGAAACGTCCTTCATCCGCTCGCCATGGGCGACATAGACGAGGTCCAGCGCGGCGTGGCCGAGAAAATCCTGCTCGCCGGTCGCCGCTCGTATGTCGTCCTTCATGTGCGGCAAGAGGGCATGGGCGGTCGGTTCGTACAGCCAGACGCCGTCGGCGGTCGCGACGTAGATATCGATCATGATGATGTGCATCGCATAGGGGGCGGTGCGGCCGCCGTCGGGGCGATTGATCCCGAAGGCGGCCCACAGGAGATCCGACAGGATTTGCTGCGGCAAAGGCCGTTCGGAATAATCCCGCGTCGAACGACGCCGCACGATAGCGTCGAACAACGGCATGCCGCCCGCCTTGCGCGGTGCGGTCAATTTGACTGCAGCCGGCGCGTCGGCGTCCGCGCCGCCCGAGGAGGCGGCGAAAGTCGCGCCGGCGAGGGGACCGGCATTGATTTCACGTCGCGTCATGACCGTCACTCCTACAGCCTCGAACCGGGAACTCTGGCAGATCGCCGCTCGCCCGAGCTCACGCGGTCGGCGGCAGGTTGCGCTGCACGAAGGTTGTGATCGCGTCCTTGCTCATGAGGCCGGTGTGGCGCGCGATTTCGCGTCCCTGCGAAAACAGGATCACCGTCGGGATGCCGCGGACATGAAACCGCTGCGCCGCTTCAGGCGCCGCTTCCGTGTCGAGCTTGACGAAGCGCACCCGCGGTTCCAGCGCTTGGCCGGCGGCGGCGAAATGCGGCGCCATGGCCTTGCACGGTCCGCACCACTCCGCCCAGAAGTCGACGAGCACAGGGATTCGCGTGCGTCCGACGAGCTGGTCGAATGCGGCCGCGCTCGAGATGGCCGCCGGGTGGCCGTCGAACAACGGCTGATGGCATTGGCCGCAGTTTGGCTTCTCGCCGGCGGCGAGCCGCGCCTGGGGAACCCGGTTGACGGCCCCGCAGTGCGGGCAAACGATCGTTGTGCTGGCTTCCACGTTCCGCTCTCCCGGAACTTCTCCTATCTCGTTATGGGGCCACCGCGGGCCTGCCACGCCTTCATGCCCCCAGCGTAATGGCGGGCGTCGGCCGCGCCGGCGTCGCGCGCCTGTCGCAGCGCCGCGCCGGATCGGGCGCCCGACAGGCAAATGAGAACCGCCGGCTTTTCGGCAGGCAATTCCTCGGGTCTGAAGCTCGATGTCGGCAAATTGATCGCGCCAGGAATGTGGCCGCCGGCGAATTCGTGCGGCTCGCGCACGTCGACGACAATATAGGATTTGTCGCTCAGCACCTGCAGCAACTCGTCGTGGCCGATCTCGGGCGAGGACGCGTTGGCATCGGCCGTCGTGGAAGTTGAAACCATCGTGCCCGTCCTCTCCGGCTCGCGGACATTGCTGAGGGGTCCACCCTTATATAGATCGTCGCCCCCGCGTTTCGAGAACCTCGGCCGGCGCCGGCGCTCAAATGAAGAGATTCATATCCGACTTGAGCGCGCGCTCCATGTAGGTCGCGGCGCCGCCGAGCTTGATCCCGGGAATCATGTCTTTCGTGTCGTACTCGAAGAGATCCATCGACATTTGGCAGGCGATCAGATTGACGTCCGATTCCACCGCTGCCTCGCGAAGTTCCTCAATCGAGGCGATGCCCTTCTTCTTGATCAGGTTCTTCATCATCACGCTCGCCGCCGCGTCGACGCCCGGGATCATGCCGACGAGATTCGGCATCTTTATGTGCATCCCCATCATCGGCATCTTCATTGCGGGATTGCCCAGTGGCGTGACCTGCAGGTCGAGCTTCTTGAGCAGCAGCGGCAGGCCGTAAAAGGTGAAGAACATGGTGACGTCGACACCCATCGCCGCCGCGGTCGTCGCGAGGACGAAAGGCGGATAGGCCCAGTCCAGCGAACCCTTCGTTACGATGATCGTCATCGTCTTGGCGTTTTCCGCCTGCGCGGCTGCCGGTTCGCTCATGACCACGTTTCCTTCGTTCGCCCGCCCGTCATCGTATCCTCATATAGAACAAGCGGATAGTTGCGGAACATCGCCCGTTTCGCACGGTTGTCCGTTTCATGGTTGGCCACCGCCATCGGCCCCGTACCAGTTCAGCTTGTCGCGCAAAGCGACGACCGTGCCGACGATGATGATCGTGGGACCGCGCAACGCCGCGCCGCGCGCCGCCGCCGCAATCGTTCGCAGCGTGCCGGTGACGACGCGCTGATTGGCGCGGGCGCCATTGTCGACGACGGCGACGGGAAGACCGGGATCGGCGCCGTGCTCGACGAACGCCTGCGTCAGTTCCTCGAGATGGGCGAGCCCCATGTAGATCGCGACGGTCTGGCGTGGGCGCAGCAGAGCGCTCCAATCGACGTCGATCGGCCCATCCTTGCCGTGACCGGTGACGAAGACGCAGGATTGTGCATGATCGCGATGGGTTAGCGGGATGCCGGCATAGGCGGAGCACGCAGCCGCAGCGGTGATGCCCGGACAGACCTGAAACGGGATCTTGTAGTCTGCCAGGGTCTCGATCTCCTCGCCGCCGCGCCCGAAGATGAAGGGGTCGCCCCCCTTCAACCGCAACACTCGCTTGCCCTCTCGCGCCAGCCGCACCAGCAGCTCGCCGATCTCCTCCTGCGGCAATGTGTGATCGTTGCGGCGCTTGCCGACGTAGATTCGCTCCGCCTCGCGGCGCACGAGATCGACGATGCCCGGGCTGACTAAGCGATCGTAGAGCACCACGTCCGCCTTTTGCATCAGGCGCAGGGCGCGGAAGGTCAGCAGGTCGGGATCGCCGGGACCGGCCCCGACGAGATAGACCTCGCCGCTCGGCGCGATGTCGCCGCCGCTAGCCTCGCGCTCGATTTCGCTCGCCATCGCCGCCTCGGCCAAGCCTTCGTTGTCAGCGAGAACCATCTCGGCGATGGGGCCTTCGAGCACGCGCTCCCAGAATCGGCGCCGCGCTTGGATCGTGGGCAGATTTGCGCCGATGAGCGCGCGGGATTTGCCCATGAAGGCCGCGAGGCGTCCATAAGCGGCGGGGATCGTACTCTCCAGACGCGCTTTGAGCATTCGGCCGAGCATCGGCGAAGCGCCGCCGGTGGATATGGCGATGACGAGCGGAGAGCGGTCGACGACTGAAGGCGCGATGAAGTCGCAGAGATCCGGCCGGTCGGCGACATTGACCAGCGCCCGTGAGCCGCGGATCGCGGCGAAGGCGCGCTCGTCGGCGGCGTCGTCGCCGGTCGCGACATAGCAGACGACGCAGCCCGCCAGATCGGCCCGGGTCGGCTCGCTCGCAACGTGATCGAACGCCGCCGCATCGCGCAGAATGTGGAATTCGTCGCCGAGCTGGCTGGCGAAAACGGTCACGCGCGCGCCGACTCGCGCGAGCGTCTCGACCCGACGCGCCGCCGCGGAGCCGCCGCCGACGACGGCCGCCCGCTTTCCCGTCATGCTCAGAAAAGCTGGCAGATAGTCCATCGCTTCGTTGATCCCGGCACGACGCCGACCAGTCTGGCGTCCATGATTTCCGAGAGGTGTCCTCCAAACGGGCGGGGCCCGCAAGCCCTCGACGCTCGCGGCGTTTTCGCGCTACGTCGCCCGGCCGACCGAGTTTAAAAGCGACTCATTCACCTGCGCGCCAGACGGGCCGCGGGCAAACCGCAAATCCGAGACGAGGAAAAGTCCATGGCCGACAAGACGCTCGATGCAAAGGGACTGAACTGTCCACTGCCGATTTTGCGCGCCAAGAAGGCGCTCAAGGACATTCCCCCAGGCGGAGCGCTCGAAGTTCTTGCGACCGATCCCGGCTCGGTCGCCGACTTCGAGGCGTTCTGCCGCACGACCGGGAACCAGCTGCTCGAATCCTCGCAGGCGGCGGGAGTCTACCGCTTCCTGATCAAGCATGGCGCCTGATACGCCTCAAGCTCTAATCGGCGAGCCGCCAGATACGGCGCGCATTGTCATGGAAGAGACGCCGTCGCTCGTCGCCGCTACAGCCGCGCGTGATCGCGTGGGTCGCCGCCACCCATGTGGAAAGCGAAGCGGTCAGCGTGCAGACCGGCCAGTCGCTGCCCCAGACGACGCGATCCCAGCCGAAGCAGCCGATCGCGTGCTCGACGTAGGGCCGGACGTCGTCAAGCGTCCACCCGCCGTCGGCATAGGCGACGACGCCGGATATCTTGACCGCGACGTTCGGCCGCCGGGCGATCTCGGCGATATCTTCGCGCCAGGGATGATCGGCCCGATCCTTGATCGCCGGGGCGCCGCAATGATCCAGCACGAACTGCACCTGGGGGCAAAGATCGGCGAGCGCGATCGCCTTGTCGATCTGATCGGGCCGCACGCAGAGATCGAATGGCCTGCCGCCGCCGGCGAGCCTGCCGACGTTGGCGCGAAAGGTGGCGGAAAGGCTGACTTCGTCGGGAACGACGTGCAGCACGCGGCGAAATCCCCTGATGAAGGGATTGGCGAGCTGGCGCTCCAGGAAGGCGGGAAAGTCCGGATTTTCCGGGCGGCAGGAACTGATGGCGCCGCGCAGCGGGCTTGCCGGACTGCGGGCGAGAGCCTCGACGTGGCGCGTCTCGGCTTCGATCTGGGCTTCCGCGACGTCCACTTCCATATGCAGCGCGACGCCGATGCCGCAACGAAAAGCCTCGGTCTGATAACGCGCCAGGAGAAAATCCTGATCCAGCGCGGGAACGTTGGCGAGCCAGGGATAGCTCAGCGCAATGCGATCGATGATGTGAAGATGGGTGTCGACGATGGTCGGAAAGGTCATGTTATGAACCGAGGGAATGAGGCGCGACGCCGTATGATAATCACAAGCGGGGAAAGTCGCCAAAGCAATCGCCTGAAGGGCGCTGTTGCGCGTTGGCGGATAATGTGATGTTCGGTTCGGTAGAGGGCGCCGGAGCGGAGACGCTGGCGGCGAGCGCGAGAAACAGGGAGTGAGGCATGTCGTCGCGATTGAAGGGTAAAGTAGCATTGCTGACCGCGGCGGCGGCGGGCATCGGGCGGGCGACCGCCGAGGCGTTCGCCGCCGAGGGCGCCCGGGTGATCGCGACCGACATCGATCTCGCGGGGCTGCGGGGCCTCGAGGCCGAACCGCGCCGGCTCGACGTCCGTTCGAGCGAGGCGGTCGATACGCTGGCGCGCGAGATCGGGCCGATCGACATTCTCTTCAATTGCGCTGGGTTCGTACATCACGGCAGCGTGCTCGAGTGCACGGACGCCGACTGGGACTTCTCGTTCGACCTCAACGTCAAGTCGATGCACCGCACCATCCGGGCGTTCCTGCCGGGCATGCTGGAAAAGGGCAACGGATCGATCGTCAACATCGCCTCGGGCGCGTCGTCGGTGCGCGGCATAGCCAATCGTTATGTCTACGGCACCTCGAAGGCGGCGGTGATCGGCCTGACCAAGTCGGTGGCGGCCGATTTCATCCGCCGCGGCGTGCGCTGCAACGCGATCTGCCCCGGCACGATCGAGAGCCCGTCGCTCGACCAACGCATCGCGACGCTCAGCGCGCAGTCGAAGCAGCCCGTCGAGAGCGTGCGCCAAGCCTTCGTCGACCGCCAGCCAATGGGCCGGCTCGGCAAGCCGGCGGAAGTCGCCATGCTGGCGGTCTATCTCGCCTCCGACGAAAGCGCCTTCACGACCGGCCAGATCCATCTCGTCGACGGCGGCTTTGCGCTTTAGCGCCCATACGGCGCCCGCCCTGCGCTCTGAAAGACGGGGTTCGAATCCGATCCGAGCTGCCGCAGCGCAGGCCGGAGCGCGTGAAAAAGGGGCCGGAGCCGCCTGGGGTCAGAACCGCTCGCCCACCATCTCCTCGCTCTTGGCCCAGAGCGCCTTGGCGCGGTCCGGATCGAGGGCGTAGGGGCGGACTCCGCCGCGGAATTCGGCGTTTTCGACGACCGCTGCGACATGGCAATCCTCGCAATAGCGGCCGCCGACATCGCCGGCGGCGGCGACGACGCCGGCCCAGACCGAGGTCGCCGCGCCCTGCGGAATGGATTTCCAGGCAAAAGCCTCCTCGCCCGCGGCCCGACTTCTTGCGTTGAGCCGATCGATCATCTGCTGCATCGCTTCGGGGCTCATGTGGCGGGCGAGCTCGGTGCGGATGCCGCCGGGATGCACAGCCGTGGCGCGCACGCCGCGCGCCTTGTGCCGCTGGTCGAACTCGACGGCGAAAAGGACGTTGGCGGTCTTCGAGCGGCCATAGGCCACGAACTCCGTATAGGGCGTGCGCTCGAAGTTCGGATCGTCGAGGTCGATGTCGGAATACCGGTGACCTGCCGAGGACAGGTTGACCAGGCGCGAGCCCGGCCGCATGAGCGATGCGATGCGGTTGGCGAGGACGAAGTGGCCCAGGTGATTCGTGCCGAACTGGGTCTCGAATCCGTCCGACGTCTGGCTCTTCGGACAGGCCATGACGCCGGCGTTGGCGATGATGAGATCGAAGGGCTTGCCGACGGAAACCAGGGCGTCGGCGCAGGCGCGCACGCTGGCCAGCGAGGCAAGGTCGAGTTCCACGAGCTCCAACCCGCCGCCGTTCGCAGCTTGGGCGCGAACCTGCTCGGTCGCGCCCTTGGCCTTGTTCAGGTCCCGCGCCGCCCCGACTACCTGAGCGCCGTGGGCGGCGAGCGTGCGGGCCGTCTCGACGCCGAGACCTGCCGAAACGCCGGTGACCAGGACGCGCTTGCCGCTGAGGTCAATGCCTTCAAGCACTTCATCCGTCGTCGACGTGGCCCCAAATGTTCCCGCCATGACAACCTCCATGATTTGCGACCGCTTCACTGCCAAGCTGAACGTTGCCGGGCGTCCGCCGAGCCTGTAAGCGGGATATGCGTCCGGTTTTTATACGGAGGAACCCTCCGGTTAGCAAGGGGCAGGCGGTCGTGAGCGCGAAGGCCAGGGGCTCGACCGTTCGAGCAACACACGAGCCAGGGGCGGTGGCTGGGCGGAAGCCGCGCGCCGACGCGCAGCGGAATCGCGAGCGGTTGATGGAAACGGCGAAGGTGGCGTTTGCCGACGTGGGCGCCGAAGTCAGCCTGGACGAAATCGCCCGGCGGGCCGGGGTGGGGATCGGCACGCTGTACCGGCACTTTCCGACACGCGACGCGATCGTCGAGGCGGTCTATCGCCGCGAGGTCGAGCAGTTGGCCGGCTCGGCGACGCGCCTTCTCGGGTCGCTGTCTCCCGGCGAGGCGCTCCACGAATGGATGCGGCTGTTCGTGGACTATATCGCGACGAAGAAGGTCATGGCGTCGGCGCTCGGCTCGATCGTCGGCGGCGCAACCGAGCTCTACGCCTCCTCGGCGGCGCAGATCACCAACGCAATGGTCCTGCTCGTGGACCGTGCTGGCGCGGCCGGCGACATCCGTCCCGGCGTCGATCCGCACGATCTCCTGCGGGCTCTGATCGGCTTTACCTATGGCAATGCCGCGCCGGGCTGGCGGGTCAGCGCCCTAAGGCTGATCGACATCCTGATGGATGGACTGCGAGCGCGCCGCGCGGTCGACTGAGCGTTCGAGTCGATCGAAAGCGACCCGCTTCGCGATGGCCGCTCGGGACGGCCCTCGTTCGTCGGGTCGCTCGCGTCACATCGCGCGCGTCGGCGGTTCGGGCCAAGCGCGCGCCTCGGAAGCGCGCATCGCCTCGAAAGCCATGGCGACACGCAGCACGCCGACGTCGTCGAAGCGGCGCCCGACGATCTGCAGACCGATCGGCAGGCCCTCGTCGTCGTAGCCGCAATTGATAGTCGCAGCCGGCTGCTCGGACATATTGAAGGCGACCGTGAAACCGATATGCGGGAAGGGATTGAGCGGATCGCCGCTGGGCGAAGCCATTTCCGCGGGGTAGGTGGTGATTGGCGCGGTCGGCGACAACACGATGTCGTAAGGGAGGGTCGCCATGATCGCCGCCTTGCGCATCGCGATGATCTGGCTGAAGCCGTGGAACACCGTTTCGCCGCTGATCCCGGTCGCCGATTCGGCCCAGGCGCGGATGAACGGCAGAACCTTTTCGCGCCGCTCGGGCGCCAAGGCGCGAAGGTCGATCAGTGACCGCATGCGCCAGAAGCGATCGAGCCCGTCGAGCATCTCCTGGGTCAGAAACGGCGCAATCGGCTCGACGACGGCGCCGGCGGCGGCGAAGTCGCGCGCCGCCCGTTCGACCGCCGCGCGCACGGGGCGGGTCGGGGCGTCGCCGCAGCCCGCCTCCAAGAGAAGGCCGACGCGCAGGCCGCGAAGCTCGGCCGGCGCGAGGCGCCAGTCCAAGCTCTGCGGCGGCAAGCTCGTATAATCGCGATCGTCGGGTTGGCTGAGCGTCGCCATCATCAGCGCCGCGTCGGCGACTTTGCGTGTCATCGGCCCGGCGACGCGGCCGATATAAGGCGGATCGAGCGGTACCCGTCCGCCGCTCGGCTTCAGCCCGAAGAGTCCGCACCAGCCCGCCGGCAGGCGCACCGAGCCGCCGATGTCGGTGCCGAGATGCAGCGGCCCATAGCCGGCCGCCGCCGCTGCCCCCGCGCCAGCCGACGAGCCGCCGGGATTGCGGGCGAGATTCCATGGGTTGCGCGCCAGCGCATGGAAGCTCGAGAGACCCGACGACAACATGCCGTAGTCCGGCATCGTCGTCTTGGCGAAGAGAATGGCGCCGGCTTCGCGCAATCGCGCCGCGGCGGGCGCGTCGGCGGCGGCTGGCGTCAATTCGGTCGCCGCCGTACCCAGCGGAACGGGCTCGCCCTTGGTGGCGATATTGTCCTTGACGGTCGTCGGCACGCCGTCGAGCGGCCCGATCGGCGCACCGCGCCGCCAACGCTCTTCGGACGCGCGCGCGGCGGCGAGCGCCCGCTCGGGCGCCAGGAGATAGGTCGCGTGGATATGCGGCTCGAAGCGCGCGACGCGCTCCAGCACGTCCCGCATCGCTTCGACCGGCGAAAGAGCGCCGCTGCGATAAGCTTCGAGCAGAGCGACGGCGTCGAGTTCAAATGAGTGCATCGGAATTTAACATGTCCTGTTGATGGGAGCAGCCGATCAGCCCGTCGCGCAATCTCTCCTCGCAAACGGGAGAGGAGACGCGCGATCGGTTCGTCTCCCGCGCGCGCCGAGCGAAGCGCTCGCGGCGGAGAGGCGAGATGAGCGGCGTGGAGACTAGCCGGGGCCCAGTTCTACTGCCAGGACATCGCGGAAAGGTCGTTGGCGAAGATCGGCGCGTTCTTCCACAGGCCCTTCAATTTCACGTCGGCGACGACGATGTTCGGCAATTGGAACAAGAACGCGTTGACGCAGTCCTTGCCGATTTGGCGCTGCGCGTCGCCGATCGCTGTCTTGAACGCGTCGAGGTCCGGCGCCGCCTGGAGCCGGGCGAAGATTTCGCGGAACGCGGGGCTGTCGTATTGGAAATAGTAGTCGGGATTTGCGTAGATGCCGATGTCGAGCGGCTCGACGTGGCTGATGATCGTCAGGTCGAAGTTATGCGCCTTGTAGACGCCCGACAGCCATTGCGCCCATTCGACGTTCTCGATCTTCGCGTTGATGCCGACGTCGGCGAGTTCGGCGGCGATGATCTCGCCGCTCTTTCGCGCGTAATCGGGCGGCGGCAGCGTGAGCGTCAGATTGATCGGCGTCGTGACGCCAGCCTCCTTGAGCAAGGCCTTCGCCTTGGCCGGATCGTGCGGATACATTCCGGTCAGATCGACGTAGCCGGGATCGTTCGGCGTCAGGTGGCTGCCAATCGGCGCGCCGTATCCATTCATTGCGCCGTCGATGATCGCCTTGCGGTCGATCGCATAGGCGATGGCTTGGCGAACGCGCACGTCATCGAGGGGCTTCTGTTTGTTGTTCATTCCCAGGATCGTCTTGCCTTCGGTGCCGCCGATCATCACTTGGAAGCGCGGATCGCTCTGAAACTGAGGGATGTTCTGGACGGCGGCGAACCGCGGGAAGGCGTCGATCTCGCCCGAGAGCATCGCCGCGACTTCCGCCGAGGGATCGCTGATGAAGCGGAACGTCGCGTGCGCGATGGCGATCTTGCCCGCGTCGCGGAAGCCGTCCCACTTGTCGAGCGTCGCCGACGAACCCTTGTTCCAGGAAGTGAGCTTGTAGGGGCCGGTGCCGATCGGCTTGGTCGCCTCGGTGGCGGCGCTCTTCTCGTCGATGATGACCGCCGTGTTCAGGCCGAGGTGAAACAAGGCTTGGAAGCTCGGCTCTTTGAATTTGAGGACGACGACGTTGGGATCGCTGGCGTCGATCGACTCGATCGAGGCGAAGAAGAGCTTCTCCTTATTGGTCGAGTCCTTGGCCGCGGCGCGCTCGAAGGAGAACTTCACGTCCTTGGAGGAAAACGTCTCGCCATCCTGGAATTTGACGCCCTTGCGCAAGGTGAACGTCAGCGTCTTCAGGTCGGGTGAGAAGCTCCACTTTTCCGCAAGCAACGGCGTAATCGAGAAGTCCTCGTTGATCTTGGTCAGCCCCTCGAAGATGTTGTAATGCGTGATCTCGCCGATCGCGGCCGCCGCCGCGGTGGTCGGATCGAGCCCCGGTGGTTCGAGCGCCATCCCGATCGTCACGCTGTCCTTCGCGATCGATGGGACGGCGAGCGCCGTCGACGCCGCCAGGCCGACGCCGAGGGCGAAAATGAACCGGGACGTTGAACGCATGCGACGCTCCTTCAGATGGCGCAACGGAACCGGACAATAGCATCCGGCGCCGAGTCGGCGTCAAGCGGACGACGACTGGGAAATGCCGCCAGTTGAAGATTGAGCGTCAACCTGGAGCGCCCGGTCCTCCCAATGAAACGCCATGACGGCTTCAGATCGAACTGTTAGAGATTGTCGCAATCCCCAGGAGGCGTCGAGAATCGTCATGAACGGGGCGCATCATCATGACGGGCACGATCACGGTCACACCCACGCGGCCGGGCATGTTCACGCGCCCGCCAGCTTCGGCAGAGCCTTCGCGATCGGGATCGCGCTCAACTTCGGGTTCGTGCTCGTCGAGGCCTTGTATGGAGGCCTGAGCCATTCCGTGGCTCTGTTCGCCGACGCGGGCCACAATCTCGCTGATGCGCTCGGGCTCGCGATGGCGTGGCTGGGGAGCGCATTGGCGAAGCGGGCGCCGACCGATCGATTCACCTACGGCCTGCGCGGCTCGTCCATTCTCGCCGCGCTCTTCAACGCCACGGTCTTGCTGGTGACGGTCGGGGCGATTTCATGGGAGGCGATCCGCCGACTATGGACGCCGGAGCCGGTGGCGGCCGAAGCCGTGATGATCGTCGCGGCCGTCGGCATCGTCGTCAACGGCGTCACGGCTTGGCTGTTCGCCGCCGGCGGCAAGGGCGACATCAATCTGCGCGCCGCGTTTCTGCATATGGCGTCCGACGCGCTCGTGTCGGCCGGGGTCGTCGTCGCCGGCCTCCTGATCGTGCTGACCGGATGGCTGTGGCTCGATCCGATCGTCAGCCTGGCGATCAACGCAGCGATCGTGTGGGGGACGTGGGGCCTCCTGCGCGACTCGCTGGGGATGTCGATGGCGGCCGTGCCTTCCCGCATCGATCCCGCCGAAGTCAGGGCCTTCCTGCGTGCGCAATCGGGGGTGCACGATCTGCACGACCTGCACATCTGGCCGATGGGCACGACGGAAGTCGCGCTCACCTGCCATCTCGTCATGGAGGATGGCCACCCCGGCGACGCTTTCCTACATACGCTGGCGGCGACGCTCGCGACCCGATTTCAGATCCACCATTCGACAGTCCAGATCGAAATCGACCCGCGCTCGGCCTGCGCGCTCGCGCCCGACGAAGTCGTCTAGCGAAGGCGCGCGCCGTCGCGTTGACGCCCTTGCCGGAAGCGGCTGCGTCTCGGTGATCTGCATGAGAGCCGCCAACCCGAGCGCGATCGGCGCCGACACCATCAACCCGCAGCTTTGCAGCTAGGATTCGAAGCGCCGCAATAGGAGACGGTCGAGCGCCAATGGACCGGGGCCGCCCAGCACAAGCGCGACGAGCGCCGCCATATAAAGCAAATCGGTTTCGTATCCCGGCTGCCCGAAGCGAGCCCCGGCGGCATCGACCGATATCAGCTTGATCGACGAGAACCCGTTGGGAAGATGGACGGTGAAGATCGCCGTCAGGAGCACCACGACCATCGGTAGGCTGGCAAGCGGAATGAACGCGCCAACGAAAACCGCCAAGCCGCCCAACAATTCGACGAGAATTGTCGCCCACGCCAACAACTCTGGCGCCGGGACCCCGAGCGCGTGCAAAATGGTTATGAACGACTCAGGACCACGCGCGAGCTTCGCATATCTGTGTTCCATAAAGCCGTAGCCCACGATCAGGCGGAGTGGGATCGCGTAAAACGCTGGCGGCGCGGACGAGACCAGACGCATATACAAGGCGGCTAATACCAACCCCCACTGACTAGAACCCATAGGCCCAATCGCGCAGTCCGATGGACATGATACGCCACGGCTGGTCGACGAGTTTGTTCCAGGCGTCGCAGCAGTGGTCGACGATGTCGTCGTGGGATTTGAAAATGCGGTTCGATAGCCAGTTGTCGCGCAGAAACTGCCAGACATTTTCGGTTGGATTCAGTTCGGGACATTTTGGCGGCAAGGGAACGAGCGTGATGTTCGCGGGCACTGCGAGTTTGCTGGACATATGCCATCCCGCCTGATCGAGGAGAACGACGGCATGTTTGCCCGGCGCGACGCTGCCCG
Source organism: uncultured Alphaproteobacteria bacterium (assembly GCA_963813195.1). Lineage (GTDB taxonomy): Bacteria > Pseudomonadota > Alphaproteobacteria > Rhizobiales > Beijerinckiaceae > Roseiarcus. The sequence goes on along the minus strand of CAWEYC010000033.1, from coordinate 186,708 downwards.
CGATTTCCTGAAGATGCAGGTCCATCGCCTCGGTGTTGCAGACGGGTAGAATGAGCGCCGCGCCCTTGCCGTCCTTGGGGCAGATCGCGCCGAAAATGTAGGTGGAGGCAGTGCGTTGATCGTGCGGAGCTGAAGGCCGAGTCCCGCGTTTGGCCCAGCGGCGCGTGATCTTGTTTTTCTGCCCGATGCGCGCCTCGTCGGCGAACCAGACCTCTATCGCGGCCGGGTCGACGCCTTTCTCGCGCGCGATCTCGTCCAGGCGCGCGGGGAAGTTTTTTTATATTCGTCGATGGCTCCCTCGGCTTGCGCGTGATGGCGCGGACGGGCCGAGAGTTTGCGATAGTCCATCTTGCGCAACTCGCGGCTCAGGGTCTGCTCAGAGACGATGACGCGAAATTCCTCGAACAACCACTGGCAAAGGTCGACGATCCGCCAACGCACGACGCCGTGGATCGCCGGCGTCGGACCCTCCTCGATCATGCGCGCGAGCGCGGCGCGGTGCTCGTCACCGAGCCGAGAAGGCTGTCCGGGCGCCTTGCGGTCGATGAGCCCGTCATGACCAAGTGCGTTGAAGCGCAAAACCCAGTCGCGCACCACCTGGAGCCCGACCCCGCCGATCTTAGCCGCCTCGCTTCGCGTCGCGCCATCGTAAATCGCCGCCAGAGCCAAAAGCCGGCGCGCTTGCGGCCCATCCTTCGAACGCTTCGCTATCGCCCGCAGAGCGCACGCGTCAAAGTCGTCTCGAAGCCCAATCGCTGCCGCCATGGCGAACCTCCTCGTGTTCGCCATGCCGAATCAAACTTTAGCCGATTCGGGAAACCCCCTCGTGAGTCGGCATCAGCGAGGACTGGTATAAGTTTCTCAATTCCCCATCCCTGTACGAATGCCCAGATAATCGCCTTTCGCGTTTGAACCCGCGTTTGTTACCGGTCCGATGGAGCCTTGACCGGCTTTCGCAGTCTCGCCCCGGCCCACGCTTTCAAAGGGGAAAATGGCAGGCGACTCGTCGCCCTTCGCCGTGCGCGCTCAAGCTCGGCGCCTCCTTGACGCATCGCGCCTGCGCGTAGAGACATCGCGCCGCATAGGGGCAGCCTTCGGCGGCATCCGGCATGGGCGGGGCCTCCGGGCGCGAGGCGGGCGCGTCTTCGAGCTTCGGCGCGGCGTCGACCAATTCGCGCGTATAGGGATGCGAGGGACGCGAGAGCAGCGCGGCGCTCGGTCCGGTCTCGACGAAGCGGCCGCGGAACATCACGGCAATCTCGTCGCAAATATGGCCGACGACAGCCAGATCGTGGCTGATGACCAAATAGGTGACGCCCGCATCGCGTTGCAGGTCGGTCATGAGATTGAGCACCTGCGCCTGAATGGAGACATCGAGGGCGGAGACCGGCTCGTCCGCGATGACCAGCTTCGGACGCGTGATCAGCGCTCGTGCGATGGCGATGCGCTGGCGTTGACCGCCGGAGAATTCATGCGGATATTTCAGCGCATCCGCCGGCCCGAGACCGACGGCGCGCAATGCCTCCTCGACGCGCCGCGCTCGCTCGGCGCGCGTGACATGCGCGAGGTTCGATAACGGTTCCGCGACAATGCGCTCGATCCGCTGGCGCGGATCGAGCGACCCGTACGGGTCCTGGAAAATCATCTGAATGTGGGCGCGCATGGCGCGCAACTCGTTGCGCGGCATTTCGTTGAGCGAGCGGCCCGCCAGCCGCACGACGCCGGCGGTCGGCCGATCGAGCGCCATGACGGCGCGCGCCAGCGTCGATTTTCCCGAACCCGATTCGCCGACGATGCCGAACGACCGACCCGCCTCGATCGTGAAGCTCACGCCGTCCACCGCCGAGCGCTTGGCGTGCGGCGCAAACAGGCTCGGCCGCGCCAACGTATAGATCTTGACGAGATCGACGACCTCCAGCAGCGCGCTCACGTCAGGCGCCCCGAGGCGTCGACGCGCAGACAGCGCACGCGATGGTCGCCCTCGACCTCGATCGTCGGCAAGGGGGTGACGCGGCAGGCGTCGAGCGTCAGCGGGCATCGCCCGGCGAACGGGCAGCCGCGCGGCGCGCCTGTGGCGGCTGGCGCGGTCCCGGCGATGGCGCGCAGCCGCTCGCCGCGCGGCGCGCCGGGCTGCGGCCGCGCGTCGAGCAGGGCGCGTGTGTAGGGATGGCGCGCGTGTCGCAGCACGGCGTCGGCGGGGCCGCTCTCCATGACCGTACCGCCATACATCACCAGAACACGCCGGCAATGGCGCGCGATGACCGCGAGGTCGTGGCTGACCAGCAGCATCGCCATGTTCGACTGCTCGCCCAGACTCGCCAGCAGATCGAGAATTTTCGCCTGCACCGTGACGTCGAGAGCGGTGGTCGGTTCGTCCGCGATGATCAGCTTGGGCCCGCAGCTCAGCGCCATCGCGATCATCGCGCGCTGGCGCTCGCCGCCCGAGAGGGCGAAGGGATAGGCGCGGGCGATGCGCTCGGGGTCGCGCAGCTTGACTCGATCGAGCAGCCGAACCGCCTCGGCCCAAGCCGCCGCCTTGGTCATGGCGCGATGCAGAACGAGCGGTTCGGCGACTTGCGCGCCGATCCGGTGCAGCGGGTTCAACGCCGTCATCGGCTCCTGGAAGATCATCGCGATGCGGTCGCCGCGCAATTTCCGCATCTCGGCCTCGCCGAGCTGGGCCAGATCCTGCGCCTCGAAACGAACGGCGCCGGAAACGACGGCGCCCTCGGGCAACAGCCCCATCATCGCCAGCGCCGTCATGGTCTTGCCCGAGCCCGATTCACCGACGACGCCGAGGCTGTCGCCGGCGCCGAGCGAAAAGGAGACGTCGTGCACGACGCGTCGCGCGCCGTCCGGCGAGGGCAGGTCGATAGCCAAGTTGGAGATGTCGAGCAGCATGTCAGCGTCGCGCCCTGAGGCGCGGATCGAGCGCGTCGCGCAGGCCGTCGCCGAGCAGGTTGAGGCCCAGCACGCTCAGCGCCACTGCGAGACCGGGAAATACCGCCAAGCGCGGCGCGACATACATCCAGTTTTGCGCGTCGCTCAGCATGCGTCCCCATGAGGCCTGAGGGGGTTGCGCGCCGAGCCCGAGATAGGACAGCGCCGCCTCGGCGAGAATGGCGATCGCGAACTGAATCGTCGCCTGCACGATCAGCGTGGGCGCCACGTTCGGCAGCACGTGGTCGAACGCAATGGCGAAGGGACCGCGGCCGGCGGCGCGCGCCGCCAGGGTGAATTCCCGCGCCAGCACGCCATTGGCGGTCGCCCGCGTCAGTTTGGCGAAGATCGGCACGTTGTAGATGCCGATCGCGATGATGGCGTTGACGACGCCGGGGCCGTAGGTCGCCGTCAGCATGATCGCCGACAGCAGCGCGGGGAACGCGAAGGTGAAATCGCATAGTTTCATGATCGCGTCCTCGACGAACCCCTTCGCCGATGCGGCGAGGAGGCCGAGCGCGACGCCAAAGACGAGCCCGATGCCGACGGCGATGACGCCGACCAGAATGGATACCCGCGCGCCGGCCAGGATCTGCGAGGCCACATCGCGGCCGAGCGCGTCGGTGCCGAGCCAATGGGCAGCCGAGGGCTCTAGCAGCTTGTGCGGCACGTCGATCGCGCCAGGCGGGTAGGGGGTCCAGACGAAGGACAGCGCGGCGGCGCCGATGAGCAGAATGACGAGGGCCGCGCCCAGCCGCAGGCTGGCGCCGCCGCGCCGTCGGGTCCTGGAAACGACAGCGCTCATGCGGTGCGGAACCGTAAGCGCGGGTCGATCGCCGCGCAGGCGAGATCGACGACAAAATTCAAACCGATCACGAACGCCGCCAACAGCATCACGCAGTCCTCGACCACGAGCGAGTCGCGGTTGGCGATCGATTGCACGACGAGACGGCCGAGGCCCGGCAGCACGAACACGTTCTCGACGACGATGGCGCCGGCAATGAGATTGGCGAATTGCAGCCCCATGATCGTCAGGATCGGCGTCATTGCGTTGGGCAAGGCGTGGCGCCAGAGCGTCGCGCGGCGGGAGAGGCCCTTGGCCCTCGCGGTGCGGATGAAATCCTCGTTGAGGGCCTCGAGCAGCGCGGAGCGCGTCACTCTCGTCAGGATCGCCGCTTGCACCAGGCCGAGCGAAATCGCCGGTAGGATCAAAGCGGCCAGGGCGCGCCACGGCCCGGCTTCCCAGCCGGGAAAGCCGCCGGCTGGCGCAAGGCGCCAGTGGACGGCGAAGATGAGCACGAGCACGATGGCGAACCAGAAATTCGGAATGGCGAGGCCGATCTGGCTCGCCGCCATCACCGCCGCGTCGCCGGCGCGGCCGCGCCGTTCGGCTGCATAGACGCCGGCCGTCAGCGCCACGGCGCCCGCGATCGCCATCGCCAGCAGCGCGAGCGGCGCGCTGACCGCCAATCTCTGCGCGATCAAGGGAGCGATCGGCGAGCCATAGGTGTAGGAGAGACCGAAATCGCCGTGTAACACGCCGGCGATCCAGGACCAGTAGCGAACGGCGAAGGGTTGATCGAGCCCGAGCTTATGCGCGAGGGCCGCGACCGCTTCGGGCGTCGCGCTCGCGCCGAGCATCGTCTGCGCCGCATTGCCCGGCAGGATTTCGAGCACCGCAAAGATCGCCAGGGACGCGAAAACCAGGGTCGCCGCCAGGACGAGAAAGCGCTGAACCGTATAGGCGACCATAAGGGTTCCACCCGTCAGGAGCGCCCACCGCGCCCGACTCGCAGCGACAATAGGTTGTCGCCGTTAGGTTTTCCAGCCTTGTTGTTGGGCAGGGCGCGCCGCGACGGCGGGCAGGGCGCCCCCTAGCGCGCGCCGCTCTCGCGGCTCCCCGCCGCTCCGGGGCCGGGCTTCTCGACCACGGCGCGGATCGCATAGCCGCGGAAATGATCGCGCGCCTTGCAGTGAACGCCGCGCGACGCCGAAAGCTGCGCCAGCTCCGCTCGCATGGTTACGCGGGGCGTGACGTCGAAGGCGGCAAGCCAGCGATTGAGCCCGGCGCGGAACGCGGAGGGAAGGCCGGCTTGATCGCCGAAATCGACGATATGCAGGGAGCCGCCGGGCGCCAAGGCGTCGACCGCTTGCGCCAGCGCCTCGCGCCAGGGCGGGATCATCGACAGGGCGTAGGAAATCATCACCCGCTCGAAAACCGGGCGGCCGAACAAGGACTCCGCCTCGAAGGACGTGGCGTCGGCCTGGGCGACGCGAATGCGCGACTCCAATCCCGCGCGCGCGATCGCCGCCCGGGCGCTGTCCAGCATTTCATTCGAGACGTCGAGCCCGAAAAAGCGCGCTTGCGGGTAGCGGCGCGCCATTTTGACGAGATTGCGTCCTGTGCCGCAGCCGATTTCGAGCACGCCGTGGCGCGGCTGCGCGCCGAGCTCGGCGATCGTCGCGTCCCGACCGAGCAGATAGAATTTCCGCGTGGCGTCGTAGATGTAGCGTTGACGCCGGTACATGCGGTCCATCAGGACGGCGGCATCGCTCATGAGGCGCGTCCGGCGAGCGTATAGAGATGGAAAGCGCCGTAAATCGACGAACGGTCGCGCCGCCCCAATTCCCGGCTGCGCTCGGCTTGATATTCCCAAGCGTCGAGCACGTCCGACGGCACCCGGCCGGGCAGCAGCCGCTCATCCGCGGCGGTGCGGAAGATGACCCGGGCGCCTGGCCGCGCCGTGCGCGTGATCTGTGTCCACAAGGCGGTGAGATCGGCGTCGTTCATCCAATCCTGGGCGTCGAGGAGCACGTAGCAATCGAAGCTCGCGGCCGGACTGTCGCGCAGCGTCTCGGTATAGGAGCGCTGGGCGAAACTGACCCGTTCGGCGCGCGCCCGCAACGCCTCGAAGTTGCCTTTCTGCAAGTACGGCGGCAGCGAAGCGTCCGGCCCCTGGGCGTATCGACGCCCGAACGCCTGCCAGGCGAAATAGTTCGAGTGGATGTCGAAGTCGCAGGCGAGCCGTTCAAGCCTCTGGCGCAGAACCGCGCCGATGCCATCGGGAGAATCATTCGACAACGCGTGGTATTGCGCTGGCGGGATGCCAAGTCCGTAGAGCGAAGCGGGCTGGCGCATCAGCCAGCGCACCGTCGGCTTGTCGAAGATCGGCGCGACGTGCCGATCGAACAGGACGCGTTGCTCCTCCAACGAATCGGCCTTCAGCATGACGCTCGGATCGAGACCGTGCAGACGCGCCAGCGCGTGTCCCGCGCCTAGAAAGCGCCCGAGCAAGCCGTGATGGTAGAAATTGCGGGTGAACAGCGCGATGCGGCGGCGCCCGCCAATTCCACGCGCGTCCCAATAAGCGCGCGTGACGGGATCGAGGCGCTGCCGCAGGACGGCGTCGTAGGCCCGAACGTTGGCGCGCGAGTCGGCGCGGCCGAAGAAGCGCAGGAATGCATCGTAATTCGGCAAATTTCGCAGCGCGGCCAATTTCAGATTGCCGAGCGCGACATGGGCGCCATTGAGATCGACGGCGACGACTTCCGCCGGGTTGGCGGTCAGGTAGGAGAGCGCGTTGCAACCGCCCGAAGCAATGGTGATGACGCGGTCCGTGGGACCAAGTTCGAGCGCTTCGAGATCGATGACCGGGTCTTCCCAGATTTGCGGATAGACGAGGCCGCGGAACGCGGCGGTGAAGAGCCGCTCGAGAACGCCGGCGCGCGAGAGTGGCTTGCTGCGGTGGACTGCGGTTCGCAATCCCTCTTCCGTTGCGCGCCGCGCGGCGCGAGCTGAGTGCTGCACGCTTCCTCCGAATCTCGGTGAAGATCGATCGGCAGGCGGTAGGGCAGTCGCATGACAGCCGCGTGACGGCGGCAAACGCCGCTCAGGCGGCCGCGGACGCGCCAAGGGGAAAGCGGCGCAGGACCGCGAAGTCGTCCTCGACGCTGTTTTGGACGAACAGGACGACCGCGTCCACGCTGAGGAGCGGCGGCGCCACGCAGCGCGCGAATTCCAGCGCCAGCGCCGCCGCGATCGTCTCGGCTTCGATGACGGCGTTGGTCAGCGTGAAATGCGCTCGAAATTCGTCGAGCGCATAGGGATATCCCCAGCTTTCAAGAGTCTCGCGCTGGCGCGGGCTCAAGTGTTCGGGCTTGCGGCGCAAGCGCTCGCTCTCGGTGAGCGGCGCGCGAAAGCGATCGAGCGACCGGACGACCACGGCCTCGAGTTCGGCCAGTTCCTTAGAAGGCGCGATCGGGGTCAGCGCGATGAAGGCGCGTTTCGCGCCCGCGGCGATCGTCGAGACGCTGAGCGGTCCTGCCTCGAATGGCGCCAACGCCCCGGCGAGCGCCGCGACGGCTTGGACGAGTTCGTCGAGACTCGTGTTGTCCTTCAAACGGAACGGCGCCTTGAGCGTCGCATGGAATCCATAGCGGCGCGGCTCCGCGGTCAGTTCGCGCCAGCTCTGCGCGTCGATCCCGTCGATGGCGAAGCTCGATCCTTGCGCGCCGCTCACGGCGTCACGCCCCAGCACATCGCAGCCGAAGCGCCACAGTGCGCTGGTTGGCGGTGGGGCGAGATAGATGGCGTAACGCGCGGACGCGGTCATGGGCGCGCGCTCGAATAATGCGAGACGACGAGATCGCGCAGTCGGGCGACGGCGTCGTCGAGCGCGCCGTCGTTGTCGACGATGGCGTCGGGCTCGAAGGCGGCCTCTGGCGCGAAGGCGCGATCGAGCCGCGCTTGGCGCCCTTCCTGCCCCTCGCGCCCGCGCGCGGCGAGGCGCGCGGCCAAAGTCTCCGGCCGCGCGGTTACGAGGACGACGAGGCAGCGAGCATAGCGACGCCGCACATCGGCGACGACGCCGCGCGAAATATTGCAGACGACCGCGCCGCCGCTTGCGATCCGCGCGTCGACGTCGTTGGGCACGCCATAGAAGAGGCCGTGCGCCGCCCAGCTCAGCGCGAAACGACCGCGCTCGCGCGCCAGCAGGAACTCGCTCTCGTCGAGGGTCTCGTGATCCTCGAAGGAATTGGCGCGGCGGGTGACGACGCGCCGGACATAGAAGACGCCGTCCGCCTCGCCGAGACGCGCGGCGAGGCCACGGATCAACGTATCCTTGCCTGCGCCGCTGGGGCCGACGATCGCGACGAAGAGGCCGTGAAGCGCGCGGGATTCTTGCGGTGGGGTCATTTCCTCCCCCTCTCGCGGACGTCGGGCGAACCTTCGGCTCGCTTAGAGGTGGCCGGGGGAGCCGGCCGGATGAGGGGAGCGCGCCAAGCGCTGGCGGCGCCAGACGCGCACCGCGCCGTCGACGCGGCCCAAACCTCGAAAACGACAGGCTTCGAAGAGATCGACGGCGCTCGCTGGCAGCTCTGCGCCCCCTTTCTTGCCTCGAACGTTTTTGTGCGGATTCTCTTGATCATCGCACATTTATGTACGAGTGTCTCACTATCGAAACCGGAGCGGGGGAATGAATTGGGAGCAATTGATCCGAGCCCTGCGGGCGTTGGCGAAAGAGAAGGGGGTCTCCTTCGAAGTCGACCCCGCCGCAATTTAGGCGGGGTCACTTCCCCCAACGCAAACCCCAACCCGAGGATACCGCAATGCCGTGGATTTATGGCGTTCAAATCGAAGAAGACGAGGCCGGCGATCACGTCGTCACTGTGCGCGATCTGCCGGAAGTGCAGACCTCGGGCGAAAGCCGAGCCGACGCGCTGGCGCTCGCCGCCGACGCGATCCAAGTCGCGGTCAAGAGCCGCATGCGGCACGGCGAGGAGCTCGACGCGCCCGGCGGCGTCAAGCCCGGCGAGGTCGCGATCGCGCTCGATTTGCCCCTCGCCGCCAAGGCGACCGTCTATGCCCTCTGGCGTAGCGCCGGGATCTCCAAGTCCGAACTCGGACGCCTGATGGGTCGCACCGAAACGGAAGCGCGCCGGGTGCTCGATCCCGACCACGGCACCAAGCTCGACCAGATCGACGAAGCCGCCCGCGCCCTCGGCGCGACGCTGACGATCGCCGTCGTGCCTGACGCTGCGTGACCGTGCGCTAACCCTTCCCCCGCGAGGGGGGAAGGGGGATTGGCGGGCGCAGACCACTGTCCTCACGCCACTCTGCGGCCCGCGCGCCAGACGGCGCGCACGACCGGTTCGTTCCGATAGGCGCAAGCGCGCACCAGATCCGCACGCCTGCCGATCGCGATTTCACCGCGGTCGAAGAGCCCGGCCGCTTCGGCGGGATTCTTCGTGACCAGTCGGATCGCGCCGGGCAATCCGCTGATCTTCGGCGCATCGGCAAGGCGGAAGGCGCCCATGAGCAGGGCTGCCGGCACGTAGTCGGACGAGAGAATGTCCAGAAGACCCGCCTCGGCGAACTCCCGCGCCGACGCGTTGCCCGAATGCGAGCCGCCGCGGACCACGTTCGGCGCGCCCATCACGGTCGCCATGCCCGCGGCGTGCGAGGCCTCCGCCGCTTCCATCGTGGTGGGGAATTCGGCGATCGAGACGCCTTCGCGCTGCGCCAGCGCGACATCCTCGAGCGTTGTGTCGTCGTGGCTCGCCAACGTCAGTCCATGAGCTCTGGCAATCTCGACGATGCGCGGCCGGTTGGCATCGGCGCGCTCGCGCCCCACCATCTGCCGCTCGCGCACGACTTCCCGCAACGCAGCCTCCGACTTGCCGGTCTTGCCGCCGTAGTAGATAAAATACTTGTCGAGATCGCGGAACTGGCGTTGGCCGGGCGTATGATCCATTAGCGAGATCAGCTGCGCGGGATGCCCCCCCAGGAATTCCTTGAGGAATTCGACGACGTTGGGTGAGGAAATCTCGCAGCGCAAATGCGTTTGATGGTCGGCGCGCAACAGGTCGGCGGCGCGCGCCTGCTCGATCGTGTCGGCCAGAAGCACGACTTGCTCGCCGACGCCGCCTCTCTCCTCATATTCGTCCATGCCGACGCGAAAGGAGTCGAACACGGTTGTGATGCCGGCGGCGGCGATTTGGGCGTCATAGGCCATCACCGCGCTTCCGGCGTGCCAGAGGACGCGCGGGCGCGGCATGTAATGGGCCTCGAGGTGGTCGGTATGCAGTTCGACGAGGCCGGGGATGAGATAGTCGCCCTCGCAATCGACGCCGCCTCGCGAGCCCCGACCTTCACCAATTTCGACGATGCGGCCGCCTTCGGCGACGACGTGGCCGACGAAGGCACGCTCGGCCGTCACGACCATCGCATTGTTGAAGACGATCGGATCGGTCACTTGAAACTCCATGATGCTACGCCCCGTATTTTTCCAAGAATTCCTCGGCGGAGAGCGCGCGAAAATCGGCGAGCGCCGCGCCCAGCGTCGCATGCGGCCAGTCCCACCAGGCGAGCGCGTCCATGCGTTCGCCGATATCAGGCGCGAACCGCGGTTTGAGCGGCCGCGCCGGCACGCCGCCGACGATCGTATAGGGCGCGACGTCGCGGGTGACGACGGCGCCGGCGCCGATCACCGCGCCGTTGCCGACCGACACGCCCGGCGTGACCGTAGCGCCGTGGCCGATCCATACGTCGTGGCCGATCGTGACGGCGTTCTCGCGCCGCCAGTCGAAGAAGCTCTCTTCGCGCGTCGCGTCCGGCCAATAGTCATGCGCGCGATAGGTGAAGTGATGCATCGTCGCGCGCCACGTCGGGTGGTTGGTCGCGTTGAGACGCGCGTGCGAGGCGATATTGACGAATTTGCCGATGCGCGTCGCCCAGGTCTCGCAATCCTGCATCATATAGGAATAGTCGCCCACATGCGTCTCCGTGACGACGCACCGCTCGGCGATTTCGACGTAGCGTCCGAGTGCGCTGTCGGTGACGACGGACGAGGGATGGATGAGCGGCGCCTCGCTGAGTCGCGTCACGATGTTTTGATCCTTGGCGGCGAGGCTCATGCGGCCTCACGATCGGAAAAGCGGGAGACGTCGACGATCCGATCAGCGACGCGCGAACGCACGTCCTCGTCGTGGAAGATCGCAAGAAATCCGGTTCCCCGCGCTTTCCGTTCGGCGATGAGATTGATCACCGCCTCGCGATTGGCCGCATCGAGCGAGGCGGTCGGCTCGTCGAGGATGAGGAGACGATGGCTGCCGGCGAAGCCTCGCGCGATGTTGACGCGCTGTTGTTCGCCGCCCGAGAAGGTCGCCGGCGGCAAGGACCAGAGCGGCTCGGGCAGACGAAGCCGCGCCAGGAGCGAAGCTGCGCGGTCGCGCGCCGCTGCGCTGTCGAGCCCGGCCTCCTGCGCTGCCGCCGCGACGATGTCGATGGCGGCGACGCGCGGGATGACGCGCAGGAACTGGCTGACGTAGCCGAGAATTCGTCGCCGCGCGTCGAGGATGTCCTTGGGCGCGCCGCGCGCGATGTCGATGACGCCCTCGCCGTCGGCGACGAGAATCCGCCCCTCTTCGACGAGATAGTTGCCGAACGCCATTTTCAGGATCGACGACTTGCCGACCCCGGAGGGGCCGCCGAGCACGACGCATTCCCCCGCGGCGACGGTGAACGAAACGCCGTGGACGATCGGCAGGCGCGCGCCGCCGTGCAGGTGGAGGGTGAAGGCCTTGGAGAGACCCTCGAACTCGAAGCAATTCGTTGGCGTGAAGCGCGTTCATGCGGCCAGAACCGAGGATACGAGGAGTTGCGTATAGGGCGCCTGGGGATCGTCGAGGACGCGGTCGGTCAGGCCGCTCTCGATCACTTCGCCTTGCTTCATCACCAGGATGCGATGGGACAGCAGCCGGGCGACGGCGAGATCGTGCGTCACCAGCACGACGGCGAGGCCCATGTCGGCGATCAGGCCGCGCAGCAAATCGAGCAGGCGCGCCTGGACGGAGACATCGAGTCCGCCGGTCGGCTCGTCCATGAAGACGAGGCGCGGGCGCGTCACGAGATTGCGCGCGATCTGCAGACGCTGGCGCATGCCGCCGGAATAGGTCGTCGGCGGATCGTCGATACGGGTCGCGTCGATCTCGACGCGGCCCAGCCACTCCAGCGCGCTGGCGCGAATGCGCCCGTAATGGCGATCGCCTACCGCCATCAGCCGCTCGCCGATGTTGCCGCCCGCCGATACGCTCATGCGCAGGCCGCGCGCCGCGTCCTGATGGACGAAACCCCAATCCGTGCGCATGAGGGCGCGCCGCTCGGCCTCGCTGAGCGAGGAGAGCGCGCGCTCCCGCCCGTCGCGCATGCGATAGACGACCTCGCCCGCGTCGGGCGCGAGCGCGCCGGCGATGAGATTGAGCAGCGTCGTCTTGCCCGAGCCGGATTCGCCGACGATCGCCAGCGCCTCGCCCTCGCTCAGATCGAACGAAATATCGCGGCAGGCGGCAATCGCGCCATACCGCTTGCTCAAGCTTTGCGCGGAAAGAAGGGGGGCGCTCATTCCGCGGCTTCCTTCTTCGCCGCCTGGCGCTTTTGGCAATAGTCGGTGTCGGAACAGACGAACATGCGCCCTCCCTTATCGTCGATGACGACTTCATCGAGAAACGAATCCGTCGCGCCGCAGAATTCGCAGGAGGCGTCGAATTTCGTGCGCTCGAAAGGGTGATCCTCGAAATCCAGCGAGACGACGCGCGTGTGGGGCGGGATCGCGTAGATGCGCTTCTCGCGGCCGGCGCCGAAGAGCTGCAAAGCGGGGCAGTCGTCGAGCTTGGGATTGTCGAATTTGGGAATCGGCGAGGGGTCCATGATGTAGCGGTCGGCGACGCGCGCGGGATAGGCGTAGGTCGTCGCGATATGGCCGTGGCGCGCGATGTCCTCGTAGAGCTTGACGTGCATGACGCCGTATTCGGCGAGCGCGTGCATGGTCCGCGTCTCGGTCTCGCGTGGCTCGAGAAATCGCAGCGGCTCGGGGATCGGCACCTGATAGACGAGGACCTGATCCGCGGTCAGCGCCGTTTCCGGCACGCGATGGCGCGTCTGGATGATCGTCGCCGCGGTCGTATCGGTCGTTGTCGCGACGTCGGCGGTCTTGGCGAAGAATGCGCGGATCGAGACGGCGTTGGTGGTGTCGTCCGCGCCCTGGTCGATCACCTTGAGCACGTCGTCGGGACCAATGATCGCCGCCGTGACCTGCACGCCGCCGGTGCCCCAGCCGTAGGGCATCGGCATTTCGCGCGACGCGAAGGGAACCTGATAGCCGGGAACGGCGATCGCCTTGAGGATGGCGCGGCGGATCATCCGCTTCGTCTGCTCGTCGAGATAGGCGAAATTGTATGGGCGGGCTTTCATTCGGCGGCCTCCGCGCGGCGACCGGCCGTCGTGGCGGCATGTTCGCGGCGCAACTCGCGCAGCAACGCCATCTCGGCTTGGAAGTCGACGTAATGCGGCAGCTTCAGGTGTTCGACAAAGCCTGTCGCCTGCACGTTGTCCGAATGCGAGAGCACGAATTCCTCGTCCTGCGCCGGGCCCTTGCGCTCTTCGGCGAATTCGTCGGCGCGAAGCGAGCGGTCGACGAGCGCCATCGCCATCGCCTTGCGCTCGCTCTGGCCGAAGGCGAGGCCATAGCCGCGGGTGAAACGCGGCGGTTCGCCGTCGCCGCCCTTGAACTGGTTGACCATCTGACATTCCGTGAGCGAGATCGTTCCAAGCGGAACGGCGAAGCCGAGGTCCTCGACGAAGAGCTCGACTTCGGCGTCGCCGAAGCGCACCTCGCCGACGAAGGGATGGTTGCGGCCGTAGCCGCGTTGGGTGGAATAGGCGAGGCCGAGCAGGAAACCCTCGTCGCCACGCGCGAGCGTCTGCAGGCGCGCGTCGCGCGAAGCGGGAAAGCTCGTCGGGTCGCGCGTGACGTCGGCGACCGGCGCGCCGGGCTCGGCGCTGACGTTACGCTCGATGAGGTCGTCGCCGGCGATGATGTCGGTGACGCGCGGCGTCGCGGTCTCGACGTCGGCCGGCGCTGTCGGCGCCGCGGGTGGATCGCCGTGCTCGCCAAGCGAAAAGTCGATGAGGCGGTGCGTGTAGTCGAAGGTCGGCCCGAGCACCTGGCCGCCGGGCAGATCCTTGTAGGTCGCGGAGACGCGTCGGCGCACCGCCATCGCGCCCGTGTCGAGCGGCTCGGCGAAGCCAAAGCGCGGCATGGTCGTGCGATAGGCGCGCACGAGGAAGATCGCCTCGATCAGATCGCCGCGCGCCTGCTTGATCGCCAGCGCGGCGATCTCGCGATCGTAGAGCGAGCCCTCCGACATCGCGCGGTCGACGGCGAGCGCCAGTTGCTGGTCGATCTGCGCCGGCGAAATCTCGGGCGTCGCGCGGTCGCCGCGTCTTGCGTCGGCGAGCAGCGCATGGGCGTTGGCGATCGCGCGTTCGCCGCCTTTGACCGCGACATACATCAGTGCGCCTCCCCGGAAATGACGAGCGAGCGCGGCAAGCACGCGAGCTGCGATCCCGCCGCGAGGATCAGGTCGACGCCGAGCGGAAAGCCGGCGCGATTGAGGCGCCATTGCACGAGAAAGTCGGGCGGCAGCATCGCGGCGCGAAACTCCGCTTCGCCAGGGATGCCCGGCCCGGTGAGCCTCAGCGCCGGCCCCTCGCCCAAGGCGGCGCCTTGGGCGATCACGGTCGTCGAACGATCAGGATATTCGGCGCTACCCTGGGCGAAGCTCTCCAACCGCAGGCCATCGGCGGCCAGATCGATCAGCGCAAAGGCGGCCGTGCCGGGGGAGGGCGCGAGGGGCGCGCCGGTGTAAAACGTGACGTACTCGGCGATGGCGTTTCCAAACGACGGCGCGATCCACAGCGGCGTTTCGAAATCCGCCAGGGTCAGCAGCGCCGCGGCGGCGGCGGGCGCGAGCGGCGCCGGCGGCGCCAGCGCCTCGCTGCTATGAACGATCGTCCCCGGCGCGGCCATCGCGCGCATGATCCGGCGAAAAGCCGCCTGCGATTCGAATACGGGGTCGGCGAACGCGAGCGCGGTCATGCGCTGTCCTCTCCGCGCACGAGGGTGAAGAAGTCGACGCGCGTCGCGGCGGTCTCGGCGCGCGTCTTTGCTTTTTCCGCGGCGATGCGCGCGGCGACCCGCTTGAGAATCGCCGTCTCGACGTCGGCGCGCGCCTCCGGCTTCTGCCAGAGCGCATCGATGATCGCCGCCAGCCGAGCGCGGTCCGCGTCCCGGCCGAGGATATGAGCGTAGCCGCGTTCGCCGCTCGGCAATTCGACTACGGCGCGCGTCACCGTCGCCTCGCCGACATTGAACGGCGCGCCATCGCCGCCGATGCGGCCACGCAGCATGACGAGGCCGGTTTCGACCGGCTTGAGGTCGCGCGCCTGATGGCGTGGCCAGAGACGTTCGATCGGCTCGGCCATCTCGGCGGCGCGCGCATGCGCAAGCAGGGCCATCGCGCGCTTGCGCGCCGCGATCGCGTCGTCCTCTCCCGCCCCTTGGGCGACTGTTTCCGCTATTGGCATCGTCTTTCCATTGCGCCGTTTAATGACACTTCTGCTGGTGAGGTCAATGCGTCGCCGACCGTCGCCCGGCGATGGCGGCGCGCAGGCGTCCCGAGACGAAGTCGATTGCGGTGACCGCGATCAGGATCAGCAGAATGATGAATGAAACCTGCCGCCATTCGAGCACGCGGATCTGCTCGGAGAGATAGAGGCCGATGCCGCCGGCGCCGACCACGCCGATGATGGTCGCGGAGCGGGTGTTCGATTCGATGAAATAGAGCACTTGGCCGGCCATGACGGGCAACACTTGCGGCAGCAGGCCGAAGCGCACTTCCGCGAGCCGCCGCCCGCCGGACGCGCGCACCCCCTCGACTTCGTTCTGGTTGGCCGATTCTATGATCTCCGCGAACAATTTACCGAGAGCGCCGAAATCCGACGACGCGATCGCCAGGACGCCGGCGAACGGGCCGAGACCGACCACGTTGATCCAGATGAGCGCCCAGATCAGCGTGTCGACCCCGCGCACCGCGTCGAAGAATCGCTTGATTGGCAGCCGCAGCCAAGCCGCCGGAATCACGTTGCGCGCCGCCAGCACGCCGAGCGGCAGCGCGAACGCTGCGCCGAGCAGCGTGCCGAGCAACGAAATCGCCAGCGTCTCGCCCAACCCGTTGAGGTAGGTGGCCAAATGTTCTCCCGGATTCGGGGGAATCATTTCGGTCAAGAACCAGGCCAATTGCGAAAGGCCCGGCAGCAGGCGCGCCCAGGGAACATCGAAGTAGAAAAACGCGCCGATGTACAGCGCCAGCATCGCCGCGATCACGATCGCCCAGATGAGGCGCGCTCGCCAATTGGCCGAAAAGGCGGCGCGATGACGTTGCTTCAGGGCGTCGATGTCGATTCGCGGCGCGGTCGCCAGGGAGCTCATGATGGCGCGCGCCCGATGAGCGCGCGGCGCAAATATTGGGTTGAGATGTCGATCGCCATGACCGCTGCGATAAGGAGGACGAGAATCGCGCTCACATCGGAATAGTAGAACTTGCGGATCGCCTCCATTAAATCCTGACCGATGCCGCCCGCGCCGACAAAACCGAGCACGGTCGCGCCGCGGACGTTGATCTCGAAGCGCAGCAGAGTGAAACTCGCAAAGCTCGGGAGCACCTGCGGCAAGGCGGCGAAGCGGATGGTCTCGATCCAGGAGGCTCCCGCTGCGCGCAGGCCCTCGACCGGCTTCATGTCGATGTTCTCAGTCGTTTCGAAGAACTGCTTGCCGAGCGCCCCCACCGTGTGGATCGCGATCGCCAAGACGCCGGCCAGCGGCCCCAGGCCGAAGGCGACAACGAAGATCAGCGCGAAAACGACGTCCGGCACGGTGCGGCAGAATTCGAGAACTCGCCGTGTGAGGAACACCGTCGCCGCACGGCCGGTCAGATTCGGCGAGGCAAGAAAATTCAAGCAGAAGGCGAGGATCGCGCCGGTCAGCGTCCCGACATAGGCCATCAGGATCGTTTCGCCGATGAGCCGCAACGAACGCTTGAGGCTCCAGAACCACGAGACGGGATCGGTCCAAACGCGCGCTCCCGTATCGAGCGTCATCAGTCGGTCGAAATAGCTGAAGAAGCCGCCGATTTTCGCGAAGAACGTTTTTGGATCGACCTCGGCCTCCACCGCCGAAACCGCGATGAGCGCAATGAGGATGGCCGCCGCAACAATGAATTGCAGGCGCTTCGCGCGCGCGGCGTCGCGGTAGACGGCGAGGACAGCGGCGAGTTGTCGATCGGGAAGGCGGACGACGGCGTTGGGCATATCTGGGATAGACTACGGAGAACCGGGAACGGAAAAGGGTCCGTCCGCGGTTCTCCGTCCTCCTTGATCCGAGTTACGACTTGTTCTTGCGAATCGAGTCGACGAACTTCACGAGTTGGATGGTCTTGTCGTAGTCGGCGTTGGCGACCGGCTCCCAGGGGCGGTTCTTGCCGTCGGACAGGCGGTTGAAAGCCGCCTTGTCCTTGGTCGCGGCGTCCAGGAACGCCTGCCGGATCGTCGCCTTCAGATCGTCGGGGAGCTCGGAGAGATAGGCGTAGGGCGAATTGATGATCAGTTCTGACTTCAGGATGATCCGGAAGTCGTCCTTTTTCATCGGCGAGCCGTCGGCGTTCTTCAGCATGCCCTTGTTGAGCATGCGGGTGAGGTTCGAGTTGTCGGGCGCGTTCCACCAATTGGCGCAGACATCCACGGTGCCCTGGGCGAGCGCGAGAACCGCGTTCTCGTGGCTGCCGGCGAAAATGGTCTTGGAGAAGAACTTATCGGGGTCGATGCCGAGATGATCGAGTTCGAAGCGCGGCATATTGTTGCCCGAAGTCGAATTCGGGTCGACGAAGCCCATCGCCTTGCCCTTCAGATCTTGGATTTTCTGGTAGGGCGATTTGGCGAGCACGTAGAATACCGAATAATAGCCCTTCGATCCGTCGCTGTTGACGTCGATGGCGAAGGCGTCGGTCTTTACGCCGATGATCCGCGCGCGCGCGAACGAGGCGGGCCCGTAATAAGCGATTTGAATGTTGCCGGCGCGCTGGCCTTCGATGACGGCGGCATAATCGTTGGCCACGCGCAGCGTCACTTTCGTGCCGATTTCCTTGCTGAGATAATTGACGAACGGCGTCCAGCGATCGACCACGCCGGAAGCGTTCTCTTCGGGGATGACGGCGAACACCAACTCCGGATACTTGGCTTTCCAGGCCTGTGCGCGAGCGCCGGACGCGGCGACCGCGCTCAGGGCCGCGCCGAGCATCAGGGAACGACGAGTAATCATACTCTTTCTCCTCCAGCAAAAAATTCGAGCGTAGTCACGCGGCGTTGAAGACGGGGGACATGCCGTCATCGCGCGCGTCGGCGCCGAGCGCCTCCTTGGCCTCGATGCCATAGAGTTCGCGCGCGGCTGCCTCGGTGAGCTTGCCCGGAGCTCCGTCGAAAACGACGCGGCCGGACGCCATGCCGATCAGGCGGTCGCAATAAGCGCGCGCCACGTCGAGCGAATGCAGATTGCACAGCACGGTGATGCCGTGGTGGCGGTTGATGCGCTGCAGCGCGTCCATGACGACGCGGGTGTTGCGCGGATCGAGCGAGGCGATCGGCTCGTCGGCGAGAACGATCTCGGGTTCTTGCACGAGCGCACGCGCGATGGCGACGCGCTGCTGCTGGCCGCCGGACAAACTATCGGCGCGCTGGGCGGCGAGCCCGGCGATGTCGAGCTGTTCGAGCGCGGACAGCGCGATCGCGACATCCTCGTCCGACCAGAGTTGGAGGATCGAGCGCAACGTCGGCACGTGATTGATGCGCCCGATCAGCACGTTCGTCAGGACGTCGAGGCGGCCAACGAGGTTGAACTGCTGGAAGATCATCGCGCAGCGCGTTCGCCACTGCGCGAGCGCGCGCCCGGTCAACGCCGTCACTACGCGCTCGCCACACACGATGCGGCCGGAGGTCGGCTGCTCCAAGCGGTTGATCATGCGCAGCAGGGTCGACTTGCCGGCGCCCGATCGTCCGATAACGCCGACGAAACGGCCGGGATCAACCGTCAAAGAGACGTCATCGACCGCAGTTTTCGATCCGAATCGACGTGTAAGTTTTTCTACAACGAGCATGACGCCGCCCTCTCGGGGGGTTGGGCTAAGCGCCTTTCACGACAGAGTCGTGACACTCGCCGCCGACGCCGATCCGTCGCGCGCGGCCCTCTATTGACTTCGCCCAGCCCAACGCTTAGTGCGCCGCCCGGCCCGCATTTGGCGCTCCGCCGCGTAGCGTCTATGTAAGTCCCAGAAGTTCCGCGTGCGGCGCCTGCGCCAAGCCTCGAGAACGCAACCGGGAGGCGCGAAACGATGCGCATCAAGGCCGCCATGCTTCGCGACGTGGGCGCGTCGGTCCCCTACGTCAGCTCGAGGCCGCTCGAAATCGTTGAGATCGATCTGGCGGAGCCCGGCCGAGGCGAGGCGCTCGTCAAGATCAAGGCCGCCGGGCTTTGCCACTCCGATCTTTCGGTCATCGACGGCGCCCGTCCACGGCCCATGCCGATGGTGCTGGGTCACGAGGCCGCCGGCGTCGTCGAAGCCGTCGGGGAGGGCGTCGAGGAGCTCGCCGTCGGCGATCACGTCGTCCTCGTCTTCATGCCGAGCTGCGGCCATTGCCTACCCTGTGCGACCGGGCGACCTGCTTTGTGCGAACCGGGGGCGCGGGCGAACGGGGCGGGGGCGCTGCTGCGCGGCGAACGTCGGCTGACGCTCGCCTGCGAACCCGTCAATCATCATCTCGGGGTATCGGCCTTCGCCGAATATGCCGTGGTGTCGCAGGAATCCTGCGTCAAGGTCGCTGAGGACCTGCCTTTCGAGCATGCGGCGCTGTTCGGCTGCGCGGTGCTGACCGGCGTCGGCGCCGTGGTGAACACCGCCAGAGTCCCTCCTGGCGCTTCCGTCGCGGTGGTCGGCCTCGGCGGCGTCGGCCTGAGTTCGGTGCTGGGAGCGGTCATTTCCGGCGCGCGACAGATTGTCGGGGTGGATCTCTCGGACGAGAAACTCGCCTTCGCGCGCGAGTTGGGCGCGACACACGCGGTCAACGCCGGCGGCCCGGACGCCGCTAAGCAAATCAAGGATATTTCCGGCGGCGGCGTGGACTTCTTCTTCGAAATGGCTGGCGCCGTGCCGGCGCTCGAACTCGCCTACGCTGCGACTGCGCGGGGCGGCGTCACGGTTACGGCCGGCCTGCCGCATCCGGACCGCCGGGTTTCGATTCAGGCCGTGAGCCTGGTGGCCGAGGAGCGCACGCTAAAAGGCTCATACATCGGCTCCTGCGTGCCGCGGCGCGATCTACCGCACTTCGTTTCGCTGTTTCAGTCGGGCAAGATGCGGGTCGATCGGCTCCTGACCCATCGCTTGAGGCTGGAGGACATCAACGAGGGTTTCGATCGGCTGCGCGAGGGCCACGGCGTCCGGCAGGTGGTGCTGTTTTCGTGAAATGGCCGCACCGCGGCCCTGCGGCGAAGGGTCAGTCCTCGTGCGCCAGCTTCTCGGCAAAGCGGCCCTTCTTGCCGCTTGTGCTGGGCGCGGCGACGTTATGCTTGGCGCGTGGCGCGCACCAGCCGGGCAGGTAGTTCGCCTCCCGCGACTTGGCGAGGTCCAAAGCGAGGCTCAGCGCCTCGGAAAAGTCCTTGCGCACCACTTTGGGCTTGATGCGGCGACGCAGGAAATCGGCCCAGACGAATTCCGAAAAGGGCGTCGAATCCTTGGAGAATCCTCCGATGGTGCGCAGTTCGCCCGCCAGAGAGCGATAGGGATCGTCTTCCATGTCCTCGATGGTCTTCGGCAAATCGGCGTAGTCGCGCCGCCGTCCCTCGTCGTCATAGGGATGAGTCCAGCCATGAAAATCCATCATGTTCCAGAATTCGGAAGCTTCGAGGCGATGCAGATCGGCGAGTGTCGTCACGAAGACGCTCTTGACGCCCTGGTCGTGCAGCGCGCGTGCAAGGTGATGGTGGTCGATCAGATAGCGATCCCCGCCCGGCCCGAGAACGACAGGCACCATATGGGACTCAAGCAGCTTGGTCAGCGTCTTCGCGTCCAGCGTCTTCCACGATTTCCGCTTTTCCGTGACCTCATACATGCCCAGGGTCATCTGCGTCGGCCGCAAGTCCAGGATGGGCGTCGCATGCAGAATGGGTTCGCGAAGGTAATAGTTCATCGAAACTCACCGATTTTGCGGCAGGCCTAGCGAGGGCGCCGGCGAACATGTCGCAATCGACCGGATCGGTCAATCGAGGCCGGCGGCCGGCGCAAACCCAGGCGCGGGGGGCCGATTTGACCCCTCCCAGCAAATCATGTTTTGTCGCGCCCGTTCGACGAAGGTCCCTCGCACTGAGACCTCCAAAACCTGACGAGACCTCCAAGACATGCCGCCCGAGCGCTACAACGTCCGCGATTCCGAGCAGAAATGGCAAAAAGTCTGGGCCGACGAGGCGATTTTCGCCACGCGCAACGACGATCCGCGACCGAAATACTACGTGCTCGAAATGTTCCCGTATCCCTCCGGGCGCATCCACATGGGCCATGTCCGTAATTATGCGATGGGCGACGTCGTGGCGCGCTACAAGCGCGCCCGCGGCTTCAACGTGCTGCACCCCATGGGTTGGGACGCGTTCGGCATGCCAGCCGAAAACGCCGCCATGCAGAACGCCACCCATCCCGCGAAATGGACCTACGCCAACATCGATACGATGCGCGCGCAGCTCAAATCGATGGGCCTGTCGCTCGACTGGTCGCGCGAGGTCGCCACCTGCGATCCCAGTTACTATCGCCACCAGCAAAAGCTGTTTCTCGACTTTCTCGCCGCAGGGCTCGTCACGCGCAAGAATTCCAAGGTCAATTGGGACCCGGTCGACAATACCGTGCTCGCCAACGAGCAGGTTATCGATGGACGCGGCTGGCGCTCCGGCGCGGTCGTCGAGCAGCGCGAACTGACCCAATGGTTCCTGAGGATCAGCGAGTACGCCGACGAATTGCTCGCCGGTCTCGACGGGCTCGATCGCTGGCCTGACAAGGTGCGCCTGATGCAGCGCAATTGGATCGGCCGCTCGGAGGGCATGCTGGTCCGGTTCGCGATCGACGCCGCCTCGCGCGGGGCCGTGGACGACGAGGAAGCCGCGCGCGAACTGGAGATCTACACGACGCGGCCCGACACGTTGTTCGGCGCCAAGTTCATGGCGGTGGCGCCCGACCACCCGCTCGCCGGCGCGGCGGCGCGCCACGATCCCGCGCTCGCCGCCTTCATCGAGGAGTGCCGGCGCATCGGCACGTCGGTCGCGGCGATCGAGACAGCGGAAAAGAAGGGCTACGACACCGGCCTGCGCGCCATCCATCCCTTCGATGAGGAATGGCGGCTGCCGGTCTACGTCGCCAACTTCATCCTGATGGATTACGGGACCGGCGCGATTTTCGGCTGCCCGGCGCACGACCAGCGCGACCTCGATTTCGTCAACGTCTACGGTCTCGGCGCCACTCCCGTGGTCTGCCCGCCGGGCGTCGACCCCGCGACCTTCACCATCGACAAAGTCGCCTACGACGGCGAAGGCGTCCTGATCAATTCGCGCTTCCTCGACGGGTTGACGATCGAGGCCGCCAAGCAGGAGGTCGCGCGCCGGCTCGAAGCTCAGACATTAGGCAATCGGCCGCAGGGACGGCGGCAAGTCAATTTCAAGCTGCGCGACTGGGGCATCTCGCGCCAGCGCTATTGGGGCTGCCCGATCCCGATCATCCATTGCGAGGCCTGCGGCGTCGTCCCGGTTCCCGCCACGGATCTGCCGGTCGTACTGCCGGAGGACGTGAGTTTCGACGCGCCGGGCAATCCGCTCGATCGCCACCCCACCTGGAAACAGGTCGACTGTCCACGATGCGGGGCGCTGGCGCGGCGCGAGACCGACACGATGGACACGTTCGTCGACTCGTCCTGGTACTTCGCGCGCTTCACCGATCCGTGGAACGGGAGCGCGCCGACCTCGCCGTCGATTGCGGATCATTGGCTCGCCGTCGACCAATATATCGGCGGCGTCGAACACGCGATCCTGCACCTGCTCTATTCCCGCTTTTTCACCCGCGCCATGCGCAAATGCGGCCATCTCGATCTCGACGAGCCTTTCGCCGGCCTCTTTACCCAGGGGATGGTGGTGCACGAGACCTATCGCGACGCCGAGGGGCGCTGGGTCGCGCCGGCGGAGGTGCGTATCGAGGCGGACGCCGGCGGCCGGCGGGCCTTCGCGCTGCAGGGCGAAGCGCCAATCGAGATCGGCCCGATCGAGAAGATGTCGAAGTCGAAGCGCAACACCGTCGATCCCGATGAAATCATCGCGAGCTACGGCGCCGACACCGCGCGCTGGTTCATGCTCTCCGACTCGCCGCCCGAGCGCGACGTGATCTGGACCGAGGCGGGCGTGCAGGGCGCCTATAAGCAGACGCAGCGCTTGTGGCGGCTGACCTGCGAAATCGAGCGTATCGTTGGGGCGCAGCGGCCCGCCAAGCCCGTCTCGTTTTCCGCGCCGGCGGCCAAGATCCGGCAGGCCGCCCACGCCGCGCTGGCCAAGATCGAGGACGAGATCGAGCGCCTGCGCTTCAACGTCTGCATCGCCACCATCTACGAACTCGCCAACACGCTCGCTGCCGCGGTCGGGGCCATCGAAAGCGAGGCGATCGACGAGGATCTGCGTTTCGCCTTCGCCGAGGCCGGCGACATCCTCGTGCATTGTTTCGCGCCGATGATGCCGCATCTGGCGGAAGAGTGCTGGGAGGTTCTGGGCCATCGGACGCTCGTCGCGCGGAGCCCGTGGCCGGTCGCGGACCGCAGCCTGATCGTCGCCACGCACATCACTCTGCCGGTGCAGGTCAATGGCCGCAAGCGCGGCGATCTCACGATCGAGCGGGACGCCGACGCGAAAGCCGTCGAGGCGGCCGCGCTCGCCCTCGACGCGGTCCGGCGGGCCATGGATAATAAGCCCGCTAAGAAGGTGATCATCGTTCCACAAAGGATCGTCAATGTCGTCGTTTGATCGCGCGCGCGTCGCCGCCGCTCTCCTGATGGCCTTGGGCCTCGGCGGATGTTTCAAACCTCTCTACGGCGAAGCGGCGCATCCTGGCCTCGTCGAGGCTCTGCGCGCGGTTGAAGTCGTGCCGATCAAGGATCGCATCGGCCACTATCTCGGCGACGATCTCATTTCCAACCTGAACGGATCCGGCGAGACGCCTCCCGCCAAATATCGCCTCCTCGTCACGGTGTACCAGACCTCGCAAACGCCGACCGTCGAGTCGCAAATCAACGCCGCCGACGCCGCGACTGTCATCGGAACTGCGAATTTCACACTCACGAAGATCGAAGGCGGAGCCGTCATCTACAGGGGCCTCGCGACATCGGCCGCCGTTTACGATTACTCCTCGGATAGTTTCGCCGACCTGCGCGCCGGTCGCGACGCGGAAATCCGCATCGCCCGGACGCTGGCCAGTGAGATTCAATTGCGCGTCGCCTCGGCGCTCGCCGACAATCGCTGATCGGGACGCGCGCCTTTCCTGCGCCGTGGGCCGCGTCAAATTCGAAGTCCGCTTTCGGCGATCCAGCGCCGCGGCGCGCAACCGTCGGCGCGTTGCCTCCCGCGGGCGCGGCGCCGCGTTTGGAAGTCCGGGAGCCTGCGATGCCGCGCCTGTTCACCGCGCTTGAAATTCCCGCATCGAGCGCTGTGGCCCTGGCGAGCGCGCGCGGCGGCGTCCACCGCGCCCGTTGGATCGAGCCGAGCGATTACCACATCACCCTGCGCTTCATCGGCGACGTCGATTTGCGTGTAGCGCGCGAACTCGCCGACGCGCTCGCCGAAATCCGCCGCGCCCCGGTTCCCATCCGCTTCGAGGGGCTGAGTTGGTTTGGCGCCGACAAGCCGCGCGCCATTGTCGCCAGGATCAAGCCGGCGGCGGAGTTGATCGAACTGCAGAGCGAACAGGAGCGGCGGCTGCGGCGGATCGGGCTGGCCCCGGAGCCTCGCAATTTCACGCCGCATGTGACCCTCGCGCGGCTTCGCGCGGTTTCTCCAGCCGCCGTCGCCGACTATCTCGGCGCACGCGGCGCCCTGGTCGCGCCGCCGTTCGAAGCGTCGCGATTTGTCCTCTTTTCGGCGCGCCATTCGGTCGGCGGCGGCCCCTATGTCGTCGAAGCCGCATATCCCTTGCTTTGAGGAAGTTCTGCGATGTCATGGCAAATCGACGCCGCGCGGCGTCGCGTTCGGCTCGACCCTCGCGATCCCGGGTTTTTCAACGATCCCTATCCCGCCTACGCCGCCATCCGCGAGGCGACGCCGGTCTTTTCCTGGGAGCAATACGGCTTCTGGTGCTTCGCCGGGTTTGCCGAAGTCTCGGCGCTACTGCGGGATCGCCGGTTCGGCCGGCAAATCCTGCATGTCATGAACCGCGAGAGCCTCGGCTGGCCGGAGCCGCCGGCGCATCTGGAGCCGTTCAACCTGGTCGAGCGGCACTCCCTGCTGGAACTGGAGCCGCCTGAGCACACGCGCCTGCGCTCGCTCGTCAACCGGGCTTTCATCTCACGTCAGGTCGAGCGGCTGGCGCCGCGCATCGGCGCTTTGGCCAACGATCTCATCGACGCCTTCGAGGCGCGCCGCGAGGCGGACCTGATCAGCGAATTCGCCGCGCCCATTCCCGTCGCCTTGATCGCGGAACTGATCGGCGTGCCCTTTGAAACGGCGCCGAAGCTGCTCGAATGGTCGCACCGCATGGTCGCCATGTATCAGTTCGGCGTGACGCGGGCGGTGGAGGACGCCGCCGCTGCGGCTGCGCGGGAGTTCGCCGCGTTCCTGCGCGAGACCGTGGCCGCTCGCCGCGACGATCCGCGCGACGATCTCATCAGTCGGCTGATCGCCGCCGAGGCGGACGGCGGGCGACTCAGTCAGGACGAAATGATCGCCACCTGCATCCTGTTGCTCAACGCGGGACACGAGGCGACGGTCCATGCCATTGGCAACGCCGTCAAGGCGATCCTGGAGAGCGGGCTCGATCGCGCGCAGGCGTTCGCCGACGCGGGCTTGAGCGAGGCGACCGTCGAGGAATTGCTGCGCTTCGACGCGCCGCTGCATCTCTTCACGCGCTATGCGCTCGAGGACGTCGAGTTCGCCGGCGTCAAGCTTCGACAAGGCGAGCGCATCGGTCTCTTGCTCGGCGCAGCCAATCGCGACCCCAAAGCCTTCGCCGAGCCGGATCGGCTCGAACCCGCCCGCGCTCCCAATCCGCACGTGTCGTTCGGCGCTGGGATCCATTTTTGCGTCGGCGCGCCGCTCGCGCGACTGGAATTGCGGGTGGCGCTGCCGATCCTCCTGAAGCGGCTCCCGGGCCTGCGCCTGGCGCAAGCGCCCCGCTATCGCGACGCCTATCATTTCCATGGGCTCGAGGCGTTGCGGGTCGTCTGGTGAGGCGAGCGATTGCACTTCGCTGCGCCGCGGCCCCCTCGGCGCGCTCTCGCCAGCTCGAGACGCGGATTCGGCGGCTTCGGCGGATGATGACAAATCGTTACATTGCCGTATAGTTTGCGCCTCTGGGCGAGGAGGGCGACCATGGAAGCGGCAAACCAAATGCAGGCCGAGACGACGTCAGTCGAGAGGACGCCGTCGTTGCCGAAAATCGCCGCGACGCCTGTCGCGGTGAAATCGATTGCAGAAAACGTCGGGGAGGCTGAGCGCAACCCCATATTCGACGCGCTTGTGACGCCCGACGAGGACGTCGCCGGCCTCGTCGCTTACTCCATCTACAAGCAGAACAAGCGCGCCTGGCTCGACGATTTCATCAAGGCGACCGGCCGCGCGCCGACCGAGGCGGAATCGCGCGCTTACATCATCGGCGAAAGCACGGAGCGGCGGCTCAACACGTACCGGCACCTCGCCGCCGCGACGCTGTCGGGGCAGGGGCCGCGCCCGCAGGCGGGCGCGGGCTTGGCGGGCAATATCAGTCCGATCGCGGGCGCGCTCTGGGCGCTGGCGGTGGTCATCGTCGCGCTGGCGGTGCTCGGACTGGCCCTGCACGCGGGCTATCTGACGCCGTCCAAGTAGTCAGCGGACGAGGGTCAGTTTGCGAGCGGCGCGCGTCAGCCCCGTATAGAGCCAGCGCGCCCGATGTTCGCGAAAAGCGCGGCTCTCGTCGAACAGCATGACCGCGTCCCATTGGGAGCCCTGCGCCTTGTGCACGGTCAGGGCGTAGCCGTAATCGAATTCGTCCGACTCGCGCCGCACGGGATAGGGCAAGTCGGCCTCCGCGCCTTCGAAGAATTGCTTGAGCACAGCGACTTTCGCCTGGGCGCGTCCTGCCTCGTCTTCGGCGCGCACCGTCATGCGCACAAAGTCCTTGCGCATGCCGCCTAAGGCTTCGACTCGCCACAGGCCGCCGTTGATGAGTCCCTTCACGCGGTCGTTGCGCAGGCAGACGAGCTTGTCGCCGGCGACGGGCAAAACTTCCTTCAGCCCGAGCAATTCGCGGATTCGCTTGTTGTAGAGCCGGCGGGTGCGGTTGACCCCGACCAGAACCTGGTCGGTGGCGAGAACGGCGGCCGGGTCGATCTCATCGCGTCGGATGACCCGGCTCTCGCCGTAAACGCCATAGGCGACCTCGCCGCCCGAGCGGACGATTTCGGATAGGCGGATGATCGGATCGTTTTCCGCCTGGCGATGGATCTCAGTCAGCATGACGTCCGGCTCGGCCTCGGTGAAGAAGCCGCCACCCTTGACTGGCGGCAATTGCGCGGGATCGCCGAGCACCAGGATCGGTTTCCCGAAGGAGAGGAGATCGCGGCCGAGTTCGGCGTCGACCATCGAGCATTCGTCGATGACGATGAGCCCGGCGCGCGAGGCCGGCCCGTCGTGGTTGAGGGTGAAGGTCGGCGCGCCCTCGTCGCCTTCGCTGGCGCGATAGATCAGCGCGTGGATGGTCGAAGCGCCGACGCAGCCCTTCGAGCGCATCACCAGCGCGGCTTTGCCGGTGAACGCGGCGAAGGCGGCCTCCCCCTGCGCCGCCTCGGCGACATGCCGCGCCAAGGTCGTCTTGCCGACCCCGGCATAGCCGAACAACCGGAACACTTGCGGGTCGCCGGACTTGAGCCAGCGCCCGACCTTGTCGAGCGCCCGCGATTGCTCCGCCGACCACTGCGGCGGCGAGTGACGCGGCTCGTTGTTCGCGCGAGCCGGGGGCGGGGCCTTGCTCTCTCGCGCAGGCTCGTCCGGGGCCGGCTCCTTGGCGTCCGCCCGCCCCTTAGCCAGTCGGTTGAGATCGACCTCGGCGCCGCAATGCACGCAGACGACCGGGCGTTTCCCGAGATCGTAGAATCGGGCGCCGCAGGCCTGGCATTGCCGCTTGGTTCCGAGCCTGGTGTTCCGCATGGCCATTCTTGAGGGACGGGGCGAGCGCTCCGGCGGGCGATTCGAAGGGTCCGCGCGGGATTGGCGACCCTCATAGCCGAAAACCCCGGCGCGTGTCGTTCAGAATGCGCCGATGCCGTAGCGCGCCGCCGGCGGGAACCATATTGTTGAGAATTCGTTCAAGTTTTAGGTCCACCATAGGCAGATCAGGGATCTTGAACGCGACGCCCACGACGCCATATTTCGGTTGTCCGGGGCGCCGCGTATAGGGCGGCCGGGCGAATTGGTTCCGCAGCCGATCCGGTCGTTCATGAGAAGGCCCGCTCGGCGGAGCGCCTGAAGGGGGGCTTCGATTATGGTGCGCGTCACGGCCTTGAGTTCTCCGTTCCTGCTTGGGTTCGACGGCATCGAGCGTGCGCTCGACAAAGCGTCAAAATCTGCCGCGGATGGCTATCCTCCTTACAATATCGAGCGAATCGCCGCTTCGGAGGGGCAGCCGGAAACGTTGCGCATCACCCTCGCTGTCGCGGGATTCTCCCAGGATCAGATCGAGGTGACCCAGGAGGAAAACCAATTGGCGATCCGCGGTCGCCAGCAGGAGGACAAGACGCGCGACTACGTCCATCGCGGCATCGCCGCGCGGCAGTTTCAACGCAGTTTCCTGCTCGCGGACGGGATGGAGGTGCGGGGCGCGGAACTCGCGAACGGGTTGCTGTCGGTCGATGTTGTTCGGCCGCAACCGGAGCGGACCGTGAAGAAGATCAATATTGCGGCGCGCGACTGAGTTAGCGTGCGTGCCGAAGGCGGGTGCGGCGTCGTACGGCCCGGAGAGGAGTGTAAAATGAACAACGCAAACGAGAGAATCGGCGCCTTGACGCCACAGGAATTTGCCCATCTCGGCGACGGCGCAATCGCATATGTGAAGACGATTCGGTCCGAAGACGCACAGCGCCTGTTTCCGCAGGCGCCCGCGATCCGGCCGGGCCTGCAGCTGTTTGCGTTGCTCGCCGCGGACGGCTCGCCCATCATGTTGACGGATTCCAAGGACGCGGCGCTCGCCAACGCCTGGCAGCACGAACTCGAGACGGTGAGCGTGCATTGACCTCGTCCTCACTCCGCTTGGGCGCCCCGTTGAGGCGGAGCGTCCGGCGGGCTGCTCTTAGCGCGCCGAATCATCTACATTGGGGGCTCACTTTGGCAGCGGGGCTCCATGCGCGCTTATCTCGATCTCCTGCGCGAAGCGCTGGACAAGGGCGTCGTCAAGCGGGACCGGACGGGCACTGGGGTGCGCTCGCTGTTCGGTCGGCAAGTTCGGTTCGATCTGAATGAGGGTTTCCCTCTGACGACCACAAAGCGGCTGCACCTCAAGTCGATCGTCCACGAATTGATCTGGTTCCTCAATGGCGATTCCAACATCGCCTACCTCAAGGCCAACGGCGTCTCGATCTGGGACGAATGGGCGGACGCCAACGGCGATCTCGGGCCCGTCTACGGCAAGCAATGGCGCGCCTGGCCCGGTTCGGACGCGCGGACCTATGATCAGATCGCCTGGCTCCTCGCCGAAATCAAGCGCAATCCGGACTCGCGAAGGCTGATCGTCTCCGCGTGGAATGTGCCGGACATCGGCCGCATGAAGCTGCCGCCGTGCCATTGCCTGTTTCAGTTCTACGTCGCGGACGGCCGGCTTTCCTGTCAGCTCTACCAGCGCTCGGCCGACCTCTTTCTCGGCGTCCCCTTCAATATCGCGAGCTATGCTTTGCTGACCCATCTGATCGCCCGCGAGTGCGGGCTCGGGGTCGGCGAGTTCGTGCATACGTTCGGCGACGCGCACCTTTATCTCAATCACGAGGCGCAGGCGCGCGAGCAATTGTCGCGCGAGCCGCGGCCGCTGCCCAAGCTCAGGCTGGCGCCGGCGGAAAGCTCGCCGCGCGGCGCGTTGTTCGATCTCAAGGCCGAGGCGATTTCCTTCGAAGGCTACGATCCCTGGCCGGCGATCAAGGCGCCGGTGGCCATTTGACGGCGCCGGTTATCCCTTGTGATGCAGCCGAGAAACAACGATGCCGTTTATAGCTCAAATTCCATGTTCTCAACGGCGTATTCTGACACCTTGCGTTTTACGTCGTCCAGGTTGTTTCTGATCCAATTCTTTTTCTGCTCCAGGTCGGTTAGGAATTCCCTTACGAACTTGTACCTGCTTTTACGATCGCGTTTTTGGAATACGGTGAATTTATAGCCATAGTCGTCGCCTTCTAGTTTTGCCACGTAGTTCTCGTCGACAGTTCTCCATACCTTTGGCGGAAATTGCATGTTGAAGAAAGCGTCACCACTTACGTCTGCTATTACTTCTGTGAGATATACCTTGTTGACAAGGCGACCGAAGGACTCATACATGGCCTGGCCACCGATAACGAATATCTCTTTGCTTTGATGACAAATTGAGATTATGTCAGCGAAAAACAACGTCTCTTCGATAGATCTAGTAAATATTAGTTGGGTGTCGGCGTAAAAATCGATGGCGGTATCATTGATTAGATGTTCTTTTCTCGTGACCACGATGTTTGTTCTATTCGGAAGTGCTTTTCCGATCAACTCATGTGTGTTGCGTCCCATGATTACCACGTGTCCAGTGGTAATCTGACGGAAACGTTTGAGGTCGGATCGAATGTGCCAGGGAAGCGCATTCTTGTTGCCAATAACGTTTCCCGGATGGCTCCGCGCGACGACGAACGAGATCGACGGCATTCTTGCGCGTTCAGATGCTTGTGCCGCCACGTTTGTCTTTCCAGGTCGCCATGGGCTTCGGAGGGGTATTCAACGCCCGGGTACCCGAATTGGCCCAGAGAGTCATCCGTCGCGTCCCTCGACCGGGTCCCCGATGGTGGAGGGGCCGTGTGCCTCGCCGGCGCCGCGCGCGGTCGAGAGAGGGACCGAAAATGGCGCCCAAGACGTTGAAATAACGAACAGCCGGACAAGATAAGCGTTCTGCATCCGTAGCTCCCAATGAAGCCGCCGCAGGGCTCGCCCGCGCGCTTGTAGGCGCGGGCGCCGAAAGCCGGCGACGGCGTCCAGGAGGACCATTCACTCGCGAAAGATCTTGCCCGGATTGAACAGGTTCATCGGGTCGAACGACGCTTTGACACGGCGCATCAGATCGAGCGTCTCGGGCGAGTGCTCCTCCTCGACATAGGCGATCTTTTTCTGTCCGACGCCGTGCTCGCCCGTGCAGGTGCCGTCCATCGCGATGGCGCGGTGGGCGAGGCGCGACGAGAAGCCTTCCGCCCGGGCGATTTCCGCGGGGTCGTTCATGTCGACGAGGGGGCTGACGTGGAAATTGCCATCGCCGACATGGCCGACGATCGGCGCGACGAGGCCATGTTCGGCGATATCGCGCTGCGTCTCCTCGACGCAATCGGCGAGACGCGAGATCGGCACGCAGACGTCGGTGGCGAAGGCGCGGGCGCCGGGTCTGAGGCCCAAAACCGCCCAGAATACGTCGTGGCGCGCCTGCCAGAGCTTGGAGCGGTCCTCGGGCTTGGTCGCCCAGACGAACGGCCCGCCTCCGAGATCCCCGGCGATTTCGCCGAAACGCCGCGCCTGCTCGGCGACGCCCTCGTCCGAACCGTGGAACTCGACAAATAGCGTCGGCGTTTCCGGCAAGTCGAGCTTCGAGTAGGCGTTGCACGCCTTGACCTGGAGCGCGTCGAGCAATTCGATGCGCGCGACAGGAAGGCCGCATTGGATGGTCGCGATCGTCGCGTCGCAGGCGGCTCGCACGCTTGGGAACGAGCAGTGACCGCCGGCGATCGCCTCGGGGACGCCGGCTAGGCGCAACGTGACGTCGACAATGACGCCGAGCGTCCCTTCCGAGCCGACGAACAGCCGCGTCAGATCGTAGCCCGCCGACGATTTCTTCGCCCGGCTGGCGGTGCGCAGATAAGCGCCCTCGGCGGTGACGACGCCGAGCGAGATCACGTTGTCCTTCATCGTGCCATAACGCACCGCGTTGGTGCCGGAGGCGCGCGTCGCCGCCATGCCGCCGATCGAGGCGTCGGCGCCGGGATCGATCGGGAAGAACAACCCGCTGTCGCGCAAATGCTCGTTGAGCGCCTTGCGCGTCACTCCGGGCTCGACGACGCAATCGAGATCCTCGGCGTGGACCGCGAGCACGCGATCCATGCGCGAGCAATCCAGCGAAACGCCGCCGTGTAAGGCGTTGACATGGCCTTCGAGCGAACTGCCGACGCCGAAGGGAACGATCGGCGCGTCGTGCGTCGCGCAAATGCGCACGGCGTCGATCACGTCCTCGCGGCTCTGGGCGAACACGACGGCGTCGGGCGGTGCGTTCTCGAGCCAGGTGAGCGTGTGGCCATGCTGCACGCGGACCGCCTCGGAGGTGACGAGGCCGTTGCCGAAGCGGGACGCGAGCGCGCTCGTCAGGTCGGCGACGGCCTTAGCCGAAAGCCGGCCTTCGCGGCGGCGGACGGTCGGGCGGGGCTGTATGGTCATGGGCGTTTCATTCCTTGAGGAAGCGCGAACAAGCATCGGGCGGAGAACCCGAGTTGGCGCCGGCGTCGCTCCATCTTGCCCCGTCGGCGGCGCATTCGGCAATGCGCGGGCGGTCGACTTGCATTCCAGCCCGCTATGCTATGTTGCGGTCGTCGGCCTGATCGGGCTGCATCCGAGCCAGTACGGCAACGCCACGCCGCTGGCGAGCGATTTCGTCTGGGGCGTCGGCGCCCGATTAGTTCACGGGAACGGACATGGCGAAGTTTTCCGCAAATCTCACGATGCTCTTCACCGAATATCCGTTTCTCGATCGCTTCGAGGCGGCGGCGGAGGCCGGCTTTCGCGGCGTCGAATATGTCGGCCCGTACGACTTTCCCGCGGCTGAGATCGCGGCGCGGCTGAAGGCGAACGGCCTCACACAGGCGCTGTTCAATCTGCCGGCGGGCGATTGGAGCAAGGGCGAACGCGGCATTGCCTGCCATCCCGATCGCGTCGCCGAATTTCAAGACGGCGTGTCGCGGGCGATCGACTACGCGAACGCGCTAGGCTGCTCGACGATCAACTGCCTCGCGGGAATCCCGTCGCCCAGATGGAGCATCAACGAGGCCCATCGCACGCTGGTCGACAATCTGCGCTATGCCGCCGAACGGCTGGAGAAAGAGGGCGTGCTGCTGGTCGTCGAACCGATCAACCGATTCGACATGCCCGGTTTCTTCCTCAACCACAGCTGGCGCGCGCTCTACATCATCGACGAGACCGGCGCGAGCAATCTCAAGCTGCAATACGACATCTATCACATGCAGCGGATGGAGGGCGAACTCGCCGCGACGATGGAGAAGCAACTGCCGCGCATCGGCCATATCCAGATTGCCGGCAATCCCGGCCGGCACGAGCCCGACATCGGCGAGATCAACTATCCCTTCCTCGTCGACCGTCTCGACGCGCTCGGCTACTCCGGCTGGATCGGCGCCGAATACCGGCCGAAGGGCAGGACCGAAGACGGGCTCGGCTGGCTGTGGGCTTATGGCGCCGCGGGTGATATTCGACGGCGCTCGCCTATTGGCGCGGGCGTCATCGGCGAGGACGCATGAACGAACCGTGCGCTTTTCTGACCGGCCTGTTTCAGGCCGCGATCGACGCTGCCTTGCCGGCAAAGAGGCTCGCACGGTTCCTGCCTGCGCCGCCCAAGGGCCGGACGGTCGTCGTCGGCGCGGGCAAGGCGGCCGCGTCGATGGCCGCCGCGGTCGAAGCGGCCTGGAGCGGGCCGCTCGAAGGCCTCGTCGTCACGCGCTATGGCCATGGCGCGCCAACCAATCGCATCGAAGTGGTCGAGGCCGCCCATCCCGTGCCGGACGCCGCAGGCGAGGCGGCGGCGCTGCGGATTCTCGAGCGCGTTGAGAATCTCGGCCCCGACGATCTCGTGCTCTGCCTCATTTCTGGCGGCGGTTCGGCGCTGCTCGCCGCGCCGGCGCCCGGGCTGACCCTCGACGACAAGCGCGCGATCAATCGAGCGCTGCTCAAGAGCGGCGCGGACATCGCCGAAATGAATTGCGTCAGAAAGCATCTCTCGGCGATCAAGGGCGGCCGGCTCGCTTTGGCGGCGGCGCCGGCGCGCCTCGTCGCTCTCGTCATCTCGGATGTGCCCGGCGACGACCTTTCGATCATCGCCTCCGGGCCGACTGTTCCTGACCCCTCGACCTCGGCCGAGGCGTTGGCGAT
Source organism: uncultured Alphaproteobacteria bacterium (assembly GCA_963813195.1). Classification (GTDB taxonomy): domain Bacteria; phylum Pseudomonadota; class Alphaproteobacteria; order Rhizobiales; family Beijerinckiaceae; genus Roseiarcus. The sequence continues at coordinate 152,209 of CAWEYC010000033.1, read as the reverse complement.
TTTGCGGCGGTATCAGATCGACTCGCCCGCGCGCGTTGTCGCCCATCTTGAAAGCGCCGCATCCGAGACGCCGAAGCCCGGCCACCCGCGCTTCCAGATGGTCTCGAATGTGCTGATCGCGGCGCCGCAGATGTCGCTGCAAGCGGCGGCCGACGCGGCGCGCGCGGCCGGCGTGACGCCGGTGCTGCTCGGCGACGCGATCGAGGGCGAGGCGCGCGAGGTCGGCAAGGTCTTCGCCGGGATCGCCCGCTCGGTGGCGTTGCACGGCGCGCCGGCGCGTGGCCCCTGCGTCCTGTTGTCCGGCGGCGAGACGACGGTGACCGTGCGCGGCAAGGGGAGGGGCGGGCGCAACGCCGAATTCCTGCTCGGCCTGACGCTCGCCCTCGACGGGGCGCCGCGCATTCACGGCCTCGCCGGCGACACCGACGGCATCGACGGCAGCGAGGACAACGCCGGCGCCTACGCCGCGCCCGATACGCTCGCGCGCGCGGCAGCCCTCGGCCTCAGTGCGAAGGATCGCCTCGCCGACAACGACGCCTATTCGCTCTTCCAGGCGCTCGGCGATCTCGTCGTGACCGGGCCGACACTGACGAACGTCAACGATTTTCGGGCAATCCTGATCCAGGGTTCGTAGGTCGGGCGCACGCGTTGGGTTGACCCGGGCAGGGCGAAGTGCTCCCACTCCTTCCGACCGCCTATCCAACCCAGGAACTCACGTGGATTCCCGTCCCGCCTTTGCGAGCAACCCGCTGCTCGAACCCTGGACCGCTCCGTTCGGCGCGCCGCCGTTCGCGCGCGTCGGGCCGGAACATTTCCGCCCGGCCTTCGACGCGGCGCTGGCCCAAAAGCGCGCGGAGATCGCGGCCATCGCCGCTAATCCGGAAGCGCCGACATTCGACAATACGATATCCGCGCTGGAGCGCAGCGGCGCAACGCTCGATCGCGTCGCCTCGGTCTTCTTCAATCTCGTCGGCGCGGACAGCAGCGCCGCACTGGAAGAGATCGAGCGCGAAATGGCGCCGATCCTGGCGCGCGAGCGGAGCGCGATCTTTCTCAATGACGCGCTGTTCCAGCGGATCGAGGCGCTCCACGCGGCTGCGTCGACGCCGGCGCTCGATGCGGAAGCTGCGCGCACGCTCGACCGCTATCGCACCGCGTTCCGGCGCGCCGGCGCTGGGCTCGCGCCCGAGACGAAGGCGCGGCTCGCGACGATCGGCGAAAGGCTGGCGACGCTGGGCGCGGCGTTCGGCCAGAACGTGCTCGCCGACGAAAAGGCCTTCGTGATGATTCTCGACGGGCCGGACGATCTCGCCGGGCTGCCCGAAAGTGTCCTCGCCGCCGGGGCGCGGCTCGCGGCGGAGCGGGGGTTTCCCGGCAAGCACGCGGTCACGCTTTCGCGTTCCTCTTACGAGCCGTTCCTGCAATTTTCGGCGCGGCGCGATCTGCGCGAGAAGGCTTTCCGCGCCTTCGTCGCCCGGGGCGCAAACGGCGGCGCGCACGACAACAGCGCCGTCATGAGCGAGACCGTGCGGCTGCGCGCCGAGCGAGCGCGGCTGATGGGCTTTCCCTCCTATGCCCATTTCCGCCTCGACGATACGATGGCCAAGACGCCCGAGGCGGCGCTCAGCCTGCTCGATCGGGTCTGGGCGCCGGCGCGCGAGCAGGCAACGCGCGAGGCGGAAGCCCTGCAACAGATGATCGCCGCCGAGGGCGGCAATTTCGAGCTCAAGCCGTGGGACTGGCGCTACTACGCGGAGCGGCGCCGTAAGGCGCTTTACGATATCGACGAGGGCGAGCTCAAACCCTATCTGCCGCTGGACGGGATCATCGCAGCGGCTTTCGACGTCGCGCATCGTCTGTTCGGCCTCTCCTTTGCCGAGCGAAGCGACATACCCCTCTATCATCCCGACGCGCGCGCTTGGACGGTTCTGGGGCGCGACGGCGAGCCGATCGCACTCTTCATCGGCGATTATTTCGCCAGGGCTTCGAAACACAGCGGCGCGTGGATGAGCTCATTCCGCGATCAGCAGAAGCTCGACGGCGCAGTCCTGCCGATCATCGTCAACGTGATGAATTTCGCGCAGGCCGGCGCTGGCGAGTCTTGCCTCCTCAGCATCGACGAGGCTCATACTCTGTTTCACGAATTCGGCCATGCGCTGCACGGCATGCTCTCTGACGTCACTTACCCCTTGCTATCGGGAACCCGCGTGGCGCGGGACTTCGTTGAATTTCCCTCGCAGCTCTACGAGCATTGGCTCGAGCGACCGGAGACGCTGCGCCGCTTCGCCAAGCATCACCGCACGGGCGAGCCGATGCCGGAGGCGCTGATCGAGCGTCTGCACGCGGCGCGTCGTTTCAATCAGGGCTTCGCCACGGTCGAATTCACGGCGTCGGCGCTCGTCGACATGAAGCTGCATTTGCAAAGCGATCCCAGTGCGATCGACGTCGCCGCATTCGAGCGCCGCGAGCTTGCGGCGATCGGCATGCCCGCGGCGATCGCGACGCGCCACTCGGCGCCGCATTTCCAGCACATCTTTTCCGGCGACGGCTATTCCGCCGGCTACTACAGCTATCTCTGGTCGGAAATCCTCGACGCCGACGGCTTCGAGGCGTTCGAGGAAAGCGGCGACGTCTTCAACGCCGCGTTGGCGGAACGGCTGGAGCGCTTCGTTTATGCCGCCGGCAATATCCGCGAGCCAGCCGTTGCCTATCACGCGTTCCGCGGCCGCGAGCCGGCGCCGGAGGCCCTGTTGCGCAAGCGAGGGTTGGCGCCGACGTAGCCTCAGACCGACTCGGCGCAGTCGCGGCAATCCGCGTATCGCTTGCGGCGCGTCCCGTAATACCTGGTCGAGATCAAGTTCGCCGCGCCGCGTGGGGCGATGGCGGCGCTGACTTGTTGGAAACGACGAACGGCTGCAGATTTAATCCGGCGGGAGCGGCCATCCGGAAATACGGGTTTAGACGCGCAAGGCTGGAAAGCGGCGCAACGACCCACGAGAATTGCGGAGGATTCCATGCCAGCCGAACAATTCCGCATCGACTATGCGCTGTCGCTCGTCAACGCCTTCGCCAGAGGCGGGCGCGGGATCGGCTTCGCGCGCATCAATCGGGCCGACGTCGCGGACGGGCTGCGCGAGCGCATCGTCGCACCGAAGAAAGTCAATCAGTCCGCGGCGAGCCTTTGCGGGCCTGCCGCGTTCTTCTATAGCCTGCTTGAGGTGCACCCCGAACTCTACGCCCAGTACGTCATCGACCTCTACGATACCGGGGAAGCGCGATTGAAGTCGCTGCACGTCAAGCCGAGTTCCGGATGCCGCGCCTATGCGCCGCCGCACGACAAGATCCACCCTACCGATTGGATCGCCTTGGCGAGCCTGCGCGATTTGGAAAACACCCTGCTCGACTATTCCTCCGCCGACGACACCGCGGCGGGCATTACGATGCCGCACACGTTAGCCGACTGGTTTCAGAAGGTCGGTTTCGCAGGGGTCAGGAACAATACGAACAGCTATTTTCTCAAGGGGCGCCGAGAGATCGAGGAATGCGCCCGCGACTTCGACGCCGACCGGCGCGTCTGTCTCTTCATCAATATGCAAATGCTCGAGTCATTCAAGCAATCCGATCACTCGTGGATCCCCAACCATTGGGTGGTCCTCGCCAAACGCCCGAGAATCGCCAACGAAGTCATTCAATTCAGCGTTTATTCCTGGGGCGACTTCCACGACATTCCGCAGAATGGAAAGTATCCGTTGGACGGATTTCACAAGAATTTTTACGGCTACGTCTCGGCGACGCCGACGTATTCGTGATCGCTATCCGGCCTCAGGCCGGGCGAACACGGCAAGTGACGCGCCTGCCACTTGAGCGCGCGCCGGCGCCTTGACGCCGGCGCACAGAGGCACGCCTCAATCGGCCTTCGCTGAGTTCGCGCTCGGCTTGCCCGCCGCAGCGACATCAGGGGGGTTCGCGTCCGCGCTGGCGACTTGGACGAGTTCGCCCGTCTCCGTCGATTCCGGGGGGTTGTCGACCAGGCGGTCGGTGAGCGAGACGCCGGATTCGATCTCGACGCGATTGCCGAGGTTGCGGCCGAGCTGCACCGTCTTCAGCGCCACGCGGGAGTTGGCGTCCACAGTGGCGACCTGCATGCCGTGAGCCCCGAAGACGAGCGCCGTCAACGGCACGGATAGCGTGTTGGGATTGGAGGGGATGTGGAAATGGACCTCGGTGAAGGCGCCGGGCCAGAGCTTGCCGTCCGGATTGTCGGCCTGCAGCTCGATCAGCGCGGTGCGGGAATTCTCCGTGAGGGAATTCGAGGTCGACACCATCTGCGCCTCGAAGGTCTCATTCTGGCCGGGCAGGTGGAGCGTCGCTTTGACGCCAGGCGAGAGCTCGCCGAGGAAGCCCTGGGGCACGCTCACATAAATGCGCATGCGGTGAATGTCGGCGACCTGGAAGAGGGCGTGTCCGGTGGTGCCGCCCGCGTTCACGAGGTCGCCGATGTCCACGTGGCGCGCCGTCACCACGCCGTCGAACGGGGCCTTGATGTCTTCGAAGCGGGTCAACTCCTGCAGCCGGCCCACCGCGGCTTGCTGCGCGACGACATTGGCCTTGGCGACCGCGAGCGCCGCCACGCGGGAGGCCGCGGTCAGGTGGTCGGTGTCGCCTTGCTCCTTGCTCGACCAGCCCTGCACGACGAGCTGCGCGGTGCGCCGATCGGTCACCTTGCCGAGTTCGGCGTTGGCCTGCGCCTGCTCGACCGCGGCCTGCAATTGCACGAGCTGCCCTTTGGCTTCCTCGAGCTGCTGGTCGAGATCGGGCGCCGAGATCGTTGCGAGAGTCTCTCCCTTCTTCACATGTGCGCCGATGTCCTTGTTCCAGGCGGTCACATAGCCACTGGCGCGAGCGAAAAGCGAGCCGGTGTAGAAGGCGCTCACATTGCCGGGAAGAACGAGGTCCTGCTCCGCCGGGCCGCGTTCCGCCTGAACGAGTTTCACGGTCGGGATCGCCTGCTCGTTGGTCCAGGTCGCCACCTCCTGGCGGCTTCTCGCGCGGTCCGTCACGCCGGAGACCGCGACAACGATGGCGCCGATCGCGACAGCGCAAAGCAACAGAAGAACGCGACGTGGCTTGGGAGTACGGATGGGGGCTTCGGACGACATGGAAACTCCGGATCAGGCGTGAGAAGGCAGGCCGCTAAGCGGCTGGGACTGGTGAACTTGGCGGGGTTGGCGACGATGGGCGATGCTGAACAGGACCGGCACGAACATTAGGGTCGCAAAGGTTGCAAAAAGGAGACCACCGATGACCGCGCGGCCAAGCGGCGAATTCTGACCGGGCTCGATGGCCATCGGCCCCATGCCGATGATCATCGCGAGCGCCGTCATCAGCACCGGGCGGAAGCGGGTCGTCCCGGCGGCGAGCGCGGCGGCCACAGCGTCCTTGCCTGCGGCGAGCTGCTCGCGCGCGAAGCTGACGACGAGAATGCTGTTCGCCGTCGCCACGCCCATGCACATGATCGCGCCGGTCAGCGCCGGCACCGAGAGGGTGGTCCCGGTGATGAAAAGCATCCAGACGATGCCCGCCAAAGCCGCGGGCAAGGCCATGATGATCACCAACGGATCGAGCCATGACTGGAAATTGACCACGATCAGCAGATAGATCAGCACGATCGAGAAGGCCAAGCCGATCACCAATTGCTCGTAGGCGGCGGACATAGTCGCCACTTGTCCGCGAATCGCGATCGTCGTGCCCCTCGGCAGGTCGCCGCGCGAATCGTCGACGATCTTCTGGATATCGGCTGCGACCGCCCCCAAATCGCGATCCTGCGTCGTCGCGTAGATGTTGACGACACTGCGGATGTCGTAATGCGAGACGATGGCGTCGAGCGGTTCCGGCGTGAAGGTGGCGAGGCCTCCCAAAAGCTGTGTCGACTGAGCCGCGGTGAGCGGCACGTTCTTGAGCTGGCCGAGCGTGTCGATCGAATATTGCGGTGTCTGGACCGAAACCGGATAGGAGACGCCGTTGCGTGGGTCCAGCCAATAGGTCGGCGCCGTCTGGGTGCTGCCCGAAAGCGTCGCCTGAATGCTTGTCGAAGCGTCCGATTCCATCAGCCCGACGACGCCCGCGAGGTCGCGGTTGAAGTCGACCTTGAGCCCGGGATCCTGGAACTCCTCCTGAATACGCGGATCGGCGACGCCCGGAACGTGCCGGATCTTGTCGAGCAGCTTGTTGGCGAAGGCGCGGCTGGCGGCGAGGTTGTTGCCGGCGATCTGGACATCGATCGGAGCGGGGGAGCCAAAATTGAGGATCTGGCTCACAATATCGGCGGAAAGGAACGAGAAGGTCGTGCCGGGGAAGGCCTTCGGCAGCTTCTCGCGCAGGGTCTTCACGTAGACGCTGGTGGGCGTCTCGCCCGAGGTCAGGGTCAGCAGGATGTCGGCGTCGAACACGCCGATGGTGCCCGAGTTGCCGTAGGAGATGTTGATGCCGCTGAGCGGCAGGCCGATGTTGTCGACGATGCTCGTCAGGCGGTCCGGCGGAACGAGCGTGCGGATCGTCTGCTCGATCTGGTCGGCGAGCATCGTCGTCTGTTCGATTCGGGTTCCCGTCGGCGCGCGCATGTGAATTCTGATCGCGGGCGAATCGACCGACGGGAAGAAGTCTTCGCCGAGAAAAGGCGCGAGGCCTAACGACAGCAGCGCGACGCCGAGAAAGCCGCCCACGAACCAGAAGCGATGGTGCAGCGCGAGCTGCAGCAGGCCGAGATAGCCAAGGCGCAACCGCTCGAACTGCCGCTCGAAACCGCGCTGGAAGCGGGTGAAGAAGCCGGCTTTGGCCACATCGACGCCATCGGCGGCGGCCGAATGGCTGTGCTGGCCGCGGAGCAGGAAATGCGCCATGGTCGGCACCAGCGTGTAGGTGAGGATGTAGGAGGCGATCATCGCGAAGACGACGGCCATCGCCAGCGGCCGGAACAAATAGCCCGCGACGCCGCCGAGCGCCAGCAGCGGCACGAAGGCGATGCAGATGCAGAACAGCGCGATCGTCGCCGGCGGCATGATCTCCCGCGCGCCATGCGTGATGGCCGTCAAGATGTCCTCGCCGAGTTCCTCCATATGACGGTTGATGTTCTCGATCGTGACCGTCGCGTCGTCGACGAGAATGCCGACGGCAAGCGCGAGACCGCCGAGGGTCATGACGTTGATCGTCTCGCCGAGCAACGACAGCGCCGTCAGCGAGCTGAGCACGGCGAGGGGGATCGAGACCGTGATGATGAGGGTCGAGCGCCAGCTGCCGAGAAAGACGAGGATCATGAAGCCCGTGAGCGCGGCGGCGATCAGGCCTTCGCGGACGACGGCGGTGACGGAATCCTTCACAAAGCCGGATTGGTCGCCGACATAACGCAACGTCACGCCGGGCGGCAGCGTCGCCTGGATGCCGGGCAGGCGGGACTTGATGCCGGAGATAATGTCGAGGGTCGACTCTGGGCCGATCTTCATGACCGACATCAGCACGCCTTTGCGCCCGTCGAGTTGCACGACGTTGGTTTGCGGCGGCGAGCCGTCGTGGACATAGGCGACGTCGCGCATGAAGACGACGACGCCGTGGACCACTTTGATCGGCAGGTTGTTGAAGTCTGCAAGGACTTTCGGCGAATCGTTGAGATCGACGGTGAACTCGTAGGCGCCGATCTTCTCGGTGCCGACCGGCGTGATGAGGTTCTGGCGAGCGAGGGCGTTGCCGACGTCGTTCGCCGACAGGCCATGCGCGTTCAGCGCGTTCTCGTCGAGATCGATTTGCACCTGCCGGACGGCGCCGCCGAAGGGGTAGGGCAATTGGGCGCCGGGGACCGTGACGAGGGCGGGCCGGATGAAGTTCTGCGCGAGGTCGAAGAGCTCGATCTGCGAAAGCGTGTCGCTCGACAGCGCCAGCTGGATGATGGGAACGCTCGAGGCGCTGTAGGCCAGAATTTGTGGCGGCGTGACGCCTGGCGGCATCTGCTTCAGGATGGTCTGCGAAATGGACGTCACCTGCGTCTGCGCGGCGCTGAAGTTCACGTTCGGCTGGAAGAAGATCTTGACGACGCCAATTCCGGGCAGCGACTGCGATTCGATATGCTCGATGTCGTTGACCGTGGCCGTGAGCGCCCGCTCGTAAGGCGTGATGATGCGGCCCGCCATGTCGTCCGGCGGCAGTCCGGTGTAGCTCCACACCACCGAAACCACGGGAATGCCGATATTGGGGAAAATATCTGTGGGCGTTCGGATCGCCGACAGCGATCCGAAGATCAAGATCAGGATCGCCATCACGACGAACGTGTAGGGTCGCGAAAGCGCGATGCGAACGATAGCCGTCATGAACGCGATCCCAACAATTTGACCGTCCTGGTCAGTCCAGGCGGCCGAACGGGCGTCGAGGACCGCGAGTTGCGCCCGAGGAGCACGCCAAACGCCATTGTGCGACGCGGTGCAGCATATAAATGGTGCGGCGCAACATCGCCCCCAGATGAAGCGAACGTTGGGCGCCCGAAATGAGGATCGCGTCCCCTGTGAAGCGTTTCTTGTAAGCTCATGACGCCCATGGCAATTATTTCTTGCCTGTCCCTTCGATTCGTTGGAACAAAAGCCAGTTAGTCCGCCAAAATGGGGGCAAGCGGGCGTAATCGCAATTGCTGCGTCGCACACAATCTCGCGAGCAGCCGTGATTGGCGACGTTTCCCTGCGACGTCCTGGGGGAATCCGTTCGTTTAGGGGAAGAAAGTGGGGCGGCGGAGCGAGCCGCGTACTACCGCGTCAGCCGCTCGCGCCCGTAGAGCAGCAGCATAGCGATGATGACGGCGCCGTAGATGACCTGGCGCCCGGCGTCCTCCATTTGGATCACCGAGAGGATCGACTGCAGCAGCGTGACCAGAATAACGCCGGCGACCGTCCCGATATAGCTGCCGCGGCCGCCGAGGATCGACGCGCCACCCAGCACCACGGAGGCGATCGCCGGCAGCAGATAGGCGTCGCCCATCGCTTGCGCGGCCTTGCTCGCATAGCCGGCGAGCAGCACGCCGCCGAAGGCCGACAGGCCACCGGCGATCGCAAAAGTGAAGAGAACGACGCGCTGAGTCCTGACGCCGGAGAGATAGGCGGCGCGCTCCCGGTTGCCGATGGCGTAGATCATCCGCCCGAAGGTCGTGCGCGACAGGAGGAAGATCGTCGCGCCGCCGATCGCCGCCCAGACGAGCAGCGCGTTGGGCAGGCCGAAAAACGTATGTCCTGTCGCCAGTTCGCGCATCGCGGCGGACGAGGCGTCCTGCGGCGAGAAGCCGCCGGTGTGCACCACCATGAGGCCCTGGGCGACGGCGTTCACGGCCAGGGTGACGATCATCGAGGGAATGCGCAGGTATGCGACGCCAAAGCCGTTGGCGAGGCCGAGGCCCACGCCGCACGCGACGCCGAACGGTATGGCGAGCGCTTGTCCCGTCGGCCCCCATCCCGTCGCCGCCGTCGACATCATGCCGCCGACCGCCACCACCCAGGGCACCGACAGATCGATCTGGCCGAGCAGAATCACCATCATCATGCCGGTGGCGATCACGCCGAGGAACGAGGCGACCTTCAGTTGCTGCAGCAAATACTCGGGCGACAAAAAGCTGCGGGAATAGAGACTGCCCACCAACAGCAGCAGAACGATGCAGCCGAAGGCGGTCGCCACCGCCGGATCGACCTTGCGCCACAAAGCGTCGCCGCGCGTCATCGTCGGAAGCCTCATTGGAACAGATCGAGACGGTTGCGGATCTGAAACAGCCGGACCGAACCGAGACACACCGCCGCAAGCAGCACGACGCCCTGGAACAGGGGCTGCCACAGCGGATCGAGATTGAAGACGAACAAGAGGTCGCCAATGGTGCGAAACATCAGGGCGCCGAAGATCGCGCCGATCGCGCTGCCCGATCCGCCGAACAACGAGACGCCGCCGAGAACGACCGCGGCGATCGAGAAGAGCGTGTAGGCGCCGCCGTTCGCCGACGAGGCTTCGCCGGAATAGGTGATGAACGTCAGAAAGAGGCCGCCGAGCGAAGCGACCAGACCGGACAGCACATAAGCAAAGAACTTGGCCGCCCGGACCGGCGCGCCCGACATATAGGCCGCGACCTCAGACGAGCCGACCGCATAAGCCGCGCGCCCGATCACCGAACGCCGATACGGCAACCAAATCACCACGACGACGACCGCCAGCGCCACCAGACTGTCGGGAATCACGCCAAAAACGCGGCCGGTGAACGCGTCGGCGAGGCTGCCATTGACGTCGCCGCCGGGAACGGGCCGCAGCGCGAGCGCGATGCCGAAGAAGATAGCGCCGGTGGCGATCGTCGTCACGATCGGCTGCAGGCGCCCATAGATGACGATCGCGCCGTTGATCGCGCCGCAGACCAATCCGGCAAGCAGGACGCCGACGACGCCGAGCGCCGTCATCGCGGGCGAACCGACCACGATCGTCGAGGCCAGGCAATTGGTCAGAACGAACACCATGCCGACGGAAAGGTCAATGCCGGCGGTCACGACGACGAAAGTCTGCGCCATCGCGATGAGCGCCAGCAGCGTCCCCTTGTTGGCCGCGGTCTGAACGACGTTCGCCGTGAATCCCGCCGGGTGATTGCTCACGTAGATAACGAACATGAGGATGAAAAAGGCGACCGCGAGGAGCGTCCCCCTTTGCTCGGCCAATCGGTATCGCCAGTCCCTCACGCGCTCGCCGCCGACGCCATGTCGCCTCCCTCGCCCGACGCTGGAATGTTGAGCGCGCTGCTGATCAGCGCGCGCTCGGTGATCTCCGCGCCGACGAGCACCCTTCTGACCGCACCGTCGTAGAGCACGAGCACGCGGTCGCAGCAGCCGACCAGTTCGTCGTAGTCGGTCGAGTAGAGGACGATGGCGGCCCCGGTCGCCGCGAGCTTGCGCAACAACTGGTAGATTTCCGCTTTGGTGCCCACGTCGATGCCGCGCGTCGGATCGTTGAGCAAGATGATGCGCGGCTTGACCATCAGCCACTTCGCGATGACCACCTTTTGCTGATTGCCGCCCGAAAGCGACCCGACGGGAATGTCGATTCCATCGGTGCGGATGGCGAGCAGGGCGATCATCTCGTCGATCAGTCGGCGCTCGCGGGCGCGATCGACGACGCCGGCGCGCGATATGAGGTCGAGCGCGGCGAAGGAGAGGTTGATCCCGACTGACATCGGCAGCATCAAACCCTCGGTCTTGCGATCCTCGGGGATCAGCGCCATGCCGATCGCTGGGGATTTCGCGACGCTCGGGCTCGCGACCGATGCCCGTGCGCCATCGATCAAAATCTCGCCGGAAACGCCGCGCAGCGCCCCGAACAAGGCTAGCAGCAGCTCCCGCTGGCCTTGCCCGTCCAGCCCGCCCAACCCGACCACTTCGCCCGAGCGAACGGCGAGTGAAACGTCGCGCAAGCGGTCGGCCCATGAGAGATTGCGCGCCTCGAGAACCGGCGGCCTGTCGCTCGGAGCGAGCGGTGGCTTGGGCGGGAAGACATGGCTGTATTCCCTGCCGATCATCAACTCGACGACTTCGTTGTCGCTCTTCTCGCCGGCCCGATAAGTGGCGACATTGCGGCCGTTGCGAAACACCGTGCATCGATCCGCGAGTTCCGCGATCTCGTGCATGCGATGCGAGATGTAGAGCAGCGCCAGGCCCTCGGAGCGCAATCGTTTGAGCACGACGAACACTTTGGCGACGTCGGCGGCGGCCAGCGCCGAAGTCGCTTCGTCGAGAATGAGCACGCGCGGATTGCGCGCCAGCGCCTTGGCGATCTCCACCATCTGCCGGCGCGACAGCGGCAGTTCCTTGACGGGCGCCAGCGGGTGGATGTCTTCCGCGCCGGCCTTGGCGAGCGCCACTTCGGCGATCCGGCGCTGTGCGCGTCGGTCGATCAGGCCGAACCGCGTCGGCGGGTTGCTGATCGAAATATTATCGGCGACGGACAGATCTGGAATCAGCGACAATTCCTGAAAGATGCAGACGATGCCGGCCTGATTGGCCGCCGCCGGATCGGCGAACGTCACCTCGCGGCCATCGAGCAGCATCCGTCCCTCGTCGGGCGCGACGACGCCTGCCATGACTTTGATGAGCGTGGACTTGCCCGCGCCGTTCTCCCCGAGAATAGCGTGGATTTGCCCGGCCTCAACGGTCAGAACCGCCTTCTCCAGCGCTTTGACGCCGCCGTAGCGCTTGGAGACGCCCTCCATGCGGAACAGCGGGACTGCGGCAGGCTCCATTCTCACCCCCCCCCGGGACAAGCGCCGCGGAAAGCGTCTTTCCCGCAGCGCCTGCTCCGCCGATTGTTGTTACTTGTTCTCTTTCGTCTGCCCCATGATTTCCTGCGCGCTGAAGTTGATGTTGCAGGTCGGGAATGAGTTGCCGACGAAGAAATTGTCGGACAGCTTGGAATAGTAGTTCACGTCGTCCTTGAAGTTCGGAGATTCCACCTCGGCCAGGGGCAGCTTGATCGACTGCGGCACCACCTGGCCCTCGAGCGCCGCGATCGCCGTATGGATGGCGACCGCCACCTGCGCCGGTCCGGTGCCGCCCGAGGCGCACTTCAGTCCTTCTTCTCCGTACTTGCCGCAGAACTTGCGGAATCCGTTTTCGGTCTCGCCGCCGAAGGGAACGAACGGATGCTTGGCGTCGATCATCGCCTGAACGGCGCCCGTGTCGCCGCCCTGCGCCGTGAAGCCGTCGAAATGCTTCTGCACGGCGATCGCGTCGGCCGCGACCTTCTGAGCGGTCGGATCGTCCCACTTGCCCCAGACCTCGACCACGTCCCACTTCTTGCCCGATTTATCGAGCGTCTCGTGGATGCCGTCATGGCGGTCGCGATCGACCGAAGTGCCCGACACGCCGCGGATTTCAAGGATCTTGCCGCCGTTGGGCACGTTCTTGATCAGCCAATCGGCCCAGTAGACGCCGAGGCCCTTCTGATCGACGTTGACGTTGATCGCGTCTTCCGTGTCGAGCGTGTTGTCGAAGGCGACGAGGATGACGCCGGCGTCATTGGCCCGCTTTATGACTGGCTTGAAGGCCGCCGGATTCTGCGCGTCCATGACAATCGCGTCATAGCCGGAGTTGATGAAATTGTTGACGGCGGCGATCTGCGCCGCGACGTCCTCGCCGGTGGAGACCACCTTGAATTCCTTGAGTTTGGCGGCGACGTCGGGTTGCGCGGCATACGCCTTGGCGGTCTGGATCATCTGAATGCGCCAGGTGTTGGCGATGTAGCCATTGGCCAACGCGATGCGAAACGGCCCCTTTTTCGCGGGATACTTGAAGAACTTGGTTTCAGACGTCCACGGGACGAAACAGGCGGGTTCGGCGGATGGGCCGGGCACGATCGCCGGGCCGGCCATCGATGGCGCGGAATTGAACAGGCAACCGGCGCTCACCAAGGCGACGACGGACGCGGCGCGGCAAAAATAGCGACTGATTCTCACGGTCTTCCTCCCACTCGCATTGTTTCTTTTCGCGGCTCGAACGAGGAGAGCCGCGGCATCCAAATTTGTTTCGGATGAACGGCGTCGACGCTATACCCGTTCAAATTCCCGCGCAATAATCTGACTAAATGGGGAAGGGCGCGCATCCCGTTTTGATCGGGCGCGCGCGCCGGGTAACAACGGTAGGTCCGACGTGTTTCTCCCGGCCCGCGTCCTCCGACACTAGTTTTAACTCCACCGACGCGCCGCTGGCTGCGAATTCATGTCGGCCCGTAGGCGATCGTTAATATTAACTTAGAAGAAAATTAAGGTATTCGGCGCAGCTTGCTCGGCAACCAATACGCATTCGGTCGTGGAGATATTCCATGGAACTGGCCTTGATGTTCATAACCGTACTCGTCAGTTCTATCATGGCGGGATTGGTGACCTATAAAGTCAACGATTCGAAAGAAACCAAGTGTTTCTTAGCCAAGAAGGCGGAAGAACTATATTGTTACGCTGAGGCAGTAGACCGTGAGTTGTCACGCTTTTTTGACGAGCGTTACTCTATAGTCGGCCCCGAGCCGCGAAACGCGGAATTCGGCGAAGACGCCCTGCGGACGGCGGGCGCGAAGCTGGTCGGCGCGAAGATGCTCGTGGGATTCTATTTCCCCGCGCTGTCGTCCGCCCTGGCGCGCACGATCGCGGCCGCCACGACCGCTCACGCCAGCCTCAAAGTCTGGGAAAATGCGGAGGGCTCCGAGCGCGACCCTCTCCTGATCGGCCTGGACCGCGATATCGTGGCGCTCAAGGATTCTCTCGAAAGCTTCAAGACGGGGATCATCGAAAGCGGCCGAACCGCAAACAACCGCGCCGTCTTCATCGCATTCCGGCGCCCTGCTACGCCTATGGCCGAAGGGCGCATTTTGCGGGTCGCAGCCTAGGGCGACGTCTGGTCCGCGAAGGCCGTAAAGGCCGGGCCGAAGGCGTCCGGCTGTTCAAGGAAGGGCGAATGACCACCCTCGAACATCGTGAGCTTGACGCCGGGAATGGCCTCGATGCCCGCCCGGCAGAGCGAAAGCGGTGTCACCCAGTCTCGTCGCCCCCAGGCAACCCAGACAGGGATCGCCAGCGTCGCCGCCCTGGCGCGGATGTCGGCCTCGGGACGGGCGAAGCTCAGCCAGGCTTCGCGCGCGGACCGCGCGGTGTCATAGGCGGCGGCGATGATCCGCGCCCGTTGGGCGCGCGCGGTGGGGCTCGGCAGGACCAGGCGGTAGTAGAGCGCAAAGGCGGGGCCAAACCACCAGGCGCGGGCCTCACCGGCCGCGAAAAAGCCCGCCATGATGCAGCAGATGCGCCGAACTGTCGCATCCACACGCACGAAACCGCCGCTGTCGCAGAGCACCACCCCCGCCACCGGCCGCGCGGTCGCGATCAGGATCGCCGCCGCGCCGCCGATGGAATTGCCGATCAGCAGGGGGCGCTCCAGGGCGAGTTGGTCCAGCGCTGCGGCGACGAGCTCGGCATAGCGTTCGGCGGAGGCTGGGCGGGTGGCGGGTCCGGAGCGCCCGTGTCCCGGCCATTCGATCCGGATGAACTCGAAACGGTCGCCGAGGCGATCGGCGAGGGCGTCGAAATCGTGGGCGTCGTGGCAGATCGAGCTCAGGCAGACCACCGGGCGGCCCTGGCCAACTCGGTCCACCGCAAGCCGGACCCCATCGACGTCGAGGTGCAGGACGGCCATCCGGCGCCTCACATGCGCAAGCCGGCCGCCGCCAGCGCCGCCAGCGCACCCGCGAGCGCGATATCCTTGAAGAACTGCGTGCGCTCCACGCGGTTGCCCAACTGGTGATGGAACACCACAGCGGTCGCGACGCAGAACACCGAGAGCAGGCCCGCCGTAATCGGCGTGCGCCAGCCGATGAGGAGGGCAGCGCCGGCCCCGATCTCGAGTGCGATCACCGCCGGCAGCACGAGCCGCGGGACCCTGAACTGGTCCATGTGCGCCAGGAACGGGGCGGGACCGAGCAGCTTGGCGGCGCCGGCCAGGATGAACAGCGCCGCTAGCGTGGCGCGTCCGACGATCGCAATGATCAAAGTTATGGTCATGAATACCCCTGTGATTTGCATATCACATGTGATGCACTTATCACTTTGAGTCAAGAGGGAGACTGGATGAACAGCGAGGCGGTCATGACCACGCGGGAGCGGCTGATCGCGGCTGCGGCCGCGGAATTCCGGGAGGCCAGCTTCGCGGGTACCGACAGCAACCGCATCGCGCGGCGCGCCGGTTTCGCGCCTCAGACCTTTTATCGATGGTTCAAGGACAAGACCGAGATCTTCATCGCCGTCTATCGGGCATGGGAGGAGGAGTTGCGGGCGGTGAACGCCCTTCTGGTCGAGGGCGCAGACGACGAGGCGGTGGTGCAGGCCGGCGTGGCGCACCACCGGTCCTGGCTGAAGTTCCGGCGCAGCCTCCGGGCCCTTTCTGTTGAGAATGCGCAGGTGCGCGCCGCGCGGGCCGAGAGCCGGCTGCGCCAAGTAGCGTGGATCGAGCAATGGAACGGGCCGAGGGCGCTGGCCGCAGACGAGATCGCCGCTCGTCTGCTACAGTTCGAGCGCCTGACCGACGCCATCGCCGAGGGCGAATTCGTCGACATGGGCATGGCGGAGGACGCCGCCCGCCGGCTCCTGGTCGAAATCCTCGCCGAGCTGAGGCGCTAGTGTCCACAAGGCCTAGCTGTCGTCGTTAGGGGCGGCAGGGCATCAAGTCGAGCGCCGCGGGACGCGGTGCGCTTTGGGCGGAGAAATTGGCGGGCGCCGCCTTGACATCCATTTATGTGTATATACACTGCGCGACCATGGACGCCGCTGATGACATCTCCGCATGCGCGAACTGCCTGTGCTTCGCCTCCCGTCAGGCGGCACGCGCGATCACCAGCGCATACGACTGGCGGCTGCGACCGCATGGGATCCGGGCCACTCAGTTCACGATTCTGACCATGCTGATGCTGCGCGGCCCCACGGCGCTGGGCGAGCTTGCGAAGGGGCTAGGGCTGGAACGCACGACCCTTACGCGAAACCTCGCGCTATTGGACGCCAAGGGCTGGATCGTGATTCGACCCGGCGATAGGGACAGTCGGGCGCGCATCATTGCAGTTACGGAGATCGGCCGCGCCCTCGTGCACGAGGCCTACCCGGAGTGGCGCAAGGCCCAGGAACAGGTTTCTGTCGCATTCGGCAAAGCCGGCGTCGATGCGCTCCACAAGTTGGCGGGGACGGCCATCCGGTGAGGCCATAGGAGCGCGCCGCTCGACAGCTATTCGCTTGAAGGGTGTATCTACACTGAAGGGAGACTGGTCATGCTAAATCTCGTTGGAGCAATCGTCGGCCTCATGGCGGTGGCCGTGAACATGATCGCAATCACCACCATCCTTCCTCTGTCGCTCGGTCGGCGGCTCGCATTGGGAGCCATCCTGGGAGCCTGGACCGGACTGGCGAGCGGGATGGGCGCCGCCGGACTGCTGGAATACGCCCCCGAACAGCCCGTGCCGCTCCTGGGCCTGCTGTTCGTCACGCCGCTTCTCGTGGTCGGCGCGCTATCGGCCGCCTATCCCGGCGTGCGCCGAGCGCTGCTTGGCGTACCGACGCATGTGTTGATTGGTCTCAACAGCCTACGGCTCCTCGGCGCGCCCTTCCTGATGCTGGCCGCCGTCGGACGCCTCAGCGGCCCATTTCCCTATTCGGCCGGGTTGGGTGACGTCATCACCGGTGCGTTCGCGATCCCGCTGGCCATCGCCGTCGCCCGTGGCGGCGCTCTGCCGAGGGCGGCAATCGCGCGTTGGAACGTGTTCGGGGCGCTGGATCTCGTGGCGGCGGTCGGCCTTGGCCTGACCTCGGCCAATGGTAGCCCCGTGCAGATCTTCCACGTGGGTGTCGGCTCCGAGGCGATGCAGCAACTGCCTTTCTGCCTGGTGCCGACGGTGCTCGTGCCCTTCTACCTCGTCACCCACGCCGTCGTGGCTGCGCAACTCATCGCCAGCGGTCGCGGCGTCCGGGCTGAACATGCGGTCTCGGCCACCTCTTCATAGGCGGATTGCGACGACGCCCGGACAGAACGGCTGTCCGGGCGGCCCGTGGCTCCCGGGCGGTCTTGCGTCTCAGGACTCCGAACCGCCGAACAGACCGCCGAGGAGGCCGCCGGCCGCGCCCAACGCCGCCCCCACCGCCAGGCCGCCCGCCGCCGTGCCGGCGCCGGTGTCCGAGCCGGCGTGGGGCAGATAACGACCGATTTCCTCCGCGAGATTGAGGATCGGCATGCTCTGCAGCCATAAGTGCCCGGGACCGGTCAGCGTCGCGAGGAAAAGACCCTCGCCGCCGAACAGGATGTTCTTGAATCCGCGCACCATCTGAATGTCGAAGCCGACGCTCGGCTCGAACACGCCGACGTGTCCGGCGTGGACGAGCAGTCGCTCGCCGGGCGCCAGATCGCGCTCGACGAGCTCGCCCGAGAGATCGAGCCAGACCACACCGGGGCCGGTCACCTTCTGCAGGATGAACCCGTCGCCGCCGAAGAACCCTGCGCCCAGACGCCGCTGCCAGGCGACTTCCAAGGTCACGGACTTTTCCGCGACTAGAAAGGTCTCCTTGCGGCAGATCAGCGACTGGCCGGGTTGCAACAACGCCGGCACGATCGTGCCAGGAAAGCGCGGCGCAAACGCGACATGGCCGGCGCCGTTGGCGGTGAAGTCGGTGACGAAGAACGAGCCGCCGCCGAACGTGCGCTTCAGGCCGGCGAAAAGGCCGCCGCCGGTGTGCGTATCCATTGTGACGGCGTCGTTCATCCAGGCCATCGTGTTGGTCTGGCTGTAGACGGTCTCTCCCGGGGCGAGATCGATCGCGACCGTCTGCATGACCGTGCCGGAAATCTCGTAGCGCATGGATGCCCTCCTCGAGTGAGACTGGAATGATCGCGCGGCGGTCGCGCTATTTCGTTGCCTGAATGCTGTCAGATATCTTCTTGAGATCGCTCGCATTGGCCTTCTCGCCGTCGGCCGAGCCCCAGTAGTAGAGCATGAGGAATTTGGTCTTGGCGTTGGTCTTGACGAGCGTGAGGCTGATATTGGCCGGACCGTCCTTGTCTTTACCGGTAAAGGACATGTCGAAGGCGTCGAGGGTGTTGATCTTGGTATCTTTCGTCTTGAGCGACGAGGAATTGATCTCGACGCCGCTCTTGACGAAAAACTTGAGACCTTCCTCCGTCGCCGACTTCACGTCCTCGGCCGCGACTTGTTCGATCGCAATGTAGATCGCGCCGTCGCCCGATGTCGCCTCGACGCCGCCGTCATAGGTCTTCGGGTCCCAGGAATCGGGAATGCTGACCGTGGCGATCGGGTCGTCGGCGGGAACCGGGAACGTCGCGGCGTTCGCCGTCGATGCGGCGAAGCCTAGTGCGAGCAGAGCTAGTGGATCGAATCTAACATTTGGTGCCCGCGTCTGACGGCAGCGATGATTTTGTCGGGATCGGCGACCCACTCGAAGGGCTTGGAATGGGCGTTGTGGTCTTCGAGGAAGCGATTGATCGCCGCCTGGAGGTCGACGACGGATCGGAAGACGCCGCGCTTGAGACGCCGCTTCGTCAGGGTGGCGAAGAAGCCCTCGACGGCGTTGAGCCAAGAGGCCGAGGTCGGCGTGAAATGGAAGGTCCAGCGCGGATGGCGCGCCAGCCATTGCCGCACGGCCGGATGCTTATGGGCGGCGTAATTGTCGAGGATGGCGTGGACGGTCTTTCCGGCTGGAACCTCGCGCTCGACGGCATTCAAGAAGCGGATGAATTCCTGATGGCGATGGCGCTGCATGTTGTGGCCGATGACGGTCCCGTCGAGGATGTTCATGGCCGCGAACAGGGTGGTCGTCCCGTGCCGCTTGTAATCATGGGTCATGGTTCCGGCGCGGCCCTTCTTCATCGGCAGGCCGGGCTGAGTGCGGTCGAGGGCCTGGATTTGGCTCTTTTCATCGACGCTGAGCACCACGGCGTGCGCCGGCGGATCGACATAGAGGCCGACGACGTCCCGCAGCTTGTCGACGAACTCGGGGTCCTTCGACAACTTGAACTGGCGCACGCGATGCGGCTGAAGCCCATGCGCCCGCCAAATGCGCTGCACTGAACTGACGCTGACGCCCGCCGCCTCGGCCATCGCCGCGCCGGTCCAGTGCGTGGTCTCGCCTGGCGGCGCGGCAAACGTCAGGCCGACGACGCGCTCGGCGACCGAGGGATCGAGCTTGGGGATGCGCGATGGCCGCGTCTTGTCGCGCAGAAGGCCCTCGAAACCTTCGGCGGCGAAGCGCTCCTGCCAGCGCCAGACGCAGGTCTTGGACTTGGCCGTCTCGCGCATGATCGCGCTCGTGCCCAAGCGCTCGGCCGTCAGCAGCACGATTTGCGCCCGCCAGACGTGCTTCTGAGGCGCGTTGCGGTCTTTAACGAGAGCGTGAAGCCGATCGAGATCGGAGGCCGTCACGGAAAGAGAAATGCCGGTTCGCATCCCGCAGACTCGCACGCCGCGAGCCCGCCGGGAATCCCTCCAGGGATTCAAATGTCAGACTTGATCCACTAGGAAAGCAAAACGCGTCATGGTCAAACCTCTGGGGGTGATCTCTAAACATGGGAAATAAATTCGCCTCGTGACGCGCCCGCGACAAGGGCGGGTCAGCGAATTGGCGACCGCTTCGATAGGCCAGTCCGGCTATTTGTTTGCGACCGCGGCGATGTCGAGCTTGCTGGCAAAAGCGGCGGGGTCGGTGATCGCCATGAAATCAGCAGCCTTCAATGAGCCGCCCTTGGCTTTGATCGAGATCGTCAGGTTCTTCGGCGAAGCAATGAACTTCTGCGCCTCGGACGCGACCTTCAGGGCGGACGGATCCCCGCCGAGGAGCACCGGAGCCAACTGACCGGTCATCGCGGACCATTGCTGCTTGAGCGCGTCGGCGCTCGAACCCTGTTGCTGGGCGTAGTAAGCGAGGGCCTTTTCGAACAGGCCAGAATTGACGATCTTGAGTTCCAGCGACGAGATGCTGCATCCGAACAGCGTCGCCAGGCGGCCGTCGTTGTCCGAACTGAAAAGGCTGGGATCGACGTCGCCAAAGTTCGCCTTCAGGCCGACCGAGCCCATGTCGATGCCGTCGAGCGTGAGATCGTCGAGCGAAAACGTCTTGGCGTCCGCCTGGTAGGCGGCGCCGATCGCCATCGCGAGTTGGAGCTTGGAATAGCCGAGTTGCGCGAGGTTCTTGCCGAATTCCGAGTCCGACGACGGTTCGATGATGAGGCCGGTCAGCTTCGTCGTGCCTTGTTTGAGCGCGTCGCCGGCGTAGTCGCCACGGACCTCGACAGTCCCGAGCGCGACATGGATCGTCTTGCCAGGTCCGCTGTCCTTGTCCGGCGCGACAATGTCGATCGACTGCCAGGTCATATGGCTCAGCCGTCCTTTCTGAGCCGCGTCAGCCGGCGCGCCGACGACCTTCAAGGCCTCGGCGACATCCAAGCCCTCCACGAGCAGGGCGCCGGACTTGACCGAGACGGGCGCTCCGCCGTCGGTCCCCGACGCGTCCATGCCTGCGAACCCAAACGTCCCTACCTTACCGGCGTCGACGTCGGCCGCTGCGACGTCATGGATATGCATCTTGGAGCCGTCTTTCCCGGAAATTTCGATCGCGGGGATCGAAATCTTGTCCGCCTTGAGCTTCTGCGCGAGCGCGCGCTCATCGGCTTCCGGCGTATCCGGGCTCAGCATTCTGACGATTTCGTCTTTGCTCAAATTGGTATTGGTGAATTCCGCCCGCTCGATGGTCAAAACGCCGCCGTCCTTCGTCTTGGCGGAGAAGTTCTCGACCGTAACGTCGCCGCCGTCGCCGGTCGGCCAAGCGAACGCTGACGGGGGGAGAAGAATCGATGCTCCCGTGCTCAAGCCGAGCGCAATCAATCCGGCGCGAGCACGCGCCGCGTGTTTCAAATTGCAAGGCATGGACTAGTCCCCCTCCGATCTTGTCCCCGCGGCGAGCGAAGAATTGGCGCGCAAAATCGCCTAGACTCAAGCTTTTGGCAATGGATCTTTGGCCCCCGAGGCCTGTTGCGAACCACTAAACTTCGAACCCCTAAACTTAACCCGTCCTGATTAGTGGGCCGCAGGCCCTTGGGCGCGATCTCTAATTACACAGTTGGATCCGCTGCCGGCGCTTTCCCGCCGCCCATTTGCCGCGCAGCGAAATCAAGGTAAATCGAGAGCCGGCGGCGATGTCGCGGAGGAGTGAAAGATGGCGGGGCGGCCCGCGGGGATAATGGCGGAAGAACTCGTCGCGCCAGTCGCCGTCGAACTCATCGCCGTGCTGGTCGCCATTGGTGACGGGCAGCCGAAGGCGATGACGATCAACGACGGAACGGCGTTGCCTTCGGGTCCGTTCGAAGTCGAACATCGTTCGTTGCAGTCGGGTCTGCGCGCCTGGGTGGAGCGCCAGACGCGCCACCCGATTGGCTATGTCGAGCAGCTCTACACCTTCGCCGATCGCGACCGGAGCAGCGGCGCGGATGGGGGCCGGGCGATCTCGATCAGCTACCTCGGTTTGACGCGCGCCCAGGACGCCGCGGCGCCGCACGCCGGCTGGCGCGACTGGTACGAATATTTCCCATGGGAGGACCACAGGGCCGGGGCCCCACGGCTCATCAGCGGAGCGCTCGCGCCGAATCTGCGCGCCTGGGCAGACGGCGCTTCTGAAGCGGCGACGCGATGCGAGCGCTGGCGGCGCGCCGCCATTGCCTTCGGTCTCGAGGGCTGTCGTTGGAACGAAGAATTGGTGCTGCGGCGCTATGAACTGTTGTTCGAGGCAAACCTCGTTGTCGAGTCGGATCGCCAAACGCACAGTTTGGCTCGCGAAGCGGCGGGGCGCTCGATGGACGGCGATCATCGCCGCATTCTCGCCACCGGCATTGCGCGTCTGCGCGCCAAAATCAAATACAACCCGGTCGTCTTCGAGCTGATGCCTGCGACCTTCACGCTGTCGCAATTGCAGCGCTGCGTTGAGGCGCTCGCCGGGCTGCTCGTTCACAAACCGAACTTTCGCCGGCTCATCGAACAACAAGATCTGGTCGAGGAGACCGGCGAGAGCGCCGCCGACACCGGCGGGCGTCCGGCCAAACTTTACCGTTTTAGACCGGCGGTGCGCGAGGAGCGCGCCTTCGCCGGCACGAAGCTGCCGCTCGCGAGGGCTTGACACGCGTTATACTCATGATAAGTATATCTTAGATATGCTCAATGTGAGTATAAGCCATGACCCTTCAGGTGCAAACGTCCGCCGGAATCGGCCGGCTTTACGAGCGCGTCGCACGCATGATCCCGCCGATGGAGTGGCCGGCCTTCGCCGCCGACATCGAGGCCATTCTGGAGCTGAAGCGACGTCGCGACGCGGTGATACTCGCGCATAATTACCAGACGCCCGAGATCTTCCACTGCGTCGCCGATTTCGTCGGCGACAGCCTTGCCCTGGCGCGCGAAGCGGCGAATGTCGATGCGCGCGCGATCGTGATGGCCGGCGTGCATTTCATGGCCGAGACAGCCAAGCTCCTCAACCCTGACAAGACCGTGCTGATCCCCGACCTCCGCGCCGGCTGCTCGCTCGCCGAGTCGATCACGGCCGAGGACGTACGCGCGCTGCGCCGCCGCTTTCCCGGCGTTCCGGTCGTCACCTACGTCAACACCGCGGCGGCGGTGAAGGCGGAATCGGACATCTGCTGCACCTCCGGCAACGCGCGCCGGGTCGTGGAGTCGCTTGGCGCGCCGCGCGTCATCATGTTGCCCGACGAATACCTCGCCGCGAACGTCGCCAAGCAAACGAAGATCGAGATCATTCCGTGGGACGGGCACTGCGAAGTGCATGAGCGCTTTACTCGCGCCGACGTGCGCCAGGTCCGCGAGGATCATCCCGGCGTCGTCGTGCTCGCCCATCCCAAATGCCCGCCCGAGGTCGTCGACGAAGCGGACTTCGCCGGATCGACAGCGGAAATGTCGGCATATGTCGGCGAGCGCAATCCGCCGCAAGTCGTTCTGCTCACGGAATGTTCGATGAGCGACAATGTCGCTGTCCGTCACCCCGACGTCGAGTTCGTCCGGCCTTGCAACCTCTGCCCGCACATGAAGCGGATCACGCTCGCCTATATCCGGCGCGCCTTGGAGGAGAATCGCCACGAGGTGATCATCGATCCCGCGATCGCCGGGCGCGCGCGACGCGCGGTCGAAAGGATGATCGCGCTATGAGCGCCGGCCTGCACACGCTCGACTACCGCGTCGCGATCGTCGGCGCGGGCGTCGCCGGCCTGATGACGGCACTGCGCCTTGCGCCGCGTCCGGTCGTCGTCGTCTCCAAATCGCCGCTTGGCGCCGAAGCGTCGAGCCTTTGGGCGCAGGGCGGCCTTGCCGCAGCGGTCGGGCCCGACGATAGCCCGGAACTGCACGCAGCCGACACGTTGGCCGCGGGAGATGGGCCGTGCGTCGCCGCGGTCGTCGAACGCTTCACCCGCGCCGCGCCGCTAGCGATCGGCGAACTCGCGCGCATCGGGGTCGCGTTCGACCGCGAGCGCGCCGGCGACTTCGCGCTGGGGCTGGAGGCGGCTCATCGGCGCCGACGCATCGTCCACGCGGGCGGCGACGGCACGGGACGCGAATTGATGCGCGCGCTCGTCGCCGCCGTTCGTCGCACGCCCTCGATCAGCCTGCTCGAAGGGTTCGCAGCGCGCCGGCTCGTCGTCGAGGATCAAGCGGTGCGCGGCCTCCTCGTCGAAGGCGGCACTGGGCGGCTGATGCTCGCCGCGGACAAAGTCGTCATCGCGACGGGCGGCATCGGCGGGCTCTACGAAGACAGCACCAATCCGCTCGGCAGTTTCGGGCAGGGCCTCGCGCTCGCCGCGCGCGGCGGCGCCGAGTTGGCCGATCTCGAATTCGTGCAGTTCCACCCGACTGCGTTCGACGGACCGGCGCGGCCGATGCCGCTCGTTAGCGAAGCCGTGCGCGGCGAAGGCGCCGTTCTCATCGACGAGACCGGGGAGCGCTTCATGGCCGACATTCCCGGCGCGGAATTGGCGCCGCGCGATGTCGTTGCGCGCGCGATCTGGCGACGGCGGGCCGAGGGCCATCGCGTGTTCCTCGATGCGAGCCGGGCGGTCGGCGAAAGGTTCCCGATGCGCTTTCCCGTTATCGCTGCATTCTGCCGCGCGGCGGGGATCGATCCCGCGCGCCAGCCAATACCGGTGCGCCCCGCGGTGCATTATCACATGGGCGGAATCGCCGTGAACGAGGTGGGGCGCAGTTCTGTTCGCGGCCTCTGGGCTTGCGGCGAAGCGGCGTCAAGCGGGCTGCACGGCGCCAATCGGCTCGCGAGCAATTCCTTGACCGAAGCCGTGGTTTCCGCGGGAGTTGTCGCCGAGAGCGTCGCCGCGACGTCGTTCGCGCGCGCGCCGCCGCCGCGTCCGGCGAAAGCGCCGCCGGCGGCCGATCCGGGCCTGGTGCGGCCGATTCTCTCCGCCGCCGCCGGGGTGATGCGCGAGGGCGAAAGTCTGGCGCGAGCCGTCGCCGCGCTGGCGCCGCTCGCGCTCGGGGACGGGCCGTCCGCCGATCCGGCCGTCGTCGCGCTGATGATCGCCGTCGCCGCGTCGCTGCGCCGGGAAAGCCGCGGCGCGCATTGCCGCACGGATTTTGCGGCGAGGGCGAGCGGGTCGCATCGCGCGACGCTGCGGCTCGATTCCGCGCTCGTCTTCGCCGGCGCTCGCTCGCCGCCGGCGCTTGAACGAAGGGCATAAGCATGAAACCTGCGCGACTTCCCACGATCATGATCGAACCGATTGTCCGCGACGCGCTGCTCGAAGATCTCGGTCGCGCCGGCGACGTCACCACCGACGCGATTGCGCCGGGCGATCTCGCCACGACGACGGCGATCGTCGCGCGCCAAAGCGGGGTCATCGCCGGACTCGATCTGGCGGCGGCGGCGTTCCGCCTGATCGAGCCGGCGATCGTCTTCACCGAGCGGCGTCCGGACGGCGCGCGCGTCGAGGCCGGCGAGACGGTCGCTCTGGTCGAAGGTCCGGCGCGCGGCATTCTGACGGCCGAGCGGGTCGCACTGAATTTCCTCAGTCGCCTGAGCGGCGTCGCAACGGCGACGGCCTCGCTCGTCGCTGCGGTCGCGGGCACGCGCGCCCGTATCGTCTGCACGCGCAAGACGACGCGATTATTGCGTGCTTTCGAGAAATATGCAGTGCGCGCCGGCGGCGGCGCGAACCACCGCTTCGGCCTCGACGACGCGGCGCTGATCAAGGACAACCACATCGCGATCGCCGGCGGCGTCGCCACAGCGATCGGCCGGGTGCGTGCGCACGTCGGGCATCTCGTCAAGATCGAAGTCGAAGTCGACACGCTCGCCCAACTCGAAGAGGCGCTCGGCGTCGGCGTCGACGCCGTGTTGCTCGACAATATGTCGATCGACGACCTCGTCAGCGCGGTGGCCATAATCGCTGGCCGCGCGATATCGGAGGCCTCGGGCCGAGTGACCAAGGAGATCGCCCCCGCGATCGCGGCGACCGGCGTCGACCTGATCTCGGTCGGCTGGCTCACGCACAGCGCGCCGATCTTGGACATCGGGTTGGATTATCGGGAATAAGGTTCCCTCTGCAGCGATCGCGCCTCCTCGTCGGCGCTTGGCGGAAGATCGCCCCTTTGCGCGCTCGCTCGCCCAAACGCGATGGGCCCCGGCGCATTCAAGCGGAGCGGGGCCCTGTTTCGCCTCTGCGAAACGATCTGGGATGCTGCAGATGATATGGCAGCGCTCAAGACGCTTGGCCTTCGCGCCTCGCGGCTGCGCGGTGAAAGTCAGATTTTCAGGAACGCCGTTCCGCCTTGGCGTATGGGGCGGCTGTGGCGCTGTGACCTCGACGCCATCGAGGTCAGAATTTCTGGCCCGGCGGAGTCATGGTTACCTCCGAGTTTCTGCCGGTCCTCCCCAGGAGGCCGGCGCCGCATTCGCGCGCACGTCGCTTGCACGACTAACGGCGACGCGCGAAGGGTCCGCCGCAATCGCCGGCCTGTCAAATCAAATTTTTCGCTTCGCGCCGGCCGGCTAGGCCGCGCCGGCCGCTTCCGCGGCCGCGATCGCGGTCATGTTGACGATGCCGCGCGCGGTCACGGACGGCGTCAGCACATGCGCGGGTTTGGCCGGTCCGACGAGAATCGGGCCGACCGGCAAAGCGTCGGCAATCACGCGGGTCAACTGTAGCGCAGTGCTGCCGGCGTCCAGATTGGGGAAGATCAGCACGTTCGCCTCGCCCGACAAACGGCAATCGGACGTCACGCGCGCCCGCGCGACCAGGGACAGCGCCGTGTCGGCCTGCATCTCGCCGTCAATTTCGAAATCCGGAGTGCGCGCATCCACCAGCGCCAGCGCCTCTCGCATCTTGCGCGCCGACGGCGTGTCGGCGGAGCCGAAGTCGGAATGCGAGACGAGCGCGATCTTCGGCGTCACGCCGAAACGGCGCACATGGTCGGCGCAAGCGAACGCCAAATCGGCGATCTCTTCAGCCGTCGGCTCATAGCGCACGTGGGTGTCCGCGAGAAAATAGGAGCCGCTCGGAGCGATGACCAGCGAAAGCGCTGCGAAATCCTTGCAGCCCGGCGCGAGGCCGACGATGTCCTTGATGTGCTTGAGTCGCGCCGTGAAGCGTCCTTCGAGGCCGCAGATCAAGGCGTCGGCCTCGCCGCGGTGCAAGGCCAGAGCGCCGATCACCGTCGTGTTTGTGCGCACCATGGTGCGCGCTGCGTCAGGGGTGACGCCCTTCCGCCCGGCGACCGCGAGATAGGTTGCGACATAATCGCGATAGCGCGGATCGCTCTCGGGGTCGATGAGCTCGAAATCCTTGCCGATGGTCATGCTCAGCCCGTAGCGCTTGATGCGTTCCCGGATCACGTCGGGACGGCCGATCAGTATTGGCTCGGCAAGTTGCTCTTCCAGCACCACCTGCGTCGCGCGGAGCACCCGCTCGTCCTCGCCCTCGCTATAGATCACCCGCTTCTTCGCAGCGCGCGCCTTGGCGAATAGCGGCTTCATCATGAAGCCCGAGCGGAAGACGAAACGTGACAGCCGGTCCCCGTAGGCGTCGAAGTCCTCGATGGGTCGGCGGGCAACGCCGCTCTCCATCGCCGCGCGCGCCACCGCCGGAGCGATGCGTAGCATCAGGCGTGGATCGAACGGGCTCGGAATCAGCGAGGCGCGTCCGAACAGCGAGGCTTCGCCGCCATAGGCGCGGGCGACGACCTCCGACGGCGTCTCGCGGGCGAGGGCCGCGATCGCCTTGACCGCGGCGTGCTTCATCGCTTCGTTGATCTCGCTCGCGCCGACATCGAGCGCGCCGCGAAAGATGTAGGGAAAGCACAGGACGTTGTTGACCTGATTGGGATAGTCGGAACGCCCGGTGCAGATCATCGCGTCCGGTCGCGCCTCATACGCCAACTCCGGCATGATTTCCGGCGTCGGATTGGCGAGCGCCATGATCAGCGGATCGCGCGCCATACGCTTGACGTGCTCTGGCTTGAGCACGCCGCCGGCGGACAGGCCGAGGAAAATGTCGGCGCCTTCGATCACGTCGGCGAGAACGCGGGCGCTCGTCTCCCTCGCATAGGGCGCCTTCCAACGGTCCATCAACTTTTGACGCCCTTGGTAAACGACGCCCTCGATGTCGCAGATGAAGATGTTCTCGCGCTTAGCGCCGAGCGAAACCAGAAGATTGAGCGAGGCGAGGGCGGCGGCGCCGGCGCCGGAGCAGACGATCTTCACCGAATCGAACGCCTTGCCCGTCAGCTCCAGCGCATTTGTGACAGCCGCCGAGACGATGATCGCCGTGCCGTGCTGATCGTCGTGGAAAACGGGGATGGCCATGCGGGCCTTCGCCTTCTCCTCGACCTCGAAGCACTCGGGACCCTTGATGTCCTCGAGGTTGACGCCCCCGAAGGTGGGCTCGAGCGCGACGATGATGTCGACCAGCCTGTCGACGTCGGTCTCGTTGACCTCGATGTCGAACACGTCGATGCCGGCAAATTTTTTGAAGAGGACCGCCTTGCCCTCCATCACCGGCTTGCTGGCGAGCGGGCCGATGGCGCCGAGGCCGAGGACCGCTGTGCCGTTGCTGAGCACGGCGACGAGATTCTGCCGCGCGGTGAGATTCGCCGCCTCCTCCGGGTCGGCGGCGATCACCTCGCAGGGGAAGGCGACGCCGGGCGAATAGGCGAGCGCAAGGTCGCGTTGATTGGCGAGCGGTTTGGTCGCGGCGATCTCCAGCTTACCGGGGCGCGGCTGGCGGTGGTAATGCATCGCGTCGGATTTGAGATCGGCTGCGCCTTCGCTGGACATGTCGAGTTCCTCTTCTGGACGACGACTGTTGCCGCAAGCACGGCGCGTGGGCAAGGGCGAGCGCGCTCGCCCCCAGGGGAATCGGGTGAAGGCACTAAGCGGCGATGAGGCTTGCGAGGTAGTCGTCGTCCCATCCGGCGGTTTTCCGCTTGAGACGTTGGGAGTCTTTTCCAGGAGCGATGCGAAATAGGTTGTTTGCGATGTGCTTTAGGGTTGTGAAGTTGGCGGGGGCGTTTTCGGTTCGCACCCGGCATTCGTCATCGCGAAAGAGCATGTCGAGCAACCAGTGCAGGCCGTTTTCGATCGCCCAATGATCGCGGATCATTGGCCCGATGGTGTTGGCGAGCAAGGTCAGCGAGGTGATGTAGAATCGCGTCTCTTTTGAGAATTTACCCTCGATCTCACGCTGGCTCTCGACCATGACGACGCCCTTGAGGCCGGGCCAGTCATGGCGCTTTTGAAGCCATTCGACATTGTGGAGCACGGTGTAGGACCGTGTTTCGATCCGCCCATGATCGCCATCGACCGTTTCGTGTCGGCTGATCGTGACGTCCTTGAAACCGTTGGCTTTCTGCTCGACGGCAAGGAGTTTGACGTCGTCGTGCAGCGTGCCTTGATTGCCTTTGAGCGCGATGAGGTAGTCGGCTTTCTTGTCAATGATCTTCTTGGCGATGTTGCGTTGACATCCCATCGCGTCGATGGTGACGACGGCTCCTTCGATCGCCATCATGTCCAGCAGGGCGGGGATGGCGACGATCTCGTTGGATTTTTCCGCCACCGCGATTTGACCCATGACGAGACGCTGGCGCGCGGCGAAAGCCGAGACGATGTGGATCGGCTCCTTCGATCCCTTCTTTTGATAAGAGCGGCGCGAGGTCTTGCCGTCGATGGCGATCACCTCGACCGGGGTCTTGGTCAGGGCCGCCGCCCAAGCGACGAAGCACCGTTGGAACGCCGCCGCGTCAAGGGTGGCGAAAATGTCGCCCAGATGATCATGGGCCGGAGTGCCGTCCTTGAAGGGGCGGAACCGACGCAAGAGCGCCAGCTTCCTTTCGCCGAAACGGGCGATCTCGGTGAACGCCTCGCTTCCCGCCAACACCGCCAGAAGGCACAAGAGCAAAATCTCGTCGAGCGGATAGATCACCTTCCCCGTTTGGCGCCTATCCGGCATATCTTTGAAATATTCCAGGAAAACCGTCGTTTCGGCCAAAGCCATGAAATTCTCGGCGCCGTCGTCCATAAAATCCCCCCGAATGCAGATCAGAGGATTCCTACAGATTCAGCATTTCACCCCGTTGTCACGAAGTCCTTCACCCGATTGCCCTGCGCTCGCCCCGCTTTTCGGCCGCTGCTCACGAGCGCTACGTGCGCGAATGGCTGGCCGCCCAGGCCGCCGCCGGCTACGTCGACGACGAGGGCGATGATCGATTCCGCCTCAACCCCGAGCAGGCGGCGGTTTTCGCCGACGAGGACAACCCCGCGGCGATGGCCGGCGCGTTCGAACTTTTCTCGTCGCTCTGGTTGGACGAACCGAAGGTCGCCGAGGCGTTCCGCACCGGCAAAGGCGTGCCGTGGCACGACCACAGCGCCTGCCTGTTCCGCGGCGCCGAGCGCTTTTTCCGCCCCGGCTACAGCGCCAATCTGGTCTCGGCGTGGCTGCCCTCGCTGCACGGCGTCATCGAGAAACTCGAGCGGGGCGCGCGCGTCGCCGATGTCGGCTGCGGACACGGCGCTTCGACCATCGTCATGGCGCGCGCCTTTCCAAACTCGCAGTTCACCGGCTTTGATAGCCACGCCGGCTCGATCGAGCGCGCGCGCGGCGGCTGCCGAAGCGGGGGCCAGCGCCAACACGAGCTTCGAGATCGCGCAGGCCAAGACCTATCCGGGAACCTACGACCTCGTCGCGTTTTTCGACTGCCTGCATGACATGGGCGATCCCGTCCGCGCCGCTGCGCATGTGCGCGAGTCGCTGACGCCAGACGGCGCATGGATGATCGTAGAGTCGGCGGCGAAGGACCGCCTATCCGGCAATCTCAATCCGGTTGGACGCGTTTACTACGCGGCGTCGACGATGATCTGCACGCCTGCCTCGCTCGCGCAGGAGGTCGGGCTCGGCCTCGGCGCCCAGGCCGGCGAATTGAAGCTCCGCCAGGTGGTTACCGCGGGAGGCTTCACGCGCTTCCGGCGCGCCGCGGAGACGCCGTTCAACATGGTCCTTGAAGCGCGCCCGTGACGCGCGGGCGCCGAGCCCCTATTTCGGCCCGTCGAGAAACGCCTGCCATTGCTCGGGCGTGCCATAGAAGGCGTTGCGATCGACGTGGCCTTCGATCCCGGGAATCGACCCGTCGGCCTGATATTGCCAGAACTTCCAGGCGCGTGACCCGTAGCGCACAGCGGGGTTGTGCTTGGTCGAGCGCACCCAGATCGAATAATCCGAGAAGGCGCCGTCGGACAGGATCGCCTGATAGAAGTTGACCGAGGTGTAGATGATCGGCCGTTTGCCGAAATGGCGCTCCATCTCGTCGAGCACCACCCTCATGTCGGCAATGGTTGCATCGCGCTCGAGGCGCCGCCGGCAGGTGCGCGAGTCCGGCGTCGGCTCGACGTCGAGCACGGGGGGCAGGGCGTCCGCCTCGATCGGCACATTCTGTTCGAACCACGTCGCTTCGTCGATCGGCGCGCGGCACCAATACATGAAGAGGTAGGCGCCGCGCGGGATGCCCGCTTGCTTCGCCCCTTCCCAGTTCGCCTGAAAACGCTCGTCGAGATGATCGCCGCCCTCGGTCGCCTTGATCCAGGCGAATTTGACGCCGCTGTTCGCCACCGCGTTCCAATCGATCGTGCCCTGATATTTGGAGACGTCGATGCCGTGGATCGGGTAGTCGTTCGGCTTGGGATAGTCGTCGTCGAAATCGACGGGACTGACACCTCCGCAGGCGGCGAGCGCGGCGGCCAAAGCGACGACAGCGCCAAGGCGGAGAAGAATTCGAGACAATGGGGACGCTGTGGGGATCATCGGCTTCATGAAGGGGTCATCGGAATGGCGAATAGACGCGCGACATGGCTGAAAATTGGTGTTTCATCGCATAAAGCCGCGCTTCCTCCTAGATTAGAGGGTTGGTGGTAACGATCCGTTAATGGCCGACGCCCTTGACCCGCCCTGAGTTCGAGCGGCATGGGAGCGCGCAATAGTCCCAGTCGGAAAGAGCTCGCCATGCGGTCCGCCGTCATCGTCTCGCTGCTGGTCGCCGGCCTCGGCGGCGCTTCGGCCGCCGAATGCGGGCCGGACAAACTCGGCACCTCGCGCGTCGCCGAGGTTGGGACGGCCGGCGGCCTGCTCGTCGGGTTGAAAACCTATCCCCGGACCATTCCGCTCGCCGACCACGAAGTGATCCTGACATTCGACGACGGGCCGGACGCCCGCACGACGCCGCAAATTCTCAAGGCGCTGGCCGAGCAATGCGTGCGCGCCACCTTCTTCGCGATCGGCTACAAAGTGGAAGCGTTGCCGCTGCTGGCTCGGCGCGAGGTGGAGGAGGGGCACACGGTCGCGCACCACACTTTCACCCATCCCCAGCCGACCCTGCGCTATATGAGCGAAGCGCGCGCGCGGGCGGATATTCTCAAGGGCATGATCGCCGTCGAGAAGGCGGCCTATGGCCAGGATTTCAGCGCCGGCGAACCGACGGACCTCTCGAAGCTGAAGCTGCACACGCCGTTCTTCCGCTTCCCCGGCTTCGCCGATACGGCGGATCTGCGCGGCTGGTTCGCCGCCAACAACGTCGGCACGTTCGGCGTCGACCTCTGGGCGTCCGACTGGATCGAGATGACGCCCGACGCAGAGCTGAAGCTCATCCTCGGCCGGCTTGAGAAGGCCAGGCGCGGCATGCTGTTGTTCCATGACAATCGCCAGTGGACCGCCGATATGATGCCGACATTCCTCCGCGAGCTCAAGAAGCGCGGATACCGCGTCGTACACATGGTGCCCGGTCCCGGAAACGGCCCGACCGTCGATGCGCCGGCCGGTTGGGTCTCCGAAACCGAGCGCACCGTCGGCGCGCTAAGGCCGCGTCTGGAGAAAGGCGACGCCGCGAAGATTCCACCGGGGCCGATCGCCGTCAAGCCGGCGCCGACCGAGTAGGCGACGCCCCAAAAGCAAACGGCGACCCTCATGGCGGCCGCCGTTGAGCTGATGGAGCGGTCGAGAAGACGGCAACAATCAGTTGAAATTAGAGGCTTATCGCAGCTTGGCTCACGTTTCCCCGCCTACCGCGCCGGCCCGCTGACTCTGTCGATGCTCCTCGGCGCGCGAAAGCGACCTTCAGGTCATTCTCCGGAGTTCCAGTTCCGCGCACTTAGCGCGCGGAACTGGGTGCTTCAGCCGCCCAATCAGGTTGCAAGTCGCTGGATCCCGATCGAAGCGGCGCGATCATGTACGCGAATGCTCAGTGTCTCTTGCCGCCGCCGTGGCCGCCGCCGCCGTGGCCCCTATGCATACCGCCGCCGGCGTGCCCACCGTGCCCATGCATGCCGCCCCTATACGCGCCGCCCCGACGCGCCCCGCCGCCATGGCCGCCTCGCCAGCCGTGCCAACCGTAGCCGCCGCCCCAGCCTACGCCGTTGTTCCAGGCGTAACCACACCAATACCAGCCGGGTCCCTGCCAGCCGCTGTCGTACCAGCAGTAGTTGCGGCCGCCGAAGAAGAACTGCGCCTTTTCGACGGGCGCAAGCTGATGCTGCAGAACACCGACTGCGTCACCGCTGTAGGTCATTGCCGCGTCGGCGACGCTGGCGAGCGGAAGGGCGGCTGAAGCCATAATCGCGGTTGACAGACCGAGCGCGGCAAACAGTTTGCGCATATGGAACCTCCATTGTGTCAACCGGCAGA
Source organism: uncultured Alphaproteobacteria bacterium (assembly GCA_963813195.1). Classification (GTDB taxonomy): domain Bacteria; phylum Pseudomonadota; class Alphaproteobacteria; order Rhizobiales; family Beijerinckiaceae; genus Roseiarcus. The sequence continues at coordinate 118,409 of CAWEYC010000033.1, read as the reverse complement.
ATTGGCGGCGAACAGCCTATTCACTAGCGGAGATCGCGTGAACCGCGAGTGAACCGACCTTGTCCGGAATATGGCGCTTCGACATTTTTGGGCGCCATCGAACGGTCGCAACCGTAGCGCAACTCGATGCGATCCGCGGCTGGCGCAGTGGCGCGACGGCGAGCGGTTTGCCAGGAAGTTGTTCGGTAAGCTGGAGCGAAAAAAACAGGCCCCGCCACCCCCGCACCGGGCCGTAAAGTGCGGGGGTCAGAACCATAGCCGCAATGCAATCCATGCGGTTGGAAGAATATGGTGCGGTCAAGAGGACTGAGAGAGGCGAGCTATTTCAGTCCCTTGGCCAGGGCGCGGGACTTTTGCGCGAGTTGATTGCAAAGGGCATTTCGCTTGGTCCCTACACCACGGGACGGCCGCGCGCAGGCCGATCAATAATAATAGGTAGGCGGAACGCCGAAGGCGCCGTTGACCACGAAGAACGGGAATTCCGCGATCTGCCCGGCAAGATGAACAGGCGCGCCGACCACCACGCGCGGATCGTTCGCACGCGGGGGAAACACGGCTTCGACCAACCGGAACGGCAAGCTGACGATCGTGCCGGCAATAGCGACCGGCGCCGTGATGATGGTAGCGGGCCCATCATGGAAAGCGTCGGGAGCGGCGGCGACCGGCTCGCGATAGGCGCGCTTTCTCACCGTTATAACGTTGTTGTCGACCGGATGATGGGTCCGGTGTGCAACTCGGTGGTGGATATCACGATGCTCCACGGCCGCAGCCGCCGGCAAGCTATAGGCTCCGGCAATAAGCGCCGCGCCCGCGACGGCTTGCGTCAGTTTCGATGTGAGAATCTGCATTCTATTGGCTCCATATGTAACACGAGGTGTTCCGCGCCCGAATCAAGGCAATTGCGAGGCTTCATCTGGCCCACATTATGCAGCCTTCGCGTGACGCTCGGGTGTCCCCTCGTCGAAAGGGCCGCGGTCAGCGCAAGACCGGCATATTTGCCGCTGTGCCGACAGAGGCAAAGACCGCCGAACTTCTCAACGTCAGGGCTCCGACCGTCAAGCGAGCCCGCGTCCTACTCTACACCGGGCTACGTCGCGGCGCTGCTTGGCTCCGATCACATCATCGAGAGTGTGATCGCCATGCGAGCGGAGAAGACGGACACGGAATTGACGATCCCGATTCTGCGCGAACTGGCCGGTGTGATCGAAGCGACCAGGACTGGCCCCAAAACGTTCATCGCAACTCGTCCGGCGCTCCGATGATTACGAACTCGGCAGACAGGATTCGCCTTTTCGAAGGAAGCGTTCGGGAAGCTCTCAACGAGCAATCCCGGATCACCTATTCCCAACCCCTCAAAAAGGTCGGGATCGAGCCAGGAAAAACCCAGCAATTTCAATGTCCGTAAGGACAATTGGTGCGGTCAAGAGGACTCGAACCTCCACCCCGGTTAAAGGACTAGCACCTCAAGCTAGCGCGTCTACCAGTTCCGCCATGACCGCTTTGCTCCGCGCCTCACGGGCGAAGCGAAGGCGCGTCGTCTAACAAAAAGGTTCGGGGATGACAAGCGCGTTGCGACCGTATTTCGTCGGTTGTGTCTTCGCCCCAAACCTGCTAACTCGCGCCCCTTCACCCGTGGGAGAACGCCCGGTACGCCAGCCGGGAGTCCGTTCGCACCACGAAACTGCAACCTGGCGCTGCCACGTCGCGTGAGCGAAGCGGTCGCGTCGCTTTTGGAGCAGCCTCATGGCAAAGAAGATTGCCGGCTACATCAAACTGCAAGTGCCGGCGGGCGCGGCCAATCCGTCGCCCCCGATCGGTCCCGCGCTCGGCCAGCGCGGCCTCAACATCATGGAATTCTGCAAGGCCTTCAATGCGCGCACTGCGCAGATCGAGAAGGGCACGCCGATTCCGGTCGTCATCACCGCCTATCAGGATCGCTCGTTCACCTTCGAGATGCGCAACGCGCCGGTGACCTTCTTCCTCAAGAAGGCGGCCGGGCTGAAGATCGGCAAGAAGCCGGCTTCGGGCGCCAAGACGCCGGGCCGCGGCTTCGTCGGCAAGGTGACGAAGGCGCAGGTGCGCGAGATCGCCGAGAAGAAAATGCCCGATCTCAATTGCGAGACGGTCGAGGCGGCGATGAAGATGATCGAAGGCTCCGCCCGTTCGATGGGCCTCGAGGTGGTGGGGTAAGCCATGACGCATCACAGCAAGAGAATCCGCAAGGCGCGCGAAGGCGTCGTCCGCACCAAGCTCTATAAGCTCGACGAAGCCGTGAAGCTGGTGAAGTCCAACGCCAGCGCCAAGTTCGACGAGACCGTCGAACTCGCCATCAATCTCGGCGTCGATCCCAAGCACGCCGACCAGATGGTTCGTGGCGTCGTCAATCTGCCCAACGGAACGGGGCGCACGCTGAGAGTGGCAGTGTTCGCGCGCGGGGCGAAGGCCGACGAAGCCCGCGCGGCGGGCGCCGATGTCGTCGGCGCGGAAGATCTGGTGGCGTCGGTGCAGGGCGGCACGATCGATTTCGATCGCTGCATCGCCACGCCCGACATGATGCCGCTCGTCGGCCGCCTCGGCAAGGTGCTCGGCCCGCGCGGCCTGATGCCGAACCCGAAGGTCGGCACGGTGACGATGGACGTCACCGCTGCGGTCAAGGCCTCCAAGGGCGGCGCCGTCGAGTTCCGCGTCGAGAAGGCCGGCATCGTGCAGGGCTCGGTCGGCAAGGCTTCGTTCGGCGAGGACCAACTCGCGCAGAACATCCGCGCTTTCGTCGAAGCGGTGACCAAGGCCAAGCCGACGGGCTCGAAAGGAACTTACCTCCAGCGCGCGGCGCTCTCCTCGACCATGGGGCCGGGCGTCAGGCTCGACCTGTCGACGGTGGCGACGCAGGCGCAGGTCGGGACTTAAGGCGCGAGAAAGCGAACTCCTTCTCCCGTAAGGGGAGAAGGGGTCTGGGGCCTTCGCGCTACGATTTGCCGGTGAGCGCTGCGATCTCATCGAGGATCCGCGGCCATGTCTCGACCGGCAGCGCGTGGCCCATGCGCGGCAGCACCACGAGGCGCGCGCCTGGGATCGAGGCGGCGGTGTCCTCGCCGGCGGCGAGCGACACCAGCGGATCGTCGGCGCCATGGATGACCAGCGTCGGCGCGGTAACGCCCGGCAGGGTCTTCTTGCGGCTGCCGGAGGCGTAGACCGCCAGCAGTTGGCGCTGGACGCCCTCGGGGTTGAATCCGCGGGCGGCGGCCCGGACGGCGCGCGCGCGGTCGCGCTTTTCGTCTTCCGGAAATCCGGCGCCGCGAAAGATGCGCCAGGCGTTGACGTTGGCTTCGACGTATTCCTCGGGCGTCCTCGGCGGCGGCGACGTGAAGATCTGCATCACCTGCGGGCTCGGCGGCGGCAGGCTCGGATCGCCCGTGGTCGACATGATCGAGGTCAGGGTCCTGACGCGCGTCGGCCAGTGAATCGCCATTTCCTGCGCGATCATCCCGCCCATCGACGCGCCGACGATATGCGCGCTCGCGATGCCGAGGAAGTCCATGAGACCGATCGCGTCACCCGCCATGTCCTTGAGAAGATAGGGCGCGGCGATCTTGTCGCCGGGGTTGCGCTCGGCGACGGCCTTGCCGGGATCGGCCGGCGGCGTCCAGGCGATCTTCGTCGACTTGCCGATGTCGCGATTGTCGAAGCGCACGACCCAGTAGCCGCGCGCCGCGAGCGCCACACAGAAATCGTCCTCCCAGACGATCATCTGCGCGCCGAGGCCCATGATCAGCAGCAGCGGCGGATCGCTCTTCTCGCCGAACGTCTGGTAGCAAATCTGAAGAGCGCCGACGTTGGCCAACGCCTCCGTCGATTCAAGCTCGATCTTGGACATTCCCGCTCTCCCGTTTCATAGTGCGGGTTACGATACGCCGCGCGGCGACGCAAGCCTCGCGCAGGGAGGAGACGATCATGAGGCCCGGCCCGCTCGATCGATGGCACGCGGTCGCCGAATCGCACGACGCGGCGCGTCTCGACGCGCTGCTCGCCGACGACGTGGTGTTCCTCTCACCGGTCGTTCACAAGCCGCAGGTCGGCAAGGCGCTGACGAAAGCCTATCTTGCCGCTGCGCTGAACGTGCTCGGCAACGACGCGTTCCGCTATGTCGGCGAATGGATTGGCGAGAATTCCGCCGTGCTGGAATTCGTCACGACCGTCGACGGAATTGAAATCAACGGCGCCGATTTCCTCGCCTGGAACGAAGCCGGCCGGATCAGGAGCTTCAAGGTCATGATCCGGCCGCTGAAGGCGATCAATCTTGTGCAGCAGTTGATGGCGGCGCGATTGGCTGCGACCCAGGGTTAACCGAGGCGCAGGCCGGCCCCTGTCGTCAAGCCGTCGAGGCCGCCTTGCGCCCCAATGCCGCCTGCGCGGCGGCGAGGCGCGCGATCGGGATGCGGAAGGGCGAGCAGGAGATATAATCGAGCCCCACCGTTTCGCAGAACGCGATGCTCGCGGGATCGCCGCCGTGTTCGCCGCATACGCCGAGCTTGATCTCGGGACGGGTCGCGCGGCCGCGCTCGGCGGCGAGCGAAACGAGTTCGCCAACGCCTTCCACATCGAGCGTGACGAACGGGTCGGCGGGCAGCAGACCCTTGGCGGTATAGGAGCCGAGGAACGAGGCCGCGTCGTCGCGTGAAACGCCGAGCGTCGTCTGTGTGAGATCGTTGGTGCCGAAGGAGAAGAATTCAGCGCTCTTGGCGATGTCGCCCGCGCGCAGAGCCGCCCGCGGCAGTTCGATCATCGTGCCGACGCTGTAGGGGATCGCGACGCCCGTTTCGCGCGTCACCGCGTCGGCCATCGCGACGACGATCGCCTTGACCGCGTCGAGTTCGGCGCGAGTCATCACCAGCGGGATCATGATTTCCGCCGTCACTGGCTTGGCCGTCTTCCGTCTGGCCTCGACCGCGCCCTCGAAGATCGCCCGCGCCTGCATTTCCGCGATTTCGGGATAGCGGATCGCGAGGCGCACGCCGCGGAAGCCGAGCATCGGATTGACCTCGTGCAGATCGGCGGCGCGCGCGCGCAACTTGTCGGCGCCGACGCCCATCGCCTTGGCCACCTCGGCGATCTCGGCGTCCGTGTGCGGCAGGAACTCGTGCAGCGGCGGGTCGAGCAGGCGGATAGTCACGGGCAATCCCGTCATGATCTCGAACAGCTCGGCGAAATCCTTGCGCTGCATCGGCAATAGCTTAGCCAGCGCGGCGCGCCGGCCGGCTTCCGAATCAGCAAGGATCATTTCGCGCACCGCGACGATGCGCTCGCCGTCGAAGAACATGTGCTCGGTGCGGCAGAGCCCGATGCCCTCGGCGCCGAAGCCGCGGGCGACGCGCGCGTCGGTCGCCGTCTCGGCGTTGGCGCGCACCTTCATGCGCCTGACCCCGTCCGCCCATTGCATCAGCGTCGCGAATTCGCCCGACAATTCCGGTTTGACCATCGGCGCCGCGCCGGCGAGCACTTCGCCCGACGCGCCGTCGATGGTGAGAATGTCGCCCTTCTTGAGCGTGACGCCGCCGGCCGTCATCGTCTGAGCCGCGTAATCGATGCGAATGGCGCCGGCGCCGGAGACACAAGGCTTGCCCATGCCGCGCGCGACGACCGCCGCATGCGAGGTCATGCCGCCGCGAGTCGTGACGATGCCCTCGGAGGCGTGCATGCCGTGGATGTCCTCGGGGGAGGTCTCCACCCGCACCAGGATCGCCTTGCGGCCGGCGGCGCGCATCGCTTCTGCGTCCTCGGCCGAGAACACGATCTCGCCGCTCGCCGCGCCCGGCGAAGCGGGCAGGCCGACGGCGACGGGAACCCGCTTGAACTGGGGGTCGATGGTTGGATGCAGCAACTGGTCGAGCGCGGCGGGGTCGACGCGGGTTATCGCGTCCTCGCGCGAGATGAGGCCCTCGTTCGCCATCTCGACCGCGACGCGCAAGGCAGCGCGCGCGGTGCGTTTGCCGTTGCGGGTCTGCAGCATCCAGAGCTTGCCGCGCTCGACCGTGAACTCGAGATCCTGCATGTCGCGATAGTGCTTCTCGAGCAATTGCGTCGTCTCGACGAACTGGCGGAAGACCTCGGGCATCACCGCTTCGAGCGAGGGCTTGTCGGAGCCGGCGGCGTTGCGTGCGGCCTCAGTGATGTTCTGCGGGGTGCGAATGCCCGCCACGACGTCCTCGCCCTGCGCGTTGACGAGAAATTCGCCGTAGAGCTCCTTGGCGCCGGTCGCGGGATTGCGGGTGAAGGCAACCCCGGTGGCCGAGGTCTCGCCCATATTTCCGAACACCATCGCCTGAACATTGACCGCGGTGCCCCAGTCGGCGGGAATGTCGTTGAGGCGGCGATAGGTGATCGCGCGCTGATTCATCCACGAGGAGAACACCGCGCCGATCGCGCCCCAGAGCTGGTCGTGCGGGTCCTGCGGGAACGGCTTGCCCGTCGCCTCGGCGACCTTGTCCTTGTAGGCGTCGATGATCTCGCGCCAATCGGCCGCGGAGAGGTCGGTGTCGAGGGAGAGGCCCCTGCGGTCCTTGAAGTCCTCCAGGATCTCCTCGAAATTGTGATGTTCGACTTCGAGAACGACGTTCGAATACATCTGGATGAAACGGCGGTAGCTATCGTAAGCGAAACGCTCGTCGCCCGAAGTCTTGGCCAGCGTCAGCACGGAGCGATCGTCGAGGCCGAGATTGAGCACCGTGTCCATCATGCCCGGCATCGAGGCCCTGGCGCCCGAGCGCACCGAGACGAGCAGCGGGCTGGCCGGATCGCCGAACGTGCGCCCGGTCTGGCGCGCGACGCTCGCCAGAGCGGCGTCGACCTGCGCCGCGAGGTCGGTCGGATAGGTCTTGGCTTTGGCGTAGAAATAGGAGCAGACGTCGGTCGTGATGGTGAAACCGGGTGGCACCGGCAAGCCGAGCGAGGCCATTTCCGCGAGGTTGGCCCCCTTGCCGCCGAGGAGATTACGCATCGCCCCCCTGCCCTCGGTGAACTCGGCGCCGAAGGAATAGACCCATTTCGTCATCAACAACTCCCAGAAAGCTCGATCTCGTCTGAGCGCTTCAGCGCCGTGCGCGCAGGCCCATGCCAAACGCCGCCCAGCCTGCGCCATGGAACAAAAGATCGAGGCCGAGCAAAGTTCCCAAGACGTAGACACTATCCCAGGGCCAGTGCGCCACGATGATCAATCCCAGGAGGAGGGTGACCGCCGAGGCGAGAAAGATCATGCCGCGCGGTTGCTCGGCGGGGAGTTGGAGCGCGACATAGGCGCGCACGACCCCCGCGGCGATCAGCCCGGCGCCGAGGGCGAGGGTGAGCGCCAGCGAGGCGAATAGCGGATTGATGATGCAAAAGAGACCGGCGACGAGATAGAGAACGCCGCCCGCCATCCAAAGAAGAAACTGGCCCCAGCGCCGCGCGTGCGCGCCAATTCCGAGTTGGGCCGCGCCGGCGACCAGGAAAAAGACGCCGTTCACCGTCACGGTCGCGACAGTGGAGGCCAAGGTGAAGATCAAGGCGGCGGCGCCGAGCAGAATCAGCAGCGCGCCGAACGCGACGATCGCGCCCCATTTCTCGCGTAGGCCTTCGATTGCCCGGCCCAGACTGTGCGGGCCCAAATTGCTGCTCGATACATTCGGCATGGCGTCTTCCCCCGTCGGACAGCCGGCTTCTAGCGCAAAACGACGCGTCGCTCCAATTTCGACCCTCAACGCGCCCGCTTGAGGTCGCTGAGCACCTGGGCCGCATATTCGACCATAGGCACGATGCGGCCATAATTGAGCCTGGTCGGGCCGATTACACCGAGCACGCCGGCGACCCGTTGATCGCCCGCCCGCAGCGGCGCTGCGATCATCGACGAGCCGGAGAGCGAAAACAGCTTGTTCTCCGAACCGATGAAAATCTTCACGCCCTCGCCGTTCTCCGCCCGGTGAAGCAAATCGATCACATCGGTCTTGGTTTCCAGATCGGCGAACAGCAGGCGGATGCGCTCGAGATCGTCCTCGGCGCGCAGATCGCCAATGAGGTTGGCTTGGCCGCGCACGATGAGCTGGCGGCTGGCCTCCTCGACGCCGGCCCAGGAGGCGAGCCCCGCATCGACGAGCCGCGCCGCCAGAGCGTCGAGTTCGCCGCGCGCCGCCTCGCGCGCCTGCTCGATTTCTTCCCTCGCCTCGGCGAGCGTGCGTCCGCGCGCATGCGCGTTGAGATAATTGCTCACCTCGACAAGCGTCGAAGCGGGCATTCCCGGCGGTGTGGCGACGACGCGGTTTTCGACCGAGCCGTCCTCGCCGACCATCACCGCAAGGGCTTTTTCCGGTTCCAGCCGCACGAATTCGATGTGCTTGACCCGGGCGTTCTCCTTGGTCGTGAGGACGACCCCGGCGCCGCGCGTCAAATTGGAAAGGAGCGCCGTCGCCTGCGTCAGAGCGCCCTCGAAGCCGCCTTCCTCGGCGGCGGCGCGCACCTGGCTCTCGATGCGCGTACGCTCCTCGCGCGCCAGACCGCCGAACTCCAACAGAGCGTCGACGTAGAAACGCAGGCCGTGCTGGGTCGGCAGCCGCCCGGCGCTGGTGTGCGGGGCATAGATGAGGCCGAGCTCTTCGAGGTCCTGCATGACGTTGCGCACCGAGGCCGGCGACAGCGAGATCGGCAGCATGCGCGAGAGATGGCGAGAGCCGAGGGGCTCGCCGCTGGCGAGATAGGAATCGACGATGCGACGAAAAATATCGCGCGCCCGCGAATCGAGATTGGCCAGGGCGCTGGGGTCGGCGCCAAACTTGTCGGGGGAAGGGGCCATGAGCGGACAATGCCGGCGCCGCGCGCCTTGCGCAAGAGGCGCCGAGCGCAGCCACCCGGCCAAATCAGGGCGTCTTGCTCACCCGGCGGTCACCGTCGTGCGGAGCTTCAGGGGCGAATCGATCTTGGTGAGCCGTTCGAAGGTGCTCCCGGTGCCGCGGATCGTCACATTGCCGTAGTTGAAGAGCCGACCGAGCAACGACTGATCGACATCGACGCTTTCAACCTTCTGCATGTTCATTTCGACGGTATGCCGGCGTATCAGGCCGCGCTTGAAAATTACGCGGCGATCGGTGACGGCGATTTCCGTCGTCCAACGGCGAAACCAAGCGGGAACAAACGCGATGATCGCTGCGAAGGCGAAGAAGACAGCGGCAAACAAGCTGATGTTGACTGCGTCGGGGAAACTAACGACGGCGATCAGCGACGCGAGCGCGCAAATGATCAGGAGGACCGCCGGCGTGTAAATCGTCCAGCTGACGGTGGTGTGGTAGCGAACCTGCTCGCCGGGTTCGAGAATGCTGTTGATATAGGTCATCGCGAGCGCTCTCTCAGCGGACAGCCCAGGGGCCGGCGCGCGATCCGAGCGGGTGAAATTATCGTTGACCGCACGAACCCTCCGCCATCGAGCCTACGTAGGCCAAATGTGCGATTGTTTCGCGTTCCTTGCAAGCCGGAGCGGAAAGGCAGGGGCGGCGCTGGCGTTGCTCCAGAGGCTGCGACCGTGGCTGGCCCATCAAGAGTGCTGCGAGCGAGCGTAGAGATCGCGCAACTCCCGCTTGAGAAGCTTGCCGATCGCGCTGCGCGCCAAGCTGTCGAGGATCAGCACTTCGGAGAGGCGCTGCGTCTTGCCGAGCCTGGCATTGACCCAAGCCATGAGCGTTGGCCCGTCGATGGTCTCGCCTTGTCGAAGCGCAACGAAGCCGACGGGCGTCTCGCCCCAGCGATAGGAGGCGACGCCGACGACGGCGGCCTCGGCGACCGATTGGTGGCGAAGCAGCTCCGCCTCGATGTCCGAGGGATAGATGTTGAGGCCGCCCGATATGATGACATCCTTGCTCCGGTCGAGCAGGGTCAAGAAGCCGTCCTCGTCGAAGCGCCCGATATCGCCGGTTCGGATGAAGCGTCGCCCCTCTCGGTCGCGCCACTCCGCCTCGCGCGTCTTCTCCGGCAGGTTATGGTAGCCCGCCATCATCATTTCGGATCGGCCGACGACTTCGCCGATCTCGCCGGTGGCGACCTCACGCCCGTCTTCGTCGATCAGGCGAATGTCGTGGCCCGCCATCGGTTGGCCGACCGTGTGCAACTTGTGCGGAAACTGATGCGCGACGAGCATCGTCGCGCCGCCGCCTTCGGTCAGCCCATAGAGTTCGACAAGGCCGCCAGGCCAGCGCTTGAGCACGTCGGCCTTCAGCGCGGCGGGGAAGGGCGCGCTGGTCGAGAGTTTCAACACATAGCTCGAGAGGTCATAGCGCTCGAAATCGGCGCGCTCCATAATCCGACGATATTGCACGGGAACGAGCATCGCGTGCGTCGCGCGGCGCTCTTGCGAGACGCGAAGAAATTGCTCGGCGTCGAATTTTGGCATCAGGGCCGCCGTGCCCCCGTGGGCGAGCGTCGGAAGGAAGGCGACGAGAGTCGTATTCGAGTAGAGTGGCGTCGAGACGACCATCACGGCGTCACGATAGACCAGCCGCTTGAATTGTCCCCACCGCATCCGATGCGACTGGACGATGCCTTTGGGCGAGCCCGTCGTGCCAGAGGAATAGATGATATTGAACGCCTGTTCGCGGGCGATGGCGACTTCCGCCGGCGTCGCGCCGATCGGGCCGAGCCAACCGGAGAATGGCTCCGCAGCCTCGCTGTTGTCGAGCGCGATGCGCCGGACGGCTTCTCCGTCGCCCGTATCCTTCAAGGCGTCGGCCGTTTCGCGGTCGAGCAAGAACAGTTTGGCGCCGCTGTCCCTCAGCATCATCGTCAGGCTTGCCGCCGTCGAGGACGGCGCAAGCAGCGCGACGGCGGCCCCAGCCGCCAAGACGCCGCAGAACGCTGCGCCGTAATTGATCGAGGTCCGCGCGCAGATCGCTACGGCGTCGCCGTTGCGCACGCCGTCACGTTGCAGAGAGAACGCGATGCGGTCCATCAGGGCGGCAAGCTCGCTATAGGTCAGCGTTTCGCCGCCCTCGACGAGCGCGAGATGGTTCGGGCGCTCATCGGCGTGGGCGCGGATCAACTCTGGCAAGGTGGCGAAATCGCTTGCGAGAAGGCCTTCGGCTGACAGGGGCGGACTCCGTTAGATTGCTTCATACGTGCGCCGTTCGCCGCTCTCCCGCGAACGAGGTCAGTGGGCGACGCCGATCCGCTTCAATTGCTGGATTGCGATCGTTCAGCCTCTACCTGCGCCGGATCGGCCCGCATTCCCGTCAAGGGTGCCAAGACAACCCGATGGACTGCATCATCGCGTAGCGATCCAAGTAGATTTGAAGTTGGCAGATCAGGGACGAGTTGTCGAAAGAAAAAACTGCGAACGCGGGCAGCCCGTTGTGGTCGCCCGCAACTCTGCCCAACGCACCCCCGTTTGCATCGTCTGCGAGTTGAGAAAGCGGCATCGAATAGTGTCGAACGCCATGCGGAAACCAGGCTTTTTGGTACTGACCGGTGACATCCATCTGGACGCCTATCGTGTATCCGTCTGCCGAAGCGAGCTGCGGGGCGCCTGGAGCGCTGACCGGCGGCCAAATCCACTGCATTTTGGGAAACGACTTAAAAAGCTGTGCGAAGAAGGAGTTGACATCGCTCGTCCCCCTAAATGCCGGGCCATGATCGGTAATGCCAAGACACGGAAACTGGGGGTTGCCGGCGTTTGGGTAGTCCTGGCAAAACTGCTTCATCAGGTTGGCGACGTCCTGAGCGTTGACGTACTTCTCGAAGTTGCTGAGCGTTGAGGGATTGCCCATTCCAGTCACTCTCCAGATGAGCCGACTCTGCACCATGAGAACTGGCGGAACGATGACGCCCAGCTCGTAATCACGCGAATGGCGCTGGCCCAGACATACGCCCCCGCGTCAATCCTCAATAGTAATCGTGATGCGCCGGCCGCGCGTTGCATTGGATTGCGCTTCAGCGGTTGAATTCGCACGCTTGGGAAGGCCGATATGCGTCCAACCCGGCGGCGCGAGTTGGTCCATCATCTTGTAGCGATCCATATAGATCGCGAGCTGCTGAACGCGATGGTCGTCGCCGAACGTGAAAACGGCACACGCTGGGATGTCCATTTTCCTCTTGTTCGCACCCAAGTCATCAATCGTCGCTTGATCGATGTGCGACAGAGGAGGCGACTTGAATGAATCCGTGAACCACTCCCGCACATGTTTCGCAGTGACGTCGATCTCGACGGCAATCGTATTTCCGTCCGTCAGTCGCAGTGGGGCCGCCGGCGTCCACGCCATGTCCTGAAACGAGATGCTAAGCAGTTGGGCGAACAACTTTCTTATACTAGACTTGAATTTGAACTGGGGCCCGCGCAGCGCGATGCCAACGAAGGGAACGCCGAGATTTTGGTCATCGTCGCAAAATAGCGACATCAGTTTATCGACATCGTGGTCATTGAGGGCTTCGAGAAAGCCGTTTAGCGTCTCGCTATTGTCGGCCACTTTTGCTCCCCCCTTGGGTTTCAGCGACGTCGCTAAAGCGATTCAATCGCAGTGCGACTTGTACATGTAGAAAAGAAGATAGATTAGAGTAGCGTTCGGCAAAGAATTTTGTCAAGGTATGCTGGGTTTGTCATTCTGGCCTGGATCAAGTGCGAATGCGCGAGCCTGACCTCAACCGTGGCGGAGAGAACTTCGTCGGCCGGCGGCGAGAACTGGCGGAAATGTGCGCTGGCATAGACGGCGCGATCGCCGGTCGCGGACGATTGTTCACGATCGCGGGCGAACCGGGCGTCGGTAAGAGCCGGCTCGCCAGCGAGGCGGCGTCCTACGCCGCGGCGCAGGGCGTGCGAGTGCTGTGGGGCCGATGCTGGGAATATGGCGGAGCGCCGGCCTACTGGCCCTGGGTGCAGGTTTTGCGCGGCCTGACGAGGACCGCCGAGCCTATCGTGCTGTCGAATTGGATCGGGCCGGACGCGGCCGAGATCGCGCAGATCGTGCCGGAACTCCGCAATCAGATCGGCGACGTGCCCGAATTGCCGAGCGCTTCGTTGGGCCAGCCGGAGAAAGCCCGTTTTCGGCTCTTCGATTCCATCGTCTCCTTCCTGCGCAAGGCGGCCGACGCTCAACCCCTGCTGCTCGTGCTGGACGACCTCCACGCCGCCGATCCCACGTCGCTGCTGATGCTGGTCGCATTGTCGAGACACGTCCAGAGTTCGCACGAGACGGTGATCGGGACGTATCGCGAGGTCGAAATCAAGCTTCAACCCGAGCTCGCCGCGCTGATCGCCCAAGCGGAGCGCGAGGGCGCTGCGTTCCCGCTACGCGGCCTCGGCGAATCCGACATCGGCCGGTATATCGAACTCGGGTGGGGGATCTCCGCCGACAGCGCGCTGGTCCATCGGCTGTCCGATATGACCGAAGGCAATCCGTTCTTCCTCGACGGCGTTCTGCGGCAGATGGCGGCAGAGGGACAGCTGGCGAGCGATGCGTCGCCCGCGCCGAGCCGCCTGACGATTCCGCGCGGCGTAGTCGAGTTCATCAAGAGCCTTATCCATCCGCTGCCGGAAGACGCTCGCAATGTTCTCGATATCGCCTCCGTCATTGGACGCGATTTCGCCCTCAACAGCCTCGAAGCCGCCAGCGGAATGACACGCGAGGCCGTGACCGAGCTTCTCGATGAGGCGGTTTCGCTCGAACTCATCCACGAGGTCCGCGGCGCCGCGGGACGTTACAGCTTTCGTCACGCCCTCATACGCGAGGCCCTTTACGACGCGCTGCCTGCGGGTCGGCGCCGCACATTGCATCGCGTCGTCGCGGAAGCGATCCGCGCTCTCAATCCATCGAGGGAGCCGTATGCCGAGATCGCGTACCACTACTGCGCAAGCGCGTCGCCTGGCGACGCCGATCCGGCGATCGAATATTCGAGGCAGGCCGCACGGGTGGCCGAGAAGCAATTGGCCTATGAGGAGGCGGCGCATCATCTGGGCAACGCCATCGAAGCGCTCGCTCTCAAGCGCGCCGGCGATGATCCATTCCAGGCGGAACTGCTGTGCGATCTCGGCGAAGCTCAGGTGAAGACAGGCGATTTGGCGGGGGCGCGCGACACTTGTCTCAGGGCCACTGACATTGCGCGCCGCGTCAAAAGACCCGAGCTGTTTGCGCGCGCCGTGCTGGCGCCTGGCCGCATCCTCAGCAATTCCGGAGTCACCGATCACGCTCTCGTCCAGCTCCTCAAGGAGGCGAGGGGAATGCTCGGCGAAGTGGACAGCCCGCTCCTCGCCCAGGTGCTGGCCCGGCTGGGAATCGAGCTCTACTGGTCGGAGCGCGAGCAGGCCGTCGTTCTCTGTCAGCAAGCCGCCGAGATGGCGAAGAGCGTCGATCATCCCCACACCTCGATCGTCGCGCTCTGGGGCCGCTGGCTCTCGCTGCGCAACCCGGACAGCCTCGAACAGCGGCTGGCCGACACGCGCGAAGTGATCACGATCGCGGAGCTCGCAGGTGAGCGCGATTTCGCCCTCGAGGCCCGCTATTACAGGGTCGCCGATCTGCTCGAAGCGGGCGACATCGTCGGCGCCGACATCGAGGAGCGCGAATTTCTGACCGCTGAAGCCGAACTGCGCGATCGGTTCAAGCGCGGATTGTTGCTCCAGGGCATGCGCGCGCTGATGGATGGGCGTCTCGACGAGTGCGAGACTCTGGCGCAGCAGGCCTTTGCAGCGGGCCAGCAGAGCGGCCGTCCGCTGACGCCCAACTCGTTTCTTATTCAGCGTGGCATGGCGCTGTGGGAGCGCGGCCGCTTTGGTGAACTCGAGCCGACCCTGAGAGGCTTCATCGCACAGAATCCCTTGATCGTGTTCGCACGATGCGCCCTGCAACTCAGCCTTCTGCAGCTTGGAAGGGCGGACGAGGCGCGGATCGAGTTCGAGCGCCTGGCCGAAGGCGAGTTCCGCCTCGTGCAGCGCGATTGGAACTGGTTGCCATCCATGTTCGTGCTGGCCGAGGTCTGCGCCGAACTCGGCGAGCGGCGACACGCAGCGATTCTCTATCAGTTGCTCGCCCCCTATGCCTCGCACAACGCCATGCTCGGAAACGTCTATACGTACGGCTCGATCGCCTTCGCGCTCGGCAAGCTGACCGCCGTGCTGGACCGGCCTGCGGATACCGAGGCTCATTTCGAGGCTGCCCTGGCCGCGAACCGAAGAATCCGAGCCGCCGTCTGGGTGGCGCACACGCAGTGCGAACTCGCGACCATGCTTCTGACGCGCGGCGCGGACGCTGACCGCGCCAGAGCGCGTGAATTGATCGCATCGGCGCGACAGGCCGCCGAAGCGATGAACTTGGTTCGTCTTGGACAAAAGTTGGAGAAGGTCAGCGTCGGCGACGCGGCGCCCGAGTCGAGTCGCGCCAACGCTGCCGGCAGCCTGAGCGAAGACGAAGCGGAGGTCGAAATTCGGTTGCCGGCGGGGATCGGGACAGAGGAAGCTTTCGATGCTGTGGTGGCCTCGGCGATCTCGCGAGCGCGTGACCTGAGTGCGCGCGCGTTATTCGAGAATACCGTGACGATCCTATTCTCCGATATCGAAAATTCATCGTCACTTTACGAAAGGCTGGGCGACTTGCGCGCTCACGAGGTCGTTCGCATCCACAATGAAATCTTTCGTCATCAGGTCGCGACCCATCGGGGTCACGAAGTGAAGACGCACGGCGACAGCTTCATGATTGCGTTCTCGAGCGCGCGCCGCGCCGCCCTATGCGCAATCGCGGTGCAGCGATCGCTCGCCGCGTACTGCGAAAGCCATCCCGACCTGCCGATCCGGGTCCGGATGGGATTGCACGTCGGCGAGGCGATCAACGAATTCTCCGACTACTTCGGAAAGGCGGTGATTCTCGCCGCGCGCATCGCTACACTCGCACAGGGTGGGCAGATCCTCGTCTCGTCGACCCTGCACGACCTCACGGCGAATGCCGGCGATCTCCGCTTCGTGTCTGCTGGCGAGAAGCAGCTCAAGGGTCTCTCGGGAACCCATCGAATATTCGAGGTCGTCTGGTAAGATTGAAGCGGCGCGACGGAGTCTCACGCCGACGGAGCCTCACGCGAATGATCCGCGAGTCGGAAACACTTGGGCGAATGCCGCTGTTCGCTTCGCTCGACGCCGATGAGATTCGCTCCCTCGACACCCGCTGCATTTGGCGCAAGGTCGGGGCCGGCGAATGGGTGATCGACTATCAGTCGGAAGGGACGGACGTCTTTTTCGTCCACAGCGGCCACGCGAGGGTCGTGATCGTGACCTCCGGCCGGGAAATAATTCTGCGCGATATTCATCCGGGCGAATATTTTGGCGAATATTCGGCCATCGACGGCTTGCCGCGCTCGGCCGCTATTCGGGCCATTGCGGATACGGTCGTCGCGCGCATGACCGCGCCTGTGTTTTGGGAGGCGATCCACCGCCACCCCGACGTCCGCGAGAAGGTTCTGAAAACGCTCGTGACCGGGATCCGCGCGCTGAACGACCGGACGAACGAGCGCGCGAATCTGGACGCGCGCCACCGCCTCTACTCGGAGCTTCTTCGGCTTTCGCGAACTACGACGGACGGCCGCGTAATTGTCTCGCCGCCGCCGACCCACGCCGAGCTCGCCGCCCGGATCAGCACGCATCGCGAGGCTGTGACGAAATTCCTCAACGCGCTCAAGCGAAGCGGCGCCATTGCGCGGACGCAAGGCGCAATCGTCTTGACGGACCCCGATCTGCTGCGGCGCATAGTCGCGGAAGCGGAATAGGGTCGGCGACGCATGCCGGTTGATCCGGACCAACCCTACGAGCCCGCTCACGTCTGCGTCTCGTGTCTGGAATATCCTCTGAACAAGCCATCCAGGATTGCGAGATTGGAACGCAGCAACGCATAAGGCGGTTGCTCCGAGACTCCGCCGGGGGAGAACTCCAGGCCGTCCACGATACGCACCGCGATGGCGGCGACAGCGGAGAGACCGACGATGACGCCGGTGACCACAAACAGGATGAACTGGCTTGTGCTCGTCTCGGCGCCGCCTCGCGGCGGCTGAACGCTATGGGTTTCCATGGCGCCGACCAACCGGGGCCCCATGGCCGGCGTCGAATGCCCCACGGTCGCCTGTGAGGCCGAATTATCTGTCAGGGATTGTTCGTTGAATGTCGCGTAGGGATCGAGCGCTTGACCGCCAAGCGGAAGCGCTTCCGCGCCGACACAGCTCAGAGCTAGAACAATGCCGGCGACTTCAAGCTGAAGCATCGTTCGCATGTGATTCATCCTTCAGAAAATGCTTGGCGGAGATTGAAACCTTGTTTGAGGGGCTGCCCGGATCTCAACGAACCGCTTGCATTGAGACTCAACATACGACTTCGGGCGCTCATCCGATGTGGCGGTTCCCACATTTCGGGTGCGACGGCATCTCCCTTCGCCAACCCTTGAAATCGAGCTGCCGCCTTCGCCGCGCGCCCGCTTGCGGCCGGCTGTCCTTCCTGCCAAACAGGCGCGCAACTTCCCCTCAGGAGAGGAGCGTTTCGTGACGCAAGCCGCGCCTGCGCGAACCGGTGGTCAGATTCTCGTCGATCAACTCGTCGCCCAGGGCGTCGAGCGAGTTTATTGCGTGCCAGGCGAATCCTATCTAGCAGCGCTCGACGCGCTGCACGACGCCGCGATCGCGGTTACGGTCTGCCGACAGGAAGCCGGCGCGGCGATGATGGCGCTGACCGAGGGGCGGCTCACCGGGCGACCGGGAATATGTTTCGTGACGCGCGGCCCCGGCGCCACCAACGCCGCTCACGGCGTCCATGTCGCCGAGCACGATTCGGCTCCGATGATCCTGTTCATCGGTCAGGTCGAGCGCGCCATGATAGGGCGGGGCGCCTTCCAGGAGATGGACTATCACGCGTTCTTCGGCTCGACCGCCAAATGGGCGACCCAGGTCGAAGATCCATCGCGTCTGCCCGAGATCGTTCAACGCGCGTTCCATGTGGCGATGCAGGGCCGCCCGGGCCCGGTCGTCATCGCGCTGCCCGAGGACGTGTTGACCGAGGCGGCGGCGGTTGCCGCCGCGCCGCGCGTCGAGCCGGCGGCGATCTGGCCGGGCCAGACGCAAATGGCCGAATTGCAAAAGATGTTGTGGGCGGCGAAGAGCCCGATCGCGATTCTCGGCGGCGGCGGCTGGAGCGAGCGCGCCGGCGCCGCCTTCATGCGTTTCGCCGAGCGCTTCGATCTCCCGGTCGCGGCCTCGTTCCGCCGGGCGAGTCTCGTCGACGGCGGCCATCCCAATTACGTCGGCGAGATCGGAATCGGGCCGAGCCCGAAATTGAAGGCGCGCATCGAGGCGGCCGATCTCGTCCTTCTGATTGGCGGCCGGATGTCGGAAATGCCCTCGCAGAGCTATACGCTGTTCGCGATTCCGCAACCGCGCCAAACGCTCGTCCACGTGCACGCCGACGCGATGGAAATTGGCCGGGTCTATCATCCACGCCTCGGCGTCGTCGCGACGCCGCCGGCGTTCTGCGCGGCGCTCGAGGGGCTGCAACCGCCGAACGCGATCCCCTGGAGCGATGCGACGCGGAACGCCCGCGCCGACTATATCGCCTGGAGCGATGAGGCGCCGCCCAATCCGGGACGCGTGCAGATCGGTCAGATCATGCTGCAATTGCGCGAGGCGGCGCCGGACGCCTTCTTCACCAACGGCGCCGGCAATTTCGCGATCTGGCCGGGCCGCTTTCTGCGCTTTCGCCGTTTCAATCAGCAGATCGGGCCGACTTCGGGCTCGATGGGCTTCGGCGTGCCGGCCGCGATCGCCGCCAAGCGCGTGTTCGGCGGCCGCACTGTCGTCGCCTTCTCCGGCGACGGCGACTTTCTCATGAACGGGCAGGAGTTCGCCACCGCCGTGCAGTATGACCTGGCCATCATCGTCGTGGTGATCGACAACGGCATGTACGGCACGATCCGCATGCACCAGGAGCGCGAATACCCCGGCCGAATCAGTGCAACGCAATTGCGCAATCCCGATTTCGCCGCATACGCGCGCGCATTCGGCGGCCACGGCGAAACGGTCGAGGACACCGCGGACTTCCTGCCCGCTTTCACACGCGCGCTTCAATCGGGCAAGCCGGCGATCCTGCATGTCAAGGTGGACCCGGAGGCGATCACGCCGGCGACGACGCTGAGCGCCATCCGCGAGGCCGCGTTGAAGCGTCGCTCCGAATCGTGAGCAGCGCTCGCAATGCCTGATTCCTGGCTGCTGATCGGCATGGTCGCGCTGGGAGCGGCGTTGGCGGGCTTTGTCCAGGGCATCTCAGGCTTCGCGTTCTCCCTGGTCGCGATGGGTCTTTGGGCTTGGGCGCTGCCGCCGCAGATCGCAGCGCCGCTCGCGGTCTTCGGCGCGTTGCTCGGGCAGGTCGCGAGCCTCGCCTCCGTGCGCGGAGCCTTCGATCTTAGGCGCATCGGGCCGCTCGTCGTCGGCGGCGCCCTCGGCGTGCCGGTCGGCGTCTTCCTGCTGCATAACGCCGATCCCCTGCGTTTCAGGTTCGCGATCGGCGCTCTGCTGACGCTCTACGCGCTCTTCGGCCTATTGGTTCGCGATCCGCCGCGGGTCAAAGCGGGCGGCGGCGGGCTCGACGCCTTCGCCGGCCTGGTCGGCGGTGTGCTCGGCGGCCTAGGCGGGATGTCCGGAACCGTTCCTGCCATTTGGACGCAATTGCGCGGCTGGAAGCGCGATCTTCGCCGCGCAACGATGCAAGTCTACAATATCGCCATGCACGTGTTGACGCTGACCGCCTATGCGCGCACGGGAACGCTCGACGCGACGGCATTTCATCTATTCGGTCTCGTCGCGCCGGCGATGCTGGTCCCCTCCTACATCGGGGCGCGGCTCTACCATCGCTTCAGCGAGAAGACTTTCGAGCGCGTGGTGCTGGCGCTGCTGCTGGGGTCCGGAATCGCGCTGCTCGTCGGCGCCGCCCGGACGCTGTGGGGAAAGCCATGATCGTTGCGCGCTTGGGCGCTCGCGGCCATGATGGTTTGATTTCGAGACGACGAGGCCGCCGCCATGAATGTTGACGAAGCCCTGCGCCTGTTCGTCGGCGCCGAGGAGCCACCGCTCGCGGCGATGCAATGGGCGCTCGACCATTGGGACGAAGCCTCGCCGCGATTCATCGCGAGACTGCGCGCCTTCGCCGCGGGCGCGAACCGGACCGATGCGGCGATGGACGAGCTTTTCTACATCGTCCATCTCTGCGGCGAGAAACATGACGAGCGCGCCTATACGCCGCTGTGCGACTTGATCGCCGACGACGAGATCATCGTCGACCTGCTCGGCGACGGCGTGACGGAGACGCTGAGCGGCGTTCTCATCAACGTCTTCGACGGCGATCTCGCGCCGCTCAAGCGCGCGATCGAGTCGGAGGGCGGCGATGAGTACGCCCGGTCGTCCGCGCTCGAGGCCTTCGGCTATCTCGTGCGCGCGAAGGGCGTTCTCGACGACGACGGGACCCGCGCCTATCTCAGACGCCTGCGCCGCGAGATGAAGCCGCGAAGTGAATCCCTGATTTGGGCGACATGGGCGGCGACCGCCGCCAATCTCGGCTACGACGATCTGCGTCTCGACGTCGCGACCTTGAACAAGGACGAATTCATCGGCGAAGCCGAATTCAGCCTGGCCGATTTCGACGAGCAGGTTCGGCTCGCTCACGAGGACGCCGCCGGCCTCGCCGGTTTCCAGGCCGACGGCGTTCGTCCCTTCGACGACGCGGTCGAAGCGCTCTCGTCCTGGACGGCTCCTGAAGACGATGAATTGGGAGAGGACGAGGCTCTGAACGACGAAGCGCCCGGCGATGAGGGGCCCTACATCAACCCGTTCCGTGACGTCGGCCGCAACGATCCGTGTCCTTGCGGCAGTGGCAAGAAGTACAAGAGGTGCTGCCTGGCGGAGTAGGCCGCCTAGCCGCCATGACCCGCGGCGGCCGCGGCGATCGCCCAGTCGAGCCCTTGCTCAAGCCGGTCATTGCCCCAGAAAATCTCGCCGTCGTGCGCGACCAGACAGGGCGCGCCGGGCAAGCCGAGGCTCTTGGCGAACGCGCTTTCGGCCTTCAGGCGCTCCTTGTTGGCGCTGTCTTGCGCGAGCGCGAGCGCCTCTACGGGATCGACGCCGACTGCGTCGAGCGCGGCCGCGAGCGTCTCGAGTTCACTAATCGTCCGGCCTTCGGCAAATTCCGCGCGATAGACCGCGCGGGAGAAAGCGGCGCGACTCTCACCGTCGAGCGCGAGCGCAACGCGCGCGGCGAGGAGACTATTCTGCGGGAAGGGGTCGGGGCGCCGCAAGGGCAGGCCGAGCGCGTCGCAGATGCGCTCCATGTCGCGCCACATGTAGCGCCCCTTTGTCGGGTAGATATTGAATGGCGAATCGCGCCAACCCTGTTCAGCGAACAGCGGGCCCAGCAGGAACGGTCGCCAGACGACTGTAACTCCCCGCTCTGCGGCGAGGGCGCCGACTCGCATCGCGGCGGGATAGGAATAGGTGCTGGCGAATTCGTACCAGAAGTCGACCCGCGCCATTCTACGCTCCCGAGCGGCTAAACTTGGGGGCATATTCCCCAAAGGAAACGGCCGCCCCGCCCATCGGGCGAACGCGGCCGTTGATTTTAGCGCAAGGAGCGCCGGCTTTCGCCTCGCATCCCACGCTTCACTCGTGGAAGCGAATTACGACTTCGGCGCTTCGGTGGCCGGCTCGGCCATGGGCTTCTTAGCCGTGTGATGCTTCTTGGCGGTGTGCTTCTTGGTGACGTGCTTCTTCATCGGCTTCTCGGCCATGGGCTTCTCCGGGGCGGCGGCGCCCGGGGTGGCTTCGGGAGCCGGCGTGGTCTGCGCCATCGTTACGACCGGCGCCAGAATGAGTGAGACCCCCAAGCCGATCGCGGCAAGCTTCTTCAGCATTTTATTTCTCCGTTGCAAGTCTGCGAATACGATGATCGACGCCTATATTCAATGACCAATCGAATATGAATTGACGATGAACGATTTGCGACTCCGGGCGCCGTCTTGCCCGCGCGCCGCCGATTTGATCGCGGGCGTGGCGTCATCGTGCGTCCTCGGCCGGGTTTGACGCGGGAGCGGCGGCTCCGTAAGAAGCGGCGGAGTTCAGCCCATGTCCCACAATACGTTCGGTCATCTTTTCCGCGTAACGACCTTCGGCGAAAGCCATGGGGCCGGAATCGGCTGCGTCGTCGACGGTTGCCCGCCGCTGATCCCGCTGGATGTCGCCGATATCCAGACCGACCTCGACCGCCGCCGGCCGGGAACGTCCCGCTTCACCACGCAGCGCCGCGAGCCCGACGAAGCGCGCATCCTCTCGGGCGTGATGGTCGACGAGCGCAGCGGTCGCCAGGTTACGACTGGGGCGCCGATCGCCATCTACATCGAGAACGTCGATCAGCGCTCCAAGGACTACAGCGAAATCAAAGACAAATATCGTCCCGGTCACGCGGACTACGTCTACGAAGCCAAGTACGGCATTCGCGATTATCGCGGCGGCGGCCGCTCCTCGGCGCGGGAAACAGCAGCCCGCGTCGCCGCCGGCGCGATCGCCCGCAAGGTTGTGCCTGACGTGACGATTCGCAGCGCTCTCGTGCAAATGGGTAGGCTGAAGGTTGATCGCACGCGCTGGGATTGGGACGAAGTCGCCCGCAATCCGTTCTTTTGCCCCGACGCCGAGGCTGCGGCGCGCTTTGCCGACTATCTCGATGAGGTGCGCAAGGCGGGCTCTTCCATCGGCGCTGTGGTCGAAGTCGTCGCCGAGGGCGTTCCCGCCGGCTGGGGCGCGCCGATCTACGGCAAACTCGACAGCGAGTTGGCGAGTGCGCTGATGAGCGTCAACGCGGTCAAGGGCGTGGAGATCGGCGACGGCTTTGCGGCGGCCGAGCTCTCGGGCGAAGAGAACGCTGACGAGATGCGTATGGGCGCCGACGGGCGGCCGGTGTTCCTCTCCAACCACGCCGGCGGGATCCTCGGCGGCATCGCCACCGGGCAGCCGATCGTCGCTCGATTCGTCGTCAAGCCGACTTCGTCCATTTTATCGCCGCGCCGGACGATCACGCGCGCGGGCGAGGAGACGGAGATCGTCACCAAGGGGCGGCACGACCCGTGCGTCGGCATTCGCGCCGCGCCTGTGGGGGAGGCGATGGTCGCTTGCGTTCTCGCCGACGCGTTCCTGCGCAATCGCGCGCAAGCTGGCTGGTAAGGCGTGGGGGTAGGGGCCCGCGCCTCCGGCATTCCTCAGAAATGAACGCTCGCGCCGACGCGCACGACGTTCGTCGACGTCGTCAGTGATTGCGACGCGAACGGCGTCGCATAGTTTGCGCCGTCGAAGTCGTAACGCAGCAATTCGGCCCGCAGCGAAACATTGCGCGTGATCGCGTATTCGGCGCCCAACCCGTAGGCGATGCCTCGGACGGTCTCGCTGCTGGAGACGCCGAGATTCTGATAGCTCGTCGTCGACCAGGCCCAGCCGACGGTGCCGTAGGCCAGCAGATTGCCAAAGGCATAGCCGCCCTTGGCGCGGGCGGAGGACAGGAAGTCCTGTTTGAAGGAGGCCGTGCCGAACGTGCCGCTCTGGATCGAGCTGAACATCCCGTCAGCCTCGACGCCGCCGACCACTCGGGAAGCCTGAAAATTGTAGCCGACATGCGCGCCGCCGGCGGGACCGGAGATATTGGCCGAACCGGCCGCGCCCAGTCCGACGCCAAGATCGGGACCGAGTTCGACGCCGGAAAAGTCGGCGCCGTTAGGGCCGGAGTTCGTTCGATAGAGATCATCCGCCTTGACGTCGGAAGCAGCGAGCAAAAGGGCTAGGGGTAGAAGCGACGAGGCGTAACGACGCATAACAAGATCTCCATCCGTCCGCGTGGCGAGCGGACGAGGAGATTTTTACCGTTCTTTTTCACCCTTCGTTCGCCAAACTCGATTCAGGCCCAACAAAGCGTTAACCCAAACCGGGCCGATCGACGCTTCGGCAGCGAGCTCGTGAGATTGCGGTAAATCAACTCGTGTCCGGAGCAACGTGGGAAAAGAGTCGCCTCCAAATCCATCCAGATCTCGGGGGCTCGAACATGCTCAAGGACATCCTCGTCGTTCTCGAACAATCCGATAAGGCGGTGACTCCCTACGCCCTCTCTTTCGCGCGGCGGTTCGAAGCGCAACTCACTGTGGCGAAGCCCCGACGGGACCTGACGCTGCTGACCGACGGATCGCTCGAGGCGCGCTATGAGTTTGCTCGCGGCGACCAAACTGCGCGCGAAGCGCGCGCCCGGCAAATGCTCGAGGAGTTCGGCGCGCGGGCCAAGACGGCTGGCGTGGATGTCGAAATCCTGGATTTCGACGACCGAAACAACGTCCAGCCGAGGGAGGTGCCGCTATTCGCCCGCGGCTTCGATTTGGTCCTCGTCGAGCAAGTCGAACCGGGACAACCGCCGACTCTGGCCAACCTCGCCAACTCGATCATCGCGGAAAGCGGGCGTCCTGTCCTCGTGGTGCCCGGCATCCAAAGTGAGCCGGCGCGATTCGAACGGATCGTCGCCGCTTGGGACGGCAGCGTCGCCGCGGCGCGCGCCATCGGCGACGCGGCGCCTCTGCTCGAGCGCGCTGCGCATGTTGAGATCGTCGCCATGGGCTCTGCGGCCGCCTCGCGATTTGTCGTGTCGGGCGGCGAGCGCATGGCGCGTCGGTTTTACCGAGGGGGCGTCGACGCGCGCTTCCGGCGCATTCCAGGCGAGGGCGACCCGGGCAATATTTTGCTCTCGCACGTCGCGGATACGAGCGCGGATGTGATCGTGGCGGGCGCTTACGGACACTCACCTCTTCGGGAGGCGATCTTGGGCGGCGTAACGCGAACGCTCTTGGGCAGCATGACGGTGCCGGTGTTCATGTCGCACTGAGCCGACTGATCGCGACGCGCACGAGAGCACGCCGACGCGTCGCCCGCACTGGGCTCGAAACGGCATCCGCCGATCGAGCCCGCGCCGAGTCAGTCCGTCTTGCAGCATTGAGGGGAGGGGGATCGCGCTGGCCGAAGGCCAGCGCGAGGCGCGCTCATATATCAGTTACTTCTTGACCAGCGGGCAGGTCGAGTCTGCGAGCTTGCCGAAGGCTTCGGCGCCCTTCATCGTTTTCACGAGCTTATAGAAATCCCAGGGGCCCTTCGATTCGGACGGCGTCTTGACCTGCATGATGTACATGTCGTGCTCCAGCAAGCCGTCTGGGCGGATCACGCCGTCCGACGTGAACATGTCGTCGATCCTGGCTTTGTGCAGCGCCTCCATCACCTTGTCGGGATCAGTGGAGCCGGCCGTCTTGACAGCGTTCAAATAGGTCAGCGTCGCCGAATAGTACGCCGCCTGCGGGAAGGTCGGCTCGCGGTTGGTCTTGGCGAAGAACCGTTTCGAGAATTCGCGGCTCTTGTCGTTGAGGTCCCAGTACCATCCGGCCGTGAGATAAAGGCCCTGAGCCGCATCAAGGCCGATGGCCTTGATATCGGTGAGGAAGGCGAGCAACGCCGCGGGCTTCATCGACTTGGTGAGGCCGAATTCGTTGGCCGCCTTCAGCGAATTGGAGAAGTCGGTTCCGGCGTTGGCGAGACCGAGAACCTGCGCGCCCGAACTTTGCGCCTGCAACAGATAGGAGGCGAAGTCCGAGGTCCCGAGCGGAACGCGAACGGCGCCCACCACCGTTCCGCCGCCCGTCTTCACCACTTCCGATGCCGCGTTTTGCAATTGGGTGCCGAACGCGTAGTCGGCGGTGAGGAAGAACCACGACTTGCCGCCCTGATCGAGGATCGTCTTCGCGGTCCCATTGCCGAGCGCGGTCGTGTCGTAGCCGTAATGGATCGTATAGGGCGTGCAATCCTTGCCGGTGAGCGAAGCCCCCGCCGCGCCGATGGCGAAGAACGGAACCTTCTTGTCTTTGGCGGCGGCGTTGAGGGCCAGACTGACCCCAGTGTTCGAGCCCCCGAGCACCATGTTGAGGCCGTCCTGGTCGGCCCATTCCCGGAATTTCTCCACTCCCGTGGCCGGCTTGTTCTGGTGATCGAAGGTGAGCACTTCGATCGGCTTTCCGAGCACCGAGCCGCCGAAGTCGGCAATCGCCATTTTCACCGCTTCGATGCCGCTCGGACCGATCACGTCGGCATAGGGCCCGGACATGTCGTCGATGTCGCCAATCACCACCTTGTTGGCGTCGGCGGCGTACGCGCTCACCCCGCAAAAATAGGCGCAAAGCGCCCCCGCGAACGCCAATACAACTTTGGCCCGTTTCATACCGATCTCCTCCCTACCCGAACTCTGATTTCTCGCACTCGCGCGAGCGCCGATATTGGCGCGTTCATGTTGCGCTGTCGTGGCGCTCGTGGCAAGCCTCGCGCCGGGGGGAATTCGAGAGGGCGGCGGATCTCATCGGCTCCTCGCGCTCCAGGCGGATTGAGCTGTATCAATGATTTGGCCTTCGCGAGGCGCGCATGCTCGCGGCGCGGAGCGCCGAAGCGGGGAGTGCTTCGAGCCCGCGGGGCGGCGCCGGCGAGGCGACGAGGAGAACAGCCATGTTTTCTAAAATCCTGCTGCCCATCGATACCGGCGAACCGGGGATTGCCAAGGAAGCGATCGGTGTAGCGGTGGGCGTCGCCGAGGCCTTCAACTCCGAGATTCGCCTGATTCACGTCGCGAGCCCAATTATCGTGGCCTCGCCCATGCCGGTGATCCCACAGTCGGTTTACGACGAACTCGGGGTCTACGAGAAATCCGAGCTCGAACGCATGGCGGCGACCATCGCCAGGCCAAAGGAAACGCTCTCGACCGTCGTGCGCATCGGCGGCGTCTATCCCGAGGTGCTGGCCGAAGCGACGGACTGGCGGGCCGATCTCATCATCGTCGGCGCGCACAAGCACTCGATGGCGACGTATCTCTTGGGCTCGAGCGCCGCGGCCATCGTGCGCCACGCGTCCTGCACGGTGATGGTCGTGCGCAGCGGCAAGAAGGCCTCTTTGCTTTGATTCGCGGCTGATGCTCCGGCGCCGCACCAACCATCAAGAAGAAGGGAAGACAAATGACCGTGCCTGCACGTTCCCCCTTGAAAAAAGTGACGCTGCACGCGGCGCGCTCGAAAGAGTTTCCGGAAGGTTCGAGTCGGCATGGCTACGAGTTCGTCGCGCCGTTGACCGCATCCGGGCGGATCGACGTGGAGGCTTGGAAGACGCGTCGCGGGGAATGTTTCGTGCACCGCTTCTGGGGCGGCGATGCGCCGCGGCGAGGTCTTCTGGCGCATCGCCCCGGCGGGCGCGGAGGCTCGACGTGGGCATTCGAATACGGATCGGCCGCCGCGCCTGACGAGGACGAGTCCGGATACCGTCTAGGCGACCATGAATTTCGCGTCGGCGAATATGTCTCGATCCGTGAAGAGGGCGAACTCAGGCCCTTCAAAGTCGTCGCGGTGACCTAACCGCCGCTCGCGAGGCTCACCTCGGCAGGACGGTCGCGCCCATTAGGGCCTCGTCGATCGACGCTGCGCATTGCCGCCCCTCGCGGATCGCCCAAACGACGAGGGATTGGCCGCGCCGCATATCGCCGCAGGCAAAGATTTTTTCGTGGCTGGAGACGTAACGTCTCGTGTCGGCGGCAACATTGCCGCGCCCGTCGAGCGCGACGGCGAGCTCGCTCAGCATCCCATCGCGCGCCGGCGAAATGAAGCCCATCGCGAGCAGCACGAGGTCGGCCTTCAGAAAGAATTCGCTGCCGTCGATCGCCTGCATCCGATCGTCGACGCGGACACAATCGATGCCGGTCACGACGCCGTTCTCGCCGACGAACGCGCGCGTCATCACCGCGAAGTCGCGCTCAGCGCCCTCCTCGTGGCTCGACGACGTGCGCAGCTTCAGCGGCCAGTTCGGCCACGTCAGCATTTTGTCTTCCTGCTTGGGCGGCATGGCTAAGATTTCAAGCTGCGTCACCTTGAGCGCGCCCTGGCGGATCGACGTGCCGATGCAATCCGATCCAGTGTCGCCGCCGCCGATCACGACGACATGCTTCCCGGCGGCAACGATCGGCTCGTTGGTCCCGATCGGTTCGCCGGACACCCGGCGGTTCTGCTGGGGCAGAAAATCCATGGCAAAATGCACGCCGGCGAGGTCGCGGCCCG
The DNA here is from genome assembly GCA_963813195.1 of uncultured Alphaproteobacteria bacterium. Lineage (GTDB taxonomy): Bacteria > Pseudomonadota > Alphaproteobacteria > Rhizobiales > Beijerinckiaceae > Roseiarcus. The sequence continues at coordinate 90,249 of CAWEYC010000033.1, read as the reverse complement.
GCGCCGGTAGATCGCGCGGCGCTTCCGCACCGCCGGCGAGGGCGACCGCGTCATAGGAATCGACGAGCGACCTCGCACTGACGTCGCGCCCGACGAGAGTTTCGCAATGGAAGACGACGCCCTCCGCCTTCATCTGCGCCACGCGCCTGTCGATATGGCGCTTTTCGAGCTTAAAGTCGGGAATGCCGTACCGCAACAGGCCGCCCGCCTTGGCATTCTTCTCGTAGACATGCACCTCATGGCCAACGCGCGCGAGTTGCTGGGCGCAGGCGAGCCCGGCCGGCCCGGAGCCCACTACGGCGACGCGCTTGCCGGTGGCGCGAGCGGCCAGCTCGGGCTTGACCCAGCCTTCAGCCCACGCGCGGTCGACGATCGCGCATTCGATCGTCTTGATCGTCACGGGCGTGTCTTGGATGTTGAGCGTGCACGACGCCTCGCATGGCGCCGGACAGACGCGGCCGGTGAACTCGGGAAAATTGTTGGTGCTGTGCAGGTTCCGCGCCGCTTCCTGCCAGTCGCCACGATAGACGAGATCGTTCCAATCCGGGATCTGGTTGTTCACGGGGCAGCCGTTGTGGCAGTAGGGTATGCCGCAATTCATGCAACGCGCCGCCTGGTTGCGCGTCGACTCCTCCGACAGCGGCAGCGTGAATTCGCGATAGTGGCGAATGCGGTCGGAGGCGGGCGCATAACGCCGATCCGCGCGGTCGATTTCCAGAAAACCCGTCACCTTGCCCATGCGATCGTCGCCCTTGGATGCAACACAAAACTCAGTGCCGAGCCGAAAGAGGCCCGACTTCTCCATCTCGCGCGTTGGTCCGCTGGGGTATTCCGCGGTGTATCAGGCAGCAGCGTCTCGAAACCGCCCAATCGCTTCCGCGGAAAACCGCTCCGTCGCGCGCCCCGCCCTCTCCCGCAACCGGAGAGGCAATCTTGCTTACTCTCCCGCCGCCAGCAGCACTTCGTTCTCCCGGTTCGCGGCCAGTTCGGCCAGAGCGCGGCGATACTCGACCGGCATCACCTTGCGGAACTTGGGCAGAGTCGATTCCCAGTTCTCGAGGATTTCGCGCGCCCGCGTCGAGCCTGTATGGCGCGCATGATTGGCGATCAATTGATGAAGGCGCTCCGCGTCGAAGCGGCTCATGTCGCTCATCACGTCGACGCGGCCGTGACCCTGCAGATCGCCGCCGGAATGATGATGGCGCTGCATGGCCTCTTCCTCGGCCGCCACCGGCTCCAGATCGACCATCGACAAGTTGCAGCGCTCGGCGAAATCGCCCGACTCGTCGAGCACATAGGCGATGCCACCGGACATGCCGGCGGCGAAATTGCGCCCGGTCTCGCCGATGACGACGATGATGCCGCCGGTCATATACTCGCAGCCGTGATCGCCGGCGCCCTCGACGACCGCGATGGCCCCGGAATTGCGAACGCCAAAACGTTCACCCGCAACGCCGCGGAAATAGCACTCGCCGGCGATGGCGCCGTAGAGCACCGTATTGCCGACGATGATCGAACGCTCGGGAACGAGCTTTGTCGCCTCCTTGGGCGGGTAGGCGACGATGCGGCCGCCCGACAGACCCTTGCCGACATAGTCGTTGGCCTCGCCTTCGAGTTCGAGCGTCACTCCCTTGGCGAGGAACGCGCCGAAACTCTGGCCGGCGGTGCCCTTGAACTTGATGTGGATCGCTTCGTCGCGCAGGCCCGCGTGTCCGTAGCGCCGCGCGATCTCGCCCGACAGCATGGCGCCGGCGGAGCGATCCGAGTTGCGGATGGGCATCTCGAGCCGCACATGCGTGCCGTGCTCGACGGCGTCGCGCGTCTCGGCGATCAAGCGGCGGTCCAGCACGTCCTCCAGTCCGTGATCCTGCTCTGTGCAATGGTGCATCGCATCCGTCGGCCATGGCGTCGGCTTGTAGAAGAGCTTCGAGAAATCGAGCCCGCGCGCCTTCCCCTGGGCCACCAGCACGGCCTTGTCCAGCATCTGGCTCTGGCCGACCAGTTCGTCGAAAGTTCGGTAGCCCATCGCCGCCATCAAGGCGCGCACCTCTTCGGCGACGAAGAAGAAGAAGTTGATGACGTGCTCGGGTTGGCCGACGAAGCGCTTGCGCAACACCGGATCCTGGGTGGCGACGCCGACTGGGCAGGTGTTGAGATGACACTTGCGCATCATGATGCAGCCCGCGGCGATCAGCGGCGCGGTGGCGAAGCCGAATTCATCGGCGCCGAGCAGGGCGCCGACGACGACGTCGCGTCCGGTGCGTACGCCACCGTCGACCTGAACGGCGATGCGCGAGCGCAGGCCGCTCATCACCAGCGTCTGGTGGGTTTCGGCCAGACCGATCTCCCACGGCGAGCCCGCATGCTTGATCGAAGTCAGCGGCGAAGCGCCGGTGCCGCCTTCGAAACCGGCGATCGTGACATGATCCGCCTTGCACTTGGCGACCCCCGCCGCGACTGTGCCGACGCCGACCTCGGACACGAGCTTGACCGACACCAGCGCCCGCGGGTTGACGTTCTTGAGATCGTAGACGAGCTGCTTCAGGTCCTCGATCGAGTAGATGTCGTGGTGAGGGGGCGGCGAGATGAGGCCGACGCCCTGTGTCGAGTGGCGCACCTTGGCGATCACCGCGTCGACCTTGTGCCCGGGCAATTGGCCGCCTTCGCCGGGCTTGGCGCCTTGCGCCATCTTGATCTGCATCATGTCGGAATTGACGAGATATTCCGCCGTCACGCCAAAGCGGCCGGAGGCGACCTGCTTGATCGCCGAACGCATCGAGTCGCCGTTCGGCAAGCGCTTGAAGCGATCGGATTCTTCGCCGCCCTCGCCGGTGTTGGACTTGCCGCCGATGCGATTCATCGCGATCGCCAGCGTGGTGTGCGCCTCGCGCGAGATCGACCCGAACGACATGGCGCCGGTCGAGAAGCGCTTGACGATCGACGCGGCGGGTTCGACTTCGGCGAGCGGCGCGGGCTGACGTCCGTCCTCTTCGGCGTCGCGTACGCGAAACAGGCCGCGAATGGTCAGAAGGTGCTCGCTCTGCTCGTTGAGCAGCTTGGCGTAGGCCTCGTATTGGTCCTTGGCGTTGCCGCGCACCGCGTGCTGCAGCAACGAGACGGTTTGCGGCGTCCAGCTGTGGGCCTCGCCGCGCAGGCGATAGGCGTATTCGCCGCCGACCTCCAGCGCCGCGCGCAGCACCGGCGAGTCGCCGAATGCGTCGGCGTGGCGCTGAGCGGTCTCCTCGGCGACCTCGCACAGACCCGCGCCTTCGATCCGCGTCGCCGTACCGAAGAAGAACTTGTCGACGAAAGCCTTGGAGAGACCGACAGCGTCGAAAATCTGCGCGCCGCAATAGGACTGATAGGTAGAGATGCCCATCTTCGACATGACCTTGAGCAGGCCTTTGTCGATCGCCTTGATGAAGCGCTTGACGACTTCATAGGCGCTGACTTCCTCCGGCAGATCCTTCGCCATCGCCGTCAGCGTCTCGAAAGCGAGATAGGGATTGATCGCCTCCGCCCCGTAGCCCGCCAGACATGCGAAGTGATGGACCTCGCGCGCCTCGCCGGTCTCGACGACGAGACCGACCGACGTGCGCAATCCCTTGCGGATGAGATGATGATGGACCGCGGCGGTGGCGAGCAGGGCGGGAATCGGTATGCGGTCCGGCCCCACCAGCCGGTCGGAGAGGATGATGATGTTGTAGCGGCCGAGCACGGCGGCTTCGGCGCGCTCGCACAGGCGATGCAGCGCCTCCTCCATCCCGGAGGCGCGCTGTTCGACGGCATAGGTGATGTCGAGCGTCTTGGTGTCGAAGGAATCCTCGAAATGACCGATGCAGCGGATCTTCTCGAGATCCTCGTTAGTCAGTATCGGTTGGCGCACTTCGAGCCGCTTGCGCCGTGCGTTGCCGGCGAGATCGAACAGGTTCGGCCGCGGCCCGATGAACGACACGAGGCTCATCACGAGTTCCTCGCGGATCGGGTCGATCGGCGGGTTGGTCACCTGCGCGAAGTTCTGCTTGAAGTAGGTGTAGAGCAGCTTCGACTTGTCCGACAGCGCGGAGACCGGCGTATCCGCGCCCATCGAGCCGACGGCCTCCTGGCCGGTCGTCGCCATGGGCGACAATAGGAACGCGAGATCTTCCTGAGAGTAGCCAAAGGCCTGTTGGCGATCGAGCAGCGACACGTCGGTTCGCGACGCGCGCGGCTCGACGGGATTGAGCTCCTCGAGCACGATCTGCGTCTTCTCGAGCCACCGCCGGTAGGGGTTGGCGCGCGACAGCGACTGCTTGATCTCATCGTCGGAGACGATGCGATGCTCGACGAGATCGACGAGGAGCATCTTGCCGGGCTGTAGACGCCACTTGGCGACGATGCTCTCTTCGGGCACGGGCAGCACGCCCATTTCCGAGGCGAGCACGAACAGGCCGTCGTCGGTGACGAAGTAGCGCGCAGGGCGCAGGCCGTTGCGGTCGAGCGTCGCGCCGATCTGGCGGCCGTCGGTGAAAGCCATCGCGGCGGGGCCGTCCCACGGCTCCATCAGCGCCGCGTGATACTCATAGAAATCGCGCCGCTCCTCGTCCATCAACGGATTGCCGGCCCAGGCTTCCGGGATCAGCATCATCATCGCGTGGGCGAGCGAGTAGCCGCCGCGCACGAGGAATTCGAGTGCGTTGTCGAAGCAGGCGGTGTCCGATTGACCCTCGTAGGAGATCGGCCACAGCTTCGAGATATCGTTGCCGAACAATTCCGAATCGACGCTGGCTTGGCGCGCCGCCATCCAATTGACGTTGCCGCGCAGCGTGTTGATCTCCCCGTTATGGGCGACGAAGCGATAGGGATGGGCGAGGCGCCAGGACGGGAACGTGTTGGTGGCGAAGCGCTGATGGACGAGCGCGAGCGCGGTCTCGAAGCGGGGATCGAGCAGGTCCTTGTAATAGGGCGCGAGCTGGTGGACCAACACCATGCCTTTGTAGACGATCGTGCGGCACGACAGCGACACGGGATAGTATTCGGCCATCCGCTCGCTCCCGACCGCATAGACGCGGTTGGAGATGACCTTGCGCAGGATGAACAGCTTTCGTTCGAAAGCGTCCTCGTCGGAGATGTTCGGGTTGCGGGCGATGAAGATCTGCCGCTGAACCGGCTCGACCGCCTTCACCCGCTCGCCGAGGCTCGAATTGTCGACCGGGTTGTCACGCCAACCGATAAGGATCTGGCCCTCGGCGACGACGGCCTCTTCGACGATCGCTTCGACCTCCGCGCGCGCGGCGGGGTCTTGCGGCATGAAGAATTGCCCGATCGCGTAATGGCCGGGTTCGGGCAACGTCAACCCGAGCGCGTGGCATTCAAGCGCGAAGAACTCGTGCGGAATTTGCGTCAACACGCCGCAGCCATCGCCGAGCGTCGCGTCGGCGCCGGTGGCGCCGCGGTGGTCGAGATTGACGAGAATCTGCAGGCCCTTTTGCAGAATGGCGTGCGACTTGCGACCGCTCATGTCGGCCACGACGCCGACGCCGCACGAGTCGCGTTCGTTGGCGGGATCGTAAAGACCCTGCGCGCGTGGCAGCAACGGATCGGCGCCGCGCGCCGCTGGTCCGCTGGCCGCTGGGGCGGGCGAAGCGCCGAGCGCGTCGCCGCCGTGTTGGATTTGCTGGACCCTGGAGTTCATCTCTGCACTCTCCCGCACGGCCGCGCTCTAATCCGACCGTCGTTCGTCAAGTATTTGCTGACTTAGTATTGGACACATACGGCTGCGATGGCGTGACAGCCGAAACGGCTTCACGCGGCGGGTTTTTTTCGATCCGGTTTGATCGGTGCGTCCGACATCGCTCTTCGCCTTGCGCCGATCAGACCGACAAATGGTCAGTACGGCTGTCCTATGTTGGCTGACCTTGCCAGAAACCCTCGCTGGATACAAGACGCGACGCAGCGTCGAATTGAGTTTTTTGTAACCCGTCAAAATCTTGAGATTGCCAAGAGTTCGCCGGGCAGGCATGAACGCGCGCTGCGGCGCAGACCGCACGGCAGGGCCATGACGAAATGAACTTTGCAAGCGACAACGGCGCAGGTGTAGCGCCGGAAATTCTTGAGGCGATCGTCCAGTCCAGCCGCGTCAGCGCGCCGGCCTACGGCGCCGATGAATACACTGCGCGCGCCGAGGCGCTGCTTGCCGAGGTTTTCGAGCGGCGCGTGTCGGTCTTTCTCGTCGCGACCGGCACCGCGGCCAACGCGCTGGCGCTCGGCGCACTGGTCCGCCCATGGGAGGCGGTCTTCTGCCACGAGGAGGCGCATATTCAGGAGGACGAGTGCGGCGCGCCCGAGTTCTTCACTGCCGGGGGAAAGCTCGCGGGCATAGCCGGCGTCGCGGGAAAGATCACCCCCACCGCGCTGCGCGCCGCGTTGAAGCGTTTCCCACGCGGGCAGGTCAAGACGTCCCAGCCGGCGGCGCTGTCGCTCAGTCAGGCGAGCGAGGCGGGGACCGTCTATCAGCCCGACGAAGTCGCGGCGCTCGCTTCGATCGCGCGCGAGGAGGGCCTCGCGGTGCATATGGACGGTGCGCGCTTCGCCAATGCGCTCGTCTCGGCCAACGTCTCGCCCGCGTCGATGACCTGGCGCGCCGGAGTGGACGCACTCTCGCTTGGCGCGACGAAGAACGGCGGGCTCGCCTGCGAGGCGGTGATCTTCTTCGATCCGGAAAAAGCCGCCGGCTTCGCCTTTCAGCGCAAGCGCGCCGGCCAGACACTGTCGAAGGGCCGTTTCCTTGGCGCGCAAATGGAAGCCTATCTGACGGGCGGTCTGTGGCTCGACCTGGCGCGCCGCGCCAACGCCGCCGCCGCGCGCCTGTCAGAAGGTCTCGCCGATGCGCCGGGCGTGCGGTTGGCGTGGCCGACCGAAGCCAATGAGGTTTTCGTCGTTGCGCCGAGCGAGCTCGCGGCGAAATGGCGCGCCGCCGGCGCAAAGTTCTATGATTGGACATCGCGTTCGGTCGCGGCCGAACAGGCGCCGCGCGCCGGGGAGACTTTGCTCCGGCTCGTCTCCTCGTTCGAAACGGACGTGCGCGACGTCGACGCTCTGATCGCCATGGCGGGCACGCCGCACCCCCGCCGCAATTCTTAGGGAAGAGTTACTGAACACTGGTCGGGCTGGGGCGCTTTACAGGAGTTCGGGAGCATGATCGACAGTCTGAGCGCCGCGCGGAAGCGGAGACGCTTCGCGCAGTTCGCGGCGGCGGCCGCGATCTTCCTCGCCGTGTCGCCCGCAGCGAAAGCGCAGGGCCTCTTTTTCAATTTCGGCGGCGGTCCGGGGCCGACTCGATACGACATCGAGCGCCGGCTCGACGCGAATGGTTATTCACTGACGGGCCCGGTCGTCCGCCGCGGCGACGTTTATCTCGCCGACGTCGTGTTCGGAGGCCGCGACTATGAACGCTTGGTGATCGACGCCTGGACAGGTCGCATCATGGAGCGGTATCGCACTCGCCCGGCGCGTTGGCGCGCCGCCAGTCCGCGCCCCTCGGATCAAGACCAATCCGATTTCTGGGGACCGCCGCGGTCGGGCTCGTGGGACGAGCCGCCGCGCCCGCCGGCCGACATCGATCGCCCGGGACCGATGCAGGATCGAATGGCGCGCGGCGACGAAGGGGCGCCGCCCATCGTCATTCCCGGTCTCGGCGGGCAGCGCGGCGCGACGTCCGATCTGATCGAGAAGCCCAAGCCCAGGCCCAGGCCGCACGAGGCCGCGCGAAAGGCTACCCCCCCGACGCCGGTCGCCAAAGCGACGGTCCCGCCGCCCGCCGCGCCGGCTGGAATGACGCCGTCGACGACAACCGGAACGGTTCCCTCTGCTCCAACCACAGAGAGCGCAACGCCCTCCGCGAGCCCGGCTGCGGAAAATGCACCCCCCGTCGCCACACCATCCGCGCCGGCTCAGTCCGCCAAAGCCGACGCGCCCGCGAGCCCCGTCGCGGCCAAGCCGTCGCCTCCGGCCCCGCTTGAAACGCCGAAGGCGGCCGCTCCAAGCAAGTCGAAGGCGGTCAACGATGTGCCGGTGACGCCGCTGGATTGAGCAAAAACAAAGAAGGGCGCCCGGAGGCGCCCTTCGCACTAAATGGTTCGGCTCGGTGGACGACTGGCGTTACGCGGCCTGCTTGGCCGTCGGGCCGACATCTATCGTTTTGCCGACCGTCTGAATCGCGATCGTGCGCGGCTTCTGCGCTTCGGGAACTTCGCGCACAAGGTCGATGTGCAGCAGACCGTTCTCGCAACTCGCCCGCGTCGCCGTCACGTGGTCGGCCAAATGGAACCGTCGCTCGAAGGCGCGTGCGGCGATCCCCTGATAGAGCATATCCCGCTTGTCGTCTTCGTTCCTTTGCCGCACTTCCTTCGCCCCGCGCACCGTCAGCGTGTTCTCTCGGGTTTCGACCGTCAGCTCGTTCTCACCGAAGCCCGCGACCGCCAGCGTGATACGATACGCGTTCTCACCGGTCCGCTCGATATTGTAAGGCGGGTAGGTAGGCGCGCTCGCCTCGATGCCGGCACTCTTGTCGAGCAGGGACAGCAACCGATCAAAGCCGATCGTGGAGCGGTAAAACGGGGAAAAGTCATAGTTCAACATAACCACATCCTCCATTGAAGCGACATGACCGCCCGCGCCCCATTCTGGCGGCGCAGACGAACGGCGCGTCCGCATTGGGCCCGCGCCTGTCTAGATCTGGTGATGCGTGAGCGCGGCGCAAGAGGGAATAGCCGCCAAGGCCGCAAAAATGCTCATTTCTCTCCCTATCGCCCGCATTGCGCGTCGCGCGGCCGCTCGGTATATCCGACATGCCGGCCCAGCGCCCCCGGACGGAAATATAAGGGACCCAAACATGAAAAGCGCTCTCTCGCGAATTGCGATTGCATTGATTGCGCTCGGCGCCGTCGTCGCCGCGCATGCGGCAATGCGGACGGAGGAGGACGAAAAGGCGCCGAAGCCGCTGCCGCCCCAGCAAAAGAACTTTCCACTCGACGAGACCTGGTCGCTCCGCGAACTCAACGGAAAACCGATCGACCCGACTCTCGACGTCAGCCTCAAGATCGACAGCGCGCTACGCGGCTCAGGCTTCACCGGTTGCAACACCTGGTCGGCGACGATGTATCCAGTCAAGGACCAGCATTTGCTGGTCGGGCCCTACGCCCTGACCAAGAAGAAATGCGACAAGGATGTGACGGCGATCGAGTTCGGCTTCCTGTCGGCCCTGCTGGCTCAGCCGTCCTGGGATCTGGTCAACGGCGAACTGGTCATCAAGGGGCCGCGCGGCGCGCTGCGGATGGTTCGCTCGCTGTAGCCGAACCTCTCGCCGGCGGCGCGATCTACTCCGCCGCCGCCGCGATCGTCGCCGGACCGCCAACATGCGGCGTCAGAGCGATGCGCCGCTTGTGAAAAGCAGCGAGAGTGGCGCGGTGGCCGATCGAAACGAGAGTCGCTTTCGGCAGCATGTGCGCGATGGCGCGGTAGACTTGGCTCTCGCTGGGCTCGTCGAGCGCCGAGGTCGCTTCATCGAGGAAGAGCCAGTCGGGCGCGGCGAGCAGGGCGCGCGCGACCGCGAGCCGTTGCTGCTCGCCGCCGGAGAGGCGCATCTGCCAATTGTCGCTTACGTCCAGCTGGTCGGCGAGCGCCGGCAAGCCGACTTTGATCAAGGCGCCGCGAATCGCCTCGTCGGAGAGCTCCGAACTGGGCGTCGGATAGGCGATCGCGTCGCGCAACGATCCGATCGGAATGTAGGGGCGTTGCGGCAGCAGCATGATCTTGGCCTGCGGCTTGGCGATCGTTCCCGATCCATAGGGCCACACGCCTGCGACGGCGCGCAGCAGGGTCGATTTGCCCACGCCCGACGGCCCGACCAGCAGCGTCGGCTCGTCGGCGGCGAAATCGAGCGTTTCGACGCGCGCCAGTCGACGGCTGTCCGGCAAATCGAGCTCGAGCTCCTCGAGTGTCAGGTCGCGCGTTGGGGATGTGGCGAGACGAATGCCGTGCTCATGCGAAATGACGTGCTGGGCCCGCGCGATCGCCTCGTCGAATGAGGTCAGTCGATCGAGGACCGCCTTGAAATCCGCCAAGCCGACATATTGCGAGACGAAGAAGTTGAGCGAGCTGTTGACGTTGCCGAAGGCGCGAGCGACCTGGATCAGCACGCCCAGCAGAATTTTGCCGGCGAAATAGAACGGCGCCCCAATGATGATCGGAAAGTACTGGCTGATCTGATCGTAGGCGCTGGTGAAGACGCGCAGGCGTTTGCGCACGTGCACGATGCGCATGTAGTTGTCGTAGATGTCGCCGAATTTGCTCATCGCGCCCGCGGTCTCGACCGGTTCGCCGCGCAGCAGCGCGATCTGCTCGCTGTATTCGCGCAGCCGGGCCAAGCCAAAGCGGAAATTCGCCTCGAACTGCTGCTGCTGGAAATTGAGGCGGATGAGCGATCGGCCGATCAAATGGGTGAGGGCTGTGCCAATCGCCGCGTAGACCAGCGCGATCCAGAACAAAAGGCCGGGAACGACGAAATGCGTTCCGGGGACGGTGAAACTCGCCGATAGAATCCACAAAACTATCGCGTATGAAACGAGCGAGGTCAGCGTCTGCAACAGCGTCACGGAATATCCATATAGGCCGGTCCCGGCGCCTTGGCCGTAGATGAAGCCGTATATATCCTCGCTGATGCGCTGATCGGGGTTGTCGGCGGGGCTCCCGGCGAGCGCCATGGGGTAATGGGCGCCGCCGCCGAGCCATCTGCCGATGTAGAGGGCGGAAAGCCAGCGCCGCCAGCGGATCACGAAGGTCGACGTCACGACGTATTCGACGACGAGGCTGGCGATGAGAAGTGTGGCGAAGGGCAGGAAGACCACGAAGAGTTGACGCCAGAACTCCGGCAGATTCTTTTCCTGCATCGCGTTATAGAAGTCGCGGCTGAAGAAGGATAGCCGCACGTCGAGGCCGACCTCGACCTGGTTGAGCACGATCAGAAAGACCAGCGCCGCTGTGGCGAGTCGGTTCTGCGCGACCGAAAAGGGGCGAAGTGGCCAAATCCGGGCGACGGTGCGGGACCGTTCGTAGAAGTAGGGGTCGGCGATGTCCGTCATCTTGCGGATGACGGGGATGAACGAGATCGCGTAAGCGAGCGACCCGAACAATGCGACCGACAGCGGGACGGTGCTAGGGAGTGCGTAGTCGGCATAGGCCTTCGGCCACAGCTTGAGAACGTCGCTGAGGTAGCCGATGCCGAAGGGGATCGTTTCGATTGCGAAAATCGCCACGAAAATCCGGAGGAAGATCGAAATGCGCTGCGACAGGTAGGTGGACGCGGCGCACAGGAGCGTCGCCGCCGCGAACAAGAAGACGCCGACGTCAGGCGTGTGGAAGCCGACCAGTAGGGCGGCAAGCCCGAAGGCGGCGACAGCGAGGCTCAAGGCGTGCATGGGCGAGGACCCCTGAATTGGGCTGCGGGGACGAGGGCTTGGAATCCGCCCTAGCAGACGGCTCCGCGCAAAAGAAGGCCGCCCGCGCTAAAGTCCAATGAATTCTTCGCAAGGTTTGCGCAAGAGGAGCGGGGACAATCCCACCGCCGCCATCCGCGCAAACGAGAAAAGGGAGGCCTCGCGGCCTCCCCCCTCGGTTCCCCGATCGGCTGAACGGGATGGATCAGAAATCCATGCCGCCCATGCCGCCGCCGCCGCCGCCCATCGGCATCGCCGGCTTGTCCTTCGGCACTTCGGCGACCATCGCCTCGGTGGTGATCAGCAAGCCGGCGACCGAGGCCGCGTCCTGCAGCGCCGTGCGCACGACCTTCGAGGGGTCGATGATGCCGGCTTCCAGCATGTCGACATACTGCTCGGTCTGCGCATTGAAGCCGTAGGTCTGCGACTTGTTGTCGACGATCTTGCCGACGACGATCGAGCCTTCGCCGCCCGCGTTCTCGACGATCTGACGGATCGGCGCCTCGAGAGCCTTGAGCACGATGTTGATGCCGGCCTGTTCGTCGGCATTCTCGCTCTTGAGCTTGCTGACCGCGCCCTTGGCGCGCAGCAGAGCGACGCCGCCACCAGCGACGATGCCTTCCTCGACCGCCGCACGGGTGGCGTTGAGGGCGTCGTCGACGCGATCCTTCTTTTCCTTGACCTCGACCTCGGTCGCGCCGCCGACGCGGATCACCGCGACGCCGCCCGCGAGCTTGGCCAGACGCTCCTGCAGCTTCTCCTTGTCGTAGTCCGAGGTGGTCTCCTCGATCTGCGCCTTGATCTGACCGACGCGGGCTTCAATGTCCGCCTTCTTGCCGGCGCCATTGATGATCGTGGTGTTTTCTTTCTCGATGCGGACGCGCTTGGACTTGCCGAGCATCTGGAGGGTGACGTTCTCGAGCTTGATGCCGAGGTCTTCGGCGATCATCTGTCCGCCGGTGAGGATCGCGATGTCCTCGAGCATCGCCTTGCGGCGATCGCCGAAGCCGGGCGCCTTGACCGCAGCGACCTTCAGGCCGCCGCGCAGCTTGTTGACGACCAGCGTAGCCAGGGCTTCGCCCTCGATGTCCTCGGCGATGATGACCAGCGGCTTGCCGGTCTGCACGACGGCTTCGAGAACCGGCAGCATCGGCTGCAGCGACGACAGCTTCTTCTCGTGAATGAGAATGTAAGCGTCCTCGAGCTCGGCGACCATCTTCTCGGCGTTGGTGATGAAATACGGCGAGAGATAGCCACGGTCGAACTGCATGCCCTCGACGACGTCGAGTTCGGTCTCCAGGCTCTTGGCCTCCTCAACCGTGATGACGCCTTCGTTGCCGACCTTCTGCATCGCGTCGGCGATCATCTTGCCGATCGATTTGTCGCCGTTCGACGAGATCGTGCCGACCTGAGCGACTTCCGCCGAATCCTTGATCTTCTTGGAGCGCTTGGCGATGTCCTTGACCGCTTCGGCGACCGCGAGATCGACACCGCGCTTGAGGTCCATCGGGTTCATGCCGGCGGCCACATACTTGGCGCCTTCCTTGACGATCGCCTGGGCGAGCACAGTGGCGGTCGTGGTGCCGTCGCCGGCGGTGTCGTTGGTCTTCGACGCGACTTCGCGCACCATCTGCGCGCCCATGTTCTCGAACTTGTCCTCAAGCTCGATTTCCTTGGCGACGGTGACGCCGTCCTTGGTGATGCGCGGAGCGCCGAACGACTTGTCGAGGATAACGTTGCGACCCTTGGGGCCGAGCGTCACCTTGACCGCGTTGGCGAGGATGTCGACGCCGCGCAGCATCTTCTCGCGCGCGTCAGAGGAAAAACGTACGTCTTTGGCTGCCATGTTGTTCAATCTCCTGGCCCGTTGCGGGCCGAATAATGTTCGTGAGCGATGAGGGGCTAGATCAGGCGATCACGCCCATGATGTCGGATTCCTTCATGATCAGGAGGTCCTGACCGTCGATCTTGACCTCGGTGCCGCTCCACTTGCCGAACAGCACCTTGTCGCCCTTCTTCACGTCCAGGGGAGTCAGCTTGCCGCTCTCGTCGCGCCCGCCGGGGCCGACGGCGATGATTTCGCCCTCTTGCGGCTTCTCCTTGGCAGTGTCCGGGATAATGATGCCGCCCTTCGTCTTCTCCTCGCCTTCGAGGCGACGAACGACGACGCGGTCATGCAGGGGACGGAATTTCATGAGTTCTGCTTCCTATCTCGGGTTCGCCCGCACGACGGACGGCGGGCCGGATGAGGCTGTTACGAAGCGCCGTTAGCACTCATGTTACGAGAGTGCTAACGGCGTGAGGGAGATAAGGCGGGGCGCTGGAGGCGTCAAGGGGCGCAGCGAGGAGAAGCGGAAACAAAGGGGATTTCGTCGAGTTTGGTTTACGCCGGGGCGCCGCGCGCCCGTTGTTCGTCTCACGGCCCTTCGATCAGCCGTTTCGCATCGTCGTGCAGGGCCTTGCGGGTGTCGTCGCGGCTGTAGTGCATATGGCCTCCGGGGTGGACCTTCAAGATCAGCCGCCCGGGCGCGCCGTAGTCGGGGATTTGATCGAGTTCGAGTTTCGTAGCGAAATACGGCGTCTGCACGTCGGTCAGGCCGTGGGAAACCAGCACGCGGAATCTCGGATCCAGCGCCAGCATCTGACGCAGCGCGGTGATGGATTCGGGCGCCTCGAGCCCGCCGCCCCAATTCCATGCGTTGCCGACCGCTCCATTGAGCAGCTCATAGCGATCGTCCACCTTCCAACCCAGCTTGTGCTCGTACAGGTCGGTGATCGCGCTCGAAAACGGGCCGTCGAACCCGACCGCCATGGGATCGAGAGCATGGCTCCGCATATTCGTCGGGAACGGATCGTAGGCGTCGACCGTCGCGTCGTAGAAGGCGACGACCTTCCCCTGCGCGCGTTCGAATTCGTGCAGGAAATCGTCTCGTTCGACTTCGCCGCCCAGCCGGCGCAGGATTTGCGGGTCCATGCCCGTCAGGGCGGCGACGCGCTGCTCCATCCGCTCCACCGCCGCGTGGTCGCTCGGCCCGCGCAGCCAGTCCTGCAAATAATCGCCGATCGCATATTGCTCGACGTCGGCGAGATCGGCCGGGGTTACTGGCCCCTTTTTTTCGCGATAGGCCGCTGCGTAGGAGGGCAGGCGCGTGAGCAGCGTGAACGGCTCGTTCGGGCCGCCGATATAGGCGCGAAAATCCAACACCGGCGAAATCAGGATCAGTCCACTGACGCCGACGCCCTGGTTGGTGGCGAGAGCTTTCGCCAGCCGAGGGCCGCGAAAGCCGCCGTAACTCTCGCCGACGATGAACTTCGGCGAGACGAGCCGTTCGTTGGCGACGAGCCAGCGGCGCATGACGACGCTCAATGCATCGATGTCGCCGCCGACCGACCAGAACCTTTTCCTGACGTCCTCGCCCGGAGCGACGATTTTGCTGTAGCCGGTCCCAGGGGGGTCGATGAAGACGAGGTCGGTGAAGTCGAGCCAAGTCTCCGCGTTGTCGACGAGGACCGGCGGGGAGGAGGGCGACAGGTCCTTCATCGGCAGACGCCAAGGGCCGAGCGCCCCCAATTGCAACCAGGCCGAGCCCGCGCCGGGCCCGCCATTGATCGCGAAGGTGACGGGGCGCCTGGCCGCCGCGGCGCCGTCGAGCTGATAGGCGATATAGGCGATCTCGGCTTGCGGAACGCCGTTATCGTCCGAGAGGCGGAGCGAGCCGGCGGTCGCTTTGAACGAGAGGCTGCGGCCTTCGACGTTCAGCGTGAATTCGGAAGTCGAGTCCGCCGGAAGCTTGGGCTTCTGCGTCGGCGCCGGTTTCCCTTCTCTGGCGCCGGATTCCTGCGACTTGGCGGGCGTCTCTTGCGCGCGACCGTGGTCGAGCGGCAAAGCGGCCAGGAGGACGAGAACCATCGGCGCGAGAAACGAGAGTCGACCCAGTCGCATGTCCGCCCCCATGACTTCGGCGAAACCAACTCCAGTCGACGCGGCCAACCGCGAGGCGCGCCTCGAGATCTCGACATCCGGCCGCGTTCGGGAAAGGGGATCGCCCTTGTGGAAACGTGCGACGTTTCGGCGATTTTGGCAAGGCGGCAGCGCGGACTGGACAGGGCCGCCGGGTCGCAGCCGAGCCGACGTTGGCGGCGCGCCCGACATGCGGCTTGCGCGGTTCAGGCCGCCTGAAGGAGTCTCTGCACCTCGTTGACGAGGTCACGGAGGTGGAACGGCTTGGAAAGGACGCGGGCGTCCTTGGGCGCCTTGTTGTCGGGGTTCAGCGCCACCGCCGCGAAGCCGGTGATGAACATCACCTTGATTTCGGGATCGAGCTCGGTCGCTCGCCGCGCCAATTCGATGCCGTCCATTTCCGGCATGACAATGTCGGTCAGCAGCAACTCGAATGGCTCCTCGCGAAGGCGGTTATAGGCGGAAAGGCCGTTGTCGTAGGAGGCGACGCTGTAACCGGCATTTTGTAGCGCTTTGACGAGGAAGCGGCGCATGTCGCCGTCATCCTCGGCGAGCAGGATTTTTGCGGATATATCGGCCGGCGCGTTCATCAATATTCCCCAGTGACATCACCATCATCGCCCCGATTGAGTAAAAATCGAGTGAAGGCGGGGCGACTTTATTGCAGATAGCGATTCCAGGTAAGCCGCGAATGGGATTATGATGAAATGGAAGGTCGGCTGGGCGGCCAGAGCTGGAGAACGGAGCGCGAATGAGCGACCACGGGTGGGTTGGCGACGCGGAACTGCAGCCGCCGTTCGATGTCGTCGAGCCGCGCGTTCTGACATCGCCAATAATCTTCAACTCGCCGCATTCGGGCTCGCGCTATCCCCAGCGGTTTTTGGCGGCGTCGCGATTGGATCCGCTGACGCTGCGCCGATCCGAGGATGCTTTCGTCGACGAATTATTCCTGCCTTGCGTCGCGCTCGGCGCACCGCTGATGCGCGCCCGCTTCCCACGCGCCTTTCTCGATGTCAACCGTGAGCCGTTCGAACTCGATCCGCAGATGTTCGAGGGATCGCTCCCGGAATTCGCCAACACGCACTCGCTACGGGTGGCGGCCGGTCTCGGCGCCATTCCGCGAGTCGTCGGCGACACCCAGCCGATCTATAAGGGACGGATTCGCGTCGCCGACGGGCTCGGGCGAATCGCCGCGTTCCATCGGCCCTATCATGAGCGTTTGGGCGGCTTGATCGAGCGCGCGCACGCCCGTTTCGGGCTAGCGATCCTGATCGACTGTCATTCGATGCCCTCGACGCTGACGGAAAGCGGTCCGCTCGATATCGTGCTCGGCGACCGATTCGGCACTAGCTCGGCCGGCTGGATCGTCGAGGCGCTGGAATCGGCGCTGCTCGCGCGCGGCTATCGCGTCCGCCGCAACAAGCCGTACGCCGGAGGCTTCATCACTGAGCACTATGGCGCGCCGGCGAATGCGCGCCATGCCGTGCAGATCGAAGTCAACCGCGCACTCTACATGGACGAGCGCCGGATAATGAAATTGGAGAAGGCGCGCGCGCTCGCCGAGGCGCTATTCGCTGCAGCGGAAGCGCTTGTGGCGCGGCTGGCCGGAGAATTGGGCGGGGGGAGGTTGGCGGCCGAATAGACCGCTGCGGCGAATCGCGCGCCCAAAAAAGGAGGCCGCCATGTCGCCATGGCGGCCTGAGTCTAGGGAGGAAACGCCCAAGGAGGGCATATGCGGCAGGTCATGCCGCACCGCAACAATATGTCCTTGCGTCGCAACAAATGCAAGATAATTCTGCGCTCGCTAGCGTCGATTGTCGGACGTGTGACCATTTTGCAACGGAGCGCTAACGCAGACTCATCGACATCGACAAATAATTGGATACGGAACAAGGGTTTGCATGTATCTGATTGCGTCGTTTACCCTCGGACCTCAGACAATTGGGAATAGCTGATATGCAGTATATGCGGCACTATTTGGTCGTCCTGGGACTTTCAGTATGACCGCGGTCGATTTCGCCGCCTTCGTCGACCGGCTTGCGCAAGTCTCCGGCGAAGTGATTCTCCCCTTTTTTCGCACGACGATTGGGACCGAGGACAAGTCGCGCGGCGGCGTCTTCGATCCGGTGACGGAGGCCGATCGTGGGGCAGAGGCCGCGATGCGGCGGCTTATCGCCCAGACCTTTCCCGCTCATGGCGTCATCGGCGAGGAATATGGCCAGGACCGGCCTGACGCGGAATACGTTTGGGTGCTCGACCCGATCGACGGCACGAAGAGCTTCATCTCGGGGCTGCCGACGTGGGGCACTCTGATCGGACTGATGCACCGCGGCGCGCCAGTCTACGGCATGATGGCGCAGCCGTTCACACGCGAGCGGTACTTCGGCGACGGCAAGCGCGCGCGTGTGCGTTGTCTCGCGCCCTCGCGCGGCGACGCGCCGCCGAGCGAATGGGCGACGCGCGGGCTTCGCGCGCGGGCCTGCGCCAGCCTCGCCGAGGCGACAGTCATGACGACGAACCCGTCGCTCATCCCGGTCGAGGCCGACCGGCAAGCCTATCGGCGGGTCGAACAGGCGGCGCGGCTCGCCCGTTACGGCGGCGACTGCTACGCCTATTGCGTGCTGGCGGGAGGCTTCGTCGATTTGGTCATCGAGACCAATCTCAAGCCGCACGATGTCGTCGCGCTCGTTCCCATCGTGACAGGCGCTGGGGGCTTGATCACGACGTGGGACGGCGGGGACGCGGCGAAGGGCGGCCGAATTATCGCCGCCGGCGACCGCCGCGTTTATGAGGAGGCCCGCAGCCTGTTGGCGGCATGAGGCGTCAGTCGCTCGCCTCGAAGGGCAGGTCGATGAACGGATCGGCCCGCTCAAGGGCCGTCCGCGCGCGGCCGGGCCGCCGCGTGAACAGCCCGACCAAGGCTCCGACGAGGAGCGCCGACGCGCTGCCGATCAGTGCGCCGACTAGGATTTCGCTCGGCTTCGCGGCCGGCCCCGTCGCGAAGCCGACCTTCATCAGCGCTGCGAGCCCGGCCGCGAGCGCCGCCAGCGCCGCGAGCGAGCCGCCGCGCCAGACACGCGCCAGGACCAGCGAAGGGACGATCAGCGCGACATTGAGCGCCAGCGCGAGGACCAACGCGCGCGGGGGCCCGACGAGCCCGAGGTCGCAAGCGACTGTCGCGAGGGCGATGACCGCCAGCATCATCAAACGAATGCGCGCGATGCGCCGGCTCGCCAGCACCGTGAGCGCCGCGTAGGCGGTCGAGAGATCGATGCCGGCGGCGCGCGCCGCGCCGAGAACCCCGGCGCGGGCGAGCGCGAGGGCGGGGAGCCACGTCGCAGCGCCGACGAGCGCGCTCGCAGTCGGCGAAGTGGCCGCCGCGGCGCCGCCGGGCCAAAATGCCGCGAGGCCGATCGTGCCGAACACGAGCGCCACGAGGCTGATCGCAACACCGTACAGCCCGGCGCGCCAGGCTTGGGTCGGCGGCGCGCCGATCGAGGCCGGCGTGAAGGCGAACAACACGCCGACGCCGAGCGCCGTGGCGACGTCGAACAAAACGGATGCCGAGTCCGAGTGGGCCCGCGCCACGGCGAGCCAAAAACTGGTTGTCTCGGCGATCGGGGCGGTCGGCGGCCCGGCGCCGCTCCACGCCAGGGCCGCGCCGATCGCCGCGATGGCGAGGGCCCCGCCGGCGCTCGCCGCATCGCTCCATAGCAGGCCCTTGAGGCCGCCGGGAACGACGCTCGTCGCCAAGGCCAGCGCCACGACGATTTCCGCCGCGCGCCGGCTCTGCCCGACATGCGCGACGAGGAGGTCGACGGCCGTTTCGAATCCCGCCGTCGCGATCAACAGGCCGGCGATCCAGATTGCGATGGCGAAGGCCCAGCGCGCCGGCGCGGCGGGAAAACGCGTCGCCAACACATCGCTCAGCGCGCTCGCGCTTGTGCTCCTGACGAGCGGACCGACGATCAGCGCCGCGCCGACCAGGCCGAAGGCGACGCCGGGCCAGGGCAGGGGACTTCGGCCGTTCGCGCCGGCTTCGAGCGCGAAGACGACGCCCGCGGCGGTCGCCGCGAATGCGAGCCCGCCGTACAGCGGCGGGACCATCCGCCGCGCCGCGAGGAAATCGGCGAGGCGCGCCGTGCGCGTCAGAACGCCGACGACTACGAGACCAAACAGGGCGATCAGCGGCCCCAAGGCTTCGACGAGCCGGTCCGGCGCGCCGACGCGCGCCAGCGCCGCGACAAGGCCCATGCCGGTCAGAAACGCCGACGCGGCGAAAGTCGCCAGGCCGTCGATGCGATCGCGATCACGATGGGGGGCGGCGTACATGGGTGGGCCCGTTGAGGAAGGCGCCGGGCGGTCGGCCGGCCCCGAGCTTTCCTAAGCGAAATGATCCACGTTCGCCAGACTGCGCCGGCGGCGCCGGATCGGCGAGGAGGCCGTTCACGCGGCCGTGTCGCCCCGCGCCTGGATATCCGAGACCGTCGGACCGAAGCGCGCCTCGAAGGCCTGGCGCAGCGCCGCGTCGGCATCCGCCATGACGGCTTTGCGGCCGAGATCGTCGAGGCTGGTGACGCCATAATGCGCGTCGCCGATGCCGCAGGGAACGATGCCCTGGAAGTGGGTGAGGTCCGGCGCGACGTTGAGCGAGACGCCGTGGAACGAGACCCAGCGGCGGACGCGAATGCCGATCGCGGCGACCTTGTCCTCGGCGCTCGAACCGTCGATCCCGCGCGGTTTGTCCGGCCGCGCGACCCAGACGCCGACGCGGCTCTCGCGCGTTTCGCCGGTGACCCCGAGCGCTTGCAATGCGTCGATCAGCCATCCCTCCAGCGCCCCGACGAAAGCACGCACATCGGGCCGGCGACGTTTGAGATCGAGCATGACGTAGGCGACGCGCTGGCCCGGTCCGTGGTAGGTGAATTGGCCGCCGCGCCCAGCGCGAAAGACGGGAAAGCGCGCATCGAGGAGGTCCGCCTCTTTGGCGCTCGTCCCCGCGGTGTAGAGCGCGGGATGTTCGAGCAGCCAGACCCGCTCGGGCGCACCCCGTTCCGCAATGGCTTCCGCGCGCGATTCCATTTCGGCGAGGGCGGCGGGATAGTCGGTCAGGCCGCGTGAGACGACCCATTCGACGGGCGGCGAGCCGGCTGCGGCCGGCATCGTGGCGCCCGCGGCGGCGCGGGGTCGGGGGGAGACAGCGTTCATTCGCTCTTCGCGAACAGCTCGCGCCCGATCAGCATGCGCCGGATCTCGCTCGTTCCCGCGCCGATCTCGTAGAGCTTGGCGTCGCGCAGCAGGCGGCCGACCGGGTATTCGTTGGTGTAGCCGTTGCCGCCGAGGATCTGGATGGCGTCGAGCGCGACCTCGTCGCCCGTTCGGCGGCGTAAAGGATCGCGCCGGCGGCGTCCTCGCGCGTCGTCTCGCCGCGATCGCACGCCTTGGCGACAGCGTAGACGTAGGCGCGCGCCGCGTTCATCGCGACATACATGTCGGCGAGTTTGCCCTGGACGAGCTGAAATTCGCCGATCGGCTGGCCGAACTGCTTGCGCTGATGGACATAGGGCATGACAGCGTCCATCGCCGCCTGCATGATGCCGAGCGGTCCGGCGGCGAGCACCACGCGCTCGTAATCGAGCCCGCTCATCAGCACGTTGACGCCGCGCCCGAGCTGCCCGAGCAGGTTCTCCTCGGGGACCTCGCAATCCTCGAAAATCAGTTCCGAGGTATCGGAGCCGCGCATGCCCAGCTTGTCGAGCTTGGTTCCGTGCGAAAACCCTTTCATGCCGCGCTCGATGAGTAAGGCGCTGATGCCGCGCGCGCCGGCGGCGGGGTCGGTCTTGGCGTAGACCACCAGCGCATCGGCGACGGGGCCGTTGGTGATCCACATTTTCGCGCCGTTGACGACGAAGCGGTCGCCCATCTTTTCCGCGCGCGTCGTCATTGAAACGACGTCGGAGCCGGCGCCGGGCTCGGACATCGCCAAAGCGCCGACGTGCTCGCCGGAGATCAGCTTGGGCAAATAGCGCCGCTTCTGCACATCAGTGCCGTTCCGCACGATCTGGTTGATGCAAAGATTGGAATGCGCGCCGTAGGAGAGGCCGACAGAGGCCGACGCGCGCGAGACTTCCTCGACCGCGACGCAATGCTGGAGATAGCCGAGACCGAGCCCGCCGTATTCCTCGGGCGCGGTGATGCCGTGCAGGCCGAGTGCCCCCATTTTGGGCCAGAGGTCGCGCGGAAACTGATTGTCGCGGTCGATCGCCGCGGCGCGCGGCGCGATTTCATCGTCTGCAAACTCCCGCGTCGACTCGCGGATCATGTCGGCGCTTTCGCCGAGATCGAAATTGAGGGCGGTCGGGCGATTGGGGATCATTCTCGGAGAACTCTGTCCTTCACAGGTCCATTAACGCCTATTTGCCCGGCTTCGCCAAGAACGAATTGCTCATGCGGCCAAGACCGGCTGGCGGGCTTGGGCGCGTTACGCTATGGCGGCCGGCTGGAGGAGATCATAACTCGCTACGAGAGGCGGCGCCGGCCCATGCTTCAGTCTTTCCTTTCCAATGGCGTGCGCATCGCCTTCATCGATGTCGCGCCCGAGGCGCCCGATCGCGGCGAGCCGATCCTGCTGATTCACGGCTTTGCCTCCAACCATCGCATCAACTGGGTCAATCCGCGCTGGGTCGAGACCCTGTCCAAGGCCGGCCGGCGCGTCGTGGCTTTCGACAATCGCGGTCATGGCGAGAGCGAGAAGCTCTACGAGCCCGAGGCCTATCGTTCCGACGCGATGGCGCGCGACGCGGCGAACCTGATCGACCACCTGCAGATCGAGCGGGTCGATGTGATGGGTTACTCCATGGGCGCGCGCATCGCGAGCTTTCTCGCGCTCGCCGAGCCCGCCCGGGTGCGCGCGCTGATCCTCGGCGGCCTCGGCGATCATCTCGTCGAAGGCGTCGGCCTTCCGGTCGGCATCGCGGACGCGATGGAAGCGCCGTCCCTGGAAGACTTGAGCGATCCGATGCAGCGCATGTTCCGCGCCTTCGCCGACCAGACGAAGAGCGACCGCCGCGCGCTCGCCGCCTGCATCCGCGGTTCACGTCAGACCCTCGAGGAGGCCGAGGTCGGCGCGATCGCCTGCCCGACGCTGGTCGCTGTGGGCACGCGCGACGAGGTGGCCGGCGACCCGCATCGTCTGGCGGCCATGTTCCCGCACGGCGCAAGCGTTGGAGATACCGGGACGCGACCACAATCTGGCGGTGGGAGACAAGGTCTACAAAGCCGGCGTATTGGCGTTTCTGACTGGGGTCAACGACACGTCGCCGCCTCTGAGGTGAGAGAGAGCGGCCGCGCGTCGAACTGCTGGCCCGCTGTCGCGGTCTTGTCGGTCGGATGACCGATCGCCACAAGTTCGAGCCGCGATCCACCGCGCCGGTGGAAGGTGAGGGCTCGCATATGAAGAAGAGAATTGCGCCGAAGCCGGATGTCCTCTCGCCGACGCCCCCCGACCCACCATCGCCGACCTCGGCCCGCGAGGCGCTCGATGCTGTTGTGCGGATACGTGAGGACGTTCGGCGCGAATCCGAGCGATTGCTGAAGAGTTGGCGCGCCGCGATCGTGCTTCCCGCCTACCGGGCTTCCGCCACGAATCTCGCGCGCTACTTGGCGCTTCGACGCCACGATCTCTCCGACTTGCAGCCGGCGCTTTCGGCGCTCGGGCTTTCCTCGCTGGGGCGTTGCGAGGGGCACGTCATGGCCAGTCTCGAGGCCGTCGCGGCTGGGCTGACGCGGATTTGCGGGGTCGGGGGCGTTCCGTTTCCCTCCGCCGACCTGTTCTCCGAGGGCGAGCGTCGTCTCCTCGTCCAACGCCGGTTGCTGTTCGGCCGGGAAAATGGCGCCACGGCGATCATGGTGACGTTGCCGAGCGAAGCGGCGACGGACGCTGCATTGGTCGAGACTTTGGTCACCGCCGGAATGGATTGAGCCCGCATCAACTGCGCGCACGACGACGAAGACGCGTGGGCGGCCATGGTCAAGCACGTCAGGCAGGCGGCCGAGAAATATGGGCGCGAGTGCAAGGTCGTAATGGACCTGCCCGGTCCGAAATGTCGCGTGGCGACGCTCTGGCCGAAGAAGCCCGACCGTCTCCATGTCGGAGATTGCTTTCAGTTGGCGGTCTCGGCCGGCGGAAAGAACGACGTCCGCATGCCGGTCATCACCGTCAGCTTTCCCGAGATCGTCGCGCGCCTGCCCTTGCAGGCGCAGGTTTGGATCGACGACGGCAAGATTCGCGGGCGCGTGGTCGGCGTGGAGGGTTCCGACTGTATCGTCGAAGTCGTCGGCGCCGCCGACAAGCCGGCGCGCGGATCGTCTGCGAAAGGTCAATTTCCGCGACAAGCTCGATTGCCGGCCTTTTCCTCGCACTAGGAAGCTGCCCGATCGTCGACTCGCGCTGGTCGGCGTTGTCCATCGTCACGATCGGTCGAGACATCGCCACCGGACGGGCAACCAGGCGTCGCCTGGTCGGCGCGAGCCGTCGACCACAAGCATCATGCCCGGAGCGGCCGCCGCTCCGCGCTTGCGCCGGTGGACGCCGCGCCGAGGCGCCTTCGTCGTCAGCCCGCGCGACCGCTGCAACACGCTCTTCGTCCAGCTGTAGGAACGCATGAACGGCTGGCCGTCGCCCATCGTCTGGCCCCACGCCTGCTCACGGAAGTGCTTGACTCGTGAAGTCAAAATTACCGCGTCCGAAACGTACCGACCGTCCACGCGATCTCATCCTCGAGAACCCCGCGACCGCTGCGCTGAAGAGATCACGGCCGCGACGGCGGTCCACCAGCCCGTCCTCGCCGCGCTCCTCATAGGCGTCCCGCAAGCGACGAAAATGACGCTCGCTCAGGCACAAGAAGCTCCCCGGCTTCAACGCAACTCAACCGCTTCAAACGATGCGACCTGATCGCATCCAATACACGCGCCATCCGAACCTCCGGCAACATGCGATCTCCCGGTCCAAAAAACCGGACAAATCACTTGCTACCTAATCCGGACATATCGGTTGCTCGCGACACGCCCGCCGAAAGATCGTGACAAACCGGGAAAAAGCGGAGAAGCTGCGGGCAACAAACGCCAAATAGATAATAGGGTCGATGACGCAGCCGATGGGGCCTCCGAATCTGGACGTCGAGGAGTTGCGCGCGCGGGCGCCTTCGCGCTCGCCACGCCCGCCGGCCCTGCTGTCGATCGAAGGCCTCACGGTTCGCTTTGGCGGGATCGTTGCGCTCGACAACGTCCGCTTTGAAGTCGCGGGCGGGGAAATCTGCGGGCTGATCGGCCCCAACGGCGCCGGCAAGACCACCCTCTTCAATTGCCTGTCGCGACTTTACCGGCCGCAGAGCGGCGCGATCCGCTTCGAAGGCCGAGAGATCGAGCGGGCGGGCAGGCACGAGATTGCGCGCCTCGGCATCGCCCGAACGTTCCAGAACCTCGCGCTATTCGGGACCATGACGGCCCTCGAGAACGTGATGGTCGGAACGCATGCGATCGCGCATGGCGGATTTCTCGCCAACGCCCTCGCGTTGTCGAGCGCGCGGCGCGAGGAGCGGCGCATCCGCGAGCGCGCGATGGCCCTGATCGAGGAATTCGGCCTGACAGCGGTGGCGAAGACGCTGGTCCAGGAGCTTCCTTTCGGCGCCCGCAAGCGGGTGGAACTGGCGCGCGCCCTGGCGCTCGAGCCGAAGCTCCTTCTTCTCGACGAGCCGGCCGCCGGGCTCAACCACGAAGAGGTCGATGCGCTCAGGGCCGAAATCCAGGCGATCCGCGATCGTCGCGGCGTCAGCGTTCTGCTGGTCGAGCATCACATGAACCTGGTGATGCGCGTCTCCGATCAGGTCGTCGCGCTGGATTTCGGCCGGGTGATCGCCGACGGCAGGCCGGCCGACGTTCGCAGTAATCCCGACGTTGTGCGCGCTTATCTCGGAGACGCGAACTGATGGCGGCGTTGTTGGAGACGAGGCGCCTACGGGCGTTCTACGGCCAGACGCAGGCGCTGTACGACGTCGATCTCGTGGTCGAGGACGGCGGCGTCACCGCCGTGCTCGGCGCCAATGGCGCGGGCAAGACGACGCTGCTGCGCGCGCTCTGCGCCATGACCCGGCGCGAAGGCGAGATCGTCTTCGACGGCCAGGCTTTCAACCCCAGAGAGGCCGAAGAAGCCGCGCGCAAGGGCATCGCGCATGTGCCGGACGGGCGCGGCACGTTCCTCGAGCTCAGCGTCGACGAGAACCTGCGCTTGGGCGCTTATACGCGCAAGGACAAGGCTGGCGTCGCCCGCGATCTCAGGCGCGCCTTCGACTATTTCCCCCGCCTGGCGGAGCGGCGTGGCCAACAGGCGGGAACGCTGTCGGGCGGCGAGCAGCAGATGCTGGCGATTTCACGCGCGCTGATGCTGCGGCCGCGGCTGCTGCTGCTGGACGAGCCGTCGTTCGGATTGGCGCCGCTGGTGGTGAAGGACATTTTCCGCATCCTCGGCGCGATCAACCGGGACGAACGCGTCAGCATGCTCATCGTCGAGCAGAACGCCAATCTCGCGCTCGGTCTCGCCGATCGCGCCTATCTGCTGGAGACCGGCAGCGTCGCCGTGCACGGCCCCTCCAACGTGGTGCGCGCCGACGAGGCGGTGCGCCGCGTCTATCTCGGCTATTGAGGGAGAGGGGATGTTCGCGTTCACGCACCAAGTCCTCTCCGGCCTCGCGATGGGCAGCGTCTACGCCTGCGTCGCGCTGGCGATCGTCATGATCTACCAGGCGACGCGCCTGGTGAACTTCGCCCAGGGCGAAATGGCGATGTTCTCGACCTACCTCGCCTGGGCGATGATCGACGCCGGAGTTCCCTACTGGGTCGCGTTTTTCCTCACCGTCGTCCTTTCCTTCCTTCTCGGAGCGGCGATCGAGCGGCTCGTCATTCGCCGCTTCGACGGCGCGCCGGTGCTGACCGTGGTCATCGTCTTCATCGGTCTGCTGGTCATCATCAACAGTCTCGCCGGTTGGCTCTTCACCTACACCATCAAGAGCTTCGAAAGCCCGTTTCCGGACACGGCGCGGTTCGGCGCCGGCTATATCTCGCCGCACGAAATGGGGGCCATCGGCGTGACGCTGGCGATGCTGGCGCTGATCTACGTCTTTTTCCGATTCACTCCGCTCGGGCTGGCGATGCGCGCGGCGGCGCAGAACCCGGTCTCCGCGCGGCTCGTCGGCATCAGCGTCAGCCGGATGCTGGCGATCGGCTGGGGCTTGGCCGCCGCGGTCGGCGCGGTCGCCGGGATGATGGCGGCGCCGATCGTCTACCTCGAGCCCAACATGATGGGCGGGATCCTGCTGTACGGATTCGCGGCCGCTTTGCTCGGCGGGATCGACAACCCGTGGGGCGCCGTGATCGGCGGATTCATGGTCGGGGTGCTCGAGAATATCGCCGGCGCCTATCTCGTCGGCTCCGACCTCAAGCTCACCGTCGCGCTGGCGATCATCGTCGGCGTGCTGGTGGCCAAGCCGTCCGGCCTGTTCGGCCGGACGATCGTAACGCGCGTTTGAACGGAGCTGCTGGATGTCCGATGCGCGAACCGCCGGGATGCTCGAACAGGCCGCACCGGCGCGTGCGCGCGCCGCGGCGATCGGTCTTGCGCTCATCGTCCTCATCGGGCTGCCGTTCGCGGTGAGTGGCTACCAGACGTTTCAGTTTTCGCAGGTCGCGGTCTACGCGATCGCGCTGCTCGGTCTCAATCTCCTGACTGGCGTCAACGGGCAGATCTCGCTCGGCCACGGCGCCTTCTTCGCGATCGGCGGCTATGTCGCGGCGATCCTCATCGTCAAGCTGGGCGTCCCCTATGGCGTGGCGATACCGATCGCCGGACTGGTCTGCTTCGCCGCCGGATTCCTGTTCGGCCTGCCGGCGTTGCGCCTGGGCGGGCTCTATCTCGCGTTGGCGACTTTCGCCTTGGCCCTTGCGACCCCGCAGCTTCTCAAGTTCAAGGCGTTCGACGCCTACACCGGCGGCGTCCAGGGATTGCTGCTGGACAAACCGAAGGCGCCGCTGGGGTTGCCGCTGACCCGCGACCAATGGCTCTATTTCCTGTGTCTGGCCTGCGCCATCCCGTTGTTCTGGGCCGCCGTCAATCTGGTGAACAGCCGTATCGGCCGGGCGCTCGTGGCCATCCGCGACCATCCGATCGCCGCGGAGACGATGGGCGTCGACGCCGCGCTCTACAAGACGACGACGTTCGGGCTCAGCGCGGCCTATACCGGGGTCGCCGGCGCCTTGATGAGCATCATCGTCGGTTTCGTCTCGCCCGATAGTTTCGGCCTGTTCCTTTCGCTCTCGTTCGTCGTCGGGATCGTGGTCGGCGGCCTCGCCTCGATCCCCGGCGTCGTCGTCGGCGCGTTGTTCATCGAATTCATTCCGAACTTCGCCGACCAGATTTCCGATGTTCTGGGCGAGAGCGCCAAGGCGCTGCCCTGGGCGATCTACGGAGTTTTGCTCATTCTGATCATGTACGCGGCGCCGTCGGGCGCGGCGGGCCTCGCGGTCAGGGTGGCGCGAGCGGCCGAACGGCTGCGGGGCGGGGGTTAAGCCAAGTTCAATCGCGACGCGTCGAGACGCGCGCAACACAAGGGAGGAAACCATGTTCTCACGACGCGCAATTCTGAAGGCGGGCGGCGCCGGCGCGGCGGCGCTGGCGATGCGGCCCTGGCCGTCGCTGGCCGCCAACGCGCCTGGGGTCACCGATACGGAGATCAAGATCGGCCAGACCATGCCCTACAGCGGACCGGCGTCGGCCTATGGCGTGATCGGGCGCACCGAGGCGGCCTATTTCAAGATGATCAACGAACAGGGCGGCGTGAACGGTCGCAAGATCAATCTCATCAGCCTCGACGACGGCTACAGCCCGCCCAAGACGGTCGAGCAGATCCGCAAACTCGTCGAGCAGGAGCAAGTCGCTTTCCTGTTCAACACCTTGGGCACGGCGCCCAATTCGGCGATCCGCGACTATCTCAACGAGAACAAGGTGCCGCAGCTCTTCGTCGCCACCGGCGCGAGCAAGTTCGGCGACCCCAAACACTTCCCCTGGACCATGGGGCTCCAACCGACCTACCAGACCGAGGCGCGCATCTACGCCAAGCACATCCAGGCGACGAAGCCGGGCGCGAAAGTCGGCGTGCTCTATCAGAACGACGATTTCGGCAAGGATTATCTCACCGGCCTTAGGGATGTGTTCGGAGCGAAGTACGCCAAGCTCGTGGTGAAAGAGACGTCCTACGAGACCTCCGAGCCGACGGTCGACTCGCAGATCATCGAGCTGCAAAGCTCCGGCGCCGACACCTTCGTCATCGCCGCGACGCCGAAATTCGCCGCCCAGGCCCTGCGCAAGGCGTATGACGTCGGCTGGAAGCCGGTGGAATATCTCACCAATGTCTCCTATTCCGTCGGCGCCGTACTGAAACCGGCCGGGCTCGAGAAATGTGTGGGCGCGCTCACTGGCGCCTACGGCAAAGAGCCCACGGACCCGAGGTGGAAGGACGATCCGGGCATGCAGACGTGGCGCGACTTCATGAAGAAGTACATGCCGGACGCCAGCCAGACGGACAACAATGTTACTTATGGCTACGACGCCGCCATTCTCATGGTCCAAGTCCTCAAGCAATGCGGCGCCGACCTGTCGCGCGAGCGCATCATGAAGGAGGCGGCGAACCTGAAGGATGTCGAGCTGCCGCTGCTGCTGCCGGGCATGACGGTCAACACCTCGCCGACCAATTACAATCCCATCCGCCAGATGCAGCTGGCTCGGTTCAGCGGCCAGACCTGGGACCTGTTCGGCGATTTGATCAGCGCCTGAACGCAAAAGCGGGGCAGGCGACGTTTTCGTCGCCTGCCTCAAACGCCCGACGCCGAACTCTGGCCCCGGCATTTTCCTCGCCGGACCCGAGAGCGCCAATCCCTGTCCGCCGCTACATGATTTCAACCGCTTGGGCGCCATTTTCGGTCCCGTTTTGGAGCGCACGCGGCGCCGCCAGGGCGAGCCGCGGCGCGGGAAGAGCGAGCGGCGGCGGCGCTGGCGCCGCGCCGCTCAACCCGTGATACTTGTCGAGCTGCGCGATGACCTTCAGCATCGGTTCGACCGCGTTCAGATCGCCATTCTCGAGATTGAGATCGACGACGCGCATCGCCTTGGTCAGCCGCAAAACCTGCAGGTGAACGTAATGCGCGCCGGTATCGAGCCGGCGCTTTGCGATCGCCCGCTCGGTCTCGCGCCGCACGGTCTTGACGCTGAGCTTCAGCGTGTCGGCGATCGTCTCGTAGGGGTAGCCGGAGACGACGAGATCGAGAATGTCGCGGCGCCGGCGCGCCCGATCCTCCCGCCGTTCCCGCGCCGCCACGCGCGCCTTGGCCCGCGCTGATTGGTCCACCCCGCCGCTGTCCATCGCAACCTCCGTTTGTCGCCCCAAAGCGGCGAGATGGAGCTAGGATAACGCTGTTTCTGAAATATAGAAAGAAATTGTTGCTGCAATGGCGCTGATCTTCGTCATGGCCGGGCTTGTCCCGGCCATCCACGCGGTGAAGCTGCTTCCTCTTCCCTAGGAATAGGCTAATAATACGAGGCTTTTAGTAGTCATGCGAAGCGGCAGCCGGGCGGCGTGGATGGCCGGGACAAGCCCGGCCATGACGAAACACTGCTTTTGGCCACTGGGTTAACATGCTGGTTTTCAGCATTTCGGCGGCGAAATCCCGCCACGACCGCTCCCTTGACATTGTGCGGCGCATCATCGATAAGCCCGTCACCGCCTGACTTGCGGTCGATGCGCGCCGGTTGCGTGAAGGGCCAATAGGCTCTCCTGCCGAGCGCCCGTTCGTAAACCCGCTCGACCGCCCGGACACGCAGGGCGTCCCCCCTCAACGAATATGTGCCGCGGCGCGGATTCCTCGCGCCTTTGCGGCTGTTTGAAAGACACACAATTGGAAAACTTCAACGGCTTCGGCCTCGCCGCGCCGCTCGTGAGCGCTTTGGCCAAAATGGGCTACGTCAAGCCGACGCCGATTCAGGCGCAGGCCATTCCCGTTCTGATGAACGGGCGCGATCTCATCGGCATCGCCCAGACCGGCACCGGCAAGACCGCAGCGTTCGCGCTGCCGATCCTCAATCGTCTCATCGCCGACAAGCGTCCGGCGCCCCAGGGCGGGGCGCGCGTGCTGGTGCTGAGCCCGACGCGCGAACTCGCCAGCCAGATCGCGCAGAGCTTTCGCGATCTCTCGGTCGGCCTGCCGCTCAACATCGCCGTCGTGTTCGGCGGCGTGCCGCATGGCGCTCAGATCCGGGCGCTGGCGCGCGGGCTCGACATTCTCGTGGCGACGCCGGGACGTCTCGTCGATCACCTCGATGCGCGCGTCGCGCAGCTTCGCGACGTCGAATTCTTCGTCCTCGACGAGGTCGACCAGATGCTCGATCTCGGCTTCATCAAGCCGATCCGTCGCGTCGTGCGCGATTTGCCGCGCAAGCGGCAGAACCTGTTCTTCTCCGCCACCATGCCGCCCGACATCCGCCAGCTCGCCGGCGAATTGCTGCATGATCCGCAGGAAGTCTCGGTGACGCCCGCCGCCAAGACCGCCGACCGCGTCGAGCAGACGATCATCCACGTCGATGCGCCGCGCAAGCGCGACATGCTGGTCGAGCTGTTCGCCGACGCCGCGATGACGCGGGCGATCGTGTTCACGCGCACCAAGCACGGCGCCGATCGCGTCGCGCGGACCCTCGACGAGGCGGGAATCAGCGCGCTCGCCATTCACGGCAACAAGAGCCAGGGCCAGCGCGAGCGCGCCCTTGCGGCGTTCCGCGGCGGCCAGGCGCGCGCGCTCGTCGCCACCGACATCGCCGCGCGCGGCATCGACATCGACGGCGTCTCCCATGTCGTCAATTTCGAATTGCCCGAGGTCGCCGAAGCCTACGTCCATCGCATCGGCCGCACCGCGCGCGCCGGGAAGGCCGGCCAGGCGATCTCGCTGTGCGACGCCTCGGAGCGCGACAATCTGCGCGCGATTGAGCGCCTGACGCGTCTGCGCATCTTCTCGCTCGACCGTCGCGGCGAAAAGGGCCCGGCGCCGGCGCCCGTCGTGCGCAAGGCCGAGACGACGCCCGCGCCGGATCGGCCGCACCATTCGCCGCATCGCGACCCGCGCTCGGCGACCCAGCAACCCCACCGCGCGCGCCAAGGCCGTCGCACCCGGCCGGCCTATCAATCGAAGAGCGCGCCGGCGCGCTGAGCCGGCAAGCCGCGTTCGCGGCGGACGTTTTGGGGGCGCGCGGGGCGCCCCCGGTTCACGGCATTTTGGCTTTGCGCTTGCGCTTGGCGAGCGTGCGCAGGCGCAGCGCGTTCAGCTTGATGAAGCCCGCCGCGTCGTTGTGATCGTAGGCGACCGCGCCTTCCTCGAAGGTGACGAGATCCTGATCGTAGAGCGAATGCGGGCTGTCGCGGCCGATCGTGTAGACGCCGCCTTTGTAGAGCTTCAGCCGCACCCGGCCGGTCACGAACTCCTGGCTCTTGTCGATCAGCACCTGCAGCATCTCGCGCTCGGGCGAGAACCAGAAGCCGTTGTAGATCAGCTCGGCGTATTTCGGCATCAGCTCGTCCTTGAGATGGGCCGCGCCGCGGTCGAGCGTGATCGATTCGATCGCGCGATGGGCGGTGAGAAGGATCGTGCCGCCGGGAGTCTCGTACATGCCGCGCGACTTCATGCCGACGTAACGGTTCTCGACCAGATCGAGCCGGCCGATGCCGTTGTCGTGGCCGAGCTTGTTGAGGCGCGCCAGCAGCGTGGCGGGTGAAAGACGCTCGCCGTCGATGGCCACCGGATCGCCTTTCTCGAACTCGATCTCGATGATCGTCGGCGTGTCCGGCGCGGCCTCGGGATCGAGCGTGCGCGAATAGACATAGCCCGGCACTTCCACGGATGGGTCTTCCAGCACCTTGCCCTCGGAGGAAATGTGCAGAAGATTGGCGTCCGTCGAGAAGGGAGCTTCGCCGCGCTTGTCCTTGGCGATAGGGATTTGGTTCTGCTCGGCGAAGGCGATCAGCGCATTGCGCGAAGCGAATTCCCATTCGCGCCAAGGCGCGATCACTTTGATGTCAGGCTCGAGCGCGTAATAGGCGAGTTCGTACCGCACTTGGTCG
This sequence comes from uncultured Alphaproteobacteria bacterium, assembly GCA_963813195.1. GTDB lineage: Bacteria > Pseudomonadota > Alphaproteobacteria > Rhizobiales > Beijerinckiaceae > Roseiarcus. The sequence goes on along the minus strand of CAWEYC010000033.1, from coordinate 57,604 downwards.
TTGCCCTTACCCGTCGAGCCGTGGGAGACGGCGTCGGCGCCGACCCTGCGGGCGATCTCGATCTGTTTTTTGGCGATCAGCGGGCGCGCGATCGACGTCCCCAGCAGATACTGGCCCTCGTACTGCGCATTGGCGCGGAACATCGGGAAGACGTAGTCGCGCACGAACTCCTCGCGCACGTCCTCGATGAAGATGTTCTCCGGCTTGACGCCGAGCAGTTCCGCCTTCTTGCGGGCGGGCTCCAGTTCCTCGCCCTGGCCGAGGTCGGCGGTGAAGGTGACGACTTCACAGCCGTAGGTGGTTTGCAGCCATTTGAGGATGATCGAGGTGTCGAGACCGCCGGAATAGGCGAGAACGACGCGCTTCACTTTGGTCTTGGGCTGGGACATGAGGAATGGAAACCCGGTGTGCGGATTGCGGGAAAACTCAGCGAACGGCCGACGCAAGTCGCCAAGCGGCCACGACGGCGAGGGCGGTTCGCGGAAGTCCGTTCCGGCTGCATTCGCGGCCCTTATAGACGGACGCAGGCGGCGCGCAACCCTCAGGCCTCGCCGCGTGGCCAAATCATACGGCGCGCGAGGACGACGACGATCATAGAAATGAGCCCGCCGAGCAGCACGTCGGACAGAAAGTGCCCGCCGAACGCCAGGCGCAAGACGCTGGCGCCGACGCCGAACAGCAGCGCGACGCCGATCGCCAATGTCCGGACCGGGGGCGGCGCCAAGCTCGCCGGCGCGACCATCCAGAAGGCCTGAGCGGCCTCGCCGGAAGCGAACGCGCAATTCGTTCGGCAGGCGCCGTCGAAACGATACCAGGGCCGAAACTCATCGGAGCCGCCGAACTCCGTGACGTGGACGGGGCGGGGGCGATGCGCGTGGTCCTTGAGGCCGAGATTGACGATCAATCCAGGCCCGATCGCCATCGTCGCCGCGAGAAAAATCAGCGCGCGGCCCGTCGGCGCATAGGGGACCGCGACGCCGAGCCGGCGCAAAGCGTAGAGAACAGCAAACACGATCAGCAGCGCATAGGGCGTGATGCGGAAGAAATCGCGCCCGATTCGCGCCAGCCTGTCGTGGCCGGCAAAGCCGCCGTTGTCATAGAAATGATGCGAGACGGCGAGATCGATCCCGGGCCAGAGAGCGAAAACGACCGCCGTGAGAAGGGTCAACGCGATGAGGACGAGGAGCGGACGCGACATTCCGCGCAACACCGTCTTCACAGCACCTTGTAGACTTGGCCGGTTTGCCGGCCTTCGATGCTGCGGCTGAAGGCGCGCGCCGCCCGCAGCACGGGCACGGGATCAAAGCCGCGGAACAACGGCCCATAGCTTTCCATCAATTCCTCGAACACCGTCGGGCTCACGGCATTGACCCGCAGCCCGCGCGGCAGTTCGATCGCCGCGGCGCGAACGAAGCTTTCCAGCGCGCCGCCCACCATGCTCGCCGAGGAACCGGCGACGATCGGCTCGTCGGTGAGGACGCCGGCGATCAAGGTGATCGAGCCGTCATCGCGCAACACGTCGCGCGCCGCCAGGGTCAAGTTCACCTGGCCCATCAGCTTGTTGACGAGACCGAGGCCATAGACCGATTGGGCGAGCGGCGCCGGCGGGATGTCGCCGAGCGGCGTGAAGTTCACCGCGCCCGCCGCGCAGGCGACCGCGTCGAGCGGACCCGCCGCTGTCAGCCCAGCGGCGATGCTGTCGGGATCGGCGATGTCGATGTGGATATCGCCCGACTTCGAGCCGGCGGCGATGATTTCGTGGCGAGGGCCGAGCTCGCTGACGACCGCGCGCCCGAGCACACCGCTGGCGCCGATGACGAGAATGCGCAATCGTCTGTCCGACATCGTGGGCTCCAGGACGGCAAGGTCAGGACACTAGCCGAAGCCCTTCCGGGCGCAAAGGGGAATCCATCGACCGGCTCACGGCGGCGCGCGTTGCTTCGCCGGCCCGCCGCGATATAAAGGCTCGCGCCGGCGAGCGGCGTCGGGGGAGGCCCATGTTTCGTTTGGACGAGAAACTCGCGCGCATTCGCGCCGGCGGCTACCGTCGCGCCGATTTCATCATCGCCGACGCAAAAGATCCCGACATGGGGCCGGGACTGCACGGGGTCGGTCCGGCGCGACAGCGCGACGGATCGTCGACGCGCCTGCGCACCCGCGCCGAATTCCTCGAATCGATCGAGGCGGTGATCCGACAGGACATCGTCGACATCATGCTGACCTCGGCGTCCAATCTCGAACGCCTCGTCGCGCGCGACGCATTCGCTGGAACCGGCGTCAAGCCGGCGATCCGCGCCAATGACACGACCGACATCTGGCGGCTGCGCGGGGCGAGCTACGCGCAAAGCCCGTCGCGCCCGTTTCGCACCGCTTCGCTGCCGCGCGTGCGTTCGGGAGCGGCGACGGCGCAGCCGAACGCCCGGCTCGCCTTGACCGATCTCGGGCTCTATTCGATCACCTTCACCGACGACATCGAATGGGACGTCGCGGCGCTGGAAGCGTTCCGCGACTTTCGCGCCGACGCGAGCGCCAACGACTTCCATTATTTTCTCGAAGTCTTCAATCCGAATGTCGCCGGCGTCGCGCCGGAAACGGCGACGCATTTCGTCAACGACGCGATCGTGCGCTGCCTCGCCGGCCTCCTCGACGCCGAGCGGCCTTTGTTTCTCAAGATGCCGTACAATGGCCCCAAGGCGCTGGAGGAACTCGCCTCGTTCGATCCCGGCCTTGTCGTCGGCGTGCTCGGCGGCGGCGCCGGGACGACCCGCGATTGCTTCGAACTGATCCATCAGGCGGAAAAATACGGCGCCCGCGTCGCTCTGTTCGGACGCAAGATCAATCTTGCGGAATCGCCGCTCGACATCATCAGATTCATGCGCGCGGTGGCGGACGGAGCGCTGGCGCCGGGAGAGGCGGTCAAGGCGTATCACGACGTCCTGCGGAAACTGGACGCGACGCCGATCCGGGATTTGGCCGCCGACAGCGAGATCACCGAGGCCGTTCTCCGGCAGGGTTGAGGGCTCGCCGATGGACGAACGTCGAGGCGTAGCGACAGCGGGCACCTGGTGCGTCGACTTCAACAAGTCGATCGCCGATTGGCCGGCGGAGGACACGACCAACGAGGTCCTCGCGGTCGATCGCCAGGGCGGCGGGTCCGCCTTCAACATGGCGATCGACCTCAAGCGGCTCGACCCGGCATTTCCCGTCGAGACGATGGGCGTCGTCGGCGACGACGACGATGCGCGTTTTCTCTTTGCGCAATGCGACGCCTTCGGCGTCGAGCGCCAAGGGCTCGTCAGCCTGCCGGGCGGCGCGACGATGAGCGTCGACGCGTTCAACGTGCTCTCCACCGGGCGGCGCACGCATTTCTATCATCAGGGCGTCGCGGCTTTGTTGAGCCCCGAGCATTTCGATTTCTCGCGCTCGCGCTCGCGCTTTCTGCATGTCGGTCTGCCCGGCGCTCACGTTCGAATGGATGCGCCGTGGCGCGCCGACGCCAACGGCTGGGTCGAGACGTTGCGCGCCGCGCGCCGATGCGGCCTCGCCACCAATCTCGAGTTGATGTCGATTTCGCGCGAGAAGGTCGCCGCGCTGGCGCGGCCCTGCCTGCCGCATCTCGACATGCTCGTCGTCAACGACTTCGAGATCGGCGCCCTCGCCGATGTCGAAACGCGCGCCAACGGCGCCGCCAATGCGAAAGCGATCGCGCGCGCGATCGGCGCGACGCTGTCGTCCGGCGCGATGGCGGTCGTCGTCGTGCATTTCCCCGAGGGAGCGATCGCGGCGACGCGCGATGGCGGACATTTCGCCGCCGGTTCCGTGGCGATGCCGGAGGAGACCATTGCCGGCGTCAACGGCGCGGGCGACGCGTTCGCCGCCGGCATGCTCTATGGTCTGCATGAGGGTTGGCCGATCGAAAAGGCCCTGCGGCTCGCCCATGCGTGCGCGGCGGCCTCGACGCGCGCCGTCTCGACGACCGCGGGCGTGGCCTCGGTTGCGGAATGTCTGCAGCTTGCGGAAAAATGGGGTTTGCGGCCCGCGCCGGCTTGACGCGCCGCTCGCCCCGTGGGAGGCGCGGACTGTCGTTTGCTCGAGCAAAGTCCGGTCGCCGTGGCGCTTTATCCCTATCGCATTGTCTTCGTGCGCCATGGCGAAACACCCTACAACGCCGAGAACCGGCTTCAGGGTCAGCGCGACATTCCGCTAAACGCCAAGGGCCGCGAGCAGGCAAGCGCGGTCGGCCGCATCTTGCGCGACCGGCTCGCGGACGAGATCGTCCGGCTTGACGCCGCTGACGCCTTTCACGCCTCGCCGCTCTCGCGCACGCGGCAGACGATGGAACTGGCGCGCGCCGCAATGGGCCTGGCGCCCGGACGATATCATTTATGCCCGATGCTGAAGGAGCTGACGTTCGGCGACTGGGAGGGGCTGACATGGCCCGAGGTCGAGGCCCGTGATCCCCGCGGCGCCAAGGCGCGCCGGGCCGACAAGTGGAGCTTCGTCCCCCCGCACGGCGAGAGCTACGCGATGCTCGTCGAACGTCTCAAGCCCTGGCTCGCAGCGCGAACCGGTGACTGTTTCGTCGCTTCGCACGGCGGCGTGGCGCGCGCCTTCATGTTTCTCCTCGCCGACGCGCCGCCCGCGAAAGCCGCGGACGCTTTCATCTGGCAGGGTCGGGCGCTGATCTTCGACAAGGGCGCGGCCGAGTGGATAGGGTAGAGATTTCCTTCTCCCGCTTGCGGGAGAAGGGTTTCGTCACGCCGCGAGCGCCAGCCGTTGTCCGACGAACTCGCGCAGGCTCGCGAGATCCTTGGCGAAAGTGCGAATGCCCTCGGAGAGCTTTTCCGTCGCCATCGCGTCCTGGTTGAGCATCCAGCGGAAGCGCTTTTCGTCCAAGGCGATGCGAGCCGGAGCGGCGCCCGGCGCGTCAGGCGACATCGCGCGCTTGAGCGGCCCTTGGTCGTGGGCGAGTTCGTCGAGGAGGTGCGGCGAAATGGTCAAGCGGTCGCAGCCGGCGAGCTCTTCGATCTCGCCGACATTGCGGAATGAGGCGCCCATCACGACGGTCGAGACGCCATAGGTCTTGTAATAGGCGTAGATCTCCCGCACCGACAGCACGCCTGGATCGGTTTCGGGGGTATAGGGTCCGCCGCCGGCCTTGACGTGCCAGTCCAGGATGCGTCCGACGAACGGCGAGATCAGGAAGGCCTTGGCGTCGGCGCAGGCGATCGCCTGCGGGATCGAGAACATCAGCGTCAGGTTGCAATCGATCCCCTCGCGCTGCAGCGCGGCGGCAGCCTGCGCGCCTTCCCACGTCGAGGCGATCTTGATCAGGATGCGGTCCCGCTCGATGCCCCGCGCTTTGTAGTCGCCGATCAGCTTCTTGGCCTTGGCGATGGTGCCCGCGACGTCGAAGGAGAGATCGGCGTCGACTTCCGTCGAGACCCGACCAGGAACGATCTTCGTCAGCTCGGCGCCGAAGTTGATGGCGAGGCGATCGGTCACGTCGCCGGGGTGCGCTCCCTGCCGGCGTCCCCAATTGACCGCATCGTCGACGAGGTGCGCGTAGTGGGGCAATTGCGCCGCCTTGAGGATGAGCGTCGGATTGGTGGTCGCGTCGGTCGGCTTGAAGGCGCGAATCGAATCCATGTCGCCCGTGTCCGACACGACAGTGGTCATCGCGCGCAATTGGTCCAGTTTGCTCGGCATGGCGAAACTCCCTTACTTGCTCGAATATGCAGCGCAGCGTTGGCGCGTGCAAGGCGACGCCAGCGCCTTACGGCGTCGGCGTGACGACCGGCGGCGCTCCGGAAGTCGCGGGCGCGGCCACCGGAGCGGCCACAACCGCTGGAACCGACGCTGCCGCAGGCGTGCTCGGAGGCGTCGCAACCGCAGGAGCGGCCGCTGCCGCCTGAGCGTTCCCCGCGGTAGCCGGGGCGGGCGCGGCTGGTTGAGCGTCCGCCGCGGCCGGATCGGAATAGCCGCTGGCGTCGATGATCGACATCTTGTCGGCGTCCTGCGCCCGCGGCGTCGCCATTTGCGCGCCGATCGCGTGCAGCACGTCCGGCGTGTCGGCATAGGCGCCATGGTCGATGAAACCATCGGAAAAGCGCGAGAGGTCGTAGACCTTGGCGCCGAGCGCCTCGAGCGCCTTGCGATCCCTGGGATTGGAGGCGTTGATCGCGCCGACGCGTTGTCGCGACTGGGCGATCGCGCTCGAAAGCGACAACGCGCGATCGTTGGCGGTCGCGAATACGGTGACCTTGGCGGGTCGAAGATGCTTCATCTGAGCTGCGAAGACATCCATGTCGATGTCGGGCGCGGCGAGCATGACTTCGCCGAGATGGCCGCCAAGGTCGCGATTGCCGGCGATCGAAGCCTGCCGCAAGGCCTCCATCGCCACCCAGGCGCCCATGGAATGCGCGAGCACGTGGATCTTGCCGACGCCCGGCGTCGTGCTGACGTCCTGAAGGAGATTTTGCAACGCGTCCCGGGACGCCGTCGAGCTGTCCTTGTCGGAGACGTATCCGAAGAGATCGCCCTTCGATGGCCAGGTGAACAGCACCGCGACGCCGCCGAAGCGGCTGTCGGCGGTGATTTGCGCGGCGCGCTGGCGCGCCTCGTCGAAGCTGGTGTTGAACCCGTGCACGAAGACGAGAACGTCGCGGTTGACGCCGATTCGGCCGGAGACGTGCGAAGCGAGTTCGGCGCGGAACTCGTCGTGATCCATTTCACGCTCGTTCGCGACGACGATGTCCTGCTTTGCGTTGGGAGCGCCCCACATCGGCTCCTCGATCGAGCCGGCGTGATGGCCCGGCGGAATCGTCATGATGTCGAGCGCGTAATGCGTCCCGTCCGGCGAGAGCGCTTCGGCCGCCGCCCCGCTCTCGCCCTGGCGCGTCGAGGCGATGAATATCTGCACGGGGCGCGCGGTCGGCGCCCCCATCGTCGGGCCCCCGCCGAACGAGCCGACATAATCGGCCGCGCCCTGGATGTCCGTTTCGACGCAGCCCGCTAAAATGAGCCCAAGCGCGAGGACCAGACCGAAGCGGCCGACGTCGGCGAAATGTTTCTTCGCGCTTCGCAAGGCCGCGACCATATCAAATTATTCCCCGGCTTGGCGCGGTGATCCCCAACCGCCGTCCATCGCGCTCTCATCAGGCGCCCGCGCGACATTCTCGCCGCTCATCGGTCAAGGATGTGGCGATAGTGAGACGCGCTGCGTCATTGCTGGAAATCCCGCGCTCACGGGCCGCGGCTTCGGCGCCGAGGTTGCGTGCGGCGGCGATCGGACCGCCGCAACTCCATCGCGAAAAAGATCAGCGCGATCGTGGGGAAAGCGAGTCCGAACGCGCTCGCCAGGCCCCAGCCGCCCCGCGCATAGGCCCAGGCGCCGACCCCCGATCCGGCTGCGCCCACGACGAAGTAAATGGCGATGTAGAGGCCGTTGAGACGGCCGCGGGATTCGCCGCCGAGCGCGAAAATAGCGCGAAAGCCGAGCACGGCGTTGGTTTGCACGCCGAAATCGATGAGTATCGCCGCGCCGACCAGCAGCGCCAGCGCCAGCGGCGATCCGGAGGGGGCGAGGTCGGTGACGAGGAAGGCGGCGGCGACGGCGAGGATGGCGAAGCCCGTCGCCAGGCGGCTGTAGCCGCGGTCGGCGATGCGGCCCGCGATCGGCGCGGCGATCGCCCCGGAAACGCCGGCTAGCGCGAAGAGCGCGATGCCGTGTTGCGTGAAGTGGAATTCTTCCGCCAGCAGCAGCGGCGTCGTCGTCCAGAACAGGCTGAAGGCGGCGAAAAGGCAGGACTGATACAGCGCCCGGCTGCGAAGAACCGGCGTCGCCAGCCCGAGCCGGATCATCGACGCCAGGAGCGCGCCGTAGGGCATTCGCGTCGCCGGTTGGCGCTTGGGAAGGGCCACGGCGAGCCCGCCGGCGACGGCGACCATACCGATCGTCGCCGCGAAAAACACCGTCCGCCACGACGAGGCGCCGGCGATGAAGCTCGCGACGGGGCGCGCCAACATGATCCCGAGCATCAGCCCCATGCTGACGTCGCCGACGACGCGGCCGCGCGAGGCGGCCGGCGCCATATGAGCCGCCAGGGGAAGGAGGACCTGCACGGCGACGGAGCCGAGACCTATCAGCAGCGCGCAAACCAGGAAAGGCGTCGTTTGCGGCGACAGCGCCGCGCCCAGGAGACCGACGCCGGCGAGGCCGATGGCGGCGAGCGCGAGACGACGATTTTCGACGCGATCGGCGAGCGGCACGATCAGCAGGAGGCCGGCGCCATAGCCCATCTGCATCAGCGTCACGATCAGCCCGGCCGCCTGCGTCGGAAGCTTCAGCGATGCGCCGATCGGCCCGATCAGCGGTTGGGCGTAATAGATGTTGGCGACGATCAGCCCGCTCGCGACAGCCAGCAAGATCTTCACGCCGGGCGGCATCGAAGGCTCGTCAGATGCGGCGGCGGGTTCGGGCAAAGCAATCTCCGTTATGGAAATGTCGACTTCCTAATTGTGCGAATAAAGCAGCCCGCACGATCTTCGTCGCGATGTCGAGCGTGCTCGCCGCGCGGCGATGCGCGCATCGAGGGATGCGAGGGAACGAGCCTTTCCGCGTGGGACCGGCGAGCCGCGCCTCGGCGAGGCGTCGACATGAAGCGCAGGCGCGTCGCGCAAACTCCCGTGGCCGTTCTCGGAGGACTCGGCCACTGCGCCGGAGCCCCGGTCCTATTAGAGAACAAGGGTTGCTGAAGCAAGGGCGCCAGTTCCCGGCGCCGATCGCTTCGCTCTATCGGCTCAGGCGGTTTGGCCGAGCGGGACGGCGGCCCGGCTCGCTTCGATATGCTGGAGAAACTGCCGCGCGCTCTCGCGCCACGTGAAGCGCAGCGAATGCTCGCGCGCGCGCTCCCGAGGAATTTGGAGGGCGGCCAGACACGCGGCGCGCAGATCGTTGTCGAGCACGCCGGCGCCGCTCTCGCCGATGACATCGAGCGGGCCGGCGACCGGGAAAGCGGCCACCGGCAGGCCGCTCGCCAACGCCTCGATGAGCACGATGCCGAACGTGTCGGTTTTCGACGGGAAGACGAAGACATCGGCGCTGGCGTAGATCCGCGCCAAGGCTTCGCCGTACAGCGCGCCGAGGAAATGCGCATGGGGATAGCGGCGCTCGAGCGGCGCCCGGGCAGGGCCGTCGCCGACGATCACGATCGACCCCGGCAGATTCAATTCGAGCAGCGCTTCGAGGTTCTTTTCGACCGCGACGCGGCCGACGCAGAGAAAGATCGGACGCGGCAGGTCGACCGCGTCGGCGGGTCGCGGCCGGTAGAGCGCATGGTCGACGCCGCGCGTCCAGACCTTGACGCGATCGAATCCGCGTTGGGTCAACTCGTTCTTTATCGACGTCGTCGGCGCGAGAGTTGCCGCCGCCGGCGCGTGGAAGTGGCGCAGCGCGGCGTAGGTGACGACTTCGGGCAGGCGCGTGCGCGCGGCGATATATTCGGGAAAGCGCGTGTGATAGCTCGTGGTGAACAACTTGCCGCGCTTGCGGCAATAGCGCCGCGCCGCCCAGCCGATCGGGCCTTCGGTGGCGATGTGAATGTGATCGGCGGCCGCCGCATCGATGCGGCGCGCGACCTCCCATGGCGAGGCGAGAGCCAGGCGAATGTCGGGATAGGTCGGCATCGGCAGGGACGGAAATCCCTGCGGCGTCAGGAATATGAATTCTGCGTTGAGTTCGCGCGCCGCCGCCGACATCCGCTCGAGCGTATGGACGACGCCGTTGACCTGCGGTCGCCATGCATCTGTCGCGACCAGTATGCGCATCAGGCCGCTTCCGCCTCCGCTTCGGCCGGTTGCTCGATGCGCTCGATCACCGCCAGCTCGCGCTGGCGCTGAGCGAAGGGCGTCGACCAGAACAGGACTTCGAACCTGCCGTCCATGTGTTCGACGACGACCGAGCAGGACTCGACGAAGTCGCCGGTGTTGACGTAGGTCACGCCGTTGATCTCGCGGATCGCGGGGTGGTGGATATGGCCGCAGACGACGCCGTCGGCGCCCCGCCGCTTCGCCTCGGTCGCCAGCTCACGTTCGAACGAGCCGATGAAATTGACCGCTTTCTTCACCTTGAGCTTGGCCCACGCCGAAAACGACCAATAGCCGAAGCCGAACAGTCGCCGCACCGCATTGAAGCGCGTGTTGATGAACAAAGCCGCGTCATAGGCCCAGTCGCCCATATGCGCGAGCCACTTGGAATGGCGCACCACGACGTCGAATTCGTCGCCGTGCATCACCAGGTAGGTTTTTCCGTCAGCGGCGACATGCATCGTGTTGCGCACGATCTCGATGCCGCCGAAGGTCAGGCCGATGAACTGGCGGGCGAACTCGTCGTGGTTGCCGGGCACGAAGATCATGCGGGCGCCATGGCGAACCTTGCGCAAAAGCTTCTGGATGACGTCGTTGTGCGCTTGCGGCCAATACCAACCCGAGCGCAGCCGCCATCCGTCGATGATGTCGCCGACCAGAAAAATCGTATCCGCGTCGTTGTGGCGCAGGAAATCCAGCACCAGTCCCGCTTGGCAGCCGCGCGCGCCAAGATGCAGATCGGATATGAAAATGGTGCGGTAGCGTCGGATCGTGTCGTCTGATTTGGCCAATTGAGCCTCACCGATCGGGCGTTAACTCGTCGTTATCGTTTCTCTTGCGCAGATTCTCATGTCGAGGGGATGACAACTCGCGACGCCGCTCTTTCTCTGACAACTCCGCGAAAACGCGCGCGCTCGTCAAGACGCGGAATCGTGCGTCGATCCCGCGAATAATTCGGCGAAAGCCGCATCTCCGCGCGGCGTGAACCGGACGATTCGCGTCGCCTCGACCCGGCGGACGAAATCCAGTTCGAACAACCGCTCGAGCATCCGGGAACCGAGCGAGCCGGCCAGATGAAAACGCCGTTCGCTCCAATCGAGGCAAGTCCGGCAAAGAGGTCTCTTGGATCGGCGCAATTGGGCGACGTCGATGCCGAACGCGCCGAACCATTCCTCGCCCTTGGCCGTCACGGAAACGAGGCCGCCTTCGAGGGCGACCAGCCGTTCATCGCACAGCCGGGCGAACAGCTCGACGCCTCGCGCGCCCGCCAAATGGTCGTAGCATACCCTCGCGGCGCGGAGCGCGGGATCTCGCGGCCCCGTCCGAACTCGTCGCTGATCGGCCTGGACCGCAAGGTGCATCAGCGCCTCCAGCGCCCCGCCGACGTCGGGACCGACCAGCCTGTAGTAGCGATGGCGCCCCTGCTTCTCGACGCCGAGCAGGCCGCCGTCGAGCAGTTGCGCGAGATGGCCGCTTGCCGTCTGCGGCGTCACGCCGGCCTCCCGCGCGAGCTCGCTCGCGGTCAGCGCCTGGCCCCCCATGAGCGCGCCCAGGATGTTGGCGCGCGCCGGGTCGCCAATCAGCGCGGCCTTCAGAGCGATGTCGGGTCCTTCTCTCATCGCCCAATCCTAACATGCGCGCCCGGCGAATGCTTCGGCGTCGCCCGAAGCTTCGCGCCCTCGCGATCGGTTAGAGTCTCGGGAACGAAACGAGGTCCCCATGATCGCGGTGATTTTTGAAGTCTGGCCCGCCGAGGGGCGGAAGGGCGACTACCTCGACCACGCGGCGGCGCTGCGCGACGAACTCGAACGAATCGACGGCTTCATTTCAGTCGAGCGGTTTCAGAGCCTGGTCGAACCGGACAAGCTCCTGTCGCTGTCGTTCTGGCGCGACGAGGAGGCCGTCGCCCGTTGGCGCAACCACGGCGAGCATCGGGCGACGCAGGCCGCCGGCAGAGCCGGGATCTTCCGCGACTACAGGCTGCGGGTGGCGGCCGTCGTGCGCGACTACGGCATGGACGCGCGCCGCGAGCAGGCGCCGCCCGACAGCCAGGCGGCGCACGATGGCAGGGATGGGCAGAGAAGCTGAGCGCGCGGATCACGCGGCGACGTGTTTGAACATGTGCCGGCGGGCCTCCTCGTCGACGACGGCCTTGAAGCTGAAACGATCCTTCAGGCTCTTGGCCCGCGCCGCCGCGGGCCGTGCGTCGATCTCGTCGTGCAGCCGCTTGAGGTGAGGAAAGCTCGCCCAGGCGTCGTCGCCGAGAAGGAAGGTCGCCATCCGCGCCCAGCCCCAGGCGTCCATGTCGACGATCGTGTAGGCGTCGCCGAGGATGTAGCGGCGATCGGCGAGCCGCGCGTCGAGCACGGAGAAATGGCGACGCGCCTCGAATTGATAGCGATCGTTCGCGTAGGGGATTTTCTCGTTGGCGAAATGCTTGAAGTGGACCGCCTGGCCGCAAAACGGGCCGACCCCGGTCGCGACGAACATCAGCCACGACAGCAACTCGCCGCGAGCCTTTGGCGGCGGCAGGAACTGGCCGGTCTTCTCGGCGAGATAGAGCAGGATCGCGTTGCTGTCGAAGACAGTGGCCTCGCCGTCGACGATCGCGGGAACCTTGCCGTTGGGATTGACCTTCAGGTAGTCCGGGCTGAACTGATCGCCCTTGCGCGTGTCGACCGGAATCGGCTCGTAGGGCAGGCCCGCTTCCTCGAGGAACAGCGCGACCTTCGTCGGATTGGGCGAGCCGTTGAAGTAGAATTTCAGCATGGATGTCTCCGATCGATAGGGCGCGCGAGGCCTGCCGGCGCGCGCGGAAGGTGGCTGCGAGGCAGGCGCCTGTCAATCGGCGGGTGAATGGAATATTCGTGACGTCGCTCCATCGACGCTGCGCTGCCTGCGAGAGGAGGGGGACGGACAATGAACGAGGGAGCCGTGCTTGTCCGTTATGTCGTCGTCGAAGGCCTCGTCCAAGGCGTCGGCTATCGCGAGTTCACCCGGCGCTGGGCGCTGCGGCTCAATATCTCCGGCTGGGTGCGCAACCGAAGGGACGGCGCGGTGGAGGCGTTGGTTCGTGGCGCCGCCGCGGATGTCGAGGCGATGCTTGCGCAGATGCGGCGCGGGCCGCTCGGAGCCGAGGTGACGGGCTTGCAGTTCGTCGACCGTGGCGAAGGCGACGTCGCGCAGGAGGGCGTGTTCGTGGTGTGGCCGACGGTGTAGAGCGGCCGGCCTCGGCGCTGTAGCTATTCCAACCCCGCTCGCGCCAGCACCTTCTTGGCGCGCGTCCAATGGGGCAAGTCGAGCATTTCGCCCTCGAGCGAGACGACGCCGGCCCCTGGCGCCGCCTCGAAAGCGGCGATTACGGCTTTCGCGTGCGCAATCGCCTCCGCCGAGGGCGTGAAAACCGCGTTGATCACGGGAATTTGCGCGGGGTGGATCGCCATCTTCGCGCTGAAGCCGTCGCGCCGCGCCGCGAGCGCTTCGGCGCGCAGGCCCTCGGCGTCGCGGAAATTGGTGAAGACCGCATCGATCGCGTTCACGCCCGCCGCCACGGCGCCGATCAGCGTCAGCGTCCGCGCGAACACATAGGGCGCGGCATAGGCGCCGTCGGGCAGCCGGTTGGTCTCCGCGCCGAGATCGGCGCTGAGGTCTTCGCCGCCCCAGGCGAGGCCTTCGAGCCGGCGGCTGCAGCCGCGATAGCCCTCGAAGCCGAACAGGGCGCGGGCGCTCTCCGAGGCGATGGCGAGAATGCGCGTCGCGCCGTCGGCGAGGCCGTTCTCGGCTTCGCACACGGCAAGCTTTGCGCCGAGTTGCTGCACGCTGGCGCCGCCGAGGCTCTTGGGCAGCAGGATCGCGTCCGGAGCCTGCGGCATCACCGCCTGGAGGTCGAAGTCGGCGAGGCCGCCGTCGAGCGGATTGACGCGCACGAAGAGGCGAGGGCGGCGCGCCAGCCGGCGCGCTTCGCCAAGGAACGCGGCGGCGGTCGCCCGGGCGGCGGCCTTGGCCGAAAGGGCGACGGAATCCTCGAGATCGACGATCAGCGCGTCAGCCTCGCTCGACAGCGCCCTGGCGAGCTTTTTTTCGTCGTCGGCGGGAACGAAGAGCAGCGAGCGCATCGTCTAGACCATGACTTCGCGCGCGACGAAATCCTCGAAATAGAGCCCACCGCGAGGCTGAGACGTCGCCGATTGTGCCATTTTGAAACCTCGCTGCGCCGCGCTTTAATCTGACGTTTACCCTGAATCGGCGATGTATGACGGGATGATCACTTCGAGAACGACTTGGAGCAAGACGTGAGAGAGATCGAAGTCGTCTTCGATCGGCCGCAGACCTTCGACGCCGGCGACCACAGCATAGTGCGACAATTCCTCGCCTGGGCGCAACGGGCCGATGCCGAAGGGCGCGCGGAGGCGGCGAGCGCGCTGGCCCGCGCCTATCTCTATTCCGATCTGGCGCCCGAGGTTCGCGCCGAAGCGGCGCTGGGGCTGACCGGGGTGCTCGACGACCCCTCCGCGCTGGTGCGCCGCGCCCTTGCGGAAGCCCTGGCGAGCGCGGCCGACGCGCCGCGCCATATCGTGCTCGCGCTCGCCTGCGATCAGTCGGAAGTGGCGAGCGTCGTCCTGGCGCGCTCGCCGGCGCTGGGCGATGCCGAACTCGTCGATTGCGCCGCGGTCGGAGACCTGGCGGCGCAGACCGCTTTGGCGCGCCGTCCGCGCCTCAGCGCCGCGGTCGCCGCGGCGCTCGCCGAAATCGGCCAGCGCGACGCCGTCCTCGCCCTGCTCGACAATCTCGAAGCCGATCTGCCCGCCAGCGCCCTCTGGCGCGTTTTCGAGCGATTTGGCGACGACGCCGAGGCCCGCGAGGCCCTTCACTCGCGCGCCTGGCTCCCGGCGGCGCTGCGCAACGAACTGGCGGCGGCGGCGGCGCTTGCGCTCGCCGATTTCGCCGCGCGCTGCGATTGGCTGAGCCCGCAGCGCGCCAAACGGATCGCGCGCGAGGCGCGCGAACGGGCGACGGTCACAATTCTGCGTCAGTGCGAAGGCGAGGAGGTCTGCGAACTCGTGCGCCGCATGCGCGCCGGCGGAACGCTCACCGTCGCCGTGCTGATGCGCGCCTTGCTCTGCGGCGACCGCGGCTTCTTCGTCCAGGCGCTGGCGGAGATCTCGGGCCTGCCCGAGCGCCGGGTCGCGGCCTTTGCCCGCAATCCCGGCGGCTATGGCTTCGCCGCGCTCTACGGCAAGGCGCGCTTGCCCGCGGCGTTCCTGCCGGCTTTCCGCGCCGCCTTGGCCGGCATCGAGGCTTTGAGTCTCGGTCGCGGCGACAAGATCTCGCATCCGCTGACCCAGCGGGTGATCGACGCCTGCGAAGCGCGCCGCGAGCCCGGCCTCGCGCCGATCCGCTCGCTGCTCGGGCGCTTGGCTGCCGAAGCCGCGCGCGAGGACGCGCGCGAGTTCGCCGCGGATGCCGCTCGCGTCGCTCCGGCGCTGCTCACGGCGCCGTGGTTCGAGGCTTCGAGCTACGCGCCGCTGTTGATCGAAGCGGTGGCGGCGGCGCTCGATGCCTTCGAAGCGCCGGCCGTGGAAGCGCCGACCGATCTCATGGATTGGCAATTGGAGCACGTCTGGGCGCCGCCGTTGCAATTGCCCTCGGACATGCTGAACGCGCTCGCCGACGCGGCGTGAACGTTCGAGCCCGGCCTCGCGACGACAATCCCACACTTGCGGCTCTGCTCACTGACCGTCAGGATTGCGCCCCTTGGCCTTCCACCTCATGCTTCCCCTGCCGGCCCAAACTCAGGCTCCAGTTCGGCTCCGGCGGCGCGGAGGGTGACGTGGAAGACGGCGCCTTGGGGGGTGTTGGGGGCAGCCCAGAGGCGGCCGTCGTGGTTTTCGACGACGGAGCGGCAGATGGCGAGGCCCATGCCCATTCCGCCGGGCTTGGTGGTGAAGAGGGGGCTGAAGATGCGGTCGGCGTCTTCGGGGCGGATGCCGGCGCCGTTGTCGGCGACGGATATGCGCACGCTGCCGTCACGGAAAGCGGCGTAGACTGACAGGATTCGCGGGTCGGTCGTTTGCGTCATGGCGTCGATAGCATTGGTGACGAGGTTGACGAGGACTTGGCGGAGCTGGGTGGGGTCGCCGTCGATGGCGGGCAAATCGGGTTCGGACTCGGTGCGGACAAAGATGTGGCCGCGCTGGAGTTCGGCGCGCAGGCAGGCGAGGACGTCGGTGATGAGGGCGTCGGGGGCGAGGGAAATGCGGCTTTGGGCGTCGCGGCGAAACGCCGTGCGGATGCCGTCGATCTCCTGGCCGGTGCGCAGCCCGTTGGCGGTGATCCGGCGAAAGGCTTTGCGGGCCTCGTCGAGATCGGGTTCGGGGCGGTCCAGCCAGCGCAGCCCGGCCTGGGCGAAGGCGGTGATGCCGGTGAGCGGCTGCTTGAGTTCGTGAGCGATCATGGCAGCGATGGCGTCGCCGGTGAGGAGCCTTGCCTCGCGCTCGCGGCGCTGGGCCACGAGGGCCTTGGGCAGCCTCGCGTAGAGCGAGGCGATCTCGACGAGCAGGACAATGAGGACGAGGCTGCCGGAGAGCAGGCCGTAGAGACGGCCGGCATACCAGCCGACGGTGAAGCGGGCGGCGGTGGGGAAGGAGACCAGCAGGAGCTGGATTCCGCAGGCGCACATCGCCACCATCAGCCAGAGATCCAGCACGGAGCGTAGGCGGCGCCAGAGCGCCGCGAGCGCGAGGAGGGTGAGCAGCACGGCCCCGGCGCAGAGGTATTGCCAGCTCATGGTGAAATGCACCTCGTCGCGCAGCAGGGGCGGGAGGGCGCCGATGCCCCGGGTCGTGAGCAGGGTCGCGGCGACGACCGCGGCGACGAGGGTGAGGCTGGCGCCGCCGACGGCAAGGCCCGGGCGGCGCGGGGCTTGCGCGATGGGGGCGGCGGGATCGGCGTCGTTTAGCAGCGCGTAGGCGATCACGAAGAGCGGGAAGCCGGCGCGCCCGATGAGGGAGAGCCAGGGTGCGGTCTGGAGGTTGGCGCCGAACATGCCGCCGGGCGCGAAGACGCCGGGGAAGGTGAGCATCCAGGGGATCACGATGAGCGCGGCGAAGAGATAGCCGCAGGCGAGGAGGAGCAAGGCGCGGGAGCGGCTCGTCTCGAACTGGGCGAAGAGCAGGGCGGCGGTGAGGGCGTCGTTGACGAACATGACGGCGCCGTAGGCGGGGATGAAGGCGTCGACCCGCGGCAGGCTAAGCCCGCTGAGCGGCCCGGCGACGACGACGAAGGCGGCGAGGAGGGCCGCGGCGGTCGCAGCGGCAAGGATCTTCTGGGCCGTGCTCGGGGGCAGGCTCGCGACGATGAGGGGCTGCTCATCCGGTGGGGCGGTGTGGAAGAGGGGGCGCTCGGCCGGTTTCATGGGCGGACGGTTGCCTCGGTTCGACGCCATTCTGCCCCTGTCTCGTATGGCGCGAAAGGGGGGCGCCGCCGCCGCCCGCCGCCCGAATTCCTAAATAGCGGTTCCGACCGCAGCAACAATCCGCTATAAGCTCCTTAGTCGAACAGTACCGCGCATCATGCCCCTTGCCCGTGCGCCGCCGGTCTTCGGCCGCCTCCAACTGGCCGCGCCTCCCCTCTGGCTCGCGGTCGTTCTGCCGCTCGGGTATTTCACCGCGGCGGCCGTCAGCCTTTGGCTGTTCACCGCCGATACCCCGGTCCGGATATCGAACGCCCTCGTCGTCACGGCGCTGCTGCGCAACAGGCGCTCGACGTGGCCCGCTTTGCTTGGCCTCGCCGCGCTTGCCGACTATGCGGCGAACGTGGTCACGGTTAAGGGCATGTCGATCGTCGGGCTTGGCATCGTGGTCTGCGACAGTTCGGAGATCCTGCTGATCGCGACGCTCTCAGGTTTCGCCGAGACCACGTCCCTCGAGGGCAGCGTCTGGCCCTTGGCGCGGTTTGCAGCGGTCGGCCTGCTCGTGCCGATGGCCAGCGCCGCTGGCGGCGCCTCGGTGCTCAGCCTCGCCTACGGCGTGCCTTTCGGCGAAGGATGGGAGACCTGGTACCTCGCCAACGCCAGCGGCCAGCTGACTGTCACGCCGCTCCTGCTCAGTTGGACCGATCCAAAGCTCACGACCGCAGGTTCGCGCCAGGCCGCACTCCGGACGCTCGCGCTCGCCGGACTCGTCGCGGTCGTCGGCTATGTCGACTTCCATGACGCTTTGCCGGGATTGTTCCTCGCCTTTCCCTTCCTGCTGCTGACGACCTTCAGCGGCCGGCTGCTCGGCGCCACCACGGCGGCGGCCGCTCTGGCCGCGATCGCAATCTGGAGCACGTTTACCGGCCACGGGTCGATTGCCCACTTCACCGGGACGAACATGATCGCCAAAGTTCAGTACCTGCAGCTCTATATCGCGGTCGTCCTGCTCTCGGCCCTGCCGCTCGCCGCGTTACTGGGGCAGCGCGAGAAGCTCACGGCGCAGTTGCGGGAGACGACCAAGGCGGCGCAGCAAGCCGCCCAGGCCAAGTCGGAGTTCCTGGCGGTCATGAGCCACGAGATCCGGACGCCGATGACCGGCGTGCTCGGCATGGCCGATCTTCTGATGCAGGCCCCGCTGCCGGCGAAGCAACGCGAGTATGTCGTGCGTATCCGCGCCTCGGGTCGCCATCTGCTCTCGCTGATCAACGACATTCTCGACTTCTCCCGCATCGAGGCCGGGAAGATCGAACTCGAGGCGATCGATTTCGGCATCGCGGAGGTCCTCGCGCAGGTGCGCTCGCTCCTTGCGCCGCTGGCGGTGGAGCGCGGGTTGGAGCTCGACTTCGAGGCAGAGGACCATGCTTCGCCCCGGATTCGCGGCGACCCCACAAGGCTCAGGCAGGTTCTGATCAACCTGGTCGGCAACGGCATCAAGTTCACCCGGCGCGGCGGCGTGACCGTCGCTGTCTCGCACCGGACGATGGCGGATCGGCGGGAGCGCTTCCATTTCGAGGTCCGCGACACCGGGATCGGCATTCCCGAGGAAAAGCGGAAGACCCTGTTCGACCCGTTCAGCCAGGCCGATTCCTCGACCACCCGTCGCTATGGCGGCAGCGGGCTGGGCCTTGCGATCTCGAGGCGCCTGGTCGAGGCGATGGCGGGCGAGATCGGCGTCGACAGCGTCGAAGGAGTTGGCAGCCGCTTCTGGTTCGAGATCCCTCTGGCCGTGAGCGAAAAGGCTGCAAGGCCGGAGAGGCCGACGCCCCGCCTCGGCGACGAGCAGCCGCGGCGCGTGCTGCTGGCGGAGGATGTCGAAACGAACCAAGTCCTGGTCGCCGACATGCTGCGCGCGCACGGCCATGACGTCGTGACCGCGGCGAACGGCAAGGAGGCGGTCGAACTCGTGGCGCGCGAGGTCTTCGATGTCGTGCTCATGGACGTGCAGATGCCGGCGATGGACGGGATCGAGGCCACCTTCAGGATTCGCCGACTGCCGCAGCCCGCCTGCGATGTCCCAGTGGTCGCCCTGAGCGCCAATGTGATGCCGGAGGATATGGCGCGCTACAGGGCGGCCGGCATGAACGGCGCGCTCACCAAGCCCATCGACTGGCCGAAGCTGTTCGAGGCCCTGGCGGCGCATGGCGGCGCCGGCCGGGCGAGACCCGCGCAGCCGGCGCCGTCCGCGCCCCCGAGCGACGCGGCGGCGCCGCCAGGCGAAGCTGTCGAGACGTCTGCCCAGCCCGAAGCGCAGATCCCAGGCCCGATCGACCTTGCCGGGTTCGATCAGCCGCCCGAACTCGAAGGCGCGGGAAGCGACCTCAAAGCGAAACTGGCCGAGCTTTTCGCGCGCGACACCGGAAAGCGCCTCGAAGAACTCCGCGACGCGGTCCAGCGTGCGGACACGGCCGCCGTCGCCAGACTCGCGCATGCGATCAAGGGGAGCGCCGCCAATCTCGGCGCGCGGCGCCTTGCACAGCTCTGCGCCGACATCGAAACCCGCGCCGAGGTGGCCGAGTTCGACGCAACGTCCGAACGTCTGGACGGATTGCAGCGCGAATTCACCCGTGCCTGCGCAGCCCTCGCCGCCAATCGGAAGGCAAACTGAGCAGCCGCATGCTCATTGCCGAAGACGACGCCGTCCCTGAGCTGTCGACCGGCGGTGAGTTCAAGCGCCCTGTGAACGCTGCACGCCGGCTGACGCTTGTCGTCACGCGACCTCGACGCCGGAGAGACTGGCGCGGGCCTGAGCGATCGCCTTGGCGAGCACCTCGGGGCCCTGCGCGCCCGGCACGCCGAACCGCGAAGCGAAGACGAAAAACGGCACGCCGGTGACGCCGATCGACTGCGCCTGGGCGATCTCGGCCTGCACAGCTTCGATGTCGTCGCCGTTGGCCAGCAACGTCTCCACGACATCGCCATCGAGGCCGCTCTCGCGGGCGACTTCGACCAGCAGGCCACGGTCGCCGATGTCGCGGCCTTCCTCGAAATAGAGACGGAACAAACGCTCGACGACGCGATCCTGCGTCGCCGCGACAGACGCCCAGCGGATCAGCCGATGGGCGTCCAGCGTATTGGGCGCGCGGGATATCTTGTCGAAGTCGTACGCAATGCCGACCTCGGCGCCGAGCGCGGTCAGGCGCGCCTGGATTTGGCCGAGCCGCGAATCGTCGCCGAACTTGTTCTTGAGGTAGAGCCGCCGGTCCATGCCGCCTGCCGGGATCGTCGGATCGAGCTGGTAGGGCCGCCAGCGCACCTCGATCGGTCCGCCGTCCGCCTCGGCGATGGCGTCCGCCAGACGACGCTTGCCGAGATAACACCAGGGGCAGACGACATCGCTGACGACGTCGATGGTCAACAGTTGCTTGCCTTCGCTCATACCGTCCTCCGTTGCCCCGGTCGCCTCGGGTCGTGGGTCCTTATGTGGGCGGCGCGGGGCGGATCGCAAACCGCCCGCGCCGGGTCACGGGGCGGCCCGCCACCAGGTCTCGATGTTGACGCCGTACAAAGGCGTCTTCTCGGGGCGGCCGAGCGCCGAGGAATAGGCGATCCACTGGGCCGGGGCGTAGAACAGCGGCACGATATAGAAGCCCGAGAGCAGCACGCGATCGAGCGCCCGCACGGCGGCGACGAAATCGTCATGGCCGCGCGCCGCGACGATGGCGCCGATCATGGCGTCGATCGCCGGCGAGGTCGCGCCGCAGATATTATAGGAGCCATCCATCGTCGCCGCCGGCGAGCTCCAGCGGCCGCGTTGCTCGTTGCCCGGCGAGGGCGAGGCGATCCACGAGCCGATCATCATGTCGAAGTCGAATTGGGTGCGGCGGCGCTGATATTGCACTTCGTCGACGAGGCGGACGACTGCGTTGACGCCGATGCGCGCCAGGCTTTGCGAATAGGCGAGGGCGAGGCGCTCCTCTTGGCGCGTCTTGACGAGGATTTCGAAGGCGAGGGGCGCGCCGCGCGCGTTCGACATGATATCGCCGCGCAGCGAATAACCAGCCTGCGCCAGAAGGTCGAGGGCGCGACGCGCCAGCGTCCGATCGCGTCCCGAACCGTCGGAGACCGGCGGCGCCCATCGCCCCTCCATGACGTCTTCGCGGACGGCGCCGGGGAAAGGCGCGAGCAGTGCGCGCTCCAACTCCGAGGCCGGATGCCCGGCCGACGACAGCTCGCTGTCGTCGAAGAAGCTGCGCGAGCGTTTGTAGACGCCGTCGTAGAGGTTGGCGTTGATCCATTCGAAGTCGAACATCGTCGCCAAGGCTTCGCGCACCCGCGCGTCGGCGAAAATCGCGCGGCGCGTGTTGAAGGCGAAGCCGGAAATGCCCTTGGGCAGGCTGTTGGGGATCGTGGCCTTGACGATGCGTCCCTCCCGCACGGCCGGAAAATCGTAGCCATGCAGCCAGCGCGTCGGGTCGTCTTCGATGCGGAAATCATAGAGCCCGGCTTTGAAGGCTTCGAACATCGCCGCGGCGTCACGATAATAGTCGATGCGGATTTCATCGAAATTGTAGAGGCCGCGGGTGATCGGCAGATCGCGCGCCCAGTAGTTGGGGTCGCGGCGCAGCACGAGGCGCTGGCCTGGTTCGACCTGCTCGACGCGATAGGGCCCCGAGGCGACGGGAATCTGCAACGTCTGGTCCTCGAAATGGGCGGCGTCGGTGTGAGCGCGCGAGAGCACCGGCATCAACGCGAGGATCAGCGGCAGTTCGCGGTCGCCGGCGCCGGCGAGGTCGAACTCGACGGTGAGGTCGTCCGGTGTTTTGACTTCCTTGACCAAAGCGTAGGCTGCCCGTTGCGTCGGCAACCCCTTGGCCTTGAGCAGGTTGAAGGTGAAGACCACGTCGGCAGCGGTAATCTTCTGTCCGTCGGAAAAATGCGCGGCCGGGTTTATGTGAAAGGCGATGCGGTCGCGCGCGTCGTCGGTCTCGATCGACTGCGCGATCAGACCGTAGAGCGTGAAGGGCTCGTCGGCCGAGCGCATCATCAGCGATTGATAGACATTTCCGACAAGGCCCTGGGCGGTCGACAAAGCCTTGACGTTGTACGGATTCAGGCTGTCGAACGCGCCGAGATAAGCAAGGTCGAGGCGCCCACCCTTCGGCGCATCGGGATTGACGTACGGCAGGTGGGCGAAACCCGGTCCGAGCGCCGGGGCGCCGTGCATGGCGATCGCGTAGGTCGGCGGCTCGTCGGCGCTCGCCGCTGGGCTCGGCAAGCCCACGGCGGCAACGGCGATCAGCAACGAGAGAATCGACAAGAGTTTCATGCGCCTATCTTAAAGAAGGGGCGACGGCGCGTCACGACCGGCGCGGCCGAAGCGAGTGTGGCCCGTAAGTCCCTATCGCCCGACAAGATGCAGGGGATGCGAAATTCTTGTTGGATTGTCCCTGCGGATATGAAAAGAGGTCGCCGATAACGCAATCGCGGGCCGCGCCCCCCTGTAGCCGCAATGTCGCGACATGGGTCGCGCCCGCGGCGCGTCAGGCGTAGCAAGAGCTTCTGATCACCGATCGAAAGGACGATTCATGACCTCCCCGTTCGTGCGCTTCGGCGCGTTGACTTTCGCTGCTGGGCTGGTCTTGGCGGCAAGCGGCGCGTTCGCGCAGTCAACGAAACCCGCCGCGCCCGCCGCACAGCCCACGGGCCCGGTAAAGCTCCAGCTGACTCCAATGCAGGCGCCATGGACAAAGATTTGCGGCAAGGACCAGGGCTCGGGCAAGCAGGTGTGCTACACCACCCGTGACTTCGGCCAGGCGGCCGACCAGCCGCCGACCCTCGCCATTGCAGTCTATCAGATGGCGAGCGAGGAACGCCGCATCGCGCGTTTCCTTCTGCCGGTCGGGCTGCTGCTGCGACCCGGTTTTCACTTGATAATCGATAAGGGCGAACCGATCGAAGGCAAATTCGCGATCTGCTTCCCCAATGGCTGCTTCGCCGAGGCGGAGCTCGACACGGCCAAGCTGAACGCCTTGAAGAAGGCCCAGACTGCCAGCGTCATCGTGCGCAATCAGGCCAATATCGAAGTGACGTTCGAATTGCCGATGAAGGATTTCGCCGCCGCGTTCGATGGTCCGGCGGTCGACCCGAAGGTGCTTGCGCAGCAAAATCAGGAACTGCAAAAGCAGCTCGAGGAGAAGGCTCGCCAGCAGCGCGAGAAGCTGGAGCAGCAACAGTCTGGCGCGGCGGCGCCCGCTGCTCCGACGCCGGCGCCGAAGTAAGGCGCGGCGCGCTCAGGCGCCGACATCGACCCTCGTCCCCCGGATCAGCTCCGGGGGCGGAAAGATTGTTTGCGTAGAAGCGTGAAGCGGCGTGCGCGCGGGGAGGCGGGCCGGCTCAGTTCGGCGCCCAGTTGCCGCGCATTCGGTAGTTGCCGTTTTCGGAGCGCACGAACAACTCGTCCACCTGGGGATGGCGCACGGGTTCGCCGGACTCGTCGGGCAGCAGGTTCTGCTCCGATACGTAAGCGACATACTGGGTTTCAGCGTTTTCGGCGTACAAATGATAGAATGGCTGGTCTTTGACCGGGCGCACTTCTTCGGGGATCGAGCGCCACCATTCCTCTGTATTGGCGAAAGTCGGGTCGACATTGTAGACTACGCCGCGGAACGGGTAGACGCGGTGCTTGACGACTTGGCCGATGCCGAATTTTGCTACGCGAGATTCCATGGCGCTGATGACTTTGTGCATAAACTTGTTCAATATGCCGCAGGTCCGGCGCTGTCAATTGTGCGCGCCGCCTTACAAATTATACCGCGCTCCGAATGTTGGATCCTTCCGTGCGACCTGACGCGCGAGGTCGACGATCACGCGGGCCTGCTTCCAGGTCGCGTCGTCCTGCATTTTGCCGTCGATCATAACCGCGCCCGATCCGTCGGGCATGGCCGAAAGAATTCTTTGCGCGAATGCGACCTCGGCGGGATCGGGGGAAAACACCGCCTTGGCAATTTCGATCTGGTTGGGATGCAACGTCCAGGCGCCGGCGCAGCCCATGATGAACGCGTTACGGAACTGGGTTTCGCACGCGGCCGGGTCCGAGAAGTCGCCGAACGGGCCATAGAACGGTTTGATGCCGTTCGCCGCGCAAGCGTCGACCATCCGCGCGAGGGTATAGTGCCAGAGATCCTGCTGCGCGCTGGCGCGCGCGGCGCCGGGCTCGCCGAGATCGGAGAGTACGCGATAATCCGGGTGGCCGCCGCCAACGCGCGTCGTTTTCATCGCGCGCGAAGCGGCAAGGTCGGCCGGCCCGAGACTCATGCCGTGCAGGCGAGGCGACGCCGCGGCGATCGACGCCACGTTGTTGACCCCCTCGGCCGTTTCCAGAATTGCGTGCACGAGAATGGGTTTCTTGACCGCGTGCCTCGCCTCGAGCAGCGCGAGATATTGATCGATGAAGTGAATATCCCAGGCGCCCTCGACTTTCGGCAACATCACCACGTCGAGCTTGTCGCCGATTTCACCGACCAGACGCGTCATGTCGTCGAGAAACCACGGCGAATTCAATGCGTTGACACGAGCCCATAGTCCAGTCGCGCCAAAATCGACGGCGCGGGCCATGGCGATGAATCCTTCACGCGCGGCGGCTTTCGCCTCGATCGGGATCGCGTCCTCGAGATTGCCGAGAACGACGTCGACCTGGGCCGCGAGTTCGCCGGCCTTGGCGCGCATCTTTTCGATGTGCGGCGGCACGAAGTGGATCATGCGTTCGACGCGCGACGGCAAATCGCGGAAAGGGCGGGGCGCCCCGAGCGCGAGGGGTTCAAGAAACTTGCGCGGCGCTTTCATTGGGAACTCCGCAAGGATGGCGGTCGCCAGGATCAGGCCATAGGGCGAATTGGCTCGGGCGGCAACAACGCAACTCGATGCGCGCCGGCCTTCCCCGATCTCATCCGCCGCCGGGAGCCGCCGCGACGGCCGGCGCCGACCAGGGCCCGGAAAGGACGATCGTCAGCTGCGCCGCGTCCGTCGATGGGGTCCCCTGGGCGTCCGCCTGGGTCGCCAGGAGGCGGGTGTGGAACTCGCGCGCGGCTATATCGATCGAGCCCTCGACGGCCAGGACCGCCCCCGGGCCTTCGACCCGACCTGCGCTGATCGTAGCCTTGCCGTTCGCGATGGCGAATTTCGCGTGGGCGCTGGTGAACGCCGTTTGGCCGATCGCCATGTCGCGGGCGACGTCGATCGGCCGTCGCATGCTTCGGCGCATGGCTTCTTCGATGCTCACGCCGTCGATGACGCCGGGTTGCAAGTCGAGCGAAGCGGTCCCGGACAGCGAAGCGACGGCCTCCGCCGGCGAAGCGCCGGTCGAGCGCAGGGAAACGTCGAAGCCGCCGCGTCCTCGGTAGCCGCTCCAACCGAAATCGGCGAGAGCGGCGCCGAAGTCGGAGTCGGCGAGCGAGCCGGCCAATTGCGCCTCCAGCCCGTTCGCCCCGTTGGCGAGCGTCAGCTGGCCCCTCAAAACGCCTTGGTAAGCGCTGGCTTCGAGAAGCGTCGCCGTGAGCTGTCCGCCCTTGCAAATGAGCGAGCCGGCCGCGTCATCGACGCGATGTCCCCGCCACTCCGCGTGCGCCGCCGAAATTCTCAGGTCAAGGTCGAGGCCGCGAGCGCGCTCGAAGGGGAATGGCGCTGAACTCCAGCCGCCTTGGGCGTTCAGGAAGGTCGGCGCGCCGATCAGAGGGTCGATTTTCAGCGAGTCGGCCGCGAGCGTGCCGGAGATCGCGGTTCTTCCGCCCTCGCGCGAAAGCGTCAGCGCGCCCTCGAACTGCTGCCCGGCAATCTCGAACTTGGCGTCGCTGACCGCGAGCGAAGCGCCGTTCGCCTCGACGCTGCCCTCGAAAGACAGCGCGTCGCCGAGGATCGGCGGCGCTGGGCCGGCGCCGGTGAGGCGTTCGAGCGCGCGCAGCGAGCGAAGCTGCGCCGACACGGCGCCAGAGAATTCCGGGTCGCTTTCACCGCCCCACGTTCCGTCCAGCGAGAGAGAGACAGGCTGGGACTGGATCGAGAGCGCCACGCCCGCTGCGCCATGTTTCGGCCCCTCGCGTGGGTTGCCGATCTTGCCTTCGATTTTCACGGCTTCGTCGCGCCAGGCGCCGGCCAAAGCGAAGTTGACGCCCTGGTTGGCCCCCAGCCAGTCGAATGATCCACCGACGCCCTCGACCAAAGTGTCGAAGTGACGGGCGGCGCTCACGACGTGCAGCACGCCGCCGCGCAGGCGCACATGCGACCACAAGGCGAGAGCCTCGCCGTCTTCCGCTCCCGTCGAGGCGCGTTCTTGGGCGGTGAGAAGCGGTCTTGCGTCGAGATCGATCAACGCGGTCGGGTTGTGCAAGGTCGCGCCGACGGGAACAAAGTGGCCGCGAAGCATGCCGACAATCGAAATCGGCAGTCTCGCGTCCGGAGCGCTGAGCACGATTCTATCTTTCGCGTCGAGCAGCTCGATGCCGACTACACGAAGCGTCGGCCAGGGGAGCAGGGCCAGCGTCGTGTGCGCCGGGCCTCGCCAGTGCAACCCTGAGCGCGGCGGGATCGCGCGACTGATTTCGGCGGCGACTTTCACGGAGCCGACCGGCCAACGATAGGCGCCGCAAACCAATACGCCGAAAGCGCAGAGCAAACCGACCGCCCATTTCACGCCTTGGCGCATTCCTTCTGCTCCGACCGTCGCGAGCGGGCCGCCCGGCGACTCATTGTTGCTACAGCGTTTTTTCGCGGCGCGCGACATCTGACGGGCGCCAGAACGCGTTTGTGAACAAGTTGTTGACGTCCGGCGCGCTAGTTTGTCGCCGAGATCGGCGGTTCGGCGAAACGAATCGTGTTCGCGCCGAGGGGGTCGGTGGAAAGCTTCGGCGCAACCTCGGCGATGCGGGAGCGGTCGCCGTCGCGCGCCGGAAGGACGCTGACGCGCTCGATCGCCGTCAATCCCGCGCGCCGATCCCCGGGCATGGGGGCTGCGGCCAGGGTGGCGAAATCCTCGGGTCGGTACGGCGAAGCGCCCGCGCCGCGAAACACGGCGAAACCGCTCGGGGTCATGACCGCGTCGCCTTTTCGCAACGTCGGATCCTGCCAATAGGGCGGAATTTGCGCGGCGTCGCGATGGCATGTGCAGGTTCGGTCGTAGGTGGTTCGATAGCGGAAGGAGACCGGCAGGGCCGAGTAGCGTTCGCCATTCGCCAAGGCCGCCTGTTCAATCTTGTCCGATCGGGCGGGGAGGAAATAGAGCGCCGTGGGCGCGTCGGGGCAGAGCCCGGCGCAAGCCGCTTCCTCGCCGGGGACCGATGAATTCGCGGCGGACGAGTCGATCGGGAAAAAGAAGCCGTCGCAGAGGCGGACGCAGACGGGACGGCGCGCGGCCGCCATCGTCGCCGCCCGGCGTTTGCGCGAGCTCTGTCTCGTCGGCGTCGTGGGATCGATTGGAACTTCGACGAGGCGCGGCGTGGTCGCGCTGGCCGCGTCGACCGGGTCGAGCGCCGCGGACAGCGAGGAGAGGAGGCCGTGCCCGCTCGCCGCGCCAGCGAGATTGGATTGCAACGCGACCCAACCCGCCGCAAAGAGCGCGGCGCCGGTCATAAAGGCGGCGAATGTCCGCTTTCGGCGTCGAACTCCCGCCGTTTCGAGCGAAAGGCTCGAGACGTCGAACGACTTCGGCAATCCTGGAGTCAATCGGCCAGCCAAAGAGGCCCCCTAGACGCGACAACGACGCGAAAGGCGGCCGCAAGCCGCATTTCCTAAGAAATCATTAAGGTCGCGTATAAGATTGACGCAATCGAAAGTGGCCGCCGTGGTTACCGCGCGCCGCGCCTTCGTCGCGGGAGGCGATTTTCGGTTTCCGGCTTCGGCCCGAGGGTCAGGCTTTTCGACGTTTGCGCTGGCGGTACTGGTCGGTGACCACGGCGGCGATGATGACCGCGCCCTTGATGATCTCCTGGTAGTGGGCGTCGACGTTGAGAAACGTGAAGCCCGAGGTCAGAACGCCGAGGATCACGGTGCCGATCACCGTGCCGGTCATGCGCCCGACGCCGCCCGAGAGCGAAGTCCCGCCGATCACCGCGGCGGCGATGGCGTCGAGTTCGAAGCCGACCCCGACGCCCGCCTGCCCGCTGATCGCGCGCGCGGTATGGACGACGCCGGCGAGCCCCGAAAGCCCCGCGGCGAGGGTGTAGACGAGGATGATGTGGCGCTCGACGTTTATGCCGGACACGCGCGCGGCGAGCGGATTGGCGCCGATCGCGTAGGTGAACTTGCCATATCGAGTGTACCGCAGCGCGATGTGGAAGACCGCCGCCACGACGAGGAAGATCACCACCGGCCACCAGCCGGAGCCGATCGTCGCGTAGGAGTCCTCGAGATTGCCGATCGGCTGGCCGTTGGTGTACCAGTCGGCGACGCCGCGCGCCGAGACCATCATGCCGAGCGTCGCGATGAAGGGCGGAATTTTCGTCAGCGCGATCAGGCTCCCGTTGATCGCGCCCGCGAGCAGGCCGCAGATCAGCCCGGCGGCGACCGGAAAAATGGGATTCAAGCCGGTCAGGCTGGGATAGATCGCGTGCGAAATGCCGGCGCTTTGCGCGAAGCTGGCGGCGATCATCGCTGTCATGCCGACGAGCGAGCCCGACGACAGGTCGATGCCGCCCATGATGATGACCTGGGTCACGCCGATGGCCAGGATGCCAATCACCGCTTCTTGCAGGATCATGATCTTCAGGCGCAACGGATTGAGCAAGAAGCTCTGGCCGACGAAGATCCAACCCAGCACTTCGAACAGCAGCATCATGCCGATCAGCACGCCCAGGATGCTGACCTCCGGCGGAAGACGGCGGCGCGCCGCGCCAGGCGCTTCGGGAGCGTGAACGATGGTGGACGCGGGTTCGGTGGTCACGGCTCGTTCCCTGTTCGTTGGTCGGGCGCGCGCTATTGCGACGCGAGCTCCATGATTTTGACTTGGGTCGCATCCTTGCGCTCGACGATGCCCGTCATGCGGCCCTCGTGCATCACCAGCACGCGGTCGCTCATGCCGAGCACTTCCGGCAGTTCCGACGAGATCATCAGCACCGCCACGCCTTTGCCGGCGAGCTCGCTGATCAGACGGTGGATCTCCGCCTTGGCGCCGACGTCGATGCCGCGCGTCGGTTCGTCGAGAATGAGGATGCGCGGATGCGTCATCAGCCAGCGTGCGATCAGCACCTTCTGCTGGTTGCCGCCGGAGAGATTGAGGACCGGCTCGTGGAGATCGGGCGTGCGCACCCTCAAGCTCGCCTTCTGCTCGAGGCAAAGGGCTTCGAGCTCCTTCTCGTTGACGAAGCCGGCGCGCACATGACCGTGGCGCAGCACGGCGATCTGCATGTTGGCCATGACGTCGAGCAGCAGGAAACAGCCGCTCTCCTTGCGATCCTCGGTCAGGAACGCCATGCCGGCGTCCATCGCCACGCCGGGATTGCGGATCGCGATCTCGCGTCCATCGATCGCGATCGTGCCCGAGGTCGCCGGCGTCACGCCGAACAGCGTCTCCGCGACGTTGCTGCGGCCCGAGCCGACGAGGCCGGCGAGCCCCAGAATCTCGCCCTTGCGCAGATCGAAGGAAATGCCGTGAAAGCGTCCTTCGAGCGCCAGATTCCGGACTGACAGCGTGACCTCGCCGATCGGCACGGTCTGTTTGGGAAACATCTGGGTGATTTCGCGTCCGACCATCAGCTTGATGATCTCGTCGCGCGTGACATCGGCGGCCGGATGCTCGCCGACGAACTTGCCGTCGCGAAATACCGACACTTCGTCGGCGATCTCGAACAGCTCGTTCATCTTGTGGGTGATGTAGACGATGCCTTTGCCCTCGGCCTTGAGGGTCCGAATGATCTTGAAGAGATGATCGACCTCCCGATCGGTCAGCGCGGAGGTCGGCTCGTCCATGATGAGGATGTCGGAATCGTAGGACACAGCCTTGGCGATTTCGACCATCTGCCGGTTGGCGACGCTGAGATCGCGCACTTCCGCGTCGGGATCGATGCCGATGTCGAGCCGCTCGAAGAGGGCCTTGGTCCTTCGCCGCATCTCTTCATGGCGCACGAAGCCGAGGCCATTCAGCGGCTCGCGGCGAATCCAGATGTTCTCGGCGACCGTCATATAGGCCATCAGGTTGAGCTCCTGATGGATCATCGCGATGCCGTACTGCAGCGCGTCGAGCGGCGACGTCAGGCGAATTTCCTGGCCCTTGAGCCGGAACGAGCCGGAATCGGGCTCGTAAATGCCGGCGATGATCTTCATCAGCGTCGACTTGCCGGCGCCGTTTTCGCCCATCAGCGCATGAACGTGGCCGCGCTTGAGACGGAAGGAGACATTGTCCAGCGCCAAAACGCCCGGAAAGGATTTACGGACGTTCTCGACCTCGAGCAGATATTCGGCGCCCGGAACGGCGCCGCTCTCGCGGAGGATTTCGGCTGTCGATGGGCTGATCGTTCCCATGGCGCTCTCTCGAGGATGCGGGCGCCCCTCGCGAGGAGCCGCGTCGCAATGTTCAAGACCGGCGGCAATCAATCCAGGCGCTGAATTCGAATCCGGCGCGCGCAGGCCGCGCGCGCCGGACTTCGCCCCCTCAGTTCTTCTTCATGAAGTCGGCCATGTTGGCGGGCGTCACGAGTTGGAAGGGAATGTAGACCTTCTTCTCGACCGTCTCGCCCTTGGCCAACTTGAGCGCGGCGTCGACGGCGCCCTTGCCTTGGCCGGCGGCGTCCTGGAACACCGTGACCTTGAGATCGCCTGCCTTCATCGAGGCGAGGCCGTCCTGCGTCGCATCGATGCCGCCGACGATCGCCGTCTTGGTGTCGACGCCGGCCGCCTTCATCGCCTGCAGCGCGCCGACCGCCATTTCATCGTTGTTCGAGATGACCGCGTCGTACTTCATGCCCTTCGAGAGCCAGTTGGTCATCAGGTTCTGCGCCTTGGTGCGATCCCACTCCGCCGTCTGCTCGGCGATGACCTTCATGCCATTGCAGGGGGCTTTCGAGATCACCTCGTGAATGTCCTTCGTGCGTTGCACCGCCGCCTGGTTGGAGAGTTCGCCCTCGATCACCAGGATGTCGCCCTTGCCCTTCAGCAGTTTGCAGATGGCGTTGGTCTCGAGCGTGCCCGATTGCTTCTCGTCGGAGGCGACGAAGGCGGCCTTCGGGCCGAGTTTGTCGACGTCGGCCGGCTCGCGATTGACATAGACGAGGGGCACGCCAGCTTCGGCTGCAGCCTTGGTGATCGCTTCGGTGGCGCTGGTGTCGACCGGATTGACGATGATCGCGTCGACCTTATTGGCGATGAAGTTCTGCACCTGGCTGAGCTGCTTGGAGACGTCGTCCTTGGCGTCTTCGACCTGCAGCGTCACGCCCGGCAAGGTCTTGGCGTAATCGCTCATGCCGTTGCGCAGGACGGTCAGGAAGTTGTCGTCGAACTTGTCCATCGACACGCCGATCTTGGCGGCCATGGCTGGGCTCGACAGGATCGTCGCGACGGCGAGTGCGAATGCAAGACGTTTCATGGTGTACCCTCCCTTGCGGCGCCCGGTCGCGCCTCATTTGATCGCCGGATGCCCCTCAGGGGGCGCTGACCTCGCTCCCTCAGGGGAAAGCGTGGATGCTTGCGGGCGCGATTGGCGGCGCCGCTGAAAAGCGTGGAGCGGTCCGGATGCCGGGGCTGCGATCGCCCCGGGGCGCGCGGAGGCGCCGGCGACGAAATGAAGACGGTGCGGCGAACGCCGGCTGCCTCCATAACCCCTTCCTCCCCTTCGATTGCCGGAAACGTTGGGCTCCGGGCGCGCGGAGCGCTGTTTTTTCAACGTAACGATTGTTCCAAATGTAGTCAATAACAGAATGGATATTCTAAAATTGCATTGGCGCGGGAGCGGACGGCCGAGCCGCCGAACCCCTTTTGACCCCCAGGTGCTGGTCGGGGAGCGCAGGCAGAGCCGGCTAAACGGTGCCGCCAAGTTCGGCCGACACCGCCTGAAGCTCCTTGCCGCCGGCCATCAGGTTCTGCAATTCATCGATCTTTATCTCGCTCTTGGCGTATGTGCCGAGCGTCCTGCCACGGTTCAGAATCGTGAAGCGGTCGCCGACCGCATAGGCGTGGCGGACGTTGTGGGTGATGAAGATGACGCCGAGCCCGGCTTCGCGCACCTGGCCGATATAGCGCAGCACCATCGAAGTTTGGGCGACGCCCAGCGCGGATGTCGGCTCGTCGAGAATGAGCACCTTGGCGCCGAAATAGACGGCCCGCGCGATTGCAACGCACTGGCGCTCGCCGCCGGAGAGGGTGCCGACCGCCTGGCGCGGATCGCGCACGTCGATGCCGATCCGGTGCATCTCCGTGCGCGTCACGTCCTCGCAATGCTTCATGTCGATGTAGCGGAATGGCGCGACGCCCTTCAACGGTTCGCGGCCCATGAAGAAATTGCGCGTCACCGACATCAGCGGGATCATCGCCAGATCCTGGTAGACGGTGGCGATGCCGGCATCGAGCGCATCGCGCGGCGAGGCGAAGGCCGCCGGGCGTCCGTCGACCAGATATTCGCCCGAACTGGGACGGTGCACACCCGATAGTGTCTTGATCAGCGTCGACTTGCCGGCGCCATTGTCGCCGAGAAGGCACATGACCTCGCGCGTACGGACGATCATCGAAATGCCGGCCAGCGCGATGACAGGACCAAAATGCTTGGTCAGCTCGCGCACGTCGATAAGAGTGTTGGCGGATTCGCTCGCGGTCATGGCTCAGCGCTCCCCTGTGACTTTCTTGCGGATGTAGTTGTTGAACAGCACGGCGAGCAACAGCATGCCGCCGAGGAAAACCTGGAACCAGTCGCTGTCGAAATGCGTGTAGGTCAGGCCGATCGAGACCATGCCGAAGATGATCGCGCCGACGAAGGCGCCGATCGCCGAGCCGTAGCCGCCGGTGAGCAGGCAGCCGCCGATCACCGCGGCGATGATCGCCTCGAACTCCTTCTGCACGCCGCGCCGGGAGTCGGTCGAGCCAGCGTCGAGCACGGTGAGAATCGCCACCAGCGCGGCCGCGCAGGCGGTCAGCATGAAGAGACCCGTCTTGACCTTGTCGACGGGCACGCCGGAATTGCGCGCGGCGTTCGGATCGCCTCCGGCGGCGAAAATCCAGTTGCCGACCCGGGCGCGCAGCAGCACCCATGTGGCGAGCGCGGCGAAGGCCAGGAACCAGAGGATCGACACCGGCACGCCGTCGACCTTCGGCACGCCGTTGGGGAATTTATCGATCAGATTGTTTTCGGCGAGCCAGCGAAACAGGCCTTGGAACGCGGAACCGGAGAAGAGGTTGCGAATGATCCCTTCGCCGGCGGCGTCGTTGATGCCGCGGAGCTGGGTCGAGCCGCCCGAAGCCCATTTGAGGCCGACCAGCGACAGACCGCGCAAAATAAACAGCGAAGCCAAAGTCACGATGAAGGAGGGCAGGCGGGTCCGGATGACGATTTGGCCGTTGATCGCGCCGAGCGCCGCCGCCATCACGAAGGTAAGGACTATGGACAAAGCGAGCGGCAGATTGAAAGTCACGATCGCCGCGCCGAAAGCGAGACCGGCGAAGGCGATCATCGAGCCTATCGAGAGGTCGAACTCGCCGCCGATCATCAGCAGCGCCGCCGCGATGGCGAGGATGCCGAGCTGGGCGGCCGGCAGCAGGATCGTCATCGCTCCGGCCAGCGTGAACATCGTCGGGTCGGCGGTCAGGAAGAAGAAGATCGTGACCAGCACGAGGCCCGCGACGGCGCCGAGCTCGGGTCGACGCATCGCCCGAGTCAGAGCGGACACCTGCTTGAGACGCTCGTCGACTTGGCGAGCGGCGGATGGGGTTTGAGCGGCGCCGGTGGGCGCGGAGTTGACCATGATTTCCTCCCGAGCGCGACGGCGCCGCTCGGGCGTCGTCATCAACGGATCATCGCCTCGTTGCGCGGTCGAACGAGAGTTCGGCCGCGCCAAGCGCCAAACGGCGCGACGGGTCAGCGGATGCCCTTGGCTGACAATTGGACGACCTGCGCCGCCTTATCCTTGGTGATCAGGTTCGGGCCCGACGCCACGTTGTTGGCGGGAATCAGCCCATAGCGGGCGTAGTTCGCCAGGAAGATCACCGGCAGGTAACCCTGGAGGTACTGCTGCTGATCGATGGCGAAGGCCGCATCGCCAGCGGCGACGGCCTTGAGGAAATTGGCCGAAAGGTCGAACGTCGCCACATTGATCTTGCCCGACATCCCGGCGTCCTTCACGGCCGCCAGCGACGGCTCGCCCGCGGTGCCCGCGCCGAGCGCCATGATGGTGTCGACGCCAGGATTGGAGGCGAGCGCCGCCTTGACCCTTGCGCGCACGTCCGTCGGGTCGTTCGACACGGGCAGCACCGTCGATTTCCCGCCGAAGCCTTCGGCGAAGCCCTTGCAGCGCAGATCGAGCGCGACGTTGCCGACCTCCTGGTTGACGCACAAGGCGGTCTTGCCGCCCATTTCCTTCAGCTTGGCGCCGGCCGCCTTGCCCGCATCGAACTCGTCCTGTCCGACATGCAGCAGCGCGCCGAGGCTCTTCGACACATCCGAACCGGAGTTCATCGAAATGACGGGAATGCCCGCCGCGACCGCTTTCTTGATCGACGGCCCGAGCGCCGACGCGTCGGGAATCGATACAATGAGGCCGTCGGGCTTCTGGTTGACCGCCGCGTCGATCAGTTGCGACATGGAGACCATGTCGAAAGTTTCGGGCGCGCGATATTCGACGGTCACGCCGGCTTCCTTGCCGGCGGCGACGACGCCGTTTTTGACCACCGACCAGAACGGATCGTTCGCTTGGCCGTGGCTGACGACGATGATGCGGACATTGTCGGCGCGGGCGATGGTGGCCGCGCCGAGTGCGAGTGCGGCGGCGAGCACGTATGCGATGCGTCTCATGCTTCTCTCCTCCCTTGCGGCGCCTGGTTGCGCCTCACTTCATCGCTGGACGCCCCCTCTAGGGGCGATGACCTCGCTCCCCGGAGAGGAAGCGCGGATTCTCGCGGAAGCGGCTTGCGTCGCCGCTAATTCGGCAGGGATCGGCAGGACGTGACGGCGCGACAAATGGACGGCGCTCGCTCGCATCGGCTCGCTCCTCCCCGGGGGGCCGGCGGAAAAAATCCCGCCTCCGGCGCTTTTTCCCTCTGTAACAAATATTCCAAAAATAGTCAAGATCAGAATGAATGTTCTAAATCAGGCTGCGTCCCCTGGCGCCTCTCACGCCGCGGCCGAGCCGCGCGTCAGATGTTGGTCGGCAGGAAGAGCTCGAAGGGCACGACGATCTGGCTCGCCGCGGCGGCTGGCGGCGCCTCGATGGCAAGCGCCATCGCCTCCAGCGCGCGTTCGGCCAGCAGCGCGGTCGGCGTCGAGATGATGGCGCTCAGGACGCCGTCGACCAATCCCTCCCGCGTCCTCGGCGTCAATTCGTTGCAGACGATCGCGAGCGCCTCGCGCGGCGCTTCGTCGCGTGCCGCGGCGATCGCGCCTTCCATGCCGCCGCCGCAGATATAGAGGCCGACGAGATCGCGGTGACGGCCGAGCATCTCTTGCGTCGCGGCGTAGGCGAGGCGCGAATCCTCGAGATTGACCAGCG
The DNA here is from genome assembly GCA_963813195.1 of uncultured Alphaproteobacteria bacterium. Lineage (GTDB taxonomy): Bacteria > Pseudomonadota > Alphaproteobacteria > Rhizobiales > Beijerinckiaceae > Roseiarcus. The sequence goes on along the minus strand of CAWEYC010000033.1, from coordinate 21,652 downwards.
GCTCCAGTGGCTGGAACGCCGGGGCGTGCTCGCGCAGATAGGCGCGGAAGGAAATCTCGGCTGTCTCCTGGCAGAGATATCGATGCGAGCCGACGATGATGCCGATCTTGCCCGGCCGGGCCGCCGCTTTGGCGATGATCCAGGCGGCGGTGCGGCCCTCCTTGCGGTTGTCGCGGCCGATGTAGCCGGCTCGCGCCTCGGCGGTGAGATCGGACAGCAAGGCGAAGGTGGGGACACCGCGCGCCCGCAGACCGGCGATCGCCTCGGACACGTACGGATGGTCGACGGAGACGACGCCGATCGCTCGCGCCGTTTCCCCCATGCGGAGCAGGCGCTGGGAGATGGTGGCGGGGGAAAGCTCGCTCACGTATTCGACAATCGCCTTGCCGCGGATGTTCGCCAGCCGCGCCGTCGCCGCTTCGAGGTCGGCGCCGAACTGGCGATAGAACGTGTCTGGCTTTTGCAGCAGAAATCCGAAGCTCAGCGATGGCGCTTCGGTCCGCATGCGGCGCTTCAGCAGGGGCGCGCCGTGGAAGCCGATGGTCTCCGCGGCGTCGAGCACCCGCTCGGCGGTCGGCTGGCGCACGCGATGGCGCGCATTGAGGACGCGATCGACGGTGGCGACGCTGACGCCGGCGGCGCGTGCGAGATCGGCGATCGTCGGACGCTGGCCCATGATCCCTCCGAACTTTTGCAAGACTTGCAACGCGAGCTCAAGATCCGTGATGGGAAATGATAGAAAATGCAAGCCGAATGTTGAGCGGTTGGGCGCTTCGGTCTAGCCATGTTGCGTGGCGTTCAGCGAAGCCGCGCGCAAGGGAGGTCATCATGTCCGTCGAGGCGGCGAGGCGGGACTACAGTCTCACCGGGGACGACGCGCGAGCGGCCGTCGCCAAGGGCCTCGCTTCGGCGCGATGGTATGCTTGTCCCGTTCCGCGCAAGGGCCTCAAGGAGCTGATGCGCCGTAGGGACGGCCCCGCCATCAGGGACACTCTGCTCTGGTTCGGCAGCCTCATCGTCTCCGGCGGGCTCGGCTGCCATTTCTGGGGAAGCTGGGCGGCGGCTCCCTTCTTTATCGTCTACGGCGTGCTTTACGGCTCCGCGTCGGACAGCCGCTGGCACGAATGCGGCCACGGGACCGCGTTCAAGACGCGTTGGCTCAACGACGCCGTCTACGACATCGCCTGCTTCATGATCTTGCGCGAGCCGACGATTTGGCGCTGGAGCCATACGCGCCACCACACCGACACCATCATCGTCGGCCGCGATCCCGAGATCGTCGCGATGCGGCCGCCCGATCTCCTCGTCTTGGCGCTCAACGCCTTCGCCCTGGTGAGCGGCTACAAGGCCTTCGTGCATGTCTTCATGCACGCCGCGGGTCGGCTGACCGCCGACGAGACGACGTTCGTGCCGGAAATGGAGCGCGGCAAGGTCTACGCCGTCGCAAGGATCTATCTCGCGGCGTTCGCGCTGGTGATCGGCGCCTGCTTCTATTTCGGCTCGATCCTGCCGGCGATGTTGGTCGGCCTGCCGACGTTCTACGGCGCGTGGCTATCAGTCTATTTCGGCGTGACGCAGCATGTCGGCCTCGCCGAGGATGTGCTCGACCACCGCCTCAATTCGCGCACGATCCATATGAATCCGATCTTCCGCTTCTTGTATTGGAACATGAACTATCACGTCGAACATCATATGTTCCCAATGGTCCCTTATCATGCGTTGCCGATGCTGCACGAGGCGGTCAGGCACGATTGCCCGCCTGCCTATCCCAGCACGATCGCCGCCTATCGCGAGATCCTGCCGGCGATCGTCAGGCAATTGCGCGACCCGACCCATTTCGTCAGACGCGAACTGCCGCCCTCGGCCCGCTCCGAGCCGGTTGGCGCGCCAGTTTTCGCCACTGAATAAAGAGAGGGAAGAATCATGGCCGAGACCTGGATCGACGCATGCGCCGCGGACGCCATCGACGCGGAGGACGTGATGCGTTTCGACCACGCCGGGCGGACCTTCGCCCTGTACCGCACCAATGACGATCGCTACTTCGCCACCGACGGGTTGTGCACGCACGAGGAGGCGCACCTGGCCGACGGTTTCGTGATGGGTTCGATCATCGAGTGCCCGATGCACAACGGCCGCTTCGACTTCACGACCGGCGCGGCGAAAGGCGCGCCGGTCTGCGTCGATCTGGCGACCTATCCCGTGAAGGTCGAGAGCGGCCGCCTGCTTCTGCGTCTGGGTTGAAGGGGGCTGAATTCCGCGTCGTCAATGGACGGTCGATGCGACGACCGAGGAAGCTTTGATCAGCCTTTCGACGCCATCCCGCGCCCGTTCGAAGGCCGCGAGCGCGGCGCCCTGCAAACGACGGCCGGCCGCGAGTTTGACCCGCAAGGGATCGACTTTCCGTCCGTTGATCTCGACCTCGTAATAGAGATGGGGACCGGTGGAGAGGCCTGTCGATCCGATATAGGCGATCGTCTGTCCCTGGCGGACCCGCGCGCCGACCGTCACGTCGCGCGGGAAACCGGAGACATGCGCGTAGGTTGTCTCGTAGCCCCAGTCATGCCGGATGCGGATGTATTTGCCATAACCCGATTCCGAATCGATTTTGTCGACCACGCCCGCGCCCGCCGCGACGATCGGAGCGCCGTATGGCGCGGCGTAGTCGAACTCCTTCGTGGAACCGCCGATCTCCCAGCACGGGATGAATCCGCCAACCGAACCCGTCGCCGAGGCGCCCCGCCGCAACCGGCTTGCGTAGGAGAAACTTGGTCACGGAATGGCCGGCGTCATCATAGTAGTCGACGCTGCCGTCGTCGGGCGAAGTGAATTGATAGTAGGCCTGCGTTTTGCCCTCGACCGTCAATTTCGCAAACACGAGCCGCGGTCCGTCGGCGTCGTCGGGACGATAGAGAAATTCGACCTTGTCGCCGTTCGACACCGGCGCACCCAGATCGAAATCGTGCTGGCAGACCCGAGCGAAATCGTCGACCAGCGTCCGGTCGATGCGGCTCCGATCGGCCATATCATAGAGAGTGTCGCGCAGGCTTTCCCCTGAGCCGGCCGCAGCTCCCACATCGTCGCCTGCGTCCGCGAGACGCGCTGAACCGGCGCCATCGTCGCCGCGGGGGGCGGCGACCCGCAGATAGCGCCCGTCATCCGCTAGAGCGACCGCCACTGAGGAGGCGCCAAGCGGCTCGACGCTCACCTTAAGCACTCGAGCCCCGCCGGCCGCCTCCATGGATGCGCCCTGCAACACCGCAACTCTCTCGCCACCCGCAAATGTTCCGGAAGCGCCACCCGGCAGGTTCGGGAATTGCGATGCGATTTCTTCGGCGTTATCGCTTTCAGCGCCGAGGGCCTGGAGAATGGACGCCAACTTGTCGCCCGCCTTGGCGATGATGACGCGCTCCGGCTCGGGCTGATCGTGGCCCGTCTTGGCGACCGCGGTCACATTGAGCGGCTCGCCGAGCGCCGGCCGTCCGGCCGCTCGATGGGTCTCGACGGAAGCGGGGGCGTCGGGGCGCGCCGGCATAAGTCTTTGGGCCGCGTCGAGCAATGTCTCGGCTTCGTTCTCATCGTGGCGCTCGCCGCTCGTCTCCTCGTTGTGGTCCGACGGCGCAACGGGGACGGCTGTCGCGGGAGCGTCCATGACGTGGGCGAGATCGGCGACGAAGTAGGTGAAGTGAGCGATGCTCGATCCGGATGCGCTCAATTGGTCGACGCGAGTCTGGGCGCTTGCCTGTTTCGCCGCCGGGCCCCGCCGCCCAATGCGATCCGCGCGGCCCTCGGCGACGTCGGTTTGCGGCGCCGCGATGGGACGGAGCATCACCGGTGTTTTCGCCACGCGCACACCGCGGCCGAGAGCAGTGTAAAGCGCCCCAACCATCAAGGCCGCCGCGATCATCGCCGTCAGCGTGATCGCGGCGTACCACCTGACGCCGACGGCAAAGCGATCCAGGCGAATATCTGACTGCGGCGAGAAACCTAGCGGCGGTTCGTCGCCCAGCAGGTCATCGACGCGCGCGTCGGAATATCGCGCGATGCGCCCCTCGCTCGCCGGCGCCGCCTTGCCCCCAATGACCTCCAAGTCGCGTCCCCGCCAGCAAGTTGATCCCGACGACGTCGGCTGTTTCGATCCACACGGGCTGGAAGAGACGCTTCTCCCTTCAAATGCGCCAAGCCTGCGGAGCCGACCGAGAGGACGCGATAGCACGGATTGCCGCGGGGATCGAACGCCATGCCCATGCCGCGCTTGAGGTTAGCCGATCAACCGGCAACCGGGACGGGCGCGCCGGTCGGAGCGGCGGCGCGGCGCCGCGCATAGCGCTGCGCGAGCGTCGCGCAAGCGAAAAGCTGCAGTTGATGGAACAGCATCAACGGCAGCACGATCAGGCCGACCGCGTGCGCGGGAAACAGAATGTTCGCCATTGGGATGCCGGCGATCATGCTTTTCTTCGAGCCGCAAAACACGATGGCGATCTCATCCTCGGTCGAGAAGCCGGACCAGCGGCTGACCAGCGTCGTGACGATCAGCACGAGACCCAACACCGCCATATCGAGCAACGCCACCAGGGCGAGATTGCCGATGCTGACTTGCGACCAGATGCCTGCGACCATGCCGGCGCTGAATGCCGCGTAGACCACCAGGAGGATCGAGCCGCGATCGACGATCGAGGTGATCGTCTTATGACGCAGCAGCCATGCGCCGATCAGCGGCCGCACGAGTTGGCCGGCGGCGAAGGGGAACAGCAGCTGCAGGCCGATGTCTTCCAGCGCCTTGGCGCTGAATCCCGCCCCGCGGGTATTCAGCAGCAGCGCCACCAGCGCCGGCGTCAGCGCCATGCCGAGGAGGTTGGATACCGAGGCGCCGCACAGCGCCGCCGGCACGTTGCCCCGGGCGATCGAGGTGAAGGCGATCGAGGATTGCACAGTCGACGGCAGCACGCAGATGAACATCAGTCCAAGCGACAGCTCTGGCGCCAGGAACGGCCGCATGAGGGCGGTCAGCGCCAGACCGATCACGGGAAACAGGACGAAGGTGCTGGCCAGGACGAGCGATTGCAGCCGCCAGTGGGCGATCCCGGCCGCTATGGCCTGCCGCGACAATCGTGCGCCATAAAGGAAAAACAGCAATGCGACAGCGCTGAAGACCACGTGATCCATGATCGGAGCGCCTATGCCGTGCGCCGGCGCCACTGCGGCGACGCCGACGGTCCCGATCAGGGCGAGCAAATACGGGTCGATGCGAAGCCGAGATAGGAGTTCAGCCGGGGACATGGCGCGCGATCCTGATTGGGACGTAATGACCAATCATACTCCGGACTTTGAGATTATGAACTGGAATATTGTAGATAACAGTATACACGTTTCGTGATAACCAAGCCTACGAAGGCGAAGGCGATGCTGAATCCGGAACTTTTGCAATCCTTTGTCGCGGTCGCCGAAACGAGAAGCTTTTCACTTGCCGCGCAGCGCCTGGGCCTGCGTCAGTCGACGATCAGCCAACACATCAAGCGCCTGGAGGAGGCGCTGCAACGGCGCTTGTTCGCGCGCGACACGCATTCGGTGGCGCCGACCCCCGACGGAGATGCGCTGGTCGACCTCGCGCGCCGAGTGCTCGACGCCAATGGGCGCATTGATCGCTTCCTGGCGGGATCCGAACTGCGCGGCCGGATTCGCTTCGGCGCATCGGAGGATTTCGTGCAGGGCGGGTTGCCGGAAGTGTTGACTGGCTTCGCCCAGCGATATTCCGCAGTCGACCTGGAATTGACGGTCGGTTTGAGCGGCATATTGTACGAGCGGTTCGACGCCGGCGAACTCGACGTCATCTTCGCCAAGCGCCGCGCCGGCGACACGCGCGGACAGACGGCGTGGCGCGAGCAACTCGCCTGGATCGGCCGGCCGGGCATCCGGCCAGACCCGCAACAGCCGCTGCCGCTCGTGTTGTATCCGCCGCCCAGCATCACCCGCGCATTGGCGCTCGGCGCGCTCGAGCATGCCGGCCGCGCCTGGCGCATCGCCTGCACCAGCGGCAGCTTGAGCGGGCTATGCGCGGCGGCGCGAGCCGGACTTGGCGTCACGCCGCATTCGGCTCGGCTGGTCCCGGCCGGCCTCGACCCGCTGCCGACATCGCGCTATCTGCCTGAGTTGGCCGAGATCGAGTTCGTGGTGATCGGACCCGGACCGCACCATCGGATCGCCTCCGCCCTGATCGCCGTGATCTTGAGCAGCGCCGACCGGCTGCGGAAATCGCAGCCGGGGTGAATCGCGCAAACCTGCCGCGTCTGAACGGTCTGTCAGGCCGGCCAGCTCGCGCCGCGCGCGTTGACGTAGGCGGCATAGAGGGAGGTCGTCGCGCAGATATAGAGCCGATTGCCCTTCGGGCCGCCGAAGCAGACGTTGGCGACGACCTCGGGGACTTTGATCTTGCCGATCAGCGCGCCGTCCGGCGCGTAGACGTGCACGCCGTCCGCCGCGGATGTCCAGATGTTGCCCTTCGTGTCGAGGCGGAAGCCGTCGAACAGGCCCGCCGTGCTGGTCGCGAACAGCTTCGCCGGACCGATAGAGCGGCCATCGGCGCCGACGTCCGCCACACGCATATGCCGTGGGCCGTTCTTCACGTGGGTGGCCCCGGTGTCGGCGATGTAGAGGCGCTTTTCGTCGGGCGAAAAGGCGAGCCCGTTCGGCTTGACGAAGTCGGTTGCGACGGCCGTGACTTCGCCGCTCGACGGATCGATCCGGTAGACATTGCTGCCGCCGATTTCCTCGGCCGCTGCGTCGCCCTCATATTCGGAATCGATCCCGTAGGTCGGATCGGTGAACCAGATCGAGCCGTCCGATTTCACCACGACGTCGTTAGGCGAATTGAGACGCTTGCCCTGGAAGCGATCGGCGAGGACGCGGCGCGACCCGTCGTGTTCGATGCGCGACACGCAGCGGCCGCGATGTTCGCAGGAAACGAGCCGGCCCTGACGGTCGACGGTATGGCCGTTGTGATTGTTGGCGGGGGAGAGAAAGACAGAGGTCGCGCCGCTCGTCTCGTCGTAGCGCAGCAGGCGGTCGTTGGGGATGTCCGACCAGACAAGATATCGGCCGGCGGCCAGGTAGGCGGGACCTTCAGCCCAACGGCATCCCGTGTAGAGTTTGTCCATATGGACGTTGCCGTGCACGAGCTTTTCGAACCGCTCATCGAGAATCTCGAATTCCGGCATATACATGTGGCCTCCCTGTCGCGAATGCGCATTTCGCCGCGCGACCATTGCACGCCGCGCTTTGGCGCATCGTTACGCCATCGCGCGAGCGCGAGCAACGCCCCGGCTTTGTCGCGAGCGACCGAAGAGGCGCGCGGCGCCATCACTTCTGATTGCGCAGCCGTTGATACTCGAACTGCACCGCGTCGATCCCGTGGACGCGCTCCAGCCGGCGCACGATGAAATGTCCGCGCGCGACGGTCTGGAAATGCTCGGCAAACGCGACGTTGACGGCCGCGCCGCCGATCGCGCCGATCACCGGCACCGCCTGGGCGGCGATTTTCTCGCTGACGACAATCCCGAATCGCGCGCCGATCTGCGCGATGAGCCGGACCAGGATCGGCGCCGTCTCGTCGACGAGGCCGCGCTGCGCGATGAGCCGCGCGCTATCGCTGACCCCCTTGGCGAGCGCGCCGCGGACGGCGAAATATCCGCCTTCGATCGCCGCTTCGCCGGACGCCTCGCCGCCGAGCGCGAAGACTTCTATGCAGGCGAGAGCCGCATCCGGGCGCGACAGATCCTCGCCCTCCTTGCGCGCGATCTGCGCGATCGAGCGCAACAGGATCGTCGTTGAAATCGGCAGTTCGAGCGCCGTAGAGGCGAGGCCGAAGGCGCCGCCGAGGGCGCCGCAAGCGGCCACCGCCGCTTTATACATCCCTTTGGCGGGCCGTGGCGGCGAATTCCTGTCGATCGTGCGCAACGCGAGGCGCAGCGCGACCCTCAGTGCGCTCTCGGTGGCGCGCGCGATCGCCCGCCGCGCCGCCGAGGGCAGGGCGCGCCCCAGCGTCTCCACTTGGCGCCCGACCAGAGTCGTTGCGCGGGAGGCGAAGCTGTCGCCTTCAAGACAGCGCGCGGCGAATTGAAGCTCGTCGAGTTCTTCGGTCGACAGAAGCGACGGCATCACAGTCATGGTCATTCCGGCGCCTCGCTATGCCTACTTTCGCCCGGAAGATATAGCGCGGTTTGCCGGCCCTCCAAGGGCTAGACGAAGACCATCACCGCCAGGCTCAACAGCCCCGCCGCTGCGCAATAATAAGAGAACGGCCGCATCGCCTCGAATTCGTGCCTATGGAAATAGCGCATGAGAAAAGCGAGGCTGGCATAGGCGACGATGCCCGCGACAACGCCGGACAGGATCGCCGCCCCGCCCAGCGTCGCCCCTTGATGCAGCAGTTTGGGGGCCTCGAGGACTGTGGCGCCGAGGATGATCGGCGTCGCCATGAGGAACGAGAACCGCGCCGAATCCTCGTGCTTCAGACCCGCGACGACGCCCGCAGCGATCGTCAGGCCGGACCGCGAGAATCCGGGGATCAGCGCGAAGCATTGGGCGACGCCGATCGCCAGCGCGCCTTTCCAGTTCAATTGGTCGAGGACGCCGACCCCTTTGCCCGCGATCTGATCGCCGAAATAGAGCACGAAGCCGTTGGCGATGAGAAAAAACGCCGCGATGGCCGGCGTGCCGAAGGCCTCTCCGAGCTTCCTTTCAAAGGCGAAGCCAACGACGACGGCCGGGATCGTCGCGAGAATTACATAGAAAAGGATGCGACGGTCGGCGAGGGAGCGCGGGTTCGACCGGATCAGCAGCGATAGCGCGAAAGCGAGCCAGTCGCGCCAGAAATAGATGAACAGCGCAGTCGCCGTCCCCAGATGCATGACAACGAGGTAGGGGAGGAAGTCGGGCGCTTTCTGGTCGATCGACCAATGGAGCAAACGCGGCAGAATGACCGCGTGACCCAGACTGCTGATCGGAAAAAGCTCGGTGACGCCCTGCAGGACGGCCATGACAACGGCTTGGAACGCGGTCAAAGAGAGCGCCTCTTCGCTTGGGGGGAGTGATCGGCAGTCCCCGGGGGGACGCCCCTCCATAGCGCAATCGGCGATTCGTGTCTCGGCGACGGCGAAAAGCCCAGGGCCGTCATTGCGGGCTTCGGCCGGCGCGCGCGGCGGGGAGCGACGTAAAGGAAACGGCGCCGCGCGAGCAGATCTCGCCGGCGCCGTATTTGAACGCCTACTAGGCTTTGACGCCTTACTTGAGGGCGTTGCTGACTTCGGTGAACTCGCTGCTCAGCTTGGTGCCGAGAACTTGCAAGGAACCGATGATGAACACGGCGATCAACGAAGCGATCAGGGCGTATTCGATCGCGGTGGCGCCGGACTCGTTGGCGACGAAACTCTTGAGGGACTTGATCATTACTTTGCTCCTGCTCCAAATTGGAATGTCCATCCGGCGTGTTGACGAGCCGCTCGGAATGGAACCCAATCTATAGGGCAGGCTATTTCGGCGAGGTTAATTCGATTGCATCGAATCTGCGGTACCGCCATTCCCTGTATGCTTGGTAAAGGCGTCCTAAACATCGACCCATTGTCCGTCGCCACCGAGTGGAGTGGCGACTGGGACGTCGCGAGTTCTAGCAAACGGTGTGGCCGCACTTGTGGACGGCGTCGATCTTCTCCTTGAGCTGATCGTAACCGACGGCTCCGACGACGACCTCTTGACCGACGACGAAGGACGGCGTGCCGTTGATTTGCAACGAGTTCGCCATCGCCATGACCTGCTGCAGGCCCGCGGTCACTTCCGGGCTCTCCATATCCTTGGCGAGACGGTCCATGTCGAGGCCAAGGTCACGCGCGACGGAGAGGGCCTCAGCCTTGCCGATCGGCCCGTGCATTCCCAGCAGCTTATTGTGGAACGCCCAGAAGCGGTCGCCGGGGAGCTGATTGCGGGCCGCGCTCGCCACCTTGGCCGCTTCAACCGAACCTGGGCCCAACACCGGGAAGTCCTTGAGCACGAGCTTGAGATTGGGGTCGTCCTTCATCAGGCGCGCCATGTCGGGGAGGGCGCCTTTGCAATAGTGGCAATTGTAGTCGAAGAACTCGACGAGCGTCGCCGACCCCTTGGGGTTGCCCACCGTCGCTTGAAATTTCGAGGAAAACAGCTCGTTCGCTTGATTGCTGACCGCTTTTTGCCGCTCGTCGTCGGCGGTCTGCTTGTCATGCTTGTCGAGTGCGACGATCGCCTCTCGCAGAACGTCGGGGTTGTTGACCAGGTAATCCTTGATGAACGAGCCCAGCTCCTTCTTCTGCGCGGGCGTGAACTCGTCGGCCGCCGCCATGCAGATCGGCGCGAGGACGGCTGCAAGGCCGAGCACCCCTGCAAAACAGGCGGCGAAGTTCAATCTCATGACAGTCTCCTGGGCGGTCTCTCTCGACGGACTCTCTTGACCCTAAACCGGTGGCAGATTCAAGGCGGTTCGGCACGCAGCCCCTCCATACCACGGATCGCGGCGGCACGCTTGCCATCGCCTGTCCCTTCCCCCAGGTTCGTATGATGAATCGCTCCCCGTCTCGTTCACGCGAAGGCCTCGACCCTTATCGGCCCGACGGCCCCTACGCCTTCGCGCGGCTGGGATTGTCGCTGTTGATCTCGACTCTTCTTGGCGCCGGAATGTGGGCGATCATCGTCGTCTTGCCCAAGGTGCAGCTCGAATTCGGCGTCGCCCGCTCCGCCGCGTCGCTGCCCTATACCTTGATGATGCTGGGCCTGGCCTTCGGCACGATCGCCATGGGGCGGATGGCGGACCGCACGGGCATCGCCGTCCCGCTGGCGATCGCCGGCCTCTGCTTGGGTTTTGGCTTCGTCATTGCGGGCACGGCGACCAATTTGGTCGTCTTTTCCGCAGCGCATGGCCTCCTCATTGGCGTCGGCGCCGGCGCCGGCTTCGGGCCGATGATGGCCGACATTTCGCACTGGTTTCTCATACGGCGTGGCCTCGCGGTCGTCGTCGTGGCGTCTGGAAACTATTTTGCCGGGACGCTCTGGCCGCTCGCGATGAATTTATCGATGCCGATGATTGGCTGGCGGGGGACCTACACGGCGATCGGCGTCGCCGTCGCGGCGACGGTTCTTCCGCTGGCCTGGCTCATGCGGCGACGTCCGTCAGCCGAAATGATCGCCCAGGCGGAGGAAGCGACCCGAATCGCGCGCGCCGACGTCGGTCTGTCGCCCCGATTGCTGCTGGCCCTGCTCGTCGTCGCGGGCTTCGCCTGTTGCGTCGCGATGTCGATGCCCCAGGTGCACATCGTCGTTTACTGCGGCGACCTCGGCTACGGCGTCGCGCGCGGCGCCGAAATGCTCTCGCTCATGCTGTTTCTCGGCATCGTGTCGCGAATCGGTTCGGGCTTCGTAGCCGATGCGATCGGCGCCGCGTCGACGCTGGTGATCGGCTCCTTCATGCAAGGAATCGCGCTGCTGCTCTACCTTCACTTCAACGGACTGACTTCCCTCTTCGTCGTCTCGGGAATTTTCGGTCTGTTTCAGGGCGGGATCGTGCCGATGTACGCGATCATCTGCCGTGAGCTGCTGCCGCCGCGGGAAGCCGGCGCCAAGATCGGCCTCGTGGTGTCGGCGACGATCATCGGCATGGCCTTCGGCGGCTACATTTCCGGGGTGATCTTCGATTTCACCAATTCGTATCGCGCCGCGTTTATGAACGGCATCGCCTGGAACGCGCTCAACCTCGCGGTCGTTTGCTGGCTGCTCTGGCGCCGACAGAGGGCGTCCCCCGAGGCCGCCCTCGCGCCGGGCGCCTGATCCGCAACGCGCTAGGACGCGTGTGGCGTCAAATGCTTGTTGGATTGAATTAAAGTCACGCAGCAAAAGCGTCGCGCCTTCTCCAACTCTACGTCGGAAGAAGTTCTTTGTGCGTCGCACAAAAACGTTGCAGAAGCAGTCACGCTATGGTTTTTGTCATGTGAAGCGCCATCGCCACCTATTGTCGCCGGCGGCGCCCGTGATCGAATCGGGATCTTCTGTCGATGAGCCACTTCAATCGGGAAAGCGTCGTCAGCGTCCATCACTGGACCGATCGTCTGTTCAGCTTCCGCACGACGCGAGCTCCGTCGTTCCGGTTCCGCAGCGGGCAGTTCATCATGATGGGCCTCGAGGCGGAGGGCCGTCCGTTGGTGCGCGCCTATTCTCTGGCCAGCGCCCACTACGAGGATGAACTCGAGTTTTTCAGCATCAAGGTTCCTGACGGGCCCCTGACTTCGCGGCTTCAGGGCGTCGGGGTCGGCGATTCCGTGCTCGTCGGACGCAAGCCGACGGGGACGCTCATCGTCGACAATCTTCGGGAGGGCCGCAACCTCTTCCTGCTCGGGACCGGCACCGGCCTCGCGCCGTTCCTGAGCATCATCAAAGACCCCGAGACCTACGAGCGCTTCGAGCGCGTCGTCGTCGTTCACGGCTGCCGTTGGGCTCGCGAGCTCGCCTATGGCGACTTCATCGCCAACGACCTGCCCAACGACGAATTCGTCGGCGAGAGCGTGCGCGGCAAGCTCGTCTACTACCCCACCGTGACGCGGGAGCCGTTCCGCAATCAAGGCCGCATTTCGCTCATGCTTACGTCGGGAAAACTGACCGACGATCTCGGTCTGCCAACCATCGATCCGCGGACCGACCGCTTCATGCTGTGCGGCAGCCCGGCGATGCTGGCCGACATCCGCGCCATCCTCGAGGCGCGCGGCTTTGACGAGGGCAATCATGGCGAACCCGGCGCCTACGTGATCGAGAAGGCGTTCGTCGAGAAGTAGCGGCGCTGCCGAGCTAGACCTCCAGGCGCGCGGCCGCGCGGGCGAGCTGCTGCGCGAGGTCCGGAGCCATGCGCTCGGCGAGAGCGGCGTGAGCGCGCCGCCAGAACGGCAAAGCGGCTTCGAGCCGGCGTGCGCCCTCCTCAGTCAGCCAGACCGCGCGGCGGCGCAGGTCGGTTTCGACGATGGCGATCTCGACGAGGCCAGCCGTCTCCAGCGCCCGAAAGTTGCGCGACAGCGTCGATTGGTCGAGATCCATGCTCTCGCTCAGCGCGCCCATCGTGTCGTCTTGTGCGGCCGCCAATTGCGCCATCAGCGCGAATTGAGTGAGGCTTAGACCGCAACCCTCCATGCGCCGTTCAAGAAACCTGGCGATGCGCCGCGCCGCGAGACGGCTGTTCCAGCCCGAACAGACTTCGAGCGCCGCGCGGGCGTCAGCCGCCAGATGTCCGCCGGGGGATTGCGAGTGGTCGGTCATGGGTATATGTATCTACATTAAATGTATTAGCATGGAAACATCGTCATGTCCGACGCTCGCGCTGTTGTCTATGGCGTCGCCGCCCCGGCGGACATCGCCGATCTCTCGGGGCGGGAGGCCCTGCAGGCGATAATCGACGGCAAACTTCCCGCTCCGCCGATCGCGAAAACCCTGGGGTTCACGCTGGTCGAAGTCGGCGATGGCGTTGCGGCATTCGAGGGCGAGACGGGCGCCCATCTGCTCAATCCCATGGCGACGGTGCACGGCGGCTGGGCGCTGACGCTCATCGATAGCGTGACCGGCTGCGCCGCCTATTCCACGCTGCCGGCCGGCGTCGCCTATACGACCGTCGAGACGAAGGCCAATTTCACTCGCCCGATTCTGGCCGACACGGGGCGCGTTCGCGCCGAAGGTCGCATCGTCTCCAAGGGTCGGCAGGTCATCACGGCCGAAGCGCAAGTGACGGACGGACGCGGCCGCATCCTCGCGCACGGAACGTCGACCGTGCTCGTTCGGGGCGCCGACAGTTAAAGCGCGCACCAGAGGCGGTCGCGTAGCCGACGGACGCGCGCGCGGCCCGAGCGCAGCAGATTGAAACCTGGCGGCAGGCGCGGGAAGCTCTGCGCGCGCGATTGCAGAAATGTCTCGGCGAAGGCCGCCATCACCGCTGCCGGCGCGAAGGGCGCGACGCGCGCCGCCCAGGCGCCGCCGTAGTCGCGTGGTTCGAGGTCGCACAGTTTTTCCGTCAGATCGGCGCGTGTCCGGTATATGAAACGCACGTCGTCGACGAGCGCGAGGTGATTGCGGTCGCGCCCGCCGGCCCACACCAGCACAGGCTTGTCCTGCGCGAGGAATTCGGCGATCGCCAGGCCGAAGTTCTCGCCGGCGAGACGCGCGTTCAGCCCGACGTCGCATGAGGCGACGAAGTCGGCGACGCCCTGGCGGTCGGGCGTCACGGGAAGATGCACGACGCGCTCGTGATCGGTGAAGCGAGCGGTGTTCAGCAGCAAGATCCACAGGTTCTGGCGCCGTTCCAGCGCCGCCTCGATCGCGCGCGGCGCGAAGGGGATGTTGAACTGGTCCGGCGCGCCGTGCCTGCCGACGACGAAGGCGTCCGGGGGGATGCCGAGAGCGGCGCGAAGATCGGCCCGCGGTTGGAGGGGATCGACGATGTGGGGAACCGCTGGACAGCGTCCGCCGCTCATCGTCTGCGCCAGCGAGTCCGAGATATAGGCGTAGGAATCGCCGTGCGGATTGAAAAACTTGAAGACTTCGTGCACGGCGGTCCGGCACGATCGCGCGACGCGCGTGTCTCCGCGCCTTGTCTTGAGGAAATAGGCGAACTCGATCTTTTCACGCTCGATCAGGCGCTGCATCTCCTCCTCGGAATCGTAGGCGAAGATCGGGAAGGTCGCGGCGAACCGCTGCACATGCGCCGGTTCGGGCGGAACGCGCACGTCGTGCAGAATGACCGGCTCGACGCCGAGCAGCGCGCGCGCCTGCAAGGCGTAATCGAACAAGGCCACGGCCACGCCGCGCTCGTTGATCCGGCCGCCGTCGAAACTCACCCGCATAATTCGGTCCCGCGCGCCGCGCCCCGCGGCGGCGGGCCGGACATAGTCGATTTCGGCCGGGTTTCCCAGCACGTGGGCCGTCCCACAGCCTGGCGCCATCGTCCTTCCGCACAACTCGGCCTTGACCGCGCCCGTCTGTCGCGGTCTTGATGCGCTCGCTCGATTCCGGCGCCGGCCGCCGACCTGTCGTGGGAGGAAGAAGAACCCCGTGTCGATTTCATCCTTGCTGCTGTTCGCGGCTGTCTATTTCGCCGCCGTCGCGACGCCGGGGCCCGGCGTGGCGGCGCTGGTCGCGCGCGTTCTTGCCCACGGTCTCGCGGGCGTTGCGCCGTTCATCGCAGGTTACGCCGTCGGCGATCTCGTCTGGCTGGCGATCGCCGGGACCGGGCTGGCGGTGCTGGCGCACGAATTCGCGGGCCTGTTCACCGTCTTGAAATTCGCCGGGGTCGCCTATCTCCTTTACGTCGCCTGGGGCATGGCGCGGTCGTCCGCGGCGTCAGGCCATGCGGCGGCCCCTTTGCTCGCCACGACGGGCTGGCGCGCCTTCGTGGGCTCGCTCTCGCTGACCCTCGGCAATCCCAAGGTGATCGTGTTCTTCCTTTCGATCATGCCGCTTGTCGTCGATCTCGACGCGATGACCCCGGCGATCTTCCTCGAGCTTGCGGCGACCTCGGCGCTGGTCATTTCCGCGACGCTCTTCGGCTATGCGCTCGCCGCCAATCGCGCTCGCGCCTTGTTGCGTTCGGCCCGGGCGATGCGCCTTGTTCATCGCGCCGCCGCCGGCGTCATGGCGGGCGTCGCGCTCGCGATTGCGACGCGCTGACGCCATGGCCGACATTCTCGCCATCGGCGAAGCCCTCGTCGAACTCAATCAGCCGCGAGACGGCGCGCCCTTCATGCAAGGGTTTGGCGGCGACACTTCGAACGCGATGATCGCGGCGGCGCGCTGCGGCGCGCGCGCCGGCTATTTCACCGCTGTCGGCGCCGACCTCTTCGGCGAAGCCCTCGTCGGGTTGTGGAAGGGGGAGGGCGTCGACGCGAGCGGGATCGCCGTCAACGGCGCCGCCCACACCGGGCTTTATTTCGTCACCCACGGTCCCGACGGCCACGCCTTCTCCTATTTGCGCGCGGGGTCGGCGGCGAGCCGTCTGACCGAAGCCGACGCGCCGGCGGAGGCGATCCGCGCCGCGCGCATCCTGCATGTCTCGGGGATCAGCCAGGCGATTTCGTCGTCGGCGACGGATCTGATCTTCGCCGCGATCGACATCGCGCGGCAGGCCAAGGTTCTCGTATCCTACGACACCAATCTGCGCCTGAAACTCTGGCCGC
Organism: uncultured Alphaproteobacteria bacterium; assembly: GCA_963813195.1. GTDB lineage: Bacteria > Pseudomonadota > Alphaproteobacteria > Rhizobiales > Beijerinckiaceae > Roseiarcus. The sequence goes on along the minus strand of CAWEYC010000033.1, from coordinate 5,435 downwards.
TAAGGCGTGCGCGGGCGATCACCCACGAGGCGATGCGCGGCGCGGACATCGCGCTGCCGAGCTTCGACGACGCGATGCAGCTCTGCGGGCAAAGCGCGCCCGACGCGATCCTCGACTTCTATCTCGGGCTCGGCGCGCGCATCGTCGCGCTGAAGCTCGGCAAGGACGGCTCGGCCGTCGCCACGCCCGAGCGCCGCGAGCGCGTCGCGCCCCTCCGCGTCGACGCGATCGACGCCACCGGCGCGGGCGACGCCTTCGACGGCGCGTTCCTGGCGGAATATCTGAATTGCGGCGATCCGTTCGCGGCGGCGCGCTTCGCCAATGTCTCGGCCGCGCTGTCGACGCTCGGCTTCGGCGCGGTGGCGCCGTTGCCGCGGCGCGCCGATGTGCTCGCGGCGATGGCGAAGGGTTGAGGCGCGCAAGGCAGGCAACCATGAACCTCATCCCTGCGCCGACCGTCCTTCTCGCCTTCGCGGCGGCCAGCGCGCTGCTCGCGGCGACGCCGGGGCCGGACATGGCGTTGTTCCTGTCGCGCACTTTGGGGGGCGGGCGCCCGCACGGCTTCGCCGCCCTCGCCGGCGCGATGACGGGGATTCTCGTTCACACGTTCGCGGCGGCGCTCGGCCTCTCCGCGCTCCTCGCCGCCTCGACGCGCGCCTATGACGGGGTCAAGCTCGCCGGCGCGCTCTATCTTCTCTATCTCGCCTACGGCGCTTTGCGACATGGCGCCGCGCTACGGCTGGAGGTCCAGAGCGCCCCCGGCGGCGGTCTCGCGCGCAGCTATCTCACGGGACTGTTCATCAATCTCACCAACCCGAAGATCATCCTGTTCTTCGTCACCTTCCTGCCGCAGTTCATCAGTGCGGGGGACGCGGGCGCAAGCGGCAAATTCTTCGTCCTCGGCCTTGAATTCATCGCGATCGGCGTTGCGGTCAACGCCGCCATCATCCTCGTCGCCGCGCGCTTCATCGCCGCGGCGAAGGCGAGCCCGCGCGCGATCCGCTGGTTCGATTACGGCTTCGCCGGCCTGATGGGAGCCTTCGCGGCGCGCCTGGTGCTTGCGCAGGGGCGGTAGGGAAGTCCTCACCTCGTCTCGACGCTCGCACGGTTTCGAAGATATACAGGGATCACGACTTTCATCGTTGTTGAAAACTCGGCGCATCCGTGCGCCGACGATGAGGAGGCGCAGATCATGGCAAGGACAACGGTCGCCGATTTGTTGGCCGAAACGCTGGCCGCCGCGGGAGTGAAGCGGGTTTGGGGCGTCACCGGAGACAGCCTGAACGGCTTCAACGACAGTCTCCGACGCCTGCGCAAAATCGAATGGATGCACGTCCGCCACGAGGAGACAGCCGCTTTCGCCGCCGGCGCCGAGGCCGCGGTGACGGGAGCTCTCGCGGTTTGCGCCGGCAGTTGCGGTCCGGGCAATCTGCACCTCATCAACGGGCTGTTCGACTGCCACCGGAACCATGTTCCGGTGCTCGCCCTCGCGGCGCAAATTCCCTCCTCGGAAATCGGTCTCGGCTATTTCCAGGAAACACATCCGCAGGAACTGTTCAGGGAATGCAGTCATTTCGTCGAGCTGGTCTCCAATCCGGCGCAGATGCCCGGGGTGCTGCATCGCGCCATGCGCACCGCGATCGGCCGGCGCGGCGTCGCCGTGATCGTGCTGCCGGGCGATGTGGCGCTGGCTGCGGCGCCAGGCGGAGCCGCGAGCGGCTGGCCGGTTCTCTCCCCGCCGCGCGTGATGCCGGACGAGGCGGACCTCGACCGGCTCGTCACGTTGCTCGATCGCTCGCAGGCGGTGACGCTGCTCTGCGGCAGCGGTTGCGCCGGCGCGCATGACGAAGTGGTGTCGCTGGCGGGCGCCCTCCACGCGCCCATCGTGCACGCGCTGCGCGGCAAGGAGCACGTCGAATGGGAAAATCCGTTCGACGTCGGCATGACCGGCCTGATCGGCTTCTCCTCCGGCTATCAGGCGATGCTCGACTGCGACACATTGTTGATGCTCGGCACGGATTTTCCGTATCGCCCATTCTATCCGACCAAGGCGAAGGTCGTGCAGGTCGACCGCGATCCCGGCGCGCTCGGCCGGCGGGTCCGATTGGAGCTTGGCATTGTCGGCGATGTCGCGCCGACATTGCAGGCGCTGACGCCCCGCTTGAAGACGAAGACCGATCAGCGTTTCCTGGAATCCGCCCGCAAGCACTACGCGAGAGCGCGGGAGGGTCTCGACGATCTCGCCACGCCTTCCGCGCGCGGACGTCCCATCCATCCGCAATATCTGACCAAACTGGTGAGCGAACTCGCCGCGTCCGACGCGATCTTCACCGCCGACGTCGGCACGCCCACGGTCTGGGCCGCGCGCTATCTCGCGATGAACGGCAAGCGGCGGCTGATCGGGTCCTTCAACCATGGCTCCATGGCGAATGCGCTGCCTCAAGCGATCGGCGCCCAGGCGGCCTTTCCGGGTCGGCAGGTCGTCTCGCTCTCCGGCGACGGCGGCTTCAGCATGATGATGGGCGACTTCATCACGCTGACCCAACTCGATCTCCCGGTGAAACTTATCGTCTACGACAACGGGTCGCTGGGTTTCGTCGCGATGGAAATGAAGGCCGGGGGTTATCTCGACACCGGCACGGATCTGCGGAATCCGGACTTCGCCGCCATGGCCAACGCGATGGGCGTCAAAGGTCTCAGGGTCGAGGAATTGGCCGACCTCGAAGCCGCTTTGAAGCAGGCGTTCGCGCATCCCGGGCCGGTCCTGGTCGACGTCCTGACCTCCAAGCAGGAACTGGTCATGCCGCCGAAGATCCAACTCGAGCAAGCCAAGGGATTCAGTCTTTTCATGTTGAAGGCGATCCTCAGCGGCCGCGGCGACGAGGTCGTCGAGCTGGCGGGAGAGAACCTGTTTCGCCGCTAGCGCGCGTTGTTTTCAGGTCGAATCAAGCCAGCCGTCTTGGCGAGCAAAGCGAAGCCATCCAGACTTTGGGACTGCGGCGGCGGCTTAGTCTGGATCGCCACGCTTCGCTCGCGAAGACGGCGCGGTCGGTTCAACCTAAATGCAAAGCACTCTCTAGAGGATGCAGGCGCGATGAAGGACGAGAAGGCCGTCGAACTCGTCGCCTTCGTCGCGTGCTGCACGGCGGCGGCGGCGAGCGCCTTCTTCCTCGCGAGCGCCGTCGGTCTGGCCCATCCGCTTTGGGCGTGCATCTTCGCGCTCATCGCCTCGCAAGGCAGCCTCGCGACGGCATGGCCGGCGATGGGCGGGCGGGTGATCGGCACGATGATCGGCGCCGTCGTCGCGATCGCGGTCAATCTCGCCGGCAGCCGATTGGCGCTCGACAGCGCCTCGCAGATGATCCTCGACGTGGCGATTTGCGCCGTCATCGTGTGGAGACGCCCGGCGATCCAGATCTGCCTATGGACCCCTCCCATTATTCTGGTCACCGCGGCGCCCGGCGAATCGATCATCACCGTCGGCTTCGCGCGCGGGTGCGAGGTGATCCTCGGCATAATCATCGGCGGCCTGTTGAGCATAGCGGCGGAAAAGCTCACCGGCTGGGTCCGTTCGTGATGTCAGGAGGGGGCCGCCGGCCGGCCCGACAACCGCGGCGCGAGATAATCGATGAAGGCGCGCGCGGCCGGCGAGGCGGCGCGTCCGGCGGGAAAGAGGGCGTGCAATTCGATCGGCTCCATCGTCCAGTCTTCCATGACTTGCACGAGATCGCCGCGTTCGAGTTCAGCCCGGCATCCCCACAGCGAGGCGAGCGTGATTCCCAATCCGGCCACCGCGCCGGCGATGGCGCCTTCGTTCGCCGCCGTCGTCAATTGTCCCTCGACCCGCGCCGACGCGCGGCGGCCGTCCTTGCGGAAGGTCCAAGCGTTCGTCCCGCTCCCGCCCGGCCCGATGATCACGGCGTGACCCGCGAGGTCGCCCGGATCCAGCGGCCTGCCGCGGCGCTCGAGGTAGGCCGGCGAGGCGGCGAGCAGCCGCGGCGCCTGCGCCAGCTTGCGGGCGAGAAGGCTGGAGCTCGGCAGAAGGCCGAGCCGCAACGCCACGTCGACGCCTTCGACGACCAGGTCCTGCCGCGCGTCGCTGATCCCGAGATCGATCCGCAGGGAAGGGTGACGCTCCATGAAATCAGGCAGACGCGGGATCACCTCGCGGATGCCGAAGCTGTGGGAAAGCGCGATCCGGAGGACGCCGCGCAATTCGCCCGCGCCTCGCGCCGCGTGATCGGCCTCGTCGAGCGCCGACAGGAGCGGTTCGACCCGCGCGAGATAGTCCGCGCCGGCGTCGGTCAGCTTGACCGCCCGCGTCGTGCGGATGAGCAGGGCCGCGCCGACCTCTTGCTCCAGCTGAGCGAGAATTCGCGACACCGACGGCTGCGACAGCCCGAGTTCACGGCCCGCCCGCGAGAAGCTGCCGGAACGCGCCGTTCGCACAAAGATGCGGAGAGCCAAAAGGCGGTTATTCATTTGCGAGGCGAATAAGCACTATTTGCGGCGCGTGGCTACCGTCTCAGCGCCAAACCGACGAACAGTGCCGGGCAATCACGCTGGACGGATTTCGGAGATTCAAATGTCGCTTCAGGACAAGCTCGACGCCTTCAAGGCCGACTTCGAGGGCAACAAGGCGCCCCCTCAGGCCGTTGCGGTCATGCACAAAGCGACCGCCGACCTCATCGCCTCGGGCCTGGCCGACCGGGCTCTGAAGGCAGGCGCGCGCGCCCCTGAGTTCGCGTTGCCGGACGCCCATGGGCAAACGACGCGCTCGGCCGATCTCCTTGCGCGCGGGCCGCTGGTGGTGACCTTCTATCGCGGCATCTGGTGCCCGTACTGCAACATGGACTTGCAGGCGATCGAAGCGGCGGCCGGCGAAATCAGGGCGCTGGGGGCTTCGCTCGTCGCGATCTCGCCGCAAACCGCGCCGAACCGCCGGAAGTCGGAGCGCGAAAACGCGTTGAGCTTCCCGATCCTCAGCGATCACGGCAATACGTTGGCGAATGCGTTCGGGCTGCGCTACCGCCTTCCCGACGACCTGATCGCGCTCTACAAGAGCTTCGGCAACGATCTGCCGATGGGCAACGGCGAAGACAGCTGGACGCTGCCGATGCCGGCGCGCTACGTCATCGCGGCCGACGGCGTGATCGCCTATGCGGAAGTCAACCCCGACTACACCAAGCGCCCCGATCCGAGCGAATTGCTGCCGGTTCTTCGCCGCCTCCGCGGCGCCTCCGCCGCGTGAACAGGGGAGGGGCGGCGTCGCAGGATCAGCGGCGCGCCCCACCCGACGCACGCCTCCACGCTTCCAAACCATTCCAAGGATTCTCCAAGGATTTCCAAGGAACGTCCAAGCTTCTCCAAGGATTTCCAAACTTTTCCTTGGTCGTTTCGTGCGATTTCAACGGCTTATCGCGCGGAAAAAGGAA
>CAWEYC010000032.1:0-22175 GCA_963813195.1 uncultured Alphaproteobacteria bacterium | reverse complement strand
GATTTTTCTAGCGCGTGTTGCTTTCAGGTCGAATCAAGCCTCAGCCGTCTTGGCGAGCAACGCGAAGCCATCCAGACTTTGGGATTGCGGCGGCGGCTTAGTCTGGATCGCCACGCTTCGCTCGCGAAGACGGCGGGGCCGGTTCAACCTAAATGCAAAGCGCTTTAGTGAGCTCCAGGCGAAGTTCCTCGATTTCCCCAATCAGTCGAATGTTCTCTTCGCGCAGCTTTTCCGATTGGGCCTGAAGTTCGAGTCTAAAGATTTCCGATGGCGCTCTTCGTCATCGCCATCACCGCCTTCGCGGTTTGGGCGTATCGCGAGACGTTGGATTGAGAAAAGCGCGCCCCGTGGCCGCCGCGCGGTGTCGGGAAAAATCATTTTAGTCTAGGCGCCCCTTCGCTCGCCGCTATTTGCTCTTATCTCGATGATCTCTTGATCGAATGAAGAGCGCGCGCCGCGCGCCGCCTCTGGAGAAACCGACATGAAATCGCTGAGTCGCTACGCTTTGAATTTCGCTCTCACCGGCGGCCTCGGCGCCGGCGCGGCCCTATGGCTGTGCGCAACGGCGCAGGCGGCCACGATGGCGCCGCCCGCGATCCACGCTTGGGCGACCGCGCCCCACACTTCGGCGACGAGGATCCAGTGGTACGCTGACAAGTGCGGACCCGGCTACCATGGAATCAATGCGCCGAATGGGAACGGCTATCGCTGCGTTCCGAACGAACGTTGATGCGCTCCGCGGACGCCGCCTAGATTGACCCGCAACCGAGCTTGTGTGTCGCGCTCGGGAAAGGTAGGCCCTGCCAGAAACCTTGGGATGAGGCATGAGCGATCGCATCGAGAAATCCGTCGAACTCGGCGCGCCCGTTTCGCGCGTGTGGCGCGCCTTGACGGATCATCGGGAGTTCGGCGCATGGTTCGGCGTCGATCTGGAAGGTCCGTTCGTCGTCGGCGAGGTCGCGCGCGGCCGGATCACGCATCCCGGCTACGAGCATGTCGCGTGGCAGGCGACGGTCCACACGATCGAGCCCGAGCGGCTCTTCGCCTTTACTTGGCGCCCCTACGCCGTCGATCCCACCGTGGACTACTCAGCGGAATCGCCGACCCTGGTCGAGTTCAGGTTGCAGCCCACGGCCGGCGGGACATTGCTGGTCATCGTCGAATCCGGTTTCGACAAGGTTCCCGCCGGCCGGCGCGCCGAAGCGTTCCGCATGAACGAGCGCGGCTGGACGCAGCAATTGACGAATATCGAGCGCCATGTCGCATGAACGCGGCGGTCCGGTGTCGGAACAGCGGCGCTCGACGTCGGCGAGGTTGAAGTCGTTCGTCGAACGCTGACCGGCGCGCGGGAACCCCTCTCGCTATCAACTCGTCGCGGCGGATGAGCGCTCAAGCCGGGCTGGGGCGTCGCTTTCGGACACGGGCGACGACGATTGCACGGATGCGACACAAAAATCGATCGCATCGCGAAGCGAGGTGACCATTGCGTCCACTTTCGCCAATTCGGCGAGGGGCGGGAAATCGTTGGCCCCCCAGAGACAGACCACGATGGGCGCATTTGGAAACTTCTTGCGGAGCCTGCGCGCGGAATACTGAACCGCCGCGATGCTTTGATGATCGAGAAAAAGAACGCAATTCGCGCCGACTTCGTCAGGGTTCAGGCCCACGAGGTCGTTCGCCCTCAGAGCCTGCGGGCCTGCAGCCCGAGCGGGGACGCCTCTGCGTTCAAGCAAGTTCGCCAGGATCGCACAAGCGGCTTGGTCGAGCAGCGTTCGTCCCCCGAAGCATAAAGCCCAACGGGTTGCCGACGCGGGCGCGTCCGCCTTGTCCGAAGACAGGGGCGATTGCTCAGGTTGATCCTCGTCATCAGCGGTTTTTTCGAGCTGGTCGGAAAGGTCGGCGACGACATGCTCGACGGACGCGCTGACATCGGCCTCCCTGCTTCTCTCCATTACGCCGCGCGCAACATCGGCTTGCGCAAGTGCGAGCGCCGGGAGTGCGACGCTTTCGTAGTAGTCGAGCAGCGACATGTTCTTGAGAAGCGCTTCCGCCTGAAAAGCCGCTTCGTCCGGGTCGGACGCCAGCATGCGCTGGTAGAAGCCTTGCTCCGGCGAAAGGGGCGGCCTGTCGCCGAGGAGCATTTCCATGAACTTCAGTCCCTCGACATGGCGACCCAGCACCACCAGGCACGCGGTGATCGGGGTCGAAAGAAGGAGACCGGGCGGCCCCCAGATCAAAGTCCAAAATGCCGCGGCGACGATGACGGCGAGCGGCGACATGCCGGTCGAATGGGCAAAAAGGTGAGGTTCGAGGACCTGTCCCGCGATTGTTTCGAGCACAAGGAAGAGGAGCCCCGTCTCCAGAACCATGCTCCAGCCGGGATCGACGGCCGCGGCGAGCGCCGTCGGAAATGCGGCCGCGATGAAAGCGCCGATGTAGGGCAAGAAACGCAAGACGCCGGCGAAAATGCCCCACAGGACTGGATTGGGCACCCCGATGACGGCAAGCCCGATGGCGACGGCGATGCCGAAGACGGCGTTGATCGCGGTCAAACTTGAAAAATATCGACTGAGGCTCCCCGCCGCTTCGTCCAGCGCTTTCGTTGTGCGGTGCAGATCATGCGCGCCTGTGAGTCCAATGAAGCGGTCGCGAAGATCGCGCTGCTGCAAAAGAATGAAGATCACGAAGATGATCACGATCGCCGCCGTCGTCAGCGGCGGCAGCAGCGCGGATAATATGGTTCGAAGGATTTGCACTGGCCCCAGGGCCGGTTCGTGCACTTCGACGGGGAGGATCGAGTCCTGCGGCGACGGCGCCGGGCCGGGCGCGGCGGGTTGGGGCGGCGCAGCCGACCTTCCGAGATTGAAGTTAAGGCCGTGCAAGGCGCTCTGAGCTTTCTGCGTCACCTCCTTGACCAACGCGGAGTTCTTCAGGGCGTCAAGTTTCCTGGGGATTACGAGCTGATACTGGGGGAGATCATTGGCGAGGTCTGCGACTTGCTTGCCGATAAGGGCCCCGATGCCAATGAGAACGAGAAACGCCAAAAAAACCGCCAGAATAACCGACGGGACCCGTCCTATGCCCAATCGACCAAATGCCGTAGCGACCCGCGCCAGCACGAAGCTCAGGAGAACCGCCAGCGCGATCGGGACGAGGACGTCACGGCCGAAATAGAGTCCGGCGACGACGGCGGCGACAATGATGACGGTGTCGGCAGGGCGGGCGCCGCCGCCCAGTTGAGCGCGGGGCCCGATGAATGGGCTCGCTCTCTCGCCCGGATCCATTTGAGGAAAGACAGCCATGTCGTCTCGCCGCGAGCCGGCGCTCCAGAAATGAAACACCGAAGGGATCGCTTCGGTTGCGCAACAGATCGGGAACCGCAATGAATTATTACTAGGGAAAGCTCGGCGACTTCTTCGACGGCAATCCATAATGAGGAATCATGGCGCGCCATCCGGCAGCGGCCTCACTTTTTTTGCGTCTCCATGCTCCAACTCGGCGTCAATCTCGGCTCCGAGCAGGACGACGAGAGCGCTGAGCCAGAACCAGAGAAGTAGGACGACGGGCGCGGCCAGCGATCCATAGGTCGCATCATAGGACGCGAATCGCGAGACATAGAGTGAAAATATGCCTGAGCCGGCCAGCCACAGCGCGGTCGCGATCGCGGCGCCCCAGGTGATCCATCTCCATTTTGCACGCGTTCTATACGGTCCGAACCGATAGATCGCCGCCAAGCCAAAGCAGACCAGAATGGCGAGCAGAGGCCAGCGGCCGATCGCGAGCAGCGTCGCCGCTCCCTCGCTGACGCCAAGGAATGGCGCGATGGCGGGCACAATCGCGATTGCCGACAGCGAGATCATGGCGAACACGATCAGGCCAAACGTTAGGGAAAGAGCGAGGGCCTGCAGGACAATGAAGCTGCGCTTTTCCGTCGTCTCGTTCGCGATGTTCAAGCCAGTGATCAGCGCGGACACGCCCGCTTTCGCGCTCCACAGGGCGAACACGACGGAGAGCACCAACGCTGTATTCAGCGTCGAGTTGCTTTTTTTTGCGAAGCTCTGCAGCGCGCCGGTGAGAATATTGAGCGCTGTAGGCGGCAAAAGGCCGGCGAATTGCGCGACCTCCGCCGGCACCGCTTTGGGGTCGGCGAACAAGCCGTAAATCGAAACGAAGGCCGCGGTGGCGGGGAAGATCGCGGTCATCGCGTAGAATGCGACGCCGGCGGCGACCAGCATCAAATTGTCGCGGCCGACGCGAAGAATGACGTTCCGCGCGATCGTCAGCAGCGTTTCCGCCTTCACGCTCTCGGATTCAGGCGAATCAACGCGCCCCGGCGCCGGCCGTCTCGACGAAACGAATCTATGCGAAAGAAACCCCACGGGGAACGCTCGCGCCTGGAAAGCGACCGCATATAACGGGTCCCCCGCCGAAGGGTTCCCGACCATGTCCGAGCCGGCCGCCAAAGCCCCCCGCTGGCGACCAACGTTTCGTAAGGTCACGCGCACTCGTGTATGAATCGTACGCCTCGATTCGCGCCGCCGCAGGAGCGTTCCCCCATGACCCTGACCAGCATGACCGGCTTCGCTCGCGCCGCCGGGGCGCATGGGCCCTGGCGCTGGACGGTCGAGCTCAAATGCGTCAACGCCAAGGGGCTCGATCTGCGCCTGCGCATTCCCCAGGCTTTCGACCGTATAGAGGGCGAGGCGCGCGCGCGGCTGACGAAGGCGCTCGCGCGCGGCACTTGTTTCGCGACCATTTCGGCGCAGCGCGAGGGCGCGACTTCGCAGGCGCGCGTCGACGCGGCGGCGCTCGCCTCGATCATCACCGCGGCGCGCGCGGCGGCTGAAGCCGCCGGACTGGCGCCGCCGACGATGGACGGCGTGCTCGCCGTTCGCGGCGTCATCGAAATCGTCGAGGCGAGCGACGATGAGGCGACCCTTGGCCTCGCCTGCTCCGGCGCGTTGTCGAGCCTCGATGCCGCGATCGCGGCGCTGACCGTCGCGCGGCGCGGCGAAGGCGAGGCTTTGGCGACGATCTTGAGCGAGCGGCTTTCCGCCATCGCCAGGCTGGTCCAGGCGGCCGACGACAATCCCGCGCGCAAGCCCGAAGCGGTGCGCGCGCGCCTCGCCCAATCCATCGCCGCGCTGATGGAATCCTCCCGTGGTTTCGACGAGAACCGCCTGCATCACGAGGCGATCCTGCTTGCCGCCAAGGCCGACGTCCGCGAGGAACTCGACCGCCTCAAAACTCACGTGGCGGCGGCGCGCGCGCTGATCGCGGAGGGCGGCGCCGTCGGCCGTCGCCTTGATTTTCTCGCCCAGGAGCTTGGCCGCGAGGCCAATACGCTGTGCGCCAAGGCCAATGACGTCTCCCTCACCGCGCAGGGGCTTGAACTGCGCGCCCAAATCGAGCAATTGCGCGAGCAAGTGCAGAACATCGAATGAGCGGACCCGAGACGATGCGCCGACGCGGCATGATTTTGATCCTCTCCTCGCCCTCCGGCGCCGGCAAGACGACGCTGACCCGCATGCTGCTTCAGGACAAGTCGCTCGACTTGACGCTGTCGATCTCCGTCACCACGCGCCCGCGCCGCTCCTCGGAAGCGGATGGGATCCACTATCATTTCATCAGCCAGCATCAGTTCGACGTGGCGAAGGCGGCGGGCGACCTGCTCGAATCGGCCGAGGTCCACGGCAGCAGTTACGGCACGCCGCGCGCGCCGGTGGAGGCGGTGCTCGTGCAGGGGCGGGACATGCTGTTCGACATCGATTGGCAGGGCGCGCAGCAAATGCGCGAGGCGCTCGGCGGCGACGTCGTCAGCGTCTTCATCCTGCCGCCGTCGATGGCGGAACTGCGCTTGCGGCTCGACCGGCGCGCGGAGGATTCGGCGGCCACCATCGACAAGAGGCTCGACAACGCCAAGCGCGAGATCGAGCGCTGGCGTCAATACGACTATGTCGTCGTCAACGACGATCTGCAGCGCGCCTATGCTCAGGTCGTCGCGATCATCGCCGCCGAGCGGACGCGCTGCGCGCGCGTCGCCGAAGGCGTCGAGGGCTTCGTCGCGGATTTGCTGAAAAGCTGAGCTTCCGGCGGGGCGGAGACCGAGGGCGCCTGCCATCGGTCGATGAGACGACCCTCTTTCAACGACAAAGGCCGTCATTGCTTCGCTTTGCTCGCAATGACAGCTGAAATACGTCCTACGGTTCCACGGCGGCGCGTTCGGTGATGATCGAATCGAATTCCTCGACTCTCGCGAAGAACGCCGCTGTAACCTTGCCGATCTTGCTGGAATCGACGACGAGATGGCGTTCGACGGCGCAGCTCATCGCCTTCTGCTTGATCGGCGCCTCGTGGAAGTTCCAGCAACTCACGCCGCGAACGCGCTCCACGCCGCCAGCGGAGATGAACGCCTTGTTGATGCCGATGTTGCTCAGCGCCTCGAGGCCTTCCCGACCCGAGAATGTCGCTGACGATGGGTGATAGGTGCCGCCGAGAAGGATCAGCCGAACGTCGGCCTTGCGGCTGACGATCTGCGCGATGTTGAGAGAATAGCAAACCACCGTGACGTTCAGGTTGGTGGGGACGAGATTGGCGAGATAGGGAAGCGTCGTTCCGCAATCGATGAATATCGTGTCGCGATCGACGATCAGGTTGGCGGCCTTGGCGCAGGCGGCAGCCTTCGCCGTGGAGAATTTGTCCTGCTCCTGGTCGATGCGATAGCCGCTGTTGGCGCCAAAATCGCCCGCCCTGAGAATGTGCCCGCCGAGATAGGCGAAGTGGCTGGCGTTCGCGGCGATGTCCCGACGCACCGTCATTTCCGACACGTTGAGCAACGCCGCCGCGTCGCGCAGCCGCATGACGCCTTGCTCCGCGAGAGCTTTGGCCAGCGTATTCAGTCGCTCGGGTCGAAGCGGCGAAATTGACATCGATGGGCGCCTTGCCTGAAATCTGTCCAAAAGCACGAGGAATGGGGAGCGGTGCGCCAGTTGCTAATTATGGCGTCACAAGCTGGCCGACAACTGTGAGGAATCTCACAAATACAACAACGATGACGCGACCGCGACGGTCGGACGGGACCCCAGATTGCAAGACTTTCTGGGTGGGAGCGGAACATGCGATCAGCAAGAGGCGACCCGACTTGTCTTGACAGCCTTCGACGTCGATGTCAGACTTTAAACAAAAGATGATATAAGCACAACACACTCTGTTTTGACGACGACTTGTGGGAGGAACCGGATGCTCTGGCAGCCCGTTTTTCGGCCCGCGCGCGTCGTGTCGTCGCTCTTGCGGCGGTCTCCCCCAGGGGTTCGACATCATTGGGTGATAGCGCGTGGCAGGCCTCTCGCTTCGACATCTGAGGAAGTCTTACGGATCTCGGCCGCTCTTTCAGGATTTCGACCTGGACGTTGCGGACGGCGAGTTCGTGTGCCTGCTCGGCCCCTCGGGCAGCGGCAAGTCGACGCTCATCCGTATCATCGCCGGGCTCGAAACGTTGCAGGACGGAGAAATCTTCATCGGCGGCCGCGAGGTTTCCGGGTTGCAGCCGCGCGACCGACATGTCGGCATGACATTCCAGGGCTATGCGCTTTATCCGCACATGTCGGTGCGCCAGAATCTCGCCTACCCGCTGTCGGTGCGCCATGTCTCGCGCGGCGAGATCGATCAGCGGGTGGCGGAGACGGCGCGACTTCTCGGCATTTCGCATCTGCTCGAGCGTCGCGTGCAGCAGATCAGCGGCGGCGAACAGCAGCGCGTCGCGATCGGTCGCGCCATCGTGCAGAAGCCGCAGCTCTACCTTCTCGACGAGCCGATCAGCAATCTCGACGCGAGCTTGCGCGAGTCGGTGCGAACCGAGATTCGCCGCCTGCAGCAGGATCTGCGCGCGACGATGATCATGGTCACCCACGATCAGCTCGACGCGCTCGCGATCGCGGACAGGATCGCGGTGCTGCACAACGGGGCGCTGCAGCAGATCGGCACGCCCACCGAGCTTTACGCGCAACCGAAAAATCTATTCGTCGCGGGCTTCATCGGCCGATTGCGCATGAACTTCCTGGCGGGTCGCGTCGAAAACGACGCCGCCGGCGGGCAGGGCGCGATCCTGCGCGGCGACGGCTTCGCGCTGGGCCTGCTCCATCGCCTCGCGTCGAAGATTCCGGCGAGCGGCGAGAACCTCACGATCGGCGCTCGGCCCGAAGCCATCGATCTCTTGCGCGCGCCGGAGCCGGGGACGATCTCAGGTGAGGCGCTCACCGTCCAGTTCCATGGCGATCAGACCGTCTGCACGGTGCAGGTCGGCCAGTCGAATATTCAGGTCGCGCTCGCCTCGGGCGACGGATTGTCGCCGGGGATGGAAGTCTGGCTGCGACCGCGTCCTGGGCAGACGCACATGTTCGCGACGGCTACCGGCGCGCGCATCGAATGATGCGACGCACTCTCGTAGAAAGCGCCGAGGCAAACCTCGGTGTGGATAAGAAAACAGGAGGAGCGAGCATGGAAAGCAAGTGGAGCTACGGGATGATCGACCGGCGCAGCCTGTTACGCCGGGGCGGCGCATTCATCGCCGGCGCATCGGCGATCGATCTCGTCGGCCTGCCCGCGGCGCAGGCCGCTGGCGTCACGATCAATATCGAGTGCGACGCCGGGCAGAACGAAGAGCCCTTCAAGTGGCAGGCGGCCGCGATCAAGCAGAAGTTCGGCTTGGAGATCAAGAACCTGAGCCTGCCGTTCGTCGGCCAATACGAAAAGCTCGTGACCGAACTCACCTCTCGCTCGTCCGCTTACGACCTTCTGGTGTTTCCGCCTTATTTCCTCGGCGACTTCGTCGCCCTGGGTTTCCTGAAGGAACTCGATCCCTACTTCAAGGTTCTCGATCCGAAGCTCGACGATTACCTGCCGGTCTATCGCGATCCCGTCATCAAGCGCAACGGCAAGACCTATGCGCTGATGTACGACGGCGACCTCCTGTTGCAGTGCTATCGCACCGACCTCTTCAATGATCCGAAGGAACAGTCGGATTTCAAGACGAAATACGGCGCCGATCTCGCCCCGCCCAAGACGTGGGACGAATTCATGAAGGTGGCGGAATTCTTCCACCGTCCGCCCCATCTCTACGGCACGGCGTTCTACGCGCAGCGCGGCTTCTGCTACGCCTGGTTCATCAACATCTTCGCCGGCCTCGGCGGGCGCTGGTTCGGCGACGGCATGAAGCCCGGGATCAACAGCGACGAGGGCGTCAAGGCGCTCGAAATGCTGGTCAAGATGAAGGACTTCGCGCCGCCGAACATCCTGCAGATCGGCTATCCCGAGCTCAACGAGGCCTTTCTCAATGGCTCGACCGCGATGGTGGTGCAATGGGACGATCTGCCGCTCAAGACCGACGATCCGAAGGTCAGCAAGGTCGTCGGCAAATCGGCCTTCGCGGCGTGTCCGCAGCGTAGCTACATGCCCTATTCGCGCGTGATGGCGGTCTCGGCCTTCTCCAAGAATCCCGAGGACACGTACAAGGTCATCTCGCATATGCAGCAACCGGAGGTCATGGTCACGTACGTCTACGATCCCGATTGCGGCGAGGACCCCTATCGCGAATCCGCGCTCAAGGCCGATGCGGTCAAGAGCCACACCGGCCAGCCGACAATGCCGGCCGAGGCCGCCAAGAGCTACGTCGATGCGATCCGCGGCGCGCTCGAAGCCGGCTATCCCGAACTCAGCATCCCCGGCGCGCCGCGCTATATCGACATTCTCGACCTTTATGTCAGCCAGGCGCTGGCCGGCGGGCTCTCGCCGAAGGCGGCGCTCGACGCTGCCGCCGGCGAATGGGCGAGCATCACCTCGGCCGAGGACAAGGATGCGCAGCAGGCGGCCTATACCGCCTGGATCGACTCGTTCAAGAAAGTCGGACTGAAATACTGAGCGCATCGTAGGCATCACGATGGACTCTCGACACCAATGGCGGCGGCGCTCGTTTCCCTGCGGGGGAGTGGGCGCCGCCGCGCCTTCGGCCGCGCGAGGGAAGGGAGATATGCGATGAGCGACATCGCATTGCGCGCGGGCCATGGCGGGCGCAGAATCCAGGCGGCGAAACGTCGGTTCGGCTGGTGGCTGATGGCCCCGGCCCTGGCGATGTTCGCCGCCAACAGCCTCTTTCCGATGATCTTCGCGATCGTCGTCTCGCTGCAGAACTACCAGATGCTGATCCCGGCGCCGGCCCGGTTCAACAACTTCGCCAACTATGTGCATGTCTTCACCGATCCGGTTTTCTGGAGCAGCTTGCGCGTCACCGGATGGTTCGTGCTCGGCGTCGCAGCGCTGCAGTTTCCGGTGGGGCTGGTGCTCGCCTTGCTGCTGCACCGCTTGCCGCGCTGGCAGGGCCCGGCGGCGACGCTGCTGCTGATCCCCACCATCATTGCGCCCTCGGTCGGCGCTTTCCAGTGGGTGCAGCTCTTCAACTATCAATTCGGTCCGATCAACTATGGGCTCGGCCTGCTCGGCTTGCCGCAGCCGCTCTGGACCGGTAGTCCGGCGGCGGCGCTGCCGTCGCTGATGATCGTCGATTTCTGGGAGTGGACCCCGTTCATGATGCTGCTGCTGTTCGCCGGTCTGCGCGCGCTGCCCGCCAGCATTGTCGAAGCGGCGCGCGTCGACGGCTCTTCGATCGCTCAGGTCGTCTGGCGCATTTACCTGCCGCTGTTGCGGCCGGTGATCGGCATCGCCCTGCTGCTGCGCGTACTGATGAGCTTCAAACTGTTCGACATCGTCTATGTCATGACGCAGGGCGGCCCCGGAACGACGACCGAGAACCTCGCCTATTTCACCTACGTGCAGGGGTTCCGATACTTCAATCTGGGCTACGCCAGCGCGCTGGCGATCCTGCAGCTGGCGCTTGTCGCCCTGCTCGCCAAGGCCTTGATCCGTCTGACCGAGCGCGGTCAAGGAGGCGCCGCGTGAAGCGCCGATTTCTCCTTGCCGGCGACATCGCCGCTTACGCCGCTCTCGTCGTGGCGCTCGCGTTCTTTCTGGCGCCGGTGCTCTGGATGCTGGTGACCGCCGTGAAGCCGCCGGGCGAATGGATCACCACGCCGCCCGTGTTCTGGCCGTCGACTTTCTATTGGCGGAATTTCACCGACGCATTGTTCAACTGGGGCGGCCTAAAAGGGCTCGAGGACAGCCTGATCGTCGCCGGCGGTTCGACCATACTGTCGCTCATCATCGGCGTGTTTGCGGCCTACAGCCTCGGCCGCTATCGCACCGGGGGCGAGAATCTGTCCTTCACCGTGCTCAGCATCCTGTTCATGCCGTCAGTCGCGGTCGCCGTCCCGATGTACGTCTTTTGGTCGAAGCTCGGGTTGCTCGACACCTATGTCGCGCTCATTCTGCAATATACGGTTTTCAACGTGCCGTTCATCTGCTGGGTGCTGAAGAGCTTTTTCGAGGACATCGATCCGACGATCGAGGATTCGGCTCTGGTCAACGGCGCCACGCGCTGGCGCGCCTTTTGGCAGATCGCCGCGCCGATGGCGCGTCCGGCGATCATCGCCGTCGCGCTGCTGTCGTTCATTTTCTCCTGGAACGAATTCTTCTTCGCCGTCATCCTGACGCGCGCCGACGTGACGACCCTGCCGGTCATCTTGCCGACGCTGATGGAGGGCCACGACGTCTTGTGGGGCGACATCGCCGCGATTGCGACGCTCGCGGCGCTTCCCGTCGTCGCGCTGGCCTTCGCGCTGCAACGTTATCTCGTGCGCGGCCTCTCTTTCGGAACGATCCACGAGTAGGCGCCGGTTGGAAGTTTGACTTGACACGAAGTCGAGGAACTGGCTTTGCCGGCGGACGCGACGGAGGGACGGACCATGCCAAGCAATGAGACTCATGTCGCCTTGCGGCGTGCGGGCTTTGGCGAGAAGGAGAGCGAGGCCGTGCGGCATGGCGGTCTTATCGCCAGTCTCTTTCGCTACGACAGCGGCGTCGAGGCGATCCGCCTAACCAACGCGCGCGGCTCGATCGTCGTCCTACCCTACATGGGTCAGATCGTCTGGAGCGCGGCCTTCGACGGCGTCGAAATGGCGATGCGGAGCATGTTCCGCGAGCCGCGGCCGGCGAAAGTCATCGTCGAGACCTACGGCTGCCTCGCCTATCACGCCGGTCTGCTGCGCAACGGCGTGCCCTCGCCGGCGGACGCCCACGACCTTCACGGCGAAATGCCCTGCGCCGAGATGGACGAGGCCGGGATCGCCTGTGGGACGGACGAGCGCGGGCCGTGGATGGCGGTCACCGGCTCGCGCGAATATGCGATGGGCTTCGGCGCCCATTACCGCGCGAGGCCGCGCGTGGTTCTGCGCGGCGACGAAGCCGGTTGCCACATCGTCATGGAGGTCGAGAACCTCTCGGCCGCGCCGATGGACCTCATGTATATCTGTCATGTGAATTTCGCCTTCGCGGAAGGCGCGCGCATCGTGCAGCCGGCCCCCTTCACGCCCGAGCACGTGGTCACGCGCACGGTCATTCCCGGCCACGTCACGCCCAATCCCGATTATCGCGCGCTGCTCGCCGAACTCTCCGCCGACCCGGCGCGCATGCGCACGCTCGCCGAGCCGCATCGCTACGATCCGGAACAGGTCTTCTACATCAAGGGCCTGGAGCGCGGCGCGGATGGGCTCGTGCATTTCATGCTGGCGCGGCCCGAGGGGGACGCTTTCACGATCGCCTGGGATCCCGAGGCCATGCCGCACACGATCCGCTGGATTCTCGTCAACAGCGACCAGAGCGTCGCCGCGTTCGCGATGCCGGCGACTTGCGAGCCCGAGGGCTACATCGCGGAGAAGCGCAAGGGCAACGTGCTTGCTTTGGCCGGCGGCGCCAAGGTTTCGTTCGTGACGCGTTTGGATTATGTCGATGCGGACCATGCGGCGGCGGCCGCCAAGGCGATCGAGGGCGACAGGCAATGACGACGAACCGGAAACCGCGCATCGCCGTCATCGGCAGCAACATGGTCGACCTCGTGACCTACGTGAACCGCATGCCGGTTCGCGGCGAGACGATCGAGGCGCCGAGCTTCGAAATGGGGCACGGCGGCAAGGGCGCCAACCAGGCGGTCGCCGCCGCCAAGCTCGGCGCGTCGGTGGTGATGGTGACGAAGGTCGGCGACGACATGTTCGCCGACAACACCATCAAGAATCTCGCCGGCTTCGGCATCGACACGCGGCACGTCGAGCGCGTCAAGGGCCGCTCCAGCGGCGTCGCGCCGATCATGGTCGAACCGTCGGGCGAAAATTCCATCTTGATCGTTAAGGGCGCCAACGCCGACCTGTCGCCGCCGGACATTGAAAATGCGGCGGCGGACCTGAAGACCTGCGACCTCATCCTGCTGCAACTCGAAGTGCCGCTGGAGACGGTGTATGCGGCGATCGCGTTCGGCAAGCGGCATGGCGTCAAGACGCTGCTCAACCCGGCGCCGGCGACGCCGGAGCTCGATCCCGAGAAGATCCGCGACGCCGACTTCTTCATTCCCAACGAGACGGAACTCGCCATCCTCACGGGGATGCCGGTCGACACCGAGGCGGAGATCGTCGCCGCCGCGCGCAGCCTGATCGCCAAGGGGATTGGAACGATCATCGTGACCATGGGCTCGCGCGGCGCCCTGCTGACGACGCCGACCGTCGCGCGCCGCATCGCGCCGATCCGCGTCACTCCGGTCGACACCACCGGCGCGGGCGATGCCTTCGTCGGCAGCTTCGCGCGCTATTTCGCCGCCGGCCTGGACATCGAAGCGGCGCTTGGCAAAGCGGTGCGCTACGCCGCCGATTCCGTCACCCGGCGCGGCACGCAGAAGGCCTATGCGACGGAGCCGGAATTCGAGGCGTTTTGTTCGACCCTGGCGCCGGAGCCGGCGTAGCGCCGACGAATCTGTTGACGCCGAGCGATTGAGGGGGCTGTTCGCGCGCGGGCCGTCCATCTTCCGCAATGACGGCTGAAGTGATTGGACGTGGACGCAGCGCGCCCCAAGGCCGCCTGCGCGGCGTCGACGTTGCGGCATGCAAACACGCCCTCCTGGAGACGAATCATGAGTGACGAAGCGCAGGGTCTCGACCGCGGCCTCACCAACTACGGCGACCGCGATTTCTCGCGGTATCTGCGACGCTCCTTCGCGCGCTCGATGGGCATTTCCAATGCGCTGCTGGCCAAGCCGATCGTCGGCATCGCCATGACGCCGTCCGGATTCAACAATTGCCATCGCGGCATGCCGGAGCTGGTCGAGGCGGTCTCGCGCGGCGTTCTCGCCGCGGGCGCGCTGCCGCGCCCCTTTCCGACGATCTCGCTCGGCGAAGTCTTCTTGAATCCGACCAGCATGATGTACCGGAACCTGATGGCGATGGACACCGAGGAGATGATCCTCGCCCAGCCGATGGACGCGGTCGTCATGATCGGCGGTTGCGACAAGACCGTGCCGGCCCAGCTGATGGGGGCGGCCTCCGCCGACATTCCGGCGATCCAATTGGTGACGGGCCCGATGATGACGGGGCGTCATCGCGGCCAGCGCCTCGGCGCCTGCACGGACTGCCGCAACTTCTGGGGAAGGTACCGCGCCGGCGCGATCGACCAGCAGGAGATCGACGCGGTCGAAGGCCGCTTGTCGGTGACCTCGGGCACCTGCGCCGTCATGGGGACCGCCAGCACGATGGCCTGCATCGCCGAAGCGCTGGGGATGTCGCTGCCGGGCACGGCGGCCATTCCGGCGGTCCATGCGGCGCGTCTCGTCGCCGCCGAGGAAACGGGCAGGGCGGCGGTGCGGCTCATCGCCTCGAAGATCAGACCGTCGCAAGTCATCACGCGGAAGTCAGTCGAAAACGCCTTTCGGATGCTGATGTCGCTCGGCGGTTCGACCAACGCCATCGTGCATTTGACGGCGATCGCCGGGCGCCTCGGCATCCGCATCCCGGTGGAGCGGCTCAACGCCATCTCCGACGAGACGCCAGTGCTGGTCGATCTGAAGCCGGTCGGCGAAGGCTACATGGAGGATTTCTACGCCGCCGGCGGCGTGGGCGCCGTTTTGCGCGAACTCCGGCCCTTGCTGCATCTCGACGCCGTCGACGTCGAAGGCGTGACATTGGCGGAACGGTTGGGCGAGCCGCTGGAGTGGGTCGACCGCGCAGTGATCCGTCCCTTCGGCGATCCCGTTTCGCCGGTGGGCGGGCTGATCGGCCTCACCGGGACACTCGCCCCCGACGGCGCCGTCTTCAAGCGCGCCGCCGCGACGCCGGCCCTGTTCGAATCCGAAGGGCGCGCCGTCGTCTTCACGAGCCTCGACGATCTCGCCAACCGGATCGACGACCCCGCTCTCGACGTGCGGGCGGACGATGTGCTGGTCTTGCAGAACGCCGGCCCGCATGCGGCCGGCATGCCCGAGGCCGGCTATCTGCCGATCCCGCGCAAGCTGGCGCAGGCCGGCGTCAAGGACATGGTGCGGATTTCCGACGCTCGCATGTCCGGGACGGCCTTCGGCACGATCGTCCTCCATGTCGCGCCCGAGGCGGCGATCGGCGGCCCCCTGGCCGCCGTCCGCGACGGCGACCGCATCCGGCTCTCGGTCGCGAACAAGCGCATCGATCTGCTCGTCGACGAGGCCGAGATCAAGCGGCGCCTCGCCGCCTTCGCGCCGCCGCCAGAGCCGGCGCGCGGCTACAAGGCGCTCTACCGCCGGACCGTCACCCAGGCGCCCGAAGGCTGCGACTTCGACTTCCTCGCGGGCGCCGGTTCCTCGTAGCCTGGGACGCCGTGGCGCCGATCCTTGCGGCTGGCCGAAAAGAACGGGATAATAGCTCTTGGATTTGCGAATCCGGGCGAAACAATGACGCTTCGACTGTCGATCGAGAACATGGATCGATTGCCCGACGGCGGGCCGTTGCGGGTCGAGGTCAAGGGCCGCGGTCTCGACATTGGCCGCGACGCCCATCTCGATTGGACGCTGCCCGATCCGAGCCGCTACGTCTCGAGCAAGCACTGCGAGATCCGGTTTCGCGACGGCGGCTATTGGCTGCACGACGTGTCGACCAACGGCACCTTCGTCAACGGCGCGCAATTCCGCCTCGATGCGCCGCATCTCCTGCGCAACGGCGACCGCCTGAACATCGGGCCTTACATCATCGCGGTCGCGGTCGAGGGGCAGGCGGCGCCCTACGCTTCCGCGCCGCCCGCGGCGCATGCCGACGTTTGGGGCGCGGTCGGCGAGGCGGCGGCGCCCGACGACCGCGCCGCCTATCGCGTGCAGAAACCGGCGCATCCCGCCGCCGACTTCCTCGATTTCGCGTCCTCCGTGGCGCCGGCGGCCCCCATGGGCGACGCTTTCGCGATGCCGGCGGCGGCCGACGACAGCTGGTTGCGCGCGCCGCCCGCGGCGCCCCCCGCGCCGGCGCCTCCGCCTGCCGCGCCGTCGCCGCGGCGCCCGGCGTCGCCGCCAGCCGCAGTCGCGGCGCCGTTCGCGCCCGCCGCGGAGGTGATCGCCCGCATCGCCGCGGCGGCGGGAATCCCCGAGCGCGCCATCGCCGGGCGCGATCCGAACGTCCTCGCCGATGAAATCGGCCTCGCCCTTCGGCTCACCGCGGAGAATCTCGCCCAGCTTTTATCGTCGCGCGCCGAATCCAAGACGCTGATGCGTTCGTCGAGCCGCACGATGATCCGCGCGCTCGAAAACAATCCGCTGAAATTCACCGGTTCGGCGGACGAAGCCCTCGCGATCATGTTCGGTCCGCCGACGCGCAATTATCTCGACGCCCGCGCGACCATCGAAAGCAGCTTTACCGACCTCAAGACCCACCAGATCCTCACTTTCGGCGCCATGCAGGGCGCATTGGACGCCTTGTTCGAGGATCTGGCGCCGGAGAAGATTGATCGGTCGGTGGAGCCGGATCGGGGTCTCGGGGCCATCGTGGGGTCCCGTAAGGCGAAACTGTGGGACATCTACGTCGAGCGGTGGCGCGCCAAGACGAAGCGCGCCGACGGGCGCCTGCTGGAAGCGTTCATGGCGCTGTTCGCGGAGGCTTACGATCGATTGCAGAACAAGTCCTCGTAGGGCAGGGGGCCGGCGCCGCATCGCCGGGGATTGAGCGGGGACGCCAAGAACGGGATCGGGGAAGAGCGGGCATGTCGTGGAACGCGAAAGTTCACTGGACCGAGGGGCTATTCCTTCGCCCGCATCACCTGCAACAGGGCGACCGCTATCTGGAAAGCGCGATCGAGAGCCGCGCCCGCCATGTCACGCCCTATCCCTGGGGCTTCGCGACGCTCGAAATCGATCGCGACCTCGCCCAGCAGAGCAAATTCGGCTTGCGCCGGGCCGCCGGGGTCATGCCGGATGGCGGGCTGTTCGATTTCCCGGGGGAAAGCCCGGCGCCGGCGCCGATCGAGGCGCCGGAGGCAGCCGCGGGCCAGCTCGTCTGGCTCACCATGCCGGCGCGCGCCGACAATTCGCGCGAGGTCAGCCCGCAGAAGGCGGAAAACGCGGCGCGCTACGTCGTCGGCGCCGAGACGGTCATCGACTCGACCTCCCATCTGCGCATCGAAGAGGAGATCGAGGTCGCCTATCCCCGTCTCGCCTATGAAATCCGCAAGACCGCCAAGCCCGGCTATGTCGGCCTGCCGATCGCGCGGATCGTCGAAGTGCACGACCGCACGCTCGTGTTCGACGAGAAGTTCGCGCCGCCTCTGCTGGTTTGCGCCGCGCATCCGACCGTCGAGGGCTGGCTCGACCGCGTCATCGGCTGGATCGGCGCCAAGCTCGATGAACTCGCGCGCTACGCGAGCGACACGACCGCGGGCGGCGGCCTGCAGAGCGCCGACTATCTGATGCTGCAGATGCTCAACCGCGAAATTCCGGCGCTCAAGCATTTTCGCACCTCGCGCTATGTCCATCCCGAGCGGCTGTACGAGGAATTCCTGCGCCTCGCCGGCGAACTCGCGACCTTCGCCACGCAGGAGCGGCGGGCGCGCGAATATGGGCTCTATAACCACGACGATCTGGAAAGCGTCTTCGCGCCGGTACTGCGCGACATCCAGGACTTCCTCAGCGCCCGGCTCGACCGGCGCGCCATTCGCCTCGAACTCATCGAGCGCGCCCCCAACGCGTTCATCTCGACGATCAAGGACCGCACGCTGTTTCGCAATGCGACGCTGGTGCTGGAGGTTTCGGCGCGTCGTCCCCTCACCGAGATCCAGCAGAACCTGCCCGCCTACCTCAAGGTCGGCCCCAACACCAAGATGAACGAGATCGTCCACGCCCACCTGCCGGGCATCAACCTTGTGCATCTGCCGACGCCGCCGCCGCAGATTCGCGCCATCACCGATCACGTCTATTTCTTCTTCGACCGCACTTCGCCGCTGTGGCCGGAATTCAGCGTCGCCAGCGCGATCGGGATGCACTTTGCCGGCGATTGGCCTGAACTCCAGATGGAGCTGTGGGCGATCAGGGAAGACAGGAGATGACCGACAACGACGATCCGTTCGGTCGTCGCGACCGAACCATCATCCGGCCGAACCCCGGCGGGCGCCGTTCGGCGCCGCCGTCCCAGCCCAATCCGCCCGGCGCTTATCCCGCGCCGCCCGCCGGCGGCGCGCCGCCGGCCTCGACCCCGACGCCGCCGGTCAGCTACCCCGCGCCATCCTATCCGCCGGCCGATTCGCCACGGGGCGGACAGGCCAATTGGGATGGCTGGACGACGTCGCCGACGCCCGCGCCGGTCAATCCGTACCTGCAGCAAAGCGCCGCCAACGCGCCGATGACGCCGGCGCCGGTTTCGCCGCACGTCTCCGTCGACCTCGTCACCGTCGCGGCGAATCCGCTGATGCGCGCCGCCGCGTCGCTGCTGCTGCTGCTCGGACGGTTGCGCGCCTCGCTGTCGCGCGCCGGCGCCGGGCAATTGATGGATCAGGTGGCGCAGGCGATCCAGCAGTTCGAGATCGATGCGCGCGCCGCCGGCGCGCCGGCGGAACAGGTCAACGTCGCCAAATACGCGCTCGCCGCCTGCGCCGACGACATCGTGCAGAACCTGCCGACCGACGATCGACAGATCTGGACGCAGTACAGCATGCTCGTGCGCTTTTTCAGCGAGCGCACCGGCGGCGTGAGGTTCTTCCAGGAGCTCGAGCGCGCCAAGCAGAACCCGGCCATCAATCTCGGCCTGCTCGAGATCATGCATGCGTGTCTCAGCCTCGGCTTCGAGGGCGTCTATCGCGCCTCCGGCGGCGCCGGCGCGCTGCAGGGCGTGCGCCGCGATCTCTACGAGACGATCCGTCGCGCCAGCCCGAAGACGATCGAGGATCTCTCGCCGCATTGGCGCGGCCAGAGCATCGCGCTGGCGGGAAGCCGCTTCCAGGTTCCCGTCTGGGCCGTGGCCGCGGTCGCCGGCCTCATCCTGCTCGGCGCCTATCTCTTCCTGCGCAACTCGCTGAGCGGCGGGGCCGAAGCCCTCGCCCTCGAGATGGCGCAAGTGCATCCCGGCACCGAAATCGCCATCGCGCGCGAGACCGCCGTCAAGCCGCCGCCCGACCCGGCGCCGAGGGCGTCGACGCAACTCGAGCGCATCCGCGCCGCGCTCGCCAACGAAATTCTCGCCGGCAAAGTCGGCGCCGACCAGTCGGCGACGACGATCTTCATCCGCATCGGCAGCGTCGTGCTGTTCCCCTCGGGCGGGGCGCAGGTCAACGCCAGCTTCGCGCCAATCGCCAGGAAGATCGCGCTGGCGCTCGACAAGGAGCCGGGCGCGATCCGCGTCGACGGCTACACCGACAGCGACCCGATCAAGACCGTGGCGTTCCCGTCGAATTTCGAACTGTCGGAGGCGCGCGCCAAATCGGTCGCCGGCCTTCTCAAGGGCGATCTCGCGCACCCCGAACGCCTCCAGGTGGCGGGTAAGGGAACCGACGATCCGGTCGCTCCGAACGACATCGAGGCGAACAAATCGAAGAACCGGCGCGTGGAGATTTCCATTCCGCGCGCCGATTAGTCTAGCCCCCTCGCCCCGCGTTGCGGGGAGAGGGCAGGGGTGAGGGGCATGGTGGTTGTCCGCACGGTTGCGGCTCATCGCCAGGCCCCTCATCCTAACCTTCTCCCCGCACGCGGGGAGAAGGGACGCAGGCACGTCGCGTTTACGAAGGGGAGAATTCGTTTCCATGACGCTCGTCGCCTGGCTCTGGATCGCGCTCAGCGTCGTCGCCGCCATCGTGCTGGCGGCGCTGATCTGGCTCGCCGGTCCGCTGGTCTCGATCGGCGACGCGCAGCCGTTCGAGAGCGTCGGCGTGCGGCTCGCCATCATCCTCGTCATCTGGCTGATCGTCGGCGCCTCGATCGCGTGGCGGATCATCAGCCGGCGCCGCGCCGCCGCGGCGCTCGAAAAGGCGATGACCGAGCCGGTCGCCGACGAGAGCGACGCGCCGATCCTTCGGGAGAAGATGGAGGATGCGCTCGCCACGCTGAAGCGCACGGCGAAGTCGAGCGCCGGCGCGCTCTACGATTTGCCGTGGTATCTCATCATCGGGCCGCCGGGCGCGGGAAAGACGACGGCGCTGGTCAATTCCGGCCTGAAGTTTCCGCTCGCGGCCGACAATGCGGCGAAGGCGATCCAGGGCGTCGGCGGAACGCGCTATTGCGACTGGTGGTTCACCGACGCGGCGGTGCTCATCGACACCGCCGGCCGCTACACCACGCAGGATTCGGACGCCAAGGCCGATCGCAAGAGCTGGCTCGCCTTTCTCGACATGCTCAGGCGCAATCGCCCGCGCCAGCCGATCAACGGCGTCCTCGTCGCGATCAGCATCGCCGACGTGCTTCATCTCTCCGCCGCCGAGGTCGCGGCGCACGCCGACGCGATCCGCAAGCGGCTCAACGAGTTGCACGACGAACTGAAGGTTGATTTCCCGGTCTACGCCATCTTCACCAAGATGGATCTGATCGTCGGCTTCACCCAATATTTCGCCGACCTCGACGAAGCCAGACGCCAGGCGGTGTGGGGCGCGACGTTCCAGACCGCCGACAAGAAGGCTAACAACGTCGGCAAGGTCCCCGAGGAAATCGATCTCCTGATCCAGCGCATTTCCGAGCGCATGCCGGAACGCCTGCAGGAGGAGCCGGACCTGCGCTCGCGCGCGATCCTATTCGGCCTGCCGGCCCAGCTCAGCGCCATCCGCAAGCCGATCGCCGATTTTCTCAATCGCATCTTCGAACCGACGCGCTACCAGACGGCGGCGACGCTGCGCGGCTTCTACTTCACATCAGGCACGCAGGAGGGCACGCCCTTCGATTAGGTCATCGGCGCGCTGCAACGCAGCTTCGGCGTCGAAAGCTTCGGCGCGGCGGCGTTTTCCGGCATCGGGAGAAGCTATTTTCCTCCACGATCTCCTGGCCAAAGTGGTGTTCGGCGAAGCGGGATGGGTGTCGACCAACATCGCCGCGGTGCGCCGCTCCTGGGCCCTGCGCGCGGCGCTGTTCGCGCTGATCGGCGTGGCGACGGTCGGGATGCTCGGCCTGTGGTGGATGAGCTATGCGCGCAACGCCGCGCTCATCGCGGCGACCGCGCGCGGCGTCGATGATTATGCCGCCGCCGCCGCGCCGCTGATCAAGCAGAACACCGTCACCGACCCCAGCCTGTTGCCGATCTATGAATTGATCGGCGCCCTGCCCAACCTGCCCGTCGGCTATGCCCATCGCGACGAGGCGACGCCGGTTTCGCAGACCTTCGGGCTCAGCCAACGCGCGCGGCTGCAGGACGCCTCCGATCTCGTCTACCAGCAGGCGCTCGAGCGCTTGATGCGCCCTCGGCTGGTTCTCTCGCTGGAGCAGCAGATCCAGAAGAACATTGCCGATCCGACCTTCGTTTACGAGGCGCTGAAGGTCTATCTCATGCTGGGCGGCAAGGCGCCGAGGGTCGACAAGGACCTCGTCGTCGACTGGTTCGCGCGCGATTGGGAGGAGCGCGCCTTTCCCGGCGCGCCCTACGCGCAAGGGCGCGCGCTGCTGCGCTCGCATCTCGTCGCCATGCTCGACATGGACGCCGGCGGAGCGGCGAAGGTGTCGCTCAACGGTCCCCTGGTGGAGCAGGCGCAGGCGACGCTGGCGCGCATGCGCGTCTCCGAGCGCGCCTACACGCTGCTGAAATCCGAGGCGCACAACGAGGCGATCGAGGACT
>CAWEYC010000031.1:0-26073 GCA_963813195.1 uncultured Alphaproteobacteria bacterium | reverse complement strand
TCGGCGCGCTGATCGTGATCGTCAGCGTCGCCGGCACGGCCTATGTCTTTCGCGACGACGCCGCCCAATGGTTCAAGTCGGCGCCGCCGCTTGTCGGGCCGAGCTCGACGCCGAGGCCGATCGCCTCCCCGTTGCCGCCGCTCGGCTCGGCGGAGACGTTGCCGTTGCCCACCGCCGTTGCGGAAGCGCCGTCGGGCGGCTTGCCCGCAGCCGCGCCAACCGAGGCGGCGACAACGGCGCCCTCGCATGTACCGACGAGCGTGGAACTGGTCGACGCCCTGCCGCCGCGCGCGCCGCTGGCGCTCGTCGCATTGCCGCCGGCGATGGTCGGCGAGCCCTATCGCGACGCGCTGCCCGCCTTCGCCGATCCCGGCGACAAGGGAGTGCGGCTCAGGGCGGACGCGTTGCCCGGCGGTCTGACTTTCCGGGATCTCGGCGGCGGCCAAGGCGAAATCGACGGCGTCCCGACGCAAGCGGGAAAGTCGAGCCTGCAGGTCGTCGCGACCAATCATAACGGCTTGACGGCGCAGATGACGGCGACGCTCGTCATCAAGGACAGGCCGGCGGCCGTGGCGGCGACGCCCGCTCCGACGGTCGCGACGATCCCGAAGGCGCCGCCGTTGCAGGAGGCGTCGCCGAGCCCGATCCCGGTTCCGACCTCGACGCCGCCGCGAGCCTCCCAGGCGGTCGTCGTCGTCGATGGGGCGACAGTCGACGAGGACTACATCTCGGCGTTGCCGCCCTTCAACGTCGGCGCCAACGCGCGCGGGCTCGCCTTGCGCGCCGAACCCAATCCGCCCGAGGGCCTGACCTTCGTCGATCTCGGCGCCGGCCTCAGCCAGATCTCCGGCAAGCCGACCCGGCCGGGCGCCTTCGCCTTCGACGTCGTGGCGACCAACGCGGCCGGCCTCTCCGCCCGCATGGCGGTCAAGCTCGTCGTCGCGCCGGCGCCTGTGCCGGCGATCGCTGAGCCGAGCCCGACGCGACCCACGCCGCTCGACAAAGCGACCGCGTTTCTCGATGGATTCGACGGCGGCGCCTGCTTCCTGGTGCGGCCTCTGCCCGGCGCGCGCAGCGTCAGTACGCTGCAGGGCGTCGGCGTCGAAATCGCGCCCTTCCAGCGCTTCGACGCCAGCTACACCCGCGAAGTCGGCGTCGAGCCGCAACTCGGATTGCGCCTCATCGCCGCCGCCGAATGCCCCGCTTTGGACCTGATCCGGCTGGGATCGGCGAACGGCGCCGCCGCGCCGCGCATTGCGCTGGCGAGCTACGACGTCGGGCGCGGCAAGCCGCTGGCGGGGACGATCTCCAACCTCGGCGGCCGTCGGTTGGCGTTGCTCCTCGTTGACAACGACGGCATCGCGCATCGGCTCGAAGCGAAGACGCTTCCCGGCGGCGATTCCGCGACGTTCAGCGTCCCGCTCGTCGCCGACGCCGCTTCGATCGGCCCCCTGCAGATCGTCCTCGCGATCGCCTCGGTGAGGCCGCTCGCGACGCTGGAAGGGCTTCGCTCCGCGGCGTTGAAGGACATCGCGCCGCGACTGATCGACGAGGCGAAGGCGGGCTCGGCGTCGGTGGAGGCGGAGTTCTTCAAGCTCGTGCAATGAAGCGGAGCGATGTGGGCGGGAGCGCACTCCGACGAGTGCGAACCCCGCTACCTCCTAAGCAACAGAGCGGCTACGAAGGCTCATTTCAGCAGCTTCAACAGCGCGCGCCCCGCCTTGCCGCGAAGCTCTTGCTTGGTCAGCGTGCCATCGCTGTCGGCATCCGCCGCCTTGAACTGCTTCTCGACCAGGGCGAGATACTCGTCCTTCGTCAAAGTTCCATCCTTGTCGGGATCGGCTCCGGCTAGGGCCGCCTTCGACAACCTGCCGCGCAACTCCTTCTCGTCCAGCGTGCCGTCATGATCGCGATCAAGCTTGTCGAATAGCGCCGACGCGGCCGTTTTCGCCTCGGCGAGATCAACGGTCCCGTCGCCATCGGTGTCGAGCCCGGCCAATGGATCGGAGCCAGCCAGCACAGGCGATGCGCCGACCGTGAGCGCCCCCGCGAGGGCGACGAGCATAGTCCGTCTCGAGAACATTCCGGGCATCTCCTCGTCAGCAATCCCGCGACGATCTTGCGTCCGTCGAGCTACTGTTGCGCCTGCGCCATAATTATCAGGACGAGCCGGCCCAAACGATCGACCCCGCTACATTGGCTTCTGTGACGCGGTCTCCGGCGTCCAGAGCGGAATGATCACGCGGAACCAGCCGCGCGTGTCCCGGCCGCCGTAGTTTTGCTCCGCCACTTCCGTCGTGAGGTAAGTCTGCAAAGTGACCGGACCAAAATCGTAGCCCAACAGGCCGCCGACGGCAATTTCGCTTTGCTTCTTGTAATCGAAGACTGGACGAGTGAGGTCGGCGGAGCCGTAGGCCACCCCGCCAAACTCCCATTTGCCGACTGTCTTGGTCGCCGTCAGGTC
Source organism: uncultured Alphaproteobacteria bacterium (assembly GCA_963813195.1). GTDB lineage: Bacteria > Pseudomonadota > Alphaproteobacteria > Rhizobiales > Beijerinckiaceae > Roseiarcus. The sequence goes on along the minus strand of CAWEYC010000031.1, from coordinate 23,609 downwards.
GACATTGATGAAATTCGGATTGCAGCCGCTAAGGTCGAAGGGCGCCGGGCACGGCGAGATCTGCGCCCGGTCGGTGACGCTGTCAAACTGGATGCCGTCGATGGCGGTCGCGGTCAGGTCCCAGCCACCGGCCGTATAGCTCAGCGCAACCCACTGACTGAGGGACGTAGAACTCCACGCCACCGGCGCGTCGATACCGAAGTAGGAGCCCAAGGTATAACTGAAGCCAAAACCCTTGCCGAGGTCCCAAGCCAATTGCCCGAACAGACCCGGATTGTACAAGCTGGTGTTGTATGATGTATTGACGACCGCGGTCTCGGCCAGGGGGTCCACCGAAAGGAATTGCACCCTCGCGCCAAGGAATGTCCAAGGCGTCGACCAAGTAACAATCGGAATCGTGATGCCTAAACAAGTGGTCGGGTTTGCATTCCGACAGCCCCAATCTAATGTATTATTGAAGTATAAGCCTTCCGGAAGAGGCGCGCCGACCTGCAGCCCGACTGTCTCGCCCGGTTGCGTGACAGACGAGGCGAGCACAGTCGGGATATCCAAGCCCATCGACAGCGCGCCAGCTGCCACCAGTTTGATCAAGCTGCTTTGCATCTTCACCTCCGATGGAGGAAGCCGATGAGTGCGATTTGCCTATGCAGCGTCCCGTGCGCGTGGAATATTTGATTTGATCCTCACGACCGGCACAATTAAGCGACGTTTAGAAAGTTTTGCCCACGGTTGCAAATGGATTTTTCAGTAAACCGCTGAACACTCTGCGGCGCCTGCGGTGCGGTGCCTGCTTTCGACAAAGTGGAAAACAGTTTGCCGATGGCAAATTTGGGTCAAGACTGTGATAACTCCGCTGTATAGTGTGATTTACTGGCGGTTTTACAGAGTTGATGCGAAGGCGGGCGCGGCGTCGGTGGAGGCGGAATTTTTCAAGCTGGCGCCATGAGGCGGAGCGATGTGGGCGGGAAGCGGAATGGCCGTTTCCCGGCGATAAGAAGCGAAAGCGGACGTTCGATGGGCACGAGTCGAACGGCACAGTTCGACCCGAGGCGGTCAGTCGCGATGGAGCAGAGATCGAGAATTTCGAACGCCCCACCTTGCGAGGTCGGACCTTTGGCGCAAGCTCCCCCTACACGTGTGGCCGCCGCCGCGGCCAGCCAAAATGCGGGAAATTCTGTGTGACCGATACCCCAAAAAGCGGTAGATTGAGCATTCCTTCCGATTTTCTTGGGGGCACAACTTTTTCGAACGCCGAAGACCTTGATGCGACGATCACGACAAAGGAGTGGATAGGGGTATGGCGAAGTTTTGGCTCTATCACGTTCCGAGCGTCGGGGTACGTGTGGGAGAGCGCGGCGGTCTTGCGCCGCAGCCTCAAGGTTTTGCGTCGTTAAGCGAGGCACAAAGCGTAACTGTGCCGTCTGGCTTTACGGCTAGGATAGAAGGCCCAGACGGCAGCTACGTCTATGTTGGCGGCAAGTGGAGTCCGCAGTTTTCGCGTACTGGCGTCATCGAAGGGGTTGCTGATCGCCGTGTGACACGTCAGCATGTCGAACAGCGCGTAAGTGATTGGGCCTCCCGCATCGATGCTCTCTACAAGCAGATTGAGTTGTGGCTTCCGGCTGGGTGGAGAGCAGATCGCTGCGGGACAGTTCGGATGCACGAAGAGCTGATGCAGAAGTTTGATGTTCCACCACGAGATTTGCCCACCCTAAATCTCACGAGAAATGGCGGACACGGTAGGCGCATTGAACCTCGTGGGCTTTGGATAATCGGTGCAAACGGGCGCCTCGATTTTTCCGGCGGAAATGATCATTATGTGATCGTCGATATGGCGGAGAATTTCGCGCAACCCCTCTGGCATATAGCGCGGCTTTCCGAGCGCACTAATCTGCAGCCGCTTAGCAAAGACAACTTTGTAGAAGCGCTTTAATCATGCGGGATCTCCCGCTGGTATCCGCTTTGTACGTAGAGATAGACGCGTCGTTTGAGCGTCAACGTTCAGACGCGAGCGCAAGAGGGGATGTCAGCGCTGTACAAACAATTGAAGCAAAGCAGGTCATCAACGATCAGGCATATTTTTTGTTGTGTTGGGGGCAACTAGAGTCGGAAATCGACGATAAATGTCGCGCAGCGATCCGATCTCGAATCGGGAGTCATGAAAATTTGGAAGCTCGCCGCGCATGGGATTTGTTTAACCCCAACGATAAGAGACTATCTGGATTGCGTTTTGAAGATCGCACAGCGTTGTTGTTGGACAGAAGCGGCGGTCGAGGAAGTCCGTGGGCGTGGGTAATGAACTATTACGCCATTCGAAATCAAATTGCTCACGGCAAATTAGGGTCACAACGCATCGATGTGACGACCGTCGTTCAGGATTTATACCTGATTCAGAGCGCGCTACAGAAATAATCGCGAAAGTAAGGTCGGTACCGCTTTTAAACGATACCACTTACGATGCGTCGGCTGCGGAGAAAGCCACGCGACCTCGCTCAACGACATTGACGGGCGCGAAGCGGACGGCCCGTCGCGCCCAGCGCCGCCGCGCGGGACCGAAAACGGCGCCTATGCCGTTGAAACTCCTTCGTGGCGTCACGGGGTCGGCAGGCGGGCGCGCACGTCGCCAAGCGTGCGCCTGCCCTCACTGCGCCGGCGTCAGCGCGAACAGGCAAGTCTCCATCAGCGCGCCGCCGTTGGTCTGCGGTTTGGCCTCGCCCTCGACGGTGGTCTTCTGCCTGGGCGCCACCATGCCGGGCGGAATGACCTGGATGTTCGCGCCGATGCCGCGGCCCTGGCCGAGCAGCGTGTCGCGCAGGGCGAAATCCTTGCCGAGGTCGCGCCGCTGGCCGTCGCTGGCGGCGAGGGCGGATTTCAGTTTTTCGAGGAAGGGCGCGGTCTGGCGCGCCATCGCCAGGAAGATCGTTTCGCCCTGCGGCTCCGCCGCGACGGGAATGTCGGCGTCGGGGACGGTCGCAAGGTCGCGGATGGCGCCGGGCCGCGTTTCGTCGAAGGCGTAGAGCTTGGATTGCAGCAGGCCCGAGTGGCCGACGCGGAACGTCGCCTCGGCGCCGACCGGCAGGCGGTCGTTCGGCGCGAGGGGCACCGCGAGCGGCGCCTCGGTCGGCGAGGGGAAGGCCGGATCGGAAACCCAGACCTGCCATGAGCAGGTGGGCGCGCCCGGCGCGGAGCCGAACTGCGGCTCGATCCAGGCGAGCGGCGCCGTCGCGCCCACGATCTCGGGCGCGGCGGCGGCGAGGGTCTGCGCTTTGATGCGGGCGACGAGATAGCGGTCGGCCGGCGCGAAATGACGCACCAAAGCGTCCAGGGTCGCGTCGGCCTCCTCTTGCGTCGGGGCCGCGACGATCCACTTCACCCGGCTGCCGCCCGCATAGGCGCGCACACGATCGGCGAGCGCGGCGATGTCCGGCTCGCCCTTCAAGGTCAGCGGCGCGGCATCGAGCGCGGGCGCGAACAGCGTCGCGGCGAGGAGGGCCGCGACAGCCGCCGCGGCTTCGCGCAACCCCGCGAGCCGGCGCGCGCCCGCCGGCGCCGGCTGGTCAGGATGGGCAGGCGTGCGGGTCATTGGTCACCTTGAACTGGTATTCGATTTCCGCGCCGATCCGGTCGGCGAGAAAGCTCGTCGTCGTCGTCAGCACGGCCGCGCCGCTGAGGCCCCGAAGGTTCTTGCGCAGCGCCTCCTGGAGGGCGGTGATGTCGATCGAGGGATCGCGCGTCGCGACGACGAACAGGCGAACTTCGTCCTCGACCGGCTCGATCGGGATCGCCGCGGTCAGATCGAAAGTCGAGCCGGCGCGCGGGGCGCCGACCAGCGAGCGAAAATGCTCGGCGTCGAGGATGATCGGATCGGCGGCGCGCGAGACCGACGCGATGAACAGGCGCGGCGCCCTGAGCCGGCTGGCGAGCGGCAAGCCGTCGCGTGCGCTGACCCGCAGGACGAGCGTCTCGCCGCCCACCACGATGGGTTGACGCTGGCCATCGAAGCAGGGGCCGAGCAATCGCAGTTTGTCGGTCGCCGCATCGTAGCGCGCGCGCTGCGGCGCGGCATCGTCGGGGCGCGGCGTCGCCAATGCGGCGACGGGCTCGAACGCCAGCGCGATCGGCGCGCGGGCCAGCGCGATCCAGCCGCCGACCGCCGCGACGAGCAGGGCGAGCGCCGCCGCCAGCCCGACGGCGCGCGCCGGCGTCACGATCTCGCGCATGGCGAAGGGGCCGAGCGCCGCCTCGACCGCCTCGAGTGTGTCGGCGAAGACGAATTCCAGCCGCGCGCCGGCGCCGCGCGCCTCCGCGCGCAGGCGCTCGAGCGTCGCCGCCTCGGCGGCCCCGAGCGTTCGCCCGTCTGTCGCGGTCGCCGGCAAAACGACGATCATGCTTTTGCCGTCGAGCGCCTGGCGGTGCTGAACGATATAGTCGCCGACCAGCGCGAGCTTGCCGCGCACGCCGCCAACCGGACCGATGGCGACGGCGGGCGCGCCGGGGCCGGACGGCAGCAGGATTTCGCCGGTGGCGAAGACGACGCCGGGATCGCGCGAGAAGGCTTGGCAAAGGGCGGCGAGCGCGAGCCCCAGCCCGGCCGAGCGGGCGTTCTCGTCCGACAGGCGGCCGATCTGCAGGTCGGAAATGCGCAAGTTCCAAGGATTGACGCGGCCGTTGCTGCGGCTGAGCCAGAGCCGGCCGCGCCGCGAGGCGACGAAGCGGGTCACGGCTTCGCGCACTGTCTGGCCAATTCCGTAGAGGCCGAAGTCGAACAATTCGGAGATTTGCGGCAGCAGTCGCGCCGGATGCGCCTCGGGGGCGAAATCGCCGGCGATCGCCTCGAACAATTGCGCGCCTTCGCCGTTCGCGCCGACCAGGGGCACGAAGACGCGCGCCGTCACGGCGTCGAATCCAGAAGTTCGATTTCGAGGCGCGAAAGATCGGCTTCGCCGAGCGCCTCGTCGTCGAGCACGATGTGCAGCCGGCCGTCGCGGTCGAAGACGCCCTCGACTTCCACCGTTTCGCCGAGGCGGACGCGCGCGCCGCGAAGCGCGTAGGCGGCGAGCCCGGCGGCGCCCTGCGCCTGGAGAGCGAGCACCTTGGTTTCTTCGCTCTCGTGCAGGAGGTGAGCGAGAACGAGCCCGTCGACGCTCAGCAAGCCGGCGGCGGGAAAGCGCCACTCGCCGGTCCCCTTGGCCGCCAGCGCGGCGAACGACGTGAGGGGCCGCGCCCCGCTGCGTCCGCGCGTCAGGTCGTCGTGCGCCAGCGCGGTCTGGGTGGCGACGCGCAAGCTCCTGAGAAAGCGCGCCGCCTCCTTCGGGTCGAACGTGCTGTTCATTTCGATCTCCTCAACATGACATTGGTCGCCTCGGCGCAGAGGCGCAAGACGTTGCGGGATGATTACGGTCTGGCGCTGGCGCCGATCACGAAGCGAGCGGTTCGCGACGACAAATCCTCGACATAGGCCGCGACGTCGCCGCCGAAGTCGTTCTTCAGCCGCCGCCGCAGAAAGAGATTGGCGCTGAGCGCTTCGGCCAGCGTCTCGCCGCCCATGATCGCCCTCAAGAGATCGCGCTCGGGCTGCGCGATGGCGCCGGCTTCGACCGCGGCGGCGAGAAACGGCGCCGCGTCGTCGGCGCCCATCAGCGGCCCCTCCGCTTCGTCGGGGATTTCGGCGCCCTGGGTCGTCTCGATCGCGTCGAAGGATAGGAGATAGGTCTGATCCTGTCCGGCGAGGCGGGTCAGGATGGCGGCGCCGAGCAGGCCCGAGGCGAATTGCTGCGCATTCTTGCATCCCGGAATCGGCGCGCTCGCGAATGCGGATTCGAGCTCCTGCCGCGACGGCCGGCGCCCCACCTCGCCGCGCATTTCAGCCTTCAGCGCCTTGAGGAACGCATTGGCTGACTTGAGCGTGTTGACGCCGACGGCGGCGTCGCCGACCAGCCACTCCTTGGGGCAAAGCCCGAGGCGCAGCGTTTCGGCGTAGGGCCGGTTGGCCGCGTCGAGGCATTTCAGGATACGGTTGGAGAGTTCGAACAATTCGCTGTTCTGCTTGAAGCGCCTGAGCTGCGAAACGCCGCCGATGAGGGCCTTCCAGGTCGACAGCGGGCCGCCGCCCGGCGCGGTCGGGCGCGGTCCGGCGGCGCGGCTCGCCACCAGCGCAGCCAGATTGTCCGCCGAGGTCGCCTCGCCACGCCGCGCCGCGATCGGACGATCGAGCACGGCGTCGAAATAGAAATCCGCGGCCTCCTCGATGCCGTCGGGCGGCGGATAGGCCCAAGCGCCGACCAGCCCCTCCGAATATCGGCGGTTCGAAATCAGGAGGCGGCGAACGCGCTCGAAGAGCTGGAACGGCTTGACGACGACGATGTCCTCGGCCCCGTCGAGCGCATCGGCGCCGTTGACGAGATGGGCGAGATGCCCGGCGAAATAGGCGACGATGTCGCGGCCCGATCTGGCCGCCGGCCCAGCGCTCATGGTTAATGACTTTCGCTGTATTCGCAGACGGGCGGTCAAAACCGCCCAACTCGCGGAATTATCAGTCCCATCGGCCGTTTGACAAGCGCGGTCGCCGCGCTGCGGCTGTTAAACCGCGACGACCCCCGGTCATCCCGTAATAAAATTAAGCGCCTGGAGTCTTAACCCCAGGAGCGTTCCGCGCGCTTATTGCGTTGGCCGCACAAAATACTATGCTCCCCAAAAATAAGCGGATTATTCGCGAGCGACAGGAGACAACGCCATGGCCTCCAACAGTAATTCCGGTCAGAAGTTCATTTCGCGCAATAGGAAGCCCCGCGTCCACATCACCTACGAAGATCCCTATGACGCCGAGCGGCTCGTCGAATTGCCCTTCGTGATGGGCGTGCTGGCGGACCTCTCGGGCAACAACTCGGCGGTCGCCAAGCCGGACATGAACGATCGCGCGTTCCTCGACATCGACATGGACAACTTCGACAAGCGCATGGCCGCGATCGAACCAGGCCTGACGATGAAGGTTCCCAACAAGCTCGGCGATGGCGAAGGCGGCGACAAGCTGGGCGTCAATCTGAAGTTCTCCAAGATGGAGGACATGTCGCCGGCGGCGGTCGCGCGGCAAGTCCCGGCGATGGCCAAGCTCCTGGAGGCCCGCGAGCAATTGTCCAACCTGCTGCGCTACATGGACGGCAAGGTGGCCGCCGAGGACTCGCTCAAGAAATTGCTCGCCGATCCGCAACTGATGGCGGCGATGAAGCAGAAGCTCAGCCAGAAGCCTTCGGGCGACGGCACGACCGAATAAAGGGGAGCGCAATGGCCACGCAACAGGACCCGAAAGGCGCCGCGTCGGAAGCGGCGCCGGTCGTCGTAGCGGACGACTTCGCCGCCGTGCTCAAGCAGAATTTCAAGCCGCGCAGCGAGCGCGCTGCGAGCGAAGTCGAGAATGCGGTGCAGACCCTGGTCACGCAGGCTCTCGCCGACTCGAGCCTCGTCAAGGGCGACGTCATCGACACGATCGAGGAAATGATCGCGCGTCTCGACGAAAAGCTGTCGGCGCAGATGAACGAGATCCTTCACGCGCGGGAGTTTCAGCAGCTCGAGAGCGCGTGGCGCGGGCTGCATTATCTCGTCTACAACTCGGAGACCGACGCGACCCTGAAGATCCGCGTGATGAACGTCGGCAAGAGCGAGCTCTATCGCAACTTGAAGCTCTACCCCGGCGCACGCTGGGACCAGAGCCCGCTGTTCAAGAAGGTCTACGAGAGCGAGTTCGGCCAGCTCGGCGGCGAACCCTACGGCGCGTTGATCGCCGACTATCATTTCAGCCATACGCCGACCGACGTGCAATTGCTGCGCGATCTCTCGAAAGTCGCCTCCGCCTCGTTGGCGCCGCTGATCACCGGCGCGGATCCCAATCTGCTCGGCATGGATTCGTGGACCGAGCTGATGAATCCGCGCGACATCGGCAAGCTGATGGACACGCCCGACTATGCCGCCTGGAAGGGGCTGCGTGACGCGGTCGACAGCCGCTACGTCGCGCTGTGCATGCCGCGCGTCCTGTCGCGACTGCCCTACGGCGCCAAGTCCGAGCCGGTCGAGGAATTCGCCTTCGAGGAGGACACCGACGGCCACAAGGGCGCGAAATACGGCTGGATGAACGCCGCTTACGCGATGGGCGCCAACATCACCCGCGCCTTCAAGGAATACGGCTGGACGGTGCGCATTCGCGGCGTGCAGTCGGGCGGCGAGGTGATCAATCTGCCGACCCACACGTTCCCGACCGACGACGGCGGCATCGATCTGAAATGCCCGACGGAAATCGCCATCACCGATCGGCGCGAGGCGGAGCTTTCGAAGGCCGGCCTCATCTCGATCATCCATCGCAAGAACACCGACAAAGCGGCGTTCATCGGGGCGCAGTCGATCTACAAGCCGAAGCTCTACGACAAGCCCGAGGCGACCGCGGCGGACAATCTCTCCTCGCGCATCCCCTACATGTTCGCGGTGTCGCGCTTCGCGCATTATCTGAAATGCATGGTGCGCGACAAGATCGGCTCGATCAAGGAAAAAGACCAGCTCGAGAAATGGCTCAACGAGTGGATCACGCTTTACGTCGACGGCGATCCGAAGAATTCCAGCGAAGAGGTCAAGGCGCGGTTTCCGCTCGCGGCGGCGAAGGTCACCGTCGTCGCGGACGAGGAAAACCCCGGCTATTACGCCGCGAATTTCTATCTGCGGCCGCACTTCCAGTTGGAGGGAATGGATATCGGCATGAGCCTGGTGTCGAAGATCCCGGCGGAGAAGAACTAAAAGAATTCCGCCGATCCGACGCAATGGGGGCAAAAAGGGTCGCCGGGGCGGACCGTAAACAGCAAGCGACGGGCGGCGACGCCCGCCGGCTTCAGGGAGCGCCGAGGCGCTCCCGACGCCGATCAATTTCGTTGATCAACTTTCTGATGGAGCGCGACGATGGCACAGGCTGACTTTTTTCTGAAGATCGACGGCATCGAAGGCGAGTCGCAAGACGACAAGCACAAGAACGAAATTCAAATCACCTCGTTCAGTCTCGGCGCCGCCAACACGGGCACTGGCGCGGTTGGCACGGGCTCGGGCGCGGGCAAGGTCTCCGTCCAGGACGCGCATTTCACCAAGCTGGTCGACAAGTCCTCGCCCAATCTCTTCCTGGCTTGCTGCAGCGGCAAGCATTTCCCACTCGCCACGGTCACCGTGCGCAAGGCCGGCGAGAATCCCCTCGAGTATCTCGTCTACAAGCTCAGCGAGGCCTTCGTCTCCTCGATCAATACGACCGGGCACGAGGGCGGCGGCATCGCCCAGGAGAGCGTTTCGTTGAACTTCTCCAAGATCGAAGTGAACTACTGGCCGCAGAACGCCGATGGGTCGAAGGGCGCGGTGGTCACCAAGACCTACGACATCAAGGCGAACAAGATCAGTTGAGCGGGGGCGTCTTGGCAGTCGTGGGACCGATGTCACCCGATTGCAGGTCGCGATCGATGCGGTGACGGGCCCGAATGTTCAATCGGGCTCGGGTCGCCCATCTTTTCCCCCCAAGCGCGCGGCGCAGCCTTAGCAACGGATCAAGCGGATGGCTGGAAGCAAGAACGACCGCCTCGCTCCCCCGCTGATGTACGCATTCCGCGCCGCGCACGACAAGCGCGACGCCAGGCAGCGGCTCGACCTGCGCGACGAAGCGGGCGAGCGGGTGATCGCGACGCGGCGCGCGACGACGCGGAGCCCGATTTCCGAATCCGGGCTGCGGCGCGAAGTGATGACTGATTTGCTGGCTCTGCTCAACACGACGAACCTCGACTCGGCGGCGGATCTGTCGAGGCTTCCCGCCGTCCGGGGCTCCATCCTGAATTTCGGCTTTCCCGATCTGTCGTGGCGCACGATCGACGAGCACAGCCTCTCCCAGGTCGCGCGCGAGATCGAGGTCGCGCTGATCGATTTCGAGCCGCGCCTCGCGTCCGGCTCGATCAAGGCGTCGCGCGACGCGACTGTCGCGCCCGATGAACTCAAGCTGCGCTTCATCGTCAAGGCCGATCTGCGCGCGCAGCCGGTGAGCGTGCCGGTCGAGTTCGTCGCCGAGGTCGAGCTCGATTCCGGCAAGATCAGAATCGATCGGCTGTGACGCGATGAACCGGGAATTCCTCGAATTTTACAACCGTGAGCTTTCGCTCCTGCGCGAGCAGGCAGGCGAATTCGCTGAGGAATATCCCGGCGTCGCCGAACGTCTCGGCGGCCTGATGGCCGATCGTCTCGATCCGATGATCGGCGGCCTGCTGGAAGGCGCGGCGTTTCTCGCCGCGCGGGTGCAGCTCAAGCTCAAGCATGAGTTCTCGGACTTCACGACCAACCTGATCGATCAGCTCGCGCCGCACTATCTCGCGCCGACGCCGTCCTTCCTGCTCGCCCAGGCGCAGCCGAAATTCGGCGACCCGGCCTTGCGCGACGGCCGCGTCATCGCGCGCGGCGCCTACTTCGACGCGGCGTACCGCGAACTCGAACGCAACATCGCCTGCCGTTTCAAACTGACCGCGCCGATCACGCTCTGGCCGTTCGAGATCGCGCGCGCTGAATATTTCACCAGCGCGGGTCCGTTGCAGGCGCTCGGCCTGCCGCTGGGCGGCGAATGCGCGGCGGGCCTGCGTTTGCAACTGAGCGTGCGGGCGGCGCCGCGCCGCGAAGACGAGCCGGCCGACAAGGAGGCCGAGACGCGGCCGGAGCTGCGGTTCTCGGCGTGCCGCGTCAAGGATTTGCGCGTTCACATCCTGGGCCAGGAGGCTGACGCGATCGCGCTCTACGAACAGGTTTTCGCGCATTGCCGCGGCGTCTATTTCCGCTTTCTCGACGCCTTCGGCGATCCCGTGGTGATCAAGGGCGGCGAGGCCATGTTGCGCCAGATTGGGTTCGATGAAGACGAGGCGCTGCTGCCCAACGACAAGCGCCTCTTTCGCGGCTTCGATTTCCTGCGCGACTATTTCGTCTTTCCCCGGCGCTTCCTCGGCTTCGATCTGACCGGTCTCGGCGCGATCGCGCCACGTCTTTGCGCCAAGACGGTCGACATCGTCCTGGCGTTCGACCAGATCGATGCGCGCCTCGCCGCCGCGGTGCGCCCGGAATTCTTCGCGCTCTATGCGGCGCCGGCGGTCAATCTGTTCGAGAAGACGGTCGATCGCATTCCGGTGAAATCCAACCAGCACGAATACCCCATCGTGCCCGACCGCAGCCGCGCGCTCGACTTCGAGCCGAACCGCATCGTCAATGTTTTCGCCCACATTCCGGGCGTTGCACAGAAGGTCGCGGTCGAACCGCTCTATTCCGCGGCGGCGGGGCGCAGCGCATCGGGGCTGTGCTACACGGTCCGCCGCCTGCCGCGCCGCCGCACGATCGAAGAGCGCAAATACGGGCAGAAGTCGGATTACACCGGCACCGACATGTTCCTGTCCTTGGGCGAGCGCTCCGACCCGGAGGAGGTCAATCGCGTCGCCGAATTGAGCGTGCAGGCTCTGTGCACCAACCGCCATCTGACCGAGCATCTGCCAGTCGGCGAGGGCGGCGCCGATTTCCGCTTTCTCGACGACGTCGATCTCGAAGTGCGCTGCCTCGCCGGGCCGACCCGTCCGCGCGAACCGACGATGACCGCGATGATCGGCAAGACGGACGGAGCCTCGATCGGCGACGTCGCCTGGCGCATCATCAGCATGCTGAGCCTCAACCATCTCGGCCTCGTCGAACGGGCGGCGGGGGACGGCGCCAAATCCCTGCGCGAGATTCTGGTCCTTTTCGCCGACGTCTCGGACGGCGCCACCGAGCGCAAGATCAGGGGTCTCAGAAGTCTCGACTCGCGGCCGATCGTTCGGCGCGTCCGCCGGCCGCAGGGCGCAGCGGCGGCGCGCGGCCTCGAGATTACGGTTCTGATCGACGACAAGGCCTTCGAGGGCTCGGGCGCGTTCCTGATGGGGGCCGTGCTCGATCGCTTCTTCGCCGAATATGTCGCGATCAATCATTTCACCCAAGTTGTCGTGCGCACCAACGAGCGCGGCGAGATCATGCGCTGGCCGCCGCGCCTCGGCTTACGGGGGGTCTCGTGACCTTTCGCGACGAACTCGTCGCCGAGCCCTGGCGCTTCGACATGCTTGCGACGCTCCGGCGCTTTGAGCGCGACAATCCGGACAAGCCGCGCCTGGGGCACGCCGCGACGCTCGCCGAGGAATTTCTCGTCGTCTCGCAAAATCCCTACATGGAGTTTCCCGCCTCCAATCTCGACGGCGCGGTCGTCGAGCCGTCGGGACGAATGCGCCTCGTCGCGCGCTTTCTCGGCATGTTCGGCCCGCAAGGCGCGCTGCCGCTGGCGACCACCGAGGAGAGCTATCTCTGGCTTCTCGATCGGGACGACGCGTTTCCGCGCTTCGCCGACATTTTCCAGCGGCGCTTCCTCGCGCTGTTCTTCCGAGCCTGGGCGGACGCGCGCCCGATCGCGCAAAACGACCGGCCCGCCGAGGATCGGTTTCGCGCTTACATCGGCTCGATGATCGGCGTCGGCGCGCCGCCGTTCCGCGCCGCCGATTCGCTGTCCGATTTCGCCAAGATGGAATATGCGGGGCTGCTCGCGCCGCGGGTCAAGAGCGCGTCGCGGCTGCGGTCGTTCCTTTCGGGCCTGTTCGGCGTCCGCGTGGAGATCGACGAATTCGTCGGCGCCTGGCTGACCCTCGACGCCGCAGAGCGCTCGCGGCTTGGGGCGAGCATGAGCCGCCTGGGCAGCGACTGCATGCTCGGCGCCAGCGCCTTCAGCGTCGACGACAAGTTCCGCATCCGCGTCTTCGTGCGCGATTTCGCCCAATACCAGCGCTTCCTGCCGGGCTCGGACAACGCGCGCGCGATCGGCGACGCGGTGTTTCTCTACGTTGGCGACGAATACGATTGGGACCTGGAGCTGGCGATTCCCGCCGGGGAAATCACGCCCGTGCGCCTCGGCCAAGGCGCCAAGCTCGGCTTGACGAGCTGGATGGCGCCGAATTGGTCGAAGACCGACGAAACGATCCGCAAGGACGCGAGATTTCATGTCGTCAGCCGTCTGGCGCAGGAGCGCAAGGCGACCCGCGAGAACTAGCGATGGAGGAAACCATGGGCGCGGACATCAGCGTCGAATCGGTGGCCGGCAAGCTCAACCGCGTCGGCTACGAGGCCTTCATCCAGGCGCTGCGGCAGGCGAAGAGCGCCGGCAATCGCAACATCGAGCTCGGTCACTGGATGCTGCACCTCTTGCAGAAAGACCGGACCGATCTCGCGGTGACGGCGGACCATTTCAAGCTCAACCGCGCCAGGCTCATCGCGGATACGACGACAGTGGTCAACGGCTTCCGCAAGAACGAGACGGAAATGCCGGGCATTTCCAATCAGGTCGCGGACGCGCTCGATCGCGGCTGGCATTACGCCACGCTGCTGTTCGGCGAGACGCAGATCCGCACCGGCCATCTCCTGGTCGCGATGCTCAAGTCGATCGAGCTGAGACGCGCGCTCGTCAACATCTCGCAGGAATTCGCCAAGATCCCGGTCGACGAAGTCGCGGCGAGCCATCGCTCGATCTGGGCCGAGTCGGAGGAGGGCAACCTTCGCCCAATGGACGGCTCGGGGATCGCCGCCGCGAGCGCGGAAGGGACGACGGCGGCGCCGGGCGCCAAGGGCACCACGGCGCTCGACCGTTTCAGCCAGGATCTGACCGCCAAGGCCAAGGCCGGCGAGATGGACCCGATCCTCGGCCGCGACGACGAAATCCGCCAGATCGTCGACGTGCTGATGCGCCGGCGCCAGAACAATCCGATCCTCACCGGCGAAGCGGGGGTCGGCAAGACCGCGGTCGTCGAGGGCTTCGCCCAGCGCGTCGCCTCGGGCGACGTGCCGCCGCCGCTGCGCGGCGTCAGGCTCCACGTGCTGGACGTCGGCCTCATGCAGGCCGGCGCCTCGATGAAGGGCGAATTCGAGCAACGTCTGCGCTCCGTCATCGACGAAGTGCAGGCTTCGCCGATGCCGATCATTCTGTTCATCGACGAAGCCCACACCCTGATTGGCGCCGGCGGCGCGGCGGGCACGGGCGACGCGGCCAATCTGCTCAAGCCGGCGCTGGCGCGCGGCACGCTGCGCACTATCGCGGCGACCACATGGGCCGAGTATCGGCAGTATTTCGAGAAAGACCCGGCGCTGACGCGACGCTTCCAGCCGATCCATATCGGCGAACCCGACGTCGCCACCGCCGCCGTGATGCTGCGCGGCCTCGTCGCTCCGATGGAGAAGCACCACAAGGTGCGCGTCACCGACGAAGCGATCATCGCCGCGGTCAATTTCTCGCACCGCTACATCCCGGCGCGCCAGTTGCCCGACAAGGCGGTCAGCCTTCTTGATACGGCCTGCGCCCGCGTCGCGATCAGCCAGCACGCCAAGCCGGCCGCGGTCGAGGACGCCGAGGTCGCGATCGCCTCGTTGGAGAGCGAGAAGCAATCGCTGGCGCGCGAACGCGACCTCGGCGCGGCGAACGAAGAGCGCATCGCCGAGATCGACGCCGGTCTCGCCAAGCAGCGCCAACGTCTCGCGACCGTAGAAGCCGACTGGGGCAAGGAGCGGGCGCTCGTCGAGGAGATACTTGGCCTGCGCGAGAAGCTAACCGCCGAGCCGACGGACGCCGCCGCGCCGGAAGGCGGGGAAGCCGCTCGCGCCGCGCTGCGCGCCAAGGTCGGCGAACTCGGCGGCATCGGGCCCGACAAGCGGATGATCTACGCCCACGTCGACGAGCAGGCGGTCGCCGCCGTCGTCTCGGACTGGACGGGAATTCCCGTCGGCAAAATGGTGGCCGACGAGGTCGAGACGGTGCTTCACCTCGCCGATATCCTCAACCGCCGCATCGTCGGGCAGAGCTACGGCTTGGCGATGATCGCCAAGCGCATCGAGACCAACCGCGCCAAGCTCGACAATCCGAACAAGCCGATCGGCGTGTTCATGCTGTGCGGCCCTTCCGGCGTCGGCAAGACGGAGACCGCGCTGGCGCTCGCCGAAACGCTCTACGGCGGCGAACAGAACATCATCACCATCAACATGTCGGAATTCCAGGAGGCGCACACCGTCGCCACGCTGAAAGGCGCGCCGCCCGGCTATGTCGGCTATGGCGAGGGCGGACGCCTGACCGAGGCGGTGCGGCGACGGCCATACAGCGTCATCCTGCTCGACGAGATCGAGAAGGCGCATCCCGATGTGCACGAGATTTTCTTCCAGGTATTCGACAAGGGCGTGATGGAGGACGGCGCCGGACGGCGCATCGATTTCAAGAACACGCTGATCCTGCTGACCTCGAACGTCGGCACGGACATCATCATGCGCGCCGCCGAGAGCCCGGCGCCGCCCGACCCGGAAGCGCTCGCGGCGAAATTGCGGCCCGCGCTGCTGGAGGCGTTCCCGCCGGCGCTGCTCGGGCGAATCGTGACGATCCCTTATTATCCCCTGTCGCCGGACATGCTCGCCGCCATTGTGCGCCTGCAACTCGGCCGCATCGGCAAGCGGATCGAGGACAATCATCGCGCCCGCTTCGTCGCCGACCCGAGCGCAGTCGATCATATCGTCTCGCTGTGCAACGATCCCGATTCGGGCGGCCGCGTGATCGACAACATCATCACCAATACTATCCTGCCGGCGCTGTCGCGCGAGATCCTCAAGCGCTCGCTCGCGCGCGAGGAAATCCACGAGGCGAAGGTTTCGGCGGCGGGCGGCGCGTTCGTCTACGAAGTGAGTTGACGAGCCGTCGCGGCGCCGCCGGCGCCGAACAGGCGAGGAGCGAGCCATGGCCAATCGTTTTGAGCAGGTCGACGAAGTCGTTCACGACGCGATTACAATCATCCTCGAGCAACGCTCGGACGGCCCTTGGGCGAAGGTATTTTGCCCCGGAAGCGCGCAGGGCGGTCAGCGGGGGGATAGGTTGAGCGAACCCCTGGCGCCCAAGGACGCCTTGTCCGGCGCGGTCAAACTCGCCAACGAGCTGAAACTGGCGATCGTCGTGCTCGATCCCGACGCTGTTTGGAAAAGGGAGTGGGGCGAATTGTACCGGTGGCAAGACGACCCGGAGGAATTGTGAAGGTCCGACGCTGTTTGGGGTTCGCCCTCGTCGCCCTCGCCGGATCGTTCGCTCCGGCCCGCGCCGACCTTCGCGTCTGCAACAAGACGCGGGTGCTGATCAATCTCGCGGTCGGCGTGAACGCCGGCGCCGACTTTTCGACCGAGGGATGGTGGACGGTGACGCCGGGCTCCTGCGCGACGCCGATCAAGGGGCCGCTGAAGGGGCGCTTCGTCTATGCCTACGCCACCGACATCGACAACGCCGACGTGCTGAAAGGCGCGGTTTCGATGTGCATCGATCGCGGCAGGTTCAAGGTCTTCGGGATTTCGGATTGCTGGCGACGCGGCCTGCAGGCGGTCAATTTCGTCGAGATCGACACGCAGGATTCGCCGGACTGGACGACGTTCCTCACTGACATCGGGAAGTAGCGGCAAGAAAACGGTGCGCTTGGCCCCAAGTCTTCTCGACCGTCATTGCGAGCAAAGCGACGCAATCCAGACTCGGGGTTTGCGGCGGCGGCTTAGTCTGGATCGCCACGCCTCGCTCGCGAAGACGAACTAAAGAGCGCGCTAGCGCCCGTTTTTCATCGAGGTGAGATCGTCCTCCGGCAGCACCTCTTGCAGCAGGCTGACGAAATCACGCGAAGCGAGCGCCTTGGCGCGATCGAGCAGGTACGGCGTCGGGCTCGACGGCTCGACGCGCCGCATATGGCTGGCGACGTTGTCGATGAGGGCGAGGGCGGCCGCGCGCGAGGGCGCGGGGGCAGCGTCGGCGCGCGCGAATTCGGCGGTCGGCCCGCTCGAAAGGCTGCTGACCGGCACGGTGAAGGCGCCATCCGGGCCGACGAACACCCGCGCCGCGTCGGCATGGGCGGGCGCCAGCAGTTTCATCACGTCGTAGAGATTCTTGCCCAGGGTCTCGCGCGCCTGGCCGATGAGCAGCAGCGCCGGACTCGACGGCTCCGAGGCGGCGAAATAGCCGAGCGCCGCGCCCAGCGCCGCATCGACGTCGGCGAGCGTCGCCAAGGGTTCCGGCGTCGTCGCCGGCTCCGCCTTGGCGGCTTCGGCGCTCCGCGGCTCGCTCGACCTTTCCGGCGCCGGGGCCAATGTGGGGTCGCGCTTGGCGAGCGCGCCATGCAGGAAGTCCGCCATGCGCTCGAGAAGCGGGGCGACGGCCTTGAAGCTGAGCGCCTGCTCGAAGCCGACGCGCTCGATCGAAACGGCGCGGATCGTCTCGAAGGCGGAGCGCGCCATGCGCAAAGTCTGCACCGCCGCGCCAAGGTTGCTCAGCTCGGCGTTCATCAGGATCTTGTCGATTGCGCCGGCCGGGGGAAACGTCTCGCCGTCGCGCGCCTTGGCTTCGCCCGAGGCGACGAGCTGGGCGCGAAATACGAGGACCCCGTCGCGTTGGGTTTCCACCAGCGGCGCGTATTGCAGCGGCAGCGTCACGACCGGGCTGTCGTCGAGCGTCGCCAGTTGCGCCAGCCGCGCGGCATAGCCGCCGTCCTCGGCCCGCGGGTGCGCGCCGTCCCAACGATTGGCGACCAGCCACGCGATCGCCGCGAGCCAGTGCGCGAACCTCGTGAGATCGCGGTTGAGAATCGCCAGCTTGGCCATCAGCACCAGCAAGCGCAAGTCGTGCGAGCGCTGCAACAATTTGCCGCCCGTCTCGAAAGCCGCGGGAAAATCGATCGCCTTGCGGTCGAAGCTGAAATAAGCGGCGGGCATCAACCCCTCGGTCGCCGCCATGAAGTTCATGAATTCCGAATTGCCGGCGAGGTCGAGGTCGGGACCGCAGGGGTCGTCGGCAGAGACGGGCGGCAAAGCGGCGGAATCGTCAAGACGTTCGAGCATGACGCGGTTCGGGCTCCGTCGGGGCGGGGGATGGCCAAGCGGCCTAGCGGACCGTAATTCTAGTCATCATAGCCGATCGACCGGCGCCGGAAAGCCGTTATTGCGTGAGCCCGGCGCCCGTCGCCGGCGCGGCGCGCGATTGGGCGGGACGAAGTCATGGCGACCGACAGCGACTACGAATTGAACCCGCCCAAGCTTGCCCGGCAAAAGGACTTGGATACCTGCTGGGCGTGCTGCATGTCGGCGCTCCTGGCCGCCAACATGTCGCCGAAGCAGGCGAGCGAGGACGACCTCGTCAAGGACTATGCGACGACGCCGACCGGCGGCGTCACGATCCCCAAACTGAAGATCATCGCCAGGGATTTCGGCTATCTGTTCAACGCCTTCGAGAGCGTCCCCGAGGCGCGCTCGACCTTGAGCGACGCGTTCATCATCGATCGACTGCGCTACAACGGCATGCTGATGGCGGCGTGGCGCGTTTGCGATCCGGCCAAGCCGAACGAAGTCTTCTTCCACGCGCAGATCGTCTGGGGCGTCGTCTACTTGTCGAATTCGGACGTCGGCACGCAGCGCGCCCTGTTGCACACCATGAACCCGTGGACGTCGAAATATGAGTCCTACCCGTTGTTTTCGGTTTATCGCTCCGACACTATGCCGATGTTCACGTGCTGGCCGAGCCAGAGCAGACCGTAACCTGCCCCTGTCATTTCCCGCTGGTGCGGGAATGACAGGATTGAGCATTCAAACAAGTGTCGGGCGACGGTGCGTTTTGAAGCAATGACGAGGACTTCATGGGCGACAACCTCTCGCAAGACGAACGCGTCGGCAAACTGACGACGCCGCTCGGCGACGACAAGCTCGTGCTTTCGCGTTTCGACGGCGGAGAAGCGTTGAGCGAACCCTTCGAGTTTCGCATCGAGGCGCTGGCCACGGAGGCGAACATCGATTTCAACGCGGCGCTCGGCAAGAGCGTCACCGTCGACCTGAAGACCGCGGACGGCAAGGATCGGTTCTTCAATGGGCTCCTCGCCGAGGCGCGCTGGGCGGGCCAGCGCGACACGCTGTACGCCTACCAGCTGGTGATCCGCCCGTGGCTCTGGCTCCTGTCGCTGACCTCGGACTGCCGCATCTTCTCGCAGAAGTCGCCGCGCGACATCGTCAAGCAGGTGTTCACCGATCGGGGCTTCTCCGATTTCCGCGACGAACTCAAGTCCTCCTATCCGACGCTCGAATATTGCGTGCAGTATCGCGAGACGGACTTCACCTTCGTCAGCCGCCTGATGGAACAGTACGGAATGTACTATTTCTTCGAATACGCCGACGGGAAGCACACGCTCGTGCTCGCCGACATGAAGGCGAGCCACAAGCCGGTCGCCGATCTCTCCAGCGTGCCCTATCTGCCCGTCGAAAAGGGAGGGCGGCGGGAGGCGCAGCATCTCGAGGATTGGTCGCGCGGGCGGACGGTCGAGAGCGGCAGCTTCAAGCTCAACGACTACGACTACAACAAACCCGGCGCCAACCTGCTCGCTGATTCCGACAAGCCCGGCGGCTACGCTCACGACTCCATGGAGATGTACGACTATCCCGGCGAATACGCCGATCGCGGCGTCGGCGCGACCCTCGCGCAGTTCGAAGCCGAGGCGGCGCAATCGCTCGACGATCGGCGCACCGGCACGGGTTCAGCGTTGTCGCTGTTCGCCGGCGGTCTCGTGACGCTGACCGATCACACCGTCGGCGCCGAAAACCAGGAATATCTCGTCGTCGCCTGTTCGCATTTCTTTCATGCCCAGCACTACCGCTCCGCCGGCGGGACGGTCGAGGGGTCGAGCTATCTCGGCAATTTCGAGTTCACGCCGAGCAGTCGGCAATTCCGGGCCGAGCTCGACGCCGAGCGGCCTTACATTTCGGGCGTCCAGTCCGCGCTCGTCGTCGGCAAACAGGGCGAGGAGATCGACGTCGACGAGCAGGGCCGCATCTGCGTCCAGTTCTATTGGGACCGCAAGAAGAAGGCCTCGCGCCGGGTGCGCGTCGCGCAAATCTGGGCGGGAAGCCATCGCGGCGCGCTGTTCCTGCCGCGCATCGGCGACGAGGTTCTCATCCAGTACGAAGAGGGCGATCCGGACCGGCCGGTCGTCGTCGGCTCCGTCTATAATGGAACGAACGAGGTTCCCACCGATTTGCCCACCAAGAAGACGCGGTCGGGGATTCTCACCAAGTCGAGCAAGAACAGCAGCGGCTACAACATGCTGCTGTTCGACGACACCGTTGGCGACGAACACGTCAAACTTCGCTCGCAAAAGGCGCTGATGTTCAAGTCGCTCGGCGACGAAACGCGCGACATCGGCGGCAGCCAGACCGAGAACGTCGGCGGCAACGAGACGATCAATGTCGGCGGGCCGACCGGCGGCGGCAATTTCACCCTGAACGCATTCCAGTCGATCACGCTCAACGTCGGCCCTGGTGGATCGCTTGCCCAGATTGTCATGGATAGTTCCGGGATTACGCTGACCTCGATGGCGGGCCTCTCGTCGGTGATGATCCAGCCGAGCGGCGTCACGATCGCCGGACCGCTGATCAGCCTGAACGCCGACGCCGCGGTCACCATCGCCGCCCCGGCGGTCAATGTCGGCGCGGCGCTCAACACGCCGAGCCTGGTGGCGGGCTCCGCCGTGGTCAGCGGCGTCCCGGTGTGAGGAGGCGAAGATGTCGTCCCGCATCCGCTTCTCCACCGCTGCCGACGTCTTCGACGCCTTCAAGGAGTTGCGCCGCATCGCGCCTCCGCCCGCCGACGCCATCGCGCCGCTCGATTACGTCAGCCTGTTGCTCGCATCTCGGCGCCCGATCGATACGCTTCTCTATCTCGCCTGCCTGCTGCCGCGCCGCGAGGCGGTCTGGTGGGCGCGTCAATGCGTCGGCGCGATTCTGGGCCCGCGCGCCGAGGATGACGCGTTGCGCGCCGCGGAGGCCTGGGTGCGCGCGCCCGAGGAAGAGCGCCGCCGCGCCGCGCTCGACATCGGCGCCGCGGGCGACCCTGAGCGCCCGACCACTTGGCTTGCCCTCGCGGTCGGCAGGTCTGGCGGCAGCGTGAGCGCGCCGGATCAGAAGCCGATCCTTCCGGCGCCGGCGGCTTGCGCGCAGGCGGCGAACGCCGCGATCGTGCTGGCAATTTCAGGACGAGAGCCGAAAACCATCGGTGGGTGGCTCAAAGCCTGCGTCGATGCGGGCGTCCGCTTCGCCGAAGGCGGCGAAGCGCGCGTCATCCCGCCCGAACCGATCGACGCCAGGCTCGCCACGCGGGCGACATGATTGGGCCGCGGGATAGCGGAAGCGGGACGCGCGCTCTGATCGAGGCGCTGCCGCCGCGAAGCGTGGCCGTCGGGCTGGCTTTGGCGGGGTTGCTTTGGGTCATCGGCGCGGCGACGGAGACCGTGCCGATCGAGGCCGATCTCTCTCTGCGCGGGCGCGGGCGCTCGGGGAGAGGCGGCTGGAGCAGCCGGGCCTCGCCGTCGCCGGCCGCGACGTCTGGCTGTCGGGCGAGGCTTTCTCGGAAGCGAGCCGGCGGAGCGCGGCAGAATCCGTCGGCAAGGTCTGGGGCGTGCGCCTCGTCAACACCGACGCGACAGCGCTGATCTTGCCGGCAAGCCCCTATGTCTGGTCCGCGACGCGCGCCGGCGCCGCGCTCAACCTGGCCGGCGATGCGCCGGATCCCGACGCGCGCGCGGCCATCGTCGCGGTCGCGAAAGCGATCAAGGGGGCCGAGGTCGACGACCACATGAAATATGCGCGCGGGCGAACCGCCGGCCTGGTAGCCGCCAGCGCGTTCGCGCTGAGCGAACTCGCGTTGATGTCGAGCGGCGCCGCCGAAATCAAGGATGGCGCGCTGACGCTGACTGGCGCCGCGGCCGGGTCGGTGGGCTACGAGCGCGCGATCGAAGCGTTGGCCAATCCGCCCGACGGCCTGGCGCTCGCGAAGGTAAATATTGCCCCGCCGCTTGCGGCGCCGTTCGTTTTCTCGGCCGCCAGCGCCGGAGGCACGCTCAAGTTGACCGGCGAAGCGCCGTCGCTCGCCGCCCGCGACGCCATCGAAGCCGACGCGAAGCGGCTCTTCGCCAACGCGACGATCGACGTGGCGATTTCGATCGCCGCCGGCGCGCCCGCCGGCGACTTCGTCGCCGCCGTCAGATTCGGTCTCGAACAAATCGCCAAGCTCGACGACGGCCGGGCGACGCTGACCGATGCGACGCTGACGATCTCGGGCAAAGCGAAGTCGGCGGGCGCGATCGAGGCGCTCCATGACGCCGCGCCAGCGCTCCCGTCCGGCTTCGCGCTCGCGGCCGCAAACATCGCGCCGTCGAGTTCCCGATGAAGGCATTGAGGGTGCGCGCGCGATGACAAGTCAGTTGAACGATCGGGACTGAGCTCCATGCTCTACGAGATTGCGTTCCTCTGGGCCTGGCTGGTCATCGCTGTGATGATCGGCGGCGTGGCAGGCTGGGCGGCGAAGCCGATCGGCCAGCGGGGCGGCTGGCTTCTCGGCTGGCCCGCTCTCACCGGGATCGCTTTCGCCGTCGCGCTGGTCGCGGCGCTTCTGCACTGGCTGCCCGGGCGCGCCGGCCTGTGGCTCGAAACGGCGCTGTTGTTCTTCGCCGCCTATGCCGCCGGCTGCTTCGTCGGCTTCTATCTCAAAGGTCGCCTGACGGCACGAAATAGAGCGGCCAAGACAGTGAGTTGAGGCGACAGTACGAATACAGCAGGATCAAATCGTTCAGGTTCGGCATAGCGATCGTCTCGGCCGCCGGCCTTGGCGCGGCCTTGATCTGGACAATATCGGTTCACGCGCCGTTCACGCGATTTCTGATAGTGGATAGATTATTTGCCGCCAATTTCGGCGGTTGACGCAATGGAGGTCCACATGCGCAAGGTGCTTGCCGCGCTCGGTCTGTCGACCGCGCTCATGGCTTCAGTCGCTCTTTCGCTCGCTGGCGTCGCCGACGCGGCGATGACTTACAGCGGCGACGGCGCGGGCGTTCTTCAGCATCAGATTGCGCCCGTTGAAAAGGCGCAGTACTCCTACGGCGGCTACAATTACTGCTGGTATGACAACGGCTGGCGTGGCCCGGGCTGGTACTGGTGTGGTTATGCCTTTCGCAGCGGCTTAGGCTGGGGCGGCGGCTACGGTTGGCACGGCTGGCGAGGCGGCCGTGTCGGCGTGGGTGTGGGCGGCGTGCGCGCGGGCGGCGTGCGAGTAGGCGGTGTGCACGCGGGCGGCGTGCGTGTGGGCGGCGTGCACGCGGGCGGCGTGCGTGCGGGCGGCGTGCGAGTAGGCGGCGTGCATGGGGGTGGCGTGCGTGCGGGCGGCGTGCACGCGGGCGGTAGGCACGTGGGGCACGGCGGCATGCACCGCGGCGGCGGCGGCGCCAGGAGGCGCTGAAGCGTTCGCGCACGCGATGTCCAGCCCGATTGAGCGGCCGGCGCGCCCGGTTCCGCGCGCCAAGTGTGCGGAACCGAACCCGTCCCAAGCCGCACATGTCCGCTTCCGGTTACGACCTGCCGTGATCCGGACAGGCGTGTCTGTCCGTCCGTCGAACTCCGCCGCCCAGTTGACGAACTGATTGCCCTTCGAGATGAACCTTTCGACGATTGGCGCTATCGTGCGGCTGTCGACCGTG
>CAWEYC010000030.1:0-36736 GCA_963813195.1 uncultured Alphaproteobacteria bacterium | reverse complement strand
ACGATCGTCGGCCTCTCGCTCTGGGTCATGCACAACGCGAACGCGAACATGATGCCGACGCAGATGTCGCCCGAAGCCGCGCGGATGAAGGACTGACGGACGACCCGTTCTCTTAGAGCGTCCTGCAGTTACGTGGAACCGTCTTTGCGAGCGGAGCGAAGCAAACCAGCGATCGAGACCTCGCCAGCAGATCGCGAGGCGTTCCGTGGGCGCCTCAATTTGCGGACGCCTCGATCTCTGGATCGCCGCGCTTCGCTCGCGATGACGACAGGGGTCCGCCTAAACCTGACGACAGCGTGCCCTAGCTCTCACAAACCGCTGTCATGCCCGCGAAAAGCGAGCATGACAGGGGGCGCGACGCCGCGACAATATCAGCGCAGAACGCTCTCGCATTGAGCTGCGCCGGCAGACCTCAATCTACACGCGCCAAGACCTGCTCCAGGTTCGCAAAGAATTTCTGCCACCCGTACTTCGCGCCCTGATAGGCCTGCTGCTGATCCGGCCGGAAGCCGACCTGCTCCATGCGCAGGTGCGTTCCTGTGCCGGTCGGGGTGAGAGTCCAGGTGACGACGCTCTCGAGACCATAGGCCTCCCAGGTATAAGACAACGTCTTGTTCGGCTCGACCGTCCTAACCTGGCAGTCGACGGCGCCCCAATCGGCGCGAAGACTGAAACTGTGATCCACGACAGGCTGGAAATCGTTCTTCATCAGCCACTCCTCGATCAGGTGTGGTTGGGTGAGAGCGCGCCAGATCTTTTCCGAGGGATGAGGGATCTCGCGTTCGACGACGACGGAGAGCGTTGCGGTCGCAGGATCGGTCATTGGTCCATCCTTTTCAGCAGGTCTTCAAGGTGGTCGAACCGGCTCCGCCAGAAAGCGGACATCTGACTTGTCCAGTCGATCAGCGGAGCGAGCGCGCCGAGTTGGGCGCTGTAGTGGGTCTGTCGTCCTTCATGGCGATCGCGCACCAGCCCGGCTTGCCTCAGAACGCCGAGATGCTTTGACACGGCCGGTTGCGAGACCCCGGACTGAGCTGTCAGCGCCCCCACTGTCTGCTCTCCTTCGCGGCAAAGCCGCTCGAAGATCGCCCGGCGAGTCGGATCGGCCAACGATCGGAAGAGAATGTCGCGGGGGTCTGGCGTCACGATCAATAACCCAGTGGCTATCGATCAACCAATAACCGCTCGGTTATATAATTCAAGCGGAAAGTCGCGATCTGTCCGTCGTCTGCGCCGCCGACGGGCCCGCGGCAGCACAGACGCTCATAATCGGTCGACAAATGCGGGTCGATTACGCCTGTTGGCGTCAGATCACGCGCTCGTTGCCGCCATCGACCGGGAGCTGCGCTCCGGTGGTGCAGCGCAAAGTGCCGTCGACGAAGGCCAGAACCGCCGCCGCCACATCGGCGGATCGGATCTCGGCCTTCAGCAGGTTCCTCTGCTTGTAGGCCTCGACGCTCATTCCGTAGCGTGCGGCGGAAGCCGCAAGGGCTTCGGGCGTCCAGAGGTTGGTGTCGAAGACGGCGTCGGGGTGCACTGCGTTGACGGTGATTCCATCGCCGGCAAGCTCCAGCGCCGCTACGCGCATGAGCTGGGTGAGCCCGGCCTTCGACACCGAATAGGCCGCCGCTCCCGCCCCCGGCGCAGGCACATTGCGCGAACCCACGAAGACGATCGTCGGCGCGACGCCCAGCCTGAGATAAGGGATCGCGCATTTCAAAAGCTTGCGATGCGCGGTCAGGTTGATTGACAGAGTCGCGTCCCAATTCTCGTCGTCCATCGCCTCGATCCGGGCGCCGGTACGGAAAATTCCCGCGTTGCAAAGGAGGATGTCCAATCCGCCATAGGCGCGAACGGCATCATCAATTGCCGCTCGCGTCGCCGCCTCGTCTCGCAGATCGACCACCCGGCCTTGAAATCCGGGCTGAGCCATCACGGTGGTGACGCCAGGATCGATGTCGAGCCCCGCCACGACGGCGCCCTTTCGATGCAGGGCCTTGGCCGTGGCCAACCCGATCCCCGCTGCCGCGCCGGCGACGACGGCGACCTTGCCGGCCAGCACCGGATCGGCCGGCTGGCGCTTGAGCTTGGCCTGCTCGAGCTCCCAATATTCGAGCGACCGCAAGTCTGGCTCCGCCAGGCCCCGCCAGCCGCCAAGCTGATCGGCTTGCACCAACGCCTGAAGGGTAACCCCAACCACGTCGGCCGAGATCTGCGCCCGCTTCAGGTTCGGCCCAAAGCTTCGGGTGCTGCCGTCCGCAAATACCGCCCAATGGGGGTAAGGCGAAAGCATGGTGAGGCCAGGATCGTTGGCGCGTTCGAAATAGGCGCGGTAGTCGCTGACGAACCGCCCCATTCCCGCTTCCGGGTCCTCGGCGTCAAGCTCCGCCGGGAAGGGCTTGTTATGGACCACATGCTCGGGGGTCACAGTGCCATTGCGCGCAAGTTTCGCGATCCTTGCCGCCTTCCCCTCAGGCAACACGGGGCCCGGCAGGGACAGGAGCGCGCGTCCGGCGGCCGCGCTTGCGGCCTTGCGCGCGCGAGCGACCGAAAGAGGCGTCATGCTCCCCTCTCCGGGTGCGAAGGGCTGCGCGGTTTGGCGCAGATACTCCTCCGCTTTGGCGACGGTGGCCAGCATCGCCTCGTAACTTTCGCGCGCGTCGTTGGAGAAGGTGAAGACCCCGTGATGCTCCAGGATGATCGCCTCGCAATCGTCGAGTTCTCCGTTGCGCAGCAAGCCGCGAATTTGCAGCGCCAGATCGAAGCCCGGCTTCACGTAGGGCAAGATACGCACGCGCGGCCCGTAGACTTCGCGCAGCCGTCGCCCGCCGTCCGGACTGTTGGAGATCGTCAGCACCGCATCGGCATGGGTGTGGTCGACGAACTTGAACGGAATGAGGGCGTGGACGATCGCCTCGATGGAAGCGGCGGCCGCCTCGGGGTCGAGCCGTGCAATCTTCAGCTCGGTCACCATGTCCGGGTCGGACAAGGCATCCAGCGCGCCGAGACGCGAGACCTTGGCAAGCTCCAGTCCGGTGAAGCCTTCAACTCCCATCGTCGCCAGATCGAAGCCGCTCGCCTTGATCCAAAGGACATCGCGCTGATCGCCGAACCGGTCGACCATGTTCGTCTTGACGGAGGTGTTCCCGCCGCCGTGCAACACCAGCGAGCGATCCTGCCCGATCAGGCGCGAAGTGTAGACCCTCAGCGCGAGGTCATCCCCTCTGGGAGGAGCGAGGGCGTCGTTCCAGAGGTTCTTCATGCGCGCCCCCTGGCCTCGATCAGGCCAACCAGCCGGTTGACGGCTTCGGTAACGAAGGCCGGGTCTTCGGCGTTGGCGTCGACCTCCACGCGTTCGATCCCTGTCGGAAGCAGTTCGCGCACGGCGCCCAACAGTTCGGCGTCGGCCGCGGCGTCGTGCAGGGCGCCGCCCGGAGCGGAGTAGCTGGAAACGCCTCGCAACGGGAACAGGAAGACCGTGTTCGCCGTCGCCCCTTCCAGCCGCTTGGCGATCTCGGCCACGATGGCGCGCGTCTCAATCCGGTTAGGGCGCGGCACGAGGATCATCGGATTGTGGTAGCTGTAAAGGTGGCGCTTGTATGCCTCAGGCACGGTGTTCGGCGTGGCGAGCTGGATGCCGAGATGGTCTATCCCTCCGGGCGCCACCACCTGCGGCAAGCCGAGTCGCGCCGCCACGGTCAACCGGTTGGCATCCGCCGCACGCAGACCGCCGTGGACCGCATCGGCGATGTCGCCCAGACCGTAGTCGAGGACCCCGGCCAGCAGACCCTCTTCCATCATCTGTTCCATCGCGCGGCCGCCGGCGCCGACGGCGTGGAACACAATCGTCTCGTACCCCAGCGCCTCGAATTGGGCCATCGCGCGCATGGCGCCTTTTGTCAGCACGCCGAGATTGCTGATGGCGACCATCGGCTTGCCGCCTGCCGCCCGCGCGGGCTGATAGGCTTGAGCCATCCCATACGCAGCTCCCGCTGCGTTGGTGAGAATGCGCCGCAGGAACGAGTTCAGCCCCAGGATGTCGCTGACCGAGAACATCATCGTGATGTCCTTGATGCCGACGTAGGGCGACGTATCGCCGGCCGCCATGGTCGAGACGATGAGCTTGGGAAATCCGTACGGCAATTCCTGCATCACCCGGGCGGTGTTGTTGGTGCCCTGGGTGCCCCCCAAGCTGATGACGCTATGAACCTTCCCCGCGTCGATCAAACGGCGCAGCGTCGCGGTTGCGCCACGCACCATCACGGCCGACGCATCGGCGCGGTTGGGATTGCTCCTCAGACTCGAGAGGGGCGTTCCCCCGGCTTGCGCAATCTCGGCGGCGCTGATGTCGACAGGCGTGGCGGCTTCGCCCACCACGCCTATGTCGATGAGCATCGATTTGCCCCCCAGCCGCGCGATCTCGGCGCGCAGGTGGTCGGACTCGGCCCCCTTGGTGTCCATTGTTGCCAGGATGGCGACGCATCTATCCATTTTCGTTCCCCCCCGGGCGTTTACGAGAATTTCAGACTGGTGAATTCGCGCGCCGCAGTCAGGACAGCGCGTTCGATCGGCAGACGCTCGGTGGAAGACCCGGTCCAGAAGCCGTGGCCCGAGGTGTTGTCGAGCATGAATTGTGCGTCGGCGGGGGTTTCCATCGCCGCGCCGTGAGCGACCAGGATCGCCTCCGGATGAAGCTTACGCACCATCTGGTAGACGGCTTCGGTATCGCGCGCGGTCTGTTCGATGCGAATTCCGTTGTCATGGCCGCGCAGGCCGCCCTTGGTGGTGCCGGCGTGGAAGCAGAAAATATGGGGCTTCGCACGTTCGGCGATGGCCGCCGCATCTTCAGGGGTGAAGGCGAGGCCCACAGTCACCATGCCCGCCTCCTCGCGGGCATGGCGCAGCATCTCGATTTCGTTCTCGAGCGTGATGCCCGCGCTGGTCAGCACGCGGAAGATTTCGCTGTCCTTGTCCACATAGCTGATCGAGGGGCCGATGTTCGACACGGCCGTCACCCCCATGCGGCGGCAATCTTCGATCACCATCGCCATGTCCTTGAGCGGATCGTTGGCGTTGAGGCACGCGCAAACGAAGCTCTCGCCCTTAAGCGCAGGCATGATGTCCTCGCGCGTGTAGTCGAGCGTCTGGCGGTTGCTATCAAGGATGGGCCACATCATCGCCATCGTGCCCATTCCGTTGGCGCGCAACCGCGCCCCCGAAAAGGTGTTGATGCAATCGACGCCGGCCCGTTCGAGGAGGCTGGCCACCAACCCGCTACCCGCCGAAGCGATCATGATCGGCCGGCGGGCGGCGACCTTGGCTTGAAGCCTCTCGAGTATGCCTTCGCGCGTCAGGCGTTTCGTCAACATGGCGTTCTCCCTGTTCTCGTGTCCGGCAAAGGAGCGGCGGCGCCGTCCAGAAAGCTTTGAACCTCGCGCAGAAGCGCCTCGCCATGACCGGCGGGGTCGAGGTAGCGGGAAGGCAAATGGCGATAGCGGGCGGCCGGGAGCGCGGCGGCAAGCGTTTGCGCCAACGCCGCCGGATGCAGCGGATCGCCGTCATTGCCGATGACCAGCGCGTCGCAATTGACCTTTGCAAGATCGGCCAGGGCCGCAAACGGTCGGTCGAGAACAAGAGCGGACAGGACCCTGGCCGCGACTTCGGCCTGTGGCCGGGTCAGCGCGGCGCGGATCGAGTTCGCGGCGCCCAGGTTCTCCTGCGCGATGGCGGTCATCTCCGGATCCGCCTCGAGCCGGTCGCGTGCGGCGTCAAGCGGGCCGCCGCCGGTCCACTCGCCAAGCCGTGCGATCAGCCCGAGATGCGGCAAGCCGGGCCCGTCGAGCCATGCAGGGCGCACCAGGAGAAGGCTGCGCACCCGTCCTGGCGCGGCCAGCGCCACGCCGAGCGCAATCCCGCCGCCCATCGAGATGCCGCCCAGATCGGCCGCCGCGATTTCGAGATGGTCGAGCAGCGCGAGCACGACCTCGACATAGGCGGCAAATCCCGCCTCTCCCAAAGGGCTGTCGCCATGACCGGGCATGTCGGGACAAAGGATCCGCCGCCCGCGAACGGCGCCGAAAGCGCCGCGGGTCTGCCCGCGCTCGGCCGCCAATCCATGCATCACGCAGAGGGGCGGCCCTTCTCCGAGGCTATCGTAGGCGATGCGCGAGCCGCGATGCGTGAACTGATCCATTGGCCTTCCAAGGACGCGCCGCACGTCGGAGTGGCGACGCTTCTCCCCGTGATTACGGGACCAAGGTAGGCGTTCTGCAGCGCGCGGCCTTGTGCGCGGCGGCCGAAATTTATAACAACGCGATCATTCTGGGGCGCGGCGCGGAAGCCAGCTCACAGTCTCCCGTTCCACCGGTCGCGGTATTTCTTCGGCGACAGGCCGAAGAAGCCTGAGAACTGCCGTGTGAAATAGCTTTGATCGCTGAAGCCGCTCCTGAAGGCGATGTCCACGATCCGCGCGTCCGTCGTAGCCAAAAGCCGCGCCGCCGCCTGCATCCGCACCTTGAGGATGAACTGCTGGGGCGGGAACTTGAAGAGTTTCCGGAACCGCTTGCGGAACTGGCTCTCCGACAGGCAGGCGATGCGCGCAAGCGCGCTCACCTCGATATTGTCGTGATAATGCTCCTGGATATAGTGGATGACCTTTGAAAACTGGCGATAGCCGTCGGGCAGCGTCTCGGTCCGATGCAGAATGCGTGTTACGCCCATCAGGCCGCAAATGACGCCCTTTGCATCACGCAGCGGCAGCTTGGTGGTCGACACCCAGATGAGGCGGCCGGTTTCGTCGACGATCACTTCGGTCTTGTTGATGATCTGGCGGCCGGTCTCGATGATGGATCGATCGTCCCGGTTGATCGGGTCCGCGATCTGGCGCGGAAAGAAATCGTGCTCGGTCCGACCGAGGATCTCCTCGCGCGAACGGGCGTTGAAAAGCGCCAACGCCGCCTCGTTGCAGGACCGCCAGCGACAGTCGCTGTCTTTCACGTAGAAGTAGGTGTCCGGAACAAATTCAAAGATCTCGGCGAAATTCGACAGAGCCGGCAGCGCCGCGAGCCACTCCGTCTCAGCGATCGACGTTGCCGTCATCGTCCCTCCAAATCGTCTGCCAAGCTCTATCAGCGATTCGAGCGCTCGATCGGGCGTCACAACCAGAGCGATCGAATTGTGTGAGGATGGCTGGAATCGTTTTTCAACAAACTTGGCGGCTCCAGCCTCCCCAAGATCGCTGCATTCCACCCGAAATGTCCAGCTCGAGGATCGGTTTGTTATAAAACTCAATCGCACCATGAAAGATTGCCGGCTCCCCCTATGGGACCTTCCCCATCGAGAAAATTAGGTGCGAACAGGAAGCGCTGGATCACGCGCGGCCGATGTCTCACCACAGGCGCGTTCGACGGCGAAGATGGCGGAGCCATCGTCGCCGTCGAGGCTGCGCTTATCCAAATATAGGGCGCCGTTCGTTCACCGCTTGTCGTCTGAACGAGTGAAGAGAAGGCATCCGGGGGCGAAACATGACCGAGGAAAGGGCGTTGCCCGGAGGCGAGGGCGACAATCTTTTGTCTCAACTGGCGATCGAAGCGCGGGCGATCACCAAAATATTTCTGGGCACGCGCGCGCTGGACAACGTCGACTTCGCGGTAGCCCGCGGCGAGGTGCACGGCTTGGTCGGCAAAAATGGCGCCGGCAAATCGACCTTCATGAAAATCCTATCGGGCGCCCAGGCCCCCGACTTCGGCGAAATCGTCGTCGGCGGCAAGGCTTTCAAGGCGCTCAGCCCGGCCGATGGTCGCGCAGCCGGGATCGCGGTCGTCTACCAAAACCCCGAATTGCACCTCGACCTCTCCGTCGCCGCCAATATCTTTCTGGGCGCCGAGCCCCGCACGCGGCTGGGTTTTCTCGACGACAAGGCGATGGCCCGCAAGGCGTCGGAACTGATGAGCCGGCTCGGCCTGTCCTTGCCGGTCGACCAACGCCTCGGCGATCTGGATATCGCACATCGTCAACAGGTCGCGATCGCCAAAGCGGTGCGGGAAAAAGCGCATGTGCTGCTGCTCGACGAACCGACGGCGGCGCTCAATAAAAATCAGGCCGACTTTCTATTTCGCCTGATCCGAGACCTCGCAAAGCAGGGGATGGCGGTCGTCTATGTCTCTCATCACCTCGATGAGGTTCTGGCGATCTCCGATCGCATCACAATCCTTCGAAACGGCAAAACGGTCGGCGTTGTCGACGGCCAATCCTCCAACAAGGAGGGCCTGATCTCGATGATCGTCGGGCGAAGTTTCGACCGCGTCGAAAGTCACCGGACCCTTCGGGGCAGCGCAGATCCCTTTTTGACGTTGAAGAACGTCTCGGCGGAAGGCCGCCTCAACGACATTTCTCTGGTGGTCAAGAAAGGCGAGATCGTCGGCCTCACAGGCCTCATCGGCGGAGGCGCCAACGCGCTAGCCGCCGCGATCGGCGGCATTGAGAAGGTTGAGGGCGAGATGACTTCTCGCCGGTCGAGGCTACGCCCCGCAGAGCGTTCGCGAGGCAATCCGGTTCGGAGTTGTATTCATTCCGGAGGACATGCGCGGCAGGGGCCTCATCATGCCGCTCTCGATCGCAAAGAACATTTCCCTGGCCGCGCTTTCCACTGTTTCGCGCGCGTGGTGCCTCAATCTCAAAGAGGAAGACGCTGTAGCCGCGACCATGGCGGAGCGCCTCGATTTGAACCCGCGCGCGCCGGACCGGGAAGTGCGATTTCTCAGCGGCGGAAACCAGCGAAAGTCCTTGCTCGGACGGGCGATCTTCGCCGAGGCCAAACTCTTCGTGCTGGAAGAGCCCACGCAGGGCGTCGATGTCGAGTTGCAGCGCCAAATCCACGATCACCTTCGTCATTTGGCCGACCAAGGCGCGAGCATCGTCTTCGTCTCGACCGACCTCGAGGAACTCATAGCGCTGGCCGATCGGATCCTCGTGCTGCGAGGCGGTCGCGTCGATCAGGAACTCGCGCCGGCCAATCTGACGCCGGAAAATCTACTGGCGGCGATCCAGTCTCAAAGCACTCGGAGTTTGCATTAATGTCTCGTGTCGACGCGGCTGGAGGTTCAACCGGAGGATCGAAGACTTCCGCCATCGGTGCGCTAGGGGTTGGCCGCTTCGCTTTGCTGATTACGCTTGTCGCCATCATCATTTTTACTGCGATCGGCAATCCGCGGTTCGTTTCCCCCGGCAATTTGCTCAACATTCTTTTCCAGGTTTCGACGCTCGGCATTGTCGCCGCCGGTCAGACCGTTTTGCTCATAGCCGGCGGCCTGGATCTCTCGGTGGGGAGCGCGCTGTCGGTGGCGGGCCTCGCCACGGCGCTCACGATCGTGGGGTCGGGGTCGGCATTGCTCGGAGCGGCGGCAGGTCTCGCTTCGGGAACCGTGATTGGCGCGCTGAACGGCCTGCTGGTTGCGACCAATCGCGCAACGCCCTTCATCATCACCCTCGGCACAATGACGTTCCTTCAAGGCGTGGCGATCGTCATTTCCGGCGGCAGTCCCGTCAACGGCGCCGACCCGCTGTTCAACATCTTCGGGGTGGGAGCATTTCTGGGGGTGCCGTTCCCGGTCTATGCCCTCGTCGCGGCTGTGGTCGCAGTGTTTTTCGTCCTGCGCTTCACGATGCTGGGACGCTACGCTTTTGCGATCGGCGGCAATGAAGAGGCGGCCCGCCTTTCCGGCATCCCGGTCCGTCGGATCAAGGTCGGCCTCTACGCCATGAGCGGTCTGTTGGTCGGCGCCGCGGGCGTGATCCTCACCGGCATCCTCGATTTGGGGTTGCCGAGCATGGGAACCGGCTACGAGCTCAGAGCGATCGCGGCGGTTGTCATTGGCGGAACACCGTTGCTTGGCGGCCGCGGAACCGTGATCGGCACGCTGGGCGGGGTCTTGCTGCTCGGCCTGGTGAGCAACAGCATGAACCTTCTCGGCGTCGGCGCGAACTATCAGAGCGCGGTGCTGGGATTGATCATAACGGCTGCCGTTCTTCTGCAAAAATCGCGTTGAACGCAGTCGTGACGGGCATTTAAGTGAAAGCCAAGGGAGGAAACAGAATGAATAAGCTCAAGACGAGTCTGGGAGTGCTAGCGCTGGGGGCGGCGCTGGCGATGCCGACGTTCGCTGAAGCCGCGCAAAAGACCATCGCGTTCATGCGGGGAGGTCCGGATCCCTACTACCAATACGGGATGAACGCTGCGCAGGCCGCAGCCGACAAGCTGGGCGTGAAATTGCTGACATACACGGCGAACAACGATCCCACGCAGGAACTGGCGAACGTGCAAGACGCCATCACCAAGGGCGTCGACGGGATCTTGATCTACGCCGTTTCGCTCTCTTCGGAGAAGGCCGCCATCGCACAGGCCAAGCGGGCTGGCGTGCCGATTTTCTTCCAGTACGGCTACGACCCGTCGCTGCTTGCCGATACCGCCGGTTTCATGGAAATCAATTTGTTCACCTTCGGCACGCCGGTCGGCGAGGCGATCGGCAAGAAGGTTCCCAGCGGCGAGATCGCGATCGTCACCGGCAAACTCGGCCGAGGCGACGCGGAGGCATTCGCGCAGAGCTTCAAAGACGGACTCAAGGCTTCCGGTTCGAAGGCTGTCGTCGTCTCTGAAGTCGCCGCCGATTGGGATCGGCAGAAGGCGTTGGACGCGACCGCGCAGATCCTGACTGCCCATCCCGACATCAAGGCTGTCTATGCAGCCAATGACGACATGGCCGTTGGCTCGGCGATCGCCATCGATCGCGCCGGCAAGACCGGCAAGGTGCTGCTCGGATCGTGCAATGGCGCGCCTTACGGGGTTGACCTGATCAAGCAGGGCAAGATGACGCTCACGAATGGCAATCCGCCGTCGATCGCCACTGTTTACTCTCTGCGCCTGCTTCTCGGCGTCATCGACAAGACGGTCAAGCCGGGCCAGTTTTATGCGGCCCCGACCCAGCTTACCGACGCCAGCAATGTGGACAAGGCCATTCCGTGGGACGCGAAGCCGGAGCAGGTCGCGGCTTGGTTGGCCGATCCGCTGCCGCAGCCCTCTCCCGGGCCGACGCCGCCGTCGAAGTAAGCGAGCTGAAAGTCGGCAGTCGGATCATCCCCCGACTGCCAATCTGGGGCCCGGCGGCGCAGTCATGGCGTCGCCGCGCCGCCGACATATAATTCGCAAGCGGACGCCGCCGCGATCGATGTCTCGAACAGCGGCTCCGCGGCGTCTGATTGTCTTGGGCGATCCAAGGGAGGAGTGGGCAGGTATGGAACATCCCAACAACTGGCCGAAACTGCACAATGCGATGTGGCCGGGCGTCGTTGGCAAGGGGCCGGACTCAGAACCGTTCATCAGCCTTGACGCCATGATCGATATGACGGCCGCGGCCGAGGTCGACGGGATTAAGTTTGACGGCGTCGATCTCTTTCTGGCCGATCCCCATACGTCGATCGATTCGAGCGATGACGACATCAAGAAGCTGGCGGACAAATTAGCGGCGAAAAATCTCGTTGTCGGCTCTTTCGTCGCGCCGGTCTGGCCGCCGGTGGGCGGCGGCTCGGCGATGGGCAGCCGCGAGGATCGCGAGCGCTTCGTCGCAATGGTGGAGAAGTCCTGCCGGATCGGCAAAATTCTCCGCGACATCGGAATGCGCCCCTCGGGCGTCGTGCGCATCGATTCTGCGACCGGAGTTCACGATTGGGCTGTCGACCCCGTGGGCAACACGAAGCTGATCGCCGAAACATTTCGTGAGGCCTGCACTGTCGCCGAGCACTACGGTGAGCGTCTCGCGGCGGAGGGCGAGATTTGCTGGGGCGGCATGCACGGCTGGAAAAGCATGATCCATCTGTTCGAAGAAGTGGGCCGGCCCCAGACGCTCGGCTTCCAGGCCGACATGGCCCACACCTTGCTCTATACGCTTGGCTACAACGCGCCGGAGGAACGCATTCTTCCGGAAAACTTCAATTGGGACGACGACGCGATTTTCAAGGCCGCGCTGGTGCAGTTGACCGACGCCTTGCGACCTTGGACGATCGACTTCCACGTTGCGCAGAACGACGCGACGGTGAAAGGCTCGGGTTCGCACGACAAGACAGGACGACACTGCACGGCCGACGATCCCAATGGAAAATTAGACATCGTTCGGGACGCTGGATACTGGCTGCGCGGCAAGGATGGCGCCTTGACCAAGAGCATTCGCCACATCTGCTGGGACGGTTGCATGTTTCCAAACACAACCATGCTCCAGCAAAGCACGTGGAACGAGATCCTCAAGGCCATGATCAAAGTTCGCGACGCCCACGGCTGGGCGGAATAATCGCCATCGGGAGTTCAACGATGACCGTGAAAAAATCACTCAACGTCGGTTTGGTGGGTTGCGGTTTCATGGGCCGCACCCATTCCAACGCTTTCCGCCAGGCGAATAAATTTTTCGATCTCGAATATGAACCTGTCCTGGCTGCTGTTTGCGCCCGCAACGGCGAGGCGGCGAAGGCTTTCGCGGATAACTGGGGCTACCGGTCGACGGAGACGGATTGGCGCAAGCTGGTCGAGCGCCCCGATATCGACCTGATCGATATCGCCAGTCCGAACGACACCCACGCCGAGATCGCCATCGCCGCCGCGAAGGCCGGCAAGATCGTGATGTGCGAGAAGCCGCTCGGCCGAAACGTCGACGAAGCGCGAGCGATGGTTGACGCTGTCGAGGCGGCGAAGACGCCGAATATGGTCTGGTACAATTACCGGCGTGTTCCCGCCGTCGTCCTCGCCAAGCAATTGATCGACGAAGGACGCCTCGGCCGCATCTTCCACTACCGTGCGAAATTCCTGCAGGACTGGACGATATCAGCGGACCTGCCGCAGGGCGGCGCCGGTTTGTGGCGACTTGATGGAAGCGTCGCCGGCAGCGGCGTCACCGGCGATTTGCTGGCGCACTGCCTGGACACCGCGATGTGGTTGAACGGCGGAATCGATTCCGTGACCGCGATGACAGAGACATTCATTCGCGAACGACCGCACACCGTGTCCGGCAACGTCGAAAAAGTCACGATCGACGACGCGTGCGCCTTCCTGGCGCGCTTTCAAAACGGGTCGTTGGCGACCTTCGAAGCCACCCGCTACGCCCGCGGCCACAAGGCCCTTTACACCTTGGAGATCAATGGCGAAAACGCCTCGATCGCGTGGGATTTGCATGATCTCCATCGGCTTCAATATTTCGACCACAAAGACGACGGACGGGTGCGGGGTTGGAGATCCATCCATGTCACGGACGGCGACCATCCTTATATGAAGCATTGGTGGGTGCCAGGATTGCAGATCGGTTACGAACACTCGTTCATTCATCAGTTCGCCGACTTTCTGACCGGGCTTTCCCAGGGAAAGGTCGTCGCGCCGACCTTTGAAGACGCTCTCCGAACGGATCGTGTAACCGACGCAGTCTTGCGCTCCGCGAAGTTGCGCAGTTGGGAAACCGTATCGTAGGCGTGGCGGCGTGCGGCGCGATGCTCCGCACGCCTTTTTCATCTCCTAGGGAAAGAGCGAACAATGTATGTGATGCGGCGCTATGAAGGTCTGGGCGTTGTCGTAACGGGAGGCGCTTCCGGCATCGGCTACAAGGCCGCCGAGCGGTTCCTCGCCGAGGGCGCCCATGTGACGCTGTGGGATGTCAACCGAACGACGCTCGAGGCCGCAAAGGCGAAGCTCGGGCAAAACTGCAGCATTTTCGAGCTCAACATTACAAACGCCGAGGACGTTCAACGCGCCGCCCAGAGCGCCGAGCAGGCGATGGGCCGCCTCGACGTCCTGGTCTGCAGCGCCGGCGTCGCGGGACTGAACGCGAATGTCGTCGATTATCCGATCGAAGAATGGAAGCGAGTCTTCGATATCAACGTAAACGGGCTCTTCTATTGCAACAAATACGTCGCGAACATCATGAAGGCGCGCGGCCATGGCCGAATTGTCAATGTCGCCTCCATCGCCGGTAAGGAAGGCAATCCAACGGCGTCCGCCTACAGCGCCTCGAAAGCCGCGGTCATCGGACTGACCAAGTCGCTCGGCAAGGAACTGGCGACGAGCGGCGTCATCGTCAACGCCATAACGCCGGCCACGGTCGACACCCCCATCCTCGAACAGGTTTCGCAAACGCATATCGACTATATGCGCTCGAAAATTCCGATGAACCGTTTCGGCACGGTGGAAGAGATCGCCTCGATCATCTGCTGGTTGGCGAGCGAGGAGTGCTCGTTCACCACGGGCGCCGTGTTCGACGTCTCGGGAGGTCGAGCCACCTATTGACGCCCAAGCGCTCGTTTCGTCCTTGGTCGGACAATTCGAGCGCCATCGGGCAAACGCCTTCTGCATTCTGGTGGACGCGCCGAGTGGCTCTGTTCGTCATGCGCATCCACGCTGAGCCGACGATTCTGACGTCATAGGGTCTTTGTGACGGCTCCGCGTGGACCGCCGTGGGACAAGCCCGGCCATGACGGTATGCGCTAGGCTAAGCCTAACAGGATCTTTCCCGCCGGATATTGATCTACGCCACGATGTGGAACCGAGTCCCGCTCAAGACGATTGTGAACTCACGCGCACAACAAGTCAGGCGGCCGTCGCTTTCGCGGGCCGCCGTGGAGGCAAATGCCTGACTCGATTGAGAAAACTGGAGCGGGCGAAGGGATTCGAACCCTCGACCCCAACCTTGGCAAGGTTGTGCTCTACCCCTGAGCTACACCCGCATCCGCGACGAGGCGTCGCCTCGTCTGGCCGCGCTTATGACCCATGCCGAGCGAGATTGCAACACCCCATTCGCCATCAATTGGCGGCCATTTTGTTAAAGCATTATAACTTGAGCGTGAATTGAACTGCGCGCCGGTCCATGCGAAGCGCGTGGCGGGAGTTGAGGGCGGGTTATGAACGAAACGGTAGACCCCGACGAGATCGAGGTTGCGCAGCCTGCGACGACAACCCCGGCGCCGCAACGCCCCGCGCCCAAGCGACACCGTTGGGGGCGGCTGGCTCTCGCCTTGGCGCTCGCCGTCGCCGTCGTTGTCGGCTGGCAATACGTCGAGAATATCGCCCCCTCCAATAACGAACGAGGACGTCCGTCCGGGCCGCCGCCGCAGACCGTGCGCGCCGCGCCCGCGTTCAACGGCGACATGCCGGTCACAATCGATTCGCTCGGCGCGGTCACGCCCTTCGCCACGGTGACGGTGAAGACCCAGATCGCCGGTAGAATCATGGACGTGGGCTTTCAGGAAGGCCAAATGGTGAAGGAGGGCGACTTCCTCGTCCAGATCGACCCGCGGCCCTATGAAGCCGCTCTCGCCCTGGCGCAGGCGCAGCTCGACAAGGACACCGCGCTTCATGCCCAGGCGCAATCCGATCTCGCTCGCTACGAGACGCTGAGCAAACAGGATTCGATCGCCCGCCAGCAGGTCGAGGATCAGGTCTTCCTCGTCGCCCAGGACAAAGCGGCGATGGCCAGCGACCAGGCGCAGATCGACACCGCCAAGCTGAACATCGCCTATTGCCACATTGTCTCGCCGATCAATGGGCGCATCGGCCTTCGCCTCGTCGATCCTGGCAACTACGTGCAGCCCTCCGACGCCTCCGGCATCGTCGTCATCACCCAGATCGATCCGATCAGCGTCATCTTCTCGACGCCCGAGGACAATCTGCCCGCGATCACCGCGCGCCTCAACAGCGGCGCGACGCTGCCGGCGACCGTGTTCGACCGCTCGAACGTCAAGCAGATCGCGACGGGCACGCTGACCAACTTCGACAATCAGGTCGACGTCACGACCGGCACCTTCAAGCTGCGCGCGACTTTCGCCAACACGAACGCCGTGCTGTTCCCCAACCAGTTCGTCAACGTGCGGCTGCTGGTCGACACCATCAGAGGCGCCGTCCTCGCGCCGAACGCCGCCGTCCAGCTCGGCGCCAACGGCAGTTTCGTCTATGTCGTCAACCAGGATTCGACCGTGTCGGTGCGTCAGGTCACGACCGGCCCGTCGGACCCGCAGAACACGGTTATCGCCTCCGGCCTAGCGGTCGGCGACAATGTGGTGATCGACGGCGTCGATCGCCTGCGCGACGGCGCCAAGGTGAGCGTGCGCAACAACGCGAACGCCGCGGCGCAAGGCCCGGCTGCCGGCGGCGAGCAGGGCAAGGGTCAGCACCGGCATCGGCGTGACAATCAGGCCCCTGGCGGAGCGGCAACGCCCGCGAACGGTTCGCAGTGACGGCGGCGCGCGGGAGGCGGCGGCCATGAACCCTTCTCGCCTGTTCATCGAACGGCCGGTGGCGACATCGCTCTTGATGTTCGCCATTCTGATGATCGGCGTTGTGGCGTATCGGTTCCTGCCGATGTCCGCCCTGCCGGAAGTCGACTATCCCACAATTCAGGTGCAAACCTTCTATCCCGGCGCGAGCCCGGAGGTGATGACCTCGTCCGTCACCGCGCCGCTCGAACGTCAGTTCGGCGAAATGCCGAGCCTGGCGCAGATGATGTCGCAAAGCTCGGCGGGGGCTTCGGTCATCACGCTGCGATTCACGCTCGACCTCAACCTCGACATCGCCGAGCAGGAGGTGCAGGCGGCGATCAACGCGGCGGGCAATCTGCTGCCCTCCGATCTGCCCGCGCCGCCGATCTACGCCAAGGTCAATCCGGCGGACGCGCCGATCATCACCCTCGGCGTCACCTCGAAGACGCTCAAGCTCACCGACGTCGAGGATATCGTCGAGAACCGGCTTGTTCCGAAGCTCTCGCAGCTTCCCGGCGTCGGCTTGGTTTCAATCTCCGGCGGCCAGCGCCCCGCGGTGCGGATTCACGCCAATCCGTTGGCGCTTGCCGCTTATGGCGTCAATCTCGACGACCTCCGGACGACGATCAGCAACCTCAACGTCAACACGCCCAAGGGCAATTTCGACGGCCCGTCCCAGTCCTTCTCGATCAACGCCAACGACCAGATCCGCGATCCCAAGGACTATCTCAACTCCGTCGTCGCCTACCGCAACAATGCGCCGGTGCTGATGAGCGACGTCGCGACGGTCGAGATCGGACCCGAGAACAATCGCCTCTCGGCCTGGATGAACGAGACGCCGGCCCTGATCGTCAACGTTCAGCGTCAGCCCGGCGCCAACGTCATTCAAGTCGTCGACAGCGTCAAGAATCTGCTGCCCTCGCTGACGACCACCCTGCCGCAAGCGATCTCCATCACGCCGCTGACCGATCGCACCACGACCATCCGCGCTTCGGTCGACGACGTCGAGTTCGAGCTTGCGCTCGCGGTCGGCCTCGTCGTGCTCGTCATTTTCCTGTTCCTGCGCAACATCCCGGCGACGATCATTCCGAGCTTGTCGGTGCCGCTGTCGCTCGTCGGCGCGCTGGCGATCATGTATCAGCTCAATTTCAGCCTGGACAATCTCTCGCTGATGGCGCTGACGGTCGCGACCGGCTTTGTCGTCGACGACGCGATCGTGGTGATCGAAAACATTTCGCGCTTCCTCGAAGAGGGCGACAGGCCGCGGGACGCCGCGCTCAAGGGCTCGGAGCAGATCGGCTTCACCATCATCTCGCTCACCGTCTCGCTGCTGGCGGTGCTGATCCCGCTGCTCTTCATGGGCGACGTGGTAGGGCGCCTGTTCCACGAATTCGCGATCACGCTCGCGGCCACCATCGTCATCTCGGCGGTCGTCTCGCTGACGCTGGTGCCGATGCTGTGCGCCAAGCTGCTACGCCCCGCGACGCACGCGCGGCCCAGCGACAGCAATGCGACCGGCGGCCGCTTCTTTCAGGCGCTTCAGCGCGGCTACGCATCGATGTTGAACGTCGTGCTCGACCATCAGGGCGTCACCTTGCTGGTCGCGCTGGGGACGTTCGTCCTCACCGGCTACCTCTATGTGACGATCCCGAAGGGATTCTTCCCGGTCCAGGACACCGGCATCATCCAGGGCGTCACCCAGGCGGCGGAGGATGTTCCCTTCGCCAAGATGGCCGACCACCAGCAGGCGCTCGCCAAGGTGATCTCGGCCGACCCCGACGTCGAGAGCCTGTCCTCCTTCATCGGCGTCGACGGCTCCAACGTGACGCTGAACTCCGGCCGCTTTCTGATCAATCTCAAGCCGCACGCGCAGCGCAAGTCGACCGCGAGCGACGTCATCCGGCGCCTGCAGCGGGAGGTCGCAGTCGTCCCCGGCATCTCGCTCTACATGCAGCCGGTGCAGGACCTTTCGATCGACACCGCTGTCAGCGCGACCCAATACCAGTTCACGTTGGAAAACCAGGACCTCGCGACCTTGCAGAGCTGGACGCCGACCGTGCTGGCGCGCCTCGCGAAGGTCCCCGAGATCGTCGACGTCGCAAGCGACTTGCAGTCCAACGGCCGTTCGGTGACCGTCGACATCGACCGAGCGACGGCCGCGCGCTTCGGCGTGACCCCAGCGACGATCGACAACGCCCTTTACGACGCCTACGGGCAGCGCATCATCTCGACCGTCTTCACCCAGTCGAACCAATATCGCGTCATTCTCGACATCGATCCGGCGATGACGCATTCGCTCAGCTCGCTCAATTCGGTCTATCTGCCGTCCGCCGCCGCGACCGGGGCGCAGGTGCAACTGCCGGGGATCAGCACGCTGCACGTGAAGCCGGCGCCTCTGCAGATCTCGCACCTCAAGCAGTTCCCGGTGACGACGATCTCGTTCAATCTTGCGCCCGGCGCTTCGCTCGGCGCCGCTGTCGACTCAATCAACGCCGCGCTCGCCGACGTTAAGCTGCCCGCCAGCTTCGCCGTGACGTTCCAGGGCGCCGCGCAGGCCTTCCAGTCCTCGCTGTCGAACGAGGTCTTCCTGCTCCTGGCCGCCATCCTGACGATGTATATCGTGCTGGGCGTGCTCTATGAGAGCTTCATCCATCCCATCACGATCCTCTCGACGTTGCCCTCGGCCGGCATTGGGGCGCTGCTCGGTCTGCAATGGGCGGGCGCCGGCCTCGACATCATCGGCGTCATCGGCATCGTGCTGCTGATCGGCATCGTCAAGAAGAACGCGATCATGATGATCGACTTCGCCCTCGTGGCGCAGCGCCAGGAGGGCAAGTCGCCGCGCGACGCGATCTTCCAGGCCTGTCTGCTGCGCTTGCGCCCGATCCTGATGACGACCATGGCGGCGATGTTCGGCGCGCTGCCGCTGATGCTGGGAACCGGCGTCGGCTCCGAGCTGCGCCACCCGCTCGGTCTCGCCATCGTCGGCGGCCTCGCCTTCAGCCAGGTCCTCACCTTGTTCACGACGCCGGTGATCTACCTCTTCTTCGAGCGCATCGGCGAGCGGCTCGGCGCCGGGGCCTCGAACGCGGGCTACGCGACGGAGGCGCCGTGAACAATCGCCTCTCCGAGCTGTTTATCCGCCGGCCGGTGGCGACGACGCTGCTGACCATCGGGATTGCGCTGGCGGGGCTGCTCGCCTTCGGGCGGCTTCCCGTC
Source organism: uncultured Alphaproteobacteria bacterium (assembly GCA_963813195.1). Lineage (GTDB taxonomy): Bacteria > Pseudomonadota > Alphaproteobacteria > Rhizobiales > Beijerinckiaceae > Roseiarcus. Next base: position 17,239 of record CAWEYC010000030.1, on the reverse strand, counting down.
TCGCCGCTGCCGCAGGTCGACTTTCCCAACATATCGGTGCAGGCGACCATGCCCGGCGCCAATCCCGACAATATGGCGACCTCGGTCGCCGCGCCGCTGGAGCGCCATCTCGGCCAGATCGCGGACGTCAATGAAATGACGTCGACGAGTTCGCTTGGCTCGACTCGCATTCAGTTGCAGTTCGGGCTCGATCGCGACATCGACGGCGCGGCGCGCGACGTCGAGGCGGCGATCAACGCGGCCCGCGCCGATCTGCCGACCAGCCTGCGCTCCAATCCGACCTATCACAAAGTCAACCCCGCCGACGCGCCGATCATGGTGCTGGTGATGACGTCGACGACGCGCACGCCGGGGCAGATGTACGACATCGCCTCGAACGTACTGCAGCAGCGCCTGTCGCAGCTCGACGGCATCGGCGAGGTCGACGTCGTCGGCAGCGCGCTGCCGGCGGTGCGCGTCGAGCTCAACCCCGGCGCGCTCTTTCGCTACGGCATAGGCCTCGAGGACGTGCGCGCCGCGCTCGCCTCGGCCAACGCCAACAGCCCCAAGGGCGCCATCGAGGACAACGATTTCCACTATCAGATCTACGCCAACGATCAGGCGAGCCACGCCGCTCAATATCGCGATCTCGTCGTCGCCTATCGCAACAACGCGCCCGTGCGTCTGGCGGATGTCGCTCAGGTCGTCGATTCGGTCGAGGATTTGCGCAACGCCGGTCTTTCGAACGGCAAACCGTCGGTCGGCATCGTGCTTTCGCGGCAGCCGGGCGCCAACATCATCAAGGCGGTCGACCTCGTCAAAGCCGAACTGCCGCGCTTGATCGCCTCGCTGCCGGGCGACGTCGATCTCAACGTCGTCGTCGACCGCTCGATCACCATCCGCGGCTCGCTCGCCGACACAGAGCGGACGCTCATCACCGCGGTCGCATTGGTGATCTTCGTCGTCTTCGCGTTCCTGCGCAACGTACGCGCCGCGGCGATCCCGAGCGTCGCCGTCCCGGTGTCGATCCTGGGCGCGTTCGGCGTGATGTATCTGCTGGGGTTCAGCCTCGACAACCTCTCGCTGATGGCGCTGACGATCTCGACCGGCTTCGTCGTCGACGACGCCATCGTCGTGCTCGAAAACGTCACGCGCCACATCGAGGAGGGCAAGACCCGCTTCGAAGCTGCGATATTGGGCTCCCGGGAAGTCGGTTTCACCGTCATTTCGATCAGCCTGTCGCTGATCGCCGTCTTCTTGCCGCTGCTGCTGATGGGCAGCATCGTCGGGCGCCTGTTCCGCGAATTCGCTATGACGCTGTCCATCGCCGTGCTGATCTCGCTCGTCGTTTCGCTCACGACGACGCCGATGATGTGTTCGCGGATCCTGCCCAAGCGCGCGGTCCTGACGCATGGCGCGCTCTATCGGATCACCGAGCGCGGCTTCGACGCGATGCTCGCCTTCTACCGCGTGACTCTGGGGATTGCGCTGCGTCACCCGCTCATCGTCGTGCTGGTTCTGTTCGGGATGATCGGGCTGAACGTCCACCTCTTCCGGACGATGACCTACGATCTGTTCCCCGTGCAGGACACCGGGCTGCTCGTCGGCTCTATCCAGGGCGATCAGAGCATTTCGTTCCAGTCGATGAAGCAGAAGCTCACCCAGTTGCAGACGATCGTTCAGGACGATCCGGCAGTCGACAGGGTGGTCGGCGTGACGGGCGGCCGACAGACGAATTCCGGCTTCGTCTACATCTCGCTCAAGCCCTACACGGTACGGAAGATAACCGCCGATCAGGTGGTCGCCCGGTTGCGCGGCAAGCTGTCGGCGGTTGCGGGCGCGCGCTTGTACCTGGTCACGGTCTCCGACCTTCGAACTGGCGGGCGGCAGAGCAACGCCACCTACCAATATACGATGCTCTCCGACGACACAGCGACGCTCTACCACTGGGCTCCGCGGCTGACCGAGGCGCTGCAGAAGAGCGACATCCTCAAGGACGTCAATTCGGATCAGCAGCAGGCCGGCCTCGAGAGCGATCTCGTGATCGATCGTCCGACCGCCATGCGGCTGGGGCTGACGATCAGCGCGATCGACAACACGCTCTACGACGCTTTCGGGCAGCGGCAGGTGTCGACCATCTACAACGCGCTCAACCAGTATCACGTCGTCATGGAAGTCGAGCCGCGCTATTGGCAGGACCCTTCGACGCTGCGCGATGTCTGGATTTCGACTTCCGGCGCCAATCCGACTGGCACGCAGCAGACCAACGCCGTCGCCGGCACCTTTGCCGCGCCGGCGGCTTCGACGAGCTCGACCTCCAGCACCGCCGCCACGATCGCCGCCGATTCGGCGCGCAATCTTTCGATGAATGCGCTCGCCGCCAGCGGACATTCCAGCGCCTCTTCCGGCGCCGCGGTCTCGACGTCGGTCGAGACCATGGTCCCGCTGTCCGCGTTCAGCCATTTCGAGCGCGGCCGCACGCCGCTCAGCGTGAATCACCAGGGCCAATTCGCCGCTGCGACGATCTCGTTCAACCTCGCGCCGGGCCGCGCCCTGAGCGAAGCGCGAGCGGAGATCGCCAAGGCGAGCCAGGACATCGGCATGCCGTCGACCGTCCGCGGCGCCTTCGCCGGCACCGCCGCGACCTTCCAGCAAAGCCAGTCGTCGATGCCGCTGCTGTTCGCCGCGGCTCTCATCGCGGTCTATGTCGTGCTCGGCATTCTCTATGAGAGCTACATTCATCCGCTCACCATTCTCTCGACGTTGCCGTCGGCGAGCGTCGGAGCGCTCATCGCGCTGAAGATATTCAACACGGACTTCACCATCATCGCCGCGATCGGCATCATCCTGCTGATCGGCATCGTGAAGAAGAACGCGATCATGATGATCGACTTCGCGTTGCAGGCGCAAAGAGAAGGGCTCTCGACCCTCGATGCGATCACGCAAGCGTGCCTGTTGCGGTTTCGGCCGATCATGATGACGACCTGCGCGGCGCTCTTCGGCGCGTTGCCGCTCGCCTTCGGAACCGGGGAGGGATCAGAACTCCGTCATCCCCTGGGGATAACGATCGTTGGCGGCTTGCTCTTTAGTCAGGCCTTAACCCTCTATACCACGCCGATCATTTTCCTTTACCTCGATCGATTCGGGAATTGGCTGCGTCGCCTATGGGGTCGCCTCTATCTGCGGGACAACCCCGCCCACACGGCGGGAGCCAACTCATGACATTCGGCCGAAAGGCGTTCTGGGTGGCGTTGGGCTTGGCGCTGCCAGTAGGCGGCTGTGCGGCCGTCGGGCCGGATTACCTACGTCCCGCCGCAATCGTTCCCGCGCAATACAAGGAGATCAAGGGCTGGAAGGCGGCGACCCCGCGCGACGACCTCGCCGGCACGGCCTGGTGGAAGATCTTCCGCGACCGCGAACTCGACATTCTCGAGGCGCAGGTCGCGATCTCCAACCAGACCCTCAAGGCCGATGAGGCGAACTATCGCGAGGCGCTCGCGTTCATCGCCGAGGCCCGGGCGGGACTTTATCCGGTTCTCAATTTCAATCCGTCGTTCACGCGCTCAGGCGCCGGCTCGACAGCTTCGAACAACCTCAGCGCGCAATTGAGCGGCACTTGGATGCCCGACGTCTGGGGTCGCGTGCGGCGCGCCATCGAGGAGCAAGGCGCCGCGGCCCAGGTCAGCGCCGCCGACCTTGCCTTCGCCACGCTCTCGGAGCAGTCAGCGCTCGCGATCGCGTATGTGCAGTTGCTCGAGGCCGACGCCCTGGACGACCTGTTTCTGAGGACGGTCAAAGAATACAAGCACGCGCTGGAGATCACGCAGAACCAATACAATGCGGGCACGGCGGCCAAGTCCGACGTCATCACCGCGCAGGCGCTGGTGCTCGCCGCCCAGGCGCAGGAGATCGCGATCGCCGTCACCCGCGCGCAAAGCCAACATGCGATCGCCGTGCTGATGGGCCGGCCGCCGTCCGACCTGTCGGTCGCGCGCACCAAGCTGCCCGAGGGCGTTCCGGCGATTCCCGTGCGGTTGCCTTCGACCCTGCTCGAGCGCCGCCCGGACATCGCCGCCGCGGAGCGCACGATGAAGGAGGAGAACGCGGCGATCGGCGTCGCGATCGCGGGCTATTATCCCGACATCACGCTCAGCGGCGCCTTTGGTTATTCCGGCGACCCGTTCTCCAAAACCTTGTCAGCCGCTAATCCGGTCTGGGCCTACGGCCTGTCGCTTGCGCAGCCGCTGTTCAACGGCGGCCTGACCGACGCCCAGGTCGAGGTGGCTCGTCAGACCTACCAGTCGAGCGTCTCCACCTATCGCCAGACAGTGCTGACCGCCTTCCAGCAGGTGGAGGACCAATTGGCCGCGGTGCCGATCCTGACGCGTGAGCTCCGCGTGCAGGAGGATGCGGTCAAGGCCGCGCGGCAAGCGGTGCAGATCGCCCTCAATGAATACATGGCCGGCACGCAGAACTTCACGACTGTCGTCACCAACGAAGCGACGGCCCTCACCGACGAGGAGTTGGCCCTTTCGACGCGCGTTCTGCGGCTGACCGACGTCGTGACGCTCGTCGTGGCGCTCGGCGGCGGCTGGACGACAGCGGACCTGCCGAACCCCCTCGGGATGTAAAGCGGCGCGCCAAAGAGCGGAAAGCTTTCGCGTTCCTTCGCCCGTTGTGGAACCAAGCCGAAACAAGGGCGCTTTATCTGAACCGTCCCCGTCATTGCGAGCGGAGCGAAGCAATCCATTTACCCCGACGATGCAAGCGGAGGAATGGATTGCTTCGGAGCTCACGCTCCTCGCAATGACGGTCTAACGGTATTGCAGAAGGCTTCAATCCGCGAGCGCGTAGCGCCGCGCGGCGTCCCAGGCGGCGTGGGCGTCGGCGAGGGAGATGGAGCCGCCGTTCGCCGCTCGCGCAGCCTGCACGGCTTCGACGAGCGCGGAAGGGCCCGTGGGATCCGAGAGATCCGTCGAATGGGTCGCGAGCGCGGAGCGCATGGCCGTCATCGCGGAGCCGCCGGCGTTACGGACCGCGAGCATCAGCGCGACCACCGGACGCGGAACGTCAGACAGACGCGCCAGCCGATAGGCGTTGAGAAAGCGCTTGACGCCGCGCGGCGTCGCCGCGGCGAGCGGCGCGATCGCGGTCAGGAGCGCCGCCTCGCCCTGCGAGAAGGGCTCGAGCAACTGCGATTGCGAAGCGTCGACCGGGGTCAGCGGATTGACGACCGCGTTCGAGCCGATAAGGCGCGCCGCGAAGCGCCCGCTATCGCCGAGCCCGAGGGTGCGCGCGTCGAGAACGACCTGAAAGAACTTCTCGATGCGCTGGCGCGCCGTCTCGGCGCCGCCAGTCGCGCTTTCCAGCGCGGCTGGATCGCAAGCGACGACGCCGACGCAGCCAGGCCCGAACATCGAATTGGCGGCCGCGATCAGTCGCAGCGCATCGGCCGGCGCCAGCGCGTCGAGATTGTCGAAGGCGAACACGAGGCGCTCGGGCGCAGGGACCGACGGCGCGGTCATCAAACGGCCGAGCTCGACGAAGAAGGAGCGGGCGGCGGCCGCGGCGGCCTCTTGGCCGCGCGTGAACGCGGGGCCGGGCGCACGCACGCTTGGCCGCGCGCCGCCGGCCCGCTTGGCCATCGCGGCGGCATGCTGCGCGGCCGCTTCCGCCTGCGCCGTCAGCCCGGCGACGCGCTGGCTCAGGCGCGCGGCGCTGGCGTCGAGTTCGCGCCGACGCTCGCGTAAATCCTGGTTGAGCAGCCGCAGCCCGCGGAACAACAGCGCTGAAAAGCCGAAGGCGCGCCAGGCCGCCAGCAGCACGGCGAGCACGCCCAGCAGGGCCAGGATCTGCGAGGCCTGCGAAAGCCACTCGCCATGCGCCGCCAGCCAATCGGCGGCCGGCGCGGTGAACGAGCCGAGGCTTCGGATCGAAGCGATGACCGCATCGCCGCCGATTTGGCTGAGCACGAACGCCAGCGCGAAGGCGATGACGGCGAGCGTCAATTTTCGGGTTTGGCTGCGATAGGCCCAAAGCGAGCGAACGACGAGAGTCGCCCGCGAGGCGGCGCCCGCCGTGTCGAGATCGCGCACCAGATCGCGATAATTCGCCGCCGCGTCGCCGTCGGCGAGGTCGAAGCGCCGCAGCCGCGCGTCGATCGTCGGGCGATTGGATCGGATGAAGGCGTCGATGCGCGAGCCGGGCGTATCGTAAAGCAGCGCTTCGGCGAGGCGCGCGCGTTTGGCCTCGACATCGTCGCGCGCCGAGCGTTCGGTTTCGAGCCGTTTGCCGATTTCATCGTGCCGTTCGGCCGCCGCGACGGCGGCGCGCTGGGGATCGACGCCGGCGTGCGCCGCTTCGTCGGCGAGCGCTGCGTAGCTTGCGCCGTTGCGGCCGCGCTCCAACGCCGCGAAAGCGGCGGCGGCTAGCGCGCTGGCGGGGTCGCCGCCAATCGCCGCCGCGTCGATCGGCGCCACCAGAACGCGCGTCAGAAAGGGCGTCTGCGGTGTTTTCGCCGCCGCCTCGGCGAGCGTCTCGATCGTCTCGGCGAGCCGGCGAACGGCAAAACTCTTGCCCGAGCCGGAGGGGCCGACGACGCCGATCAGAAACGGCGTCTGCGCCTCGCCCAGCGCGCACAGCTCGGCGAACGGCGCGACGGCTTCGCCGATGTTTTGCAAATCGGCGCGATCGCCGGTGTCGGCGTAGAAGACGGGCTCACGCGGAGCCGCTTGCGAAGCCGGCTGCTCGGCGGCGGCGTTCGGCGCCGTCTCCTCGAAAACAGGCTCCACGCGATCGTCGGCGTTGCCTTGCACTGGAGTCTCCGTCAGCTTGTCCGCGGACAGACGGCGTGGCCGTCGTTCCTGCCCCGCTCCCTAACGGTTTGGCGGCGCCGACTTTCTACGTCAAGCGCGAAATCGGGTGCGGCGACGGGATGGCGTCAGAAGGCCCCCTTGCGGCTCGAAGCCTGAGTGGAAAGACGGCGGGCTTGCGCGGCGCTCGCCTGCTTGGGCAGCTTTTCCGCGATTCCGTACAGTCTTTCACGGCGATCGATTTCGTCGAACACCTCCGCCGGCGTGATGCCGCATTCGGCCCAGACGACCGCGAGCTGGTAGAGGACGTCGGCGCTCTCCAGGATCGCGGCCTCGCGGTTCATCTGGACCGCTTCGAGGCCGACCTCGATCGACTCCTCGATCAGCTTTTTCACCATCTTCTGCACGCCGTTGCGGAAGAGCTTGGCGGTGCGGGAGATGGCGGGGTCGAGTTCCCTTGCAGCCAGCACGGAGGCGAACAGGCGGTCGATCGAATCACTCATGGCGGCGAGGATAGAGGTCGATTGCGAAGGAGACGCGAAAGCCGGCGGCGCGCCGCCGGACAGGTTCAGGCGGCGCTGAGCCCCTCGAACAGGGCGCGTCCATCGACGCCGCCCACCAGCGGGTCGATCAGATTCTCCGGATGCGGCATGAGGCCGAGCACGTTGAACCTGGGGCTGTAAATCCCGGCGATGTCGTTCATGGAGCCGTTCGGATTGGCCTCGCCGCCCACCTCGCCGCTGGCGTCGCAATAGCGGAAGGCGACGCGGCCGGCGCGTTCGATCTCCTCGAGGCCCGCGGCGTCGACCGTGTAATTGCCCTCGCCATGCGCAATGGCCACCTTGACGACCTGGCCGCGCGCATAGCCGCGGGCGAAGGGCGTCGCGTCGGTTTCGACCCTCAGGTGCTGCATCTTGCACACGAAGCGCCGGCCGGCGTTGCGCATCAGAACGCCCGGCAGAAGCCCCGCCTCGCAGAGAATCTGGAAGCCGTTGCAGACGCCCAGGACAAGCCGGCCCGCCTCGGCGTGCGCGCGCACGGCGTCCATGACATGCGCGCGCGCCGCAATGGCGCCGCAGCGCAGATAGTCGCCGTAGGAAAAGCCCCCGGGCAGAACGACGAGATCGGTTCCGGGCGGCAGCGCGCGGTCGTCGTGCCAGACGATGGTCGGCGCCACCCCGCTCGCCTGCCGGAGCGCACGCGCCACATCGCCTTCGCGATTGGAGCCGGGAAAGAGGACGACGGCGGCGCGGAGCGGCTTATTCATAGTCGACCGCGTAATCCTCGACGATCGTATTGGCGAGCAATTTCTCGCAAGCCTCGACCAGCTTGCGGTCGGCCGTCTCGCGATCGGCGGCTTGGATGTCGATGTCGAACACCTTGCCCTGGCGCACGCTCGCAACGCCCACGACCCCGAGCGACTTCAGCGCGCCCTCGATCGCCTTGCCTTGCGGGTCGAGAACGCCCGGCTTCAATATGACAGTTACGCGCGCTTTCATCAGGAGGCCTTACTAGGAGAAGTTCGCTTTAAGCCGCATGGGACGTCGGCGTCAGCGTCAACAGGGAATAGATCGCCGAAGGGTCGCGCGTCGAGCGGAGTTGCGCCGCGAGGTTCGGGTCGCGCAACACGCGCGCGATCATCGCGAGCGCCTTCAGGTGGTCGGCGCCGGCGCTTTCCGGCGCGACCAGCAGGAAGATCAGATCGACCGGCAAGCCGTCGAGCGCCTCGAAGTCGATCGGGCGTTCGAGCCGGGCGAAGATGCCGAAGATGCGGCCGCATCGCCCAAGCTTACCGTGCGGGATCGCGATCCCGTCGCCGACGCCGGTCGAGCCGAGCCGCTCGCGCTGGAGAATCGCGTCGAAGATCTCGCGCGCGGGCAATCCGGAGACTTGCGCCGCCCGCTCGCTCATCTCCTGCAAGGCCTGCTTCTTGCCGTTGACGCGCAGCGCCGAGAAGATCGCGTCTGGCGTCAGAAGGTCGCTTAGTGCCATATTGAACTCTGGGAATGAGGGTCCGTGGCCGATGTTCGCGGGCGACTTCAAAGGCGCGCCCGCCTGCCGCCTAATGCGGATCGAGCCAGCCGATTGCGCCATCGCCTCGGCGATAGACCACGTTCACTCGGGCGCTGCTGGCATGTTGGAACATGATGAAGTGCGCGCCGCTCAGGTCGAGCTCGGCGACCGCGGAGGCGACCGACAGGCTCTTGAGCGGCTGGGAACCTTCGGCGACGACCACCGGACTGAAGTCGCAAGGCTCTTCTTCGTCCGTTTCGGGCGCCTCGATCGTGTAATCGGAAATCTGCAGGCGGTCGCCCCCATCGGCGACGGGTTGAGCCGCCTGATGCTCCTTGAGCCGCTTCTTATAGCGGCGCAGGCGGCGCTCGATCTTGTCGAGCGCGCTTTCAAAACTCGCATACGGCTCGTGTGCTTTGCCCTCTGCGACGAGGTTCATGCCCGAGCTCAAATGCAATGAGCAGTCCGCTCGATAGCCCGACCCTTCCGGGGCGATGACGACATGGCCGCTGACCCGGCCGTCGAAATAACGAGCGACGATCGCCTCGACCTTGTCGAGCGCATGACGGCGAAGAGATTCTCCGATATCGAGATTCTTGCCGGATATCCGTAACGGCATTGATCGCTTGGCCTCTCTGGTCGGCTTCAAGTCGAGGCCCCCCGGCGACGACTTTCACACTCACAGCAACGAGGGTCCGCCGACTTGCAATCCTACGCCCCCTTGCCCCCCGATACAGCCCGTCCAGCCGTCTTGTTATCATCTCGTTAAGCGTTAGAAGCAGGCGCAGGCGATGTCAATCGGCGCCTTCGTATTGCCGGTCGACAAGTCGATAACGCTTGAACGGTCAAGCGTTTAGAGGGTTCCCACCTGACGTGGGCGAGCGCGGCGGCGCCATTTTCAGGCGACGGCGATCGATCGATGAGGGTATGCGCAGGCTGTCGCGATACTTCGCGACCGTACGGCGCGCGACGACGATGTCGGCGGTGCGGAGCCTTGCGACGATGACGTCGTCGGACAGCACGTCGCGCGGGTCCTCCGCGTCGATCATCTGCTTGATCTTGAAGCGAACGGATTCGGCCGAGTGAGCCTGGCCGGCGCCGTTCGAGGCCGAGGCGATCGACGTCGTGAAGAAGTATTTCATCTCGAAGAGGCCGCGCGGCGTCTGGATGAACTTGTTGGAGGTGGCGCGCGAGACGGTTGATTCGTGCACGCCGATCGTGTCCGCCACCGTCTTCAAATTGAGCGGCCGCAAGCTGGAAACGCCTTCGACCAAAAAGCTGTCCTGCCGGCGCACGATTTCCGAGGCGACGTTGAGGATGGTGCGCGCGCGCTGCTCGAGGCTTTTGGTGAGCCAATTGGCGGTCTGCAGGTTGCTGGAGAGGTATTGACGGTCCTCGTCGCGCGACGCGCCCCGCTTGATGCGCGCGGCGTAGCTTTCGTTGATGAGAACGCGCGGCAGCGCGTCGCTGTTGAGCTCGATGCGCCAGGAATTGTCGGGTCCCGCGGTGACGAAGACGTCGGGGATCGCCGGCGGCTCGACGGCGCCGCCGAAGGCGCGCCCCGGCTTGGGGTCGAGGCGCTTGAGCTCGGCGATCATGTCGGCGAGGTCTTCGTCGTCGACGCCGCAAAGGCGGCGGAGCGCCGCTAGATCCCGCTTGGCGAGCGTCGGCAGGTTTTCGACCAGCGCCTGCATCGCCGGATCGTAACGATTCCGCTCGATCAATTGCAGCGCCAGGCACTCCGAGAGATTGCGCGCCAAGACGCCGGTCGGCTCGAGCGTCTGCAGGCGCACGAGCACGGCCTCGACGCGCGAGAACCGCGCGCCGAGGCGCTCGGCGACCTCCTCGAGGTCGCCGATGAAATAGCCAGCCTCGTCGACGAGGTCGATCAGCGCGGCGGCGATCAGCCGGTCGACCGGGTCGGCGAGCAGGATCATCGCCTGCCGTGTCAGGTGCTCGCCGAGGCTTTCCTGCGCGGCGACGTAGGATTCGAGGTCCGGCGCGCCCTCCTCGCCGCCTCGGCCGGCGACCCCGGTCCACGACGTTGCGGAGAGGCCTTGGCCCTCGTCCGGCGCGCCGCGCTCCCGCGGCGTCGCGGCGCGGTCGGGGTCGAAGGCGTTGTCGATTTCGGTGCCGAGATTCTGGGCGAGCGCCGCTGGCTCCGCCTCCAACGATTCCGAGGTCCAGTCGCCGGGCTCGACGGCCTCCGAAGCGGCAGGCGGGCCAGTTACTTCGCCGTGCGGCTCGTGGGCCAGATCGTCGGCCCGCTCCAGCAGCGGATTGCGCTCCAACTCGCCCTCAATGAAGGCGGCGAGTTCGGCGTTCGGCATTTGGAGGAGTTTGATCGCCTGCAAGAGCTGCGGCGTCAGCACCATGGACTGGCTCTGACGCAAGGCGAGTTTGTTCGAAAGCGCCATTCGTACCCACCGAACTCAACAAGCCCGAGCTTCCCAGGCCCCGCGGCTCGGTTTTTGCTTATACCACGCGGAACCGAACAAAAGACAAGGCCTGTTCGAGCGGATGGTCGATGAACGGTTCAATTCTGCGCTCAATGGCAACGCGCCGCTGGATGCTTGCAACTTTGGGGTTAGGCCATATAAAGATTTGCTTATATCTTTATTGTGTCTCTCCGGCGGATTTGATATGGCTCGTCCCCGATCCATTCCGCCGAGGTTTTTCCTGATGACCAACGATTACGCCGTCGCCGATCTCGGCCTTGCCGCCTTCGGCCGCAAAGAAATTGCGATCGCCGAGACCGAAATGCCCGGCCTGATGGCGACGCGGGCGGAATTCGCCGCCTCCCAGCCGCTCAAGGGCGCGCGCGTCGCCGGCTCGCTCCACATGACGATCCAGACCGCGGTGCTGATCGAGACGCTGCAGGCGCTCGGCGCGGACGTGCGCTGGGCCTCGTGCAACATCTATTCGACGCAGGACCACGCCGCCGCCGCGATCGCCGCGACCGGCACGCCGGTCTTCGCCATCAAGGGCGAGAGCCTGAAGGACTACTGGGACTACACGCATCGCATCTTCGAGTGGAGCGACGGCGGCTGCCCGAACATGATCCTCGACGACGGCGGCGACGCGACCTTGCTCATTCACCTGGGCCTGCGCGCCGAGAATGGCGACACGGCGTTCCTCGACAAAGCCACCAACGAGGAAGAGGAAGTTCTGTTCGCGGCGATCAAGAGCCGCCTCGCCAGCAAGCCCGGCTGGTACGCCAAGAACGCCGCCTCGATCCGTGGCGTCACCGAGGAGACCACCACCGGCGTCCATCGTCTCTATGTGATGGCGAAGGAGGGCAAGCTCCTCTGGCCGGCGATCAACGTCAACGACAGCGTGACCAAGTCCAAGTTCGACAACCTCTACGGCTGCCGCGAATTGCTGGTCGACGGCATCCGCCGCGGCACCGACGTGATGATGGCTGGCAAGATCGCGATGGTCGCGGGCTTCGGCGACGTCGGCAAAGGCTCGGCCGCTTCGCTGCGCAACGCCGGCTGCCGCGTGATGGTGTCGGAGGTCGACCCGATCTGCGCGCTGCAGGCGGCGATGGAAGGCTATGAAGTGACGACGATGGAGGACGCCGCGCCGCGCGCCGACATTTTCGTCACCGCGACCGGCAACGTCGACGTGATCACCATCGAGCACATGCGCCAGATGAAGGATCGCGCCATCGTCTGCAACATCGGCCACTTCGATTCCGAGATCCAGGTCGCGAGCCTGCGCAATCTCAAGTGGAACAACGTCAAGCCGCAGGTCGACGAGATCGAGTTCGCCAGCGGCCGACGCATCATCCTACTGTCGGAAGGCCGCCTGGTGAACCTCGGCAACGCGACCGGCCACCCGTCCTTCGTGATGTCGGCCTCGTTCACCAACCAGACGCTGGCGCAGATCGAGCTCTTCACCAAGCCCGGCCAGTATCAGAAGCAGGTCTACACGCTGCCCAAGCACCTCGACGAGAAGGTCGCCGCGCTGCATCTCGACAAGATCGGGGTGAAGCTGACCAAGCTGACGGACGAGCAGTCGAAGTACCTCGGCGTGTCGCAGCAGGGGCCGTTCAAGGCGGAGCACTATCGGTACTGAGGATCGGGTTAGTCGCCCTCCCCTCTCCCGTTCGGGAGAGGGGCCGGGGGTGAGGGTCTAGTCGAACGGCAGACGCAATTCCTCTCCGAGCTTCCGCAGAACGCCTTCGAGATCGTCGCGGACTTCCTCGTTAGTGAAACGCACCACCTGGAAACCGGCGCTTTCCAGGGTCTTCGTGCGAACATCGTCGTACGGAGATTGCCATTCGTGCTGCACGCCGTCGATCTCAACCACGAGGCGCGCGGCGTGGCAGCAGAAATCCACGACATAGCGATCAATCGGAACCTGCCGTTTGAATTTAGCGCTGTGAAAGCGCGAGCCGCGCAGCCGCGCCCACAAAATGTCCTCGGCAGAGGTCGAACCTTTGCGTAGGCCGCGAGCGAAACGATGCGGTTCGGAGACCATGCCGGCGCCTTCCTAAAACCCTCACCCCCGACCCCTCTCCCGAACGGGAGAGGGGGGCATCGGCCGCAGGCTCACGGACCTGAACCGTGCGGAGGGACGTATGCCAAAATTACACTGATCAACCATAGCTACCGCCTCAGACTCGATCATTTGCGATTTGTTGTGAAGTCATCTGACTTATGCGCCGCTAAAGCAGCGGACGTCGTTGATGGCGGGCAGCGCCAATATCGCACTGTCGGGACGATGGCTATTCGACTCCTTTGCTAGATTGGACATGGTATCCCTACGTCGCAATATTCTTTGCTTATCGTAATATTCGAGCACGAAATAAATACAAGCGAGGCGATAAGATTAGGATATACCAGTTTGACATTCTGGCCTGGAATCAGCTTCCTCAATTTATCAAACTGTTTCCGATGCGTCCGCATATGTCTGTATTAGACGCTGTTGCATTCGACAATTCACGATTTATTCCCCAACAGGGAATCTCAACAATGTCGAACGTCGGCGACCTAGAGACCTATATAAGCTGGGTGGAGCATACGAATGGTCGCCCTTACCTAAGTGCGATTGATCTTCCCGTACGGCAGCGCGATCTTGTTATGTAGGAGCTTGCTCTGATGGGCATCACAGCAGGTTCGTTGTTTCCTGGCCTGGAGGGGGCGTGCGAAGCTCTGCGCGGGAGAAATTTCTGACAATTACCCAGAAAATCGCCACACCTTTCGCGCCTTGCACCGCCACGGCGGAAATCAGCTCGCAACCCATTGAAATCACCTGCTCGCGCCTGAAGACGACTCCCCTGTGCGCGGCAGCCCCTTCAGCGCCTCCACCAACCCCTCCAGCTCCCCCGTCACCGCCACCTGCTTGACCCGGCTCTTCGCGCCAGCGACGAGCCGCACCTTTGACGCCGCCACCCCGAGCTTGTCGGCGATCAGCGCGCACAACGCCTCGTTCGCCTTGCCGTCCTCTGGCGCGGCGCGCACGCGGGCCAGCAGCACGCGCGATCCATCCGACAGCGTCGCCGCGCCGTCGATCGCGTCGCGGCCGCCTTTGGGCGTCAGGCGACAGGCGATGACGATGCCGTCGAGCGTCGGGCGCCAGGGAGCCTCGCTCACGCGCCGTCCTCGTCGTTGAGCGGATGCAGATCGCGCACCATCGCCTTGGCGCGCTCGTCGAGCACGTGGGTGTAGATCTGCGTCGTCGAAATATCGGCGTGGCCGAGGAGATCCTGCACGACGCGCAGATCGGCGCCATTTTGCAGCAGGTGGCTGGCGAAGGCGTGCCGCAGCACATGCGGGCTCACCCGCGCGGCAGCGATTCCCGCCGCCGCCGCGACCGTCTTGAGATCGCGCGCAAAAGCCTGGCGCGTCAGATGGCCGCTTTCGCTCTCCGAGGGAAACAGCCATGGCCCGCTTGCCGCCGCCGGCGCAAGCTCGTCGATGAGATCGCGATAGCGCTTCATCGCCGCGCGGGCCGGCTCCGAGATCGGCGCGAGGCGCTCCTTGTTGCCCTTGCCGCGCACGGCGATCAACGGTTCTTTGGCGCGCGCCGCCGATTTCGGCAGGGCGACGAGCTCGGAGACGCGTAAGCCCGAGGCGTAGAGAAGCTCGATCAGGCAGGCCATGCGGGCCGCCGCGAGGCGCTCGCGCGGCGGACGCGCCGCGTCGAGGCCTTCGCGCGCAACGGCGATCAGCTTTTCGACTTCCGCAACGGAAAGCACTTTCGGCAGGGGGCGCGGGCGGCGCGGTCCCTCGATGGCGAGGGTCGGATCGTCGCCGCGCCGGCCTTCGACGTAGAGATGTTTGTGGAACTGCCTGACGCTCGACAGTCGCCGCGCCAGCGAGGACGCCGCAAAGCCCTCGGCGCCGCGCGCGGCGATGAAGGCGCGCACGTCCGCGCTCGAGGCGGCCAGCGGCGCGACGCCGCGGTCCTGGAGAAACTCGGCGTAGTCGTCGAGGTCGCGCCGGTAGGCGTCGATCGTGTTGCCGCTCGCCCCACGTTCGGCCGCGATCGCTTCGAGGAAGGATTGGATCAGGCGAGGCGCCGCCGCCGGACCGCGCGCGCTCATTGCGGCGCCCTCGGGATTTTGACGATCTCGGTCATTTCGCGCGGTTGCACCTTCACCAGATCGACCAGCGCGACCATGCCGCCATAAACGAGGCCGACGAGAGCGGCGATGACGACGAGGAGGCGGAAAAGAGTGGGCACGGTCTCGGGATCGCCTTCTGACGCCGATTCGGCAGCCCCATTGTCGCGCGAAGCGAGCCGGGCGCAAGCGGTCCGCTAGTCCTCTTCGAACAATCCGGCCTGCAAAGGTTCGCGCGCCGGTTCGGCGAGGCCGAGATGGCGGAAAGCGTGCGTGGTGAGCAGCCGGCCGCGCGGCGTGCGCTGCACGAAGCCCTGCTGGATGAGGTAGGGCTCGATGATCTCCTCGATCGCGTCGCGCGGCTCGGAGAGCGCGGCGGCGATCGTCTCGACGCCGACCGGGCCGCCGCTGAAGTTGACGGCGATCATCTCGAGATAGCGCCGGTCCATCTGGTCGAGGCCGATCGGATCGACGTCGAGCAGCCGCAGCGCCCCGTCGGCGATCTTGCGGGTGACGACCGCCGCCCCCTCGACGACCGCGAAGTCGCGCACCCGCCGCAGCAGCCGCCCGGCGATCCGCGGCGTGCCGCGCGAGCGGCGGGCGATCTCGTTTGCGCCCTCGTCGGCGAGTTGCAGCCCGATCACCCGCGCGCCGCGCCCGACGATGCCCTCGAGTTCGGCTACTGTGTAGAAATTGAGCCGCACCGGAATGCCGAAGCGATCGCGCAGCGGCGTCGTCAGTAGCCCCGCGCGCGTCGTCGCGCCGATCAGCGTGAATTTCGCAAGGTCGATCTTGACCGACCGCGCCGCCGGCCCCGCGCCGATGATGAGGTCGAGCTGGAAATCTTCCATCGCGGGATAGAGGATTTCCTCGACCGCGGGATTGAGGCGGTGGATCTCGTCGATGAACAGAACGTCGCGCGGCTCGAGGTTGGTGAGCTGCGCCGCGAGATCGCCCGCCTTGGCGATGACTGGACCGGAGGTCGAGCGGAAGTTGACGCCGAGTTCGCGCGCGACGATCTGGGCCAGCGTCGTCTTGCCGAGGCCGGGCGGCCCGACGAACAGCACGTGATCGAGCGCCTCGCCGCGCGCCTTGGCCGATTCGATGAACACCTTGAGATTCTTGCGCGCGGCTTCCTGGCCGGTGAAGTCGGCCAGCACCTGCGGACGCAAGGCGACGTCGTCCTCGGGACGCTTCTCCGCGGAGACCAGGCGGCGGGGCGGCGTGGTCATGGGTGCATCTTCGGCAGATGTAGGACGCCCGGCAAATTGGCGAAATGCGCGTCGCAGGTCAGCAAGTCTGCGCCAGCGTCGAGCGCGGTCGCGTAGATGATCGCGTCGGCCATGGCGAGCGAGTGCTCCTTTGCGAGATCGGCAGCCCTTAGCGCCACGGCCGTCTCAAGAGGGCTCACGACGCATTCGTTGGAGAACGCTATAGCGCTGCCAGCGGCTTCCTCGGAGACCTCGCGGATCAGCCAGCGCGATAGTTCGTACTGCACGACCGTTGGCACAATCCATTCATCCTGTTCAGGCATCTCTCGGCCCACTTTGCGGCCGAGATCCAAGTCGATCAGCCATTCGATCCACGCAGAGGTGTCAACGACGCGCATCAATAGCGATCGTTGCGGTCGCGATAGTCTTCACTATTTGCTCCGCGTGCGATGCCAACCAGTTCCTCCCTCGTCGGCACCGGGATCATCAGTACGCCAGAGCCCTTCGGAATAAAGGCGACCTTCTGACCTGGGCGCCAGCGCATCTTGTCGCGGAGCTCTTTGGGGATTGAGACTTGAAACTTTGGCGAGATCGTCGATACGGCGGTCATTGTTTTACCCTCCGATGATCGATAACGATATCGTAAAACTCCG